>JAUMYL010000001.1 GCA_030528675.1 Peptostreptococcaceae bacterium
TTCTTTCATCCCCCGAATCTGACCTTCGATCATTCCTTCCATTCTCTCTTCCTGAATCAGGTCACGCATCGCTTCACACATGCTCATCTCCCCCTTCTCCTCATGTTTGAAGTATCCTGTACGCTCTCTAAATTCCCTGTAATACATCTTATCCGGATCTTTACACCGGAGATCGTGGATCAGTTTTCCAAGTGCACTGCCATCTTCTTTTTCTGTATTCAGATAGAGAATATACGATTCATCCGGAAACGACTCGCCATTCTCTCGAATCACTCGCTCGATATGATATAGTTGATATCCGTATCCCAAAACATCATTTTCTGTGATGAAGATGACATAATTTTTCGGAAGTTCATCCAAATCAGATGACGGTCTGCTTGTATTCATATCCAGCAATCCGCTATGATATCTCGCTCTCTTCGGGGAAGCTCCATAACGATCTCTCTGTACCTCGATATTATACTGATTTCCCTGCTCGTCCTGAGCGACAATATCCATAATCAGAGAACGACCCTGCAGATTTTTGTAATCTGGTTGAATCCGAAGGCTCTCGATCTCTAAATCTTCCTGTCCTAAAATGATGCGAATCAACAGACGGGTACATTCCGTACTTTCAAACACCTTTCTCATCAGAATATCATCAAGAAGTATCAGTTCCTTGATGATGGCCTTATATCTCTCATATGACATGGGCTCCACACTCCTTGCAGATCATGACGGCGTCTTTCATTCGATCAGCCGGCTCATTTTGACTTGGAAGATACTGACTGCAACAACCTCCTGTAGTTCCAACCCTCTGTCTCTTCACATCAATCTGCTTCCTCTAATAAAATTATACCGATAGATCGGGATATTGTAAAGAAAACCTCCTTAAGGCGCCGAGCTGAGATGAGAGTCGGGTTCTTCGCCGAGGATACCCTCTTCTTCATCCATCGCACGGAGGCTCTTGAGCTCTTTATAAATGAAACCCGCGGTGATGACGGCGGAGACGATATCCGCAATCGCACCGGACATCCATATGCCCGTCAGACCGAAAAAATTCGGCAGAATCAGCAGCAGGGGCACAAGCAGGGTCACCTGACGGAGTACACTGAGAAACATGGCCTTATGAGCCTTTCCTATCGCCTGAAAATATCCGGAACTGACGATCTGAAAACCGACGACCGGCATCATCAGAAATATAATCCTCAGTCCCTGCGAGGCAACTGCAACCAGTTCGGAATCCCTATTGAAAAAACGCACGATAGGCAGAGTCGCAAAACGGGTAAGCAAGAATCCGCCTATCGAAATACAGGTGGCTCCGAGAATCGCGAGCCGAAGGGTTTTTTTGACTCGATCATATTGCTTCGCCCCGTAGTTGAAGCCGATAATCGGCTGCGCGCCCTGATTGATCCCGAAGATCGGCATGACGATGAAGACCGCAATGGAGTTGATCACTGTCATCGCTCCGATCCCCACATCGCCTCCGTAGGTACGCAGGGCTTTGTTGGCGATCACCGTCGTGACGCTCGCCGCCACCTGGATCGCAAAAGGCGCCATTCCGATGGACAGGATACTGATAACGACTTTTTGGTCCAGAGCAAAATTCTCCTTCCTCAGTTTGAGCATGCTTTTAGGCGAGAGAAAATGCAAAAGCACCCAAAGCATCGAAACGAGCTGCGAAAGCACCGTCGCCAGTGCCGCTCCGCGGATGCCCATTTGGAAGGTGAAGATGAACAGGGGATCCAGTATCATATTGAGGATGGCGCCGATCAGCAGCGTCATCATCGCCTTGCCGGGTTGTCCTTCCGCTCTCATGCAGTGATTGAGCCCAAAGGCGACGGACTGACAGATCGCTCCCAGCAGAATAATCGTGATATACTCTTTCGCATAAATGATTGTGTCAGGGCTCGCTCCAAAGAGATAGAGCAGCTTCTCCCGGAACAGCATCAGCAGGGAAGAAAGAAGGAGCATATTGACGATGAGGAGCACCAGCGCATTACCGAGCACCTTTTCCGCCTCCTCTTTTTTTCCCTCTCCAAGACGGATCGAGATTCTGGCGGCCGCTCCGATTCCGACGAGCATCGAAAAGGCAAGAAGAATCGTCATGATCGGAAGATTGAGACCGATCCCCGTCATCGCCAAAAAACCGAGTCTGCCTACAAAGACGCGATCCACAACATTGTATAGAGCCGTAACGATCATGCCGACCATTGCCGGTATTGAAAACTTCAGCAGCAGCGTCCCTATTTTCTGACTTCGTAATTCTTCCTGCCTTCCCATAATGATAGCTCCTCTTCCTCTATATTTGAATATCTGTTTTCATGGTCAAAGCCCGGAACTACATTGTTCGCAGTGACCGCCGCATCAGTCTTTTTTATCCTCCGGCTGCCTGTCCTTCCTTCGACCTTCTTCCTTGTAAAAACGACGGAACCAGCCGAAGATCTCCTTCATGCTTCGAAGTCTGTGATCCGGACGTCCGCTTCTCGTCAGTTCATGGTTCTCTCCCTTGAAGATGACGAGTCTGGACTCGACCCCGTGGTATTTGAGAGCTGTGAACATCTGGATACCTTCCGGCAGCCAGCAGCGGTAATCTTCCTCGGAATGAATGACGAGAGTCGGTGTCACCGCCCGGTCGAGATATTTCATCGGAGACTGGGTCCACATCGCCTCATGACCTTCCCACGGATCCCCCGCCGTCTGATCGGAGGCAAAATAATAGCCGATATCCGTCGTCCCGTACATCGAAATCCAGTTGGCGATGCTGCGCTGAGTTGCCGCAGCTTTGAATCTGTCCGTATGTCCGACGATCCAGTTCGTCATGAAGCCTCCGTAAGAGCCTCCCGTCACGAAGAGATTGTTCTCATCAATAAAATCGTTCTTTGCGACCGCTTCATCGACGACCTGCATGAGATTCTTGTAGTCCACATCGCCATATTTCCCTCGGATATCCGCAAAAGCGTTTCCCTTTCCGTCCGATCCTCTCGGATTACAGAAGACGACCGCATAGCCCTTCGACGCCCAGTACTGCATCTCATGGTAATAAACCTCTCCGTAGACGGTCTTGGGACCCCCGTGAATATCGAGGATCAGCGGGCATTTCTCTCCTTTTTTCATCTCCTGCGGTCTCATCAGCCAGGCATCGATCTCATAGCCCTCCTGATCCTTCACGGTGAAATGCTGCGGGATGACGAGGCGGTTTTTCTCTGCGAAATAGGCGTTGAAAGAGCTGATTCGTCCGTAGGGGTTTTCTTCCGAAGGCGCCTTGGCCGTTTTCAGATAGACTTCCTGCGGAAGCATCTCCCGAAGTCCGATATAATAGATTCCCTCTGTTCCGAGCGCGTATTCATCCACCGAACCGCTGCCTTCGATGAGGATCCTGACGCTGCGGTCCTCACCGACCGCAAAAAGATGGGAACTGTATCCCCTAGTCGATACAAAATAAAGAGTTTCATCGATATAGCGGATCGTCTCTCCTCCGTAGAGGCGAACATCGGAGCCCACGGAATTCCAAAAACTCGTATCCTGATACTCGATCCATTCCTGTTCTTCGCCCTTTTCCAAATCAAAACAGAGCAGCCGCATGTTCTCATTGAGACCGTAGTCTTTCATCTCGGAACCGAGAGCCAGCACCTTTCCGTCCGCCTTGAGAAAAGCTTTGGCAAAGGCGTATTTTTCTTCTTTATAGTCAAAAATCAGCTCTTTGGATTTGAGATCCCAAACGAGGAAATGGCTTGTCAGCTCCGCCTTGGGCCGGATCCTGTCATAAAGCACGACGAGACGGTCTCTGCCGCTGTTCAGTTCAAAATCCGTGACCGTGATCCCTTCCGGCAGCTTGTCGGACAGGATCTTCAGCTTGTCCTTGGAAGCATCGTAGAGATAGAGCTTCGTGATCCTGCTGTGAGTGAAGCCCTCTCCGTTGCCCCAGAAAGGAATCTCCTCAATCGCCTCGTAATCCTTTTCTTCTTTTCGCTCTTTGAGCTCTTGTTCCGCCTCTTTTTCATCCAGCTTGAAGAGCTCTTTTTCATCCTGCCCGATCGATGCGGTAAAGAGGAAAAGGTCGCTGCTGATCTGTCTTATCTTGCCGACATTCTTCCGGATGACAAATTTTTTGACCGGCTCTCCTTTTCCCATACGAAGTTCGTAAAAAGCCGTCCTCTCATGCCCTTCTTTTCGTTTTTCCTCTTCCTGCGCGTCTCGGTCCGCCATGATATAGAGAGAAGGTTTTTCAATATCCCAGAAAAACCTTCGGTCTTTTCCGCTTCCCGTATACTGTATCCAGCTCTTCTCTTCGAAGTCGTAGAGATGGATATTGCTCTCATAGCCTTTTTTGTCTTCTTTCGCCCTGCTTACGGACAGTGCCAGATGCTTTTTGTCCGCCGAAAATGAAAGTCCTGAAAGAAAGTTCATCCTCAGCAGATCGCTCTTTTTTATCTTACCCATATTCATCTCCTCCTCAATCAAAAAAGTCAAATTCTATCTCGTAAAGACGAACGGTATCCCCGTCCTGTATCCCCATCTCCCGAAGGCGTCTGAAAACTCCGGTCTTCTCCATGATGTTCTGGAAATAGCGGATAGACTCCATATCCTCAAAATCGACGGAATACAGGAGCTTTTCCAGTCTTTTTCCCTCGACGACATAGATTTCTCCGTCTTTGTAGATCTCGATCTCCCCGGAATTGCGGATCGCCATCTGCTCGTCGGAATACATCTCCGATTCGTCAAAGAGCTCGATCTCTTCGAGTGTGCGAAGACGGGCGGAGAGCTCCTGCAAAATGGCTTCGACGCCCTCATGAGTTGCTGCGGACATTCGAAATACCGAATATCCCTCCTGCTCGACTTTTCTGCAAAAGTCTTCATAGAGGCCCTCATCTTCGAGGATATCCGCCTTATTCGCTGCGATGATCTGCGGCCTTTTCGCCAGCTTTTCACTGTAAAGAGCGAGCTCTCGGTTGATCTTGACAAAATCCTCATAGGGGTCTCTCCCCTCGCTGCCTGAGATATCAATGATATGCAGCAGCAGTTTCGTTCTCTCGATATGGCGCAGAAACTCATGTCCCAGTCCCACTCCGTCACTGGCTCCCTCAATCAGCCCGGGGATGTCCGCAAGCACGAAGCTGTCTCCGCTCCTGAGCTGTGCGACACCGAGATTCGGCGTCAGGGTCGTGAAATGATAGTTGGCAATCTTCGGCCTCGCCTTGGAAACGACGGAGAGAAAAGTGGATTTTCCGACATTGGGAAAACCGATGAGTCCCACATCAGCCAGCAAACGCAGTTCCAGCAGGATGGTTTTCTCTTCTCCGTCCTTGCCGGCCTTGGCAAAACTCGGCGCCTGCCGCACCGCAGTCTTGAAATGAGTATTTCCCTTGCCGCCTCTTCCTCCTTTGGCGATGAGAACCCGTTCTTTATCTGTTTTCATATCGGCAATGACCAGACCGCTCTCCTCATCCCGGACGACGGTGCCGACAGGAACTTTCAGCACGAGATCCTCTCCGTTTTTTCCGTGCATATTTGAGCTTTTTCCGTCTCCGCCGGCAGAAGCCGCATATTTTTTCTTATAGCGAAAATCCATCAGCGTACGCAGAGAGGAATCCGCCTCAATGATGATATTTCCTCCCCTTCCTCCGTCTCCTCCCGCAGGACCGCCCGCAGGCACATAGATCTCTCTCCGAAAAGCCACCGCTCCGTTGCCGCCGTTTCCCGCCTTGACATACAGTCTCGCATGATCGATAAACATCCGCTCACCTCCTCACAATGATAAAAAGGGGAGTGCATATGCACTCCCTCTACTCTCATTACTCTGATACAGCAGGGTAAATGCTTACCTGCTTTCTTTTTTTATCTTTTCTTTCGAATTTTACCACTCCGTCGATCAGTGCGAACAGCGTATCATCTCCGCCTCTTCCGACATTATTTCCCGGGTGGATTTTCGTTCCTCGCTGTCTTACGAGGATGGAGCCTGCCGGAACTTCCTGTCCGTCAAATCTCTTGACACCGAGTCTCTTTGCAACGGAATCACGACCGTTCTTTGACGAGCCGACCCCTTTCTTACTTGCAAACAGCTGCAAATTGATTCTGAACATCCACTACACCTCCTCTTTGGTGATCTTGATATATTTTCGATACGATTGCTGCAAATTTTCGATCCCGAGACAGAGCGTCTGCATCAGAGCCTCCGCACGGATGCTCTCCTCACCTTTGAGGTCTTCGGGAAGGTCAAAACTGAGCTTTCCCTCGCTCATCTCATAGGGGATCTCCCGTCCAAGCTGGTCCGCTATGCCGAGAAGCATCGTCTGTCCGAGGACGGAAACCGCCGCGCAGACAATATCCTCTCCGTAAGCCGCCGCATTCGCATGCCCAAAGATACGGACGCCGCGAAGCTTGCCGCCGGACTTTTTCATTATCACTCGAATCATCCCGGATTAACCGTTGATCTTTTCGATGGTCACTTTTGTATACGGCTGTCTGTGTCCCTGTTTTCTTCTGTAGTCTTTTTTCGGCTTGTATTTGAAGACAATGATCTTCTTCGCTCTTCCGTGAGCGACAACTTTTGCACTTACCGTTGCAGACTGCGCATCAGCTCCGGATACGATCTCTCCGTCTTTCGAAAGAGCAACCACTCTTCCGAGATTGATGCTGTCTCCTTCCGCTGCACTGAGCTTCTCAACGAAAAGCGTATCTCCTTCTTTCACCATATACTGCTTTCCGCCGGTTTCTACGATTGCGTACATAAGGCACCTCCCTCTTTCAAGTCTCGCCACGCAAGGCTTCCTCCGGCAAAACCTGAGAAAATTAAGCCCTGAATGTGCGGATTCCTAACAAGTACTTATCTTATCATACAAAAGCCTCTTCGTCAATCGCTATTTTGAAGATCGAGCGGTTCCTGTCCTCATTGCTTCTTCTGTGCCTCTCTGAGTTTTTTTGGCGTGACGTCCTTGCCTTCCGGATCTCTCACCGTCGCATTCATCAAGATCGACTCCGTTGTTCCCCGTACAAAAGAGAGGTATTTTTTTCGAAGCCCTTCTCTTTCGACAAACTCCTCCGGACTGAGCTTTCTCTCTTTGGCGATTTTTGCCAATTCATTGATGCGTTTGATCGTCTCCTGCAATTTATCTCTCCTTTTCCTTAAACTTATCGTACCCCGGTCGCTTCCCGTATGAACTCGTCAAAGATCTTCTGCATCGACGGGTATTCACGGCTGAGCAGCTCCGGATGCCACTGCACGCCCACGACAAAATGCTCTCCCTGCTTTTCGACCGCTTCGATGACACCGTCTTTCGCAAAGGCCGTCGCTCGAAAACCGGGAGCCACCTCTTTGACCGCCAGATGATGAAAGCTGTTGATCAGCGCTTCCTCTCCGAGAATCCCATACAGACGCGAATCTTTCTCTATTTTTACCGTATGCAGAGGCTTTCCCGGACTATGCTGCTGATTGTGTTTGACAAAGGTGTTGTCCCGATGGGAAAGATCCTGATACAGCGTACCTCCGTGAACGGCATTGAGTATCTGCTCGCCCCGGCAGATTCCGAGGATCGGTTTTTTCTGCTGCGTCATATATTCGATCAGACGGCGATCAAACTCGTCACGCTCCGGAAACACATCCTGAATGTCCGGATGAGGCTCCTCTCCGAAGAGCAACGGATTGACGTCGTGGCCTCCTGTCAGGAGAAGTCCGTCGATACATTCCGTCTGAGCCCTCAGCACATCCGCATCTTCGATCATCGGCAGGATGATCGGTATCCCCCCTCCCCGCAGCACGGACTGCACATATTCATCGTAGACATAAGTCTTCTTGCAGCCGAAAAAACCTCCTTCCATATCTGTCATCATACTTGCGGATATTCCGATCATCGGTCTTCTCATACGCTTACCCCCTGTACTTTGCTTTCTCTTTAACACAATATAACGGAAATCTTCTTTTCTTGCAAGAGAAAAATAAAAAACGGGGCGCCTCCTCAGGTTCCTTCCGGAAACCTTAAACCGAACGATTCGGCTCTTCGGATGCACCCCCATCTATAGTAGGGAAAATCATGCAATAATAATAAAGCTCTTATATTTTCAGACGGAAGCCCTTTCGGAAAATCAATGTCTGAAACACCGATATCAACGCGTTTCCAAAAACAGAAAGACCTAACTCTCTATCGCCGTCCCCGGATTGAGGATGCCCTTCGGATCGAAGACCTCCTTGATTTTTCTCATCAGCTCAAGCTCGACCTTCGAAAACTGAAGTTTCATCGAAGATTTTCTCGTCTTTCCGATGCCGTGTTCCCCTGTGATCGTCCCTCCGTTCTTCACTGCGAAGGCGAACAGCTCTTCTCTCATTTCTTCATAGTACTCGGGCACCTTGCCGTCGACGAGATAGATATTGTTGTGGACGTTTCCGTCCCCGATATGGCCGACGGTATTGATAAGGGCTCCATGTTTTGCCGCGATCTTTCCGAACTCTTCCATCAGCTCCGGTATGAAGGCGGGCGGCACCGTGATATCCAGAGTATCCATGATCGTTTCCTTGACGGAAGTATAGGTATTGCTTCGAATCTTGAGGATATTTTCCTGCTCTGCGCTCGTCTCGGCGATCACGCTCTCGACAGCTCCGTATTTTGAGCAGATCTCTTCGATCACCTCTGCATCCCGATACAGAAGATCTTCCGACACGGAAGACAGAATATAGATGATATCGACGTTTCCTTTGCTCACCGGCCATTTCATGCCGAGGTGATCCGCTGCGCTCAGGGCGATATCTCTGTCCATATACTCGACGGCCAGCGGCGTGATCCCCAGTCCGAGAATCTCGACGACGGAATCGACCGCCTGCTTCATGCTCTCAAAAGAGAACAGGAGCGTTCCTGTATGCTCTTCCTTCGGATAGATCTTCAGCGTCACTTCGGTGACGACGCCGAGCGTCCCCTCGCTTCCGATGATCAGCTGCATGATACTGTAGCCCGCGTTGTCTTTGCTGAGTTTGCCGCCGAGTTTGATGATCTCTCCTGTGGGCAGGACGATCCGCATCCCTCGAATATGATTGCGCATGACTCCATGGCGAACAGCTCTCGCTCCTCCCGCATTCTCAACGGCGAGACCCGCCATGTGTGCGCTCTCATCGCCGGGGTGACAGGGGAAGTACAATCTGCTGTGCTTGGCAAGATATTCGTTCATCTCTCCGAGGGTCACCCCTCCCTGCACTGTCAGACAGGAATTGGCTTCATCAAGCTCGACAATCTCCTTAAAACGCTCCATGGACAGGATGATCGAAGGCTGTGTCGGGATCGCCGCTCCGCAAAGTCCCGTCCCTCCTCCTCTCGGAATGACAATCCTTCCTTTCTCGTTCGCAAGTTTCAGGATCCGGGAGATCTCCTCTTCAGAGCCGGGCTTGACGACGACGCAGTCCTCGTTGGCCTTCGGACGAATATGATATTCCGTCTCATCGTAGAGATATGCTGCGACATTCTCTTTTTTTTCAATGACGAAATTCTCCCCGCATATCTCCCGGAGTTTTTTTACTGTTTGTTCATCCATGTCTCTCTCTCCCTATCTCTCCTTTATTTTTCTGTAATTTTCAATCAGCATGGGCACTACCTGATACAGATCTCCGACAATCCCGTAGTCTGCGATATTGAATATCGGCGCAGAAGGATCGGAATTGATCGCCAGAACGACGTCCGCATC
Source organism: Peptostreptococcaceae bacterium (assembly GCA_030528675.1). Lineage (GTDB taxonomy): Bacteria > Bacillota > Clostridia > Peptostreptococcales > Filifactoraceae > JAUMYL01. Next base: position 9,646 of record JAUMYL010000001.1, read on the forward strand.
CTTCATGCCGGCGATATGCTGGGGCGCTCCTGAAATCCCGCAGGCGATATACAGTTTGGGTTTTACTCTGTGCCCGCTGTATCCCACCTGATAATCCTTGGGCAGATAACCTTCTTCAACGACGGCTCTCGACGCTCCGATCTGCCCCCCCATCAGAGAAGCGAGCTCTCTGAGCATCTCAAAATCCGAGGCCTGCTTTATTCCCTTCCCGCCTGAGACGATCACCTCATACTCGGTGATGTCCAAGTCATTTTTCCTGATCTCTCTGTAAGAAAGGGTACTTTCGTAATCCTTCGACGCGTACTTCAGGATCTCGGAGGCGGGTGACTGCTCTTTTTCCGCCGGAGGAAACTCCTTGTACCGAACCGTTGCCATTTGGGGGAGGCTCTCGCACTTGATATGTGCGAGGATATTTCCGCTGAAAGCGGGACGAATCTGAAGAAGACTTCCGTCCTCCGCCATCTTCAGCTGGGTGCAGTCCGCGGTGAGTCCGGTTTTTAGAGCCGCGGCGAGACGCGGAGCAAGAGATCGGCCAAAGGCGGTAGCGCCTAAAAGCAGGACGCTCGGCGACGCCTCCTCTATCAGCCTGAAAAGTTCCGCAGTATAGGCTCTTTCATCCGGAAGATCGAACTGCTCTCCCATGATGTGATGAATCCGATGAACTCCGAAACCGAAGAGAGGATCAAGATCCATATCCTGTGAACCGAGAACCGCAAGCTCGATCCTGTGCGCAGCGGAGGCGCAGAGCTCTCTTGCCTTTCCGATCAGCTCAAAGACCACGGGATGGATCGCTCCTTTTTTCTGCTCTGTAAAAATCATGATGCAAGCTTGTCTTTCCATGACCCCTTCCTCCCTATATCACTCTTTTTTCTCTGAGTTCTTCAAACATCGCTTCCACAAAACTCCCGATCTCTTCTTTTCGGCTGACGATTTTTGACTGCCTGTAGATATGGGGCGTCACCTCGATTTTATGTACTCTGGTCGGAGATCCTTTGACTCCGACTTCCTCCTCCGCAACATATGGAGAAAGATCTTCCAGTGTCCAAATCGGAATCTCCGCCTTTTTCGCCTTCATCTTCCCCTTGATCGAAGGCAGTCTCGGAATGTTGACGTCCTTCGTCACCGTAAGCAGAACCGGGTAAGAAGCTTTAACTTCATACAGAGCATCCAAAATATTCGTCTCTACAGTGATCTGCACATCAGAGACCTCTTTGATCTTCTCCACATAGGAAATATGGGGAAGTCCCAAAAACTCTGCAAGTTCCGCGCCGACCTGCCCTGTATCTCCGTCCACCGTCTTCTCTCCGCAGATCAGAAGATCGCATCCTCCGATCTTTTCCACCGCGGCTTTCAGCGTCATTGCGGTCGCCTTGGTGTCCGCTCCGCCAAACCCTCTGTCCGAAAGCAGCACACCGCTTCCGGCGCCTCTTGCAACCGCATCGATCAACACTTCCTTGCCGGATCCGGGTCCCATCGTGACGGCGATGACCTGTGCACCGGTCGTTTCCGATATCTCAAGGGCCGCCTCGAGCGCATTGAGATCGTAGGGATTGACCTCTGCTGCGGCAGAACTGCGGTCAATCTTTCGGTTTACCGTGTCAAATTTCACGGTCTGCATATCCGGAACCTGTTTCATAAAAACTGCAATTTTCATTCCTCTATTCTCCTTTCCGCTGCCCTGCGCCCTCATCTCACTGAAAGGTCTCAGCGAGCGGCATTGTTTACCAAAAACATCGAGAGCGGCTCGACAAAAGCGACGAGAAGCATCACGATGATCATGCTGAATATCAGAGGCAGAATCCATTTGGATATCTTTTCTATCGAGACTCCGCTGATTCCGGAGGCGACGAAGAGATTGGCTCCGTAGGGCGGGGTGACAAAACCGATAGCGAGAGCCATCGTCATCACGACCCCGAAATGTACGGGATTCATTCCCATCTGCGTCACAATCGGCAGAAAAATCGGCGCCAGAATGATACAGGATGAGATATTGTCGATAAAACAACCCACGATCAGCAAAAACACCAGGATCAAAAGCATGATGACGACAAAATTGTTCGATATGCCCGTCATCGACTGCGCAACACGCACCGGCACCTGCCCGATCGTCAGATAGGTGGCAAAAGACGAGGAAAGCCCCACCATGAATGAGGTCGCTCCGTTGATGACCGCAGTATCCGCAATTGCCTTATAAAGCAATTTCATCGTCAGTTCTTTATAGACGAATTTTCCGATGATAATCGCGTAAACAACACCGAGAATCGCCGCCTCTGTCGGAGTCGCGATACTCTTATAGATACTTCCTAAAATAATGACAGGCATCAGCAGAGCCCAGAAGGATTCCCGAAAACTGATCCAAACCGCTTTCAGCTCGAATTTCTTTCCTTTGCCTTTCCAGCCGTATTTTTTTGCCATGTAGTAACTTGTGATGATCAGAGCCAGTCCTATCAATATCCCCGGAATCACCCCCGCGATAAACAGATCGGTGATCGAACCTCCGACAGCCACCGCATAGATGACAAAAGGAATGCTCGGGGGAATGATGACCCCTATCGATCCCGCAGCGGAAGTCAGCGCCGCTGCAAAGGCGGGATCATAACCTTCTTCATCCATCGCCGGGATCATAAAAGTCCCAATCGCCGATACCGTCGCAGGTCCCGAACCGGATATCGCCGCAAAGAGCATACAGGTCAGCGTCGTCACAATCGACAGTCCTCCCGTCATAAATCCGACGAGACTGTCCGCAAATTTCAGCAGCCTTTTCGAGATGCCTCCATGCTCCATGATGTTTCCCGCCAAGATGAAAAAGGGAATTGCCATCAGAGGAAATGAATCCAAAGCGGAAAAAGCGTTCTGTGCGATAATGACCGGCGGGATATTGGACATGGCGAGCATGATGATCAGCGTCGCCAGACCGAGTGCAATTCCTATGGGAACCGTCATCGTGATAAATACTGCGAGCAAAATGAATAATAATGCAACATCCATAAGCTTAAGACTCCTTTCTTTGCTTGATGACGGCAAGCAGATTCTGTATGAGGCGAATCGACATCAGGCCGCAACCTGCCGGAACGGAAGCATAGGGAATGAACATCGGCATCTGCATCGCTGAAGATTTTTGATTCATTCTGTAAATATCTCTTGTCAGAAAAAATGAGGAACAGGTCACCCATAGACTGAAAGCGAGCCACAGGATCAGAGCCGCGATCGATATGATCCTCATGACCTTTTCCGACACGAGATTCTCAAGAAACTCCGCTTTCAGATGACGGGATTCCTTCGCCGCCATGCTGGCACCGACCCAGATCATCCACAGGAAAAGATATCTTGCCAGCTCCTCGCTCCAGGAGATCGAATTTTTAAACACATACCTCATGATCACCTGCAAAAAAAGCAGGACGACGGAACAGGAAATGATGCCGATCAAAAAGACCTCTTCTCCCTTTTTGTTCAAAAAATGCAGAATCTTCAAGATAAGTCCTCCTTTTCGTTCATCGGGAAACAGAAATAAGATCTTAGTTCAACGAAAGACTTTGATTCGATTTTTCAAATTGTATTTGCGGAAGGCTGTCGGAAATAGATCCGCAGCCTCCCCTCTTCATCCTTTCTTTTCTCCTCTTTGCTACTCGATGAGATCTAAATAGGTCCTTCCGCTCTTCGCTTCGTAGGATTCCATCACCGGCTTCATGGCGTCTTTGAACTTCTGCAGTTCCTCTTCGGGAAGCTCATTGATCGCGATCCCGTAATCCTCCATCTTCTTGGTATTTGTAACCTCGTCTTCAGCCAAAGCGGCTCTCTGCGCCGCCACCGTCGAATCCACAGCATCTGCAACCACTTTCTGCAGATCCTCCGGAAGTCCTTCGTAAAAAGTCTTATTCATCAGGTAAGGACAGCTCAGATAGATATGTCCGGTCTTGGAGATGTATTTCTGCACTTCATAGAGTTTGTTTGCGTAGAGAATATTCATCGGGCATTCCGCTCCGTCGACCGTCTTCTGCTGGAGTGCCGTAAACAACTCGCTGAAGGATATCGGCGTCGGGCTGGAACCCATCGCCTTGAATCCTTCGACCTGCATCGGGCTCTCCATCGTCCTTATCTTCAGCCCCTTCATATCCTCGAGACTGTTGATCGGCCGAACATTGTTGATGACATGGCGCAGACCGTTTTCCCCGAAACCGAGGTTGACGATCCCTTTTTCCTTCAGATGCTCGTTGAGCGCATCTCCGAGTTTTCCGTCCAGATTGCGCAGAGCCGTCTCCTTATCGGCAAAGAGGTAAGGCATATCGAGGATCTCCCAGTCCGAATCAAAACCCGTCACGACGGAAGCTGCGGGCACACACATCTCCAGCGAGCCGATCTGAACACTTTCCACCTGTTTTCGATCCCCTCCGAGCTGTGCGTTCGGATAGATCTCAACCGTAATCTTTCCGCCGGATTTCTCTTCCACTTCTTTCTTGAACACTTCTTCCAAAGTGATATGGGTCTGATGATTTGTCGGGAGCACATGACCCACCCGGATCAGATAGGTCTCCGAGCCCCCGGAGGATTCTCCTCCGCCGCCGGAAGGAGCCGCTTTGTCTTCGCAGGAAGCCAGTCCGAATACCATAAGACCTGTGAGCAGCAGTGCAAACATCTTCTTCATAAACTTTTCCTCCCTTTTGCTTTCATTCTATGTATATTTTTCAAAATCAATGCCTCAGCTCAGTCTGCCCGGATAAGCATCAAGGGCTTGTTTCAAAATCCGCATACAGTGCAGAAGGATCTCGGGCCTCAGCACATAAGCGATGCGCACTTCCCTCTCCCCCAATCCCTCCGTGGCGTAAAACCCTTCCAAAGGTGAAAGCAGGATCGTCTCTCCATCGGCGTCAAAGTCTTCCAGCATCCAAATAATAAACTTTTCTGCGTTATCCACCGGAAGCTTTGCTGCGACATAGAAAGCTCCTTCCGGCTTTTCACAAACAACGCCTTCCATCTTTTGAAGGGCTTCGAAGACGACGTCCCTTCTTTTTCGGTAATCTTCATTCACTTCCCGGAGATAAGCGACGTCGATCTTATAAAGCTCCGCGGCTCCTATCTGTTCGAGAGTCGGCGGACAGATGCGTACCTGACACAGCTTCTGCATATGGTAGATCATTTCCCTGTTCTTTGAAGCAATGCAGCCGATCCTCGCTCCACAGGCACTGTAGCGTTTGGAGATGCTGTCGACGATCATCAGCTGATCCCTGATCTTCGAAAAATCCGAGAAGCTTTTCAGCGGAGTATCCCCATAGACAAATTCGCGGTACACCTCATCCGAGATGATGTAGAGTCCCCTCTCCCCGGCAATCTCCGCAACCATCGCGATTTCATCGGGCGTATATACCGTTCCCGTCGGATTGTTCGGATTATTGATCAGGATCGCCTTCGTCCTTTCCCCGATCAAAGAGAGGATCTCTCCTTTTTCCGGCAAATGATACCCTTTTTCAGCTCTTGTCGTCAGCGGTATGATATGTAGGTTCAGTTCTTTGGCCAGTGCATAATAATCGGTATAAAAAGGCTCCGGCAGCAAGACAGCATCTCCCGGATTGCAGGTTGCCAAAAGAGCGAACCGCAGCGCTTCGCTGCCGCCGTTTGTCACCAAAATCTCATCTTTTTCAAAATCAATTCCCTTTTCCCGATAATATCCCCTCATCGAATCGATCAGAGCCTTATCCCCGTTCGAATCTCCATAAGCAAGGATCCTGCTCTGAAAATTCCCCACCGCTTCAAAAAACTTCTGAGGCGTCGGAATGTCCGGCTGACCGATGTTGAGATGATATATCCTCTTCCCCTCTCTCTTCGCCTTTTCCGCGTAGGGAATGAGTTTTCTCGTGGCGGAAAAAGACATTTCATACATCCTGTCTGACAGCTTCACCAAACTCTCCTCCTCTCGGTTCACAAAAGGATGATCTATATACTTGTCATTTTAGACTATTGAGTAACTCAATAGTCAATACTCTGTTTTTATTTTTCAAAATATTCTCATTTTCTTTCAGCCATTGACAGGAAATTTTCTTTTTTATAGTTTGCCTTTTGGAAGATTCTTGATACACTGATAGTAGCATGCAAGGATCTTGTTTTCAGAAAGGAGCCTGTCATGAAGAGAAATTACACTGTCGGAGAGATCGCAAAAAACCTCGGCGTCTCTCGGGATACCGTGCGCTATTATGAAAATATGGGGATTGTCTCTTCCCGCAAAAATGAAAGAGGCTATCGTTTTTTCACCCGCGAGGACGTCGTCGCACTTTTTTATGTCATCAATCTCAAACAGCTCAGGATCTCTCTGAAAGACATCCATTTCATGCTCAATGAGAGCACGCTGGAAGATTCGATCTCCATCGTCAAAAATCAGGAAAAGAGAATCAGGGAAGAAATAGAAAAAATGCAAAACTGTCTCGGCGTCATCAAAGATTACAGACTCTGCCTCGAAAAAGCCCTGAAATACTGCGACCGGATGTTTGTTGAAACATGCCCTCCGATCATATACAAAGAAATCGTCAACGAAGATATCTTTGAAGTCTTCCGCCAATTTCAGGAGATCTCTCCCAACCACAACCATATTCTTTCTTTTCTCATTGAAAAACATCTCTTCCAATCACGAGACTTCTGCCGCTTCAATCAGATAAAGCACGAATTTGTGCCTATCATCAGTATGATTGACGACGAGAAGCAGGAGCAACGATTCTTGGAACAGGGCTTTCTTCTGTACCGTCCCTCCCGCTGCATCCATGCCGTCGTTGAATCCTATGCAAATCAAAACTACGAGAGCATCCTCAAGGTGCGTGATGAAATCATGCGATCCGATCACGAAATCACAGGTCCGATCATGTGGAGAAGCCTTTCTCTGCGCAATCTTCCGGACAAAATACACGACTATCACGAACTCTGGATTCCAATCGCCGAAGACTGAAGATACAAGGACGAATTTATTTCCATTTTTATTTCTTTTTTTCTGTTTTTTCGGGACTTTCTATGTTATAATAAGGACATTCTCAATCTTTCAAATTAGGAGTGTGTTTATGGCAAACAGTTTAGAAGTAGGTGCTATTGTCGAGGGCAAGGTTTTTCAGATCAAGCCTTTCGGTGCTTTCGTATCTCTCCCGGACAACAAGAAGGGATTGGTACATATCTCCCATATCTCTCACGGCTACATCAAAGATGTGTCCGACGTCCTGCACGAAGGAGATACGGTCAAAGTCAAGATCCTCTCCATGGATCCCGGAGGAAAGATCTCTCTTTCCATCAGGGAAGCGACTCCAAAACCGGCGCCTGAGCCGAGAGAATTCAACAAAAGAGAAAACGAGAAGAGCTCAAGCAATCTCGAAGACCTCCTCAAGGAATGGACCAAACAGTCCAACGACCGACATACGGATATCAACAGACGATTGAAAAGATAAAAAAAAGCCTGCTTCCAAAAAAAGCGGGCTTTTCCTCTGCTCATCTAAATGCCTGATCCATATTGCGCACAGATCTCTATGGAAGAAAAAGGAAAACAGAGCGGTTTCCTTTTCCTTTGTGAAATTCTGCAGTTTCAAAAGACATTTCATATCGGATAATGAACATTATTAATTGCAGAATGAAGACAAAGCGGACAAACTTCAAAATTCATGAGAGGAAGATGATGAACTTTCGTGAAAAAATCGAGAAGAGCGAGCCGCGAAAATTTCGGAAAAATCAGCAGGACGTTGATTTTAGAGCGAAAGCGGCAGGACGCCGTTTTGAGCTCGGCCTGGATTTCCGGCAAGCAAGTCCGATTTTTCCGAAAGAGAATCCGTGCCGGCGAATGATTTTTGAAGTTTGTCTGCAGTCTGCATTATTAATTGAAGTACCGCGACCGTCCGAGCACCTGTCTCCTTGCTGCTGCTCCGGCAACTTCCTGCAGTCTGTCCGAATTTTTCTTGTGGAAGGAGACTGCGATGATGAACTTCACATCCGAAAAAGTCTCATTGAGGTCATAGATCTTATGCTGCAGCCGTACGTCTTCCACATGGTAGAGAATCGACAGCTCAGACTGTATCTCTTCCGTCAGTCCTGCAAGATAGGCGTCGATCTCATCCAAAAGCATTTGATAATACTCTTCTCCGACGTCGGCTTCCTCATAGGAAACGCCGTCAAAATAACTGAACTTAAAGACGAGATTGTCGAGTTTACAGTCAAAGAGCATGATATTCTTCTCCTCCGATACACCGGAGATATCGCTGACGGTTATGATTTCCGCCATATCTTCAAGATGTTCTTTGACTCTGTTGCTTGAGAGAACAAATTTCCCTCCATTGTTCACGATATTGACTTCAATCATCTCCATCCTCCTTCCTATTCCATGTTTTTGATATGCCTTCGAATATCCTCCCAGTTTTGTACTCTCGTGATATTTTCATGCTTCGTCTCTTTGTTGTAATTTGTGTCCATCAGCAGCACCTGTATGCCGGATTCCGCAAGTTCCATCGAGATCTGAGGATTGTCTTCGATAAAGACGTCGCAGCCGAGATCTTTCGCCCTTTGCACCTTGTAATGGCTGCCGAGGGAATGAACCTCGACGCCCGGCATCTCATGATGCTCCAGCCACTCCAAAGTCACATATTCCATCTCCTTGAGCCGGGCTGTCACGATATAGAGACGATGGCTCTGCCCGAGTTCTTCAAAGACGTCCCGGACCATCGGAAGCATCGGTGCGTTCTTGTGCATCCTCTCTCCTTCTTTTTCATAAAAAGCCATCATCTCTTCCCGACTGACTTCGTAAAGCTTGTCCAGTCTGACCTGCGTACAGTCCTCATCCTGAAGATCCTTTCCAAAATACTGGTTGAAATACGGCATAAAATAATAGGGCTCCGTCATCGTTCCGTCGATATCGACACATATGTTCAAAGACTTGCTGACTTTCTCCATTCCTTTCCTCCACTATCCGATATACTCTTGTCCGATCAAACGCCCGCAATTTTGAAATGAGGATCCTTCATCGGTTTTCTCCTGTCGCTCCCTGAAATGATCCGATCTTGGAAACGGGAGTTTCCGACAGATCATCCGAAAGCCTCTTCATATCAGTAGAGATATTTTTCCATCGTCGGGCGGACGGAAAACATCTCCTTCATCTTCTCGTACTCCGCTTTCGCCGCGGGATCTTCATCACGGGTTCTGACCGCGCGGATCATCAGATTCTTCGGCGTGTCCAGCGGGGAAATATACTCCAGCGGACTGACCTCATAGCCCTGAGCCTCGATAAAGAGCGTGCGCAGAGCGTCGGTCAGCCAGTCGTTGAATCTCGCCTTAAATACGCCGTGCTTCAAAAGCGGCGCCATCTGCAAAGAGCGGATCTGCTCTTTGAGTTCCCTATGGCAGCAGGGCACGACGACCATCGACTCCGCGCGGCATCTCAGCCCCAGTGCAATCGCATAATCCGTCGCCACATCGCAGGCATGCAGACTGATGATCATATCAATGGGTCTTTGCGGCTGATAGAGCCTCAGATCTTCATTGATAAATTCCATATTTCTGTATCCGAGACGCTTTGCCATCTCCCGGGAAGATGTGATCACGCTCTCTTTATTGTCCACTCCTATAAAATGGCAGTTTTTTCGATACACTTCCCTGATATAGTGATTCAGGACGAAGCTCAGATAAGATTTACCGCAGCCCGAATCCAGAATCGTAAGGCTTTCCCGATCTTTGAATCGCTGCAGGATCGGATCGATCACCTCGACAAAATAGTCGATCTGATGGTATTTGCGTATCTTGTCGTTCTTCAGCTTCCCTTCTTCGGACATCAGTCCGATCTCTTTCAGGAGGCGCTGAGCTTTGGAAGGTTTGATATAACTGCTCCTCCCCCGGATCTCATCCTCTTTTGCCGGAGATTTTTGCTCCTCGTTTTTCGTCAGAACCTTCCTGTCGTCCGCTTCAAGCAAAAATACGCTTCCGCGCTCGACATAACGCAGCTGCAGCCGATCATACCTGACAGATTCCTCCGCAATAAAGTCGATAAAGCCGGAAAAATCAAGCTCTCTTTTCTCTCCGAGAAAAACAAGCTCCAATCTTTCCGCTTCGTTCCGCTTTACCCTTCCCTCGAAGACCTTCGCGGAAGAATAAAACTGAAAACCGATCTCTTCAAAGAAATCCTGCCCGCCCTGATATCTGGAAGACAGCCCGAAGAGCAGCAGCCTGCATTTATCTATTGTCTGTTTTTTCAATTTTTCACCTTTTCCTTGCTCTCTTCGCCTTTTTCCGCCCCTGCCAAAAGCGGGTCGATATCGGAACTGTAGATATTTTTGATCTGTTTTCCTTCGATCTCGAAGGCATTGTAATTGATGACGACGCCTTGATCCGCGGTCACGAGAAAATCATCTTTTCCGTCGCCGTTGGCATCGACTTTCTTGAGCTGAGGACTCTCTCCGCCGTCTCTCTCCAACGGAAAACCGGAGAAAAAGTCCCCTTCCTTGCTCTCGACGAGCAGGAAGAGATTTTTGTATACAGGAGTTGTATACTCCGGCTTCGTCCCGATCAACATCAAGACGTCATCTTCTCCGTCGCCGGTCAGATCCAGCTTCATCCTCTGCACGATTGTCGGACGGTCTCCGAGAGCATGCTCCTTCGGATTCTCATAGTAGGCCATATGCATCTCGACTTCCGGCTTTCCGCTGCGCATCCGCAGGAAGATATTGATCGAATCCGCAATCCAGAAAGTCTCCTTGTTTTTCGCTTCCTCATTGAAGAAATTGTCATAGATCGGCTCTCCGAAACGTTTTTTCATATTGTCGTAGACAGTCTGAGCCTCTTCCTCCTTATAGGAGAGTATCGTCTCATACACACGGGTCTCCTTCCCATAGAAATATCTTGCAGGCACATCAAGGTTGAACCAGTTTTGCTGATATTCGACATACTTGGTCTCCTGACTCGTCCCTTCTCCCGGAATCCCGTCTCCAAATTTCGCAAGCAGATCCGCCTTCTTGATCGAATAGGCCTTGTAGGGGACGACGGGCATCGTAATCTGTACCTCTTCTTCCCCGACCTGCTCCGGAATTTCTTCCGTCAGCGGCTGCAGCTTGTAAAAATATCTCAGATATCCTCCAATAATCAACACTCCGAGTAACAACACCGCAATCGCAAGAACTCTTGTGAGGTCGTTTTCTTTCATGCCCGAACGGCTCGTCCGCTTTTTCGGCCGGACTGCTTTCTGTTTCTGTTCGGCTGCCGCCCTCTCCTGCATTCGCTTCTCCAGGAAACTCGGAAGCTTGATCTCCGTGTCGCTCTCTTTCGGAGCGGCACTTTCTTTCAAAGGCGGATTCGCCTGAATACTCGCTTTCGGCTGCGCTTTTCTCGTACTCTCCCTCTGTTTGCCCTTTCGTTTATCTTTTTTAGCCATGATTTTTTTCCTTTCCTTAGTTCAGACTCCGCATTGCTTCTACTATTATACTACCCTATCTTATGCCTGAAAAACTTTTTTCAGCAAGTTCAGTCTCTCCGATTCCGATCTCGGACAGAAATACACTTCTTTCACCCCGTCTCGAATCCAAGAGCGTAAACAGTTCAAGCTCCGATTTGCTTCGGGTCATCGCCACATAAAGCAGCCTTCTCTCTTCTTCCAGATCCCCGCTCCGATTTCCGCTCATATTCCTGATATGCGGAAAAACACCCTGATTGAGGGAGAGGACGAAGACATATTGCCGCTCGAGCCCTTTCGCTCCGTGAGCGGTCGCCAGAAGGACGGACTGCTCCTCTCGGGTTTTTATCCGCTTTTTCTCCTCCAACCGCCTGCACTCTTCCAGTTCAGAGAGCGCAGCTGCCGCGTCCGCACCCTCGGACACGAGAGCGCAAATCCCCTCCAGCACCTCCTCGAAAACCTCCATCGATAGATTGAAGAGAAGGCTGCAGCCTTCCAGATACCGGCGATATCCGACATTCAGCAGAACGCCCTCCACAGCGGCGGTAAAAGAGCTTCTGTCGAGCCGCATCAGATCTTGGACGAGAGTTTTTTCGATTTTTTTCCTTTTGACGGCCTCTTCGAAGCGTCCCCGACAGCTTTTCGGGCGGTCAGGGGAAAGCGGAAGCAGACGCCGGTGGGGTTTATTCAGAACCCGATTGATATCCCGAATATCCTCCTCCCGCCTCATATCGGCTTTCTGATCCTGAAACCGCAGCATGAGCCTCAAAAAAGCCTGCAGATCTCGATATATGAAATGTCGAAACAGATCAAAGCGAAAGTCCTTCGCCGCAAAAGGAATATTCGCTTCGGAAAGAGAGCGCATCAGTGGCAGCGCCTCGATATGGCTGCGATAGATCACCATACAGTCTTCCGGTCTGCCGATCTGCAGGATCCTGCTGCGGATACGCTCCGCCTGCTCCCGCTGATCTTTACAGCAGATCAGTCGGACAGATCCTTCTTCTCCAATCTGCGAGAACATTTCTTTCGGCCTTCGCTTCTTGTTGTGAGCGATCAGCCTGTTCGCCGCAGTCATGATCCGCTGCGGACAGCGATAACTTCGTGTCAGTCTGTAGATCGAAGCTTTCTCAAAATATCGCTCAAACTCCGTCAAAAAGACAGGATCCGCTCCACGAAAACCGTAGATCGACTGATCTTCATCCCCGACGGCAAAGAGATTCTTCTCCGGACCGAGAAGGAGGCGGATGGATTCAAACTGCAGAGCATCAATATCCTGATATTCGTCGACGAAAAAATAGCGGAATCTCTGCCGCAAAGAGGCGCAAAAACCTGCTTCCTCTTCCAGAATCTTCTTTGTCTCTCGAATAATATCCTCAAAGTCGATCTTCTTCCGCAGATTTTTGTACTCCCGATATCGCTGTGCAGCCCTCCGCACGAAAGCCTTCGATGCAGGATCAGATCTTCCCGAATCGGCATTGGCAATCTCGTGACGCAGCATATCGACAATCTCCGGTGCAGCAGAGGAGATCCCGAGCTCCGCACGAACGATATCCCTGATTACGGCGTTTTTTTCCGATTCATCCATCACATTGTCATAGTCATAAAATCCGCTCTCTCTGAGAAGTCTGAGAAAAAAAGAGTGAAAAGTGCCGAAAAAAACTTCCGAAAGCGAACCGTCCATCTGCAGGCTCCGATCCCTAAGCTCCTTCGAAGCCGCCCTCGTAAAACTGAGCGCGACGATACTTCTCGCCGAGACCTTCTGATCCGAAACCAAGTACCTCAGCCTTTCCGCGATCACCCTCGTCTTTCCGCTTCCGGGCCCTGCGACGACAAGAGCCGCTCCTGTTTTGTGACTGACCGCTCCGCGCTGAAATTCATCCATCGCCATCCTCCTAAAAACGATATCTCTTATCATACCATAGAATAAATAAATTGTAACCTGTCGGCATATTTTCTTTCTGTTCCCGAAACAAGACTTATTCACAACTTCTTTCGATTTTGCTACAATGTACATAAGATGCCAAGTGAATACAGAGCAGATCCTCGCTGTATATTATACTAAAACCTCATTGAAGTGCCACCGTAAACATTATATTAAAATGACAAATCAGACGTTTTTTCAGATGACAATTCAGACAGGTAATAGTATTAAAAGTCCGTCAAATAGGCAGAGTAAATCGGAATAGACAGGTGGAAAAAGCTCAATAACCGGAAGAAGAATCTCTTTCAAATTTTTCCCCAGTCGTCCTGCGATTGTGAGAGGAGGTTTTTATGAATTCATTGGATACGAAAGAAAAAGACATACTTCAGACCCCGCCGCCGAAAGAAGATCCTCCGGAGTCTGAAAACACGCCTTTTGCAGAGAAAGGGACAGAGAGTTCCTTCGAGACTGAAAAAGCAGAAGGAACTCCGGACAAACTCGAACATTTGGGTGCACAGGTGGGAACCCGTCTGGCGCTGGCCTTTATCGTCTTCCTCCTTTTCAGCATCACGGCCCCTCTCTCTGAAAAGACGACGCTTCAAATCGACAAGGAGGGGCAAAGATTAATCTTCACGCACAGTGAGCGGGAAGGAAGCGTCCTGAGCCGCAGCAGAAGAATCAGGACCGTGAACTATTACTTTAAGAAATCTCTCGATTCCCTCAGCATAAACGACGTTTGGGCAGTGTCGGTCCAATTTTCCTCCGGATCTAACCCTGCTATCCAAGTAACAGGAAATCAGTATTATGGAATACATATTCCTACAAAATCGATGCCTCCTGAGTTCGCTTCCGAAATTGCCGAGATTCTGGATAAACATATCGACGGAAATACGAGCCAAGAAGATTGGGAAAAAGATCTGTCCTACATTGAAGAGCAATTAAATAATAAATATAGGAAATGGCGCACAGATTAGAAAAAGAACGATGCAGACAATTCACAGCAGCTCTGAAAAGTGCTATAATAGGAACGTAACTATTTTAGAAAGCACGGTGAGGAAATGATAGTCAGAGAATATCCTTGGGAGAATCCTCCCTCCTGCTCCGAGGAGCGCTTTTATTTTGATATCGAGACGACGGGACTGAGCAGAGAGAATCACCGCATCATTCTGATCGGCCTTTGCTCCCTCACGAAAAGCGGCGGCAGGATCAAACAGTATTTTGCAGAAGATCCCGAGGAGGAAAGAGAGATCCTGCAGGCTTTTATGGACGACATTCGCGGTCTTTCACAGAGCGTGAGCTTCAACGGCATCGTCTTTGACATTCCTTTTCTCGATGCGGCCTTCCGCCGCTGCGGCCTCTCTTTCGAAATGCCGAAGAAGGATCATCAGGACCTGCTCGTTTTGCTGCGACCTCTCAAGAACATCTGGAAATGGGAGAGCCTGCGCCTCACGGAAGTGGAAAAACAGCTGGGCATCAGCAGAAAAGACACGATTACCGGAAAAGACAGCCTCGCCTTGTACAAAGAGTATCTGCGTGATCCGAGGCCTGCCATCCTTCACAACATCCTCCTGCACAATTACGAGGATGTCCTTCATCTTCCTCTGCTGCACGAAAAGATCCGGGAAAAGATGTTCAATCGGAGCCATATCTTCACTCTGGACGGCAAAGAACTGAGAACTCTGCTCTATGAAGCCTCACACAAGGGATCGACCGGAAGATTCCGTTTTTTGAACCTTCATTCCGACTTCGATCTGCAGTATTTTTACGAAGACGGAAGTGCCCTCTTTACGGACAGATCTTTCTGCACTTTTTCCGTCCTGCTTCAAAAAGGCGTCGGTCCCGAGGGAACCACCCTCCATTATGTGGAGTGTGAAGGGGAAAAACTTCCTCTCTTTCTTGAAAAAGAAGTCTTGGAAGATAATCTCTTCTTTCTTCTCGGCCGAAAAATCTCGGAAGTTTCTGCGTGACCCCTTCCTATTATGGGTATCAATTGAAAAATGAGCTAAGAAATTTTTTGGAGGTGCTGGATGAAATATAGCAAACGAGCAATTAAAAATAAAATCGCGACGAAGCTGAATGCGACAACAAAGAAAAAAACGCATAAAAAGGAAGTCGATCTCAAGAAAGTGCTCATAGGACTTCTTGCAGCGGACGTCATCGCCGGTCTCCTGGTTGCCGGTCATTTCATTTCCAAGAAAAAACAAAAACCGATTGACAAGGTCACAAAGGATCTCAACAAAAAATATAAAAAGACGAAAAAGAAATTTACAAAAAAAGCGGACAAGCTTCTCAGGGAGCTTGAGCACTCTGCAAGTGATCTCATGGAAAATGCTTCCGGTCAGATGGAGATGGTTGCAGGCAAGGCGAAAGACGTCAGAACTCTCACCTTGGGGAAAACCAAGGACGGACTGGCGGATCTTCAGTCCACGCTTGAGAACATCCTTAAAAAAATAAAGCGATAAAAATTACAGGGCTGCCAAATTTCGGCAGCCCTTATCTTTTCTTCTCTTATCTTTTTTCAATCGTGAACTTCGTCTCGTGACCGTTGAGCATATCCGTCTCCATCTCTTCTTTTTCGGCAAAATGAATCTCTTTCGCCAGAGTCTCCTCTTTGATATAGTCCTCATGCAGTCGGACAGCCTCTCTGATCTCATCTTTGCAATGGAAATAGACGTCGATATTGTCCATCATTTCAAGACCCTTTGCCTTGCGCATCTGCTGCACGCGCGAAATAAATTCCCTCGCATAGCCTTCATTGATCAGCTCCCGGGTCAGATTCGTATCGAGAACGATGAAGAGATTGTTGTCCGTCGCCACATCAAAGCCTTCTTTCGGGCTGATACTGGTCAGCACTTCCTCATTGCCGAAGCTGAAATCCTCACCGGAAAGAGAGACCGTGAGATTTTCTCCCGCCTGAAGCTTCTGAACGGCCTGCGCAGCATCCAATCCCGCAAGCTGAGCGGAAAACTCCTTGAGCTTGGGTCCCAGCTTCTTGCCGAGCGCCGCAAAGTTCGGCTTGAGAGTATAGTTCATATATTCATGGATGCTGTCGGAAAATACGACTTCCTTGACATTGAGTTCCTCTTCGATCAGTCCCGTCAGATCCTTCATGATCTCTTCGTTGTTCTTGTCGATGATCGCCTTGGCAATCGGCTGACGCACCTTGATGCGCACCGCCTCTCTGGAGGCTCTTCCGAGGGTGACAAGATCTTTGACGAGATCCATTTTCTTCTCAAGGGCACCGTCGATCAGTGACATATCCGCTCTCGGATAGTCGCTGAGGTGTACCGAAAGCTCTCCGGTCAGTTTTTTGTACATCTCTTCCGAAAGGAAGGGCGCAAACGGCGCGGCCATCTGAGAAATCCCCACAAGAATCTCATAGGTCGTATTATAAACAGATTTTTTATCCTGCGTCAACTCACCGCCCCAGAACCTTCGCCTGCTTCGCCTTATATACCAGTTGGACAGCTCTTCGTTGACAAAATCCTGGATTGAGCGGACGATCTTCGTCATATCAAAGCCTTTGAGTTCCTCTTCCACATATTTCTTGAGATTATTGAACTTGGAAAGTATCCAGCGATCCAGTTCGCTCCTCTCCGCATAAGGGACGAAAAACTCTTTCGGATCAATATCGTCGGTATTGGCGTAAAGTGAGAAGAAATTATAGACATTTTTCAAGGTTCCAAAAAACTTGCTCTGTACTTCCTTCATCGACTCGATATCGAATTTTGTCGGCGTCCAGGGAGGAGATACATAGAGCAGATACCATCGGAGGACATCGGCTCCGTAGACGTCGAACATCTCAAAAGGATCCACCGTATTGCCTTTCGACTTGCTCATCTTCTTGCCTTCTTTGTCGAGGATCAGATCATTGACGAGGACGCTCTTGTACGGCGACCGGCCCATGACGAAGGTCGAGATCGCCATCAGAGAATAAAACCATCCTCTCGTCTGATCGATGCCCTCGCAGATGAAATTCGCAGGGAAGAGCTCGTCGAAGTTCTCCTTGTTTTCAAAGGGGTAGTGGTGCTGCGCAAAGGGCATCGCTCCCGAATCGAACCAGCAGTCGATGACGTCCTTGACCCGCTCCATACTCTCTCCGCATTTCGGACAGCGGATATGGACTTCGTCCACATAAGGTCTGTGCAGCTCGATGGTCTCATCAATCGGCTCGATCGACTTTTCGACAAGCTCCGCAATCGATCCGATGCTCTCCTTGTGTCCGCAACCGCAGGTCCAGATATTGAGCGGCGTTCCCCAGTACCTCGAACGGGAAATCGCCCAGTCGTTGACATTCTCGAGCCAGTTGCCGAATCTTTTTTCTCCGACGAAATCCGGGAACCAGTCGACGGTGTTGTTGTTTGCGACGAGCTGATCCTTGAGCTTCGTCATCTCGATATAGTAGCTGGGCTTCGCATAGTAGAGAAGCGGAGTCTGGCATCTCCAGCAGTGGGGATAGTTGTGCTCCATCTTCTCCTTGCTGTAAATCTTGTCTTCCGCGGCGAGCCATTTGATGATATCGACATCGAGCCCTTCTTCCATAACGAAGCGGCCCTTCCAGATCGTATCCGTATATTTTCCGTCCTCACCGACGGGCTGAAGCACGGGCAGGTCATACTTTCTTCCCACATTGTAGTCATCTTCTCCGAACGCCGGCGCCGTATGGACGATTCCGGTACCGTCCTCCGTGGTGACGAAGTCTCCGAGCACGACGAAAAAAGCTTTCTTCTCCGCCTTGACAAAGGGCATCAGCTGCTCATACTCGATGTATTCCAGCTCC
The DNA here is from genome assembly GCA_030528675.1 of Peptostreptococcaceae bacterium. Taxonomy (GTDB): domain Bacteria; phylum Bacillota; class Clostridia; order Peptostreptococcales; family Filifactoraceae; genus JAUMYL01. The sequence goes on from JAUMYL010000001.1 coordinate 27,736, forward strand.
GTTCCGGGCATTTCTTCAACGACCTCATAATGCTCTCCCAGCACCTTTGAAGCAAGAGTCTTGGAGACGTAGTAGTACGCATCTCCCTGTTTCGCCTTGATATAGGTCTCTGTCGGCGAAACCGTCAGCGCAACGTTAGAGGCGAGCGTCCAGGGCGTCGTCGTCCAAGCGAGGAAATATTCCTTCTCTCTGTCTTTGCGCTTGAATTTCGCGATCAGGGTGTTAGTCTTGACCTCTTTGTATCCCTGAGCGACCTCGTGGGAAGCAAGTCCCGTTCCGCAGCGCGAACAGTAGGGAAGAATCTTGTGTCCCTCATAGATATAATTTTCCTTAAAGAAACGGTCGAGGATCCACCAGACCGATTCGATATAAGGGTTTTCCAGTGTGATATAGGGATTGTCCATATCGAGAAGATAGCCCATCCTCTCGGTCATCGTGCGCCAGAGTCCCTCATATTCAAATACCGAGTTTCGGCAGGCTTCATTGAACTCTTTGATCCCATAGGCCTCGATCTCCGGCTTGGACTTGATGCCCAGTCTCTTTTCCACCTCCAGCTCGACAGGCAGTCCGTGGGTATCCCAGCCCGCCTTTCTCCTGACCTGATATCCGCTCATCGTCATATAGCGGCAGACGGAATCCTTCAGTGTTCGGGAGATGACATGATGGATACCGGGGCGTCCGTTTGCAGTCGGCGGACCTTCAAAGAAGACAAAAGATTCTTTATCTTTGCGACATTCGACGCTCTGATGAAGCAGGTCGATCTCTTTCCAAAAATCGATCAGCTTCCGCTCGTTCTCCTTGACGCTGCCGCTTGCCAATTGTTCAAATTTCATTCGATGCTTCCCTCCTAAAATACAAAAAATAAAAACGTCCCTGCCAATTCGCAGGGACGAAATTCTTCCGCGGTACCACCCTTTTTGTTCCGAAATGACCGAAACCTCTCATTGACCCTTTAACGCAGGACTGCGGAAACACCTGAAAGCATCTTCTTTTCGGAGTTTCAGCTCGAGGGTGATTTTCATCCATCGCGTTCTTATGCAGCTCTCACCTTCCTGCACTCTCTGTAAAGCTTCGATAGATTACTCTTCCTGTCAACACCTTATGATTTGGAATATATTTTCCTATTGTATAGCATTTTTCTGAAAAAAGCAAGAGGGGCTTTTGACCTCTTCCGAAAAATCGAAATTCATGTTTCGATACTTATAATTCCCGCAAGAGCCCTGCCGATCATCAATCCCGGTCATGTTTCAAATCAACATCCCTTCTCCGTATTCCTTGATTTACGCTACCGCTTAATGGATAAATTTGCCTCCCATAAATCGCAATACAGACAAATTTCGAAACTTTTCCGTTTTTTATTCATTTCGGCACAGTTCCCTTTTCTGTCCGTCTTCAGCAAATTCTGCTTTCGAGGAAAGAGGGATTTTGTTTGCGGTGAGAGCTCTCCTCTTCTCCGGAATACTTGTGTATTTTCTTTTGTGCGGCCTGTTATTCAGTGTAATCGATCCTTTTTTTGTGACAGAGCGCGGCATGGTATGGTTGAGCGTTCGCGATGTGGCGATGATTTGGAACAACGGCGGCAATCGTTATGATCCGCTCCCTCCCATTCCCAACAGTATGCGGAATGGTAGACAACAGGGATGGAAAGATCCGACTCAAAGGGAAGGCTGATGAAATAGTTATCCTCCTTGTCTCCTGACTTTCGAAGCTTGCCCGCTTTGTCTCCGCTCTGAAAAAAAGGCTGACTCAAAAGCCCTGAAAAAGCTAAAAATGGCTGAACTCCACAAATGAAACCTTGAAGTTCAGCCATTTTAATTTTCTGACTTTTCTCAAAAACTTGCTTTCAGGTCAACCCCTTTGCTCCCTGAACGGCAGCCTGATTCTATTTCTCAGCTTTTTTCATCGCCTTCGCAATGATCTCGTCTTTTGCAACATAAGGCAGGGTGATATGATCCTGACCTTCCATGATCTGATTGTATTCGATACAGGTTGCCATCGCATTTTCGTTTCTCGCCCAAGATCGTCTTGCGACTCCTCCCATCACATCCCAAGGCATTGCGGACTTGATGACCTCGTCGATGCGCTCGGAGCCGTCCAGCACGAGGCCGAAACCGCCGTTGATCGATTTTCCGATGCCGACGCCGCCTCCGTTGTGCAGGGCGATCAGACTCATCCCTCGCGCCGCGTTTCCGGCAAAGATCTGTGTCGCCTGATCCGCCATGATATTGCTTCCGTCTTTGATATTGGAGGTCTCTCGGAAGGTGGAGTCCGTACCCCCGGTGTCATGGTGATCCCTGCCGAGCATGATCGGCCCCGTAACGCCTTCCCGCACAAGCTGATTGAAACGCAGGGCGATATCTCGTCTTCCCAGCGCGTCGGAGTAGAGGATGCGAGCCTTGGTCCCTACGACCATGCGGTTCTTTTCCGCGTCACGGATCCACACCCAGTTGTCTCTGTCCTGATAGCGTCTGTCCGGATCGATGACTTCCATGGCGGCACGGTCGGTCCTGCGCAGATCCTCATCTTTTCCGCTCAGGCAGACCCAGCGGAAGGGGCCGTATCCGAAGTCGAAGAGCCTCGGTCCGAGGATATCTTCCACATAGGAGGGCCAGATAAAGCCATGTCTGTCGTTTTCTCCGTTTTTTGAAATCTCTTTGACCCCCGCGTCAAAGATCGCCTTCATGAAGGAGTTCCCGTAGTCGAAGAAATAGGTTCCTCTCTCGGTCAGGATCTTAATCAGCTCAAAATGCTCCTTGAGCGTCTTGTCCACGAGCTGACGGAATTTCGCCGTATCCTTGCCGAGCAGCTCAGTCCTCTCTTCGAAACTGACGCCTCTGGGGCAGTATCCTCCGGTATAGGGTTCATGGCAGGAAGTCTGATCCGAGAGCAGATCAATCGCGATATGGTGTTGTACCGCATAGTCCAGCAGATCGACGATATTGCCGAGGAAGGCGATCGCCTTGGCTTTTTTCTCACTCATATAGCGGTGAGCGAGATCGAAGGCCTCTTTCGGACTTTCCACTCTGTCGTCGACCCAGCCCTGCTCATAACGGGTGCCGATCCTCGAATCGTCAACTTCCGCAATGATCGCCACACCTCCTGCAATGACGCAGGCTTTTCCCTGAGCGCCGCTCATTCCTCCGAGCCCTGAGCTGACGAAGAGCTTGCCCGCAAGATTGCCCTCATCTGCAATGCCCAGTCGGAGTCTTCCCGCATTGAGCAGGGTGTTATACGTCCCGTGCACGATTCCCTGCGGCCCGATATACATCCAGCCTCCCGCAGTCATCTGACCATAGTTCGCGACGCCCATCGCCGCGGCGCGGTTGAAATTTTCCAGATTGTCAAACATCCCGATCATGAGGCCGTTGGTGATGATGACTCTCGGCGCCTGAGGCCCGGAATGGAAGAGTCCCACCGGATGTCCGGAATAGATGACGAGGGTCTGCTGATCCGTCAGCGCCTGCAGATATTTCATGATCAGGCGGTACTGCATCCAGTTCTGGCAGACTTGTCCGGTCTCCCCGTAGGTGACAAGCTCATAAGGATAGAGCGCGATCTCGAAGGAGAGATTGTTGTCGATCATCACTTGAAAGGCCTTGCCTTCGATACAGTTGCCCTCATATTCGTCGATGGGCTTCCCATGCAGGGCTCCTTCGGGACGATAGCGGTAACCGTAGATCCTCCCCTTGGTCAGCAACTCCTCCATAAATTCTTCCGCCATCTGCTCATGATGCTGCTCGGGAATATAGCGCAGCGCATTTTTAAGCGCAAGCTCCATCTCCTCCTTCGAAAGATTTGCTTCTCTCTTGGGAGCCCTTCTCGTAAAAGGTTCAAACTTTGGATACTCCGGCAAATAATCGTCAAGTTTGATCGTCATTGCACCGGCGATTTCACGATTCGTAAACATCTGATCTCCTCCTGAACTAAAAAATAAACGAGCCTAATCGGATCTTCAAAAGCTATACCCTGATTATATCATAGGCCTTGAGATAAGGAAAACATATTCGAGAGGCAAAAGAAAAAACTCCGGATTACAATCAAGAAAAGGATTACGACGCAAAAAGAAATACAGTAAAAAATTCATTTAAGTATTCTATTGACAAATTGAAATTATCGTTTTATAATAATTTATGGATTATTGTTTTACGATAATATGATTCGAGGAGGATGCCAAATGTACAAAAAAATTGGATGGTTTACAGTTCTGATCATCAGCATTTTATCTTTATCTGCCTGTGACATGGAAACTCTGAAAAACCGGAAAGACTTCTCAAGAGAAGATATCATTGAAATATATAATGCAGATAATGAAAAAATTTTAGAAACTAAAGAACAGAAAATATTAGACCGCTTTTCTGACCTTATTGGAATGAGCACTGAAAAAATGGATGAACAAAATTACAAAGACTATTATCAAGAACTGCCGGAAGATGCAAAAATCCTCTACCGCTATGTAATTACAACCAAAAGAAAAAAGACGCAGACACAGGTAAGCAAGATCTCTCTTTATGTATATGAGAATTATCCCTATATCACCTTAACGGGAGTCCCTATCGTAACTCCTCTGACATGGGAACTCTCCGAAAAAGAACTGGAACTCTTACGGCATATCGACAATTGGAAGAATAAATAGCGAATATCTAAAACGACATGGAGGAGAAGCTTATGGAAAAATCTATTCTCGGAATAACCCTCATATGCACGAAAATAATAAGATATGTTTTGTATTTTTGTGATGTCGTGATCGCTGTTGGAATTGTTTTGACATCCGTATTCAGATATAGGATAATAGAAATGTTGGAATCCGAAAATATCGTGATATCGGACAATGGTGCTATTTCTTTTCCATTGATTGTGTATGCTTGTATTAACGCTTTCATCATTCTGGTTTGTGTGACTGTCTCATTGGGGAAATTTCAAAAAATAATAGAAAATCTCAAGAAAGAAGAGTATTTTTCAAAACAGAATTCAGACTATTGCAAAGATATTTTGTCTACAATTGCTATTTTGACCACTTGCCAAATTTCGGCGCGATTACTCTTCAATTATATGCAAATAACTGATGTCAGCGCAATTTTTGATTTGTCCCTTGGAGATTATTTAGTGAATATCGTTTTTGCTTTAATCGCTTTCTGCGCAGCACTTTTGTTTAATAAAGGCAGACTGTTACAAGAAGATTCCGAAAGTATTATTTGATAAATCATGGATAAAATAATCGTAAATTTGGACAAAGTATTGAAGGACAGAGATATCACTTCCAAAGAATTGGCAAAGAGAATCGGTATAACAGAAGCCAATCTGTCAATATTAAAAACAGGAAAAGCGAAAGGTATCCGATTTTCAACCTTGGCCAGTATATGCAAAGAGTTGAATTGTCAGCCGGGGGATATCTTAGAATACAAATAAAAATACCCTAATAAAAAAATCCCTTTGTCACAGTCGTCTTGTGATTTCGGGATTTATTTCATCTGTCTTATCTTCGCTCTTAAGCGTCCTTTTTTCGTCTCGGTCAGTACTTCATCAAAATAGGCTCTTCCATATCCTTTGAGAGAAAGAAGCGCCGGAGGCCGGATCTCTCTGGAATTAGAGGTTATGGGTTCGTAATCTGCCCGAAAACGCCCTCCCTCTATCAAAGCCTGCGCCTTGCCTCTTGACAGATGATAAGCCTCTGCCAAGAGAGCATCCGCCCTCAGTGAGGACAAATAAACGATCCTTTCCGCATACTCTTCCTCGCCTTTTTTCAGCTCTCCTTCCCGAATTTCTTCGAGATCGACTTTTTCTCTCCCGACCAAGGTCAGATTCATGAGGATAAAATCCGCGATATCTCGGTCGACTGCCAGATCAGCTCCGTCACCGTGCAGATAGATATCGCCTGTCTTTTCACGCTTGATGCCAAGTCCGAGCAAACTTCCGAGACAGTCTCTATGGGAGAGAGTCCCTCCGGAACGAGTCCTGATCCTCAAAATCGCATACGGAGGCTGCAGTTCGCTTACATCCGCATACTCGGGACAGATCTGCAGCTGCATCCTCTCTGCCGATTCCTCGTAGCAACAGACATGAAAAGAAAGTCCGTCCACCCCTCGCAGGATTGCGATAAAATTTCTGCGTTCGTAAGGATTGAGGAAATCCGTCGTTCGGACTCCATGTGATCTCAGCGCCGATTCCGCTTTGGAGAGATTTTTGATCATGACGAGCTTGAGTTCATCATCACGGATATGGGCTGTCGCTCTCTCTTTGTCAATCTTCATCCGGCTCATAACAGAAGCCTCAACAGATAGATATCAGCTGCCTGGAGCAGAAAGAATACCAGCAGCGGAGAAAGATCAATCGGTCCCGTATTGACATATCGCCTCATGAAATCGCGAACCGGCTTCATAATCGGTTCCGTGACATCATAAAGAAAACGCATCGGCTTCGAATACGGATCAATGTTCGGCAGCCAGGATGCAAGGATCCTTATCGTGATCAAAATCTGCATAAAACGGATCAAATACCTCAGGAGTTCAATAATCACCAATTGTCAGCTCTCCTTTGTTAGAAAGAGAAAGACTTCTTGCTTTCCAGCTCTTTCTTCATATTTCCGTCAATTTCAACATTCGATGGCGCCAGTACCATGATATGACGGGAAATATTGCTTGCGGATCCGTCAACTGCATAGTTGATCCCATTGAGAAAACATCTGATCTTGTCATTTTCATGAACATCTTTGATCTTTTCAAGGTTGACCATGACGATCTTACGGCTCTTTAGCGCATCTGCTATCACCGTGCACTCCTCATAGCGCTCCGGCTCAAAAATAGAGACCTTCATCTGCACGTTGAGCCCCGGATGAATATTGACGACTTTTGCCAGTGATTTTCCGGAAGGAGCCGGCTCTATATAATCATCCTCATAACCATAATCGTCCTCATTGATCATCTCATTCTCATCTTCTCTCAGATCGAACAAATAATTTTTCATCTTTCCAAACAAACTTTCTGCCACAGGTGTTCCCTCCTCTTATTGATTCCTTTTTCTTTCACTGAAAATTTATATAGAATAATTTCGCTGACCAAATATGGACGTCCCTATCCGAATCATATTCGAGCCTTCCTGCAGAGCCACTTCATAATCTCCCGACATCCCCATCGAGAGACGTCGCATCCTCAGCCTCGGATGCTCTTTTTGCGAAAGACGATCAAAGAGTTCTTTCATCTTCCGGAAATAGGGTCTTGTATCTTCCGCATCCAGCTCGAAGGGAGCCATTCCCATGAGTCCCTCTATCTTTATATTCTCATACCGACTGAGGACTTCTTCGACAAAAGATTCCGCCGCTTCATACTCGACGCCGTGCTTGGAGTCTTCCTGAGAGATATTGATCTGCACGAGGCAGTTTGCGATGATTCCCTTCTGTTTCGCTCTCCTGTCGATCTCCTCGGCAAGAGAAATCCTGTCGAGTGAATGAATGAGGACCGTTTTATCAATGATGTATTTGACTTTGTTGGTCTGCAGGCTTCCTATGAGATGCCATCGAACCGGCCGGCAGATCTGCGGATACTTTTTTTCAATCTCCTGCACCTTGTTTTCGCCAAGATCGGTGACGCCGGCGTCCACAGCCTCCATGACAGCCTCTGCACCGACGGTCTTGCTGACTGCGATCAGTGTGATCTCATCGGTTCTTCCGCATTCCCGCATGATATTTTCAATATTCCTTCGAATCTCTTCGATATTTCCTGCAATCTCTCCCATAATCCACCACCTGCCTCTGATTTTCCAACACAGTCTATCGAACCCTCTGTCCTTCATCCACCTCTTCCGGATATTCGATCACTTCATCATAAAGACCGATGACTAAATCTTTCTTGAGATCGTAAGGATCATATCCGACGGCGATATAGTCTTCATCCTCTCCCAAAATCTCCTGAATTTCTTTGAACTGAGCTGTTCCGACTTCACTGACGACAAAAATTCCTCGTTTTCCGTCTCTTTCGACCACCGATCTCTTTTTGATCCGAAGCCCCAAAACCCTCCTGTACTCGATATGAATCTCATGCCTTCTCGGACCTGTAAAGTCGAAGTTTTCGCTCGCCGCTTCAAAGACTCCGATAAACTTTCCGTCTTTTCCCTTGTCGAAACTCCTGAGGACGGCATAGACCGTCTCCGAGTCGATCAGACAGCGCAGAGACTTCCCTCGTTCAATCTTCTGGATATCTTCCTTTGTGACTTCTGTCAGAAAATACCACAGATGGTTATCAACGATGGAAGCGACCACCTCCCCCTCCTGCACCTGCTCTCTGCGGGAGATGGTATTGCGGTCTTTGAACTCCTCGATCTCATCGATGCTCAGCTCGGCCAGCCCCTGAAGATTGAAACGCTCGTCCTCTCCATCATGGTAGAAGGTCAGGATACCCGCTTCAGGCGTTCGAATGAAAAATTTTTCAGAGTGAACCCGGTTTTCGATCTCCGCTTTTTTTGCCTGCAGATCTTCCAAACTGAGATCCCCGAGTGAAGAAGCTCCCTGAATGAGCTTTTTTCTTTCCACAAGGGATAAAAGCTCGTTCTTGAGAGAGGGAATATAAGCATAGTCCTTTTCCCGTATCCTGTTTTGGATCTCTGAAAACAAAAACTCGATCCTCAGATCGATCCGGCCGATCTCGGTCTCCGGATTTTGAACGGTCGCACCACCTCGAAGCTCGTTAATTCTTCTGTCGATGATGCGGAGATGGATGCTTTCGTCTCCCTTAAGCGCTTCGTTCTGGATCTTTCCGACGACGCCGTCTTTGCGAAGCCGCTCTCCCTCCTCCGCGTGGTAGGAGATATAACCGGAAGCGGGTGCTCTGAGGACATTTTCCTTCCTTAAAATCAGCATCTGCTTAGGTATCGTGTTGGAAATCTCGCCGATATCCAGTATATAAGTTCTCACTAAGGAAGAGCGCAGTATGACATAAAGCTGAGAAGAGAAATATATCAAAAGCCCCAGTGCAACGAGAAAAGTAACACACCCCGGTGAAAACCTGCTTTTCCTCTTTCGTTTCTTTTTCGTCTTTACATCTTGCACTCTATTCTCCGACATAGACTTTTGCATTTCTCCGTTAAAATATATTACCCCCTCCATTCTACAATGTTTTCGACAGAATATGAAGTTCTTTATTGTATTTATAAGTATTTGTAACTAAAATGTAACACTTTTTCCTTCTTTTACCTCACGATTTCCACAATCTCTCACTGCTGAGGAAAGCTCCAGAGCTCTTCGGTCTCATGTTTCTTATCCCGGCTCATCAAACTTTTGATCGAGGCGGTCACATCCTTGCCTCGATAGAGGACTTCGTAGATCTCCGTCGTAATCGGCATGACGACGCCCAGCTTTTCAGCAAGGTCATGAGCCGCTTTGGTCGCCGTCACTCCTTCCACAACCATCTGTACTTCTCCCAGCGCTTCTTCCATACTCTTTCCCTGTCCGACGAGCATACCGGCTCTCCGATTGCGGGAGTGCATCGAAGTACAGGTGACGATGAGATCGCCGACTCCCGCAAGGCCTGCAAAAGTCTGTACCTGGGCACCCATCCTCGTTCCCAGCCGCGTCATCTCCACAAGTCCTCTCGTCATGATCGCCGCCTTTGTATTATCTCCGTAACCGAGCCCGTCGATCACTCCGACGCCGAAAGCGATGATATTTTTGAGTGCTCCCGCCAGCTCGACGCCGAGAACATCCGGATTTGTATACACCCTGAAATAGTGATTGCTGAACAAATCCTGAACCTTCTGCGCGACAGCAATCTCCGCCGATGCGGAAACGAGGGTCGTCGGCATGGCAACCGCCACCTCTTCCGCATGAGAAGGACCGGAAAGCACCGCAAACGGATTGTTCGGAAAGATCTCCGCACAGATCTCGGAAATCCGTTTGTTCGTTTCTCTTTCCAGCCCTTTGGAAACATTGATCAGCAGGACTTTTTCATCGATCTTTCCTCTGAGAGCCATCAGCACCTGTCTCGTTGACTGAGAAGAGACTGCAAGCACCACCGCCTCCGCACCCGAAACGGCCTGTCCGATATCGTTCTCGATACGGAGGGTCTCAGGAAGCTTGATATTCTTGAGATATTTTTCGTTGTACCGAGTTTTTTTTATCTCATTTGCCTGACGCTCATCCCTCATCCAGAGACCGGGTCTGTGTCCGTTGTCCGCAATCACTTTTGCCAGAGCGGTTCCCCAGCTTCCCGCTCCCAGCACACATATTTTTTTCATCTGCCCTTCTCCTTTCGAAACGGATTTTTATTTTTCACCGAGCTTTCTTTCTGTCCCCTTGATGAGGCGCGAGATATTTTCGCGGTGGGTGAAAAGAACAAAAAGAGCGATAAAACTCACAATCGTCAGACTGAACCGATCCGCCCCGCTGAAAAAAACGATCAGCGCCATGCTGACGACTCCGACCATCGAGCCGAGGGAGACGATCCTCGTGCGGAGGATGAGGACGAGACCTGTCAGCAGAGCGATGCTTCCATAAGTCGGAAAGATGCTCAGCAACGATCCGAGAGTCGTCGCGACTCCCTTTCCCCCTTGAAAATTCAAAAATATCGGAAAGACATGTCCGATGATGACTGCCAGCGCACCGACGAGAGCCAGTCTCTCTCCGCCGAGCCGAAAACCGAGCTGAGCTGCCGCGACTCCCTTGAGCGCATCGATCAGCAGTACGGCCGCCGCTTTCTTTTTGCCGAGAAGCCTCAGTGAATTGGTCGTTCCCGCATTGCCGGATCCGTGCTTTCGGATATCGATATTTGCAAATTTTTTCCCGATGAGATAGGCCGGCGAGATATTGCCGAGCAGATAACCCGCGGCCGCCGTCAGTATGAGATGGGTCGTATTGAGTTCCATAGATGCCTCCGTCACTTTCTCTCTTTTTCCCGAATATAGATCTTGATCGGTGTTCCTTCAAAACCGAAGTTTTCCCTGAGCTGATTTTCAATATAACGCTGATAAGAAAAGTGAAAAAGTTTTTTTTCATTGACAAAGAGCGCGAAAGTTGGCGGCTTGACGCCTACCTGTGTGCCGTAGTAGATCTTCAGCCTCTTTCCCTTGTCCGAAGGCGGCTGATTCATCAGCACCGCTTCTCCGATGACATCGTTGAGCACCCCCGTAGCGACGCGTTTTCCAGCCTCGTCGTAGACCGCATCTATGCTCGCTTTGATCTTGTGAAGTCTCTGGGAAGTCTCCGCAGAGACAAAGAGAAGCGGAGAATAGGGCATGAAAGGAAGCTCCTCACGGACCTTTGCCGTATATTCTTTCATCGTATGATTGTCCTTCTCGATCAGATCCCATTTGTTGACAAGAATGACGGAAGCTTTTCCCGCATCGTGAGCGAGTCCGGCAATCTTGCTGTCCTGTTCACTGATTCCTTCAAAAGCGTCAATGACAATCAGAACGACGTCCGCCCTCTCCACCGCCGTATAGGAGCGGATCACCGAATATTTCTCCACATTCTCATAAATCTTGCTCTTCTTTCGGATTCCTGCCGTATCGATAAAGAGATACTTTCTTCCCTCCAGCTCGATATAGCTGTCAATCGCGTCTCTCGTCGTTCCGGCAATCGGACTGACAATGACTCTCTCTTCACCGATCAGCTTATTGAGGATCGAAGACTTTCCGGCGTTCGGCTTCCCTACGATTGCGACTTTAATGACGTCCTCGTCTTTTTCCGTCTCCGCCTCCTGAGGAAAACTCTTGACCACTTCGTCAAGCAGATCGCCGGTACCCAAACCGATTGATGAGGATACGGGCATCGGCTCTCCGAATCCCAATTCATAAAAATCGTAAAAATCATCCGGTAAACTTCGATTATCCACTTTGTTGACGACAAGGATGACGGGTTTCCTCGTCTTCATCAGCAGAAGAGCCACATCCCTGTCTGCCGGAGTCAGCCCGGCTTTCCCGTCAACGATAAAGAGGATGACGTCTGCGGTCTCCATCGCAAGCTGAGCCTGTTCTCTCATTTTTTTGGGAATCAGTTCCTCTGATTTCGGCTCAATTCCTCCCGTGTCAATGATCGTAAAATTCTTGCCGACCCACTCCGCTTCCGCGTAGATCCGGTCGCGAGTAACACCCGGCGTATCCTCAACGATGGAGATGCGCTCTCCGGCAATTCTGTTAAACAGCATCGACTTTCCTACATTCGGTCTGCCGACGATTGCAACAATCGGTTTCATATAGTCATCTCCTTACTGCAGCTTTTTCCTCTTGCCGGCTTTATTCTCCGGCAGGTCTTTTCCTATGACGCTTCGGATAAACGCCTCTCCGTCGGATTCGACGATCCGCACTCTGCGCCCGAGATTTTGCTCGAACTCCCGCAGACTCATATTGTCCAGAAAAATATCTTCATCCGCCTTCATCATGCTTCGCGAAAGGAGAAGCTCCTCTCCGATTTCCCGCTCTCTGAGCTGCCGGAGGATATCTCCGGCTGTCAAAAGGCCCGACACTGTAATCGTCCGTCCGAAAAACTCATTTTCTATAAGATATACCCTTATTTTCAATCCGTTAAATCTTTTCATGAGGATGTCCGCAAGATTTTGGATGAAATGAAAAGCGGAGGCCCCGGTCGCAATCGACAGCTCTCTCGAAACAGTCTCCCTGCCTCTCATCTTCGCCAGAGCCGAGTGAAACTCCTTCTCCATCTTCGTCATGAGACCGACGCCGTTCTCCAGCTGAATATATCCTTCATAAGCCTCTTCGGAGGGTCTTGGAAGATTTGCCGTCACATAAAATTCATCCGAAAGAAAGACAAAGCGGCTGCCGAGCGTTTCGAGAAACTCTTCCTGAAGAAGGTGCACCTGGCTTATGACGGACGCGGCGCCTTGCCGGTCGAAGATCTCCACCGGAAAAAGGCCTTCCCGGTACTTCGTGACGCCGATCGGCACGACGGCCGCAGAATTCATTGAAGGATACTCCCGCGCCAGATCTCGAAGAGTCCTCTCCAGCTCCTCTTTGTCGTTGACTTTGGGGACGAGGACGATCTGTGCGTTCATATGGATCTTTGCCGCACTGAGCCTGCGAATCTTGCCGAGGATATCCCCGGCAAAACGGTTGCCGAGCATCCTGACCCGAAGCTGAGGATTGGTCGTATGAACAGAAATATTGACCGGACTGATGCGGTAGTCGATCATCTTTTGGATCTCCCGATCTCCCATATTCGTCATCGTGATGAAATTGCCCTGGAGAAAGGAGAGTCTTGAATCGTCGTCTTTGAAATAGAGCGTCTTCCTCATCCCTGTCGGCAGCTGATCGATAAAACAGAAGATACATTTGTTGCGGCAGGAACGCACGGAATCAATGATGGGATTTTGAAATTCGATCCCGATATCCTCGTCGATCTCCTTGTCGATCTCAAAGAGGATCACCTCTTTATCCTTCTTTTCGATCTCGACCTCGACATAATGATCGGCCATCAGATAATTGTACTCGATGACGTCCTCTATTTTCTGACCATTGACGGAAAGGAGAAGATCTCCGGGTTCGATCTCCAGTTCTTCGGCGATGGATCCCGACTGAACACAGACGATTTTATTTTTAAATTCTACTGCATTTAACTCCATTTTATTCAGCAATACCTCTTTTTTTCAGTTCGAATACAATCCCTTCCTCGCAAGTCCTAAAGGATCGCTCAATCTATACTCTGCGGGAGATATACCTGAAAACAGCTCCCTTTTCCCAGCTCCGACTCCACCTCTATGCTTCCTCCGAGACGAATCAGACTGTGCTTCACAATCGCAAGTCCCAGTCCCGTGCCTCTTTCTTTCCTGCTTCTTGCCTTATCGACTCTGTAAAAGCGTTCAAATATTCTCGGCAGTTCCTCCTTGCTCATCCCGATCCCGTTGTCCTCGACCTCGATATGAAGATCTCCACCCGAAATCTTCGCGCGAAGGATCACCCGGCCCTCTTCTCCGGAATATTTGACCGCATTGTCTATGAGATTGATCAGCAGCTGCTTGACAAGATCCGGATTGGATCTTATCTTCGGAAGAGTGTAAGGGATCCGCACCTCAATCGAGACTTTTCTCGATTCCGCAGTATGTTCAAACAGCCTGACACAGTCTGTGATGAGATCCCCCGGAGAAAACCATTCTTCGCGAAGATAGTCGTTGGAAGTCTCGATTGCGGAAAGTGTAAGAATGTCATCGATCAATCGCTTGAGACGATCCGACTCCGCTTCGATGATATCCAAAAAGCGCATCCTTCTCTCTGCAGGGATATCGTCATTGCCTCTCAAAGTCTCTACAAATCCGCTGATCGAAGTCAGAGGCGTCTTGAGCTCATGCGTGACATTGGTGACGAAGTCCGTGCGGATATGCTCAAGCCTCACTCTTCCCGTCACATCCTCCATATTGATGATATTCCCTATGACAAGTCCGGATTCTTCGTCAAGGCGAACCGGGTCGACCTTGATTTTGTAGTATACGGAGTCCATCTCGATCTGGATCGCTTTTTCTTCCTGCCTGTACACCATATCCAGTATCGTATTTCGGAGCTTTTGGCCTCGAACATGAAAAGGCAGCGGCCTTCCTTCGACATCCTCCGAACAATGCAGGATATCCCTTGCCGCCTTATTGATCAGAATGATATTTTGCTTGGAATCCATGACGATGACGCCGTTTGAGATCGACTTGAGAATCGCATGGAGTTTCAGGTTCTTATCTTTGAGTTCTTCGATATTCTCCTTCGTCTTCAGCATCATCAGGCGAAAGCTCTGCTCCGCCTTCCCGATATCTCCCGTCATAATCTCATCGAACTCGCCGTCATACTGTCCGCTCGCCACCGAATCATAGACTCTGGCAAGCTTTCGGATCACTCTTTTGATGACGAGGATATATCTCAGCAGGAGGATATTAACGATAAAAAGACAGAGGATGAGGATAAGAGCGGCGTTTGACGGAAGGATCGGCATTTTTCTTCTCCTCCCTCAGTTCAGACGATAACCCACACCTCTTACCGTGTGGATATACTGGGGCTGCTTTGCGTCATCTTCGATCTTCTTTCGCAGATGGCGGATGTGCACATCGACCGTACGGGGATCTCCGAAGTACTCATATCCCCAGATCCGATCCAGAAGCTCATTTCGATTCATGACTTTGCCTCGATTGAGAACAAGGAGTTTCAAAAGTTCAAACTCTTTCAGCGTCAGATCCAAATCGCTCCCGTTCTTTGAAGCAAGATAATTGGCAAGATCAATCTCCAAATCTTCATAAATCAATTTTTCATTTTCGAAAGGCTGATGACGGACTCTTCGATTGACGGCCTTTATCCTCGCAATGAGCTCATTGACGGAAAAGGGTTTTGTGATATAGTCGTCGGCTCCCGCTTCAAGACCGATGATCTTGTCGCTTTCTACATTTTTTGCAGTCAGCATGATAATCGCCGCTTCTTTGAGCCGTTCATCCTGACGAATCCTGCGGCAGACTTCGACGCCGTCCATCTTCGGAAGCATGACGTCCAAAAGGATCAGTTCCGGTCGAAAAGCGGAAGCCTTGTGCAGAGCCTCCTCTCCGTCATAGGCAAACTCCACCCGGTAACCGTTCTGCTCCATATTGAATCTCAGCAGTTCCACGATATTTTCCTCGTCGTCGACGATCAAGACTTTCAGACTCATGAAAAAACTCCTTTCTCCGGGAAACACGAAATGAGAAAAATCAGTTTTCTTTATCTTTTATTATCTTCTTCAATTCATCAAAAAAACTGTTGACGTCTTTGAACTGACGATAAACAGAGGCAAACCTCACATAGCTGACCTCATCGATCTCCTTGAGTTTTTCCATGACGAGCTCTCCGATCTCGGCGCTGGCAATCTCTTGTTGCATACGATTGGTCAATTCCCTCTCGATCTCAGAGACGATCTCCTCCATCGTCTGGATCGAGATCGGTCTTTTTTCGCAGGAACGGACGATCCCTTTGAGCAGTTTTTCCCTGTCGAAAAACTCCCTCGTATTGTCCTTTTTTACGACAATCAGATTTATTTGCTCTATTTTCTCATAGGTCGTAAACCGCTTTCTGCAGTTTTCACACTCTCTCCTCCTTCGAATCGAATTGCCTTCTTCGACGGGTCTCGAATCCACGACCTTCAATGTATCTTGTCCACAGTAAGGACAGCGCATTTTTTCCTCCCTGAATTTCCTCAATAAAAAGAATAGCCTCCCAGCGATCCGGCAGGCTACGCACTATCTGTCTTTATTTTTTGCTCGGCCGCACAAGCCAGATCGGAAGATCTCTCGGTTCATCGGAGGATCTCGCCTCTTCCGAGGATTCCTCAGGTATGGAAAACTCATCTTCCGGGAAGTCAAAACTCGGTATATTCGAACTGAAATTCGTTGCAATGACCGTGATACTGATATGTTCTCCCAAATCTTCATTAAAGATGACGCCCAGAATGATCTCCGCCTCTTCCTGATCGAGCTCCTGACGGATATATTCCGCAGCCGCCCGAAATTCCTGCATCTTGATGTCGTTTTTCACGCCGGCAACATTGATGAGAACCGACTTTGCTCCACGGATCGTCGTATCGAGCATCGGACTGTTGATCGCAGCCTTTGCGGCGTCGAGAGCACGGTTTTCTCCCTTCGCTCTTCCGACGCCCATATGAGCCTCTCCGTTGTCCTGCAGAACAGTTCGAATATCCGCAAAGTCCACATTGAGAAGACCGGGCGCCTTAATGACGTCGGCGATCCCCTTGACGCCTTCTTTAAGAACTTCATCCGCCAGTTCAAAAGATTCATCCATCGTCATATCTTTCGAAGCGTTCTCAATGATTTTGTCATTGGGAATGATGATGATCGTATCGACATATTTGCGAAGTTCCTCAATCCCTTTCTCCGCTTTTTTGATTTTCACCGGACCTTCAAAGTCAAAAGGCTTCGTAACGATGCCGACCGTCAGAATCCCCATTTCTTTTGACGCTCTTGCGATAATCGGAGCCGCTCCGGTTCCGGTTCCTTTTCCCATACCTGCAGTGATGAAAAGCATATCCGTCCCTTCGAGACAGCGCTTGACTTCATCAATGCTCTCCTCCGCAGCCTTCTGTCCGATTTCAGGATTCGCCCCTGAACCGAGCCCTCTCGTCAGTTTCGCTCCGAGCTGAATCTTCGTTTCCGCCTCCGATGCATTGAGGGCCTGAAGATCTGTATTCGCAACAATGTACTCCACTCCGGCAATGCCGACATGGATCATGCGGTTGACGGCATTTCCACCTCCGCCGCCGACGCCCATCACCTTAATCACTTCGTTACTTCCGTTTGGCTTTATATCAAATTGAAGCATCATCCCTACCTCCATTTTCCATCTTCGGCAAAACTTCATATAGACCTATTATAATAGATATCGTCCACTGTTTCAAACAAAACTCAAAAGAAAACCGTATTTTTTTGCCGAAAGTCTCAAACTGATCCACAAAACAACTCCAGAATAACTACTGAGAACTAAAATACCCAAAAAATGAAATCGCAAACGAAGAAATTTTCATTTCACTGTAATTTCTTTCCAAAATATTTCTTCAGAGCCAATCTTCGAATCGAGGCAAAGTTTTGGAACATCCTCCCACCAAAGACGATGATGGGAGCATAATAAAAAGGAACGCCGAGACGATCTCCCAGATAAGCCAGAAATCCGGCCAGAATCGCATTTAAGAAAAATCCGCTCAGAAACATCTTGTTTTCAAAAGATCCTTCCATCGAAGAACGCACCGCTCCGAAGACAGAATCCATCGCCGCAAGGATCGCGACCGAAACATAGAGAGAGTAGTTGTCCGGGTAGCTGAACGGAAGAAAATATCCGAAGACCACGCCGAGCGCCAATCCGAGAATTGCCCAGATCATCTATAATGCCTCCTTCATGTATTTAAGTTCAATATATTTCCCATAGCCGGGCACATAAAGATCCTCATGAGCCGAAGCTTCGATCTCGAGTCCGTAAACCGTGCGAAGCAAATAAGTGTAGGACTCAGGGTCGACAATTGCATCCATGAGATCCTCCTTGGGGCCGATCGCATAGATCATGAACGGCTGACCGTAAGTCTTCTCATTGATCGTGATCGTCGGCCCGGCGCATTTGATCTCCGAGAGAGAAGCGATTCTCTGGCCGTTGATGGAAAGAGCCTCCGCACCGATGATCTTCAGGTCATTGAGAATATGCAGGACGTCCTGGTCATGAACGATCTTATCGTTAGGATTCTCTCCTTCCTTGAGTTCGTCCTCAGAGTCGCTGACTCTGAGGACGACGCCTTCTCCGCGCAGCGGCGTCACACCGCAGATCATCATGCGCTTTTTTTTCTCCTGCTCCATCAGTTCCAAGATCGACCCGGTGTTTTCAAGTTCCTCTGTGTAATGGTACAGTTCAGTCCTCTTCTCGTGAAGAAGCTGTGAGAGATTCTCGTTCGCTTCCCGTTCCAGTTCGACCTGTTTTTTAAGTTCGTTGATCGACTTGAACTTGATGATCCCGCCGCTCTTACTCACTGTTCTGATCTGCAGGGCGATCACAATCCCCATCAAAAAAGTCAACAGCAGAATCATATTGATTTTAGGTTTTTTTGCTGTCATCTTCGATATGCTCCTCCTGCCTATTCATTCTCCTCAATCGTCTTGGAATATCTGAAATTCATGGGTTTCGTATATCTCGGCAGGATGATCTCTTCTCTCTTTTCGATATTGGCATTGATCTTGAAACGATTGCGAAGATCCCAAAGTACGCCATACCGCAGGTTCAAAGCGGCCTCCAGAGTGTCCGGATTGCCGATTGCGCGAATCTCGAAAGGAGGAAAGACAGGATTTCCATTGACTCTCAGCTGATCCGCCACCAATTTGATATCCGTCATTGCAACATATCTCTCCGCGTTGATCGCTATGCCTTCCGCCCCTGAAGCATTGAGTTTGTTGATGATCGACAGCAGAAATTCATAGTTGTACTTGAGCAGACTTTCCTGACCCTGCGCTTCGGCCTCCTGAAAACGCACAAGAATGCCCGGACCTTTCGCTTCTTTATACCCCGCAAGCAAGTCATATTTCTCTATATCTTTTTTCAGTTCCTCTTCGATCAAGTTCTCTTTGAGTTCGGAGTTTTTAATATCGCTGAGCTTCGTCTCCAGTTCGGAAAGTTCCTGCTCCAGCTGAACCCTGCTCTCCTGAAGCTCCCTGTATTCACTCTGCAGCTGTTTTGATTCCTGTGAGGATCCAAGCCCTCCTGTCATATCATTCATGATCCGCAGCTGCATAGAAAGCAGAACTCCGATGATGAGACTGCTGAAAAAAATCACGAAACGCTGTTTTTGTTTTCCCATGGTCCGCATCTTTCTACCCTTCCCTGTATACCGGATAACTGTCATATCGCATATCAATAATCCCGTGATGGATATTTTTTGAATGTAGATCAAGCAGGATCTCATGCAGCGCCAGCATTTTATAGCTTAGATCCCGGCCATGACCCAGCAACACTGTGATCCCGTTGATCGTCGTCATACGGACGTCCTCCATATCACTCATCTGAACATCGGAAATGATATCCATCAGTTTCGCATTCTGCGCTCCCGAAATCAGCCCCATCACAAGGCTGAACTGCTGCTCGTCTTCCACCGGAATTCTCTCTCCCAGCTTGATCATCCTGGTCTGCATTCCGACGATAATCGGCTTTTTTACCTCCGGCTGATTCTGCACGATCTTCATGACAACTCCCTCGTCATCAATGACGGCAAAGCCTCCGTCGAAGGAGACCGCCCCGATTTCCAAACGATCCAAAACCGAAAATACAAGGGTCGTCGGAAACCTTCTCGCTACACGAATCTCTTTGACGAAAGGACTCTTCGATATGTTTTCTTCCGCTCGTCTGATATCTATCAAAAAGATATTTTTCTTCATTTCCGTATTAGCCATCTCAAGAAGTTGATCGGTGTTCAGAGAGGTTTCTCCGAGTATGACGGTCTTCGAATAGTGAAAAGAAGGCAAAAACAGATATGCCGCTGCCAACGTCAGCACCAGAAGGAGGATGAACAGAAAAAACTTTCTTTTGCTTTTAATTCTCATGCGCATCCCTCTCCGCTCCGCCTTTCAGGCCTAAAGAAGCAGACAGAAAATCCACGACGATCTCGCCGGGATCCTCTTCCGAAAGCTCTTTGCTCTTTTTCTCCATGCTTTTCCGCAGATCCGCGTCGTTTAAGATCGCCTTCATCTTATCTTTCAGAGTTTCTCCGGTCAACGCTTTTTCCAAAATACAGTATCCCGCTCCCATATCTTCTATCATCTTCGCATTGTACTCCTGATGGTTTTCCGCCGTATATGCCTTCGGAATGATGATGGAGGCCTTGCCGAGATAATTGATCTCCGCAAGAGAGATCGCTCCCGCACTTGCTATGATGACGTCCGCCGCCGACATATAGGGCGCGATATCATCAAAATAGGCGGCTATTTGATGGTATGCTCCGCGCCGAATCTCGCGAAGATTCTCCATCATGGCAGTGTAGTGAAGCTTTCCGCTGACATGGTAAAGAGCGATATTTTTCGAAACGAGCCAAGGCAGTGCCTCCGTCACCGCACGGTTCAGGGCGGAGGATCCTCCGCTGCCGCCTACTGAAAACACCATCGTCATATCCTCGGGAATCCCAAGTTTTCTGCGCGCCTCCTCCTTTGTAACTGCAAACCTCTCTGTACGGATCGGATTTCCGCAAAATATGATCTTCCTCGCCTTGTCGAATCTCGATCGTGCCTTTTCAAACCCGAGAAAAACAAAATCCGTCCACCTCGAGAGAAAGCGGTTCGTCATCCCGGGGAAGACATTTTGTTCATGAACAGCTGTGGGTATCTTCATCATTGCCGCCGACAAAACGACAGGTCCCGACACATATCCGCCGGTACCGATGACGAGATCGGGCTTTTCCTCCTTGAGTATCGAACGCACACGGGCCAGAGCACGCAGAGCCCTGTACCCACGAAGGAGATTTTCTGCAGTGAAGCTCCTTTTGAGTCCCTGAACTTCGATACTTCTGAAACGGTATCCATAGGCGGGAACAATCGCCTGCTCCATTCCCTTTTCCGTGCCTATATAAAGAATCTCCGCCTCCGGATACTTTCTCCGAAAAGCGTCGGCTATCGAAAGCGCCGGATAGATATGCCCGCCGGTGCCTCCTCCTGTTATGATCAGTTTCATTGAATTTTTCTCCTTCGTCATCTCTTCCTGTAGCGGGATACATTAAGCACGATACCCATCGCCGCCATTGATACCAGAAGCGAAGTCCCTCCATAGCTGATAAAGGGAAGCGCAATCCCCGTATTGGGAAGAAGTCCGGTGACGACACCGACATTGAAGAGTATCTGTATGCCCACTTGAAGGCCGACGCCCGCGACGAGCATCGAACCGAACATATCCGGAGCCTTGAGTACCAGAGACATACACTTTCCAATCAAAAATGCAAACAGCAAAAGGATAATGACCACGCCGATATAGCCCAACTCCTCGCCGATGATAGCAAAGATGAAATCGTTTTGAGGCTCCGGCAGGTAAAAAAACTTCTGCCGGCTCCTCCCAAGGCCGAGTCCGCGTATCCCGCCGGACGCCAGCGCGTAGAGAGATTGAATGACCTGATGCCCTCCCTGCATGTAGTCCGAGAACGAGTTGATATACGACTGAATCCTTCCCATCTGATATGCTGAATTTTCCGAGGTGGAAGCCATATAAGCAAATCCCGGAGCGGCGACAACAAGCAGTGAAAAAAGCACGTTGAGCAGAGGCATTCCCGAAACGAAAAGCATCCCGATAAAAACGACAAAGATCGTCATACTCGTCGAGAGATCCCGCTGCTGCATGATAAGCCCCAAAGAGACAGCCACATAGAACAGGGGCTCTCCAAAAGCGCGAAGATGTCCGAGGTTGTTTTTGAAACGACTGAGCACGGTTGCCGTCATAATGATGCAGGAATACTTCGTGAACTCCGACGTCTGCAGCGTGAATCCGGGAAGCCTTATCCAGCGCCTTGAACCCTTGATCGGATCATTGGTCAGGGTATAGATAAGCAAAATCACATTGATAATCATCAGCGGCAGAGCAAGTTTCTTATACACCTTGTAATTGACTTTTGATATCCCATACATCAAAAAAAATCCGGCAATCGAAAAAAACAGATTCTTCTTGAGAAAGTGCAAGCTGTCTCCATAGCGTATCTCCGCCTGCACATAACTTGCGGAAAAAACCATCATCAACCCTATGCCGACGAGAATCAGAACAAGATAGAATATCATCAGATCCATTGATCTTTGTTTCATCGAGCCGGTCTTTCGACCTGTGCTCTGTACTTTTTTTTCCTTCACCATCATCTCTCTCCTAAAACTGCAAATTTCGGACGAGCTCCTTAAACTCTTCTCCTCTCGCCTCGAAATTTGGATACATATCCCAGCTTGCACAGGCGGGAGAGAGAATTACAGCATCTCCGCTCTTCGCTTCTTCCTGCGCCGACTGCACAGCCTCTTTCAGATTCTCTGTAATCTTCACCTCGAAAAAACCGAGTTGCTCCGCTCGGGAGGCGATGATCCCTTTGGTCTCTCCAAACAAAATCATCTTTTTCACCTTTCCCTTACAGGCTTCAATCCACTGTGTGAAATCGGATTTTTTGTCCATGCCTCCTGCAATGAGTACGATGGGCTGTTCAAAGGCTTCAACGGCTTTTATGGCGGAGTCGGGATTGGTCGCTTTCGAGTCGTTCCAGTATCCGACCCCTTCCACTTCCCTCACCCATTCGATGCGGTGCTCGACACCGCGAAAGGTAGAGACTCTCTTTTGAACGGTCCGGGCATCGACTCCCGCAAGCAGGGAAATCGCCGTGCAGGCCAATATATTCTCAAGATTATGACTGCCCGGCAGCAGAATCTCCTCCAGCTTCATGATCTCTTCCCTCTCACCGCTGAGGGTCGAGAGGATCTTTCCCTCCGAGACGAAGACTCCTCTTTCAAGCTCTTTCTTCCTGCTGAAAAACACGATCTGCGAAAGCGCCTTCAGCTTCTGAGAGGCAAGGATCTCGTCATCCGCGTTCAGCACGAGAAAATCACCTGCTTTCTGATTTTCAAAAATGCGGAATTTCGCCGCAATATAATTTTCCATCGTCTTATGTCGGTTGAGATGATCTTCCGTAATATTGAGAATAGCAGCGATATGGGGACGATAGGTCTTTACCGATTCCAGCTGGAAACTCGAGAGCTCCGTGACAACATAGGTCTCCTCATCAAAATTCGGCAGTTCGTCAAGAATCGGATTGCCGATATTTCCCGCAACAAAAACCTTTGAAAAGAAATCCCGAAAGATTTCTCCGGTCAAGGTCGTCGAAGTCGTCTTCCCGTTCGTTCCCGTAATCGCTACAGCGCTGGAAGAAGAATTTCGGTACGCGATCTCGATATCGCCGGTCACTTCAAGGCCCCTTGCAGAAAACCTGCGGACAAAGGGAAGATCCGGCGGAATTCCGGGGGATATCACAACGAGATCCGCTTCTTCCTCTCCTGTCGGATTTTTCTGAAAATGGAAAACCGCCTCCGGAAAACGCTTCATCAGCTTCTGATCCGAGGCCATCTTCCCGTCAAAGGCCTCCACCTTCGCTCCTTGCCTCAAGAAGAAAGCAACTGCCGATATTCCCGACTTTCCAAGTCCTGCTATCAAAACTTTTTTTGCCATCTGCATTCTCCTTACAGGCCGATCATTCCGGCAATGCATAATACAAAGGTAACGATGTAGAAACTATTGACCACTTTCGTCTCTTTCCAGCCGAAAAGTTCGAAATGATGATGGATGGGAGACATTTTGAACACTCTCTTTCCGAAGGTCTTGAATGAAAACACCTGAATGATGACCGAGAGACTCTCCGCAAAATAGATAAAGCCGACGATCGGCACAAAAAGACTGAGATTCATGACGATTGCAGCGGCAGCGACCGCACCCCCCAAAGCCATCGAACCAACGTCTCCCATAAAGACCTTCGCAGGGTAACGGTTGACGCGCAGAAATCCGATGCAGCCTCCGGCAACCGCCGCCAAAAAGACAGCCATATTTCCATAGCCCAGAGAAAGCGCCGCAAAGAGAAAAAACATCGACGTCCAGAAAGTGACGCCGCCCGCAAGCCCGTCAAGCCCATCCGTCAAATTGACGCTGTTGACAATCGCGATGATGGTGAACACGGTAAAAGGCAGATAGATCGCACCCAGCTCAAGCGGCCGATCCGGAAGAAAAGGAATCCGAAGCGCGGTTCCCATCACCGAAGTCTGCTGCTGATACAGAGCAAGTCCGACGGCAAAAACAAGCTGAAGAACGATCTTCTGATACGCACGAAGACCCAAAGAACGCTTGAGAACGACTTTGATATAGTCGTCAAGAAATCCGACGACGCCGAATAAGAGCATGAACAACAAAGGAAAGACAAACTCCTTCTGCCTCCCCTTCGCAAAGCCGATCAGGGCCGTCGCCGCCAAAATCGACAAAATGAAGATCAGCCCCCCCATCGTCGGGGTTCCGTTTTTTCCAAGGTGAGACGCCGGACCGTCTTCACGGACAGTCTGTTTCAGTCTTCTCAAAAAAGGAAGCATCCTCGGCCCGATGACGAAAGCAATGGTCAAAGAGAGTATAAAGGCCGCTGATGATGCAATATAAAAATCTTTCAACAAAAATTCCTCCTGTTTCTTTGAGGGATATCCTCCCCCGATATCTTCCTGATTCCTTTGTATAAAACGCGCCTGCTGCGATCTTTTTCATAAGAAAGAAACCTCCGCGCGATCTTTTAGAGAAAAGATCCATGCAAAATATTCGCCTGCCGATCTAAGCCGGAAACAATACCTCGGCGATCTCCTCCAGCCGCATTCCGCGGGAGGCTTTCAGCAAAAGTGTATCTCCGGGCTTCATCAGCAATTTGAGATACTCCGCAGCTTTTTCCTTATCCTCGAAATACGCGAGTCTTTCTTCCGCGACGCCCTCCGCTCTGAGCGTCGAAAAAGCGTATTCCATCTCCCTGCCGATCAGGCAGAGACATTCAAAATGTTTTGCCGCCTCTCTTCCGACCGCCTCATGAGCGTCCTTTGAGATCTCTCCCAGTTCCAGCATATCTCCGAGGACGCCGATCTTTCTGCCTTTCCCGTAAGCCTCCATCGAGCGGATAACCGCCATCATCGACTCCGGATTCGCATTATAGGCGTCATTGATCAGGCGTATTCCGTTTTGCTCCCTGATCTGCATCCGGAGATCCGAAGGCTGAAACTTCAGCAAGCCTCTTGCGGCCGCCTCAAGGCTCATCCCGCCGACAAGACCGCAGGCGATGGCACAGAGTGCATTTTGAATGTTGTGGACTCCCGCCGCCGGAAGTTCGATTCGTATGTCCTCGTCGAAGGAAAATCGTCCGCTCTTATCTGCAAGACAAAAGAAGGATCTGCCTTCTCTCGTCTCGATATCGCGAGCGATAAGGTCATTCCCCTTCGACAGACCGCAAAAGATCTTGTCATAGGGAGTCTTTGCATTCCGCAGCCTGCCCAAATACTCATCGTCTCCATTGAGAATCAGCAGATCCCCCTCCTGCAGATATCCGGCGATCTCCATCTTCGCCTTCATGATATTGTCCCGCGTCAGCAGACGCTCGATATGGCAGCTTCCGATGTTCGTGATCACGGCAACCTGAGGACGAACGATCTCGGCAAGATAGTCGATCTCCCCGAGATCATACATTCCCATCTCGAAAATTGCCGCCTCGGTCTCGGGATCCATCTGAAGAATCGTCAGCGGCAGACCGATCTCGTTGTTGTGATTCCCGAGACTTCGATGCGCTCTGAAACCTTCGTCCAACACATAGTAGATCATATCCTTGGTCGTCGTCTTTCCGCTGCTTCCGGTGACGGCAAAGCGCCTGGCATTCAGACTGCGCAGATAAAATTTCGCAAGATCTCCGAGGGCTCTCTGTGTGTCTTCCACACAGATGATCTCCCTCCCCTTCACGGAGCTGTCTCGGGAAAAGACGAGACGGGCTCCCTTTTTTATCGCCTCCCCGATAAAATCGTGGCCGTCCGCCTTTTCTCCCTTCAAGGCAATATACAGCGCGCCTTCAGAGATCCTGCGGCTGTCCACTTCCACGGAAGAGATCCGTGGAGAATACTGCGGAAAATCATTTTTTCCCTGAACGGCCTTTATGATATCTTCTTTATTCAATTCCTTCATCCTGTCCACCCTTATTCAAAATCCTTGTACAGCAGGCTTGGCTGTATATCCGTATTGTTCTGATATTTTCCGCTTTTATAGGCATCGTACTCGCCCTGTATCTCATGGTAGTAGATCTGACAGATCTCGACGCCGGGATAGATGCGTACGGGCTGGATACAGTAGATTTCCAGCGTCCAATACCCCGCAAAACCCACATCCCCGAACCCCGCGGTCACATGGATCGAGAGGCCGAGGCGTCCGATGGACGAACGCCCTTCAAGCATCGGCACGACCTTTTCGGTCTTTGTATATTCCAAAGTCCTTCCAAGATAGAGCTTGTTCGGCTGGAGCAGGAGACCTTCCTCCGGGATCCTGATCTTCTTTGTCGCGTTCGGTCTTTTCATATCGAGAACTTTTTCATCATAGACGATCAGCTCGTCATGCAGTCTCAGATTGTAGCTGTTGGGATTGATCCTCTTTCTGTCAAAAGGCTCGATGATGATCTCCCGGCCCATTCGCCGTTCAATTTCCCTGCCCGACAAAATCATCCGCATCCTCTCCTTTTCCGTCCTCATTCTCTTCATTTTAATCTCTCTAAAATTGTACCACATTTTTGCAAAATAAAATAGAGGACAATATTTTCATCCTCAAATGATAGTAAAGTCGTTTTCAGGGTATGAATAAATCATCCGCTACAAGTGAATATATTGTCAAAATTATTGTTTTTTATCTTAAGGAGGAAAAAATTATGATCAGCGAAAAACTAATTCAGGGGATCAATGAACAGATTACGAAAGAGTTCGCTTCAGAGTTCGTATACATCGCGATGGAGGCTTATTTCAAAGGCAGAAGCCTCGACGGATTCGCAAATTTCTTCCACATCCAAGCCCTTGAGGAGAGAGATCACGCCTACCTCTTCTTCAATCATCTCTATCGTCTCGGCGCGGAAGTAAAACTTGCGGACTTCAAGATGGAAGCCGATGATTTCAAAAATGATATCGAAGTCTTTGAGCAGTTCCTCAAACACGAGCAGATGGTGACCGCTTCCATCGTCAATCTGATGGATATCGCCCGAGAGAACAAGGACTATCAGGCGGAGAGTCTGCTGAAATGGTTCATTGATGAGCAGATCGAAGAAGAAGAAAATGCAACCGCTCTGCTTGAAAAGATGAAGCTGATCGACGGCAACCCCAACGGAATGTTCATGCTGGACGCGGAGCTTGCCGCAAGAGTATACACTCCGATCACGACCATCGAATGATCGAAGGCGCCGACTCGAAGGCCTTAAAAAATAAAAAATGGCTGAACTCAACAAATACAGCGTTGAGATTCAGCCATTTTTATTTTTTGATTGCTGTTAATACTACACTCTGTTCGAAATGCCATCCAATATTCCGACCTGCTTTCAATGAAATTTCGGATGACAGGTCAAGGGTATATTTTATCGGAGGGCATTTTGATTCGGTATCAGTATAAAAATCTATTTTCGATCCAAGATTTTTTCCGTCTTATGCTATTACCTGTCCGAATTATCATCTGACAAAACGCCTCATTTTCCATTTTAATATGGATATGGTTTCCGATGGCGTCGACTCGATAAGGTTTTAGTATTAGATCTCTCTTATCTTCACATCCAGTTGCGCCCGGAGCGCCCGGAGCACTTTTTCCTGTACGAGATTGACTTCTTCGTCCTTGAGCGTGCGGTCCGCCGCTCGATAGACAATCGAGTAGGCGACGGATTTTTTGCCTTCCGGCACCTGCGCTCCCCGATAGATGTCGAAAAGCTCGACCTTTTCGATCCATTCGCTTCCCTCGCCCATGATGATGGTCGCAATATCGCGCACAAAGATCTCGTCGCTGACGACAAGGGCGATATCCCTCTTGATCGCCGGGAATTTCGCCACGGGACGATAAAGATGCGAGTACGCTCTCTTTTCCGCGATTTTGTCAAAATCAAGCTGGAAGATATAGACTCTCTTCTTGATTTCAAAGCTCTCTGCAATCGCGGGATGCACTTCTCCGATATAGCCTATGATTTCGCCTTTGATTTCGACAGCCGCACATCGCTTCGGATGATAGAAGGGGTTTTCTGCGCTTGGGATATAGGCATGACCACTGATTCCCGACATCGCAAGCACTCCTTCGAGTCGGGACTTCATCGTAAAGAAATCTTCATCTTTCCCGTAAACTCCGGCGACGATATCTCTCTTTTGCAGGGGCTCGCCCTCTGCGGTAAAAAAGATGTTTCCAAGCTCAAATCCCGCGAAAAACTCGACTTTTCGGGAGAGGTTGAGACCCATGGTTCCAAGCATCGCAGGGAGCAGGCTCGTACGCATCACCGAAGTCTCTTCGCCGAGAGGATTGATGATCCTGACGGCTTTCTCAAGATCCGCTCCCACCTTTTCGAGGCTTTTGGGACTGATGAAGGAATAGGTCTTGATCTCGGTGAGCCCGTTGGCCATCAGCGCATATTTGATGATATCTTCGATCTCCCGGGCAGGCGTCTTGAGTCCGACCGTCATCTCCCCGTAGATCTCGGCGGATCGAATATTATTGTATCCGTAGAGTCTTGCCACTTCTTCAGCGATATCCGCACCCATATCGATATCCTGACGGAAAGTCGTCAAAGTCACTGTCAGCAGATCGCCCTCGACCCTGCACTCGAAGCTCAGACGCTCCAGCAGGCGGAGGATCGTGTCGGCAGAGAGTTCCTCTCCGATCAGGCGGTTGATCTTCTCAATGCTCGTGCTGACAGTCTTTTTTTCAATCGGAGCGCGAAGCGTATCCGCTCGTCCCCTGAGCGCTTCTCCGCAGCCGAAGGATTCGATCAGATGGCAGGCTCTGTCCAATGCCTGCTCGACACGCATGAGGTCGATCCCCTTTTCGAATCTTGCCGAGGCCTCAGTGCGAAGTCCGAGTTTTTTCGAGCTGCGCCTGATTCCGTCCGATTCAAAGTTCGCACTTTCCAGCAAAACATGGATCGTATCTTCCGTCACTTCCGAATTTTGTCCTCCCATGACGCCCGCGATGGCTACAGGCTCTCCGCCGTCCGTGATCATCAGTATCGTCTCGTCGAGAGTTCTCTTTTCGCCGTCCAAAGTGACAAAACTCTCTCCCTCCTTCGCCTTGCGTACGAGAATTTCTCTCGTCTTCAGCCTGTCCGCATCAAAGGCGTGCATCGGCTGTCCGTATTCCAGCATGACGAAGTTCGTGATATCGACGATATTGTTGATCGGACGAACGCCCGCCTCGATCAGTCTTCTCTGAATCTCATAGGGAGAGGGCCCAATCTTGACATTTTTGATCTCTTTGAGGGCATACCTCGGACAGAGCTCTTCCTCTTCGACCCGAATACTCCAGCCGATCTCCTCCTCTGTCTCACGATAGTCGGAGGGAGGCAGCTTAACCTTGGTATCGAGAGTCGCCGCAGCCTCATAGGCCAGCCCGATCATCGACTGGCAGTCCGGCCGATTGGAAGTCAGCTCAAACTCAACGATATAATCCCTCAGCTGCAGGGCCTCGCGAACATCCTGTCCGAGGACATATCCTTCTCCTCTCAGCAGCCAGATCCCATTTTTAGACTCCTCTGCGATATACTTCTCATCAACGCCCAGTTCTTTCGCCGAGCAGAGCATTCCCTCCGAAGTCACTCCCCGAAGCCTTCCGGTTTTGATCTGCACTCCTCCGGGCAACAGGGCTCCGTCAAGAGCGACCGGCACGATGTCTCCGACCGATACATTGTTCGCTCCGGTAACGATCTGCACCTTCTTATCTCCCACATCCATCTGCGTCACGACAAGCTTGTCGGCGTCGGGATGCTTTTCAATCTCAAGAATCTTCCCGATGACGACCTTCTCAATGCCTCCGCCGACTTCTTCGTAGCCTTCGACCTTCGTTCCGCTCATTGTCATCTTTTCTGTGAATTCTCTGATATCCGCGTCGATATCCACATAATCTCTAAGCCATTTCAGCGGTGTATTCATTCTTCTTCCCCCCTCTGTCTAAAACTGCTCCAAAAATCGCATATCATTCTCGTAAAGATAACGAATATCATCGATCTCGTACTTGGCCATCGTAATTCGGTCGATCCCCATTCCGAAAGCAAAGCCGGTGTATTTTTCAGGGTCTATCCCGCAGTTTCTAAGTACATTCGGATGCACCATCCCGGATCCCAAAATCTCCATCCAGCCCTCACCTTTACAGGTCGGACAGCCCGCTCCTCCGCATTTGAAGCAGCTGATGTCCATCTCGGCACTCGGCTCCGTGAAAGGGAAGTTGTGAGGGCGGAACTTCGTCTTCGTCTGCGGACCGAAAAGCCTTCTGACGAATTCCTCCAGAGTGGATTTCAGGTTTGCAAATGTAATGTTTTCTCCGACAACCAGCCCTTCCAGCTGATAAAACATCGGGGAATGCGTCGCATCCGGCGTATCGCATCGGAAGCATCTTCCCGGAGAGATCACCCGGATCGGAGGCTTCGTCGCTCGCATCGTGCGCACCTGCACCGGAGAGGTCTGGGTACGGAGCAGAAGACTGTCCGTGATGTAGAAGGTGTCCGACATATCTCTGGAAGGATGGAAAGGAGGAGCATTGAGCGCATCGAAGTTGTTTTCAACGGTGTCGACTTCCGGGCCCTCGACGACGGAAAAGCCCATCGACAGAAAGATCTTTTCCATCTCGGCTGCAACGGCACTGATCGGATGCGCCTTGCCTACAAACTTCGCCTTGACCGGCACTGTGACATCAATGCCTTCACTTTGTAATTTGATATCCATAAGCTGCTTTTTCAGCTGGTTCTTTTTCTCTTCGAGCAGCTTTTCGATCTCTTCCCTCACCTCATTGGCTATCTTTCCCATAATTGGCTTTTCCTCTGCGGAAAGTTTGCCCATACTCTTGAGGATCGTCGTCAACTCCCCTTTTTTTCCCATGTAACGCAGTCTGAGTTCTTCCAGCCTGTCAGCCTCCAGCACCTGACCGAGGGCGTCTATCGCTTCTTTTCTAAGTTGTTCCAACTTTTCTCTCACAATCTCACTCTCCTTCATGATATTTGCAGTTTAGACAGTTCCCGCAGCTTGTACATCAATATCGCGCCGGCAACAGAGACATTCAGCGACTCCGCCTGTCCGTAAATCGGTATCTTAACCCTCTCATCCGCCTGACAAAGCAGGTCTTCCGAGACGCCGTTCGCTTCATTGCCGAGAATCAGAGCCGTCTTACCGCGATACATCATCTGATCGTAGTTCCGCCGGGCGTCAAGATCCGAAGCCAGAATATGGTATCCTTTCTCCTTCAAAGGATCGAGGCTCTCCATCTCATGAAAGCTCATGGAAAAGATCGAACCCATTGCCGAACGAACGACCTTCGGCGAATAGACATCCGCCGTTCCTCTTGTACAGTATACTTCCAAAATCCCCGCACTGTCAGCTGTACGGATCAAGGTCCCGAGATTACCGGGATCCTGAATCCGATCAAGGATCAAAACCAGGTCTCCTTCGGATTCTCGGAAATTCTCTTTCCGCATCGGACAGACCGCGATAAGCCCCTGAGAGCTTACGGTGTCCGAGATCTCCTCAAAAGCTCTCAAAGGCAATCGTACGCTCCTGCTGCAGTACCGGGAAAACCATTCCCTGCTCTCCAAAAGCGAGAGTATATCCTCCCGGACAAAGAGCGTCTCGATCGGATAGTCCTTCTCGACTGCGGATTCGACGTTCCGCAGTCCTTCCACGAGAAATTTTCCCGCTTTCCGTCTCCCTTTTCTCGTTTGAAGGGATCTTGCCTCTCGCAGA
Source organism: Peptostreptococcaceae bacterium (assembly GCA_030528675.1). Taxonomy (GTDB): domain Bacteria; phylum Bacillota; class Clostridia; order Peptostreptococcales; family Filifactoraceae; genus JAUMYL01. The sequence goes on from JAUMYL010000001.1 coordinate 59,667, forward strand.
CGGGGGTTTTGTAGGGATTCAATCTTCTGCATCTTCTATTCTTCCTCTAAATGTTCTATTCTTTCGATATTTTCGATCCTGCCGATCAATACCAGAATATCCTGGCTCTGGAAGACTTCCTTCGGATCGAGGGCGATCTGCATCCGGTTGCCTCGCCTGAGAGCGATAACATTGACCCCGTAATCCATCCGAAGATTGAGCTGCTGAAGATTCTTGCCGCTCCAAGACTCCGGAAGTTCGACCTCCGCTACCGAATGCTGTGAGTCCAGAGCAATATACTCCAGAATATTCTTCGACGTCAGCCGGTGCGCCGTGTGTACGCCCATATCTCTTTCAGGAAAAACGACGCGATCCGCTCCGATCTTGTAGAGGACCTTTGCCTGCCGCTCATCCGAGGCTTTGCAAAGCACATAGGGGATACCCATCTCTTTAACCAAGATCGTCGCCATGATGGACGCTTCAAAATCCTCCCCGATACAGACGACAGCGACGTCGAAATTCCCGATACCCAGTGATTTCAGTGTATATTCATCGGTACAGTCCGCCTGCACCGCATGGGTGACCTGATCGATAACGGACTGGACAAGCTCTTCTTTAACATCAATGGCCAGCACCTCATGTCCAAGCTCAAACAGAGTTTTCGCGATTGCCAGACCGAATCTTCCGCAGCCCATAACTACATAATTCTTTGTCTCCATACTTCCCTCCTATCCGACGATGACCTTTTCCTCAGCAAATCGATACCGCTGCGGTTTTTCTCTTCCTGAAGGAGCGAGAAGGATCGTCAGCGCACCGACTCTGCCGCTGAACATCAGAAATATGACGATCAGTTTTCCGGCGGAAGAAAGCGTCGGCGTGACACCTAAAGTCAGTCCGACCGTCGCCGCCGCGGATCCCGCTTCAAAGAGCAAAGAAAGAAAATCCTGCCGGATCTCCGTCATCGAAAGCAGCATCGTACCGGTCAGCAGAAATGTCATACCGAGTACGACGACCGTCAGAGACTTGTTGATCGTCTCATGAGAGATGCGCCTTTTTCGAACCTCGAGTTCCTTCTTCCCTGTAATCAGTCCTCCAACTGCCAGCAGCAGAACGGCAAGAGTCACCGTCTTGACTCCTCCTGCCGTCGATGCGGGAGAACCTCCGACAAACATCAGCAGGACTGTCAAAAATTTCGACCCGTCCCGAAGGCTTTCCAGAGGCAGAGTGTTAAAACCCGCAGTCCTCGGAGAGACCGTTTGAAAGAGGATCGCGACCGACTTTTCCATGAAATTCATCGATCCGACCGTCTCCGGATTGTCGTGCTCCATAATGAAAAAGAGAATATAGGGAATCAGGATCAGCGCAGCCGTCATCGTCAGAACAATCACCGAGTGGAGGCTGAGCTTTCGAAACCTCTCCTTGCGTATCAGCTCAAAAATCACCGCAAAACCGAGGCCTCCCGCTATGATCAGACCTATCAGCGTGAAATTGAGCAGAGGGTTCGATACATACCGCATCATCGAACCGTAGTTTCCCATCAGGTCGAATCCTGCATTGCAAAAGGCGGATATCGAGTGAAAAATTCCATAGGCGATCCCTTTTTTAAGACCGAAATCCGGTACAAAGACCAAACTGAGAAGCAGAGCCCCTATCGCCTCGATCAACAAGGTTCCCAAAAAGATATTCCGGCTAAGCCTTACGATCCCTTCCGTTCGGTTTTGATTCAGAGATTCCTGAATCAACATCCTCTCTCTGAAGCTGATCTTCTTACCCATCAGGATCGCGCCGACGGTTGCCAGAGACATGAAGCCGAGCCCTCCGACCTGTATCAGCAGGATGATGACCGTCTTTCCGAAACAAGACCAGTAAGTCCCCGTATCTCGAACGACCAGACCTGTAACACAGACGGCCGAGGTCGAAGTGAAAACTGCATCGAGAAAATCCGTCGCCTCTCCCTGTACAGACGCAACCGGAAGGCTGAGCAGGAGAGCTCCGACAAAAATCAAAGTCAGAAACCCCAGTACGATAATCTGCGATGGCGATAATGCCGGTTTCTTTGAATTCCATATGTTTCTTTGATGCTTGAGACTCTTCATTATCATCCCCCGTCTATCGAAATTTATTCCCTATTATACAACAATCCGCCTGTTTTTGAAACAGAAATACCGCAGATCGAAAAACAAATTCTTATCCGCTCATTTCAAAAACATGGTATACTTATCTTAATTTCCGGGGTGCGGACCGGATATGCAAGATCCATACGATTGCAAAATCACACGAAGCCCTCCGCACTCTCACATCGACATTATGACAAGGAGGCAACCCTCATGACATATTCTTTTGATGAACCGGCTGTCAGTAAACTCTATATCCTTTATATTCTGCAGGAGATGCAGCTCCCTCTCACCAACGCTCAGATCACCGATATCCTGCTTGAGAACGATCTTCTCGATTACTTTTCTCTGCAACAGTATTTCCATGACTTGCAGGAGGCCGGGTATATCGGCGGGATCGAAAATCGCTTCAGTCTCTCCAAAAAGGGCGCGGTGACCCTGGACTGCTTCGCCTCGAAAATGCCCTCTTCGTCAGTTGCAAAGATCAAAGACTATATTCGGGATAATCGAGATCGCATCGCCAGAGAACGGGAGATCTTCACTTCTGTCACCGAAAACGGCGGCGATTACGAAGTGCGCCTGCAGATACTTGACAAAGATGCAAAGCCTTATATCGAAATGAACCTCAAAGTTCCGACAGCGAAGACCGCACGCCTGATCTGTGAGAATTGGAAAGAACGCTCCTCTCGGATCTACAGCAACCTGATCGAGGAGCTGGTTTCCTCAAAATAACAAGGTCGCCCAAACCACCTTCGATCACGATCCGCATATCTCCTTGCCTGCAGCATTTGAATGTTCAGCGGATCGGCGCTGCAATTTTTCGGGAATACGATTTCATACTATTACCTGTCTGATTTGTCATCTGAAAAAACGCCTGATTTGTCGTTTTAATATAATGTTTGCGGTGGCACTTCAATGAGGTTTTAGTATCAAAATGAAAAGCCCGATCTTCCCCTGAGGAAGACGCCGGGCTTTTCACCGTTGATCTTTGGTTTTCAGAACGAAGATATCGCTTTTTACATCATTTTACAACAATATGTATTAAGCACGGACAACATTCGCTGCTTGAGGACCTTTTTCTCCGTCAACGATCTCAAACTCTACTTCCTGACCTTCGTCCAGAGTTCGGTATCCTTCCGACTGAATGGCCGAAAAATGCACGAACACATCTTTTTCGCCTTCTACGGAAATAAATCCGAATCCCTTTTCTGCATTAAACCACTTCACGATTCCTCTCTTCACAGCAAACGCCTCCTAAACCTAATAGTAATAATAATTAACACAGTCCAAATTTTATCACAGATATACCCGACAAGTCAATGAAGTAAAAAAATTTTTATGTCATAAAATCGCCAATCTGACGAAAATCTATATCTCTCTCCGACCGGAGGAGGAAAGAATCCCCTCTTCTTCCCGATACTTCGCGACCGTTCTCCGTGAGATATTGATCCCTTCAGAGCATAGGATATTACAGATCTTCTGATCGCTGAGCGGACGCTTCTTATCCTCCTCTTCGATCAGAGCGCGGATACGCTCCTTGATATTCCTGTTGGAGACCATCTCTCCGTCACCTCCGCTCACTCCGGAAGTAAAGAAAAAACGAAACTCAAAAAGTCCCATCGGCGTCAGCATGTACTTTCCGTTGACGGCGCGGGAGATCGTCGACTCGTGAAATCCCGTCTTTTCCGCTATATCCCGAAGAACCATAGATTTCAGATGCCCCTTGCCAAGCAACAAAAAATCTCTCTGCATCTCGACGATTTCCTCTGCCACTCTCAAGATCGTGTTTTTCCTCTGCTCGACGCTGCGAATCAAAAACAAACTTCGATTGAGACGCTCTTTTATATAGTCTCTCGCTTCCTTCACTTCACTTTCCTGCAGCAGCTTCTTGTAAAAAGCGTCGATCTTCAGCTTCGGCACACAGTCGTTGTTCAGACGCACCGTCAGATCTCTCTCGTCTTTTTCCACGAAAACATCCGGCAACACATAGGCATTTTCATCCTCCGAAAGAGAAGCGGCAGGACGAGGATTCAGAGAACGAATCTCCCGCATATACATCTTCATGCGCTCCTCATCCACCTCGTATTTCCTGCAGAGCAGCTCGTATCTTTTCGCGGCGAGCAAGGCGAGATCCTCCTTGATCATGCGGCGAAGCGTCTGATCGACGCAGCTCTGTTCACTCAGCTGTATCAGGAGACATTCCTCGACACTCCTCGCTCCGATACCCGCAGGTTCGAGAGATTGGACGGCGCTCAGCGCTTTGCCGAAGATCTCTACACTCGTATTCGCATTTCGCGCCGCACTTTCCACCTCTTCCCGAAAATATCCATCCTTGTCGAGGGTTCGGATGATGTAAAATGCCGCTTTTTGCACATCCCTGCTCAGATCCAGCAAATGAAGCTGATTTTTGAGATGATCGTAGAGGTTTTCCTTTTCAGCGATATAGTTCTCAGGATTGCTCACAAAATCATCATCCGCGGACTCATAGTAGGACCTCGCCGTCCGATAACTGTTTTCGCTGAGATCTCTCAGATATTTTTCCCAGTCGATCTCATCCTTTTTTTCCGCTTCAAGGGTCGGATTCTCATTCAGCTCCTCATTGATGAGACTCTCCAGTTCAAAGCGGTGCATCTGCAGGATCTCAAGAGACTGCTTCAATTCCTTGGTCAGATTTAATTTTTGGCTCTGTACTAAATCCAAACCGAAATTCATCTTCATAGCCTTGCTCCGATTTTCTCAAGTTCCTCCCTGGTAAACAGATGGCGGGTATTACAGAAATGACAGACCACTTCCGCCTTGCCGTCCTTTTCGATCATGTCATGAAGCTCTTCCCTTCCCAGAGAGATAAAGACCTGCTCAATACGCTCCTTGGAGCAGTCGCAGAGAAAATCTATCTTTGTTCTTCCGTAGATCTTCGGCTGCAGACCCTTCAAAACGAGGGAGATGATATCCTCCGGCTTCTTCCCCCGTTCTATCTGATGCGAGATCGACGAGATCTCTCCGAGATTTCGCTCCAAAAGACCGACCGACTCCTCCGCCGCATCCGGCATCAACTGGACGATAAAACCTCCGGCGGCTCGCACGAAACAGTCCCTATCGACGAGTACACCGAGAGCGACTGCCGAGGGCTGCTGCTCCGAAATCGCCAAAAAGGCGGTCAGATCCTCGGCGATCTCGCCGTTAACGAGAGGACTGCTGCCGCTGTAAGGCTCTTTGAGCCCCAAATCTCGGATGATCGTCAGACTGCCTTCTCGCCCGACCGCCGCTCCGACATCCAGCTTTCCCGGATATTTCGGCGGCGCCTCCGCCGAAGGATTCGAGACATATCCCTTGACGATCCCCCCGGAATCGGCGACGCAGACGATATTTCCAATCGGTCCTCCTCCTTTGATCATAAAAGTAAGCTTGTCCTTTTCTCCCTTCATCATGACGCCGAGAATGGCCGACGCCGTCAGAGAGCGGCCCAGCGCCGCGGTCGCCGTCGGCGAACTCCCGTGGGTGCGCCTCGCTTTTTCAACAAGTTGTGTGCTGTCCGCGGCAAAGATACGGATCGACCCGTCTGCCGACGCTCCTCTAAGCAAATAACTCAAACTCTTCTTCCTCCTTGGACGAATACCCGTCTCTCATCTCATCGCCGCTTGACGCAGCAGAAAAATATCCTTTCCGCCTCTCCCAGCTCCCCGCAGTCCTTTTCTTCCTCTGAGAAGTCCGCGTAGATCCTCAGTTTTGAAAATCCGGCCTTTTCCAGCATCTCCTTCAGCTTTTCCGGCGGATGCGCCCGCTGAAAATGGGTCTCTTTGCTCCTCTCGTAAACTCCGCTCTCCGTCTTCAGGAAGAGGTTGAGCTCCATCGTCAGCAGAGCCTCCTCTTCCTCATAAAAATTTTCCCAGAGATAGCAGCTGTCCTCAAAACTCTCTCCGAAGGTGTTGTTTCCGAGGATCTGCGAGAGTTTGAAAGGGCTGCTGACATCAAAAAGGAAGATCCCCCCGTTCCGAAGGCGCTCAAAGATAAAGGAAAAAATCAAAAGCAGTTCCTCTTCCTCGAGAATGTAGTTGAAGGTATCGTTCACGGCGAGTACACAGTCGATCTCATAGATATCGAAGTCCATCTCTCGGATATCCTGCTCCAACAGGATGATCTTTTCCCCGTAAATTTCCGTCTTCTTCCTTGCGATCTCAAGCATCTCAAAAGAGCTGTCGATGCCGACGACCTCATAGCCTTCCGCAAGCAGCTCCCTCGTGATGTTTCCACTGCCGCAGCCCAGCTCCAGAATGTTTTTCACTTCCCTTTGCCTCCCGTCCTTCGATATCAGGGCAAGCAGATAGGCACACCAGGCAGAATGATCCACATCTTCCATCAACTGATCGTAGAGCAGCGGCAAACAGGTATATTGTTCCAAGACTTCACTTCCCTCTCGCAGTTTGCGGTTCTTGCCCTCATTATACTATAAACTGCGGACAAAAGCTATTCCCAATCCGATCTCACCTCCTCCCCCTTTTCCCGTTCTATCCAAAAATCCACATCCCATTCCCGGCTCAACACCTCCATAAAATAGCGCAGTTCCGGATCCCTGAGTTCCTCCCTGAGCGACTTTGCAGCTTTGGCAAGTGCAAGGGAGCGGCCTTTCCTTAGATACTCTCCGATCAGCTCCTGTACCTTCCGTTTTGCCTCTGCGTCCTTCGCCTGACCGAGGCTGCCGATGGCTCCCGCCCACTCCTGCGCCGCCGTTCTATGCAGAAACAGTCTCTCCGAGGTCTCGATCCGCCTTTTCGCCTTCTCCGTCTCACCGAAATAGATCTCATAATAAGCCAGTTCCTCATCGAGGCTCCCGTCCTGCTTTGCGGCGTAGATACGGTAAGCCGCCTCAAGATCGCCCGCCGTCTCCGCGATACGCCCGCGCAGCCAAAGGATCTCCTCCCGAATCTTGGGATCACGGAAACCTGAAAGCAAGGTATCCGCTTCCTTTCGATGTTCCGCCGGCAAAGAGACATTTCCAAGCATATCGACGACTTCGCTCTCGTCGCCTGTCAGCTCATAATAGCGCAAAATCAACTCATAGGCCCTCTTCGGATCTTCAAAAGGCTCGTATTCGAGAGACCTCTCCTCATTTCTCATCTCCTCATTCCGCATCTCATCCCTGCCGTAGCAGGCGATCAGATAGCGCAGCGCCTTTTCGTTCTCCGGCTCTTCCCTCAGCAGAGCCTCATAGTAATCGATGCCTTTTTTATACTCTCTCTGCGCAAAATACTTTTCGCCCTCACTGAGCCGCCCGGTATAAGAAATCGCAGGAAATTTTTCAATTTCGGAGAGAAGAGGGCGGCTCGAAGCGATCAGCCTTCCTCTCTCATCCAGCGCCTTGACATCGAAAATCTGCCGGCCGCCTCCGATGACCGCACCGAGAATATTGGTCGGAGCGGGACCTTCTTTGCTCCAGCTCCTCATCTTCACCTCCCTGTTGACCTCGGCGACGGAGCTTGTGAACTCGAGCCTGCCGCCGCTTCTCTCTTCAGGAGCTTCCATCCCGCCGATCTCTGTGATATGAGTCACCATATCCTCTCCTTTGCCGGAATACACCGTTCCTATCTCGATCCGATATTCCCTTGCGCCCGGGACTGCGTTCCAACGCAGAGTGAAGGGCGTTTTTTCATCCGGGACGATGCCTCCCGCCGGAGATGCCAGCTCCACTTCAAAAGTCTTCGCAAAATCAAAGGAGATCTCTTCATCCCCGTCGACAAAGAGAAAATCTCTTCCGGCCTCCGAGAGATATATTTTGTCATAGAGCAGGAAAGCGGGAATCTGCACGGCAAGATCGTAGCTTCCTCCCTGAATCGGCAGAGTGACGAAGCTTCCGTCTTCCCCCGTGATCGCCAGCGGAAAATACTCTCCTCCCGAGCGGACAGAATTGAGATCCCGGGTCGCGATGACCGGAACAAAGGGAATCGGCTCCCCTTCGCAGAGCAGCTTTCCCGAAAGCCGGTACTGCCCGCCCCGGATGAAATCCTCATCCGGGTCTGTCAAAACAGACAGAGTACCGCTCCCTCCGAAGATCCTCTCTTCCTGAATCGGATCGAGGTTTTCAGCGATCCCCTCATCATCATAGCGACCCAGCAGACGCATCAGGTAGATATATCTGCTCTCCCGATAAGGACTGTCCGCATGTTTTCGCAGCCGCTCATAGACCTGCTCCGTCTTTCGGTTCGCCAGATCGATATAAGCGGCGTAGAGATCCGAACTGTACTCCAACTCCGCTTCCCCCGTCTGCACTCCCCAGAGAATGCGCTCCTTGAGCTCCTTCGTCTCTCCCATCGCCATACAGCAGTCCAGAAGATCCCTGTAGACCTCCGCTCTCCTCTTCTTGCTGCCGCTTTCCAAAATCTCCTCCAGATCTCTCTTCGCCCCTCTGAGATCCTCCGCGGAGGGAGGAGCCCCCGAGCCTGCCCAGCCTCCGGAACGAAAAATCGTCACCCGCTCACTCCTCCGAAGAATGCTCTTCGCTCGAAGCAGACGAAACTTCTCCCGGTAGGGCGGCGGGAAAACATGGAGTCCTGCACTGTAGAGAGAGGCCGCCTTCTCATAGCGGTATCCCTTCTCAAGACGATCCCCCATATGCAGAAGCAGATGGGGAATCAGCAGGAAAAACAGAACTCCGGTCGCCATCAGGAAAATTAGCAGGTGTTTGACCTTAAAGCGTATCTTCATCTCATCTTCCTCCTCTGCATATCATCTGTGCACCTTTGACCGTCACAATTCTGTCTTCCTTCGTATACAGCAGCGGATAGGGAAAAGAGATCAGAATCAGCAAAATGCAGACCGCGGCACCGATGGAGCGCATCGTGATCACCCTGTCTTTGCTCTTTTTGCGGAAAATCTTCCCAAGATCCCATTCCACCTCATATTCAAGGAAGTCCGCGATCCTGCTTCCGAGAGTGCGGGCCTTCTTTTCCTGCCGCATTGCCCGGATCAGATGTTCTCTCTGTATGCCCGAGAGTCTCTTCCCTCCGACTTCTTCCTCCAGCAGCCCAAAAATGAGCCCCTCTTCCTTCCTGACTCTCTCATCGGATCCTCTCATCTTTTATCTCCCTCCTTTCCGCCAGCCTGTCCCGCAGCTGAGTACGGGCTCTCGTCAGCCTGCTTCTGATCGTACTCTCCTTCTCCGAAAGCAGCTGCGCCGTCTCCCGTATCGAAAATCCCTCATAGTAAAAGAGCACGAGAACCTCCCTGTATGGAGGCGAAAGCTCTTTCAGCTCCGCCCGAAGCGCCTCTCTTCTGATTTTTCTCAGCACCTCTTCTTCCACATCCTGCTCGTTCGAGGCAGCCTCCCTCAGCTCCTCAGAGGCGGCCTGCCCCTTCTTTCGGCGCACATCCTGCACGAGGTTGCGGATGATGCTGCAGAGCCAGGTATAAAGCGAGCTCTCTTCGCGGAATCCTCGGATACTGCGGACAACCCGCACCAAGGCCTCCTGCAGGATATCCTCCGCCTCCTTCTCATCCTGAATCAGCAGCAGAGAAAATCGGAAGAGTCTGTCTCCATAGACATCGAGCAGCGCTTCATAGGCCCCCTCCTGCTGATTCTTCAACCCCGCCACGAGCCTTCGCTCCGCATCCTTATCCATGCCTCTCCTCCCTTCCGCCTCATCGGCCTAAGATTTTTCCTGCTTATACTCATTAGACGCAGATTTTGAAAAAAAGCTGCAGATTTTTGCAAAAAACGCCATCGATTTTCAAATCCTCGTCTGCAGTTCGTATTATACTGTTTCAATAGATAACTGTTTTCAAACCCCTCTTCTTGAATTTTTGTAATCTTTTCAAATACATTTGTATTCCAATAAAATACATTTTTATTGACAGGAAGTATTCACTATGATACGATTAAATCGAATGTTATAAAAAGTACATTTTTACAAGATTGGTTATCATCATACCAAAAGGAGGATTACTATGAGACGGAAAAAACGATTCATCGCTTTCGCTTTGCTGACCTTACTGATTATCAGCATGAATGCCTGTGGAAAGCAGGATATTGCTCCTGCCGACAACCCGCCCGCCGAAGAGACCTCGGGAAACTATAAAGACCAGATTGTTCAGGCTCTCTTCGTATCTCCCTCCGGTGTATTTAACCCGATTTACGCGGACAGCGATTATGATATCGCGGTCAACAACATCGTCTTTTCGACTTTGCTTGCTTTAGATTCGAACAAGGAGATTATTCCCTCTCTGGCCGAATCTTACGACATCTCAGAAGACAGCAAGACCATCACCTTTCATCTGAGACAGGGCGTCAAATGGCATGACGGCACACCCTTTACTTCGGAAGACGTCGCTTTTACTCTGAACAAAATGGCGGATCCCGAATATATCGGCCCTCTGTACGGCAGTGTGGAAATGATCGTCGGCGCCGCAGAAGTGAAGGAAGGAAAATCGGATACGATATCCGGAGTCGAGATCGTCGACGCACAGACTATCCGTCTTACATACAAAGAAGTATTCGCCCCCGCCTTAATTCGAGTCGGTACCGAAGTGGGAATTATAGCGAAACATATCTGGGAGAAACTTCCTGTCAAAGACTGGAAAAACTCCACAGATCTCATGAATCAGCCGATCGGAACCGGCCCTTACAAATTCGAAAAATATGTGCCGGGTCAGTATGTGGAGCTGAAGAGAAACGACGAATATTTCAACGGACAGCCCAAGACAGCCTCTTTCGTCTTTAAGATTACAAATCAGGACACTGCGGTTGCCGCTCTGACAAACGGTGAAATCGACATTGCAGATATCTCGAACTTCAAACCCAGCGATATCAAAGAGCTCGAGTCCTCGGGAATCTCCGTTGTATCTTTTCCCGGAAAATCCTATCAGTATATGGGTTTCAATATGAGAGAAAAAGTGTTTGAGCCCAAAGAACTCAGACAGGCGATCACTTACGCAATCGACCGAAAAACCGTCATTGAACAGCTTTTGGGCGGAAACGGAACGATAATCAACGCGCCGATGCTCCCGGATACCTGGCAGTATCCGAAAGACGGCATCAACAAGTACGAATTTGACCCCGAAAAAGCCAAAGCCCTCCTTAAACAAATCGGCTATGAAGACAGGGATGGCGACGGTATTGTCGAGGACGGCAGAGGGCAGAAGCTCTCCCTGTCTCTGAAATATCCGCTGGGAAACAAAATCAGAGAACAGTATGCGACCGTCATCAAAAAATATCTCGCGGATATCGGAATTGAAACCGAGCTTCTCGTCATGGAGTTTTCGACTCTGCTTGAAGAAACCATGTCCAATCACGAGTTTGAGATGTATTTGATGGGAAGTTCTCTCTCCCTGGATCCGGATCCCATTCCTTACTGGAGCACCGACGCCTCTTCCGATGAAAAAGGTGTTGCAGCTTGGAATATTCCCGCCTATCGGGATGCCGAATCGGATGAACTGATGCGCACAGCGCTTCATGAAATGGAGCAATCAAAGCGTGCAGAGCTGTATCAGCGGTTTTCTGCGCGATTCAATGAAAATCCGCCGATTGTTCTCTTGTATGCTCCGAATATCATCAAAGCATACAACCCGAAACTGAAGAATTACAAACCTGTCACCTTTGTCGATTATTACGATATCGAAAACTGGGTGATCGAAAACTGAAAAGAGAGGTCTCGTTATGGGGAAGTTTTTAATAAGACGCATTTCACAATCTCTGCTTATTTTAATCGGAGTGACCTTAGTTGTCTTTTTCTTCATCCATAGCGCTCCCGGAGATCCGTTCATTCAATCCCTCAATCCGAATATCACACCGGAACTCCGGGAGAAAATGCTTCGAGATATCGGCTACTACGACCCCGTCTGTATCCAATATTTCAAATGGCTGAAAAATGTGTGCTGTGGAAATCTGGGTTATTCCATCCGTTTTGGTGAGCCTGTCGCTCAGGTGATCATGGATTATTTGCCCAACACGATTCTCCTGGGACTCGTTTCCCTGATCGTGAGCATAGGGATCTCGATTCCGGCCGGCATTTACTCCGCAACACATCGAAATGGAATCTTGGATTATTTGGTGACAATATTTTGCTTTCTGGGGATTTCCATTCCTTCTTTTTTCTTCGGTCTTCTGCTCATCAAGATATTTGCCTATGATATTCCTCTGTTCCCCACTTCAGGAATGCTCACTGTAGGACAAAATTTCGGTTTCTGGGCGGGAGCAGCTGACAGGGTGAGACATCTCATTCTTCCATCTGTGGTACTCTCATTGGTAAATACGGCAACTTTCATGCGATATACACGCTCCGCGATGATGGACGTGATCGACCAGGATTATATTCGCACCGCACGAGCCAAAGGAGTCCGAGAAAAGACAGTTATCCGGAAACACGGATTTCGAAATGCTCTCATTTCGATCATCACAGTCATCACCCTGTCTATCCCAAGTATTTTTTCAGGTGCCGTCCTGACTGAAACCATCTTCGTCTGGCCGGGAATAGGAAGAGTGAATTACGACGCTATCCTTCGCAGAGACTATCCTCTTATCATGGGTGTTCTGCTGATGATAGCGGTGATCATCCTGCTGAGCAATCTCATCGCAGACATTTGTTACGCCGTCGCAGACCCGCGCATCCGCTATGAAGAGGAGTGAGAAACTATGAAAAAGGAAAGCGGCAAAGCTCTGTCTTTCAAAAGACTGGCCTGGATAAAATTAAAGAAAAATAAACTGGCGCTTTTCGGCATTGTCGTACTTGTGATTCTGATACTGGTTTCGATTTTTGCCCCTTTGATAGCGCCTTACAAATATCATGAGATCGATCTTTACGGTATGGAAGCTCCGCCTTCTTCAAAACACCTTCTGGGCACCGACGATTTGGGCAGAGATGTGCTTTCCAGACTGATCTATGGCGGAAGAGTGTCGATATGCGTCGGCGTACTTGCAAGCATCAGTCAGATTATTATCGGCACCCTTGCCGGATCCGTGGCCGGATATTTCGGAGGAAAGATCGATGCACTGATCATGCGAATCACAGACATCATTATGTGTTTCCCCTTTTTCATTGTCGCGATCGTCATGGCTTCTTTCATGGGTCCGAGCATGAAGAATATCATCATCATAATCGCAGCCATTTACTGGACTCATGTCGCACGCATCGTACGGGCAGAGGTTCTCGCGCTGAAAAAACGCGAGTTCATTGAAGCGGCAAGGGCTTTTGGGCTTACCGACCGGCAGATCATCATCAGCCATATCATCCCCAATGTACTCTCCCCCGTCACGGTGTATGCAACACTTGCGATCGCAAACGGGATTTTAACTGAAGCTTCTCTGAGTTTTTTAGGTCTGGGCGTGAAACCGGAAGTGCCGAGCTGGGGCAATATGCTCTCCGCCGCACAGAGCATGCGTGCTCTCCAAAGTCAGTGGTGGTTATGGATGCCTCCAGGGCTGCTCGTGCTCCTCACCGTTCTGTCCATCAATTTTTTCGGCGACGGACTTCGGGATGCCCTCGATCCGAAAATGAAAGTGTAGGCGATCTTTATGGAAGAACCTTTGATCAAAATAGAAAATTTACATATCCGTTTCAACACTCTCTTGGGAGCGGTCGAAGCTGTACGGGGCATCGACCTGGAAATCAAAAAAGGCAGAGTCCTCGGTCTGGTAGGTGAAAGCGGCAGCGGAAAAAGTCTGACCGGCTTATCCATCATGGGGCTGATACCGAAACCCAACGGCTGGATCTCTGAGGGAGATATCTTCATCGAAAAACACTCCGTACGAGAAATGAAAGAGCAGGATCTCTACCGCATCCGCGGAAACAAAGTCGCTATGATATTTCAGGAGCCGATGACCAGCCTTAATCCTGTGCTGCGCATCGGCGACCAAATTGGAGAAGCACTGTGGATTCATCAGAGACTGAAGGGAGAAGAACAGAAGAAACAGGTGCTGCAGATGCTCGACATGGTCAAGATTCCTTCTCCCGAAAAAGTATATTACCGCTATCCCCATCAGCTTTCCGGAGGAATGAGACAGCGCATCATGATTGCGATGGCGATCAGCTGCAATCCGGATCTGCTGATCGCGGACGAGCCCACCACCGCCTTGGATGTCACAATTCAGGCACAGATATTGAGAATGATGAAGCAGCTGGTTGCACAGCTCTCCCTGTCAATTTTATTCATCACCCATGATTTGGGCGTTATATCACAGATCTCCGACGACATCGCGGTCATGTACTGCGGCAAGATCGTTGAGGCCGGAAAAACTGAAGATGTCCTCAGCCATCCTCTACACCCCTACACGAAAGGCCTGATCGAAGCCCGCCCGGACAATTATACCCAAGAGAAAGGCTATCACTTCATTCCGGGTCGGGTTCCGAGTCTCTACGATCTTGGCAGGGGCTGTAGCTTTGCAGACCGCTGCTGCCAATGTATGGATATCTGTTTTTCTAAAGAGCCCGCAGAAACTTTCCCGCACAACGGGCATCGGGTTTCCTGCTGGAGAGCATGAAAGGAAAAACCTATGTACGAGAAATTAGTATCCGTGGAAAACCTGAGCAAACACTTCCATTTGAAAAAAGGACTCTTCTCTCAGAAACCGATCTGCGTCCGAGCCGTAAACAATGTGAGTTTTTCGGTATATAAGGGTGAAACGGTCGGATTGGTGGGTGAATCCGGCTGCGGAAAGTCCACGACCGGAAAAACCATCCTGAACCTCTTGTCTCCAAGCTCGGGCCGAGTTTGTTTCGAAGACCGAACCATCTTCGATGTCGAAGGGAAACAATTCATATCCAAATCCGAGATGCTGAAACTGAGACGGAAGATGCAGATCATTTTTCAAGATCCCTACGCTTGTCTCGATCCCCGTAAGACCATCGGAGACATCGTCGGAGAGGGACTGAGGCTGGATACTTCCCTTTCCCCGGCAAAAAGAACGGATATCGTACGGAATATTCTTGAGAAATGCGGACTGGGCGAAGACTGCCTCCTAAAATATCCCCATCAGTTTTCCGGGGGACAGCGCCAGCGCATAGGCATCGCGCGAGCGCTCTCTGTCAACCCGCAGTTCGTCGTATGCGATGAACCTACCGCCGCCTTAGATGTCTCCATTCAGTCTCAGATTTTGAATCTGATGATTCATTTGAAAAAGGAGTTTCAGCTCTCTTATCTGTTCATCTCGCATGATTTGACGATCGTAGAGAATTTTTGTGACCGAATATGCGTGATGTATCTCGGCTTTATCGTCGAGGAAGCGCAATCCAAAGAGCTCTTTGCCGATCCGAGGCACCCCTATACAAAAGCCCTGCTGGCCGCTGTCCCCAGATTCGGAAAGGCTTTCTCGGCGGATGAAAATATCCTGGAAGGAGAAATCCCTTCGCCGAGCAATATTCCTTGCGGATGCCCTTTTCACACGAGATGTCCTCATTCGACCGATATCTGCAAAGAAAAAAATCCGCCTCTCACTGCCGTCAACGAAGACCACAAGGTTGCCTGTCATCTCTCTTTTCAAAAAATACCCTGATAATCAAAAAAACGCTGAAACTTCAGCATGATTTTCAGAAAAAGAGAAACAGGAGGCTGCAAATGACTATTGTGGAAAAAATAAAGGGCAAATACGACTCTATGACAGATACCGAAAAGACCATTGCTCGGCACGTCCTGCAAAACACAACACTTTTTTCTCTAAAATCCATCGGTGAGACTGCAGGCGAACTGTCCATCTCTCAGATGTCCCTTGTCCGCTTTGCCAAAACTATGGGCTTCGAGGGCTACAGTCAATTTCGAAAGACACTGCAAAAAGAGGAAATCCTGCACTCATATCCCTCTCAAAGGCTCAAAAAACTTCAGGATTCCAGATATTTTTCCTCGATCCATCACCTGATCGACGAAGAAGTCGGAAATATCCAGGACAATATTCTTGGATTTGATGAGAACGCCTTCCAATCACTGGTCCAAAAAATCATCCGGGCAGACTCTATCTTCATCGTCGGCCGCAGAGAACAGTTTTTTCTGGCTCAGATCCTGTCCTATCGCCTGCACAGCATAGGTCTGCTTTCGAATGTCGCCGATTGGAACACAAGAGAGTTGTCAGATCAAGTCAACCTGCTCGGCGGGAACACCGTCTTCATCGTCTTCGATTTTTATCCCTATTCGAAAACGATTTTTGATGCCTTCTCCGAACTTGAAAATCCCTCTTCCCGACTGGTTCTCATCACAGATTATCCTTCTTCTCCTCTGCAGAAAAAAGCGCAGGACACCCACTACTATCCTTCCAAAACCGACTACCTGATGAACTCCCTGACCGGCTCGGTCTTCTGGATCAATCTGCTGACTACTGAACTGCTGAAAGCTTTGGAAACTGAAACGATCGACCTTTTGGAAAAACGTGAAAACAAGAAAAGAAAAACAAAAGGAGGATCTGTCCATGAATAATATTTTTCCCTCGGGCGATCTCTATATCGCGGATTCCCATCTGGATCTGGCCTATGATCTTTGCAGACAGCGCAGCTACGGAAGAAGGAACTGCCTGACGCAGGACTATCTTTCCGACTGGATCTCTTCAAATGTCCGACTCATCATATCCTCTCTCTATGTGGACAACCACTTTCTTCCTGAAAGCGGACTCAGAGAGGCTCTTCGTCAACTGGAAGCCCTGCGCTGCGAAATCGAAGAAAGCCGTTCTCACTTTATGCTGGTCAATAGTAAAAATAGCCTGATACAGGCCCGGCAGGAAGGAAAAATCGGGATTTTGATATCTTTTGAAGGAATAGAGCCCATAGCAAACCATCTGGACCTGCTGTCGACTTTTAGGCGCTTGGGGGTTTCCGGAGTCGGAATTTGCTGGGCGAGAAGAAACGCCGCCGCAGACGGCAGCAACTTCGTCACTCCTCCCCAAGGACATGAATTGGGTCTTCACACCTTCGGCTATGAACTTCTTGACGAAATCCACCGTCTTCATATGTATCCGGACACCAGCCATATGAATGAGGCGGGATTTTGGGACTTGCTCGATTTCTCCAAGGTGATCCCCATGCAATCCCACGGAAATGCCCGCGCACTCAACGACACTGATCGCAACAGCAGTGACAGACAAATCTGCGCTCTGATCGAAAGAGGAGGATACTTCGGTGTCAATGCGATGAATTTCACAGTCAGCGACGGGACAGGACTCACCGAAGACATTTCCGGCTATGCAGAACATATCCTCCATATCGCCCACCTGGGCGGTATTTCTCATGTCGGTCTGGGCCTTGATTTCAATGACCAAATTTTGAAATATATTTCACAAGATCAGCTCAGCCTTCTTCCCCGAAGACCTTTTGACTGCCTGTCAGGATATCTGGATATCCCCAAACTCTATGATGAACTGAGAAAAAGAGACCTCAGCCACACCGAGATCAGCAAAGTTTTCGGCGAAAATTTATATGATTATTTACTGAAAGTATTACCGGAGGATTCCATATGAAATTTGTTGAAGCAAATGTTTTTTGTACCCGAGAAGGAAAATTCAAAAAGACCTCATTGCAGATCAAGGATCGGGTTTTTGTCGATTTCAGCGAAGCGGAGCAGGATGAAACCCTGCGCTTTCCGGGATGCTATATCACACCCGGACTGATCGACGCCCACAGCCATCTTGGAATGTGGGAAGAGAACCTCGGTATCGAAGGAGCCGACGGAAATGAAACTACAGACCCCGTAACTCCGCATCTTCGCGCAATCGACGGAATCAATCCCATGGACATCGCTTTCAAAAAAGCTCTTCAGGGTGGGGTTACCACTGTATCCAGCGGCCCCGGAAGCGCGAATGTCATAGGCGGACAATGGGCTGTTATCAAAACCTTCGGCAAGGTCATCAACGATATGATTCTTCGCCCTTACAGCTCGATGAAATGCGCTTTCGGAGAGAATCCCAAGCGATTCTACGGCAGCAGTGGAAAAATGCCGGCAACCCGCATGGCCATCGCCGGTCTGCTTCGCAAAACACTTGCTGAAACCATCGATTACTGCAAACGAAAAGAAGAGGCTCTCCAGTATAAAGACGTTCCGAAGTACGACGCTGTTCTGGAGGCTATGATTCCCGTCATCAAAAGAGAAGTTCCTCTGAAAATTCATGTCCATCGCTCTGATGATATTCTGACTGCCATACGAATCGTCAGGGAGTTCGATCTCAAAGCCAGCCTGGATCACTGCACCGAGGGGCATCTGATTCCCGCGCAGATCAAAGCCAGCGGACTTCCGGTCATTTTAGGACCTACGTTCGGCTTTAATTCCAAAGTAGAGCTAAGTCACAAGACCTTCGACACTCCAAGGATACTTTTTGAATCCGATATCAAATTCGCCATCATGACGGATCATCCCGTACATCCTCAGTCTTCACTGATACTCTGGGCTATCTTTTCCTGCAAAGCGGGACTTCCCGAGGGGGAAGCACTAAGGGCTGTCACCATATATCCTGCTGAAATTCTGGGAATTGCGGATCGTGTGGGCTCTATTGAGGTCGGAAAAGACGCGGATTTTGTCATTTGGGACAGACATCCGATGGATGCCTACGCAAAACCGATCTCCGTATGGGTCAACGGCAAGGAAGCTTTCCACTCTGAAAATCAAGCTTTCTAAAGATCATCATCATCATAAAATCGGAGAGACTGTCTCCTGCTGCTCAAATTTCAAACACCTGCGGCATTCTCTCCGATTCATCCTTACTGCCTCTCTTGATCCCTGCCTTTCTCTTTATCAGCTGTGCCTCCGGCAATCTCTCGCCAAATCCCAACTGCGGCCCTTCAAACCGGAGCTCCTTGATTCCTTTACTCCTTTCCATCAGACACTCGTTTCAGTACGACAATCTCCTCCCCGGTCTTCTCCGCGAAGATATCCAGATAGAGAAATCCTTCTGTCTCGGAGCGGATATCGTAGGTGTCTGCAAATACATTGCGGAAGTTCAGCGCCGGATTGTTGTCCCGCTCCGTCAGCGGATGCCTTCGGAAGAGATCCTTGACGACTTTCTTCCCGTACTCGTCGATCAGAAAGCTATGAATTCGCAAATTTCTGCCTCCCAACGCCGGATTTTCCACTGCCTGCTCCAAATTGCGGCGGCGAATCCCGGCGATGGGATCCAGCTTTTCGATCACGCGCTTCACCTTCCCGATATCCACGCTCTTCTGCGGCGTGTTCAGCACGAGGAAGTTCAGATGGGCCCAGCCGGAATAGCCTCCGAAAAGAAAGTCTTCTTTCGTATGCCCTTCTTTGCCGAAGGGATAGGGCTCTCGAATCGTCCGCACCGGCATTCCTTTTCGAAATTCCATATCGGCCGGCTCGGTCTGCACGAAGCAGAGCACCTCTTCCGCCAGTCCTTCTTCTTCCAGCAGGGGCCGGATCTTCTCATTGAGCAGGTGCTGGTAGTACAGACCGAGAAAATGGTCAAAGCCTTCGGGATCGTTAGGATTGTTCAGATAGTAATTATGCAGGCTGAGAAAATACATCTGCGGATACGCAACCGGCGCATAGTAATTAAGGGTGATATGAAAAAACTCCATATTATATTTCTTCTGCAGCGCATACAGATTGTCCCTTATGACAAACTCCGGGGTCTCGTCCTCCTCGGTGATCGGATGTTTCGGGTACTCCCTTCCTCCGGGATAGGGTTTGTCGGTCATGCCGGACCGCACAAGGGATATGGGGGGCTCTCCCAGCTTGTAATTATAGCCTCCGTCATAATAGGTCTTCATCAGGTAACCGGAGAGGATCTTCCGGGGCTCTCCTTTGAGATAGAGAAAGAGATTCTCCTGTTTGTTCATCTCTTCAAGGGGATATTTTTCCAGGAGCGTCTGCGGATACTCGTTGACCCAGATCTCGATAAAGTCGACGCCCTCTTTCACATACTCCTGCGCCAGTTTTTCAAACAGCATGTATTCGGGCATGTCTTCTTCCTGATAGGGCTCTTTTCTCGGGTTCTTGCGAAAACCGAAAAACTGCCCTTTGAGGCTTAGGATATTCTCTCCGGGGGATTGCAGGATCTCGGAGAGGGTCTTTTCCCCCTTGGCGTAGGCCTGCACCTCGGAGTTGACAAACTCCGCCTCCATGCGCAGGATATAGGGCTCCGGAAAGACTTTGTCCATTTGGGCTTTCAGGTAGAGGTTGTACTCTTCGTTTAGTTTTTTCTTTGCCTCTGAAAGGTCGGCAAAATAACGCCCCTCTGCGAAATGGCGCTGATATTTGTCTTTGAAACGGCGAATATTGTCTTGGACCACTTTCTGATCGTATTCTTTCCCCATCCGCTCCAGATCCATCCCTTCGATGGTCGGATGCTGAGGCCTGACCGCCTCGCAGCCGGACAGCGGGAGCAGGAGTGAAAGGAGCACGACCGTCCCTGCGATCATTGTCCTTGTTTTTTTAGGAACCATAAAACCCTCCTCTTCTCATTCCATCTCTCAACTGCCGGATGTCCTTTTACTTGCATGGCATAATAGTGAGAGATGCCGTGAACGATTCTTTCCTTCGGTCCGCATTTCTGCAAACGCTTTCTTCCAGGTTGCTTTCCACGCTCTTTTTATGATGTCTCTTTTTAATTGTCTTCTCTGCAATCGCTCTTTCGATTCTCTCGGGTGAACCTCTTTTTTCGAATTCTTTTTCAGACTAATACCTAATCAAAATGCCGTCCGATGAAATGTGCCTCTGAGCTATCATCCGAAATTCCATTGAAAATAAATCGGAATATCGGATGGTATTTCGAACAGGGTTTAGTATCAGGCTCTTTTCCCGAGCCCTCTTCTTTCACACCTCCTCTGTTTTTTGATTTTTGTCCCTTTCTTCTCCGCTTTGACGCGCTGTCCGTTTTTTCAGTTAGCAAGAGTATACCACAGGAAGGAATCTTTGCAATCCCTTTCACAAAAACTGCTTCATCTAAAAGAAAAAGACCCTCGAATCGAAGGTCTTCTGGAGGAAAACAAAGCAGTAAGCTTCAAAAGTCATGAGACGAATTTACAATGAGAAATCTAAAAAGTCTTGTGCTTTATTCTATAGATGTCTTTTTTGTCAAAAGCGAAATAATAACGAGCATGAAAGTGGAGGTTATAATCCCTAAGAAAACAGGGTCTCCAAGAAAAACATCGTATCCGACTGTCAAATATAAAACTGCCGGCACCAGTGCACCCACAATCATACTCGTAATCGCAGCGACGCTCGTCACTTTATCTTCAAAATACAATCCTCCAATGAGAGCCGGCACAAGTGAGGAGCCTATGACAGAAAATACCATGTATAAATAATTAAACAGAGAGGTGATAAACAAAGCAATACATAGTCCTATCAATCCTATTATTATTGTCCCTATCGACAAAATTTTCTTTGTGGTTTTTTCGTCAAAAGTTTTTTTCATTATAGTTCCGACATCGTATATGACATGTGTTGTTGCCAACACCAAGAAGGAGTCAAAAGATGACATAATAGCTCCAAAGATTCCTACCACTGTGATTCCTTTTAATATCGGAGGATAAGAATGAAGAATAAAGTGAGTCAATGCAAGCTCTCTATTTGGCAAATCAGGATAGATAATGCGAGCAGAGGTTCCAATCAGCAACAGTCCAAGACCAAAGAGCAATCCCATAATCGAGGATATGAAAAAAGCGCGCTTCACTACCATATCATTTTTCCCGGACAAAGCTCTTTGAGGCATGGCAGGATCTGCTGGAACAGTCAAGAAATAGGCCAAAAAGAACCCCAGTGAACTCGCACTGAACCCGGTTGCAAAAGGATTGGAAACAGATAGTCCAAGAGATTCAAAAGTATCACTGATATGACCTATCCCTCCTGCACCTAATACTCCAATTATCAAGCCTGCGAACAAGATTCCAATTATAATAATCCACAATTGAATCGTATCCATCCACACAACTGCATAAAGTCCTCCGTTTGAGGTATAAAAAATCGCAAATAGGGTTGCAATTGCCGTCAACAGAGGAATGGATATGTTGATAGAGTCACCAAAAATGGTGAGAATGACCGTTCTAAGACCGGCGATATTTATGGCTACGATAGATACAGCATAGGCGATAATAACAATGGAAGCGACAAGTCTTGCACAACTTCCATATTTTATATATATCATTTCAGCCATTGTTCGAGCATTTGTCTGTCTTACTTTCTCACTCATAAAGGCAAAAGTTATTAAACCTACAGAAAATCCCAAATATACCCAAAAAACAGTCCCTGTAATCCCAAACTCATATGCATTCCCAACCGATCCTATTGTCATTCCGGAACCAACCATTGTCGCCATAATCGTCCCTGTAAGAGCGAAGGTCGTAAATCGTTTTCCTCCCAGTATAAAATCATCCATATCGTCAACTCTGGACTTGGACAAAAATCCCAAAAGAAGCATCCCCGCCATATAAAGCACAATAATAATTATATCTATTGTAGAAAGCGCCATAACGATACCTCCCTATACAGTTAATCGTACTCCTTTGAAAATCAAGAAAATAGTTCCATTCTTTCCAAACGATCAAAAGCTTCTTTCAACTTCTCCACCCCCACTGTACACGCAATTCGAATAAACCCTTCCCCCGCTTCTCCAAATCCGGATCCCGGCAAAACTAATACATGTGCCTCGTCCAAAATCTTATGCCATAAATCATAACTTTTGATTCCCGTTTCTCTGATATCGATAAAAAGATAAAAAGTTCCCTCCGGTTTATAACATTTCATCCTCTTTATGCCTTGAATCCTCTCATAGCAGTAGTCCAATCTGTTTTTGTACTCTTCTCTTAAAGGCTCTTGGATCTCCTTTGCATATTCCAATGCATAAATACCTGACCTTTGTGCCATAGAATTTATTGTAAAATTGATCGCTTCATTGATATTTTGAATTGCCATAATGATACGCTTTTCTCCTCCTATCACATATCCGAGTCGAAGACCTGTGAAAGAAAAGTCCTTTGAAAAACTATAAATCGTCAAGATACGAGGATCACACTCATAAGTACAAATCGGTTTTTTATATTCCGTATAATTCAGCGCTCCGTAGATATCATCTGCAATCAGAATAATATCATATTTTTTAATTATCTCAATTAAATCACGAATCTCCCTTTCCTTATACACTTTACCCGTAGGATTATTAGGATTATTGACAATAATTGCCTTTGTCCGACAAGTTATCAGATTTTCCAACTGCGACATATCTATTGAAAAATTTTCGTCAGGATTGCTCTTATATTCGACAACAACGCCTTTATTCATAATTATCTGAGGACGATAATAGATATAGTATGGTGATATTACAATGACTTCATCCCCTTCATCCAGTATCGCAGACATGACCAAATACATCGCATGTGTTCCCCCGGCAGTTATAATTACATTATCAATATCATACTTCGATCCATATTGATTATATTGATTGCATATCACTTGGCGCAGTTCTTCATCTCCGCTGAATTCAGTATAATGTGTATGTCCATTAATCCCAGCTTCATACATAGCTCTTAAAATCTTAGGATCACAAGGATAATCAGGGTCTCCTATACTTAGATCAATTACATCATCATATTTTTTTGCCATATCATTTGTCATACTCAATGTCTGAATTTCAAATATCCAGTTTCTCTTCGCCAAATAATTACTTTTCATAACTACCTCCATACCATAGGAATTTTATCTAATTCTCCCGAAACATAATATTGAATATATCTCCCAACACTTAAATCTGCCTCTTCGACCGAAGTCTTGGAATAAAAAGCAACATGAGGAGTCACTAAAACTTGCTCTTGATACAAAAATTCAATCTCTTTCAAATCCGGATATTCATCTTCCAAAACATCAATACCCAAACCACTGATGCTGCCGTCTTTTATTGCTTTCTCTACAGCCTCTCGTTCAATGAGCTGTCCTCTACTACAATTAATTAGAATCGGAGACTGTTTGAGCTGTGCAATAAAATCAGTATCGACCAACCCTTTTGTATTTTCATTCAAAGGGAGATGTAACGAGATAATATTTGCGTTTTCTTGAATAACAGATAAACTCACCTTCTCCACGCCTTCTTTTTTAAAATCTTCTTCTTTCAGAAAAGGATCATAGGCGATAATCCTGCAGCCAAAACCTCGAAATCTCTTTGCAACCTCTCTTGCAATAGATCCAAAGCCTATCAAACCAATAATTTGCTTGCTCATTCTTTCCAATGTATTGCCATATCTGTTGTAATCCCAAAGTTGTTCTTTTTTTACATATTCGTTGAACAGATGTATCTTTCGTACCAAATTAAGCACTAATCCCACTGTATGATCAGCGACTTCAGCAATACAATAAAAAGGACTATTGGAAACATAAATACCTTTGTATTTTGCATATTCCGTATCTACATTATCAAAACCAATTGATGCCACACAGATATATTCCAGATTTTCTAAAAAATCCATAACCTTCTTGGTGATAGGTTCATAAATAGACACCAGACAATGTGCATCTGTACATCTTTCAATAATCTCCTCTTCACTTTTACAGGGCCTGTAATAAAATTGTATTTCTCTTGGCAGATTCTTCTGCACCATTTTCGGGTTCGCATCAGTTGTTATTTGGTAAACTCTCATACATATCTTCCTTTCAATTTAACACTGTAAAGAGAAAGACAATTCTATTTAGTTTTATATTTTCTTGTAATTACTCCTGTTGCCACATCCATCCGCATAATATCTTCTCCTTCCATTTTTTAAATCTTTCAATATACTTAATCTCAAAATCTCATTTGGCAAAATATTACTAAATTACTATTTATATCACTATTCTCTAATCGTTTTGTATACAATATATTTTGTTTTATATATAGAATATCATCTTAATGTCTATTTGTCAATAATTTTTCACAAAAAGAGTTGCTCTCCTTCGTGACTAATACTATTACCTATCTGAATTGTCATCTGAAAAAACGCCTGATTTTTCGTTTTAATATAATGTTTGCAGTGGCACTTCAATGAGGTTTTAGTATAAAATCCGGAAAATGAAAAAGACCCTCAAATCGAAGGTCTTTTTCCTCTAACACTAATTTTTCAGGGTTCATTCACCTGCCGGATCTTCTTCTACGGTAAATTCTTTCGTTTCGGTGTCCTTGAACACTCTTGCATCACCCTCTTCATCGATCCTGATTCGCAGAGGCGCCTGGATGCGCAGTTCCCCTTCCGCCTCGCTGAAATCGGCAAGCCTGCCGTCGATGAGAAAATACTGCATGATGTTTCCGTCTTTCGCGACGACGAAGAGATTCGGCGGGAGCGGCTGATCGACTTTGGGAAAGAGCGGACGAAAGATTCGATGCTCAATCGGCAGTCTCGTCTTATAGTTTTTTTCGATGCGGATCTTTTCGACATTTTTCAGACCGTAGCCGCCGAGTTTTTCTTTATAGTCTTCGGCACTGACGAAGTAACCGCGGTAGAGATTCAGATCGTCCTGCCGCGTCAGCCAATAATTCGGATAGATATATCCCATGCTCTCTGCAATCGCCTGTTTCTGCTCGGCATAAAGATCTTCCTCATAATGCTTCGGATTTTTCAGATCGATGATCTCGTCTACGATGTCGGCTTCCAGCCGGATCTCTCTGTCCAGATTCCGATAGACGCTGCTGTCCGAGAGCTTCTGCAGACCCGATGAGACCAGAAACATCAAAAGGACGCAGGAGACTAGAATCAAAAGGTGTTTTTTGTTGAACTTCATTTTTCCCCTCCTTAGGCAACTCGATTTTTCATGATCAGAGCTCTCGGTATCAGATATCCGAGCGCGCCGCCGATGATATAACCCAGCAGCACTCCGGTCCTTCCTCCGTACCCGCGGATGATCTGATCGACGAGCAGACCGCAGAGCAGGATACTGCATAGGACGACTCCGATGCGAAAGATCGGCTCGGTCTGCGTGAAGGTCAAAGCCTCCGGTCCTCTCTCCACAGCATAGATGTCAAAAAGAATCCCCGAAACCGTCATCAGCAGAAGAGCAAGGCAGAGAAGGCCGAGACCGAAAAAGACCGCTGTGTGCCCGTCCATCCGGATCAGCTTGCCGAAATGAAGTCCCGGCGTGATACTCTCGGCGAAATCCATTATTCCCAGTTCGTAAAAGTTGATATCGATTCCCCAAACTCTGAGGTTTTCTGAAAGCAGACCGACAAACCCGATCGGAAAAAGAATGAAAACCAGAGTCAGAAAAGCTTGGAGCGGGAAGGAACTGCAAATCATCCCGATCAGCGTCGAGAATGAAAAGACGGATATTCCGATCATCATGCATTTGAACATCAGGAAAAGGATCGAGCGCAGGCTGACCATACTTGAAAAAGCGCCGCTCGTCATACTCATCAGCAGCAGGATCCCCCCGCTGATAAGGACCGGCAGGATCGTAACGAAGATACCGAGAACCATCTTGTTGAAAAACACGGTATAACGGCTGTAAGGCGCTCCTATACTGATCTCTATCGTCCTCTTTCGCTTTTCCTCTCCGGTAATCAGGGCGGAGACGACAGCCGG
Organism: Peptostreptococcaceae bacterium; assembly: GCA_030528675.1. GTDB lineage: Bacteria > Bacillota > Clostridia > Peptostreptococcales > Filifactoraceae > JAUMYL01. The sequence continues at coordinate 86,212 of JAUMYL010000001.1, forward strand.
GAAAATGAACATCATCGTGTAGAGGACGCCCATATGCAAAACTTCTTCCACATCCTGAATCCGAAAATAGAAATCGTGGATATCCCTTGCTCTGTCGAGGGAACTGTAGTAATCCTGCACCTTTCCGAAAGCCGAATAAGGACCGGCGATCAGAAAGATCAGTATGACGATATAGACATTTGACCGATTGATGATCCAGTCTTTTTTCAGCAGAGTTCGGTTAAATGGTAATATCTTTGACAGCATAGCCTTCTCCTCCCATTCTGTGCAAAAAGATCTCTTCCAGAGTCATATCGAGTTTTTCGACGAGGATCGGCCGATACGGCTCCGCCCTCATCTTGAAGATCTCAAACTGCTCGTCGATGATGAGCTCGTAGACCTTTCCGTATTGTTTCATGGAGACGATGCTGAATTCTCTCTTGAACTCCTCGGGCATCTCTCCTTCAAAAGCGATCTGCACTTTTTTGTAAGTGAATTTGAGTTCTTCCATATTTTCCTGAAGGATCATCTTCCCTTTGTCGATGAAGCCAACGCGGTCGCAGATCTGCTCCAGCTCGAGGATGTTGTGAGTCGAGACCAGTACGCTGCTGCCTCTGGTCGAGACGTCCTGCACGATCAGATTGAGCACCTCTCTTCGGACAAAGGGATCGAGCCCCGACGTCGGTTCGTCCATCAGGATCACTTCGGGCATACAGCTGAGGGTCATCAGCATCGAGAGCTGAGTCTTCATCCCCTTGGAGAGATGTTTGATGCGTTTTTTCTCCGGGAAGGTGAAGACTTCTCTGAGGAGACGATAACGCTCTTCGTTCCAGCTCCTGTAACTGCCCTTGTAAAACTCTTTCATATCCGCCACGGTCAGATGGTTGTAAAAGAGGATCGAATCGGGCACATAGCCGATCCTGCCGCGCGCTTTTTCCGAAAGGCAGACTTCCTCGCCTTCCAGAGTCACTTTTCCCTGTTCCGGAACATAGATACCGCAGAGCACCTTGATCAAACTGGTCTTCCCGGCTCCGTTCGGGCCGATGAGCCCGTAGATGGAGCCTTCTTTCAGTTCAAGATCGACTCCCCGGAGAACGGGATCTTCAGAATAACTCTTTACTATATTTTCCGCTTTTATCATCCTGTTCACTCCTTTGTCATAATTTCATCGTAGATCTTTCCGATCCTGGAAAGGAGATCTTCCTTCGACAGTCCGAGGACGATCGCTTCGACGATCAGTTTCCGGATATTTTCCATCAGAGTCTCCACCTTTATTTTTTTATCTTTGATCCGGACATCTTCGGAGATAAAAGTCCCCTTGCCCCGCACACTGCAGATAATCCCCTGCCTCTCAAGCTCCTGATAGCTCTTTTGAACCGTGTTGGGATTAAGCGTCATCAGTTTCGCCAGTTCTCTGACCGAAGGCAGCTTCTCCCCCGGCTGCAGCACTTCCTTGACCACCATTTCCTTGACTGAATCAATAATCTGCTCATAGATGGGCGTCCTGCTCCTTAAGTCTATTTTCAGCAAAATTCACACCTCCTAAAAAAGAGTACCTTGTGTACTAAATTATATAATACACTCGGCACTCTTTCTTGTCAACAAATTTTCCAGTTTTTGAATCGGCTCTATTTCACAAAAACTATTCTTCCTGCATATAATAGTAGGTCCAGATCGCCGCTTCCGAGAGCGCCGGATGCGGCACCATCGTCTGACGAACGGTCGAGAGTTTTCCGGCGGGCAGATTCATCTTCGCCGCCGACATCAGATTGACATAGGGCTGAATCAGCAAAGAAGCCTCCGGTCCTATGATATGCATGCCGAGAAGGTCTCCCGTGCTTTTGTCGACGATCAGTTTGGCAAAGGCGTCGTGAACTCCCTCTTCAAGGTAGCCCAGCGCATAGCCTTTCGCAGTCTGGGCATAGCGATGCCGACCGATCAGCAGCTGACGCCCCGCTTCTTTCGCCTGCTTTTCAGTCAGGCCGATATGAGCGACCTGCGGGTAGGTGAAGGTGACCGCAGGCACGAGGGAATAGTCTGCCCTGCGGCTCTCTTCCTTTTCTTCCTTGAGAAAGAGGTTGTAAGCAAGAATGTCCGCTTCGTAGTTTGCCTTGTGACGGAACTGCTGCTTCCCGTTGACATCTCCGCAGGCCCAGATGCCTTCCGCCGTCGTCTTCAGCCAGAGGTCCGTGATGATCCACCCCTTTTCATCCACTGCGACATCCGTCTTTTCGAGGTGCAGACTGTCCGCATTGCTGACGATGCCGGGGCAGACGAGGATCTCATCCGCCGCAATCTTTCTGATCTCTCCGCTGCTCTTGTCACGCAGAGTCAGCTCCTTCTTCCCCTCCGGCAGCAGACGAACTGAAACCGACTGCTGATTGAGGTGAACATCAACACCCCGCAAACTCAGCTCTTTATATATCTGTTCAGAGATCTCCTCATCTTCCTTGGGCAGCAGGCGGACATTCCTCTGGACGATCGAAACCTTCGTACCCGCGGCGGCGAAGATATGGGCAAACTCGGTTCCGATCGCTCCTCCTCCGAGGACGATCAGCTCCTCGAAAGGCTTTTCCGGATATTTTTCTCCGAACAAGGTCTCCGAGGTCAGATAGCCCGTCTCCTCCAGTCCTTCGATGGAAGGCACATTCGTCCTGCCTCCGACCGCTATGAAAATCTTGTCCGCAGTCATGGGTTCAGACAGCTCTCCGTTATGGAGTTTTACCCGAAGTGTCTTTTTATCCGTAAAATATCCCTCTCCTTCATACACATCGAGATTTTCCTGACTCAAATAAAATTCTCTCAGCTCAAGACTCTCATCGATTTTTTTCCAGACTCTTTCTTTGACTCGATTCCAGTTGATACGCGGCTTTCCCGCTTCAACACCGACCGTTCCCGCTTCTTCGATCTCACGAATCCGATCCGCGGCCGTCACCATGACTTTGGTCGGGATACAACCCCTCGTCAGGCAGGTACCGCCGAATTTTCCCCTCTCGATCTGAGCGCAGGACAGCCCTTTCTCCATCGCCGCCTCCAAAATGATATTGGCGGCACCCGTACCGATGACGATCACATCATAATGCTTCATACATATTCTCTCCTTTCCCTGTATCCTGTCCGGATCCATCTATAACGAACTGTCGCCGAAAGATCCGTCTTCCTTCGACGATCTGACTGTCGATGCTGAACACGAAATCCGCCCCGGTGTTCGGCAGGCGCGAAAATCCGCGGATCACCGAGACTCTCAGACCTTCTCCTCTTTTTCTCTGTCGAAGATTGCCACCGCACGGATCGGCGCCCCGTCCCCTCCGATATAATGCAGGGGCAGGGCGCAGAAGGTAAACAGCTCTCTCCCGAGTCTGCTCAGATTCTTGAGGTTTTCGATGATGACCGTCTCATTGCTCCTCAGGACGATTTTGTGCAGAGGCAGGTCTGCATCTCCTATCGGATCCAGCCCGATCACATCGAGCCCGACTCCTTTTTTTCCTTTCTCTGCAATATATCTTGCGACCTCTTCATCAATCGTCGGATAGTCGCCGAAATACTTTTCACTGCCCCAATATTTGTCCCAGCCCGTGCAAAAAAGCAGGAAATCTGCCTTTTCCGCTTCCTCCCTCTGCCTTTCGATATGGCTCATCCCGATCTTATCTCCCTCACGAAGTCCGAGACAGTCGATGACGACCCCTAAGCCGACAAACCGGGAAACGGAAAATTCGTCCAGACTCCGACCCTGCGCATAGAGGTGACTCGGAGCGTCCATATGGGTACCCGTATGAGAGTACATCCTCAGCAGAGTCTCCTTAAATCCGTCTTTTTCATAGCTGTTTGCCATTCGAAGCTTCGGACCTTCCGTGCCCGGATAGACCGGCATGCCCTCTTCGATCCGATGGGTCAGATCTATTACTTTCATCGCTTTCACCTCGTCTTTAATCTATCACGCTTCTATTTTCTGTACTCGACCAAATTCATTCGATCATTGATCGGGGTGATTTTCGAAGTCTTCCGATAGCCCAGCCTCTCATAAAAACGGCAGAGTTTTTCTTCTTCCAGAATCGTCTCCAGCTCCCAGCGCTCACTGCCATAGATCTCTTCGATCTTTCGGATTGTTTCCTCCGCATAGCCGTACCCCTGAAACTCCGGCAGCAGAAATATCGGTGCTATCTTTTTCATGCCGCCGGCCGACGCCGCTATATTGATCGCTCCGACCGTCTTGTTTCCGACCTCTATCAGGTAGTAGATCCTCCCCTCCTGTATGATCCGCATCCGAACTTTTTCGAGCGGCTCACAGACCGGACTCGTCTTCTCATCCCGATATTTTTCATAAATTTCCCGAAAAGCAATCTTCTGCATCTCCAAGATCCGATCCGCATCCGAGAGTTCCGCCTTGCGCAGAGAGACACCTTCTCTTTCCATCCGCCTTCACCTTCTTCCTGTTTTGCGACTTCACCGCTTAATCCTTGTATTTGAAGTTTTATATAACACGGGGAAGAAGCCCTGACTCCAGACGAGACAAACGCATCTGAGATTTCCCCAGGAACGGCGCTTGTATCCATCATGAAAAATGAACAACGCAAAATCTTCTTGAATTTGTAGATACAATGTTCCATTTTTTATATATCCACTCGAACATGGAAACGTCCTATCATGTAACCTGCAAGCGCTTTGGTATGAATTTTTTGGAGTTTGTTTTCTATATATACTACAAAAAACAAGTGTTAAACAGATTCTGCGACTCACCTTTATTTTTATCTTCTTATAGCGGAGATACGTCTTATCACCGCTATAAGATATCGAGGGAATCGCATTTCGTGCACAAAATGCGGTTACCGCGGATTAAGATCCGTCCCTTTTGGGAGACCTTATCCTGATATCTCGATCTCTGTCGCATAGGTTCCTATTATATGAATATCTTCAGCAAGTTTATTCATATCCACCCAAAATGCGTCTGTCTCCTTTGTCCATATACTCGGATCAAACTCCTCCGAAAAGATATCCACCGATGTATACCTTATATTTTTTATGCCTGCTCTCCCGAACGACATATCGTCACTCTGCCCCCACTGACTGGATTTAATCTGTTCCTTCGGAAAAATCCGCTTCGCCTCCTTAAAAAGTTCATCCTCCTCATTCGTCACAAACACTAAATCTCTCGCCTTTTCGTTTCCGACCATATCGACATTAAAGTTTGCGTAGATATGGTTTCTATCGTTCTCACTCATGGAATTCACAAAGAACCTTGAGCCTTGAAGATAATATTCTTCCGAATCAAAGAATACAAATTTTATATTGTAGGGAAGCTCCGCAGAAGCCAAGATTCTGGCCACTTCCATCAAAGCACACACACCGGAGGCGTTGTCCAATGCCCCAATATTATCCGTTGTCGTATCATAGTGTGCGGAATAAACCATTGTGGGCCGATCCGCATCAAAATCCGATCTTTGACAGATAATATTACGTCCCTTAAAGATCGGACTCCCCTTATTCGGGTTTAAATCCTTGAAATCATTCATCATTTGAACCAAAGAGGTTTCATATCCGTCAAACTCCTGAAATTCCACATCGTAACCATAGCTTCTCATCTTATTATACAAAAATGCACCTGCTTTTATGTTTTCCTCTGTTCCTCTTTTTCTCGATGATGAAGTAATTTCTCTCAAATTATTCTCTACTTCCGTTACATCTATCAAAGAAATGATCGGAGGGGTAATTTTAATCTGTTCATTTTCAGTAAGACTCCCCTCCTTCTCTTTTTCGCCTTCCGGTGCATAATAGCTGCAGGAAGATAAAATCACCACAGATATCAAGATATTCATTAAATAAATCATTTTATATTTCTTCATAATCTCAAAATACTCCTTTAATATACACCCATTGAATATCCAGGAGGAGATGCCGTACCCATGGAGACGGACACACAAGCTCCGACTCTCCCTTTCTCTCAATTTTTTATCGCCGCGGGATATGAAGCTCTTCCTCTTCACTGATCGGCAGGAGCCTTCCTTTCTCCTGACGATAAAGACGAAAACGAAATTGGAAAACCTCCCGGCAGAACTGCTCTGCACCGATTTTTTGCAGGTTTCCGCTGCTCTCCTGCATACCTTCCAAAGGGAGATCCGCCTCTTCATTCAGATAAAAACTCATTTCAAGACTTCCGTCCTCTCTGAGATTCGACTCTCTTCTTTCAAAGAAGATCTTCCTGCCTCTCTGATCCTGTCCCGTGAGCCATTGAACGTCTTCCTCCCTCTCGTCTTTTCTCTCTTCGGAAGGCAGTCTCAGCAGGATGAGCTTCTGCGAGAAAGGATTGATCCGTAGACTTTCCAGCAGATACTCTCTCTTCTTTTCATCCGTGAAGCGAAGTCCGCTTCGAATCGTCCTCGTCTTTGCGGCAAGTTCGCCTTCTCCCGCACGAAAGGCAAATTTCTTCTGCGGCGTCTCTTCTTCTGAAAGCTCTCTTTTTTCCCCTTTTTCATCAAAAAAATACAGAGAGGCGATCTCATAAGAGATATCGATGCTTCCCTTCTCCGAGATCGGACGAGAAAACTCGTAGACATAAACATAGCTGTAAATCCGCTCTTCGCCGTCGATCCTGCGCATCCTTCCCTGCTCTCCGACGATGGAAAGCTCCTCCTCCGCTCCTGCATCCGAAGAGGCCGCCGGCTGAATCGGCGTCTTCCCGTCGATCCTCAGACTTTTCAGTACGGGAATCGGTCTTTGCGTCTCACTCCAATCTGCGGGCAAGTGGAGGAGATGCTCGAGGAAAAGTTTATTTTCGTCTATGAGGGCCTCATGGAGTCGGATCTTCAGCCCTGCGATCTCCCGTTCCTGATCCACCGTCTTGACATAGGGGGCGTAGTCCCCGCTTTTCCCCAGCGCCTGACCGATTCCCCAGCGGATCTCGTCAAGACCCTTCTTCACTCCCGCGTAGACCTTTGCTCCCGCCGGCGTCTGAGTGGCGAGGATCAGCAGCAGCAGGCAGGCCGCCATCCGCAGAGAAAGTCCCGTTCTCTTCGTACTGCTCTTTCTGCTGTTTTGCTTTTTTTGAAGATTCCGTTGAAAACGCTGAAACAACTCTTCTTTTTCCTCATCCGACATCGGCAGGGGCAAAACCTCACCCTCTTCGATCTGATTGAGCAAAAAAAAGATCCTCTCCTCGTTTTTCATGATTTCTCTCCCCTTCCATACCATTCTTTCAGTTTCCTGCGCGCTCTGGAAAGGCGGCTGTAAAGAGCTCCTTCCCCGATTTGATGATTCTCCGCCACCTCCCGCACCGAAAGAGAGTCGACAAAGAGCTGCCGGAAAATCACGCGATCCCTTTCGGAAAGGGGCTGAATCATCTCTTCCAGCTCCTCTTTCCAGCAGAAGCTTTCCTCTTCCGGAGCGGGAATCTCCCCCAGTTCTTCCAAAGGAAGATTCCAAGAGTCTTTCCGATATCTGCGGAGATAGTTGAGTGCGAGGCAGCGAGCAATCGCGCAGCTCCATCCGCGAAAACTCCCCCTCTCCTCATCGAACTGTCCGATATGCTCCCAGATGCTCATCAGAACATCGTCGAGACACTCCTCCCGATAGCGGGGCATCGAAGAGAGTCTTCGATGGATGATACTCTTATAGAGCGGCGCATACTGCTCGATGACATAGCGCAGCGCCTGCTCATCCCTCTCCCGCAGTTTTCTGACAAAATTTTCTTCACTGATCTTTTCCATCACCGGTCTTCAGACGAATCGTCGGAGCACTCTTCCTCCGTTCCGCACCCTTCGTCCCTGCCCTCCTCCTTCCACACAAAAAATATCCTCTCATCCATTGATACAAGAATGAGAGGCTTTTTCTGTCAAAATCGACAAAAATTTTTTTGGTTTTTTTCAAAACATTTACACTTTTACATTCAATTGCGTTTCAGTTCAAGACAGTGAAACGAATCTTTCTGCCTATGTCATACGCTGTTTTATTTGCTACGGAAACCTCTTTTCCCACGAAATCTGTATGATTTCTTTTCCTAAAATCTTTAATTGAATATTCTGTATGGGCACATTATTTTCACCAATTTTTTCTTTCCCTTCTCTTTCTTTCTTAAATATTGACAGGTGTTCCTGCATCTCTCGTTCCACCGATCGCAGCAACATCTTCCTCCATCTCAAACTCCTGTTAAACTGCTCCTTATATTCTTTCTCGAAATTAAATACATCATTAAACCACACCATGATGCCCATCACGATTACCCCAAAAAAATTTCCTTCCATAGAACCTATGGTTATTCCTATAAAAGGCATCGCAGTCACAATAAGCGTGAGTAAAGCGATTAGCATTGCAACTTCTGTGACCATCGTTTCTACATCTATTTGCTCAGCATCACATAAATCCGATGCTTCTTCCAACCACAAGACAACTCGATGCCACTTTTTTTGTCCAATTTCAAATTCCTTCCATTCTTCTCTAAATCTTCCGATAATCCTATTTTGATATTCGACTGTCCTGCTTTCATCCTCAAAAGATATTTTTTTCAATTCTTCCGTGGCTATAAAGATATCTTTATAGCCATTTTCCAATAGTTTCTGATACGATTCACTAAATCTCTTTTCTTTCGCTCGTATCCTCTTTCTTAATTTGGCTCTTCCTCCACCTATGGATGCACCTACAAACAATATAATCCCCAAGATGCAACATAACAAGGAGCCTGCGACCATCCAATCACGTATATCAACCACTTGAGGCATGAAAAGGTCTTCACATAAAGTAACTCCCTTCCTAAACTCCCACAATATCATTGACAAAAACAGAAATATGATAGAAATTACTAAACTACTTATCCAATGTTCTTCCAGAAATTTCCGGCGTTTTTTCACCGCCCATCACCTCTGATAAAATTTCTGCAACTTCTCCAATAGATTCGTGTATACACTTTATATCATCTGTCTTTATAATCAGCTACTCAGACCCGATGAGGGAACATGAATTCTAACATCTGTCATATCTCCGATACGATCATAGAAGACCCTCTCTTCATCAGGGCATTTCGATCTCGACGATGCGCAGGACCGTCTCTCCGCTTTCATCGAAGTAAAGCTGCGCGAAGACCTTATCCTTCCAGTCCTCCGCCTCTCTCGGCGCAAGATAACCGCTTCCGTTTTCATCCTTCCTGAAAGAGACGGCGGCTTTTCTCCGGTTCTTCATGATCTCCTTGAATTCTTTGAGCCCTCCGTCCTTGACGGCGACCGGCTTTCCGTTTTTTCCAAGCATCAGATATTCAAAAGTCAGTTTCGGAGAGAGCTTGGCGGTCTGCGCCAAATGATGGGTTCTGCTGACCATCACCCCTTCTCCCGTGATATCTTCATCGGAAATTCCGTAAAAGAATTTTTTGTCCTCATCATCGCTCTTTCGGACGAGCTCCGCCTGCTCAAACAGGAGTCTGTTTTCGTCTTTCTTGTCTTTGGATACCCAAATCAGCGCAGAGAGCGGCGCATCGTTGTGCAGCCTGCCGAAGAGGGAATGAAGCTTGCCGGTCCTGATATTATAGGAGAAATACTCCGTATTGACCAGCTGATAATAATAGTGCCTTGAACCGAAAGCATAGTAAAAGCGTTCTTTGTTTCTGACAAAATAAATCTCATCCCCGACCCGCTCCGCTGTTTCGATGTTGAAGAACAGATCTTCATCACGATTCGGATAGTCGTTTTTATAGATCCGGTGTTTGTCTATTTGCTTCGAAGGCTGATCCGAAGCGTTGAAATAAAGGTTTCCCTCTTTTTCCTTCACCTCTCCCGGCAGAATATCATAAAACTTCACCTTGCCGTTTTTGACGGCAAACCCCGGAACCCTGTCCTCCATCAAATCCTCGTAGACTGCAGCTCTCCTCAGACTGCCCGCTTTTTTAGGATCGAGACTGTAGACTTCTCCCTTGGACAGAAACATTCCGCTGCCCTCACGATGCTCTACGCAGAGCCACAGCTTTCCTTCCGCCTGTTTGGAAGAGACCACCTGCATGAAATAGAATGTTCTTCCCTCATTTTCCTCATCCGTCAAGGTCTCCCCGAGCAGCCGAGGCTCACCCAGCGTCTTCATATCAATGGAACGCAGCAGGATCCCCCCGTTCCCGCCCGTATCCGGTTCAGCACTCCCATAGATCATCTGCCCGTCTGCAAACTCACAGAGCAGATTGTAGTTTACATCCAGTTCTTTGCGAAGAGCTCCCCCCCGATAGACGGAGAGCTTGCTGCTGCTCTGGAAGACGACGGAGCCGGTCGCAGCGTCGACGCCTGCGACCTTTCCCTCTCCCAGCGGTTTCTTTTTCTTTCCGTTGATATCGACGGAATATACCCGGCTTCCTTCACGGTTTTCCGACCGTTCCTGAAGATAGAAGCGCCCGTTGAGGTAAAAGATCGGCCCATATCCCCCATCCTCAAAGACCTTGTGAAACTTCTTCCCTTTGACATCCCAGTATCCGAAATCCGAGCGGAGATTTTTACTATAAGGATTGGTACGGTGATGTCCCCAATCAGCAATACTGCTGTCCTCATCAAAGCGAAACTTTCGAAAATAGACTTTGTCTCCGACCCGCAGGAATTCGCCCCCGTTGTTAAGCATCTCCTGCTCCCCGCTCTTTGCGGCTCGCAGACGCTCTCTCCTCGGAGAAGCTGTCTCTCCCCGCAGTGCGCCCCTGCCCTCCTGCTCCGCAAAAACCGCACCGGATCCCGCGATCCATAAAATCAGCATCAGCAGAATCGATAGTTGGATTTTTTTTCTCATCAGACTCCCTCCTCATGGATTCATTTTTCATCAGAAAGCTCACCCTGAGCTCTCTTCTCAAACAGTTTTCCACTCTTGCCCGATCTTTCGGGCGAAGCCGTCAATCACTCCCCGCTGCGGAGAATCGTTTCCATCGCCTTTCCTTTGGCCAGTTCATCGACCAATTTGTCAAGCAGACGAATCTTTTTCATCAGCGGATCTTCAATTTCTTCAACGGCAATCCCGCAGATCTTCCCTCGAATCAGATCCGCCTTGGGATTAAACTGCGGAGCTTCTGCAAAAAAACCTTCAAAATGGACTTCTTCTTCAATTTTCTTTTCCAGCTCTTCCTGAGAGTATCCCGTCAGCCAGCGGATAATCTCATCCAATTCTTCCCTTCTTCGCCCCTTCCTCTCCGCTTTTTGCAGATACAGCGGATAGACCTGCGAAAACTTCATCGCAAAGACCTTATGACCCTCCATCGCCCTGCTCCTTTCTTTATCTCTCCTCCGAGATTCATCCTGATCCTTTTCCCTTCTATTTATATGATAGCCCTCCAAAAAGATTTTTACAATCCTTAATATGCTCTTTTCCATGAATCTATGGGGAGGGGCGGCGAGTTCACACCGGGACTTCAAAGAGAGAGCCCTCCGATACTCTCGGATCACTCTCCCGCCTCCAGCGCTGCAATCAGCTTTTCCGGAGAGAATAACAAAGTCCGTACAAATCTCTTACAAATTCTTACGAAAAAGTAAGAATACCCGCCCTTCCGTAAGTTTTATCAATGGAAAAAGAGCTGCAGAAACCGTATACTGATATCAAAGCTCAGAATACGGATGGGGCAGACGGATTTCCCGGGTCATGAGAGGAAGCGGATTCTTTGTCTTCTGTCTGTGCTCCGATCTGCACTGCCCAATCTTTTTACCAAGGAGGAATAATGATGAAACGAAGATTTTTTATTTATGGAGCTGCCCTTGTTCTCATTGCCGCGTTCAGCTGCTTTTACACTCTGAGGCACTCAGGGGCGCAGCAAAAAATGCCCGCTCTAAACAGTGAGATGACCGAGCAGCTGCGCCCTTTTCTCAGCTCTCCGCAGCAGGCCGCTTTGCCCTCGGAGGTCTCTATCATCGGTTTCGGCGAGGCGACTCACGGAAACAAAGAGACGATGCAGATCCGGCTCTCTCTGTTCAGGAGACTGGTCAAGGAGCAGGGCCGTCTCGTCTTCGCCATCGAGGGCGACTACGGCGGCAGCCAAAGGGTCAACGACTATATCCACGGAGCCGCGATGAGCGCGAAAGAAGCGGCGGCGTCAATCGGCTTTCAGATCTACCGAACGAAGGAGATGGAAGATCTCCTCAAGTGGATGCGGGAATACAACGAAAACGAAAAAGACCCTCAAAAACAGATCCGCTTTTACGGTTTTGACATGCAGCGCTATGACCGCACGAAAGAGCTGCTGTTTGGAATCCTCAAAGATACGGATTTGGAACTTTACAAAGACTATGAAGCCGCCACTGCGGATCTCACTGATGAGACAGTCTACAGCCTGACGGGAAAACAGGCGGAAGCGGCAGTCCAAAAACTGAAACTGCTCAGCGAAAAGCTGCTGAAACAAGAACAGAAGATCACGAAGATCCGCTCCGCAAAAGACTTTGCCATCGCAAAACACTGCGCGGATCTGCTTGTCCAAAACACCGCTCTGCATAATGCAGGAAACCGCTACGGCACGATGCGCGACGCCTATATGGCGGAAAACACCGAATGGATATGGAATTTCGAGAAACAATTTTTCCAAAACGACCGGCTTTTCATCACAGGACATATGGGACATATCGGCAAAGAAACCGCGACCTTCGGCACGGAAAAATCCATGGGCGAGTTCCTCCACGAAAAATTCGGAAAGGAGTATTTCACGGTCGGAACGGAATTTTATCAGAGCCGGTTTTGGGCCTCGGATCATCTCAGCGGAGAATACCGAGAATATGAGGTTCGAAACAGCGGCAAAGACCGTCTCGCTCTTCTCCTGCGGGGCGAAAAGAGCGACCCGCTCTGGCTCGATATCGAAAAAGCGGCTGCTTCCGGCGGCTCCCTGTCTTCCTATCTTGGAAAGAAACAGGCGATGAGCTCCATCGGCGCCGTCTTCGGCAAAAGCTTCTCCCTGTCGGAAAAACTCTACACTCAGCAGCTTTCTCCTTCCAAAAGCTGGGACGCTCTGATCTATTTTGAGAAACTGAGCCCTTACACCCAAAGCGAGAGCATTCATCCTCCTTCCGACAAAACAAAATAAAAAATTATCCAAAATTACTTTACTTGTCGTAGTAATCATGATAGAATTTTACTATGATAGGCAGAGTAATTTTGTTTTTTGGTGAGCACAGGAGGTTCTATGATAAGCAGTGATATGATTCGCGGTTACAATGACATCATCATTCTGTTTCTGCTGCTGGACTCTCCCTCTTACGGATACGAAATCTCAAAATCTGTCCGGGAGATGACAGAGGGCCGCTATATCATCAAGGAGACGACGCTCTACTCCGCCTTCAGCCGTCTGGAGAAACACGGATACATCGAGTCTTTTCCCGGTGATCTCACCTTTGGCAAAAAACGCACTTACTACCGCATCACGGAAAAAGGCAGAGCTTTCTACAGAGAGAAAGTCTCCGAATGGGAATTGACGAAAAAAGTCGTCGAAAAATTTGTCTGTCATAGAGAGTTTCAGACGGAAGACAGATCGGACAATCTTCAAAAGTCATGAGAGGGAGATGAGGAACTTTCGTGAAAAAATCGAGAAGAGCAAGTCGCCGAACTTTCAGAAAAATCAGCAGGACGCTGATTTTAGAACGAAAGCGGCAGGACGCCGTCTTGAGCTTGATCGAAATTTCCGGCAAGCAAATCCGATTTTTCCGAAAGAGAGTTCACGCCATCGAATGATCTTTGAAGCTTATCTGCAATCTGATAAAGAATTTGTCGATCATTATGAAAAATCCTAAAGGGGGAAGAGCGATGGAAACGATCCGAAATTATATTGAAAACCTGTTTGCGAGCCTTCCGAAGACAGCGGAAATCCTGAAGCTGAAAGAAGAGCTCCTGCAGAATATGGAAGAGAAATATCTGGAACACAAGCAAAAGGGCCGCAGCGAAAATGAAGCGATCGGCATCGTGATCTCCGAGTTCGGCAATATCGACGAACTCCTGGAAGAGATGCAGATCACGCGCAATGAAGAAGCCGGGACAGCCGAGGAAAAAATACTGACGGATCAGGAAGCGGAGGACTATCTTCAAGGCTCAAAGATCGCCGGACTTCGGATCGCCGCCGGCGTCATGCTCTGCATCCTCTCTCCTCTCTCTCTCATCCTCGGTGAACATCTCTTTGGAGAACAGTTTGAAGCCCTGTTTATGATCCCGATGATGTTTTTCATTGCCTCTGCCGTCGTCCTCTTCATCACCGCCGCTTTTCAGCTCCACAGATACAAGCATATCCAGAAAGGCGGCTTTCGCGTATCCGCACAGAAACTTGCGGAACTTCAGCGCCGTTTGGAACGCTTTCTCCCGAAATACGCCGTTCTGATTGGCACGAGCATCCTGCTGAACTTTTTTGGGACAATACCGGTTATCGCTTTGGAAGATACGATCTATGAAGATATCTCTCCGGCGCTGCTGATTTTTTTTATCAGTCTCTCCGTCGGCCTGATCATCTATTCGGCCTTTATCGGCAATCCGATCCACCAGCTGACAAAAGGACAAAAACCGCCTTTGGCGATACTGGAAGACAAAAAAATCGGAAAAACCATCGGCGTGGTGGCGGCCCTTGTCTTTCCTCTGAGCATCGCCGTCTATCTTCCCCTCAGTTTTCTCACCGGCCGCTGGGATCTCACCTAGATCATCTTCCCCGTCGTCTCCCTCGCTTTCGGAGGATTCTGCACGGGATACCTGATCTTCAAGAAAAATCATTGATCTTCAAATCTCGCCTGCTGTAAGCCGCCCCGGTCTACAGCTCGTATCTTAAAATTAATGCAGCAAACAACATAGATGTCTCAGATTACAGGCAAACTTCGAAAATCATGAGACGCAGATGATGAACTTTCGTGAAACAATCGAGAGGAGTGAGCCGCTGAGATTTTGAAAAAATCAGCAGGACGCTGATTTTAGCGTGAAAGCGGCAGGACGCCGTCTTGAGCTTGATCGAAATTTCCGGCAAGCAAATCCGATTTTTCCGAAAGAGAATCCGCTCAGTCTCTTGATTTTCGACGTTTGTCTGCAGTCTGAAAATTTTAAGTTTATCTGCAGTCGGGAGGTCTACGATGGGTTATGAAACTCTTGAAAAATGGGTTCCGGATGAGGCCGTAGGCAAGGTCTATGATCTGGAAGATTTGGGCTGGGAAGAAAAAGGTTTTTTTGCCGTATTGATTCCGGATGATTTGGATAAAAGCAAAAACCCGAGCCATAAGATAAAATTTGTCTGGGACAGGGTGTTCTGCTATATGGTCACTGAAGAATCCTATCGACCGGATTTATGGATATCCGATCCGGAAGAAGCCTGGGCATTTTATCAAAGCACCCATTCTCGATTCTTTAAGTATTTTCAAAAAGATAATATATTGTCTCCGGAGGATATTGTCCATTATACCTTGATCGGAACCACTCTGATTTTAGACGTCATTTCCTCTTATCCTCCAAAAGTGGAGCTTCTTCCTCTATGATTCCGATCTTCCCGAAAGAGAATCCGCGCAGGCGAAGGATCTCATACTTTGTCTGCAATCTGACTCAGCCGATCACGGCTGAGTTTTTCTGTTCACTCAGGCTGTCTTCGTGCTATAATGATGACATTGGTAAGTCCTTTGCCATACAGCTGATACTATTCCATATCTGAATTGTCACCTGACAAAAAGCCTGATTTATCGTTTTAAAATGGATATAGTTTTCGGTGATGGCAATTCAATAAGGTTTCAGTATGAAACCAAGGAGGAGAAAATGACTGAAAAGATATACTATCACGACCCCTATCTGAGGGAAACGGAGGCTCTCATCAAGCAGGTGATCGAAAAAGAAGGAGTGATCGAGACCGTCCTCGACCGGACGATCTTCTACCCGGAAGGAGGAGGACAGCCCTCAGATACCGGCAGCATCAACGGGATCGCCGTTCTTCATGTCCGTGAGGAAGAAGGCGTGATCTACCATCGCATGGAAAGCGCTCCCGAAGGAGAAAAAGCCCTCTGCCGCATCGACTGGGAGAGACGCTTCCGTCATATGCAGCAGCATTCCGGAGAGCATATCCTCTCGGGCGCCTTTCTCAAGCTCTACGGCGGTGCAAACAAGGGCTTCCACATGGGAGAGGACTATTTCACCATCGATATCGACCTCAAGGAGATCCGTGAAGAGATGCTCGAAGCCGTGGAAGAGGAAGTCAGCCGCCATATCTATCTCAACTCTCCGGTCCTCGATGCGATGACCGACAAAGAGGGCCTGAAAAACCACAAAGTGCGCAAACAGGTCGCCGCCGAGGAAAACATCCGGGTGGTCACGATGGGCGATATCGACTGCTGCGCCTGCTGCGGCACCCATGTGAAACATCTTGGCGAGATCGGACTCGTCAAGATCCTCAAAGCCGAAGCCTACAAAGGGATGACGCGGATCTATGCCCTCGCCGGCAAACAGGCTTTTGACGACTATATCCGCAAAAACCGGATCATCAAGACCCTCAAAAAACAGCTTTCCGCGGAAGAAGAGAGCATCACTCCCCGGGTCGAAAAGCTCAAGGAAGAGATCGACCTGCTCCGAAAAGAGCTGGGTGAACAGAAGAGGATGACCGCCTCTGAGATCGCGGCGCATCTTGACTGCAGCGAAGAGCCTCTGACTCTCCTGCTGGAAGCACAGGATTTCGACACCCTGCTTGCTCTTGCCGAACAGATCGGATGCCGCTGCAAAACGATGATCCTCGGCAGCGGCAAAGACGGGAAGCTCCTGATGGAAACCCGGGACGAACACCTTCATGTCGGCGGGTTCTTCAAGGAACATATCAAAAACTTCGGCGGAAAAGGCGGCGGGAAAAAAGACCGGGCTCAGGGCAGCTTTGAGAAGATCGAGGATCTCCGGAAATTCATCGAATTTTTAAGAGATTATGTTCTCTCTCCATAATGTCGTCCTCCCTCCGGTACCGTCCCTTTGCAACGCTCGAATCTCATATCGCTCCCCTTTTGAAATTACAGAATTTCAGGAATGAACAGGAAATAGTCGGACGGCAGGCAAATTTCAAAAATCATTCGGCTTTTAACCCATACAGTTCCAAAAGGTCATAGTATCAGAAAGCCGGCCGGATTCAGGAATCATGAGACGGCGAGACAGGAGACCCGGAGATTTCCAACCGACATCAGAAAATCATGGCAGTTCCTTCTTTTTTGTGATAAACTGACAATGGATGAAAGGGAATTTTTTTGTATTTGGAGATTGAGACGGAGAAAAGGATGGAAAAGCAAAAAGACAAAACCGCATCTTTGCAGCGCCTCATTGATCGGCTCAACCCTCTCCAGAGAGAGGCCTATGAGACTCTGTTCTCTCCGCTGATCGTCATGGCTCCCGCAGGCACGGGAAAGACGGACGTCATCGCACTGCGCACCGCAAATGCGATCATGCAGGGAATTTGTCCTGATCGCATCCTGCTGATGACCTTCACCAACCGCTCCGCCCGTTCCATGCGCAGCCGCATCGAAGAAGTGCTCGGCGAACAGGCGAAAGGCTTACAAATCAATACCTTTCATGGACTTTGCGGCTTCATCCTTCGGGAGGAGTCGGAAAACCTTTCTCTGCCCAAAGACTTCATTATCCTCGATGAAGAAGACGCTAAACTGATCCTCCGGGAAATCCTCTCTGAAAAGCGGCTCGCCAGAGGACTTTACTATAAAGAAGAACGCTTTGTCATCGACTTTCTGAGATTGGCAAGAGAATATCCTTTTGTGCACGGAAGCCGTCCGGATCTTCGGGAATACTTCATGCAGCTGCTCGCAGAGCGGGGTATGACGGGAAGCTTCGGCTGGTTTGCCGATGCGGCCTCTGATGTGTTTTACCGATATCAGCGCAGACTTCGGGAATACGGGATGGTGGATTTCACCTCTCTCGTCATCGGCGTACTCTCAGCCTTTGAAAACACTTCCATCCGCCAGCGATGGCAGCAGCGGTACGACTGGGTGCAGGTGGACGAGATTCAGGATACCAATCAAATCGAGTATGAGATTCTGCGCAATTTTTATGAGAGGCATCACAGGATCGCCCTCTTCGGAGACCTCCACCAGACGATCTACGAGTGGCGGGGTTCCGTCCCTTCCGAGATCATCCGCAGCTTCAAGATCAGCAATCCCGGATACCGGGAGCTTCGCTTCGAAGAAAACTATCGCTCCGTCAGAGCGATCCTCGGAGCCGCAGAAGATTTTCTACATTTCGGAGACAAAATACGCTCAAAAAAAGAGGCTTTTTTTCCGATAAATCAAGAAGAAAAGATACGAGTTCGGGGATTCAAGACCGAAGAGGAAGAAGGACGGTATATCGCGGAAAAGATCAAAGAGCTGAAGGGAGAAGGAGTCGATCTCAGTCAGATAGCCGTACTCAGCCGAACGAACAAAGAAGCGGGCAGGATCGGCGTCCTGCTTGAGCGGGAAGGCATTCCCGTCTATCTCGTCGAAAAGACGAAGTTTTTCAGCCGGGAAGAGATCAAAAATGCCTTGGCCTATCTCAAGCTGATGATCAATCCCAAAGACGTCCTCAGTCTCAAACGCATCGACGCCGAGACGACTTCTCTTTTTCTCCGGGAAGAGGAATCTCATTTCCTTTCCCTTGAAGATATGCTCCATCTCTCCTCCTATCAGGGGAACGATCCCTACTGGGAACTGATGGAGCGCTACGAGAAAAACGATATCGTCGTCTTTGACGTCGAGACGACGGGTCTGGATGTTCACTCCGATGAAGTGATCCAGATCGCGGCTCTGCGCGGAGGACGAGACGGCGTCCTCGAACAATTCGAGCGTTTCATCCGAATCGACCGTCCGGTTGGAGACTCTTATGAGATTCACCACATTTCGGATGAGCATCTGAAAAAGCACGGGGCGTCCGCGGCATCCGCCTTTGAAGATTTTGTAGATTTCATCGGAGACAGTCTGCTGATCGGACATAATGTCTCCTATGACGTCGGCATCTCTGCTCAGAATATGCTCCGCCTTGGCATGGAGCCTCCTTTTGAGCGCCTTGAAGTCCGAGATACTCTGACCCTCGCCCGCAGACTGTTTCCGGGGCTACGCAGCTACAGTCTGGAAAATCTCTTTCAACAGATCGGACTCAGCCATCGCCCGACGCACAACGCCATGGACGACGTTATCGCAACTCTTCAGCTGCTGGATCCGATGATCCGAAAACTCGAAGCCTCCGGCCCCGAGCGCCGGGATCTGTTTGCTTCTTATCGAGAACGATTTCTTCCGGTTGCAGAAAACCTTCACTTCCTTCGCAAGCAGTCCGAGGTGAAGAGACCTCAGGACCTCCTGCACGAAGCACTCATACGCTCGGGATTTCTCGCGAAATATCAGACGCAGAAAGACGCTCTCCAAAAACTTCGGGAACTCTACCGCATCTTTCGAGACTACGATGACGAAAATCTGCCGACGCGGCGGTCGCTCTCCTTCCTCCTTGAAGTCGCCTCTTTGGGCAACGACACGGACAGAATCTTATTTTCCAAGGAACAGACGCCTGTCATTACTGTACATCAGTCCAAGGGACTAGAGTTTGAAGCCGTCTTCATCTTCGGAGCGAGCGACGAGAGCTTTCCCAGCAGTATGTCAAAGACCGAAGATTCCCTCAGGGAAGAGCGCCGTCTTTTCTATGTAGCGATCACAAGACCGAAAAAACAGCTTTTTTTGACTTATCATGTCGGAGAGCAGAACGAACTGCTCCCCAGCCGCTTCATCCATCAGATCGACAGAAGGTATCTAGATTACAGATAATTGGGAAACCAAAAGAGAAGGGGAGGTGAAACGCAATGGAGAGAAAAATACTGACAGCGCCCTGCGAAGGCTGGGTGGGCGGAGACTCTTTCGTTCAGATGATGGATGTGGCGATCAGCGGCGTCAAATCGGATCTAAATCTTGAGATCCATGTCATGAACCTGCACGCCATCGAACTGATCGGCATCGAATTTGAGATCACCTTTTTCGACTCTGCGGGAAATACGCTCAATCCGGAGCCTCAGATCATCAAAAGTGAAAACGTCTCCATTCCCGTCGGCACAATCGGCCGAGCCTCAAAATACCCTCTCAGAGAGTTCTCCGCCGCAAGGAAAGCGCTGGTCAAACTGCTCAAAGGACATTATGCCGACGGCAATAATCTGGATCTCGTCTATGAGAGAATGGAAAAAATCGTCTTCAATTCCCTCGATGACAAGGAAAAAGAACTCATAAAAAAAGCCCTCGGCGACGACGCCTATACCTTGGCGCGCAGAGAAGCGACGAGCTGGAGATGCATCTGCGGATATTTCAACGGATATCCTTCGAAAAACTGCAGCAACTGCGCCCGATCACAGGAACTCGTCCTGCAAAAATATTCCGATTTCACTTCAATCCTCGCATTATTGGACAGCGAAGAAGAGAAAACCGAAGAACCGAACGAGGAACCGGTTCCCCCTGTCGAAGAGGTTCCGGTGGAAACCCCGCCCGAAAAATCGATCCTTCAATTTTTCGAGGAGATCCCCTCCTGGATTCTCGCACTGCTTTTCGTGTCCGGGACTCTTCTGGTATCCTCACTGGTCGTCGTTCTCATGAATCTCGGAAAAAAATGACTCTGTTTGACAGCTCCGTCAAGCGTCCGTCTCTCACACGAAGATCGTCCCGATACTCCCTCATGACAGTATGCTACTAAAACCTTATTAAATCACTGCCACCGGAAACCATATCCATGTTCAAACGACAAATGAGGCGTTTTGTCAGATGACAATTCAGACAGGTAGTAGTATGAAACCTTTCCCAAGGAAGAAAGCGGATGGACTATGACAAAACTTCCTACTGAAAAAAGAAATATGATCTCAAAATAATTCCATAATCGGTCTTCCCTCTTCAAACCGTGTCAGATAACGGACATTGAGCCTGCGGAGCATCGCCTCGGCCAGTTCGAAATGAGAGGCGATATCCATCCTCCGGTGCGCATCCGAGCCCACCGTAATGATCTCCCCTCCCAGTTCCAGATAGCGTCTTAGGATATCTTTCTGAGGATGGGTCTGAGCAAGTCCGTAACGATGACCGGAAGTGTTGATCTCGACGCCCTTGCCTCCCGCGATGATCGTCCGCAGGATCTCGTCAATGATATCGCTGTAGTCCTGATAGCGCAGGATCTTGTCCTCAAACTTTCCGTAGCGGTTGATATAGTCAAGATGACCGAAAACATGATAGCAGGAATACATTTTTGCACATTCGAGAGCATAGGAGAAATACTCCATATAGCTCTCTTTTTTCGTCTTTCCCTCATGAAAAGCCGGAAGATAGACGTCCTGACGGTTTACAGTATGGATCGAGCCGATGACAAAATCAAAGGGGTATTCGCCGAGCAGTTTTTCCACCTGCGCCCCGATATGGGTCTGCAGCCCGATCTCCACTCCGAGCAGCAGGCGGATCCTGTCCCGGTACTTCTCCTGCAGCCGCCTGAACTCCACGAGATACTCCCTGTAATCCACAAGAAAGGGACGCTCCCCCTTGGTATAGTCCCCCGGAAAATCAAAATCCACATGATCCGTCAGCGCAATCTCCTTCAGACCCTTGTTGATGCTACTCTCAATCATTTCCTCCATCGGCGCTTTACTGTCGGTCGAATAGCTCGTATGTATATGATAGTCTCTTGGAATCGACGAACCTGCGATATTTCCCAACTTTCATTCCTCCTGTGATTATTCTCTCGCGAGAGAACGCTTCTCACCTCCCCCGACAACCTATTTCTACCCTTCCAACAAAAGAAAAACACAGATTTTTTCACACGCCTCGATATACTTTCATAGAGAGTCCGTACCATAGAATAATTTTCGGATTCTGCCTTCATTCCGAAAATTCTCTTCCAGAAGATTTTTTTGACCCTGTTTATAGTTAAAATTTTAGCCGTTTAACTTGCATATTTGTTTATAATTTGATAATATGAAAAAAGAGATATTATGACAAAGAAGGTTCATATGCATTCGGAAAAAGTTTTCCTTTCCGTTTTACAGCTGTTATGAGAGCGAGACGATCTGAAATTTATGAGGTAGATGCGTACTGATTCAATGTGATCTTGAAACGAAAGCGAGGAAAGCGAGATGAAAAAATATTCATTTAGATCATTCCTTTTGATTTTGCTCATGCTCATATCTCAAATGAGCAGTACTTATGCAGAAGAAATCCTCATACCGGAGAACAGGGAAGCCGAAATACACAGCGATGAACTTCCAATGGGGTATCTTGAAGATGGTAATGAAGATATGCCCGGGCTTTTGACCTCTTCGCCGGAAGGATTTTTGAGAGAAAATCTTGCACAGAATGGCTCGTTTCAAAGCAAGGAGAAGGTGGATTTGGTGTTCATCATTGACTCTTCTTTGTCGATGCAGCCCCATATAAAGCATGCAGAAGACAATATTATTTCCTTTGCCAAGTACCTGAATCATGCCGGTATTTCAATGCGTATAGGGTTGATAGAATATCAAGGCGCCAGAGATGGAAAGAGCTTCACAAAAACACATATGGCAAATCGTTCTGCTTGGATGGACATTCACAGCTTTATCAAAACCCTTGGACAAATCAGAATCAAGGGCGGCGAAGATCAAGATGCTTCACCTGTGGATGCCTTGAAACTTCTTGTTTCAGATAATCGGAGAATGCATTGGTCCTCCGGATCACATAAATTTGCAGTTTTACTGACAGAAGGGATCTATGGAGTCGATGACTCTCATGGGTATCACTTGTTGGAAGAAATGGGCGACACTCTTCAAAAGCGGAATATTCATACTTCCGTCATTACTTTGCCCGAGATCTATCCAGTTTATGAAGCTCTCACTGAAAAAACCAATGGGATTTTGGGGAACATCATGTCCGATAATTTTGCGGATGTCTTAAGAGAATTTGCAGACAGTATACTTCAGACTACGAAAAAATCAGAAAAAGCAATCTATGTACTGCCGGGTTATCTCGGTTCGGAGCTATATGACGATTACGGAAGAGGACAGAGGCTATGGGTGGATATACTTACTGTCACAGGATCTTGGAGTCAAGGAAATAAAAACAAGTTTATTCAGGATGAATATGGGAATCCGGGAGTTTTGGGAGTCAATCATTTCAGGGACGACTATGGAACAGGAAACCTGTATAAAAAGCTGGTGACACGATTAAAAGAAGAATTTGATCAAGGCAGTGGAAAAAGCGACTATGATGTCATTTTCTGGCCCTATAATTGGATTGCCGATCTGAATGACAGCGTAATAAAACTTGAAGAGGATATCCGAAAGAACGGATATTCTGAAGTGGTTTTCGTCACACACAGCACCGGTGGATTGCTCGCATCGGCATATGTCGCAAAAAGCCCTGAAAATAAGAGAAGAGTCAAAAAAGCGATCCTGATTGCAGCGCCTTTATTTGGAACCTACGCTTCCTTGCTTCCCATTGAGAGAGGAGACTCCCGAAATTTCTTTAAAAAAGGCAATAAAATTATAGATGCAGTAACTCAAAATTCGTGGATCAAAAAATGGGCGCATAACTCACCGACCACCTATCAGCTTCTACCCAGTCAAGAGTATTTAGATCATCTCCCGTTAAAAAAATACCCTTTCGCAAAAATGAAAACGGTAAAAATCGGATCATCAAAGAAATTTTATGAGACACTTAATCGGAGTGTCAATATCAATGCCAATCTCTCCGATGGAACTAACAGAAGCCATAAATATTTTCGTGAGACCGTTCTGCATAAAGACGTCGCAAGCCAATGGGCAGAATCTCCTTTGGCAGAATTGGATGTTCTTTTGATAGGTACAGAAAATGGACACAAAACTCCTTCAACTGCGTTGTATAGGGAGATCATGTACGGTCAGCAAACATTTATCGATATGAAGTACGATTCAAACGGAGACGGTACCGTTCAGGGATTCAGTGCAAAGGCAAAGAAAAAAGGTAGCACATTTCAGCTGCCGGAAAAATTTTCTTTTAGAGAAGAGCATACTGCTCTTGTTAAAGAAAATAGGGTGTTAAATGCAATTTGTAAAAAAATTGCCGAGGGAAGAGAAGGTCGGAGAGCTTCTTACACCCCTTCAGATGCTCAGGTCGCTCCTGCTCAGGCTGCTGAGAACGGGATGTCCGACTCTTTGAAGATTCGCTACGAGGCAGAAGCTCCTGTGGAAGTGAGAATATATGACGAGTCGGGCAAAGAAGTGGCTCATGCAGACAGAAAGGACTACGACGGGTTTGACGGTGGGGATTTCATTTACGATTCCTTTTCAGATGAAGAATGGAAGCCTCTGGTCTCCATCTATATGCCTCGCCGGGGATATAAACTGGTATTGACCTCCGGAAATACCGAGGGTGTTCCGGTGAACCTTTCGATAACGACTTCGACTCTGACGCCGGATGGAGATTTCGATGTCAGCGTCCGCCAAGTAGTACCCCTCACGCAGAAAGGCGGCGTAATCGCGACGATTGACGGGACAGAAGAGCCGATCCTCAGCGAAAATATCGCCGACAAATTGGCGGGAGAAGTAACAAGATACTATACGGACTGGACGGGAGAAGAGGTTTTGCGGATGAACCTCCATGAAAAAAGACAGACGCCGATCACCGGAAAAGAGGCCGAAGCGGTTCGACCTCTGCTTCATTATGATACCTCCGACGAGACAATCGTTTCCGTCAGCGAGGAGGGTCTGCTTACCGCAACAGGGTATGGGGAAGCGATTGTTTATGCGAGCGACGGAAACAAAGTTTACAGCAGCCTTGTCATTGTGATGCGGAAGGCGGATTCCGTCTCGCTTCCCGATGTGGATATGGTCATCGGCGAGCGGACCCTGATCCGTCCCCATTTCACTCCTGCATCGACGACGGAAAGAGAGATGCATTATACGGTCAGTGAGGAAGGGATCCTCGAAATCAACGAACAGGGCGTGATGCTGGCGCTGAGGCCGGGCGTCGTCCGAGTGACGGGAACGACAGATTACGGATTGACAGGAAGTTTCACGGTTCAGGTGACAGATGACCGCATCCGTCCTCTGGACTCGATTGAGATCCTGCCTTCGAAGGCTTCGATTCTCACAGGAGAAAATAAAGTCTTGAGTATCCAATTCTTTCCTTCCGATGCGACGAACCAAGAAGTGGAGTGGTATGTCGAAGATGAGGATATTCTGAGTTTAACTGCCGAGGGAGCAAAAGCGGTCGTGACAGGATTGAGAGAAGGAACCGGAAAGATTACCGCTCTTTCCATGGACGGCGGATATGTGGCTGAGGCGGTCATCCATGTGAAAAATCCGGCTTCTCCGGTAAATCCGCCAGCTCCTCCAACAACTCCGCCGGCTCCCACGGTGAGATATCGGGATTGGGAGAGTAAATACGGAGTTTCGACCGACAAAAAATGGACGGTCGTCCTGAATCAGTCCATTGACGAGAACTGTTTGCAAGAGGACATCATCTCTGTACTTCGAAATGACGGTTCGATGAGGAGACATCCGCTTCGTCTGTCTCTTTCAGATGACGGCAGGAAACTGACAGTGACTCCCTTATCACCATATGAAAAGAGGTCCGAGTATCAGCTTTTGATCCGAAATCTGAAAACGAAGAGTGGAAAAAAGCTCCGGGAAAATATACGGATGACATTTATAACCGGGGAATGACGGGCAGATGAGAGCCGGTTTTCCGGCTCACAAGGAGGGAGCATCCATGTCGAAAGAAGCGTTTCGGAAGGAACTGAAAAAAATACTTGTCTTTCTCGTCCTGTTCCTCGTCTATGAAAAAGTGAACTGCCTGATCCATCCCCTATTGAATATAGAAACCGGAGGAAACGGATATTTAATTTGGGCGGGAGACAGCCGCTATCACGTCCTCTGCGCCAACAGCTGCATATCGAGAAGAACAACATTCGAGCGAAGTAAAGTGGAGCGTTATCAAGTGGATGAAACCAATGAATATTCTTTCGGGATATTGATGGATTTGAAAGAGGAGGAGGATCCGGAGCTATATCGGATCATCTCTGAGATCATTGAGCAGGTGAAGTCGAAGACATGGCTCCATAATCCGGATATTGGGACACTGTATCGGCTGGACGGGAGATATTTTTTCACCGTATTTACAAACGAACGTTTTTTGCAGGGGTATTACAGCATCCTTTATGAATACCACCCGGAGAAAAAACAGCTGACCTGTCTCGCGTATTTCCGTTCGAGATTAATCAGTCATATCGAACTTTGCAAATGGAGGTGAACCTGTCAAACTCTTCTTCACTACAGACGGATATGATCCAAAGATCCTCTCATCCTTGAAACATAAGTCCGCCGGACTCGATTGAGAGCTTGCCTTCGAAATCTTTGATTCTCACAGAAGAACATAAAATTTTGAGTGTTTATAGTAAACGCAAAAATTATTTTCAATTTGCCGAATCCCTATTCTGCAAAATGGAATCGAGATACATTTCGAAAGTGCAGATATTTATGTCGTTTGCTATCATTCTTTCGAACCGAGAAGTCAAGAGAGGTCTATGAGAGCCGGTTTTCCGGCTCACAAGGAGGGAGCATCCATGTCGAAAGAAGCCTTTCGGAAGGAACTGAAAAAAATATTTGTCTTTCTCGTCCTGTTCCTCGTCTATGAAAAAGTGAACTGCCTGATCCATCCCCTATTGAATATAGAAACCGGAGGAAACGGATATTTAATTTGGGCGGGAGACAGCCGCTATCACGTCCTCTGCGCCAACAGCTGCATATCGAGAAGAACAACATTCGAGCGAAGTAAAGTGGAGCGTTATCAAGTGGATGAAACCAATGAATATTCTTTCGGGATATTGATGGATTTGAAAGAGGAGGAGGATCCGGAGCTATATCGGATCATCTCTGAGATCATTGAGCAGGTGAAGTCGAAGACATGGCTCCATAATCCGGATATTGGGACACTGTATCGGCTGGACGGGAGATATTTTTTCACCGTATTTACAAACGAACGTTTTTTGCAGGGGTATTACAGCATCCTTTATGAATACCACCCGGAGAAAAAACAGCTGACCTGTCTCGCGTATTTCCGTTCGAGAACAATCGACCATATTGAACTTTGCAAATGGAGGTGAATCTGTCAAGCTCTTCTCCACTACAGGCAAATAAAATTCGAAAGGAGAAAAAACTACGAAACGAAAGGAGCAAAGGAAGATGAAAAAGAGTTCATTGAAAGTATTCGTTTTGATTTTTATAATGATTTTTTTGCCAACCGGTCGTATTGATGCGGAAGAAATTCTTACGAGCAGAACCGGAGTTTTTAATCAGGCTCTATTTTCCATATTTTTTGGGGAAACTGTACTGAAGGAGTCCTTCTTTAGAAAAGTTTTCGAAGAGAGGGATAGAACGGGGAGTTCAGACCCTATCTCCAAATCTCCGGCAGATTCCGGGGAAGGAATGTCAGATTCCCTGAAGATTCGCTATGAAGCCTTTGCGCCTGTGGAAGCAAGGATCTATGACAAGTCGGGAAAATTGGTCGCTTATGGAAAAGGGCTACGAGATAGGGGCTTTGACCGAGATACTTTTATCTATGATTCCTTTTCGGATGAAGAACGAAAGCCTCTGGTCTCCATCTATATGCCTCGCCGGGGATATAAACTGGTATTGACCTCCGGAAATACCGAGGGTGTTCCGGTGAACCTTTCGATAACGACTTCGACTCTGACGCCGGATGGAGATTTCGATGTCAGCGTCCGCCAAGTAGTACCCCTCACGCAGAAAGGCGGCGTAATCGCGACGATTGACGGGACAGAAGAGCCGATCCTCAGCGAAAATATCGCCGACAAATTGGCGGGAGAAGTAACAAGATACTATACGGACTGGACGGGAGAAGAGGTTTTGCGGATGAACCTCCATGAAAAAAGACAGACGCCGATCACCGGAAAAGAGGCCGAAGCGGTTCGACCTCTGCTTCATTATGATACCTCCGACGAGACAATCGTTTCCGTCAGCGAGGAGGGTCTGCTTACCGCAACAGGGTATGGGGAAGCGATTGTTTTTACGAGCGACGGAAACAAAGTTTATAGCAGCCTTGTCATTGTGATGCGGAAGGCGGATTCCGTCTCGCTTCCCGATGTAGATATGGTCATCGGCGAGCGAACCCTGATCCGTCCCCATTTCACTCCTGCGTCGACGACGGAAAGAGAGATGCACTATACGGTCAGTGAGGAAGGGATCATCGAAATCAACGAACAGGGCGTGATGCTGGCGCTGAGGCCGGGCGTCGTCCAAGTGACGGGAACGACGGATTACGGATTGACAGGAAGTTTCACGGTTCAGGTGACAGATGGCCGCCTCAATAATTATCCCAACTCCTCCGGTAGGGTACTGGGCTTTAGAAAGTAAATACAGAGTTTCAGATGATAAGAAAATGGACGACTGTCCTGAATCGGTTAGTTGACGAGAACTGTCTACAAGGAGATATACTTGCTCTACTTCAGAATCGCGAACAGATTGGTGAAAGTAGATAAGAGGAATGACATAAGTGAAGCAGGTCATTGACCTGCTTCACTCTCAGCCGCCGGAAAACTTCCGAAAGTTGTCCTATCTTTTGTATTCGGTTCTCAAAACCGCTCTCTTACTTCGCTCCCAGCGCCGCCATCGTGATATAGTTGTAGGGCTTGTTGAAATGAGGCAGGAAGAAGATGTCAAGGAGTTTGAGCTCGTCAATCGTCGCCTTCTTCTGGATCGCAAGAGAGAACATGTGAATCCCCATGGACATATCGTAGAAGGAAGCCATCTGCGCTCCGAGGATCGCTCTCGTCTTCTTGTCGTAAACGATACGGATTTTCACCTGCGGGTTTTCCGTTTCGATAAATTCCGGTTTCTGCAGATCCGTCACATCGACATATTCCACATCAAGGCCGAGAGCCTGCGCTTTTTTGAGGCTGAGACCTGTGGAGACCATCTTGTAATCATAGATGCAAATTCCGTTGGAGCCCTGCACTCCCACGGTCTCAAGCTCCTTGCCGAGGACATTGGAAGCGGCGATGACGCCGGAGCGGACTGCGTTGGTCGCAAGGGCGATATAGCTGCGGTCTCCTACCGCATTGTCATAGACGGTGGCGCAGTCCCCAATCGCATAGACGTCTTTCACGCTCGTCTGCTGAGTCTTGTCCACGAGGTAAGCTCCGTTTCGGAAGAGTTCGAGCTTATCTTTTCCAAGGGCGTTGTTCGGACGGAATCCGATGGAAAGGATCACCATGTCGGATTTGTATTCCCCTTTGTCGGTGACCACCGCCTCCACCTTGCCTTTTCCCTTGATTTCTTTCACGGTCTCTCCGAAGACAAATTTAATGCCCTTCTTTTCCATGACCTCTCTCATGCCCTGGCTGAACTCCGGATCGTAATAGCTTGCGAGCACCGTATCCGCAACATCCACCATCGTCACCTTCTTGCCGTGACGCTCAAAAGCCTCCGCCAGCTCAACGCCGATATATCCCGCTCCCACGACGGTGATCTCTTCGATCTCCGGATTTTTGAGCTTTTCGATCACTTCCGCCGCATTCTGATAGAGTTTCACCTGCTGTACATTCTCCAGATCCTTGCCCGGGATATCCGGAATGATCGGAATCGAGCCCGTTGCCAAGATCAGCTTGTCATACTCTTCCACGATCTCTTTTCCGTCTTTCGTCTTTGCATAGACCTTTTTCGCATCGAAGTCGATCCTCTCGACGGGCGTCTCCATATGCACCTCTGCACCCGCTTCCTCGAGCTTCTGCTTGTTGGAATAGAAGAGGCCGTCTCCGCTGCTGATCTGATTTCCTATCCAGAGCGCCATCCCGCAGCCCAGGAAGCTGATATTGCTGTTTGCGTCAAAAACTTTGACCGACGCTCCGCTTTTTGCTCCGAGAATCGTGTTGACGCAGGCCGTTCCCGCGTGATTTGCTCCGACTACGACAATTTTATTCATAATTGATAATCCCTCCTGAATTGTTTTCTATCAAGGTTAACTTTATATCATTCTACAATAAATCGAGGGAAATGTAAACTATTTTAGTAAATTTTTCCGAAAAAACCGCCTTAGTTTTTCGCAAGGCGGTTTTTCTTCGCAATTTATATTTTTTAATTGACAAGTTTGGATATATCAGCGATTTCAAGCATCGTATCCCGAATATTCGCAAGCAGATGCAGGCGATTTTCCCGAATCTTTTCATCTTTGTCCATAACCATGATATTGTCAAAAAACGCATCGATCTCCTCCTTGATCGAGAGAAGCTTTTCGAGAGCCCTGACATATTCTTTGGCCGCAAGATCCTGCCGCACGGGAAGAATAATGCTCTGATAGCTGCTCCAGAGCGCTTTTTCCTGAGGAGCGACAAAGAGAGCTTCCAAAACTTCTCCCGCCTTGCTGTCTTTTGCGATGTTTGCCACACGGCTGAAGGCGTTCATAACATCGGTGATATCGTGGGAACGTACCCAAGCGTCCAGCTCTTTCGCCCGCACTTCGAGATCGTAAGGATAGGAGTCGATGCCGAGGATCGAGTCGATAACGTCGTAGCGGAGTCCCTCTTCTGTCAGGAGGTTTCTGAAGCGCAGAGAGAAAAACTGCTCCAGCTCTTCATAGACCGCCTCGAAGTCAAATTTGAGATCTCCGTGATTTTGCAGCGCAAGTTTGAGCAGGTCGGAGAGCTTCACTTCGAGTTTTTTCTCAATCAGGATATGCAGGATTCCCAGTGCCTGTCTTCTCAGGGCATAAGGATCCTGTGAGCCCGTCGGTTTGATGTCGACGGCGAAAAATCCGCTGACACTGTCCAGTCTGTCCGCCAGAGAGAGGATCATCCCCTCGGCAGACTCCGGCAGAAGATCTCCGGCAAATCTCGGCAGATAATGCTCGTAGATCGCAGTCGCCACGGTCTCGCTCTCTTTCGAGATCCTTGCATAATACCTTCCCATGATCCCTTGAAGCTCCGGAAATTCAAAGACCATCGAAGTCGTCAGATCCGCCTTGCAGAGCTTCGCGGCACGAAGCAAATCCTCCGATTCGACTTTCATCAGCTCCGCGATCTTTGCAGCAAGCGTTTCGATACGCTGACTTTTCTGCAGAAGGGTGCCGAGTTTTTGCTGGAAGACGATGGTCTCGAGTTTGTCCACATAGGTCTCCAGCGGTTTTTTCGTGTCCTCCCGATAGAAAAACAGCGCGTCGTTCAGTCTCGCGTCGAGCACCTTTTCATTGCCTCGCTTGACATTTTCGATGAAATGTTCATCCCCGTTGCGCACGGTGATGAATTTGTTGAGAAGTCTTCCTTCCTCATCACTGACCGGGAAATAGCGCTGATGCTCTTTCATCGGTGTGATGATCGCTTCCATCGGCAGGGAGAGATAGCTCTCGTCGAACTCTCCGTAAAAAGCGGTCGGATACTCGACGATGTAGGCGACCTCCTCCAGCAGTTCTTCATCTTTCATCAGTTTTCCTCCGAGGGAGGCGGCGACTTCCTCGCACTGTTTGAGAATCAGAGATTTTCTCTCTTCGTCGTCAAGGATCACATAGTTCTCCCGCAATTTCGCCTCATACTCTTTCGGAGAATTGACGCGGATCTCGGAGCTTCCCATGAAGCGATGACCCCTAGTGGTATTTCCGGCTTTTATCCCTTCGATATCAAAGGGTACGACCTCCTGATCCATCAGACAGATCAGCCAGCGTATCGGGCGGACGAAGCGCAGGTTCTTGCCTCCCCAGCGCATGGACTTAGGAAAGGTCAGGGATTTGATCATCTCTTCAAAGATCTCTTTGAGCAGGGTTCTGGTCTCTTTTCCGGGACTGAGGACCTTGACATAGGCATATTCTTCTTTTCCGGCGGACTTGAAGGTCACTGCGGACAGATCCGCGCCCTTCCCGTTCAAAAATCCTGTCAGAGCCTTGGTCGGTTTTCCTTCCGCGTCGAGGGCGATCTTTTTCGCAGGGCCTTTGAACTCTTCCTCAATCGTCTCCTGCATCTCCTGCATCTGTGAAATGAAGATCGCAAACCGTCTCGGAGTGCATTTGATCAGGATCTCTCCGTAACCGATGCGGAAGGTTTTCAGTCTCTCCTGCAAAAAAGTGAGCATATCTCTTTTGGTCTTTTGGATAAAGCGGGCCGGAATCTCTTCGGTTCCGATCTCAAAAAGCAGATCTTTCGCCATCTTATTGTCCCCCTTTCAGCAGCGGGAATCCCATTTCTTTTCTCTGCTCCACATAGGCAGCCGCTATCTTTTTCGCCATATTGCGGACCCTCGCGATATAGGCCGCTCTCTGGCTGACTCCGATCGCCCCTCCCGCATCCAGCAGGTTGAAGGCGTGAGAAGTCTTGAGCACATAGTCGTAGGCAGGCATGACGAGCCCCTGCCCGATCAGGCGGATCGCCTCCTGTTCATAGGTGTTGAACAGCCCCCAGAGCATCTGTTTGTCCGAGAGGTCGAAACCGTAGACCGAATGCTCATATTCCGCTTTGCGGAACACTTCACCGTATTTGATATCATCGGTGAAATCCAGGTCATAGACATTGTTTTTCTCCTGCAGGTAGAGGGCAATGCGCTCGAGCCCGTAGGTCAGCTCCACGGATTCCAGTTCGCAGTCGATGGAACCCACCTGCTGGAAGTAAGTAAACTGGGTGATCTCCATTCCGTCCAGCCAGACTTCCCAGCCCAGTCCCCAGGCGCCGAAGGTCGGGTTTTCCCAGTTGTCTTCCACAAAGCGAACGTCATGCTCTTTCGGGTTGATGCCGATCGCCTCGAGGGATTTGAGGTAGACGTCCTGAATATCGTCGGGCGAAGGTTTGAGGATCACTTGGTACTGATGGTGCTGATAGAGCCTGTTGGGATTTTCTCCATAACGAGCGTCCGCCGGCCGTCTTGACGGCTCGACATAACATACCTTCCAGGGCTCGGGGCCGAGAGCGCGCAGGAAGGTCGCCGGGTTCATCGTGCCGGCTCCCTTCTCGCTGTCATACGCCTGCACCATGATGCAGCCCTGCTTTGTCCAGTAGTTATGGAGAGAAAGAATCATTTCCTGAAAATTCATACACACTCCTCCATCTCATTTGTGACATTTTGCTTATTTCCCATAATTATAATATTTTTTCCCGAATAAGTCATCATACATCAGCAAATATTGATTTTCCCGCAGAGTCTTCAGGTCTCCCCTGAGGTTCTCGAGCTGATAATAGACCTTTTCCCCGTCCATCTTTGCGTACTGCGTGTAATTGTAATTTTGGATCGCAGGAATATCCCCTTCCGCATAGTCGAGCATCAGCGCCGCTGCAGCGTTCCCTCCAATATCGAGACGCCTCGGCTCGGATTTGAAATTGCTCCAGATGATATAGGGGGTCGAAAGCAGTTCCGGACGGCTGTTGGCTTTTTTTGCATTTGCATAGTATGGGAAGGTGCGGTAGAGCTTTTCGAATCCTCCGGGCAGATGATCTCCGAAGAAGCAGAGCACCGTCGGCTTCTCCCTCTCTTTCAGATATTCGTAGAGGCGATAGAGCTCTTCATCGGAGACACTGATGCCCCGCAGATATTTTTTCATCAGGTCGAGATCCGCCGGCGAGATCTCTCCCTTGATCTTCGTGATCTCGATGTCTTCGACTTCCGCAGGGGTATCGTAAGGCGCGTGATTCTGGACGGTGACCGCAAAGACGAAATTGTTCGGTCTGCCCTTGTCCTCTTCGAGGGCTTCGATCACCTTGTCCGTCAGATCCTTATCGCTCATCCAATTCCCGAAAAACTTTGCGTCCTTGAAGTCGGTGATATCGAGAAAACGGTCAAATCCCATATACTCATAGACCTTCTTTCGATTCCAGAACTCCGGCACATTATTATGTATCGCCGTCGTGTAATACCCTTTTTCCTTCAGGAATCTCGGCAGGGAGCGAATCTCATTTTTGATATGCTGCTGATACGGCACGGACCCCTCCGGGAGCAGTCGGACACTGTATCCGGTCAAAAACTCGAACTCGGTATTCGCCGTCTTTCCTCCGATGACGGACACATAAAAATCTCCGTGGAGCCCCTCTTCCCCTATCTCCCGAAAATGGGGCAGGGGATCTTTGGAAAACTCCATTCCCTTGATCTTGACGGGATCAGAAAAGGATTCGGACATGATGACGACGATATCCGGCTTTTCACGGCCGCGGCCGCTGCGCGCAAGCTTTCCCACCTGTTCATCGAGGCTGCCGACCGCTTCTTTCGTATAGGTCTGGGGCTTGGAAACGATGATATTGGAAAGATTCATCGTGAAAGTGAGGATCTCGCCGTTGTTTTCCATATTTTCCTTCTGATTCCAGAAATAGTTGACGACCCCCTGTTCGCGGAAAAACTCCGCCCTCCTCGCATTTTCGAAGGAGAGAGCGTGCAGCAGAAACAGACAGAGGACTGCAATCCCGAGATTGAGCAGGTAGTCCACAAGGTCTCTCCTGCCTCTCCTGCTGATGCGATCAATCAGGATCCAAGCGAAGAGAGCCGCCGCAAGCATTCCTCCTGCAACGGTCAGGTACAGCCTGATCTGCTCATCCATCATCTGGGACTTCAGAGCCGGCGCCACCCGAAGGGCGTCTTCAAAGAGAAAGATATCCCAAGGGAGAAAAGGCAGGTCATGAAATTTGATCTTTCCGATATTGACAAGACCCATGAGACCGAAGAGAATCAGCGAACCGGTAAAGCCGACCCAGACCCTATTGCTGATCGCGTAAAAAAGACCGATGATCAGAAGAGGGATCAGCAGATTGAGATAGGAGACCGTCGTCCCCTCGAGGAAAAATGTCATGACACCGTGGAGATCTCCTCGTACACTCAGCTCGACAAGTCCCGCAAGAAATACGGAGTAGACCGCGCAGAGCAGGATGCTGAGGATTTTGAGTATCCAGCGCTGCAGCGCTGTCAGTTCTTTTCTTTCTTCCAAAATGGATCACATCCTATTGTAAAGTCTTAAAATGTTCAGGAGTTACAAAGTCACTGTAAAAGCCGTATACTCCCATATCTTTGTAGCCTTTGATCTCCTCCAGCGAATTGATCGTATGGGTGTACACCTTGACCCCGTAGGAATTGTACATCGCGATATCGACAGGGTTTAAGCGCTCGGGCGACATCGTGACGACCTTGATTCCCTTAGCGGAAGCAAACTGCAGCGCCTCCGCATTGGTCGAGGTCGTCTGATACAAAGTGTAGATCAATGATTTGAAAGGATGTTGATTTCTGACGGCGTCGTACATCTGCTCATTGTAGATCTGCGGAATGATCCGCTCGAGAACCGAAGCGTCGATGGATCTGGCCGTCTCCACAAGCTCTTTGAATTGTTTCTGCGCCTGCACGAAATCCGTCGCCTTCGTGTCCGTAATCAGGAACATATCCTTATTGCCACTCATCATACGGACAATCGACTCGAAATCAAGAGGCTTCAAGACGCCGTTCGGAGAGAAACTCATGAATTCTTCCTTTGTCGGAAGGATATTCAGCTTGTCTTCCGGAATCGGCTTGCCGTATTTGAAAGACTGATACTCATAAAAGCCGGGGGTCGCCACAAGTTTTCCGTCCGCCGTCATCAGCAGATCGACCTCGAAAAGACGATGCCCTTTGAGATAGCTCTCCTGCAGAGCGTCCAGCGTATTGGTCTTCACCATTCCGTCGGCGCTTCCGAGGGCGTGGGCGACTATGCGATGCTGCGTCCAGTCACCGGGCTTCTTTTCCGGATTGTTGATCAGATTGAACTTTGCGAAATTCCCCTTAGTCGTCAGCGACTTGCCGAAAAGCTCCTCCACCCCATTGGCGCTGATGATCATTTCCTGACCGAACTGCTGCAAATCGCCTTCCATCTTCTTGGCAAGCCCCTCAAAAGAGACCGTGAGAGCCTTCGGATCAAAAACGACGCGTTTGTCCATCCTCAGGTAGCTGTCGCCTTTTTCTTTCTTGTATCCCAGCATCGACATCGCATCGGAGACCTTGAGATACAACTTGTTGTTGATAAAATAAAATTCTGTTTTTCCCGCTTCTTCACTCGTCTTTTTCTCCGTTTCCTCCGCAAAGGAAGACAGAGGCGCTCCTGCAAGCAGACCAAGCGTCAATACGAAACATATCCACCTTTTCATTGCTTTCTCCCATCCATTTTGATTTTCAACACAAAAGCAGCCGAGCTTATCCAAAGCTCGGCCGGTTTCCTGATCTTATTCCTGAATTTCAAACTACCGAGATGACTGTCTACTTGATTTCTTCGCCGATATCCTCAGCTGTTTCCTTAACTTTTTCTACCACTTCTTCGACGGCATCCTCTATATCTTCCTTCACTTTATTCTTACGAAGGATCTTTTCGTCGACGATCTCTTTCATCTGCGCCACTTTCTCCTCCGTCGCCTTGTTGACGTCGATCTCTTCTCCGTCTTCCTTGATGATCTTTACCGTAAACTTCGCCCAAATGGCCGTTCCGATCCCGAGGATCGACACGACGGGAGCGAGCACCAGACCGATTGCTCCGACGGTCACGGGAAGATTCAGCACTACTTCTCCGTCTCTTTCGACAATGACTTTCGTCACATTGCCTTTTTTGAGGAAATCTTTCAGCGTCTCAAGCAGATCTCTGCTCTTGATATTGATGCTTTCAGTAAAACTCGGCTGACTCTTCTCCAGATAGATGATCGCATCAATGACGTCGCCCTCGCAGGCATTGAGCGCATCTCTCGCTTCTTCGTAGCTTACACCCGTTCTCTCGACTACCTGATCCACTTTTTCGATTGTAATCATGCTTTTTCCTCCTTAAACATATCCATCAGTTCCATAGAATGCAGCTTGAGCTTCCCCAGATGATGTTCTCTGTACTGTCCCAAAATCAAAATCAGTTCTTTTATCAAAATATCGGAGACCTTCGCATTGACGACTTCCGAAAGCGGATAGCGAAAAGCATACGCCATGAATCGCACGGAAGAGGGATCGAGCGTCGCCGCGGCGGGGAGATTCTTCCTGCAGACGCCGCAGATCACTCCACCCTCGTCAAAACTGAAATACCGATATCTCTCTACTTCTATCATACCACAATTTGCGCATTTTGAAACCTCCGGTTTTAATCCTGAAAACTGAAGAGATTTCAGTTCGTAGACAAGGCGCAGAAAATCGTAGTCCCTCCTGCTGACGGTGAGATCCAGCATCTGCCTGACCAGGTTGAAATAGGCCGAATTCGGCTGATTGTCCGTCAGCATCTTGTCCGCCATTTCCAGAAAATAAGAGCTGTAGGCAAATTTGCTCAGATCGGCGGAGATCCTGTAATAACTGTCCAAAAGCTCCGCGCTGTGCAGAGAGTACGCCTCTTTGGAGGGAAAAAGCGAAAAGACCGAGCGGGCAAAATTTTGAGTCGCGGACATCACGGGACTTTTCATCCTTTTGGAGGACTTGGAAAACAGCCTGATCTTGCCCAGCTTTTTCGTCAGCACGGTCAGTATCGTGTCCGCTTCTCCATATTTCATCGACCTGAGGACGACACCCTCCGTTTCAATATACACTTCTTCTCACCTATTCTTCACGAAAACCGAAGGAGCGGATATAGTTCTCCCGATCCCGCCAGTTCTCTTTGACTTTGACCCAGAGCTGAAGGTTGATTTTCATTCCGAAGATATGTTCCAGCTCTTCCCGGGCGGACTTTCCCACGCCTTTGAGCTTTCTTCCTTCCCTGCCGATGATGATCTTCTTGTGAGATTCCCTCTCACAGTAGATCACTGCCGAGATATCGAAGATCTCTTTCCGCTCTCTGACCTTCATCGTCTCGAT
The DNA here is from genome assembly GCA_030528675.1 of Peptostreptococcaceae bacterium. Taxonomy (GTDB): domain Bacteria; phylum Bacillota; class Clostridia; order Peptostreptococcales; family Filifactoraceae; genus JAUMYL01. Next base: position 123,845 of record JAUMYL010000001.1, read on the forward strand.
CTCGACGGCTATCCCGTGGGGGACTTCCTTATCCGTATAAAGGAGCAACTTCTCCCGGACGATCTCCGCGATCAGTACTTTCTCAGGCTGGTCCGTCCGCATATCTTCCGGAAAATACTGAGGTCCTTCCGAAAGACGGGAAGCCAGCACCTTGCGCAGCCGCTCGTGATTCGTACCCTTCAGAGCGGATACCGGAATGATCTCGTCAAAAATCTTCTCTTCATCATACATCCGGACGATCTGCGCCAGCTCCTCTTTGGTGATCCTGTCAATCTTGTTGACTGCGAGCATCCTGATGCTCCGGATATTCCGAAGATTCTCAAGGATCTCCCGATCTCCTCTGCCGATCTCTTTCGAATCGTCGACGACCAGCAGGATGATATCCGTCTCTTTCATCGAGTCCGACGAGGCCTTCAGCATGAATTCCCCCAGTTTGTTTCTCGGTTTTTGGACGCCCGGCGTATCGAGAAAGATCAGCTGCATCTCCTCGTCCGTATAGATCGCCGTGATCCTGTTTCTCGTCGTCTGCGGCTTGTCGCTCATGATCGAGACCTTCTCTCCGACCAGAGCGTTGACGAGTGTAGACTTGCCGACATTCGGCCTGCCGATCAGACTGACAAATCCCGACTTGAACGATTTTTTCTCTGACATTTTTGCCTCCTTCGCTTATAAATCTGAAGGCAGGAAAGAGTTCGGAAGCAGATCTTTGTCCATGGAATATTCTTTGAGGATCCCTTTTTTACTGTCTCCGAGGACGACGATGATATCGTGGGCAAACTCTGAGAGCACTTGGCGACAGATACCGCAAGGGAAGGTTTCATCCTCTTTGGAGGAAGCCACCGCTATTTTGACAAATTCCTTTTCTCCTTCAGAGACGGCTTTGAATACCGCCGTTCTCTCGGCGCAGTTCGTCCCCCCGTAAGAGGCGCATTCCACATTGCATCCGCTGAACACCCTGCCGGATTTTGCCAGCAAAGCCGCTCCCACCTTAAACTTCGAATAAGGAGCATAGGCGTTTTCCTTCGCTTTTTCGGCAAGTTTCAGCAATTCCATTGAGTCCATCTTCTCTCCTCCTTCATTTCGTCCTTCTCTTCGTTCCTCTCTGTTTCACTCTCCCATTTCCCGACGCCTTTTATCTTACAGATTCCATTTTCTCCGAAGAAAAGGGATCTTAACCGCTCTCCTCCGATCTCATCGGCCGATTCCCAGACTCTGCAGGACGGCCTCCTCCTTCTCTCTCATCTCCCTCTCCCCTTCCTCGGTTTCATGATCGTAACCGAAAAGATGAAAGAGGGAATGGCAGATCAGAAAACAGATCTCCCGTTCCGGCGAATGTCCGTACTCCTGCGCCTGTTCCCTCGCCTTTCCGACGCAGAGGACGATATCTCCGAGAGCGACCACCTCATCCTCATAGACCTCCATCTCCTGAAGCTCCTCACGCTCATACATCGGAAAAGAGAGCACATCCGTCGGCATATCCTTTCCCCGATGCTCCCGATTGAGCCTCCGGATCTCCTCCGAGTCGACAAAGGTCAGCGAGATCTCCGCGTCTTCGTAAAATCCTTCCTCTTCGATCACCGCCTCCGCCATCGCATGGATCTTGCGAAGCAGCTCCTCTCCGAGGACAAAATCGCCCACTTCGTTTTCTATCAGAATATTCGCCATGACTATCCTCTCTTATTCTTGTATTCCTGCCTCTTGTCATGCTTTTCATAGGCCTTGATGATCCGCTGAACCAGCTCGTGGCGCACGACGTCCTTCTGGGTCAACTCCGAGATACCGACTCCCCGCACATCCGAGAGCACCTTGACTGCATCCACCAGTCCGCTCATCTTTCCTCCGATCAGATCGATCTGCGTGATATCTCCGGTCACGACCGCCTTCGAACCGAATCCCAGCCTCGTCAGGAACATCTTCATCTGCTCTTTGGTCGTGTTCTGCGCTTCATCAAGGATGATGAAAGAGTTGTCGAGCGTTCTTCCCCTCATGAAAGCGAGAGGAGCGACCTCGATCATTCCTCTCTCCATGTATTTGGCGAACTTTTCCGGTCCCATGATGTCAAAGAGCGCATCATAGAGCGGTCTGAGATAAGGATCCACCTTGTCCTTGAGGTCTCCCGGCAGAAAGCCGAGACTCTCTCCGGCCTCCACCGCGGGCCGGGTCAGGATGATGCGGCTGATCTCCTCCCTCTTGAAAGCTCGGACGGCATGGGCAACCGCAAGATAGGTCTTTCCGGTTCCGGCCGGACCCGTGCAGATCGTCACATCGTTGTTTTTGATATTTTCAATATAGGATTTCTGTCCGAGGGTCTTCGGCTTGATCGGATTTCCCTTCGCACTGAGAATGATGACGTCCTCTGCAAGATCCGAGAGTTTCTCCCCTTTCTCCTCGACAATCAGCTCCATACAATAGCGGATCATCTGGGGAGTGACTTTTTCTCCCTTGCGCACGAGACGAAAGAGCTCTTCCATCAGCTCTTTGGCGCTGTAGACCTGCTCCTTCCCGCCGATCAGCACGATATCTCCGTCCCGCAGCACGACATGGACGCCGAGCGCCTCTTCGATATGTTTTACATTTCGGTCAAAATTTCCGAAAAGTTCTCTCTGAAAACTTTCGTCCTGTATCTCCATTTTGATTTGTTCGAGCAATCAGTTTCCTCCTTTTCGCGATATCTGCGGTCTTTTCTGCATTCTACCCGCCCGGACAGGCCGAAGCCCTCGGAATCCTTCCCTCCTATTCCCGCAGGAATCGCCGATTCATTCTTCCTCATTATACCATAATGTGACGAAAGTAATATAAAGAAATCTGTTTTATCAATTGAAAATAGGGTAATTTTGGAAATAGGTAAACAAAAAATATACAAACTTATGGGGGTATCGTTATGTCAATCTTAGCAAACTATGTTCAAACCGGAGACTGGAAAGGCGAAAAACATGTTCCCGTGATCCATACGGACGGAAAGTTCAAAGCCGGAGAGGCCAAAGAGGTGCGTCTGAGCATCGGAGATGCCGTCGCTCATCCGAACACTTTTGAGCACCATATCTCCTGGTTCAAGCTTTTTTTCCTTGCAGAGGGAGCGAAATTCCCGGTGGAGCTTGCGACCTTTCACTTCTTCTCCCACGGAGAAGGCGATCTCTTCACCGAGCCCGCCGCCTGTGCGAAAGTAAAACTTCCTTCCTCCGGCAAACTGATCGCGCTGAGCTACTGCAATATCCATGGACTCTGGGAAAACTCCCTCGATGTGACCGTGGAATAGCAAACGCCCGGCCGAACATCTGCAAACCGCTGAAACATCCGTCAAAAAACCGCAGGATCTTCAAAGAGATTCTGCGGTTTTTTCATGGATTTCACGCTGCTCATAACGGTGTTCTGTTCCTCTATATACTATCCTAATAACAAATATCCCTGTATCCTCTTCCGATCATTTTATGAAAAAATAACGAAATCCGCCTCATCTCTTGCTGAGATCCACCCAGACGCCCTGCGTCACTTCCTGCATCTCCTGCGGGGATATCTTCAGCGAGGCATTGGGGGCTCCTGCCGCAGGGTATACATAGTCAAAGCGTTTGAGACCTTCGTCGAGGTAGGTGTCCATCTTCTGCGGATTTCCGAAAGCGCAGACTCCTCCGACCGGATGGCCGGTCACTTCTTCGACTTCTTCCGGCTTCACCATCGCGCATTTCTGTCCGAAATAGGCTTTGAACTTTTTATTGTCCAATCTGCTGTCTCCCGCCATCACAATAAAGATGCAGCGATCCTTGAGCCGAATCGCCATCGTCTTGGCAATCCGCGCCGGATCGACTCCGTGAGCCGCAGCCGCCTCCTCAACCGTCGCCGTGCTCTCACTGAGTTCATAGATCTCGGTCCCTCTTCCTCTCTCCTCAAAAAACTTTCTCACCCGCTCCACTGACATTCCATACCCTCCTCATCACATCAGCGCGGCGGCTCACTGCCGAATCCCGCATCCTGCTTCTCCGGCCTTGCCGCCGCTCTGGATTAAATTTTTATTTTTCTTTCACTGATACTCTCCTCCGATAGAAAGCCGCGCCGCCAAATGATTGTCAGACTTTATATTCGTTTCAAATGGTACAGTTCCAAACGGCAATTCGCATCAAAAGGAAGCCCGGCCGCTCTTCACTCTCTTCAGCTCGTCTTCATAAAGCCTGTTGCAGTAGGACAGGAAGACGGCTTTTTCAAGGTATTCGGCTGCTTTTTCCTTCTCTCCCCGATGCTCTGCCGCAAGACCGAGGATATAATACGCCTCTCCGGGTTCCCGCGAAATACAGGAAGTGCAGGCCGGAAGCTCAAGGGCCTTCACTGCACGCTCTTCCGCCTCCTCCCACCTGCCGACATAGAGGTAAGAAGCGGCGACTTCCGCTGTCCGACACCCTCGAATGAAGGGGTTTTCATATTTGGTATAGGCTTCTTCCAGTTCTCTCATTTTCAGGAAGCGGATCTCCTTGTCCTGACCAAGTTTGTGCTCTTTTCCGCCGCCGAAAAAGAGCAGTTTTCTCTTCGGTCGTTTCGCCCTTAAGATCCTCCAGATGCAGCTGCAGGTATTGAGCATGATATAATAATCCTCTTGATAGGCCCCGGATATCTTTTCATAGTATTTGAGCGCAAGTTCCGGCTTGTTGAGTGCATAGTCATAAAAGACCGCGGCTTTTCTCGTCATATATATACTGCCCTTGTATTTTTCGAGCTTTTGAAGCACGAGCCTCTCCGCTTCCTCATCTCTTCCGAGCAGGGCGTAGATCTCGGCGAGCAGGATCGTCTCTTCGATCTCCTGTCCGTCTTCGCGGGCCCGTCTCAGGTTTTCCTTCATATAGTCGATTGCTTCCTGATGGCGTCCCAGCCTCACGAGAGCCTTGACCGTCCACTCCATCACCCAGACAGGATCGTCGAATTTCTCCGCAGCCAACTTTCCTGTCTCGATACAGTCTTCGTAATGTCCGTTCATGAAAAAACAGCGCATCCCGTGATAGAAGGGATTGTATCCGTGATAGGGATCTTCGAAGAGTTCCATAGAGCGGCGAAAATACTCTTCCGCCGGATCGAGCTCGTTTTTGAGCACATGAAGCATCCCAAGCACGCAGTAGATCTGAAAATCATCGGGACTCATTTCTGCGGCATACTCGAGATCCCGTCTTGCCTCCTCCAGATAGAGGCACTCCATCCGAGTCGTTCCCCTCTCCAGAAGATTCGACGACGTTTTTTCCAGTTCGATCTTCTCACTGAGTTTTTCGATGGCTTCATCGAATCTGCCCATCTTTTTATGACAGTCCGCAATGAAATTATAGACATAGATATTGTATTTCGGGTATCTTTCCACAATCGGCTGATAGAACCGAAGTGCTTCCTCATAGCGTCCCCGGTTGTAATTCATCGCCCCGAGACAGAGCAGCATATCCATCTGATAAGGGAATTGATCAAGGGTCTCCTGATAGAGTTTTTCCGCCTTTTCATATCCTTCCTCGCTCTGATTTCTCTCGAAAAGCGCACCTCTCGTGATGATGTATTCGATATGGTTCGGGTGCCTGGCAATCGCTTCGTCCAAATACTCCGCGGCTTTTTCAAGCATCGCGGGATCTTCCTCCCGCATCATGCAGCAGCGATAGAGCTCGTAATAAATCTCGGCAATATCCATATCACTGTAATATTCTCTGTCCTTCAGAGCGCTTTCGAGCAGCTTTTCCACTTCGGGCAGACTGTCCTCTTTTTCCAACCTCAGCTGTTTGAGCTCATACAGGCGGGTCATCTTCTCATCGGGATAGACTTCCTTCACTTCTTTGAGCGTCTCCGCATGATCCTCATAAAAACCCCAGTATTCGAGGATGTCGAGTTTTTTGAGATAGGCGGAATACAGCGGGTTGTCCATCGCAAGGATCTCTTCACAGTCCGCATAGGCATCCCGGTAATTTCCCATCTTGAAAAGAGAGATCGCCCGCTCCAGCAACAGTTCTTCGATGACGCCGTTTTTCTCCATCGCCTCCGTCGTGATCCTTATGATCTCAGTCTCCTGTTTCGCTGCGGAGAGAAAGAAGAGATAGGTCATATACATATTGAGATCGCTCTGATTGTACTCTATCGCAATCTGTATACGCTGCATCGCAGCCTCGGAATTTCCCAGAGCGGAATGTGCATGAGAGATCATCTGCAGTACCTTGGAGATGTCGATCTCAAAAGAGTTCCTCTTGCGGCTGATTTCCTGCTCAGACAGAGGCTCCTTCGTATCTTCATCCAAGGCGAACTCCTCCGACTCCAGTTCCAGGATCTTGTTTTTCGTCCAAAATTCGAGATCCTCAATCGCTTCGGCAAACCGCTGCTGAAAATAAGCGACCAGTCCTCTGAGTTTGCGATATTTTGACAGGTATTCCTCACTCGGCTCAAAGCTGTCGAGAAAAGAGGCGGCTTTCTCCTCTTCCCGGTTTTCATAATAGCACCATCCGAGGTCGATCCTCTCTTTGCCCGTGATCTCGCCCTCTTCCTGCTTCTGTTCGAGATAGGGGATCAAAAGGGCGTTGATCTCATCGACAACGGGCTGCAGGACCTTCTCGTAGGAAAACTCCCTCATACATTCATAATAGTAGTTTTTGAGCAGCAGATAATACTGCTCTTTCGCTTCGACAAAACGCCCCTGATGCAGACTGTACTCGATCTCCCTCAGCTTCGGCGTCAGATAGTCCGGTGCGACCTCAGCGACCTTTCGGTAGAGCTCCATCGCCTGATCTTTCCGATCCCGGCTCTCCCAGAGCGTCGTCGCCCGCACCGTCATCATATGGACGTCCTCCGGATAAGAGGCCAGCAGCTTTGCAGACAGCTCCTCCGCCTTTTCTCTCTCGCCCCGCGCCTTGAGGCAGCGTATGCGCTCCAGCTCGCCGTAAGGATGGAAGATCTCCAGCGCATCCATCCTGTCGAGGTATTCCTGCGCTTTTTCCCAATCTCCCTCATTCAAAATATCAATCAGGGGATTTGCCAGCGCCAGATACTCATCATAGTCCGCATGGGGATCCCCCTCGAAATAATCCTGCCGAAAATAAGATCCGTTATAGATCATATTGAAAATATAATTCAGAAAATCCGGCGGAAAGCGGTCATAGAGCTCTTCACGGTTCTCTTCCCAGCCGAAATGCCGGCTGAGCAGAGCGAAAACCTCAGGTGAAAGGCGAAAATGATCCATCAAAAATTTCAGCATCTCCTCCGAGATCTCCTGCTTGGTACCGAGGGCCTGACAAAGCGGATCTTCCAGCAGTTCTTCCCATGAAGAAAGCTCCCTTCTTTTGAAGAAATCCGTATAGACCTCTTCCGCTCTTGCAATCCACGCCTCCACGGGACTGAGATCACGATGCCCGGCCTGTGTTTTTTCTGCTGCATCGCAGGCTGCAAGAGCCTCTTCATAGGCCTGCCTGAGACGCTTGAACCCCTCCGGGTCATCTTCCGGATGATGCTGAGGCAGACGACTCCTGTAAGCCTGCATGATCGCCTCTTTGTCTTTCGTCTCGGGGATCCCGAGCACTGACCAGATATTCATAGTCTCCTCCTACCATTCCTCTTCCGTCTCGATCTCGTCGAGTATCTCTTTCAGCTGCTTTCTCATCTTTTCGATCTCTTCCTTGTCCTGTCTGCCGAGCACCTGCTCGAACTCCTGCATCAGATAACCGATCTCTTTCCTTTTCTCTCCGATGCTCATCTCATAGAGCCGCTCGCCTCGAAAGAGCAGCAGTTTGTTTTCTTCCTGCTCCCGCGGATGAATCTTCAGGTAGTCCAGCTCCTTCATCCTTCTCTCCGCCTCCTGCGGACTGATCTTGTTCTCGTCGTTCTGGATGATGATTTTTCGCACCTCTCCCGTCGAGATCACCTTGACCATCACCTCGAGCAGAGAGTTGACGTCGTAAGTATAGGTGAGATCGACGGCTTCCTCTCCCGCCTTCGACTTGGGGATCCTGACCGAAAGACTTCCGATCTTGAGGTTGTTCTTCGACAGACGGCTCTCCCCCTGCAGGATGTCGACATGGATACTCGACTGATTGTCGTGAAGACTGTAGAGCCTCTCGGTCTTGCTGACCGGAATGACCGTGTTGCGCTCGATAATCGGGAAATAATGCCCCGACTCATAGCCTCCCCGCTCTCTGGGGATCGCAATCGTCGTCCCGAGCGTGAAGGGGCAGACGTCCGTCATGATGATCTCCTTCATCTGCTCGTTTCTTTCCTTGATCGCCACTTCGAGTCCGACGCCGAGAGCGACCGTCTCGTCCGGATTCACGGAAAAATTCGGGAACATCCCGAAAAGCTTTCCCACAAAACGCCGGATGATCGGCATCTTGGTCGCCCCGCCGACGAGGACGATCTCGTCGATATCCGAAAGCTTGATATTCGCATCCCGGAGACTGCGCTCAATCGGTTTGCGGATCCTTGAGAGCAGCTCCTGACAGGAGCGCTCATACTCCGAGCTCGTGATCTCTCTCCTGTGACTCTCCCCGGCGATCTCTCCCGAAAAACTGATCCTGTCCTTAGAGGAAAAGGCGATTTTGCCCGCCTCCGCCTGCCTACGCAGTTTGATCCTCTCCGAGGGCGTCAGCGACTTATCCTCAGCGCCGACTTTTTCAAGGAAGAGAGAGAGCAAAGCCTCGGTGAAGTCCTCTCCGCCGAGAAAGTTGTCCCCCGCGACCGCCCGCACCTCAAGGATACTTCCGGCTCTTTCCAATATCGAGATATCGAAGGTCCCTCCGCCCAGGTCAAAGACCAGAAACTTTGTGAAGGGATTCTTTTGATAGAGACCGTAAGAGATCGCCGCTGCCGTCGGCTCGCTGATGATACGCTCCACCCGCAGTCCCGAAAGCTCTCCGGCCCTCTTGGTCGCCTTGCGCTGCATATCGTTGAAATAGGCAGGAACCGAAATGATCGCCTCCCTGACCTCTTTCCCGAGAAAGACCTCCGCGTCCTCCTTGAGCGAACGCAGGACGAAGGAGGAGAGCTCCTCCGCGAGAAACTTCCGCTTTCCGAGCTCATAGACGCGGCCCGTCCCCATGCTGCGCTTGAAATTGTCCGCCGTCTGCTGCGGATAGAGCAGCTTTCTCTCAAGAGCCGTCTTTCCGACATAGATCTCCTCCTGCTCGCCGACACTGACGACCGAAGGCGTCAGATACTCTCCGAGACGGTTTTTTATCAGTTTTGCCTCCCCGTCCTCATAATATGCGGCTAAGCTGTTTGTCGTTCCCAAATCAATTCCTATTATCATGCTGATCTCCTCATTATATATAACCTGTCTTTTCTTCCGACTTTCGCTTTTCCATCCGACGCGCCTTTGCTAATACTCATCGAGAAAGGAATGGGTACGGCTGCCTTTCTGCCAGCCGAGGACGCAGTTGAGATTGACATTCCCCGCAGAGTTGAATATCGACTTGTCCACGCCGGGTATTTTGTCCTTGAGCATCGCGACCAGCTCCTTGATCTCCTGCCGCTTCGTGCCGGTCTTACCTGCAGCGACCATACAGGCACAGTTGAGAGGCCAGATGCCGCTCCTTTTCGTGAAACGCTCGATCTCGATCTCTTCGACATAATAAAGGGGCCTTATCAGCTCCAATCCTTGAAAATTCGAAGATCTCAGCTTCGGCAGCATCGTCTTGTAGGAACCCGTGTACAGCAGATTGAGCAGGGTCGTCTCAATGACGTCGTTGAAATGATGCCCGAGAGCGAGCTTGTTGCAGGAAAGCTCCTGCGCCTTGCTGTAGAGCGCACCCCGGCGCATCTTCGCACACATATAGCAGGGGTAGTCCTGCGCAATCTCATCAATGATCTCAAAAATATCCGAAGAAAAGACCTGCACAGGTATCTGCAGGTACTGACAGTTTTCCGTCATCAGCTTTCGTATGCTCGGGTGATACCCCGGGTCCATGACGATGTACTCGACTTCAAAGTCGAATTTTCCGTGTTTTTTCAGCTCCTGAAACAGCTTTGCCATCAGCATGCTGTCCTTGCCGCCGGATATGGCGACCGCAATCCGGTCTCCTTCCCGTATCATCTCATAGTCCTTGATCGCTTTCGTAAATTTCGACCATATCCCCTTGCGATAGGTCTTGATGATACTTCTCTCGATCTCTTTCAAGGGCAGCCTTTCACTTTCCGGCACGAGAGCCTTGCAGCCCTCTCCCGCAATTTTACTCATCTTCATCACCTCTTCCACTATCTCTGACATTATATCACGGCTTTGCCTCTACTTCAACTTCGGCCCTTTTTTCTTCCTCAAGGATTATCTCCCATAAATATATTTTATCCGCATCAAAAAAATATAAATTTGACAAAAAAAACGGCTTATGTTATTCTGAACAAGGAATTAGTACTTGCTAATTCATATTGACTGCACAGCTTTTCCGAAAAATGGATGACTACATGGAACAGCAGATCAGGAGTCGACAAAACGGAAGATTGTTCACGTTTTTTGATGAAAGAGGAGGTCAATCAATGAAAAGGAAACATCTGCTGAAACTATGGAGCTTAGCGCTCACGATACTCATTTTGTGTCAGGTCCCTATCCGGAGCTATGCTGAAGCGCAGACCGACAGTGAGATCCTTCAAGTTCAGGAGCTCATCTCGACCTACGCCGGTACCGTCTTTCAGATCAACGAAATGCTGAAGCCCTATGAGATGGACATCATGGATCTTCTCAAGCTGCCGGAAAGAACGGACGGCTACTACGAGGCACTGCTCGCATGGGCGGACAAGACCATCCGGGACTACGAAGCGGCACATCCCGCCTCCGAGCTTTCCCCCTCGGCAGTCCCCTATCAGGCTCAGCCCAGTCTCGCACAAGGGCAGCTGCTCGCCGATCGTCTCGGCTATGCCTACCGGATCGCCGCCATCAACAAAAAAAGAGACCCGAAAGCGGAGTCTATCCAAGATGAAGCGATCTATATGTACTTATCGCACTATCTGGATATGCCTTCCGTCGATGTGGGAGACACCTTGGATTACAATTCCGATGACGGATATTACAGTGCTTGGATTACCAATGAGGATCGATCGGTATACAAACGCTATCTGCATACAGAAAGGCTTGCCGAATGGGCGGAATCGCTTCGTAAGATCGTCACTTCCGGCGCCGGCGTCGTTTTGACCGGCAGAGATCTCTCAAGGGAGTTGAATTATCTCTCAACCGTGAAACACAAGTTAAACGATACCATCAACCGCCTAGCTCCGATCGCTCCCGGAGGTGCTTTCACAGCAAATGATATGGAAACGATATCCGATGTCATCGCCGCAGGTGCCCAGCAGCTCACTCAACCCCCGGAGCAGGTCGCCGAAGAAGTCATCACCAAGATCCAAGAGCATCTCACTATACCTGGTTTGCAGAGTGATACAGCAGATTTTATTAGAGCTCTTGCTATAACTATCGCACTCACTGGTTTCTTGGCCGCCTTCAGCATTTTCCCCGGAGCAGCAATTGCTTTTGCCGGAATGCAGGCCATCGCTACCAGTGCCTTTCTATATACTTGCAGCACCGGTTGGCTGGGACTCAATCAGTTCGTCAGCTATTCCCGCTGGGTCGTACTGGCATCCACGGCAAGGATGCGCTCCACATTCCGTATGCAGAGGATGTGGGGGTATTATTAAATATACCCTGCTTCGCTCGGGAAAGGGATTTCTTTTCCCATCCCGAGCCTCTTTTTCCTATTTGATTGTCGAGTTTGCAAGGAGATTCCCATGGAAGAACTCACGAAAGCCAGAAAACTGTATACCCCCTGTCTCCACTGCGGCCTCCCTCTCTATCCTCAGGAGCTACTTTGCCCTCACTGCAAAACTCCCGTTGAAAGCAGACTCCCTCGGCTGGACTGGGCGAGAGCGCAGGTCCTGACGGAATATAAGCAGCAGCGGAAGCGATCTCGTTTGATCGACCTCTATCTGATGAGCACAATCATAGTGGTGCCGATGATACTGTACTTTTTTTTGAACTTTTTTTTCGTCTTTGGAAAAATTTTCATGAATATCGGTACTCGCAGATACTCTGAACTTGCTTTTTCCGGTCTTGCTCTCATCCACTACTATCTAATTACCCATCCGTATTTAATTTTATGCGGGCTTCCAATCACCGCCACTCCTTTTGAGAAATTTGGAAGCAGCATTTTTTACCGCATCTCCAGAAATCGAAAATACTACCCGCTTTATCATTTCTTCCCTTGCCGCGCTTCCAAACAGCGGAGGATCTACCTCCTCTATCGCCTGCTCGCTCTGCTCCTTAGCTTGCACATCGGTCATTTTTTCCTCATCCCCTCCATGCGCAGGTATATCTATGAAGGCAAGGCTCCTTTTCTGACCTTGTTTTTAAAAGCACATATTGATATCCCGTCGCAGCTCCCTGCGCTTGATCGCTTTTTCTCCGCATACTGTTTTCTTTATTACGCCCTCTGCTTTTTTTTCTTTGTCATCTATGTGTATCGTTATGCCACAGAAAAGGATTCTCTTTACATGGACGATGTCCGTGAGCGATGCAAGGCTGTCGGCATTCCGGTTCCCGACAGACGAGATTGGTGACTCTTTTCTCAGCAGGATCTCTTTTTGAATCATGGAATCGTAGGAGTCCCCTATTGATCATTCACAGCAGGAGGGAGCAGCACAGAAATGGACAGCTAAGGGCCAAAAAACATCTCATGCACGATGATCGATATCTATGAAACCATCTATATACAAAAAGGAGATTCCCATGGAAGAACTCACGAAAGCCAGAAAACTGTATACCCCCTGTCTCCACTGCGGCCTCCCTCTCCATCCCCGAGAGCTGCTCTGTCCCCACTGCGAAACTCCCGTTGAAAGCAGACTCCCTCAGCTGGACTGGGCGAGAGCGCAGGTTCTTGAGGAATACCAGCAACAGTGGAAGAAGTCTTATTTCATCGACTACATTCTGGGTCTTCTACCTTTAGTCGCTCCGCTGATGCTGTGCTTTTTTTTGCATTTTTTTTTCGTTGAAGGAAGAATTCTCATGAATATCGGTGTTCATAGACAGCCTGAACTCATTTTTCCCAGTCTCGCTCTCATCCACTACTATTTAATTCCTCTTCCTTATGTGAGTTTATGCGGGCTTCCAATCACTGCCAGTCCTTTTGAGAAATTTGGGACGCCTACCTTTTACCGTATCGTCAGAAAACGAAAATACGATTTCCTCTATTCTCTCTTTCCTCCTCGCGTCTCCGAGCATCGGAGGATCTATCTCCTCTATCGTGTGCTCTCTCTGTTTCTCAACCTGAGCATCGGTCATTTTTTCCTCATCTCCTCCATGCACCGATTTATCTATGAGGGAAAGGCTCCTTTTCTGACCTTGTTTGCAAAAGCACATATTGATGTTCTGCCGCAGCTCCCTGCGCTTGATCGCTTTTTCTCCGCCTACCGCTTTCTTTATTACGCCCTTTGCCTCCTTTTCTTCATCGTCTATATCTATCGTTACACCACAGAAAAGGATTCCCTCTGCGCACATGATATCGACGAGCGGAGAAAGGCTGCCGGCATTCCGGTTCCCAACAGATACGATGGATAGATCCTTTCTTGGCGGTTCCGCTCCCCTTGATTGCAGAATCATACGAATCTCATATTGATGATTCAAAGCAGGAGGGAGCGGCACAGAAATGGACCGATGCGGTCCAAAAGCCATCTCATGCACGATGATAGATATCTATGAAACCATTTATCTACAAAAAGGAGATTCCCATGGAAGAACTCACGAAAGCCAGAGAAACATATACCCCCTGTCTCCACTGCGGCCTCCCGCTCCATCCCCGAGAGCTGCTCTGTCCCCACTGCGAAACTCCCATTGAAAGCAGACTCCCTCGGCTGGACTGGGCGAGAGCGCAGGTTCTTGCGGAATATCAGCGGCAGTGGAAGAAGTCTTATTTCATCGACTACATTCTGGGTCTTCTACCTATAGTTGTTCCGATAATACTGGCCCTCTTTTTGCATTTTTTTTTCATCGAAGGAAAAATTATCCGAGCTACCTCTGGTAACTTTATTTATTATGAGAGCAATTTTTCCGGATTCGCTTTCCTCCACTATCTCCTAATTATCCTTCCTTATATACTTTTATGTGGTCTTCCGATCACCCGCAGCGCTTTTATGGAACTTGGGACCAGTCTCTTTTACCGCGTCTCCAGACATCGAAAATACTACCTCCTTTATCGTCTCTTCCCTTCCCCCGTCTCTGAGCACCGGAGGATCTATCTCCTCTATTATCTCCTCTCTCTGCTTCTCAGCCTGAGCATCGGTCATTTTTTCCTCATTCCTTCCATGCACAGGTATGTCTATGAGGGACAAGCTCCTTTTCTGTCTCTATTTTTAGATGTAAACATTGATATTATCCTATCACAGCTCCCTGCAATCCATCGCTTTTTCTCCGCCTACCGCTTTCTTTATTACGCCCTCTGTTTCCTTTTCTTCATCGTCTATATCTATCGTTACACCACAGAAAAGGATTCCCTCTGCACCCATGATATCGACGAGCGGAGAAAGGCTGCCGGTATTCCGGTTCCCAGAGGATACGATGGATAGATCCTTTCTTGGCGGTTTCGCAACATTGCCAAATCGTTTACCCATTGAAACCTCCCAAAAACAAAAGACTCCAGACCCGCAGGAAACCGGAGCCTGATCACAAAGACAGCATTTACAACAAGAAAACAGAGGAACAGAACAGGTAAAAAAGCAAGAGTGAAACCTATGAAACCGTTAGAAAACATGGTATGATATTATAAAAGTTGGAGGAAAATCAATTGAAGGATGTGGAGAAGGTTATGGGAGATCATGAAAAATTAATACTGGAAACGGAAAGATTGCGATTGAGGGAGATGACCTGTTCCGATGTCGGTGCATTAAGTTTGGTGTTATGTGATAAAGACAATATGAAATACTTTGATGAAATCTATGACGAAGAAAAAGTTGAAAAATGGATAGAAAGGAGTATTAAATCTTATAAGGTCTTTGGATTCGGTTTTTGGGCCGTTTGCTTAAAGGAAACCGGCGAAATGATCGGGGACTGCGGTATTACCATGCAAAATATAAATGGAAAAATTGCTGTTAAACGAATCCCGGTTTGCAGCTTAATAAATATGATCTTTTGTAACCGGTAGATCAATCCAATTAAAAACAACATCATTCTGACGCAGACCGAACGACTGAGCCCAAAGCTGCCGAAATATACAAGCAAATTAAACGGGTCTTAGTATGATCAACCCGGAAACAGTAAATCAGAAAGCGATCTGCTGTTTCCGGGTTGGTCCTATTCAGTTGTTAGTGCAATACATAGAGGTTGTTTCTCATCTCCATTCATGGCGAAGAATTCTCATCATTATAAAGTCGCTGTACTCATTGTTATAATAGTATCCTTGCTCCTGAATACCTTCTTGCTTAAACCCAATTTTTCTATAGAATTTCAGTGCATTGGTATTGAGCCCCACCACACCGATTGCGACTCGGTTCATTTCGTACTGATGAAAAGCTACGTTTAACATAAGTCTGATAGCCTCTGTTCCATATCCTTTCCGCTGCATTTCAGGATCAGGAATGATGATCGAAAGATCCGTACAATTCCAGGCGAGCCACATTCGCAGAAGTCCGGTTTCACCTATTAGATTGCCCTCTAAGTCCGTAATGGTGTACCACGCCGAGCCTTTCTTCCTATGGTCAATTGTGATTCTTTTTTTCTCAGTTTCTTCATCCGTAGGCTCCGTGAATCCACATTGGAACATGATCTGCGGCTGATTATACCAATAAGCAAAGAAATTCGCGTCTTCGATTTTTTGTTCACGCAATATAATATTCATTCCTTTAATTTCAGTATTCATGTTGTTTTATACACCTCCAAGCACTGAATCAGATGCTCATATTCAAATTTATCTTTTTATGAACAGCAACATATCATACTCATCCTTTCCATTTTCAATAAATTCCAAAGATTTCCAAAATCGGATGGAATTTTCTTTTTGCGAATTAAGTTCATAGTATTGCGCTCCATCTAACCTTGTGTATTTTTCCAATCCGTCAAAGCACTGACGACCTGTGCCATTTTCTCGAAATGTTG
Organism: Peptostreptococcaceae bacterium; assembly: GCA_030528675.1. Lineage (GTDB taxonomy): Bacteria > Bacillota > Clostridia > Peptostreptococcales > Filifactoraceae > JAUMYL01. The sequence goes on from JAUMYL010000001.1 coordinate 139,899, forward strand.
AAAATACCCAAAAAGCAAGAGCAAGAAAAGCCCATAACGGAATATAACAAGATGCAGCGGTCGGGAGCCTGCGGCATATGTGCGAATACATCAACAGAGCTATTATACGGGAAGATTTCACAATGGAAAAGACCATTCATGATGAAAACAATGGTTTATGGTATGAGCGGAGGGTAGTAATTCCCGCCGCCTCCTGCTCCCGGCTTCCGCCTCCATATCCCGGACTTTCTTTCGACATAAAATCAAGCGAAGCGGCATTTTTTCTATATCGTATACCTCAACTTCTCAATAATGGCGATCACCTTTCCGTCTTTTACCTCGATAAAGACCGGAGCCCCATGTTTCTCAGGAGGAATCGTATTCAGGTACTCAAAGATCGCCCTTATCTCTTCCTTATCGGCGGTGGAATACAGCCTGTCCCCGTCTTCCTCTTTTACAAACCTCATACCGACGTCCGTAAAACTGCAAAACACGGTATCCGCAAACGCAAAGATCCGCTCTTCCTCCTGCCGATTGACGACCGCGTAGCCCGCAACCAGCTCTTCTTCACTCAAAGAGAGCTCTTCTATCCTCTTCCTGTCCTCCCCTTCGACGATCTCTACTTCGTCAAAGATGATCTCATCATCCTGAATCCTCATATAGCCCACCATAGCCTGTATCTCTCCTTCTCTCTCCCCCTTCTTCATAAGAGAGCTGTGGCAGAAGAGGTCAAAGCGCTGCTCACTCTTTGCCGCCTCCGAGGCCGTATAGCCTTTTTCCGCCTTGAGAATGGCATCGGCGGACTTTCTGTCCATATAGGAGAGCGGTATATCGTAGCTATCGCCCTCCACGCAATACTTAACATAGTCGAGGTTGTCGATCAGAGAAAACAGGAGAACGGAGCCGGTTCTCCACAGATAGTCATGGCTTTTCGAATCATACTTTGCAACCGTCTCAGGCTCCGCCTTAAAACGAACTTCCAGGCCATAGGGTCTCTCCCGGGTATGGAGCTTCATCCCCGCATAACTGAGATCCCGGGGAAACTCCATATGAGATAGGATCGCTCCGACCTTGGAGTTGTCGCCGATCTTCGTTTCTCGAAGCCGATAGAGCTCCTTAACTTCCTCTTCTCTGCTCTTTGTTTCGAGGCTGAGGTGTTCTTCATCCTTTCCGAAAAAAATGCAGATCCTGCCGGAGGGATAGTTGTCTGCAATCACATCCTGTGCAAAGATCCTTTCCTCTCCCTCCTTTATCCGAATAAGGCTGGCCTTTCTTTCCGTCCTGTCCGTATCCGTCACTCTAAGAACCAGGATCTCATCCTTCGACAGGCTGAGAGGCATATAGTCAAAATCCTTTCCTTCGGTAATCTGACGAATATTTCCGGTCTTCAGCTCATATTCGCAGATATGATGAGGCTGTTTGTCCCAGTTGTCATTGGTCTCCTGATACTCTTCGGCGCTTTCCGTTGCTCCTTTTTGAGTCACACTGTAGAGGAGTTTTTCTCCATCCCGCGTAAACGAGGGCGTCATTGCCACCTGATCTTCCTCCATAAAACGGATCAGCTCATAGGATCCATCTTCTCTCATCTTCATCAGTACCGCTTCTTTCTCAATAAAAAGCTCCCGATAGCCTCCCCGAATCAGTCCGAGAATACGGCTGTCCTTGGGATGAGGCACGATGTTGTCGTCGTAAGGCAGGACTGTCAAATCGCCGCTTAAGTCCTGTTCCTCCTTTTCGAAAAGACCTGTAAAATCCCTGTGCTTCTCCTTTTGCGCATCGTAGACTCCAAGGCCTGCAAAATCCGCACTCATGGAGCCTGAAGCAAACTTCTCCTTAATAAATACATATCTTCCGTCTTCGCTTATCTTTGACAAGGTCGGATTGTAGCCAAATTCGGATCCCTTCGGCAGACTTCCTTCCACTACGGTCCTGATTTCAAATCTTCCGCGTTCCAGGCTCCGCAGATCGATCTCCACAATACCTTCGTTGCTGCTGAACCTTCCCTGCGAAGTCTCCCGGCTCTTATGACATCTTGCGTAGAGTTTTCCCTTGCCGGATACTTTGAAGTTGTCATATTCGTAGACATAGGCAGAGACTTCCTGCTCTTTCGCCTCGACCTGCACCTTTTTCTCATCTCTTCCGGAAGAGCCCGCATCCGCCTCCTGCTTCTGCAGGCCGACTTTCGCACCGGCGCCGTCGACTGCCTCCTGATCCAAATAACGGATGCTCTCCCCGCTTTTCGGATCGCAGATGCAGACGCCCGGCGCGTCGTCCGCATAGATGAGTTTGTCTCCCCACCAACTGTAAAAATTGTCAAACACCTGCTCCTTCCTGCCCATCTCTTCATAACGAGCTCTGTCGATATCATAGAGAAACAGGGTCTTGTCCTTTCTGTATGCGATATATCTTCCACTCTCCGAGACAAGGGGTGCAAAAAAGTCCTCCCCCTCCTGTATCCTGACTTCACGACCCGCATTGAGGTATTGGTTCAAATAGGAATAATAGAGCCCGTCCTCCTTGGCATATACGACGAAGGAATGGTTCCTGCTTTCATCCGGCTCGGGCAGTATCGAGCAGGCCGTTATAAGACCCGACGCCAACACCGCCGCCGCAAGGACGAAGGACAGGATCCTTTTTCCGCCGCTCTCTTTCAATGAATCCATCATCGCTTCCAATCTCTGTTTCAATTCCAGTCCGCTTCCTTCCATGGATGTCGTAAAAACCGGTTTTCTCCTTTGAGAGGAGACAATCACACTCAGAATCGTCTTCGCATAATACTTTCTCTCCTCCCGGTTCATGCCTTCGACGACAAGTTCATCCACCGCATACTCTCTGTATTTTTCCATCTGCCGACGAAGAAGAAACATCAGAGGATTGAACCAATGAATAGAATGAAGCAAAATAAAAAGGTATTGGAATGTGATGTCCTTTCTCTTGTAGTGGCTCAGTTCATGCAGAAAGATCATCCTCCGCTTCTTCCTGTCCGCCTCCATGCACGAAAGATAGATCGCAGGCCGCAGCAGACCGACCAGCATGGGAGACGGGAGATCTTCACAAAATCCAAGACCGATCCTCCCTCCGATACCGAGAATCTTCCTGCACTGCCGAAAGTCTTCCAGATACTCGTCATCACAGATATCCACGGAATTCTTCTCCAGTTCCTTTTTGAACATCCGGTAAGAACCCAGATAAAAGAGGAGGAATCCCGCTCCTCCCGCAAGATAGAGAAAACTTATCCAGACTGCAGGATCGATCTTTACCCTTTCTTCCACAGGAGGCGCCGAGGATACGGCGAGACCCTCCCTTTTTTCCTCCGAACCTTCCCGATCTGCGAGATACTCACGCAGGACCTCGGGTTTTGCCTGTTTCCTCTTGATTTTTGCAGGAACTGTTTCTCTCTTCTCAGAGATTTGATAGACATAGGCTCTGTCTTGTTCACCCCTTATCCGCATAAAGGAAAGTTCCCTGGCAGGGATCAGGAAGGCGGTCATACACAGCACCAGGATCCCATAATGCCAGGAGGAAGAAAAATGTCTCTTTGTCAGAGGGCGTATCAGCATAAACATCAAAAATACCAGACTTCCGCTTAAAGACGTCCGCAGTATCAACTTGAGAAGACTCATCTTACAGCCCTCCTATCCACTCATTCAGCTCTTTCAAGTCTTCCTCATCAATCTTTCCGTTGTCATACAGAGAGGCGACCAGAGACTTGATGCTGCCGCTGTACATCGTATTTACAAAATCATCCGCCTGAAGGGATTGGTACTCCTGCTTGCTTACAAGCGGCCTGTAATAGTTCATTCGCTTTTCCTTCCTCACTTCCAGCATCCTCTTGTCCACCAGCCTCTTAGCCAGCGTGAGGATCGTCGTATGTTTCCATGAATTTTTCTCTTTGAGCTGTTCTATGATATCCGCTGTACTCACTTCCCCTCCGGCTTTCCAGACGATCTCCATCACTTCACATTCCGCTTCCGACATCCTCATGCTTCTCACTTTCGTCTCCTCCTTTTTATTCTACATTTTGTAGTAACGTTATTTTACATCATGTAGAATATCCTGTCAAGTTTTTTCAAAATTGACACTTGAATCTTGGCTTTCTTTGCTTTATCATATTTCTATGATTCAATTTCAGGAGAAGGGAAGAGGGTATTTCATGAAAAAGATCTATCAAGGAAAGACGAAAGATGTATTTGATCTGGAAAACGGAAAGTTCCTGCTGAAATTCAAGGATGACGTCACTGGCGTCGACGGTGTCTTCGACCCCGGAGCAAACACCGTCGGTCTGACGATGGAAGGCGCCGGCGAAGCGGGGCTGAAGCTGACGAAATTTTTCTTCGAAAAGATCAATGCGGCGGGCATCGCGACTCACTATGTGGATGCGGATATCGCAGAGCGCACGATGACTGTACTCCCGGCGACGGTCTTCGGCGAAGGCGTTGAAGTCATCTGCCGCTACCGTGCAGTCGGAAGATTTCTGCGCCGCTATGGAAAGTATGCGAAGGAAGGGCAGGCTCTGGACGCCTATGTGGAGGTGACGCTCAAGGATGACGACCGAAACGACCCGCTGATTACAGACGAGGCGCTGGAGATGCTCGGCATCATGGATAAGAAGGAATATGCAACTCTTGCCGAAATGACAAAAAAAATCGCCGGCATCGTCAAGGAGGAGCTGGCCAAAAAAGATCTGGATCTCTACGATATCAAATTTGAATTCGGAAGGATCGGTGAAGACAGGCATATCGCTCTGATCGACGAGATCTCCGGAGGCAATATGCGCGCCTATAAGGAGGGAAAATATATCGAACCCCTTCTGCTTGAAAAACTGATGCTGGAAGACTGAATACAAATCATCTCACGATGAAGATACAGCGGACAAGCTTCGAAAGTCCTGAGACGAAGAGGAGGAACTTTCGAGAAAATCAGCATAAATACAAAAGCCTGAAACGAGCCCCGCTCCTATGGATACGGTCTTGTTTCAGGCTTTTTCATGCAGTTTGAGCATCTCTCAACTTGCTTCTATTTCCAAGGTTTGAGCCCTTCTTCACTGTAGACGGCAAAGGCGATCAGTCCGGGTCCCGTATGCACGCCGATGACCGGAGTCACCTGAGCGACCATGGCAGACCTGCAGTTTTGCATCGCTTTGATCTTCTCGCAAAACTCCTCTGCAAGCTCCTGCGCACCTCCATGAAGGACGACGACGTCAAAAGCCGACCTGTCTTTGACAAAATCCACGGCGATATCGTAGATCGCCTGATGGGATTTCTTTTTCCCCCGGACTTTTTTATGGGTGAAATACTTCCCGTCGCCCCACTGGTCGATGCCGACGATGGGTTTGATATCGAGGAGATCTCCGACCGTTCCTTCGACTCTGCCCATGCGTCCGCCTTTTTTGAGATAGTGGAGGGTCGGGATGACAAACATCGCGCGGGTATTCTTCATGGCTTCATTTGCCGCCTCGATCATCTTGTCAAAATCTCCGGAGGCTTCTCTCTCTTTGGCGGCCGCCACGGCGCCGAAGCTCGTCCCCCAAGAAAGCGTTCGGCTGTCCAGTATCTCAGAGACAAAAAACTCTTCATAGTCTTTTGCAATATTGCGGATCATATTATAGGTTCCACTCAGTCCTGAAGAGATAAAGAGCCCGAGGACATGAGTGTACCGCTCCTCCTTGAACCGATCAAAGAGTCTGACGACGTCCGCTGTCAGCGGCAGAGAGGTCTTGGGCACTTCTCTCTCCATATCTTTGAGCACCTGCTCGGAGCTGATCTCGATCTTGTCACGGTATATACGGTTTGCATAGATTACCTGCAGGGGCAGCACATGAATATCGTACTTGTCGATGAGCTCCTGCGTCAAATCCGACGTCGAATCTACTACTATGGCTATTTTTTTCATCCTTTTCTCCTACTTCTCTCAGTTTCTTCTATTACTTTCAGGTTGATCCTTCCACAAAATTTCTTCGGTCTTTCATTTGTTACCCGAAATATGACTTCTTATTCGAAAAATTCTGTCTCCTGTGAATTAGCGCAATATTATCCGTTCTTTTCCGAAAGCGAGATCTCCTGCCCGATATCGAAGAGATAGAGAATCTTCTCTTTGACTTTTCTGCCGCTGCTCTTTTCGAGGGCTTCCGCATAGAGATCCAGCTGTCCCCGGTAGCGCTCCGCCGTCTCCCGGGGACTTTGATACACCTTGTCGGTCTTGTAATCCAAAATCACCCAGCCGTCCTCTTCTTCAAAGCAACAGTCGATGATCCCGCTGATCAGCTGTCCGTCTTTCTGCAGGAGAAACTCCTGCTCTTTCCGTAGGTTTTCCGATCGAATCATCCGTCTTCCGACGGATGATTCGACAAAGCGAAAGACGGAAGCGGGATCAATGACGGCCGCTTCTTCCGCAGTGAGTATCTCTCGTCGAACAAGCTCCTGCAGCCGATCTTCCACGCCTTCCGGAGCCGTAATCGCCCGAAGATCGAGGACTTCCATCGCAAAATGAAGTATCGAACCTTTTTCCATGCTGCCAAACTCCTTCCTGCCCTCCATGAACCGGGGCAGTTCGACCGCCTCCTCCCAAAGCTCATCCTCCAAGAGCCCCGCCTCTTCTCTCAAGCGCATACTCACACTCTGTTTCGGACTTTTCACGGTGTCTTCAAGATAGGGATAGACGAATGAAAACCGCTCTTGCAGAAGCCTTTCGATCTCCTGATCCCGTCCTCCTTCCGGCTCTTCAAAGAGAGCCTCCGCATCCCCGGGGCGGGCTTCTTCTCCCTGAAAGCGGCTCATCAGCTCCGCCTTCATGACAAGATGCAGATCGAAGCCTGCGGAAAGATCTCCCGCCTCATCCTCTCTCTTCTCGGCGCGCAAGCGAAGTTCGAGGGCGTCCGGACTGTGGATCAGCACGCTCATCATCCAGTCCAGAAAACTGTTTTTTCTCATCAGTGCGAATTTAGAAGAAGGTCTGAGCCAATTCTCCGCCGCCTTTGCAAAATCCGGCACGCTGCCGACCAGAATCAGTCGATCCACCGCTCTCGTCAGCGCGACATAGAGGATCCTCATCTCCTCGGAGAGCATCTCCTGACGAGCCTTGATCTTCAGCGCCTTCTTCGCTATCGAGTCGCTGTAGGTATTCAGCCTCGTATCGACATATTTCGGTCCCAAACCCAGACCGCTGTGAAGCATGACGTCCTGCCTCATATCCATCTTGTTGAAGCCCTTTTCGGTGTTGCAGAGGAAGACGACCGGAAACTCAAGCCCTTTGCTTTTATGGATGCTCATCATCCGCACGACCTGCGCCTGCTGGACGAAGATCTTACTCTCCGACGCCCCCGCCTCTCCTTTTAAGAGTTTGTCCACATAGCGTAAAAATCCGAAGAGTCCGCCGCTGTTCATCTCTCTGTACTGAAGGGCTTTCTCGACGAGGGCGTCCAGATTCCTTCGTCTCTCCTCTCCGCCGGGAAGCAGGCTCATATGCCTGTAGTAACCGGTATCTTCCAGCAGATAGCGGAGGAAATCCTCGAGTTTGAGCAGGCGTCTTTTCAGACCGTAGCCCTCTATCGTTTCAAGAAAAGCCCGAAGCCTGCCTGAGAGAGTATCTTCCTTTTCCCGGGCATAGCGGCAAAGAGCTGAAAAAAAGCTCTTCGCCCCTTCCTCCTCCTCTCTTTCCGCGATGCGAATCTCCGCAAGCTCCTGCGCCGAAAAACGGAAAACCGGGGAATGCAGGACGCTCAGCAATGCCTCGTCCTGCATGGGGTTGTCGATGATGCGCAGCAGATCGAGAAAGATCCTCACTTCCATCACCTCAAAATAAGAACTGCTGTACTCGACATAAAGCGGGACGCCTCTTTTCTCAAAGACCCTGGCAAAGACCTCCGCCGAAGAAGACAGCGACCGCATCAGTATGACGACGTCCTGATAGCCGATCTTTCGATGCTCTCCGCTCTTGGGATCATAATACATCCCGCCGATCAGCTCTTCAATGCGCAGCGCCGTGTACATCGCCTCCAAAGTCAGACGGTCGATATCTTCTGCTTCTTCCACGGAAAGTCCCGCTTCCTCCGGCAGTTCCCCGGCGATATCCTTCCCCTGACTGTTCTCAATCAGAGCGATCTCGACATGCCCTTCTTCCTCCGGAAATTCCGCAGCGGCGACGAGAGCCGCATCCTCATCGTAGTCGACCTCTCCCAGCTCTCGGCTCATCAGCCTCGAAAAGAGGATGTTTGCAAAGTCGAGCAGACTCTTTCGACTGCGGAAATTGCTGGACAGATCGATTTTGACGCCACGTGGATCCTCCCCCTTCCGATACCTCTCATAGCGGCTGATGAACAGGGTCGGATCGGAGAGACGAAAACGGTAGATCGACTGTTTGACGTCCCCGACGAGAAAGAGATTGTCCTCCCGACAGATCGCAGAGAGGATCGTCTCCTGAACGATATTGGCATCCTGATACTCGTCAAAGAAAATGTAGCGGTATCTCGCCCTGAGATCGCTGCGCACTTCTTCTTCCTTGAGAATGCGCAGAGTGAAGTGCTCAAGATCGTTAAAATCCATCATTCCTTTTGCTCTCTTTTTTTCGCAGTACCTTTCGTCGAATCTTCGGATGATCTCGCTCATCTTTCGCATCAGAGGGTGGAGCCTGCGCAGCTTTGCGGAAGCCGAAGCGATTGTCTCCTTGCCGAAACCGTCTTTCTGATCCTTGATGATCGCCTTGACTTCATCTCTTTTCCCCTTGACTGCATTGATCTTCTCTTCGTCGAGGCCTTCTTTTTCGGCAGTCTTTTTCGTGATCGTCTTCAGTCGAGCATGAGAGACCTTTGCAAGCTCTTCAAGAAAATCGCTCAGGGAGATCGCCTCCGCCTGCAGCAGACTGCGGACGATTTCACGATCCGAAAGCAGGGCCTCCTGATAGGGCAGAGGTCCTCCTTCCCGGGAGCAGATCTCCAGCGCCTCTTCGAGGATCTCCTCCGCCTCTCCCAAACTCAAACGGATCGCCTGACGGATCGCCTGAGCAAAAGCGCTCTGATCAAAGCTCTCTTCATCAAGATTCAGAGCTTCCGCCTTTTCCTCAAGCCAACGAATCGGCTCCGGCTGACTCTGGATGAAACGGTAGATATCGCCTGTCAGCGCCCTGAGATTGCCGTCATCTCTCTCTCCCCCGTAGATATCGACCAGCTCGTGAAAGAGAGGGTCCGCCTCTTCGTAGAGCTCCTCAAAGATCTCTTTGAGCGAGTCGTCCTTCAGTATCGCCACCGTGCTTTCATTGGCTATGCGAAAGGAGGGATCCACATCGATCCGATGGAAATACCTTCGAATGATATCTATGCAAAAAGAGTGCATCGTGCTGATGGAAGCTCTCGGCAGACGCATGAGCTGGGTACGCAGATAATTTCTTTCTTCCTCCGACGAACCTTCGCTCTCCGACAGATGGGAAAGCAGCACCTTCCTGATTCTTTCCTTCATCTCCGCCGCCGCCGCATGGGTGAAAGTCACGACGAGCAGCTCTCCGACGTCGACTTTTTCCTCCCGTATGATCTCGATGATGCGCTGCACGAGCACCGCCGTCTTTCCGGAACCCGCCGCCGCGGCGACGAGAATGTTTTTGCCTCTGAGAGTGATCGCCTCCTGCTGACTCTTCGTCCAGGTCATACATACACCTTCTTTCTTCAGTCTTCTTCCTCTGCCGCTTTGCTTTCTCTTTTCTCTCTCTGCGGATCCTCCTGCCCTTTGAGAGCTGCCCGCACTTCTTCTGCGGTACGCCTGCGGAGCCTGCGCTTTCTGCTGCCGAGTCTTTCATCGAAGGCACAGATTGCACCGTAGCGGCAGTAATTACAGGGAGACTTCCCTCTCTTCAAATAAGGAAAGACTGCGATATCTCCACTGCCGATGCGCTCCGCATACCCCGCGATCAGGGATTCGACACGGTTCATGAGCCGCTCGAACTCCTCTTGGGTCAGAGCCGCGTCTCCGGCGGGTTTTCCGTCTTTGATCTTCGCCTGTATGACGCTGAGATGCTCGACCGCTTCGCTGTCGATTGCTGCAAGCACCTTCTCGTCCTGAAGGACGATCCCCTGCATGCGCAGTTCCTTTTCGATCTCTTTTTCGATCTCCTCCGGATCTTCCGACTCCTTCCGAATCAGGACGTCTTTCAGATAGAAGTAAAAGGCACCGGCGGGGATGATTCTTCGGGGATCCTCCTTTTCCAGTCTCTGTATCATCAGGGTCAGATAGCAGATCAGCTGAAGGTTGATTCCGTCCCAGACGTCAGAAAGATCAAAGGGTTTGTTTCCGGATTTGTAGTCGATGATCTTGACATAGGTCTCCCGCTCTTCCCTCAGGATATCCACGCGGTCGACCTTCCCGTATATCTGTGCCTCTTCTCCGTCGGAAAGCGTGATCGGACGGCCTCTTTCCTCGACTTCCTGACCGTAACAGGAAAAATGTCCCTTGAGGCGATGCTGCAACAGAGTCCAGGAAGCTCTCTGCGCCACTCTTCCGAGCTTGCCGAGCATATAGGCGTCTTTGGGAGAGCGCTCTCTGAGCAGACGGACCTTTTCCGTCAGCGAATCCTCGAGCATCTGCCCGACAAAACGGTCGCATTCTTCCCGATTCGAAAGGCGGGCGAGCACCTCTTCCTGATCAATCGCCCGGGCAAAACGCTCGACGACGCCGTGCAAACTCGTCCCCCACTCCAGCGCATCCATTTCGTGGATCTTCCTCTGTTTCGGCCGAAGACCGTAATCGACAAAATGCGCAAAAGGGCAGGCTGCAAAACGTTCCGCCCTCGTCGCGGAAAGACGCAGAGGTCCGTACAGTCTCTTGGCGGATATATTCCCTTCCTTCTTTCTTTCGGTGCTGCCGAGCAGAGACGCTCTGATGCTCCGGGCCTGCGCCCGCCTCTCCTCGTTTTCCGAGGCGGCAAACCAGTGATACACGCTCTGCCATCCCCTGTCTTTCCGATCCTGTTCTGCCAGATCCCTCAGCTTTTCCCCGAGACGATCCAGAGTGTACTCCTCGGAAAGGATCTCATCCCGCACAGATCTTTCATGAAGTCCTCCCTCCGCCTGAACCGCCGGAAAAAGGGAAAGAATACGGTCGATCCAGCTGCTGTGCCTCAAAGTCTTTCCCTCGCTGTCTGTCAAACTGTAGCTGAGATAGAGCTGTTCGGAAGGTTTTGCAATGAGACTGTAGAGGGCAAAATTCTCTTCGGCGTTCTGATTATGCAGTTCCGAGGGCAGATGAATTCCCGCTTCCTTGAGAAAATGCCGATCCTCCTCGCGGAAGATCGGGCTCTCACTCGCCTGTCCGGGCAGATACGCGTCATTGAGACCTAGGAAAAACAGAGCCTTGACGTCGGCGCTGCGGCTCCTGTCCATCGTCGCCGTGATCACCTGATCCTGCGTCGGAGGAATCACACCGATCTTCCGCCCGGAAAGTCCCTCCTCAAGCAGATTCTTATACTCTTCCGCAGACACGACCCGGTCGCCCATAATCTCGACCAGCTGATCCATCGTATGGAGCAGGACATTCCAGATCTGCACGGTCTCATTGGCATAATCCGTCTCTCCCTCTTCCCTCAGCAGACGGGTCAGGGCGTCATTTTTCTGCTTGATTTTCATCCGGATCAGTGCCTGAAAGAGTTTTTCCGAATGACTGCGAACAGACTGGGAACGGCAAAGCTCCTTAGCATACCTCTGAAACAGGCCGCAGACGAAGTCACGCCCCTGAAGCAGGCTCTCCCTGTCTTCGACCTCCCTCAGATAGCTCTCCTCCGTAAAAAATTTATCCCACCTCCAACGCCAGCGATCGACGCCCCACTGCAGACAGAAGTTCTCAAGCAGATTGCAGACCTTCGGCTCCAGATCCGAAAATCCGCTCTTGAGAAAAGCGAAGACCGCATCGTGGGGAAGTTCATATATCATCATATCTAAAAAGGAAAAGAGCATTGCGATCAAACCGCTTCCCAAAATATCCCTTTTTATATCGACGAAATGAGGAATCTTATATTGGGAAAAAATGCGGTCCAGCGTCGAAGCGTACACCTGCGGCATCGTCGGCACGACGAGGATATCCCGATATCGAAAACCTTTCTGCCGAACGAGACGGAGGATCTCCGCCGCTGTCTGCAAAACCTCCTCTTCTATCGTCATCGCCTCATAGATGCGCAGCTCTCCCGCCTGCTTTTCCATCTTCCGAGGGCTTGCGTAATCAAAGAGAGTTTTCTCGAGAAAGAGCAGACCCTCCGGCCTTGGAGCCGGATCTTTGATTCTCTGTACTTCGGTCTCTATCCCGTATTTTCGATCAAGAGCGACGAGATCCCGCAGCGTCCTCCGGGTTTTTTCGAAGACGCCGGTCCTGTCCGACTCCTCACAGCTCAGAGCAAAATTCATCACTACGCCCATACGGCAAAGCTGATCGATCACCTTCATCTCAATCGCCGTAAAGCCGCTGAAACTGTCAAAATACATCTCAATATCCCGCAGATAGAGCGCTTCGGATACCTTGTCCGCCAGAAGGCCGATGCGATCCTCGTTGTCGACATAATGCGAGCCCATATACTCCTCAAAGCGCCTGTACACCTCAGCGACCTCATGCAGTTTCCTTTGCAGCATCGGCTCCTGCGCCCGCCGCGCCTGTTTTTCCAGCATGGAGGGCGAGACCGCCATCTTCTTGAGTTCCGAGAGCGTATGCGCAAACTCCGCTACAAATCCTCTTTTCCGAAAAGCGCTCCTGTACATCGAAAGCTGCTCGCGAGCCTCTTCAAAGACCCTGCGCAGCACCATACGCCTGCCTGACTCGTCGATGACGGGGCGGGCGTGGCCTCCGTGTTTTTTCAGCACCTCTTTCGACAGCCTCTCGAAGCTCATGACCCGTACATCCATAAGAGCCTCCGCCTTGAGCTTTTCGACGATATAAAGCTCCGTCTGCAGCGTGAACTGCTCCGGCACGACGAGGTAGGAAAGCCTTCCCTCTCTCTGCCCTTTGCCGATCCTTCGCATTATCTCGGTCGTCTTTCCGTATCCCGCTCTTGACAAGATCAGTCTCATGCGTTTTTCTCCTCATTCTCTTCCTTTTTTCCGTCCCTTTCTCTCTCGTCGGGATTCTTTCCCTCTTCATTTCCCCGCTTTTTTTCGCCGGTCTGTTTCCTGACATGCTCGATCACTTCACCTATGCGCTTTGAAAACAGGTAATACTCCTCCTCTTTGATGATTCCAAGCCGGAGCAGGATCGCGCCGCTTTTTTCCTTTACCCCTGCCAGAACGAGCTCCTGTCCGTTCCTTTCAAGGTTCTGACGGATATTGCGCAGCCCAATCGCCCCCGAAGTGTCAAGCACCGGCATATTCATAAGATTCAGTATGATGATATCCGCATCCTCCGCCTCGATCTCCAGCTTGCTGACGATTGCATGGGCGACGCCGAAAAACAGCGGCCCTTCAATCGTATAGGATGCGATCTTTCTGTCCGAAGTCAGATCAAGCTCATACTTTTTCAGATAGACTTCTCCCATACTTATGACGAAGAGGAACATCGAGAGCAGACTGCCGGCCGCAACCGCTATAACGAGATCCGTCACCACTGTCAGCAGCGTCGTCACGATAACGACCGCTCCCGCCTTTTTCGAAGCATAGGTCAGCTTTCTCGTGTTGTTGTATTCGATCATTTTGATCGCCGTTCCCATCAGAATACCGCCGAGAACCGCAAGAGGAATCTTCGATGCATAACCGCTCAGCTGCAGCGTAATCAGCAGCAGAATCAGCCCATGGAGAACCCCCGACAATCTCGTCCTTCCTCCGGCGTTGACATTGACGGCTGAACGTACAATCGCTCCCGTTCCGATGAGAGAACCGAACAGCGTTGCAACCGTATTTCCGATCCCCTGACCGATCAGTTCCCGATTGGAGTGATGTTTTGTCTTCGTCATCTCATCGACGACCAAAGAAGCGAGCAGCGACTCGATACATCCGAGCATCGCCAAGATGAACCCCGATTGGAAGATGTCCGCCAGCTGCTCCCTCGGAAAACTCGGAAAAGCAAACCGGGGAAGCCCCTCCGGGATCGCCCCGACCAGTTCCGCCTCCGGAAAAAACAAAAGACCTGCAACCGTTCCCACTGCCAGCGCCGCAAGGGAAGCCGGCAGTTTTTTCGTCGCCAGAGGAAAAAGCAGCATCACCGCAATCGTCAAGCTCGCAATGATCGGAGCCGTCTTGAAATAGCCGATCATCTTGATGAAAATCAAAAAACCGATGCCGTTCGTGAAGCCGACGATCACCGGCTGAGGAATCAGATGAATGTACTTGCCGAGCCGAAGGGCACCGATGAGAATCTGCAGGATCCCTGCGACCAGCATCGCCGCAAACAGCGCCTCGACGCCGAATTTTTCATAAAGTTCGATCAAAACCACCGTCATCGCTCCGGTCGGACCGTTGACCTGAGCGGGCGTTCCTCCGAACAGCGTCGAAAGTATCCCCGTGATGATCGCACTGTACAGTCCCGCCTTGGCTCCGACGCCCGAAGCGACTCCGAGCGCAAGAGCAAGGGGCAGAGCGACCACCGCCGTCGTAAAGCCCCCCATCAGATCCCCTTTGAGATTCTTTAATTCGTAACTGAAAATTTTCCCAAACCGAATCCTTCCCTCCACAGGCTTCCTCTCCTTTTCTCCTCAATTCTTAAATTATTATATCATTTTCTCCGCTCTTTGATATAATAATATTCGGCGGACGAAATTTCCACGTCCTGCCGAAAGGAGCTTTGCCTTGGAAAAAAAATTCTTCGTCTACATCCTGCGCTGCCGGGATGACAGTCTCTATACCGGCTATACGCAGGATATCGAAAAGCGCCTCCGGCGGCACGAGGCAGGCCTTGCGTCGAAATACACGAGGGTTCGGCTTCCCCTGCGCCTCGTCCACCTTGAAGAATGGGAGAGCAAAAGTCTTGCGCTCAAAAGAGAGTATGCGATCAAACAGCTCTCCAAAGCGAAAAAAGAAGCCCTGATAAGAAAAGGACGGAAGGAATAAAAATATCCTCCCGTATTTTACAAAAAATGTTTGTCAAAACCGCAAAGTCTGATAAAATAAGTTTATACTTCTTCATGATTTTACCGATATAAGTTATAAAGTGAAAATTGTCAGGAGTGAATACAATGATTGTATCCGTAAAAAATCTGAAAAAAGGCATGGTTATCGACAGTGATATCTTCAGTAAAAAAGGAGCCCTTTTATTATATAAGGGCTTTAAAATAGAGAACCCGGATCTCGTTGCCGTCGTTCTGCACCGCAACGGCATCAACGAGCTGATTATCAAAGACGAGACCGAACCGAAGGACGTCTATACCGCAAGGATTATCGAATCCAACGACATCAAGCAGCGCATTGAGATGGAGGTCAAAGAGTTCAAGGAAGAATTCAATAAGGTGCTCTCCAATGTCAAAGCCGACGTCGAATCCTTCCAAAAAAGTCACAATCTTGCAGATATCAAGGATCTCAAGAGAGGACTCTCCCTCGCGAAAGAATATGAAAACTCTGTACTTACTTTTTTCCAGCTCGTCGAGCGCATCAAAGCGGAAAGCCATGACGAGTATTCCCATATGCTTGAAACTTCACTTTTGGCATACTCTCTCGGCAAATGGCTCGGCAAAACGGAAACGGAGCTCAAAGAGATCTGCGAAGCTTCGCTCCTGTACTCGATCTTCGAGTATGTGGGCTTTGATATGACCATCGAAGATATCCACTCGGTAAAAGGATCCGATACGATCTCGAAAGATGTGCTTCAGGCGGCCTTCGACGTCAACGAACGCAGCGACGGCTCCGGGCCCCGCGGCCTGTCGAGAGAACAGATTCACCCTTACGCGAAGGTCATCTCGATCATCGAGATCTATCAGCTTCTGACCCGTCGCTCCGAAGTTTCCGAGGGACTTTCCGTATTCGAAGCGATCCGCACGATGGAGATGGAATATATCACCAAACTTGACGTCAAATCTCTCTATATCTTCCTCCACCGCATCGGCTCGAAATTCATCGGCAGCTCGACCCGTCTTTCCGACGGTACGGTGGGTGAGATCGTCTTCGTGCCGGAAAACGAAATCTCCATGCCCTATATCAAGCTCAGCGACGGTCATGTGATCAACCTGCAGAACCCGCAGTACCGAAACAGACAGATTTTGGAAATCTTCTAACAATCTTCCCAAAGCCCTTTCCAAAAGGGCTTTTTTACTATGATACAGGACTTCCGAGGAGGTGGGCTTTTTGAACCGAGATTCTCTCCAAAACAAAGAAAAAAAACATATCCCTACAATCGATACCAAGCTTCGCAAACGCATCGTGGAAGTGCCGGAGGTCATCTACCGTGCCAGCGGCATCAATATTTTCGGAAAGCGCATCAAATCCCTGCTTTTTTCGACGGACGTCGCCGTCATCAAAAACTCGAATGCGGACGGCGTCATCGCCGTTTACCCTTTCACTCCGCAGCTGGCGATCACTCAGGCGATCATCGAAGTCTCTCCCAGTCCGGTTTTTTGTGGCGTCGGAGGCGGTCTGACCACCGGTTCCCGGTCAATCGACATCGCTCTTCACGCGGAGCTTAACGGTGCTTTCGGCGTCGTACTCAACGCACCCGCACCCAACGCCCTCATCATGGAGATGAAGAGGCGCATCGACATCCCCATCGTCATCACCGTCGTGTCCGAAAAAGAAGACATTGAAGAGCGCATCGGCTCCGGAGCTTCGATCCTCAACATTTCCGGCGGTGCGCGCACCGCCGATATCGTACGCCGAATCCGTCAAAAATTTCCCTATTTTCCAATTATGGCGACCGGCGGCCCCACCCCGGAAAGCATTGCGGAAACCATCGACGCCGGAGCGAACACGATCACCTACACCCCTCCTTCCAGCGGAGAGCTTTTTTCTGCGGTCATGGAAAAATACCGAAACGGTCTGTAATTCCATCTCTCTTCTCCCGGCTGAAGATTCCCGCCGATATCATTTTGGACCTCATCTTCCGCAATTCGCCTGCGGAGATGCCGAAGGAGAGCAATATCCCCGCCCGTCAGGCGAACAATACGAAACAGTAAAGGAGAGCCGTATTTCATGAGAATTCCCATTGAAGAACTCGCACAAGGCATGATCATCTACGAAGATATCTACAATTCCGGCGGAAGCCTGATTATCAACAACGGATTTTCCGTTCAGAATGTCGCCATCGTCCAGAACATCCTGCGTCAAAACGATGTAAAGACCGTCAAAGTCCTCATTCTCCCGGCGGCAGAGGAAGAATCCGAAATCCAAAAGCAAGTCAGAGAGTCCATCCACCATGAAATCGAAAGTTTCCATGAGGACTTCCGACGCCGTGCCTCGCAGATCAACGAAAGACTGAAATCCGAGAACCTCAGCATCGACAGCGACTTCCTGCAGAAGTTTCTTGAGGAGGCCCTCGGAGAATCCAAAGACAATTATCTCAATATCTTTCAACTGATACAAAAGACCAAGGCGATGGAAGATTATATCTTTTCACACTGCTATACCGTCGCCCTCACTGCACGCAGACTCGGTGAATGGCTCAAGCTCAAGGAAAACGAGCTCAAAGAACTGACTCTTTCCGCCCTGCTCTCCGCCATCGGCAAAACCCTGATCTCCGAAGAGATTGTAAACAAAAAAGGCAGCCTCAGCGATTCAGAAATGGCGGAAATGCGGAAATATCCCGACTATTCTCTCAAACTTCTCGAGAATATCCCCCTGAGCCGCAGCATCCACGACGGAATCCGCTTTCATCACGAGCGTTCCGACGGTTCCGGCTACCCGATGGGACTGGCGGGTGACAATATCCCGCTCTTCGCAAGAATCATCGCTGTGGCGGACGTCTATGTCGCCCTGACCTCCAACCGCCCTCACCGCAAGATGTATACTCCCTTTGAGGCGATGCATATCATGGAGTCGGACTTCAGGCACAGCTTGGACATTACGATCCTGACCACCTTTCTGAAAAAGATCTCCGGCAGCTATATCGGAAATCCTGTCGTCCTCAGCGACGGACAGAAGGGCCGGATTATCTTCATGCCGCCCCACAACTACGCCCGCCCCGTCGTCAAGATTGACGGAACCTCACATCTGGTCGACCTGAGCCTTGCCGCCAATCGAAATCTTCATATTGCCGAGTTTCAATGAGATATCCTTTCAAAAAGGGAAGACGCCTGCACTGGCACTTCCTTTTTTTTATTTTCTCGTCTTCTTCTCCAATTCCCCTCTTGACATCAAAATCAAAATATACTACACTGTGCTTGTACACCAAGTACAATCATCTAAGGAAGGTACCTATGGAAATCATCATCAGCAACCATGCGAACAAGCCGATCTATGAGCAGATCACCTCCCAGATCAAAGCGATGATCATGAGCGGAGAGCTTCAGGCCGGTGAACCGATCCCGTCGATGCGCTCTCTTGCCAGATCGATCCAGGTCAGCGTCATCACCGTGCAGAAGGCTTATGAAGATCTGCAGCGGGACGGATTCATCGAAACCGTCGTCGGCAAAGGAAGCTTTGTTGCCGCAAAAAACAGAGAATTTTACCGCGAAGAGCAGCAGAAGAAGGCGGAAGAATATCTGCTGAGCGCTGCTGAAATCGGAAAAAACAGCGATATTCCGCTCTCCAAACTCATTGAGCTGCTGCGGTTATTTTACGAGGAGGACGAATAATGACAAATAATACGCAAGCCATTTTAGAGCTGCGCGAGGTGTCCAAGACCTATCCCTCATCCGATTTCGAGCTGGACAGGATCTCCTTTTCGCTGCCTTACAGGAGCATCGCTCCGGCTCAAGCAAAGCCAGTTCGAGAGACTGGACCCTGAAGATATCCTCGCTTTTCGAAAAAGAGATTTTCAGATCGATGTGCTTGTCAGAGACCGCAGATCCGTCTCCAAAAAATATCCTGATCTTGTGATCGATTCGGCATCCATCGATGAGATTCTGCTGCTTTTAGTGAAGGGGGACCGCAAATGAAAGGCCTTATGAGACATCATTTTTATCTCTCACTTTCCAATATCAAGATATTCGGCGTCCTGCTGCTCCTGCTCGGTCTGCTCGCCGTTCTCATGGACAACAAAAATCCCTCCCTGCTCATTCTCTGCATCGGCACGAGCATCGTCGGATCCTCAGTCAACGCCCTTCTGAGTCTGCACAAAGAAAACGCCGCGAAATGGAGCAGGTATATGCTGACCTTTCCCCTTCGCCGAAGAGATATCATCAGGAGCCGTTATCTCAGTCTGCTTCTCGGTCTGCTGACAGGAGTACTGCTCGCTTTCTTCTGCCTCCTGTTTTCCGTTTTGCTCCACGGCTTTCCTTTCGACAGAGGGATCGATCCGCTCTTTCTGTTCATTTTGCCCCTTTGCATCAGTCTGCTCATGAGCGCTCTCTTCTTTCCCTTATCTCTGATCGGAGGCAGCGAGCGGAAGGAGGCGATGCTGATCCTCAGCCTTTTCTTCGGCATCGTCATCAACCTCTGCCTCATCAGTCTGCTCAATAAGATCTTCGGGACGAATCAGAGTCTTTACAGACAGCTTGCAAACTGTGGGATCCTCTTCGCTTTCTCGGGTCTTGCTTTTCTCCTCTCCTACTTCTGTACGGTGAGGATCTTCAAACAGAAAGAATATTGATCCGAAAGAAAGGATTTATCTTAAGGAGGATGTGCAGCCGGTTATTTATGCCACACACCTTGTCCATATTCGGCATATACCGCCATGAAATGAACGGGAGAGCAGAAGGGTTTCCTGTTCATTCCTGAAATCGTGCAAGTTCAAAAACTGATTCTTATTACTGATTGGAGGGAAATCAAATGCAAAGAAAAGCGAAGATCGTTTTTTGCCTGACACTGGGACTGTTTCTCTCTGTATTCCCGCTTTCGGGATGTGAGAGAACAAAGCCGGAAACGCCCGATGTTTCAAAGAGTTCCGAAAACGAAGAGAAACCGGAATCCAAAGAAAATGAAGAGACCTCGGAAGAATGGATCCCGATAAGCTATACAGAGGAGGAACTGGAAGACTATCACCGCATCCTTCTGGCCATGTCCAGCCCTCCCAGTCCTGAAAAGGCCATCCGTTTCCTCTATCTCTCTCCTTCCAAGCGAATGCCCGCCCAGGATGCGCCGGAGAGAGAGGCTCTTTCCGTCAACAGTGAGGATGAAAAAAATGCCCTTGTCACGATCCGGTACTTTGACGGAGGCAGTGAAGAAGTTGCTCTTACACGGGAGGAAAACGAAGGGGACTTCGGTATCTGGATCCCCGTCAAATACCGGGTTCTCACTCCGCCTCTCTACGAAGAGAAATTCGCGATCCTCAGCCTCAGGGAGGGAGAGATCTTCTATGATGAAGCGGAATGGGTCGATCATTTCGATCAGGAGCGTATTTTGGAACTGGAAGAAAAGGGCGTCGGCGATATGGGATTCGAAAATGGCTACTATGTCTACAATGAGGAGGAAAACCCTCTTGTACTGCATCTGACCGAGGAGACGAGCATCCATATGCTCACTGCGGATCTTGCAGGATTTGAGCTGCAGGGAGAGGAAGAGCTGCGAAAGGCCATTGAAGAAAATTTCTTCCACGGATATTTCAGACTCTGGATCAAAGACGGACAGGCCGCAAAAGTCCTGCAGGTTTATGTGCCCTGATCCCGCCCTTTTCCTTCTCCATATTCTCCTGCTCGCGCCCGGATCGATTTCTTTTTTATAAAATTTCCTCTTGACAAAAAAAATCTTTTCTGATACTTTTTAGATAAATCGAATAGGATCTTCAGGGCAGGGTGAAAGTCCCTACCGGTGGTTACAGCCCACGAGCCGCAAGGCAGATTCGGTGCGATTCCGAAGCCGACAGTCACAGTCTGGATGAAAGAAGATTTTTTTGCGGGGAAGATTTATCTTTGCTCTGAGATGTTTTTGCATTTCAGAGCATTTTTTATTGCTCTTATCCGCCTCTGTCTCATGCTGAATCTTGTTCGAATATTACTCGATATTCCAACCTGTTTTCAATGAAATTTCGGATAAATGCTCCGAGTCATATTTCGTCGAATGGTATTTTGATCGGGTGTTCGCGTCAGATGGTGGATAACACTAAAACCTTATTGAAACGCCGTCCGTAGGAAACCATATCCACGTTAAAACGAAAGATCAAGAGTCCTGTCATTCGACCATTCAAATAGGTAATAGTATAAAATAGATTTTCGTATCAAGAGGGAGGAAGTTCGATGAATGACATCCAATACATGAAGCGCGCTCTGGCGCTTGCAAAAAAGGGAGCCGGACAGGTCCATCCGAACCCGATGGTCGGCGCTCTGCTCGTCAGAGAGGGAAAGATCATCGGCGAAGGCTTTCACCGAAAATACGGCGCTCCCCATGCGGAGCAGGAGGCTTTTGACGCCTGCAGCCTCTCTGCTGAGGGAGCCGACCTCTATGTGACGCTGGAGCCCTGCTGTCATCACGGCAAACGCCCTCCCTGCACCGACCGCATCCTCAAAAGCGGCGTGCGCAGGGTGATCATCGGCAGCCTTGACCCCAATCCCCTCGTCGGCGGAAAAGGAGTGGAGATCCTCCGCCAAAACGGGATCGAAGTCGTCATCGGCGTTCTGGAGGAGGAATGCCGGAAACTCAACGAGGTCTTTTTTCACTTCATCCGCTATCAGCGTCCCTATGTCGTCCTGAAGTACGCGATGAGCATGGACGGCAAGATCGCCTGCGCCTCGGGACTTTCCCGGTGGATCACGGGAGAGAAGGCAAGAGAGCGAGTACATGAGGACAGGAACCGCTTCGCCGCGATCATGGTCGGTATCAGCACGGTTCTCCTCGATGACCCTCTGCTGACCTGCCGGATACCCGGCGGCCGCCATCCGCTGCGGATCATCTGCGACTCTTCGCTGCGTCTTCCCTTGGACAGCCAAATCCTCCGCAGCGCCCGGGAAGTCCCGACTCTGCTCGCCACCTGCTGCACGGACGAGAAGAAGCTCCGTCCCTATCTCGACAGCGGCATCGAAGTCATCCGCAGCCTGCCCGCGGACGGGCGGGTCGACCTGCCCTTGCTGATGGAAGAGCTCGGGAAACGGAATATCGACAGTCTCCTCCTGGAAGGCGGCAGCGAGCTCCATTGGGCGGCTCTGCAAAGCGGCATAGTACAGAAGATACAGACCTATATCGCGCCCAAGATCCTCGGCGGACGGGAGGCGAAATCTCCGGTCGGCGGCATCGGCGTACCGACGCCGGACGCGGCCTTTCATCTCTCTCCCGCGCAAATCACGGTTCTCGGCGAGGATATTCTCTTAGAAAGCGAGGTGCTCTCTTGTTCACAGGAATCATAGAAGAAGTCGGCAGGATCCTCTCCGTCCGAAGAGGCAGGCACTCTTGTGTCCTGACGATCCGCGCGCAGAAGGTGCTTGAAGATGTCAAGACAGGCGACAGCATCGCCGTCAGCGGAGTCTGCCTGACCGTGACCTCTTTTTCCTCCTCCTCTTTCACGGCGGATGTCATGCACGAGACTCTGCTGCGCTCGACCCTCTCGGAACTCCAAAGCGGCAGCTCCGTCAATCTGGAACGCGCCATGCCGATGAACGGGCGTTTCGGAGGGCATATCGTCACGGGACATATCGACGGGACAGGCCTCATCTCCTCCATCGTGAAGGACGATGTGGCGACAGTCTACACAATCCGCGCGCCGGAGACGATCCTGCGCTACATCATACATAAGGGCTCGGTTGCCATCGACGGC
The DNA here is from genome assembly GCA_030528675.1 of Peptostreptococcaceae bacterium. Taxonomy (GTDB): domain Bacteria; phylum Bacillota; class Clostridia; order Peptostreptococcales; family Filifactoraceae; genus JAUMYL01. The sequence continues at coordinate 162,596 of JAUMYL010000001.1, forward strand.
ATCAGCCTCACCGTCAAAGAAGTGACCGACTACGATTTTTCCGTCTCCGTCATCCCCCATACGAGGATGCAGACCGGCCTCTCCACAAAGACTCTCGGAGCGAAGGTCAATATCGAAAACGACTGCCTCGGCAAATATATTGAAAAACTGCTCACTCCGAAAGGAGAGACCGGAAAGATCACAAGGGAATTTCTCTTACAGCATGGATATTAGAAAGGAGCTTTTGCCATGATTCATTTCCACAAGATCGAAGAGGCTCTGGAAGATCTCAAACAGGGCAAGATCATCATCGTCACCGACAACGAAGACCGTGAGAACGAAGGGGATTTCATCTGCGCCGCGGAATTTGCGACCACTGAAAATATCAATTTCATGGCGGTGCACGGCAAGGGGCTGATCTGCATGCCGATGAGCAAAAGTCTCTGTGCCAAACTCGAGCTGCCGCAAATGGTTCGGGACAATACCGACAACCACGAGACCGCCTTCACCGTCTCCATCGACCATATCTCGACGACGACGGGAATCTCCGCCGCGGAGCGCAGCCTGACGGCCCTCGCCTGCGTCCGCGAAGACGTCAAGGCCTCAGAATTTCGAAGGCCCGGACATATGTTTCCGCTGATGGCGAAGAAAAACGGCGTCCTAGAGCGAGGCGGCCACACGGAGGCGACCATCGACCTCCTGCGCCTTGCAGGGCTGAAAGAATGCGGACTCTGCTGCGAAATCATGCGGGAAGACGGAAGGATGATGCGCACGCCCGAGCTGATGGAACTCGCGCGGAAATGGGATCTCAAGATCATCCATATCGAAGCTCTTCAGGATTATAGAAAGAAATACGACGAGCTGATCGAGCAGGTCGTCGTAACGAAGATGCCGACCGAATACGGTGAATTTACAGCCTACGGATATGTCAGCAGACTCAACGGCGAACACCATGTCGCCCTCGTCAAGGGCGATATCGAAGACGGAAAGGATATCCTCTGCCGCGTCCATTCCGAATGCCTGACCGGAGACGCCTTCGGCTCCCTGCGCTGCGACTGCGGACAGCAGTTTGCCTCCGCGATGCGCCAGATCGAAAGAGAAGGAAGGGGTGTCCTGCTCTATATGCGTCAGGAAGGGCGGGGCATCGGCCTCATCAACAAACTGAGAGCCTATGCACTGCAGGACGAAGGCATGGATACCCTTGCAGCCAATCTCAAACTCGGCTTCCCCGGCGATATGCGGGAGTACTTCCTCGGTGCGCAGATACTGCGGGATCTCGGCGTCCATACGATGCGCCTTTTGACGAACAACCCGGACAAAGTCTACCAGCTCTCGGACTTCGGTATCGACGTCATCGAAAGAGTCCCTCTGCAGATGTCGCCGACGACCCACGATCTGTTTTACCTGCAGACCAAACAGCATAAGATGGGCCATATCTTACACTATTAAACAGGAGGAAAATCAGCATGAATATCTATGAAGGAAGTTTTTTGCCGCAGAAAATCAAGATCGGGATCATCGCCGCACGATTCAATGAATTCATCACTTCCAAACTGCTCTTCGGAGCTTTGGACGCTCTCAAACGCCACAATGTCGAAGAAAAAGACATCGACGTCATCTGGGTGCCCGGCGCTTTTGAGATCCCGCTGATCGCTTCCAAGATGGCAAAGACGAAAAAATATGACGCGATCATCTGCCTCGGAGCCGTCATTCGAGGAAGCACGACCCATTACGACTACGTCTGCAGCGAAGTGTCCAAAGGCATCGCTCAGGTCGCTCTCGCCGAGTCCCTGCCCGTCCTCTTCGGCGTCCTGACGACGGAAAACATCGAACAGGCGATCGAGCGCGCGGGCACGAAGGCCGGCAACAAGGGCTTCGACTGCGCTGTCGGCGCGATCGAGATGGTCAATCTGATTCGGGAGCTGGATCAATCCGCAAATTGACTTTCGGCTTGCGGCAGTTTATCATATTATAAGATATACCGTAGACAATCTCGATATTAAAAAATGCTTCACAATGTGGAAAGGAAAAATAATGATAAGAAAAATTGAAATATCCGAACTGAAAAAACAAGCTGAAAAGATCAAAGCAATCTACAGGAAAGCTCTCCATTATTCGGAAGCTTCCACCGATTTTCTGTTGACGAGGATGACAAACAGCGAAAATAGAGAGCTTCATCCACTGATTCTCGGCTCTTTTGAGGGAGATGAACTCGTCGAATTCGTCTTCGGTTTCGATTTTCACCCGCAAAACTGGTGGGCGTAGCAGATCGATAAGAGACTCCCGAAAGATTTCAACTGGTATCACAGCACTTTCGAAATCAATGAACTCGCTGTTCTTCCTTCCCATCAGGGTCAGGGAAGAGGAAAAAAACTCATGGAGGAGCTGTTGCGGCAGCTTCCTCATCAGTGCGCTCTTCTCGGCACAAAAAAAGAAAATAACGACCATGTCATCCGTCTGTATCAAAGACTGGGTTTCCGGGTCGTCATTGACTCTTTTCAATATTCGGAGGACTCTCCTGAGCTCTCCCTGATTATGGGTCGAAAAGGATCCGCTCACTGCCTGTAATAGTAGATCGCCAGCTGGGTGCGGTCTCTGAGCCCCAATTTTTCCAGCATCCCGGAGATATAGTTGCGGACGGTGCCTTCGCTTAGAAGGAGTCCAGACTCTCTGACATTCGAACATGAATTCTTGTTGATTTTTGGACTTCCTCGAATCGGTTTCTCGAATTTTTTAATCATTCCGTTTCTATTTTGTTTCCACACCTTTCATCCGTTCAGAAACAGCTACTCAAAAGGCGAAGCGATTGAGTTTTCAGACTCAACCGCCTCGCTTTTTCTCACTCCCGACCTCATACTAAAACCTTATTGAATCAATGCCACCGGAAACCCTATCCATATTAAAGCGACAAAGGAGGCGTTTTGTCAGATGACAATTCAGACAGGTAATAGTGTCCTATCCTCATCCGATCAACAGATTATCTCATTTTGTCTTTCGAAAATATTCTCTTTCGAGAACAGGTTTACCATTCGAGCCTTCATGTGTATGTTTCCATACATATTCTTGATTTCATCAATGACAAGAGCTTCCTCTTCCATCCGCTCCATAAAATCATCTCGAGACTATTGCTCTGAAATTCGAATCACCGCTTTTATAACTCTTCCCGACTTAGAATCTTCAATCGCTTTTTCAATTTCCTCAAATTTATAATATCGGATGATCTTATCTAATGGAAATAGGCCCTTTCTATATAGCTCCAAGAGCTCCGGTATAAATATTTTTGCCACCGAGTCTCCTTCATTTACCCCGCGAAGCGTCCTCATCTGCATTAATATATCGTTTCCTACATCGAAATTCTCTATATTTCCATGAGGCGCCAAAATCGCCATGATCCCCTGCCAGCTGAGGGCTTTAATTCCTTGCCGGATCATCGGGCCGTAACCACTTGTGTCAACGGCAAACTTTACTCCCTTTCCTTCAGTGATCTTTCTTATTTCCTCTGCAAGATCATCGGTTTTTTTTCGATTGATCGTGTGAGTCGCTCCAAGTTCTTTTGCAAGTTCAAGGCTGTCTTCATTTCCTCCCACGCCGATGATTATCCTGCAATTTGCTACCTTTGCCGCCATGATTGCGCTAAGTCCCACCGATCCCATTCCATAGACCGCGATACTGTCGCTGACAGAAGGCTTCAGATTGTTCAAAACCGTCCCCGCCCCGGTTTGGATCCCGCAACCCATGGGAGCTACCAGACCCAAGTCGATATCTTTATCTATTTTAACAGCGCTTTTCTGATTGACCACCGCGTATGTCGCAAAGGATGACTGTCCGAAAAACATTGCCAGTTCTTTTCCGTCTCGGGACAAGCGCGTCGTCCCATCCGTCGCCGTACCTCCGAAATTGATGGGAATATAGTTTTCGCAATGGGTGTATTGACCCGATTGACAAGCAGGACAACAATCGCAAAATGCGTAGGAAAAAGCGACATGATCTCCCACTTCAAACTCATTTACAAGGACGCCTACTTTCTCTACCACGCCGGCTCCTTCATGTCCTAAAACAGTCGGAAACGAGATCGGCAACTCTCCCTGTCTGGCTCCTTCGTCCGTTCCACAAATCCCGGATGCGACCATTCTTACCAAAATTTCATTTTCTTTCGGTTCCTGCAAATCGACTTCCTCATAAGAAAAATTTCCGCCCTTTTCATGTACCACCGCTGCCGTTATTTTCATACATAGCACCTCCGATTATTTTTATATCCAAAATTAAACAAAAATTTTAAGAACGAAAAAATTACTTTCTTCTCTTTCATCGAATTTTGCTCCCATGAAAACGCCTGCGATCTACTCAAGCGATATCAGATAGCTCGACAGAGCAATGGAAAGAAGTTTATCCTCGATGGAATCAGACCGGGAAGTCATGATCAAAGGAGAGGCTGTACCCATGATGACGGATGCGACTTTTTTACGCGCAATATAAGTGATCGCCTTATGCAGTACATTGCCCATTCGAATATCCGAGACCACGAGAATATCCGCTCTCCCCGCAACCTCACTGTGAATCTTTTTATGTGCGGCTGAAGCTGCGGAGATCGCGTTGTCGAGCGCGAAAGGTCCATCGACAATACAGTTTTTTATCTGTCCCCGATCATTCATCTTACTCAGCACCGCAGCGTCTATCGTCTCAGGCATATCCGGATTTACTGTTTCTATCGCTGTTAAAACAGCGACTTTAGGACAATCACAGCTGATTTTTCTGCAGAGAGCCGCCGCATTTTCAATGATATCTTTCTTCGTATGTAAGTCCGGAGAAATATGCATGGCGCAGTCCGTCACAAAGATGAGACCCTCGTCATCCACTTTGTCAAAAACGGTGACCTGCGTGATCGTTTTCGACGTCCGCATTTGATTGTCCTTATTCAGCACAGCTCTCAGGAAAGTCGCTGTCGGAAGCAGACCTTTCATCGGGAGATCCGCTTTTTTTTCTTTCACAAGCTCCATCACTTTCTGTGCACAAGAAAATTCACTTTCCGATTCAATGATCTCGACACTTTCCAAATGATGATAGTTTCCCTCTCTGATCATTTTCGTAATTTTTTCCTTATTGCCGACAAAGATAAATCTCGCCAGTTTTCTCTCTATTGAAGATTCGGCCACTTCAAGGATGTCCGGATCCTCCGCCTGCGCGACGGCTATCGTTTTTTGAGGCAAGTCGGATACTCTCCGCAGAACTTCGTCCAAGGTCTTGATCAAATTGATCCCCCCTTCATAAAATTCGTCCGATCAAAGATACTCATGGATCGGAACCTTCCCCTGCAAAGCTGATATCGCCCCTTCCGCCAGAGATTCCATTTCATTCTCTCCCGGAAAAACATAAATCGGAGCAATAAAACGACACCAATCCGATATCCCTTCCGTAATATAGGAAGATAAAGCTAATCCTCCTGTCAGAGCAATCGCATCCACCTCTCCTCTAAGTGTCACGGCTGCGGAACCGATACTCTTTGCGATCTGATAAATCATGGCGTCATAAGCTTCTTTGGCAAGTTCATCGCCTTCCGATATCATCTTTTCTATCGTCTTTCCGTCTTTTGATCCCAAAAGCGCATACAGCCCACCCTTTCCGTTGATTTTGGAATAGAGCTCTTCGTAGGAGAAATCTCCGGAAAACGCGGCCTTCAACACTTCGCCTGCCGGAAGCGTTCCCGCTCTTTCAGGCGCCATCGGTCCATCTCCGTCGAGTCCGTTGTTGACGTCCTCCACTTTTCCACGGCGATGCGCCGCAATCGACATCCCTCCTCCCATATGAACGATAACCGCATTTAACTCAGCATAGCTCTTATTTAATTTCTCTGCAAGTTTTCGTCCCACAGATTTTTGATTGAGCGCCTGATAAAAACTTTGCCGATACACATCTTTCCATCCGGTATACCTCGCCTCAGGAATCAACTCGTCAATACAAGGCGCATCCACAGTCAGAGCCGGTATATTTTGTTCCTTTGCAAGATCATAGGCTATGGCGCAGCCGACTCCACAGGGATGGTTTCCATATTTTCTGCTTTTTGCATCGTCTATCATGGTTTCATTGATTCTGTAGACGCCGCTTTGCATAGGTTTTACGGGAGCCCCCCTTGAGATGAGAGCGTCAAAATCCGACGCCGCGAAACCATTCCTTTTAATGAAGTTCAAGATTATATCTTTCCTGTAAGCATATTGATCCCAAATATCCTTAAAATTTTGAAAGATATCTTCCTTGTCATGACGAATCGTTTCTTGATGAAGTTTCTCCTTCCCTACGTAGATTGCAGTCTTTGTCGAAGTGCTTCCCAGATTCATGATCAAAAATATTTTCCTGCTGTCCATACGCCCCCCTTTCCTCCAAAAATCACAAAAGAATCTCTTACTAATCAATTTATTACAAAAGAAAAAATAAAACTGTGTGAAAAAACACATTTTTCCGAAAATTTATATGCGATAATAACCTTAAGGATGCGAAAAAGATCTCCTTTTGAAAAATCAGTATAATTCGGATAAGAGAGTATTCAGAATAGAAATATCCGGACAGCAGATAACCCGGTTCTGCTTATAGACCAAATCCCGCTTTTTGAGTTTGTTTATGGCTTTTGTGACTCCTTCACGCCTGACGCCGATCATTTCACCGATCGCCTGATCGGTAATGCTTAAACTTAGACATTGACCCAGAGGACATTTTTTCTTCAGCAAACACCCTTTCACGGAATCGTTTACTTTAGAACATTTGACTCCAAATGAATCAAAAAGCGTCAGCAATAAAGCGATCAATCGTTCTTCGATCTTCATAAACGAAAGATATTCCACCTGAAATGACAACAGACGAATCTTTCTTCCCATGGAATCAAACATATGAAAAATAATTTCAGGATTGTCCTGCATCATTCTGCGGATATCCTGCTTTCCAAGACATACAACAACCGAGTCTTTCAGGGCTTCGGCGCAGCAAAAGCACGCCATTTGATCGAAAAAAGCGGTTTCACCGAAAAAGGAGCCCGGTTCGTGAATCGCGAGCGTTTTTTCGGAACCGTTCGGACTGTATATGCTGATTTTCACTCTCCCCTCGATCAAAAAATACATATATTTTCGGACGTCTTCCTGTTGATAAATATAACTTCCTTTCGGAAAATTACGGATATTGTTTTTTAGTTTCATTAAGATTTCCTGAAGATTTTTATCTTCTACGACCCAAAGCGACTTGTTGAGCATACCTATCCCTCCTACAAACACTGGAACACAGAAGCCGGCAATCCCCTTGGACAAAAATATAATCTAATGAACCATCTCTATCTTCTGTAAACAATCCTATATAGTTTATTGTATCATGCTTTGATAAAAAATACAAAAAGACGAAGAAAACCTCTACAGAAAAAGCAAGGGCTCATCTTATTATTCTATAAAGGAGTGATTGAAATGAAAGAGATTCGAATTCACGGAAGAGGAGGACAGGGGGCTGTCACAACCTCAGAGATCATCGTCTACGCGGCGATTCAGGACGGAAAGTTCGGAGCCTGTTTTCCCTATTTCGGGTTTGAGAAGAAAGGAGGACCCGTCACCGCGTTTGTTCGTATAGATGAAAATAAGATAAGAGAAAAAAATCAAGTCTATCATCCAAACTGCATCCTGGTGATCGACCCCTCTCTGCTCAACAGTATCGACGTCTTTGTCGGAGCGAAAAAAGATTCTATTTTGGTGATCAACGCAAAAACAATCGACGGAATGCAAATACCGGAAACAATTACAAAAGTAGCCTATATTGACGCCAATGCCGCTTCCATGAACATCTTCGGGAAGCTCCTGCCAAATACGATTGTGTTGGGGGCCTTTGTAAAAGCGACCGGATGGGTAAGCCTCGATAAAATAACAGAAAAGACAAAATCCATCTGGGGAGAAAAAAATATTGAAGCCTTAAATTACGGCTACGACCGAGTAAATATTGTAGAAACAAACAAAGGAGGCCGCTCTAATGACAAAAACTGATTTTATTTGCGCTATCGGGAAAGATCTGCTCATTATCAATACAGGAGACTGGAAAGTCTATCCGCCGGTCATTCAGCAGGACAAATGCAAAAAATGCGGCGTCTGCCTCATGTACTGTCCTACAAAGTCCATTAAACGGATCGATGGAAATTTCCACATCAAATTGGATTTTTGCAAGGGCTGTGGCGTATGTATCAATGAATGTCCCGCGAAAGCAATAAAATTCAGACAGGGGGAAGAATAATGGGTAATATACAAGTTTTGGATGGAAATCATGCCGCCGCTATTGCCGCCATACTTGCAAAACCGGATATCGTCGCAGCATACCCGATAACGCCGCAAACACCTCTTGTGCAGCATTTCAGCCAATATGTGGCAGACGGGATCATGAATTCCACGATTGTCGAGCCGGAATCCGAACATTCGGCAATGAGCGTGCTGACGGGCGCTTCTTTAGCCGGAGCAAGGACTTTTACAGCTACTTCATCCCAAGGACTGGCTCTGATGTACGAGCCATATTTTCGTGTTTCTACGATGCGGCTTCCCATAGTGATGAATATCGTGAATCGTGAGATGATCTCCCCGCAGACCGTTTGGGGCGGACCCCAAGATTCTTTGACTGTACGGGACGCCGGATGGATCCAAATCTATGTCGAAGATAATCAGGAGATCCTCGATATGACGATTCAGGCTTTCAAAATCGCCGAGCACAGAGATGTTTTGCTTCCTATCAATATTTGCTATGACGGATTCTATCTTTCACATATGACCGAAGGCGTCGATGTTCCTTCACAGAAAGAGGTCGATGATTTCCTTCCGCCGTATGAGCCCTCGCATGTAAAATTAGATCCGCTGACTCCAATGGCTGTAGATCCATTGACTCCCGGCAACTATTTGCAGTATTATAGAGAACTTCATATGCAGGCAATGGATCGTGCCAAGACAGTCATTAAGGAAGTCAATGACGAGTTCGCAGAAAAGTTTGGCAGAAATTATTTCGGACCGGTAGAACCCTATCGAATGGATGATGCGGAGTACGTAATGATAACACTCGGCTCTCTTACAGGTTCTGCCCGCGTCGCAGTAGATATTGCAAGAAACGAAGGAATACGGGCCGGTTTGGTAAAAATCCGTTCCCTGAGACCCTTCCCTAAAAATGAAGTGGTTCATTTGCTAAGAGGCAGAAAGGCAATCGGCGTGATAGATCGAAATGTAAGTTTTGGGTGGCATACAGGCATTATATATCAGGAAATTAAGTCTGCCATCAGTCATTTAGACGCCATTCCCATGATCCCTTTCATAGGAGGATTAGGCGGCGAGGATCTGACCACTGAATTAATGAGTAAAGCGCTGAACCTCATCATCCAGACAGAAAAAGAAAAACGAATCGAAAACGAAGCCTGCTGGCTCATTCATGAAAAGGAGCGATAAAATATGAGTTTAGCTACAAAAATATCGTCTTATGAAGATATGGTTGCCCCCGGCATTACCGCCTGTTTAGGATGTAATGTCGAACTTTCAATGAGAACCGCTTTGCAGATTTTCGGTCCCAACACTATCGTCGCCATCCCGCCCGGATGTATGGGTGGAGTTCAGACCATCGGGTGGGCGGACAAAACAGGCATGAAAATACCGGTGTTCTTTCCTCTTTTAGATAATACCGCATCCATGCTGAGCGGAATCAAGAAATATTATGAGAGGATAGGAAGAGAAGTAAATGTAGTCGCTTTTGCAGGTGACGGCGCAACTTTAGACGCAGGATTTCAAGCTCTGTCCGGAGCTGCTGAAAGAGGCGACAACATCGTATATATATGCTACGACAACGAAGGGTATATGAATACCGGTTTTCAAAGAAGCAGTTCCACTTCCTTGGGCTCATGGACGTCGACCACTCCTGTCGGAAACATGAGTCAAGGCAAAAAATCACATAAGAAAGACATGCCGATGATCATGGCCATGCACGATATTCCTTATATGGCAACAGCCTCTCCGGCATATATGCCCGATCTGATCAAAAAATTAGAGAAGGCAAAAAATATAAAGAGCGGGTTGGTATACATCCATATATATAACAGCTGCGCCACCGGCTGGGGGTATGAGTCTGAAAAAAGCATTGAGATCGCCAGAAAAGCGGTTCAATCACGATTCGTTCCAATCTATGAGTATGAAAACGGAAAATTCAAAATAAATATTGACGTCAAAAACCCTCTCCCATTAAAGGACTACCTTATGTCTATGAAAAAATACAGCCATATATCCGAAGAACAGATGAAAGAATTGCAAACTCATGTTGACGATAAATGGAAGAGATTGAAAACTCTTTGCGACGCCTTCAGCAAATGAGTATTTCAATTATATTGATTCCTCCATTGCATCCAAAAATAATTTGAATCAGGGTGAATAAAATGAGAATAGCCAATAAAGTAATCGATATGTGTATAAAAGTCCTGTCAGCAATCGCAGCTTTGGCTTTGGGTTTTTTACTTATAGGAATCTGTTATTCCACATTTTCACGATTTTTATTCAACAGACCCTTGACAAATTTAGTGGAGTATTCAACCTATAGTCTGATGTATATCACATTCTTCGGCGCTCCTCAAATACTCAAAAATAAAGGACATATTTCTTTGGACGTCATTACGAACGCACTGCCGGAAAGGATCAACGCAAAATTAAGTCTGGCCGTCAATATTGCGGGATGTATCCTTTCATGCATGATTTTCTATTATGGCTGTCTTATTACGCGAGATCATTTTCTCTTCAAAGTAAAAATAATGGATTCCATGGGAACGCCACAATACCTTTTGACCATGGCAATTCCGATCGGAATGTTTTTTATGGCGATACAATTTGCAAGAAATTTCCATGATGATTTTCAAAAAACAAAAAGTGCGGCACAATCTAATAATACAGACACATGAGAGAGGTGGTATCTATGCCCTGGTATATACTCTTGTCTTTGATATTTCTGGTACTGCTGGCGATTATGTTTACCGGACTTCCGATTGCTTTCTGTTTCATGGCCGTATCATCGGTCCTTATGTTTTCAATGCAGGGAGCATTCGGTGTTCGAACACTGGTTTTGGGAATGTATGACCAAGTCGCCCAATTCTGCCTGACGCCGATCCCGTTTTTCATGATCATGGGAGAAGTCTTTTATCAATCGGGATTGGTCTCCAGAACTTTAGATTCACTGTCAAAATTTGTAAGAAAAGTTCCCGGAAGATTGAGTATCATTTCCTTACTGGGAGGAGGAGTCTTTGCCGCCCTGTCAGGTTCTGTCGTTGCAAACACTGCTATGTTCGGCTCTCTGATGCTTCCTGAGATGATGAAAAGAGGTTATTCCAAAAAATTGATAGCCGGTTCGATCATGGCCTCGGGCGCTCTTGCAATGGTCATTCCTCCGAGCGCTCTTGCAGTACTCTTGGGAAGTATCGCGGGTATATCTGTTGGAAAAATTTTAGTCGGAGCCATAATACCCGGGATCTTACTTATGATAATATATATCCTCTATGTCATGCTTATATGCACCGTCAAACCTGAATATGCTCCTGCCTTTGAAGTTCAGGACTCCACCGGAAAAGAAAAATTAATATCGGGTCTGAAAGATATCCTCCCATTGCTTTTCATTTTCTTAGTGGTCATGGGCGTCATCTTTACCGGTATCGGGACGCCCACTGAAGCTGCTGCGCTCGGAGCGCTGAGTTCCTATATCCTCACAATGTTTTACAAGAAATTTTCTCTGAAGCTGGTATACGATACTTTGGTCGGATCTTTGAAAGTGACTTCTATGGTTTTGATAATCATTGCCGGTTCAGCCGGATTCAGCCAGATACTCGCTATGACCGGAGCCAGCAGAGAAGCGGTTATCGCGATAATGGGACTGTCAGGTTCTCCGCTGATCATCGTTACAGCCATGCTGACTATCGTAATCATCTTAGGTTTCTTTATGGAACAGACGGCCATAATGATGATTACTCTTCCGATCATGATGCCTGTAATATTGAACTTGGGAACGGATACCGTTTGGTTTGCCGTATTGTATTTAATATGTCTGCAGATCGGGCAGCTTACTCCGCCCGTGGGACTGGCTCTGTTTACGATGAAAGGAGTATCCCCTCCGGAGGTGACAATGAATGATATTTACAGCGGCGCTATACCATTTTTAGTGATGGACATTTTAGTTTTACTTATGATCGCAGTTTTTCCCTTCCTGGTAACCTGCTTGCCCAATATGTATTGAAAATGATAGGAGGATTTCATTATGTTGACCAAAAAGAGCAAGTTTGTTCTGTCAACGATCTTTCTGATGATTATGGTCAGCGGATGCGGGAGTCAGAATTCAGAGGAGTCAACAGGAAACCCAAACACTTCAGAGACGAGTGTCGATCAGAAGATCACTCTGAGTGTCACTTCTGCCTGGGCCGAAGGAAACAGCTTATTATTTAATTTGGATGATTTTATTAAGAAAGTCGATGAAAAATCTAATGGAACTGTAAAAATAGTCTGGGGAGGAGGACCGGAGACCATACCGACATACCAGCAGGTAGAGGCGCTTCGCAATGGAGTCATCGACATTGCATGGACTGCACACACCTATAATGTCTCCTATATACCGGTCATGGAAGCAATGAAACTCACCGACGCCTCTGTCATGAGAGAAACAGGCGGATATGATTTTGTATATGATTTATATAAAGAAAAGCTGAACAGTCATTATATCGCAGCGACAACAAACGGATTAACTTACAATTTATATACAAAAAAAGAAATAAAACAACTCAGTGATTTTAACGGATTAACAATAAGAGCGACCCCTGCATATCAGGCTTTTGTCGAAGCATTGGGCGCGGGAGTCGTAAACACAGCTCCCGGCGAAGCCTATCAGGCCTTAGAGCGGAATGTCATTCAAGGATACGGCTGGCCCAGTGTCGGCGTGAAAGATTTCGGATGGCAGGAAGTTTCGAATTATATCATACAACCCTCTTTTTACAATGTAGACTGCGCCGTCATGTTCAGCGACAAAGCTTGGAGCAGATTAAGCGAAAATCAAAAAAAGGCGGTTTTAGAAGCCGGAAAAGAAATAGAGCTCGAGTCGAAAATCCACTATGAAAAAGTCATTGAAGAAGAAAATAAGATACTGACCGCAGAAGGGATGAAAGAAAATATATTTTCTTCCGCAGACGCTGAAAAATATTATAATCTCGCATACGAAAAAGGCTGGGAGAGCGCTCTGAAAGCAGACCCTGAAAATGCCGCAAAACTTCAGGAGTACAGCAGATATACGCCCTGATTCATTTTCCGGCATAAAGCCTCTGTTCAGATAAATCAACAATCTCCCATATAAGCCTCCTTGCAGGCGCCACGATTATGATATTATGCTCCATTCGCCTTATATCGCGGGAGAAGTATTTTTATTCCCGTGATATAGGGCCTTTTCCATGCGCTTGCAATCAAAAATCACTGCCTGTAATAGTAGATCGCCAGCTGGGTGCGGTCTCTGAGCCCCAATTTTTCCAGCATCCCGGAGATATAGTTGCGGACTGTGCCCTCACTTAGGAAGAGTCTTTCCGCAATCTCCCTGTTGTTGAGCCCTTCGGCGACCAGGTGAAGGATGTCTTTTTCTCTTGCCGAGAGCTCATCGGAAAAAGTCCTCGGTTTTCTTGCCGACAGCTTTTCGACGATGCTCAGGTCAAAGACCAGCTGATTGGAAAAGGCCGCTTCAATCGCCGGGACGATCCCGGCGATATTTTGTTTGAGGATATAGCCGCTGCAGCCGAGGTCAATCGCCTCCCGTATGTATTCTTCGTCCTGAAAGGTGGTGATCAGGAGGATTTTCGCCTCGGGATAAGCGCTCATGACACCTCTTGCCGCTTCAAGCCCGCTTCTCTTTCCCATGCGGATATCCATCAGCAGCACATCCGGCCGAAAACGCTCATAGAGATCCCGGGCCTCCTCCCCGTCGCTGCCGACCGCCGCAATCTCCATTCCTCTTGCCTGCAGAATGCGGCAGAGCGCATCTCTGACGAGGGGATCGTCATCAATTATGATAATTTTCATCCGCCGCCTCCTTTTTCAGCACCATATGAATCATAAAACCATCCTGCAGTTCAAAATTGACATGACCTTTCCACCTTTTCGCAGTCTCCTGCATCGAGCGGATACCAAGACCTCTTTTGTGAAAAAAATCCTCCCTTTGACTTCGACCTCTTCCATTATCCTGAATCGAGAGGGTGTACATCACAGGATGCTCGATAAAGCGAATCTTGACCTTATCCGCGTCTGAATGTTTTCGGATATTGGTCAGCGCTTCTTTCACGACGGACAAAACTGCAAATTTCAGCGCATAATCCATCCTGTCCTCATTCGCCTGAAAGCGAAAATCAACGAAAAGACCCGGCTCCTTCGCGGCAAGATTTTTCATCTCCTCTTCGAGGGCGAGAGAAGAGCTGTGCAGATGGTGCAGGCTCTGCCGGATATCCAGCATCCCGGAACTCAGCGTCTTCTGCAGCGTCTCAAAATGGGGTACAAGTCCCGGTTCTTCAAAGGAGAGCTTCAGTGCTTCCACCTGCAGTATCGCACTGCTCAGCGTATGGCCGATTGCGTCATGAATCTCCCTTGCAATGCGGTTCCTCTCTCGAAGGATCGCAATCTCGATATCTTTTGCCCTTTCCATTTCCTGCTGCCTTCGGTAGAGGTCTTCGTCGATCAGTTTCTCCCGAAAATCATCTCTGAGTCTGCGATTTTCCTCCCGAAGCTGACGAAGCTGACGCTCTTCCTCTGAAAAATAAAAGGCAGGAGCGCAGAAGATCAAGGGGAGAAAAAGCCGGTCCCGCAACAGAAAAACGGGGAGCAGAAAACAGACTCTTCGACCGAAATCCCGATAGAGGTCGTAGAAAAAGAGAGGAAGAAAACATAAAAACCCGTGATCACAGAAAGCGGCGGCTCCGACAAAGAGATACAGTCCTCTTCTGACCCGCCCTTCAGAGACGTCCAATAAAAGAGAAAGAGCTATGCTGATCATCGTCAGTATGACAAGTCGCTCTCCTTCCGGAAACAGACTCCAAAAATCCACCTGAAGCACCGCCTCCGCATATCCTAAGCAAAGCAGAGATGAAAGAAGGAGTACGCCTTTCCGAATCAAATTCCCCATATCTCCACTCCTTTGCATACCTCCGCGATCATCCGAAGCCCTTATCCCGACTCTTCGCCTTGCCGATTCGTCAGCGCGCTCCCAGGGAAAACCAGAGCCGAAATATTCCGTAAAGCGCCGGCTGATGGATCAGATAGATCGGCAGAGAATTTCTCCCCGTCCATTCCACGCAGGGAAGTCTCACCCCCTGAAAGTCGGGCGATATCTCCCATCTCTCCATCATCCGGAAGAAGAAATACCCTGCCGTAAAAAGGAAGAACCAAGGCAGCAGCGGAAAATAATCCGCCGAGTAAAAGGTCTTCGTCGGAAAACCCAGATAGGCTGTAAATAGATTTCGATACCATTGCTGCGGCAAAGCGAGCAAACTTCGGCTGAAAAAGCCCAGATATCCGAGGCTGACATCCCTAAAAAACAAAAACATCGTCATACTCAGGATAAATCCGAGATTCGGATTCATTTTTCCCATGAAACGCTCGAAAACTCTGAGCAGAAGCATACAGGAACCGATCAGCGTCAGCACGCCGAAAATCACCCGATTCTCAGGCATGATGAGCAGTGTGGACACTGATACCAACGCCCCCGCCAAAAAGACCTTTCCTCCTCTGCGAAATCCCGAGGATCCCAAAGGCTGACAGAAACCGGAAAGGAAGATGAAGGTCCAGCAGATGCTCTGCTGCCAGAAAACCCCTTCCACCGAACGATACCACGGCCAGTCAAAACCGAAAATGTAGACGAGATCCCAGACTCCATGGTAAAAAATCATACTGATGACCGTAAATCCGCGAATCACATCCAAAAACGCATATCTTTTTGCCTCTTTCACTGTTCACCTCGTATATCCTTATCTGTTTCAATCCGCTTTTTTACTATTACCCCCTCAGAGCCGCTCCATTCATCAAACAGAGAAATACGAAGCCAAATCCTGTAACCCCTCCGACTTTTGCATCAACCTTCTTTCGCCCTCTCACAGACAGCCTCAAGGCTGCGCCCGGAAAAATCACGCAGCTCCCTCGGACAGATCCCTTTGAAACGCTTGAACAAAGTCGCAAAACGGCTCGAAGACCGATAGCCGACGGCTTTCGCGACGTCCCTTATATCCAGAGAGGTCGTCAGCAGCAGGTTCTCCGCCACATTCATCCTCTTGCGCTGCGTATATTCGGTGATGCTCATCTGATATCTGCTCCGAAAAGAGGTCTTGAGCTTCGTCCCGCTCATCAATGCGATCTTTTCAAGAAGCTCCTGGGGAATATCAAAAGCATAGTGGTCGCTGATGTAGTTTGCAACGTCCTCAATCGAATTTCTGTCCGCCTCGGAAAGTTTTTGCTCCTTTCGCCTCTTGCCGTAGGCGTCCATCGTGATACTGAGCCATTCCCTTGCCTTCGCTTCAAAAAACAGCTCTGCGGAAGGACTCTCCATACGGCAGTTCACGATCTCCGCCGCAATCTTTCCAATCGGCCGGACGATGTCGTTTCTCGTCTCCCAAAATATCTGTGAAACCTCATTTCTTCCGATATGCAACTTTTGCATCATATATTTCTCGATCATGCTCTCCTTGAATTTCATGCCGACGAGAAAGAAACGGCTGTTTCCGTGGATGAGGTAGTTCTGATTTTTCACCGCCGTATCCATGACGAACATCGTATTCGCGCTCATATTTTGATACGGAGTGAACCACTCCCCGCTTCCCGTAATCAGATAGTTGGAGATCAGCGACATATAGGGGCTCATATCCGGCATCGAATGAATGACATAGTCTTTTTTGATATAGAGATCATGGACGTCGATGATGAAATCTCTCGCCTCATAAAACCAGTAATTTCCTTTGTAATATTCCTCGTCGGAGTAGAAGCATTTCCCCACCGGACTGTATTTTCCGCAGCTGCAGGGATCGCATCCAAACTCCCGAACCAGTTCGACAAATTTTTTCATGAAGATCACCACCCGATATCACGATCAGACAATAGTACAATTAGACATTCTTTTCAAATAATATTGTATCACAGCTGATAAAGTCTTACAATATAGGTGATACAGGCTCTTCATATCAAAAAGAAAACTTTCTCCGTTCCGACGCCCCGCCTGTTTTTTCTGTTCATCGTCTAATAGTGACAACAAAAGGAGTGAATCATGCAAATCTATCAAAAACTGTTTCGTTATGTGCCGGACAAAAAACACTTCGCCCTGCTGGCAGTGCTTTTTTCCGCCCTGTCCGCCCTGCTGACGGTCACAGCTTACTATTTCATCTACGCCTTCATCCGCCATATCCTGATTACCTCAGATATCGAACGGGCCAAACATTACAGTCTGCTGATCGCCGTCTTTATCTTCTGCGGAGCGATCTCTTATTTCTTTTCCGGATACTGCTCCCACAAGCTGGCTTTCCGTCTGGAGACCAACCTGCGCAAGAGAGGGATCGACGGACTTACCGGCGCCGGATTTCGATTTTTTGACCTCCATCCCTCGGGACTGACCCGCAAGATCATCGACGACAACGCAGCCCAGACGCACATGGCGGTCGCTCACCTGATTCCGGACAGCGCCTATGGGATCCTGACGCCGATCCTTTCCATCGCTCTCGGCTTCATCGTCAGTCTCAAAGTCGGCGTCCCCCTTCTCCTCATCACGCTGATCGGCTTTGTGACTCTCGCCCTCATGATGGGGGATCAAAAATTTATGAAGATCTACCACAAAGCTCTTGAGCACCTCAGCGCCGAGACCGTCGAGTATGTGCGCGGCATCCAAGTCATCAAGATCTTCGGCACAGGAGTCACCTCCTTCAAAGCGCTCCATCAGGCGATCACCGAATATGCACAGTACGCCTACAACTACTCCAAAAGCTGCCAACGGCCCTACGTCTTTTTCCAGCTGATGTTTTTCGGCGTCATCGCCCTCCTCATTCCTCTGCTCCTGCTGTTTACGGATTACCGCAGCGAGCCGGCGGCGCTCAGCGTACAGCTTATCATGACTTCCTTTCTCATGGGCGTGCTCTTTGTGTCCTTCATGCGCATCATGTATATGAGCATGTACTTTTTCCAGGGGAACAACGCGATTGACAAACTGGAGACCCTCTACTCCGAAATGGGGAAAGACGCTTTGCAGTTCGGGCAGATCGAGGAATTCGAAAATTTTGACATCGAGTTTGAAGAGGTCTGCTTTACATATAAAGACACTCCCGTACTGGATCAACTCAGTTTCCGTTTGGAGGGAGGAAAGACCTATGCTCTCGTCGGCTCTTCCGGCAGCGGAAAATCGACGATTGCCAAACTGATCTCCGGCTTTTACAAGATCGACAGCGGCTCTCTCAAAATCGGCGGCATCCCGATTGAAAACTACAGCAAGACCGCGCTGATCGACCATATCGCTTTCGTCTTTCAGGACGCGAAACTCTTCAAAAAAACCATCTACGAAAATGTACGCCTCGGACGCCAGGACGCCTCCCATGAAGAGATCATGAAGGCGCTGGAGCTTGCCGGCTGCAGAAGCATCCTCGATAAATTCAAAGAGAGGGAGCACACGCTGATCGGCAGTAAGGGGATCTACCTCTCCGGCGGAGAAAGACAGCGCATTGCCATTGCAAGAGCGATTCTCAAAGATGCGGATATCATCATCATGGATGAGGCAAGCGCCGCAATCGACCCCGAAAACGAGCATGAGCTTCAGTTGGCCTTTGCAAATCTCATGCAGGGCAAGACCGTCATCATGATCGCCCATCGGCTGAGCAGCATCCGCAAAGTCGACGAGATCCTCGTCCTCGAAAACGGCAGGATCATCGAGCGCGGAAACGACGAGAGCCTGATGAACGGCAGCACCAAATACAAAGCATTCCAAGATCTTTATCAGCAAGCGAACGAATGGAGGGTCGGAAATGAATAAATTCTTGATGGATACATTCGCTCTGACGGAGCAGGGCGCGAAAGATATCATCAAATCTACTTTTGCGAGTTTTCTCATGATGCTCGTCAACCTGCTGCCGGCGATCCTGCTGATGCTGTTCATGGATGATCTCTTAAACGAGCGCATGCGAAGCCGGGAATTCTATTTCGGAGCTTCCGCGGCCATCCTCCTTCTGATGACTCTGCTCCTCAGCCTCGAATACGACGCTCTGTACAATGCGACCTATAAAGAGAGCGCGAATCTGCGCACCGCTCTCGCACAGACTCTCAGCAAACTCCCGCTCTCCTATTTTTCCAAGCATGACCTCTCCGATCTCTCCCAGACCGTCATGTCGGACATCGAGGGCGTCGAGCATGCGATGAGCCATGCAATCCCGAAAATCGGAGCCTTCTTTCTCTTCTTTCCGGTGATGGCGATTCTCCTGCTCGGAGGAAACTTCAGACTCGGACTTGCGGTCCTCTGTCCGCCTCTGCTCAAATTCTGCTTTTTATTCCTTTCTAAAAAAATACAGAGAAAAGGCAATCTCAAACATTATCAAAAGCTCCGGGAAAACTCGGAAGCCTTCCAGGAGGCCATCGAGATGCAGCAGGAGATCCAGAGCTTTCACCTCTCCGAAGAAGTGCGGGAAAAAATGCACCGCAGCATGGAAGAAAGCGAAGAGATCCACATTCAGAGCGAGACGGCTCTCATCCTGATCCTCGGATTCTCACAGATCTTCGATTTCATCGGTCTCGCCGTCGTCATCGGCGTCGGAGTTCTGCTTTATTCCGCCGGAGAAATCAGCGTCCTCTACCTGATCGGCTATCTTCTTGCCGCCATGAAGATCAAGGACGCTGTGGAAGGCGCCAGCGCCTCCATCGTTGAAATCTTCTATATCGATCCGAAAGTCGAGCGTATCAAAAGCATCCGAAATGAAAAAACCCAGGAAGGCGGAGACTTCGACCTACAGAGTTTCGACGTCGACCTTCAAGAGGTCTCCTTTTCCTACGACAGAGAGATCCCTGTGCTTGACGGCGTTTCTTTCACAGCCCGTCAGGGAGAGGTGACCGCCCTCGTCGGAGCCAGCGGCTGCGGCAAGACGAGCGTGCTTCGCCTGATCTCGAGACTCTACGACTACGACGGCGGAAAAATCGTCATCGGCGGCAAAGATATCAAGGAAATCTCCACTGACTCCCTCTTTGCCAAGACTTCCATCGTATTTCAGGACGTCACCCTGTTCAACGCCTCTTTCCTCGAAAACATCCGTGTGGGCAGAAAAGATGCGAGCGACGAAGAGGTCAAAGAGGCTGCAAGACTCGCCAACTGCGCGGAATTCATCGAAAAACTGCCGGAAGGCTATGAAAGCAGGATCGGTGAAAACGGCGCCGAACTCTCCGGCGGCGAGAGACAGCGTCTGTCGATTGCAAGGGCTTTTCTCAAAAACGCACCGATCCTGATCCTTGACGAAATCTCCGCCGCTCTCGACGTGGAAAACGAGAAAAAGATACAGGAAAGTCTCAATCGACTGATCCGGAACAAGACGGTCATCATTATCTCCCATCGCCTCAAATCCATCGAGCAGGCCGACAAGATCGTCGTGATGGATCAAGGACGCGTCGAGAGCATCGGCAGTCACGATCAGCTGAAGGAACATTCTCCGATCTACCGCAATCTGCTGGAAAACTCGAAAATGGCGGAAGATTTCAGCTATTAGCTTTCGCGGAATTTCCTGTATCAACATCCCAAAACCTTGCAATCCGTTTCAGCATGGTTAATTTCCCCTACAATGTCAAGCAATTGATATTAAAAAAGCACTTAAATTTTGAGGTTAATTTTACTCATTTCTAAGTGCTTTTTATTTTAGCTGTTTTACTTTTTACCAAGGCTAAATCTTGACATATTTTGTCGAACGTCCACTGCCTGCCTGTTTTATCTTTTCATTGTCCTGTAATTCTTTTAAAGCTCTTTCTATTGTCCTTTGGGATATGTCCGGGCAAAGAATCATAATATCTTTTTTGGAAAGAGGCTCTAATGATTTTTGGATAACAGAAAATACTCTTTCCGGTGAGGTCAATTTTCCTTTTCCAATCAGGTTAAATCTGTCATCACATTCTTTATATGCTTTTAAGAAAACCCCCAACATATACTTTATAAATGGAAGTTCATCATTTTCTCCGGTATGCCATTTTTCACTGGAGTTCTGTAATTCTTCATAGTAAGAATCTTTACTTTCTTCAATGAGCATCTCTATACTGATATACCTTTGAGCAAAATAACCGGACTTATAAAGCAACAGAAGTGTCAGTATCCTGCTCATTCTTCCATTACCATCATCAAAGGGATGAATACATAAGAAATCATGTATCAATGTTGGGATTAAAATGAGCGGCGGAATATTTTCTTTCACCGCTTCCTTGTAAGCTTTCACCATTTCATCAAAGCAATTTTCCGTTTCAAAACTGCTGATCGGCTGAAATCGTACTTTTTTGTTTCCAAAAGCATCTACTTCTACAATGCTGTTATCCATTGTCTTAAATTTTCCCTTGTGATTTACATAGGAATAAGAATATAACTGGTTATGAAGTGTTAAGATGTCATTTTTATTAAATTCTATATAGGCATAATTTTCATGGATCATATCAAGTACATGTCTATACCCTGCAATTTCTTCTTCATTTCTGTTTTTCGGCTCTGCTTTTTTATTCATCAGCTCTTTCAGTCTTGAATCATTCGTATATATTCCTTCAATAGCATTGGAAGCCTTTGTACTTTGTATTTTAGCGACATCTATCATCTTCTCTAAAATGTCCGGGTAATTTTCTGCATAAAGTTCTTGTTTTCCCTTATATTCATGGATCTTTGCAATAGTATGATATATATTAACAGGTAAAGACAGTTCCATAATTTTTAAATAATTAAATGTCCTCAAAACAGCACCTCCTTTTTTCATAGCCATTATATCATATTTGGCTACGAAAAATCAATCATGGCGAGATTAATCTCGCCATGAAGATTCCAGGCAAGACATCCGATGCGGTCTTTTATGCACTGCAAGCTCTTCGTGAGGAGTATGGGAAAACATATTTCAGCACCGTTTTTCAAGCCATTACGGCAGATAATGGCAGTGAGTTTGAGAGTGGACTTTATTTTGCCAAAGTATTCCATTTGCTATTGCAATTTAGGATTGTCTCTTTTTCCTTCTGACGAAATTTTCCACTCCTTTGATTTATTTTGCAAAGTCCACAGCCTATGATAGAGCCCTTTTTTCTTCAACAACTCTTCATGAGTTCCTTCTTCCGCGATCCTTCCCTGATCTAAAACAATAATATGATCCGCGTTTTTTATGGTTTTTAATCTATGGGCGATCATCACTACCGTCTTATCTTTTACCAAATTTGATATCGCTTTCTGAACCAACACTTCATTCTTTGCATCCAGACTGGAAGTCGGTTCGTCTAACAGTAAAATCGGCGCATTTTTAAGGATGGCTCTGGCAATGGATATCCTTTGCTTTTCTCCACCCGACAGTGTGGAGCCTCCCTCTCCCACCATCGTTTCATAGCCTTCCGGCAGCTTTTCGATGAAGTCGTGACAGCCCGCCAGCTTTGCAGCGCGGATCATATCTTCTTCTGTCGCATTCTCATTTCCAAAAATGATATTTTCTCTTATGGTTTCATGAAAAAGATACACATCCTGCAAGACCATGGAAATTTGTTCTAACCAGTTGTCCGCAACTATTTCATTCAATGAAATGTCTCCGATCTTTATACTGCCTTTATCAACCTCCCAAAACCTTGCGATCAGCTTCAGCATGGTTGATTTGCCGCCGCCGCTCGGGCCTACGATAGCAGTCAGAGAGTTTTTCTTGAACGAACAAGATATATCATCCAAGATATTTTGACCTTCTAAATACGAAAAGCTGACATTTTCAAAACGAATATCATCTATGCTTTCTATTTTTTTGCTTCCGGACAGTTCTTTTTCCTGCATTACATGGTCGATTCTTCCTGCGCTTACATAGTGCGCTCTAAGTACCGCGGTGTATCGGATCCAAGTCAGAAGCGGACTTACAATTTTAGTGCCGATGATGATGAGACTCAAAAACTCCGTCAAACCGACCTCTCCGCCGAGCAATAGATACGAACCGGCAAAACACATAAAGGGAAGTCCCACCCTTGCAAATGTCAGCGCCAAGCCTAAAAGAGCTCCTCCTGCCGTTTCGCCTTTTATACTGACTTCCATTAAATGCCTGTATGCTGTTTGAAGCTTTGAGAATCCTTCTCCTATTTGGTTATAGCTTCTGAGGATCTTCATTCCCGAGAGATATTCGTTCAATCCCTCTGCGGTATCATCTTTCGCGGATCGGAGGTCAACGCTCAGTCGTCCGAATACTTTCATTGATATCAGGATGATGATCCCCGAAACGGGCATTGTAATATAAAATGCGAGAGCCATCCGGGGATTAAAATAAAACATGAACACCGAAGTGACGATACAGGAGAAAACCACCCCGAAAAGACCGGTGAAAGTTCCCACCATACTTTGTTCAATGGCTAAAAAATCCCCCGTAAACGTATTGATCAGCTCTCCTGAACGTGTTTTAGAGAAAAATCCGAGAGGCAATCTTTTGATTTTTCGAATAAATTCTTTTTTATTCTCCGTAGAATGGATCGCTCCCGGAAGAAATAATCTCAAAAAGGTAAGGGTACTGACAACCAGCTGTAATAAGAATAAACCCGCCGTCCATAAAGCGATGTTCCAATATCCTTCCTCCAAAATCCTTCCCGGAGTTTGGAAGTGTTCTATAAACAGATTGATGGCAAAGTAAATGGCTATGGCGGGAAAGGTCATCGTAAATCCTTCCAGAAAATGCCATACCACCGGTTCGATCACCTGTTTCGGATGACCCATCGTAAATTTGCGTATGATTTCTCTCACTGCCCTTCCCCCGCCTTTCTCTCGATCTCCCAGCTTTCCGCCTCAAACTGCAAGTCCCACAAACTCTTATACTCTCCGTCTTTTTCCAAAAGTTTTTCATGCGCGCCTTCTTCTATTATTTTTCCTTCCCTTAAAACAATAATGTTGTCCGCCTCCATAATGCTCTTCAATCTGTGGGCGATCACAATGACCGTCTTATCCTCGATCAAATTTTTGATGGCTTCCTGGATCAGATTTTCATTTTCTGCATCGGTATAAGCTAAAGCCTCATCTAAAATTATGATCTCAGAGTCTTTTAGAAACGTCCTTGCGATAGATATCCTCTGCGCTTCTCCGCCGGACAGTTTGATATTGCCGCTGCCTATTATCGTGTCATAACCATTCGGAAGATTCATTATAAACTCGTGGCATCTTGCCTTCTTAGCCGCTTTTATTATTTCTTCCTCAGAAACAGCTCGGTTCATTGAGATATTGTTCTTTACCGTGTCGGAAAAAATATGCGTATCTTGAAAAACAAAGGCGATTTTTTCCATCAGATCTTTTGTGCGGATCGCTCTTATATCCTTCCCGCCGATTTTTATACTTCCTTCATCCACATCCCAAAAGCGTAAGATCAACTGTCCTATGGTCGACTTTCCGCTTCCCGACTCCCCGACTAAAGCCGTCATTTCCTTCTCTCTGCACGCAAAAGAAACCTTGTGAAGAGCAAGTTTTCTCAAAGGATCCGCTGCACTCTCATAAGAAAAGCAAACTTCATCAAATATGACGTCATTTCCACTTATTTCCTCTGAACTGTCCTTAATTTCCAAAGCAGTTTCGTTTATAATATTTTCAATTTGAACAAGCCCCGCTTTGGTAAGGTTGATTTGTGTCGCATAGTCGACACAGGTCAAAAGAGGTTCGTACAGAGCCGGCGCAATAATAAGAGCCATAATGACGGCTAATACCGTGGACTCCGCCGGATCATTCCATATCAGCAGCCCTCCTGCCGGAACGACAAAGGTCAAAAGGGACAGGATCATGCTTTTATACATGCTCATCGGAAAAGCCGCCTTTTTATAATTTGTAATTTCCCAGCGAAGGCTTTCGTCCAAGTGATTTTCAAGACCCCTCAGCATGCCGCCGGATCGACCGAACAGCTTCACCTCTGCCATTCCTTTTATGTATTCGGAGAAACTGCTCGTAATGTTACCCGAAGCTTTCATATAGCTTGCATAGGTTTCTTTTGCACTCTCACTTCCGAATATCGTATATTGAAAGATAAACGCAATGACAACAGATACCAGCACGGTGACCGCCATGATTATATTGAGATATCCAATCCCGAGAAAAAGCAATGCCAGCACAACAAAAGAGCCTATTAAATCAGGCATCATATGAGCGATGATCCCTTCCAGCTTTTCAATATTTTCATCCATAATTTTCTGGATGCCGCCGCCGGTATTTTTTGAGAAAAATCCTATCGAAAGCTTTCCTAAATGCTCCATCAGTTTCATTCTGTAAATATATAAAGTTCTGAAAGCCATTTTGTGGCAACCCAGACCGCCAAGAAAAGTAAAGATCAAATTCAGCAAAATAGAAGTCCCTGCGATCACGATCCACAGCACAATCGTTTCATTATTCTCCCCTTTGGATGTTAAAAAAGATCTGCTTATAAAATAGACGGATACATAGGGCACAACATTACAGATCATACCCATAACCGATAAGCAAATACTGAGTATGAGAAATGGTCTCCCCTCATTCGAATAGTAAAAAATATGTTCCAATATTCCCTTCGATTTTTTATTCAAAAAAACAACCCCTTTCATGTAAGATGCAGTTTGTATTTACTGCCTGCATTTTAACTTATTTGATAACTCTTATCAATACAATAATTCTCCAAATATAACAGGGTGTTTTTAATATTTCTTGAATTATATGGATTTGTAAGGTATAATCATCTTTGAATCCAGCAGAAAAAACTCCAAAAAAAGAAGGCATCTTATGAGAACGATTGAGGATTACTGGAAGAGTTTTGAAAAATTCGGTTTTATAAAACATGCTACGGCGGGAAGAGTCGATTATATCCTTTCCGGTGAAAAAGGCGAGGGCGGTTTTTCTATTTTAGGAGATCCTTCGTCATCCATGGCGATCATTAGCGACTGTACACTCCATACTCCTTTTGTGATCAAAGAATATGTCAGCGAACGGATCATTGAGATCGGACAGTATTATGCGGGAGCTGCGTCCTACTATCAACAAAAAGACAGGATATCTGAATTTGAATATGGACTGAACGCCTATGTAAACACCAAAACGTACTGTGGGTATAAGCGAGTGGAACCGGGTGTGCGACTGCTTAACATCGGCTTTGCCTTTCGAGAACCTTTTTTCTCTTCGCTGCCGATAGAACTAAAAGACGATTTTTTTGAGAGAGCAGCTATGGCACTGAATCCTAAGCCGATTTCCATACCGAGAGTAACCGCCATTTGCAACGGCATGAAAGACTGCGCTTTGGAAGGAGACACCTTGAGTCTTTATGTTCGCGGCAAATCCTTCGAAGTCTTTTCCCTCCTGTATGATTATATCTATAAAGAAACACCGAAATCCACAGTTCATCTTTCCGCTCAAGATAAAACCATCCTCAAGGATGTAAAATCCTTCATAGAAGATAATTATGCAGACAGCTTCACCATTGCTGAACTGGTCAAGATCTTTGCCATCAATCAGCAGAAACTGTTGGCGGGCTTTAAGATCTCTTTTAATGCAACAATAAACGAATATACAAAAAAAATCCGAATGACGAAGGCTCTTGAACTTCTCTGTGAGGACGAGTTATCCGTTGCAGAGATCGCAAGATCCGTCGGTTACTATGGAGACGGCTACTTTCAGAAAGTGTTCAAGGAAACTTATGGCGTGACGCCGAGTCAAATGAGGAAAGACTTGATTGGAAAGTAGGAAAAGATCGGGAGATCTTCGGAAAAGGCAAGGATTTTTCTCCTCTTCCCGCGAATGATTTTCACGATTTCGGGTATAAGCAAAGCAATCTCCTATGGAAGCCCAGACTTCCGGCAGATTGCTTTTTTGATTGGAAATACCATTTCAGGGAGGAATATCATGGAAAAAAAATGGTGGCACAGATCGGTGGTCTATCAGATCTATCCGAAAAGTTTCAAAGACTCTGACGGAGACGGGATCGGAGACATCCGAGGCATCACCGAAAAACTCGACTATCTTCAAAATCTCGGCATCGACGTCATCTGGCTCAGTCCGGTGTACGAATCTCCGATGGATGACAACGGCTATGATATCTCGGACTATCGGGCGATCGCTCCTCAGTTCGGGACGATGGAGGACTTCGAAGAGCTGGTTGACGAGGCGAAAAAACGGGGCATCGGGATCGTGATGGATCTCGTCGTCAACCACACAAGTGACGAACACCCCTGGTTCATCGAGTCGCGAGCTTCGAAAGACAGCGACAAGCGAGACTATTATATCTGGAAAGACGCCAAGGAAGACGGCACTCCTCCGAACAACTGGGTCAGCTGGTTCACCCGCAGCACCTGGGAATGGGACGAAGAGACAAAGCAGTACTATCTTCATCTCTTCAGCAAAAAACAGCCGGATCTCAACTGGAAAAACCCTGCCGTCCGACGGGAGGTCTACGATATTATGAACTTCTGGATCGACAAGGGAACCGTCGGTTTCCGCATGGACGTCATCAACGCGATCGGCAAGCCCGACGACTATCCCGACGCCGCTTTTCCGGATGTGGTGCGGGGCATCGAGCATTTCCTCAACCATTCCGACGTCCATATGTATCTGCGGGAGATGAACCGGGAAGTGCTGAGCAAACACGACCTGCTGACGGTAGGAGAGACGGGCTTTGTCACCACCGCCGACGGGAGACTCTACTCCCATCCCGACCGCAAAGAGCTCAATATGATCTTCCAGTTCGAGCATACCGGCATTGACTGCGATGACACGATGTCCCCGAAAAAGCCCCTCGACCTGCCGAAACTCAAGGCGATCATGAGCCGCTGGCAGGACGATCTCTATGAAAACGGCTGGAGCAGCCTCTATTGGTCCAACCACGACCAGCCCCGCATCGTATCCCGTTTCGGCGACGACGGAAAATATCGAGTCGAGAGTGCGAAAATGCTCGGAACGACGCTGCATTTCATGTACGGGACGCCCTATATCTACATGGGAGAAGAGCTGGGACTGACCAACACCTATTTTGATCGCATCGAAGATCATAACGACCTGCTGGATCATCATAAATTCGATGTGCTGACAAATCTCAAAGGCAAGAGCCCGGAAGAAGCGATGCAGATCATCCGCCCCTTCTCAAGGGACAACGCCCGGGTACCGATCAGCTGGAACGAAAGCGCAAACGCCGGCTTCACGAGCGGCAAGCCCTGGCTTCCCCTCAACCCGAACTACAGGAGCATCCATGCGGAAGCGGCGCTTGCCGATGAAAATTCCGTCTTTTACCACTACAAAAAACTCGTCTCTCTCCGAAGAGACAGCGAGTACTCGGATCTGATCGTCTACGGCAGACATCAGCTCCTGCTTCCGAAAGACCGGGAAGTCTACGCCTATACGAGGATTTATCAGACGCAAAAACTTCTCGTCGTTTCAAACTTCACTGCCAAGACCCTAAGGAGAAGTTTTGAAGGAAAGGCGCTGCGAATCCTGCTGAGCAACTACCCGGACTCCTCCGCGAATATCGCGGATCTGACGCTCCGCCCCTATGAATCCGTCGCCTGCCTGCTCGAAGGGTAGACAAACATCCTACGCCAGACTGCAGATGAACTCCGAAAATCCTTCGGCTGTGATCTGCTTTATCTTCGGTCGGAGGGAATCTTCCCCGACCTCCGAAGGATTCTTCATGAATGCGTTTGCCTGATTATATTTTAGGGTAAGAATGACTAAGGGATTTTAGAAGAATAAAAACACTCTCACAAACGATACATTTAAGGAGGATATGTCATGAAGAAACTACTTTCATTGCTGATGGCGGGTGCTCTCGGCGCAGGACTTTTGGCGGGATGTGGACCGAAGGAGGCTTCTCCCTCCGGGGACGGTGCCCCTGCCGGAGACGCAGGCTCCGACCAGAGCCTCGTCATCTATCAGAACAAAGTCGAGATCGGCGAAGCGCTGACCCAGTTTGCCGCCGACTACAGTACCGAAACCGGAGTCAAAGTCACAGTGAAAACTTCCGGAGGAGATACGCCTTATGCGGAAAACCTCAAGGCGGAATTCCAGTCCGACCGTCAGCCGGATATCTTCGTCATCGAAGGAACCGGAGGATATGAGACATGGAAATCCAAGTTGGAGCCTTTTTCCGATGATGAAGAATGGCTCAAACATACCGATCTTGCTTTCAAAGCGGACGGAAAAGTATACGGTTTCCCTGTGGCGGTGGAAGCCTGGGGACTTGCTTACAACAAGAATCTCCTGGAAAAAGCCGGAGTGGATCCGGCAGGCCTCACTTCTCAGGAAGCCTATAAAGCAGCTTTTGAGAAAATCGACTCGATGAAGGAAGATCTCGGCATCTCCTCCGTCGTTGCAATGGCTGCCGGCCCCGATATGAGATGGGTGACGGGCCTTCACAACTTCAACGGCTACCTCTCCGCGGCCATGCCTTATGGAGACGGCAAGTACATTGACATGCTCAACGCCGGCGAACCGGACAAAGAGAGACTTGCCGAGTATGCCGACTGGGTGGAGCTGCTTTTCTCCTATGCGGATAAAAGCGTTCTCCTTACAGGAAACTATGATGCTCAGGTAGGTCAGTTCGCTACGGAAAAATCCGTCTTCATCCACCAGGGCAACTGGATCGATCCCTGGCTGACCGATAACGGCGTCACCTTCCCGATGGCCTTTGCACCGCACGCCTCCGTAAAAGGAACGACGGATTCGATCTTCATCGGCGCTCCCTCTTTCTATGTGCTCAATACGGAAAGCGCGAACAAAGAAACTGCAAAAGCCTTCCTCAACTATATGGTGACCAACGAAAAAGGACATGACTATATGGTCAACAAGGCAAAGATGATCCCTGCATTTACGAATGTGACGCTCGTGCCGGATACGCCGCTTTCCGCGGACGCGGCAAAATGGCTGGTCAAAGATAAAAAATACACCTGGTTCCAGAACGATATGCCGGACGGCTTCGGAATGGGAACTCTCGGACCGATTTACGAGAGTTTTGCAAAGGGTGATATCGACAAAGGACAGTTTATCGATCAGCTCGCGGAAAAAATCGACGCAATCAAATAAGATCAGGATCATCTTATCGGACAGAGAGTTATTCATCTAAACAAGCAATCCCACAGGCAAAGTCCCGGACAGATCGCTCCTTGGACTTTGCCTGTCATCTCACGGAAGGATGGAGCAAAATGAGCAAAAAACAAAAAGATAATCTCGTTTTCTGGCTTTTTCTCGCCCCTGCTCTGGTCGCATTCGTCGTGGTAGTCATCATCCCCTTTTTTATGGGAGTTTACTATTCTTTTACGGATTGGTCCGCCATCGCAGGTGAAAAAACGAATTTCATCGGTCTGAAAAACTATCAGGCGATGTTTTCCGATATCCACTTCAAATATTCCTTTATTCGTACTTTTGTCTTCACACTGATCAGTGTGATCAGTATCAATGCCGTTGCTCTGCTTTTCGCCTTTTTAGTAACGCGGGAAATGAGACTGCGCAATTTTTACCGCGCCGGATTTTTTATTCCGAATCTCATCGGAGGATTGGTACTCGGGTACATATGGCAGTTTATCTTCAAGAGCGTCGTTCCCGCTCTCGGCTCCATGCTCGGTATCGAGGCTCTGGAAAACCTTTTACTGCTCGCCGACCCGAACCTGACCCTTTTCGGTCTCATCTTCGCCTTTACCTGGCAATATGCCGGCTATATCATGATGATCTATGTGGCTGCGATCCTCAATGTTCCCCAGGAACTGTTGGAGGCCTGCGATATCGACGGAGCGACTCCCCTGCAGAAACTCCGCAATGTCACTCTTCCCCTGATCGCTCAAGCGTTTACGATCACCTCTTTCCTGACCCTGATCAACTCCTTCAAGCAGTTTGACATCATCGTCGCCCTGACTGCGGGAGGCCCTACCGCGATCTATCAGGATCAGACCGTCAATTCCACCGAGCTGCTGGCGATGCATATCTACAATATCGCCTTCAAATATAATAAGATGGCGGAAGGCCAGGCCCGCGCCATCATCTTCTTCCTCGTGCTCTCCGTCATCTCGATTGCACAGGTCTACTACAACAAGAAAAAGGAGGTCGAAATGTAAATGAAAGGAAAAAAAGGCAAACAGATTCTTTTACAGCTCTTTACCGTCGTTTTGTTCCTGCTCGTGCTCTCTCCTTTCTTCATCGTCGTGATCAACTCGGCGAAATCTTCCTTCGAGATCATCACTTCGCCGATCTCCATGCCGAAAGACTGGGATCAACTGCTGAAAAACATTCACAACATCTGGACGAGCCCGAGTATTCGATACGCTTCCAGCGTATACACCTCCGTGATTATCACGACCCTCTCCCTGCTGTGCATCTCCGTGTTCTCCGCGATGGCGGCCTGGGTGCTCGTGCGCACGAAAACAAAAAAATCCACCTTCATCTTCCTGCTGTTCATCAGCGGGCTGATCATTCCCTTTCAGGTCGTCATGTTCCCCCTCGTCTCACTTTTCCGCATCATCGGACAGAGCATCGGCATTCCCATGCTCAGAACCTATCACGGCATGATTTTCGCCTATATCGGCTTCGGCGCCCCTCTCGCCGTCTTCATGTTCCACGGATTCATCAAATCCATTCCGGAAGAACTCGAAGAAGCGGCGCTGATCGACGGATGCTCCAAAACGCAGATCTTCTTTATGATCATTCTGCCGATATTGAAACCTATCCTCGTCACTGTCTGCATCCTCAACGCCCTCTGGGTATGGAACGATTTTCTCCTTCCTTCCCTCGTCCTCGGCGTCGGACAGGACATACAGACCATCCCTCTGGCGATCCGCGCTTTTTCGGGCTCTTTCGTCAAAAAATGGGATTTGATCATGACGGCGGTGCTGATGGCGGCAACCCCCATCATCGCCGGCTTCCTGATCGGACAGAAGCATATCATCAAGGGAATGGTATCCGGATCTATCAAATAATCTTCGGAGGTTGAAATCATGGCAAACGTAATTCTCAAAAATATCAACAAAAAATATCCCAACGGATTTCATGCGGTCAAAAATGTCAATTTCGAGATCCATGACAAAGAGTTCATGGTGCTCGTCGGCCCCTCCGGCTGCGGAAAGACGACGACGCTTCGCATGATCGCCGGATTGGAAGAGATCACGGAAGGCGAGATGCTCATCGGCGACCTCAAAGTCAACGACGTCTCTCCGAAAGACCGAAATATCGCGATGGTCTTCCAGAACTACGCCCTTTATCCCCATATGTCCGTCTATGACAACATGGCTTTCGGACTCAAGCTCAAAAAGACTCCGAAAGAAGAGATCAAATCTCGAATCGAAAAAGCGGCGAAGATCCTCGATATCGACGCTCTGCTCAGCCGCAAGCCGAAAGAGCTCTCCGGAGGTCAGAGACAGCGCGTCGCCCTCGGACGAGCCATCGTGCGAAATCCCGCAGTCTTTCTGATGGATGAGCCCCTCTCCAACCTCGACGCCAAACTCCGAGTCCAGATGCGCGCCGAGCTGATCAAGCTCCATGCGGATCTGGGCACGACCTTCGTCTATGTCACCCATGACCAGACCGAAGCGATGACGATGGGCACCCGCATCTGCGTCATGAACAAAGGCGAAGTCCAACAGATCGCAGACCCCAAAACCATCTACAACCATCCGGCAAACACCTTCGTCGCCGGTTTTATCGGAGCTCCCCCGATGAACTTCTGCGACGGACGGATCGTCGATGAGAAACATGTGGAGATCTTCGGCAAAAAATTCGCCCTGACGGATCCTCTTGCCGCTTCACTCAAGAAAAGCAACTCTTTAGGCAAAGAAGTCACCGTCGGCATCCGTCCCGAGGATGTTCGCCTGATCGAAGAGGGCGAAGGCAT
Organism: Peptostreptococcaceae bacterium; assembly: GCA_030528675.1. GTDB lineage: Bacteria > Bacillota > Clostridia > Peptostreptococcales > Filifactoraceae > JAUMYL01. The sequence continues at coordinate 195,606 of JAUMYL010000001.1, forward strand.
CCCTGCAGTCGTTTCCGTCTCGGAGCTGCTCGGCAGCGACCTGAATGTCTATTTCACGGTCGGAGGCGAGCAGTATATCCTGCGCGCCGACGCGGAACACAATGTGCATATCGGAGACGATATCCGCGTCGATTTTGACCCGGAAAAGCTCCACCTCTTCGACAAAGCGAGCGGACAGTCCTACCACTATATGAACGGCGAAGCATAAGAGCCGGCTGCAACAGATTCCACAGAAATGAGGTTCTCCGCAATGAAAAAACCTTCTCATCTCTCCCTCTTGGAAGAAGCGATCATCTTTGCCACCCTTGCCCATCACGGGATGTACCGCAAAGGAACCGCGATTCCCTACATCACGCATCCTCTCGAAACGGCGACAATCGCCGCGACGATGACAGGAGCCGAGACGACAATCGCCGCCGCGGTCCTTCACGACGTACTGGAAGATACCTCCGTGAGCTATGAGGAGCTTCAGGCTCGTTTCGGCGTCGTCGCCGACATCGTAGCCGCGGAGACCGAGGACAAGAGAGAAGGTATGGCGGCGGAAGACAGCTGGGATACCCGCAAATTAGAGACCATCGAGCGTCTGCGCAGCTGCAGCGAACTTTCCGTCAAGATCGTGGCCCTCTCCGACAAACTCTCCAATATGCGTGCCCTCCGCCGCGACTTTCTGCTCTGCGGAGAAGCGGTCTGGCAGCGCTTTCATCAGAAAGACAAACGCAAGCAGGGCTGGTACTATCAAAATGTCTTAGAGGCACTCGGCGACCTTCGGCACTATCCCGCCTGGCAGGAACTGAAGCAGCTCATCGAAGAGGTCTTCGGAGAATCTGCACTGCCTCATGATTTTTGAACTCTATCCGCAAATTAAGATATCAAGAAAACACCCTCTTTGCCGGCAAAATCGCAAAGAGGGTGTCTTTTATAAAAAACGATATTTCCCCTTTCCCTGTCCTTTCACAGGCTCGATGATCTCATTCTCAAGCAGGATTTTCAGTATTTCCGATGCTCGTGTTGATCCCAGTCCGGTGACCTCTTCCGCAAAAGACCTGCCAAAAACTCTCTCTTTGCCGCATTTTTCAAACAGCAAAAGAACATGGCGGATCGTTTTTTCCGACACCGCTGCGGAAATGTACTCTAAACGCTTTCGAATGTCCGCTTTTTCCTCTTCAATGTCCGCTTTTTGTGTTCGGATATCCGCCTCCTTCTTCAAGCTGAAGCTTCCGCGAATGTGCAGACTCCGATTTTGAAGTGCATTTTTTTCATCCAGCAGAAGATTCTTCAAAAATAATTCCAGATACTCCGTCGTCTCATGGACGCCATTTTTCAGATCATTATAATTGGCTCTCACAAGAGCATTTCTAAAATACCAAGCATTTTGGGCAAAAATATCGTTCTTCGCATCAAATCCCAGTGTTCGAAGATATTTAATGAAAAAGACCGCCGTAGTTCTCGTGTTTCCTTCCGCGAACAGATGGATCTGCCAGAGTCTCGATATAAAGACGGCAAGATGACGAATGATCTCCTCCATCGTCAAATTCTTATAACTGAATTTCTTTTCCTCTGACAAATCATATTCCAAAGTCGCGCGAAGCTCGGAGGCGCTTCCATATATGACCGTCGCCCCGTCTAAAACCCACTCTTTTTTTGTGATATTATAGTCTCTGACTTTTCCGGCATGAGCATAAAGTCCTGTGAACAATCTCCTGTGAATCGAAATATATTCATTCGAAGTAAAGCTGAAAGCCTTCTCCGAAAGAATCCCGGCAATCGCCACAGAGACTTTGTCCGCTTCTTCTGTCCTATCCTCATCGTCGATCTTGGGATTTTCGTCATAATACCTGCTTAAAAGCTCTTCCGCTTCCTCAATGGAGATCTTTCCCTCAATATTCCTAATTGCGATATCAATCAGATAATCTGAGGGCTTAAGTCCGTCAACCGCCTGCAGTCCGATCGCCGTATCCCATAGATAACCTTTTTCTCTCCGATCCGGCTCTATTTGTTTCAAATACTCTTGGAAGGGATCTTTATTCAAACTGTCGCCTCCTTTCATCGTTCCGACCGACCGCCTTTCATACTGATACTATTACCTGTCTGGATTGTCATCTGACAAAACGCCTGATGTGTCGTTTTAACATGGATATCGTTTTCGATGGTGGCTCTTCAATAAGGTTTCAGCATGAGATATTCCTCACGGAGGCTCGATCACGGCGTCCTTTCGGAAATCCCTTTCCCCCTGCGCCTGTATATATTCCCTCTCCCTTTTGCGTTCACACCCCTGCAAATGAGAACTCCTACATGAAAGAAAATGCTTCCTTTAATAAAAAACGACTCCATTTTCTCTGTCGGACAAAATCCGATCTACGAGTTCAAAAGCTCCGGGAGCTCTTTTTCGATATCCATCTCGACAAAAAAAGGGTCGATATGCGTCAAAAAACGCCATGATCTTTCATTTTCCGCTTTATCGGATCTTCTTTGCCGAATAAAGATCGCTTCCCCGTCCTCCGAGCCGAAGCATTCCCGGCTTATTTCAAAGCCTGCCTGATCAAGCAGCTCGGCCGCCCTCACAAATTGAGCCTCTCTCTTTTTTACATAGGCTTCCACCTCCTGATTATCAATCGAGTACGCGTCGATTCGGGTCGCTCCGGTGGCAGTTTTGAGAGGAGCCGCTTCTTTTCTTCCCTCCGGGAATGAAGTTTTTTCTTCCGACCGATCCTCAGCGTCCAGATGCTCCAGCTCGATCCACTCCACAGAAATATCCGACTCAAAGGAAAATCTGCTGACAGGGACCCTGTACCTCTTGTATTCGACCATCACTATATCCGGCAGCTTCGCATATTCGATAATCTCCTCTTCAAAGGAAAAACCCTCCTCCTCGATCCTCTTCCATCGGTAGCCCGGCACTTTGCGCATAAAAGCCCTGCCGCTTTCCATTCTGTCAAAGATCCCTACAAACTGACTCTTTTCCCCTTCTGTCCACCGAAGCAAATACATATTCTCATCTCCTATACCGCTTTCGATTTGAGTCCTTCTCCCGTGACCGATCATGAAATCCTGAATCTTTCTATATGAAACATACTGTCATACTTCTGCTTATTTTGCAAATCTTTTTTCTATTTCCGGCAGAGAATCCGCACCGCCGGATGAACGGATCCGAGGACGGGAAGAGATCATCGAGGAGATGGCGGCGAAAGCGGGACTCCATTGTCGGCGTCGATCCGGATTATTTTGTATATTGCCAGGTTTCTTGCTATTCATCAGAGAGGAATCTGACACATCAGAAAAGAAACAATCTTTGATATGATAAGAATATCCTTATTTTACCTCCCTGTGAACCTCCAAAAAAATCCCTCTGTCATTTCAATCAGAGGGATTTTCGCACTATATTATTTATATTTCACCTATATAGCCAGCGGCTACATTTACGCATCGAATCACTTATATTCCACACCCTCGGCAAGTGGCTGAATTACACTTCAAATCCGCCGCCTTCATCAAATGCCAAAACAATCTCAACCTCATCCTTTTCATGAACATGAATCCTGTCTGTCATTTCGTCGATTCGGTCTGAAACAAGCTCTCCTCCTATCACGGCTTCTCTCAGCTTATTGATTTTCGAATCGTTTTGCAATTTCATACTAAAACCTCATTGAAGAGCCACCACCGAAAACGATCTCCATGTTAAAACGACAAATCAGGCGTTTTGTCAGAGGACAATTCAGATGGGTATAGTATCATCAAAAGGCAATTGGAATTATTCTTCCGCCTGTATCGCCTTGTAAACGAAGTAGACGATGATCGGGACGATCAGATACATGAGCCCGTAGCGAAGAATAAAACTCCCCCAGTCGATATTGAGACCGGATGACCCCGGCATGAACAGTTTTTTGAGCGTTGTTTCCAGAAGGATGATCAAACTGTACTTATACAGGAGCATATTGTACACCTCGCCGAAGACCACGCAAAAACCTAACATCTCGCCAACTCTGATATTCATTCTATCCATATTTTCCCTCTTCTCCTAATTTTTCTGAAAAACCTCGCTCTAAGAACCATACCCGATTAAAGTATTTCTTAAACGAATTTCTCTATTCTTTATTGATCAAAAGATTTCCAGCATGACCGGACAATGGTCGGAACCCATGACATGGGCGTGGATCTCAGCGGCTTTCATCTCTTCTTTGAGCGCTGAGGACACGCAGAAATAGTCGATCCTCCAGCCGGAGTTGTTCGCGCGGGCATTGAAGCGGTAGGACCACCAGGTATAGGCGCCTTCTTTGTCCGGATAGAAATAGCGGAAAGTATCGACAAATCCCGCCTCGACAAAGGCAGTGAACTTCCCCCTCTCTTCATCGGAAAATCCCGGGTTCTTTCGGTTGCTCTTCGGATTCTTCAGGTCGATCTCGGTGTGAGCGACATTGAGGTCTCCGCAGACGATCACGGGTTTCTTCTCTTCCAGCTTCTTGAGATAGGCGAAAAAATCGTCTTCCCACTTCATTCGGTAGGAAAGACGCGCAAGCTCCGGCTGGGCATTGGGCGTGTAGACCGTCACCATATAGAAGTCCTCATACTCGAGAGTGATCACCCTGCCTTCCTTGTCATGCTCCTCGATCTCTATGCCGTAGGTGGCGGACAGCGGCTCTTTTTTCGTGAAGATCGCCGTACCGGAGTAGCCTTTTTTCTCTGCATAGTTCCAATATTGATGATAGCCCGGCAGATCCATCTCGATCTGCCCCTCCTGGAGTTTCGTCTCCTGCAGACAGAAGATATCCGCATCCATCTCGTTGAAATACTCCATGAAGTTCTTCTTCATGACGGCTCTCAGGCCGTTTACATTCCATGATATCAATTTCATTCTTTTACATACTCCCTTTCTTTTTTCTGCGATCCAAATAATTTTCAAATTTCCAATCCTTTTTTCGTTCTATTTCAACTGCAACACCGGATTTTTCCATGATATAGTCTTTTATTTGCCTGAAAGTGCGAATCAAGGCTTTGCTCTGTTTGACCGCAAGCTCCCCTTTAAGAACTGTCCTCAGCATATAGATTCCCTGCTCATTAAATCGCTTTGTTTCATACCCATAGATTTCGGCTAATTCAAAGCCGGGCATAACCTTCTGTCCCCTGATGATATAAATCTTTTTTACAAGTTTGAAAGCTCGGTTAAACACCTTCATTCATCTCGTGAATCTGTCCACCGAACAGCTCGGCGATCTCACGGCTGCAGGTCATCAGTATCACCTGCATCTTTTTCGCCTTCTCCCGAATCAGGGCCGCGGCCCTCTTCCTGCGGTGCTCATCCATCGTCAGCAGACAGTCATCGAGGATGATAAAGGCTTCATCTGCCGGCATCAAATGTTCCACCGCGGCAAGGCGAAATGCAAGAAGCAGCGCCTCAAAAGTCCCTTCGGAAAGGATCTTCAAATGCAGCGGCCTCTCTTTTCCCTGTATCTGTATTCGGTCAATCTCTTCCCAATCGGAAGCCTGATACTTTCCTCCGGTCAGGAAGGAGAGATTTTCAGAAAAACTCTTTTGCAGTCCGCTGTCCGACTCCTGCTCAAACTTCTTGCAGGTCTGCTCGAAGACTTCCTGTATCCGCCGTATCTCGGCGGCCCTTCGAATCTGCTGTTCGTAGCGCTTCTGCGCTTCCGAGAGCATCTGCCTCATCTCTTCTGCGCCGACTTCGGGTCTTCTGATCTCACAGCGCATCAGCTCGCTCTGCAGGCGGCTTTCTTCCAGAAGCTGCTCTTTTTCACTCTTTCGAAACAGGCGAAGACGCTCGGAAAACTGCTCCGCATCTTCTTCTTTCAATTCTTCGGAAAGAGAAAGGGTCTCGATCTCCTGTTGAAGAGTCTTCTCCTGATGACTTTTCTCAAGAAGCAGAGAAAGCAGCTTCTCCTTGGTCTCAAATCTCTGCAGCAGATCTTCCAAGCGATAAGAAAGCCGTTCTTTCTCTCTGACAAAAAAAGATTCTTTCTCCCGCAGCTCCGAAAGCTCCGTCTCCACCTCGGTTTTTTCACGAAAAAGACGCCCCTTGAACCTCTCCGCCTCGGCGCGGAGCTCTTCCCTGTCAAACTCCCCCTGCAAAAGCTCCAGCCGCAGATTCAGATCCCGCAGACTTTTCTCCAGCTCGGCAAATCGGAGAAAATTCGCGGATATCTCCTCTTCTTCCTCTGTGCCGAAATCCGCATGGAGTCTTTGCAGATCTTCGCGGCTTTTTTCCTGTTCTCTTTTGACCTCGTCGACGTCAAGATACAGGGACTGCACTTCGATTTCCCCATCTTCTCCGAAACGTATCTTTCCATAGCCCTGCAGCCGATGTCTCTCTCCGCCGTGCAGGGCGACCTCTTCGCCTTCGGCTGTCAGGAGGCGGATCTCTCCGCTGCGCACATGCAGCTGCACCGCCGCCGCCTCAAGTTTTGCACGACAAAGGCGCAGACTCTCCCGCAGCTGCTGATAGAGCCTTTTGTTCTCCGGGCCGTACCGGCTGAGCCGTTCTTTTTCCTCCTGCCGGCGGAGGATCTCCGCCTCGAGGCGCTCGGCAGATTCGAATTTTTCTATAAGGAGGTCGATCTGCCGCCTGCGCTGTATCAGACCGAGCTCCTCCTCGGCTTTCTCTCGCTTTTCCCGGATCTGCAAAAGCTGCATCTCAAAACTCTTCTGCTCCGCCTCGAGCAAAGGCCAGCTGACATAGCTTTCGTGAAGGAGGGACAGCTCCTGCCGGATGTTAAGCAGGAGATCTCGCGCCTGCACATATTTGCGCAGGAGGCTCTCCTCTTCCTCCATCTGCCGAAGACGTCCGCCTGTTTTCTCAATCTGCGCGCGGACTGCGGTCAGACTTGCAGAGATCTCGGCATAGCTTTGCTCCGCCTCCTCCGCCTCCTCGATCTTCTTCCTGAGACTCTCTTTTTCATAATAGGCGGCGAGTATCCCGCCCACTTCTTTACGATAGGGATTTTCGAGCCCCCGGTTGCCTTCCGGCCTCTCTTTTTCCACATCCCAGTGGGAGACGCAGGCTCTGTATTCTTCCGCAAGCCGCGCCCGATAGGCTTCTATGGAAAGTCCGGAAGCTTTGGATCCGAGCTTTTTCAGCAGGTCTCGAATCTCATGCAGGCTCTCTTTGTCTTTGCGCAGCTCTTCAAATATCCTTCGAAAACTCCTCCGGTCGGAAAAGACGAGATGCGCATAGGTCCCCTCCCCTGCGGAAAGGAGCTCTCTCATCTGCACGCTGACGGCCTTTTCGTCGGTTTCAAGGCTTTCCCCGGCCCGGAGGGACACTCTCGCGTTTTTGCTGTGCCAGTATTTTTCGATCTCATACTCTCTTCCCTTCGCCGTGAACACTGCGCTCGCCCGGGCGGCGTCTCCGCCGGGGTATGGAAGAGCCCTTTCGATAAACTCCTTATGGCTCTTCAAATATCTCGCGTTTTGGAAAAACAAAAAAAACAGTGCTGAGACAAAACTGCTCTTTCCCGCCTCGTTGTCTCCGAGAATCAGATTGAGCCCCCTCTGCAGGCTCAGCACTTTCTCTTTCAGTCCGCCGAACTGATGGATATGGATCTGTCTAATCACTTTTGCTCACTTCCTTCATCAGCTCATAGGCAAGATGGGCCAGCTGTTCGCCTTCGCTCTGCAAAAGGCTCTCCAAAAACGCGTACGGCAGGGAATCTCTGACGAATTCCGCCTCAAGGACCGACTTTGTGAAGCGAACCCTCAACGCGTCGTCATCGACTTTGAAATAGGCAAAATGCTCCTTGAGCTTTTGCAGTATCTCGTTTCGCCTCTCATACTCCTCTTTTTCCATATATCCTGTCAGCCGCAGGCGCAGCAGGATTTTTTCCGGGGGCGGGTTCGCATGTCTTGAAAACAGCCTTTCAAGATCCGCCAAGCTCCCGCATACCGCCTCTTCGTCAAAAAATCGGTACTGCCCCAGAGGAACCTGCTCATAAAAAAGGGATTTGTCCTCTCCGACCTCGATATAAAAACCGCTGCCTTCATAGCGATAGTTCATCCCGTCAGGCTCCGGCGTTCCCGGATTGAAGAGCTTCGTCTCCATCCGCGGCCTGTCCGGATAGGGCACGTGGGTGTGTCCGGTCAGACAGAGATCCACCGGCAGAGCTTCCAGTTCCTCCATCCGCATCGTGAAGTACAGGTTGTCCATATCCGGGGAAAGCTCGGCAATCGCCCCGTGAGCGATCAGGATGTTGAAGCGGTCTTCGTCCAGCTCCGTCTCTGCCAAAAATCCGAGCCGGTGCTGCCCGCTGTGCTTGCGGTCACAAGGTGCGGCCAGAATCGAAAGCTCCCTGTCTCCGACCTGCAGATCCGTTCGTCCACAGTGTTTCAAGACCCGTATCAGATCCGGCGCCCCTTCTTCAAAACGCTCCCAGAAATCCGAATTGGGATCATGATAGTCATGGTTGCCGGGAAGCAGGAGGAGTTCGGCGCCGCAAAAGAGGCCGAGAATCTTCCGCACTCTTGAGATATCCGCTGCGGACGCCTTGAGGGACTCAAAGAGATCTCCTGCAATGACAAAGAGACTGCAGCCCCTTTCATTAGCCTGCATCACTGCTTTTTCCAAAGCTTCGAATCTCGCTTCGATCAATTTCTTTCGAATCTCCTCCGGATAGGCGGAATATTTCATGCCGATATGCACATCGGCGATCTGAAAAATTTTAAGCGGCATGATCTCTTCCTTTCCCACAAAAATATCCGATCAGACTGCAGACAAACTTCAAAAATCATTCGACTTTTTCTTCATTCCGTATCAGATATAGTCATTGATATAGGAAGTTTTTTTCGGAAAGAGCCTGCGGAGCATCCGCCGCTTCTCCTGCGCCCAGTCCTCGCCCTTCAGAAAACAGAGCTCGTCCGGGGACAGTCTTCCCATATACAGCCTCGTCATCTCACCTATGCTCAGCGCCAGATCCGCTCCCTGATCCTCCGGCAGTCTGACGGCTCCCTGCGCCGTCAGATGAAAGAGACCGTCGTTTTGCGGGAGCATCGGATCGGAAACGCGAAGTGTCAGATCCGTCTCTTGACAGACGGGGAGGTTCTCCAGCAGTTTTTGAAGATTGAGAATCCTCGCCATCAGAAAAGGTCTTTTCTGTCTGCGGATCTGATTGTTATTGCCGAGAAAATCCATGAACAGACTGTCTTCCGGCTGATGGATCAGGACTTTTTTTATCTGGGTCTTATGGCTTTGTATCAGCTGCAAAAAAACATCATAGACGGCAGCCTCAAGCACGAGCATCTCCCGCACAAAACCGGTCTCTCCTCCTTCATTTTTCGGATAAAAGACCATATATCCCTTTGGAAGAGCACTTCCATCATAACAGACGAGAATCTCTCCCTGCTCCTGCCGTACTTCCTCAAAAAAATCCGCGAAATAGTTCCTGTCACGGATGAGACAGTTCTGCCAGAGTCGGCTTCTTTTCTCGTAGACGCCCGCCACATCTTCAAGGATCCGATCCTCCGCTGAACGGACTCTCCTGAAAAAATAACCTTCCCGCCGTTTCGGCCCGATCTTCTCCAGATCCATCTCAAAGACTTCCATATCGAAGCAGTTCTCATACCCATAGCGCCTGTATATCCCGGTGTCGATCGGCATCAGCAGCGAAAGGCTCTCTCCCTGCTCATAGAGCTGCTCAAAAGCGGCTTTGAGCAGCTTTGTCGTGTACTTCACACCCCGATACTCCGGCCAGACGGAAATCCCGACGACATAGCGCAGGCTCTCCTCTCCGAGCTGATGGCGGAGAGTATAGGGATTCAGGAGAAGAGACGCACGGATCTCCTCTTCTTCTGCGATGACAAGGTTGTACTCTTCCCGGTAACGCTTTGCAAAAAAGTACTCCGTAAAGCTCTCCGTCTCGTTAAAAGCATACTGCCAGAGCGCTTTGACCTGCGCTTTGTCCTCCTTGCGCGCGTAGCGAACCGCCATTGCTTCCTCCTTTTCTCCATCTTCCAGGACAAAAATCTCTCCTCTTGGATTCATCCTTCTTTGATCCGTTCTTCCGAAAGTCATCTCGCTTCTATTTCGACCTTTCAGCGATCTGTTTTTTCCACGAGGGTAAATTTCTCAACAAGCTTGACCGGCTTGTAGGAGAGCTTCGCCTGCCTCAGTCCCTCGAGACCCAGATCTTCCTCCCGGTTGACGAAGTCCATCCGGGGAAATTCGTTTTCCAGAAACAATTTGTTGATGACGACATAGAGACCGCGGATCTCCGGGTTTGCCTTTTCCACATGGACGTCGACGGTATCCGGGTTTAAGGCGTCTCCGAAGGTGAAGGCTTCCAGCCTGCCGTCGATATAGATACCCCCGACCTTCGTCTCCCGAAGGCATCCGTAGTTGCGAAAGACCTTTTCCACGGCGAGCCGTTCTCCGACGAGGGTCATATCCTTCTCCTTGTCTTCCGCCCACCGCTCCATCAGATCGATTGCTTCTTTGAAATCCGGCGTATCAAGGCGCCGATATTCAAACCGCCCTTCATACTCTTTCATAAAGGCATTGTAATGGTTTTTTTTCGAGTGATACTTCCTGCCCGAGAGGGTGCGGAGTTTTTCCGCATCGTAGATATAGTCGGAAGAATCCCTGTCTTCGATCACCTCGAAGCGATCCGGAAACCTCTCCGACAGATAGTCCTTCCAAGGCTGCGTCACGGCTCGGAGTGTAATTTTCTCGCCTTTACGCCGAAAACATTCCTCCATCGAATCAAAGGCTTCGTCATAATGCTCTCTTTGCGCGACGGGCTGCATCGCAAAATACTCTCCCTCATAGGAACCGAAGATATTGAGATAGTTTTCCGATTTGACATAGCCGGTATGAAAGACATGCTGCCACATATACACGGTCATAAAATTATATTCACAGGCTTCGTATCTCACTCTTTCGAAATACGGAGCGATCTCTTGCTTGGAATGTATCGTGATCGTCTTGAGTGTACATTCCGAATCGGAACCACTGATAAAAATCCCTCCTTTTGCCGGACAAGCCGTGAGCTGTCCGACGCTTGCTTATTTTCCCCATTAAATTATATCATCATTGAAGAGTATTTTGCCATATTTATTTACGGCGCATCCGCTGCAGTTTTTCCAGCAGCCTCCGGGTAGCCTCTCTCGGCTCCTCTGCCTTCATGATCGCCGACACGACCGCAACGCCGTCTATCGGACTCTCCCGGAGCGCTTCGATATTCTCCTCATTCAGTCCGCCGATTGCTGCAACGGGGATCGGAACCGCCCTGCAAATTTCGTTCAGCACGGAGATTTCCGTGATGACCGTAGCGACTTTGGTCGTCGTCGGAAAGATCGCTCCCGTCCCAAGGTAATCCGCCCCGTCTTCATAAGCTTTTTTCGCCGCCTTGACGGTCTTTGCGGTCGCTCCTATAATCTTTCCCTCTCCCATAAGTCTTCTTGCTTCCCGGATCGGAATATCCGCCGCTCCGAGGTGGACGCCTGCCGCCTCGGCGGCCATCGCCACATCGACCCGATCGTCTATGATCAGCGGGATAGAGAAGCGGTCCGTCAGCTCTTTGACCCTGCGCGCAAGGGCGAGATACTCGGCTCCGCTTTTTTCCTTCTCCCGGAGCTGCACGAGCGTCGCTCCGCCCCGACAGGCCTCTTCCACCGTCCGCAGCAGACTCTCTTCCGTATGATAGCTGCTGTCTGTCACCAGATACAAACTGATATCGAAATCCTTCATCCTTTTCCCTCCATCGCTCTGTTTTCACCCGTCTCTGCAAAACCGCTCCGCTAAATGACCTGCTTCCCTTTCAGTCTGATATGATCCGTAAATACCGGCTGCAACCCCTTTTCCATCAGCGCCCGTCTGACTTCCTCCGTCGTTCTCGGGTCTGATATTTGGAACTGTTCATCTCCTTTTGCCTCTTCTTCGTGACCGCCGACTCCGACGGACACGCCTGACGAGATCTTTGTAGCGGCTATGCCGACAACATTGTCGCGAAACCCCGCCCTCTCCCTCGTCGATATCGTGATACCTGCAAAAGGCATGAAGAGACGATACGCCGTCATAATCTGCAGGAGCTGCTTTTCATGCACCAGATTGCCGCGATCTTCCTTCCCGTTGATATAGGGACGGAGCCTTGGAAAGGAAAAGGAGAGCTCCGCATGAGGATATTTCCTCTGGATCAGCATCGCGTGAAATGCAGCCGTGTAGGCGTCCCTGCGAAAATCACCAAGACCGAGCAGAGAGCCGAAGGCTACTCCTCTCATACCGCCCAGGAGAGCTCTCTCCTGCGCATGGAAGCGGTAAGGAAAACTTCTTTTCGGACCGCTCGGATGATTTCTGTCGTAGACCTGCGGATCGTAGCTCTCCTGATACACACTGACGAACTCCGCTCCGCACTCATTCAAATACCGATATTCTGAAGTGTTCAGCGGATAGATCTCAATTCCCACCGTCGAAAAATACCTTCCAGCCAGACGGATCGCCTCTCCGATATATTCTACATCAGAGACCCGTCTTGACTCTCCGGTCAGGAGCAGCAGCTCTTCCAATCCGCTCCGCGCGATGTTCTCCATCTCCCTTTCCATCTCCGAGAAAGAGAGTTTTCCCCTTCGTATCTTGTTTTTGCAGTTGAAACCGCAATATGTACAGTGATTGTCACAGTAATTGGCAATATAAAGCGGCGTAAACATCGCAACAGAGTTTCCGAAATGCTTTCTCGTCTCGTATCTCGACCGCAGAGCCATCTGTTCCAGATACTTTTCCGCCGCCGGCGAAAGCAGGATCTCAAGATCCGAAAGGGAGAGCTTCTCTTTTGCAAGAGCCCTTCGGACCTGCTCCCCGGTATGGATTTTCGCATTGAAAGCGCTCATCCCTTGAAGAACTCGATCCATGATATCCGAATCGATCTGCTCCATTGCAGGCTGATATTCCATGACGGCTGTAGTTTCCATCTCTTCCCTCCTATTCCAAAAATCCCGTCAGCGGGCTTGACGCCTCGGCGCGAAAGTCTAAGACCCGTCCGAGTCCCGCAAGATAAGCGGCCCGTCCCGCCTCGATTGCAAGCCGGAAGGCTCTTGCCATCAGCCCAATATCCCCGGCGGTCGCGACGGCGGTATTCGCCATGACCGCAGCTACGCCCATCTCCATCGCCTGACAGGCTTCGGAAGGACGCCCTATGCCGGCGTCAACGATGATGGGCAGGTCGATCTCGTCGACGAGTATCTGGATGAACTCCTTCGTCGCAAGCCCCTTATTCGAACCGATAGGAGCAGCCAGAGGCATGATCGCCGCCGCCCCCGCCTCCGCCATCCGGCGGGCCGCCACGAGATCCGGATACATATAGGGCAGAGGGATGAATCCTTCTTTTGCGAGCAGTTCCACCGCCCTGACTGTCTCCTGATTGTCCGGAAGCAGGTACTTGGAGTCCGGGATGACTTCAATCTTGATGAAGTCTCCACAGCCCAGCTCTCTTGCAAGTCTCGCGATCCGCAGCGCCTCCTGTGCGTCTCTCGCTCCCGAGGTGTTCGGCAGCAGCGTGACGCCCTCCGGCATATAGTCCAGGATACTGTCCTGACCGGAATTGGCTCTCCGCACCGCCAGGGTCGCCATCTGGACTCCTGCGTTTTCGAGAACCTTTTTCGTCATCTCCATCGAGAATTTTCCCGAGCCTAAGATAAAACGCGAATCAAATGCGTGACCGCCTATTACCAATTTATCCTTCATTTATACTTCCTCCATTCCCATAAGAAGTCTCAATGCCATATTTGCCTGATGACCCGCGCACACCTGCACTCTTGGCATCATCAGTCCCCGCCCTTCCCCAGCCTCACTCGTTTCATCGCCGCACAGGTAAAGCCGCTTCATCCTCCTCCTGCTCCGGATGAGATTGGCGCTTTCAAAGCCCGCCATACCGGAGCCGCAGATCAGATAAGGTCCCTCCTTCATCCCTATCAGCGTCTCTGCGAGGACCGCCTTGCTCTCGGCGCCGTCAAAAGCCTCACAGACGACGTCCCAGCCCCTGAAAACAGCAGCCGCATTCGCCTCGGTTATCCTGACGTCACAGGCAGTAACTTTTACAAAAGGGTTCATCTCCGCGATCTGCTCCGCCATCGCCTCGGTCTTTTTTCTTCCGATGTGCCGGATGAAGTAAGACTGACGATTGAGATTGCTGGGCTCTACTGTATCAAAGTCAACGAGAAGCAGCTGACCGACTCCGCTCCTGGCAAGGGCTGCGGCGATATTGGAGCCGAGTCCTCCGAGACCTGCGACGGCGACCTTTCCCTGTTTCAGCTTTTGATAGACGCCGGGCGTATGCCGCGCCGACAGCATCGCTTCCATTTGGGAGGCGTCGGGCATCTTTCCCCTTTGGATGACGACGACCTCGTCCCCTTCCCTCAGCTTCCTGTCCTCCCGAATATGATATCCGTTGACGATCAGCAGATTCCTCTCATCAAAACGCTCTCTTCGAAGATCGTAAAGGCTGAGATCTTTCGTTTCCAAAACTCTTCCATTCAGCCGTATCCTCATATCATCATCCTCCTCCGACAAAATTAACGATCTCCAGAATATCTCCATCCTTCAGCAAAGTCGAGCCGAAATCCGCTTTCCTGACGATCTCTCCGTTTCGCTCGACGGCCAGCCTCCCCTCGCAGTACCCTTCCTCTCTCAAAAACTCTGCGAGGCTCAAACTCTTTTCCAACCGGATCTCCCGTCCGTTCACCTTCAATTTCCATTCCTCCTTTCCTGTCTGTCTTTCGAACCTTCTGACAAAACTCCTCTGAAAATCCTTCCCATAAAAAATACATCCACCTGAATTCAGCGGATGCATCCTGCAAAATACTCCCTTCCCTACGTTGGCATTATCCAAATCAGGTTAACGGGTCGAAGCCTCCGCTTCCTCTCAGCCTGTCACCAAGCTCCCCGAAGAATCTATTTTGTTTTATCTTGCCATTATATATCCACCCTATTATCATATACCATCATGAAAAAAAAAGGAATACCCTGTTCTCAATTCAAGAATTTTTCCCACTTTGATATCCTGTCATACTGTGATATACTTATGAAAAAATCAGACTTTTCGAGGTTTCAAATGAAAAAAACTTATTGGATCCTTCCCCTCCTCCTCTTTCTGCTGCTGCTTTACCGGTCGGATTTTTTCGGAGTTTTTCCGAAGGATCTTCGCCTTGAAGTGCATTTCATCGACGTCGGCCAGGGAGATTCGACTCTGGTGATCTCTCCCGGAGGAAAGACTCTGCTGATCGATGCGGGAAACAACGACCAAGGCGATGAAGTGACCGCTTATCTGAGATCTCTCGATATCGACAGGATCGACGTCCTGATCGGCACCCATCCGGATGCGGATCACATCGGCGGGATCGATGTCGTCATCGACAATTTTTCCATCGGGCATTTCTATATGCCGATGAAATACCATGAGACCAAGACCTTCCGCGATGTGCTCCTCGCCGCGGAGAGAAAGGGACTATCTATCGAGCCGGTCTATGCCGGAGATCGGTTTTTCTTCGATCCGGACGTCGAGACCCTCTTTCTCAATCCGATCAAGAGCAAACACTATGAAAACAACAACTCCTATTCCGCCGTCGTCTTTCTCCGCTACCGTCAGAGCGAGTTTCTCTTCATGGGAGATGCAGACAAAGAAAATGAAGCGGATATCCTCAGGGCTTATCCTTTGAGGGCGGACATCCTCAAACTCGGTCACCACGGCAGTTCGACCTCCTCTTCCGAGAGTTTTCTCACTCGGATCGATCCCATCGCCGTCGTCGTCTCCGCAGGATACAAAAACAAATACGGTCATCCCCACAAAGAGATCCTCGACCGTCTTCAAAAGAAAAATCTCCCTCTCTATCGCACCGATGAGCAGGGAGATATCATCATCCGCACCGATGGAATGACCATCACCGCGAATCGTCCTTACGGGAGCTACAGCTATCGTAGGAAATGAGCACTGCCTGCACTGTCCGGTCACGCCCTGCCAGGTCTTTTTCGATGCGCAGCTGTGAATAGCCCTGCTCTTTAAGAAGAGATTCCAGCTCCTCTCCCTGATCATGGCCGATCTCCAAAGCCAAAAATCCCCCTTCTTTGAGATGGTCTTTCCCTTTTTCCGCAATCGTCCGATAGAAAAACAGACCGTCCTCTCCGCCGTCAAGGGCGGTTCTCGGCTCATAGTCTCTCACTTCTCTCTGCAGGGTCTCGATGAGCTCCGTCCGAATATAAGGCGGATTCGAAACGATGAAATCGTATTTTTTCTCTCCGAGCTCGGAGAAGAGATCGGAGGCATAAAGACAAATCCTCTCTGCAAGACCCAGCCGCCGGGCATTCCTGCAGGTCAGCTCCAGCGCTTTCGGATTGATATCGACGGCTTCCATCCTGAGATCCTTGCAGAAAGAAAGCAGAGAGAGGCTGATGACGCCGCTCCCGCAGCCGATCTCAAGACCGAAAAGGGCGGTCTCTTCCGGGTCTTTGAAAAGACTCGGATCTTTGAGACGGCTTAAGACCCCCTCGACGAGGATCTCCGTATCGGGTCTGGGTATCAGCACCCCTTCCTCGACGAAGAAATTCAGTCCCATGAACTCCCGCTCTCCGAGAAGATACTGAACAGGACAGCCCTCAGCTCTTCGCAGCAGCCACTCTTCCGCCTGCCTGAGGGCGGCTTCCCCGATCTCCTGTTTCGGGTACATCATCAGGTGAAGACGATCCGCACCCAGCGCCTTGGCAAGCAGGAGCTCCGCATCCAGCCTCGGAGTCTCCGACCCGTCGAGTTTTTGTACACTCTGACGAACCCACTCTTCTATCCTCATGCGCTCACCGCAGCCTTCATTTCCTTTTTTGCTGCGGGCGGTTCTTCTCCGTCCCCACCTTGCACATCGACACCGAGAGCGGATTTCAGAGAGGCAATCGCCACTTCGATTTGCCCGTCATCCGGCTCCCTCGTCGTGATCTTCTGCAGCATCAGTCCGGGAAAAATCAAAAACCTCGTCAGCGGATTCTGATATTTTCCGGCGAGCCGTATCAGCTCATAGGAGATGCCGGATACGAGAGGAAAGAACAGCAGTTTGAGTACGGAGCGCATCCATAGATTCTCGAAAGTGACGAAGGAAAACAGAAAGATCGACACTGCCATGACGACAAAGATGAAATTCGTCCCGCAGCGGGGATGCAGCCTCGGCATCGAGCGGACATTCGCCACCGTGAGATCCAATCCTCTCTCATAGGCGAAAATCGACTTGTGCTCGGCACCGTGGTACTGAAAGACCCTCCTGATATCGCCGATCATCGAAATCAGATAGATATAAATGACAAAAAAAGACATCTTGATCAGACCTTCTCTAAAGGAGGAAAAAAGTCCCGGCTCTCCCTTGATCGCCTTGATGATATAGGCGGGCAGTACGATGAACAGCCCTATCGCAATCGCTGCGGCCATCAGGATCGAAAAGAAAGAGAGCACCTCTTGCGCCTTATCCTTAAACAGCTTCCGCATGAACCGTTCGAAGCGGCTCTCTTTCTCATCCTCCTCGGCTTCTGCGTAAAATTCGGCGGCATAGTTCATATCCTTTACCCCTTCCGTCATCGAGTCGATCAGGACGAACATCCCTCTGACAAGAGGCAATTTGCGCAGACCGCTGCGCTTTGCCGGATCGACCTTCTCCGAAGTCAGATGGATCGAACCGTCCCGCTTTCGTATCGCGATGGATTTTCGATTTTCACTCTTCATCATCACGCCTTCGATCAGAGCCTGTCCGCCCACATTCGGGCAAGTTTTTTTCTCCATTATGCCTGCCTCCTTGAAATCTCATGGCATTTTCGACATCGGACCTCATAGGATTCCGATGCGCCCACGAGGATGATCGGATCGTCGTATTTCGCGGGAACCCCGTCGATCAGTCTCTGGGTCCTCGTCGCCGGCGCTCCGCATTTCACGCAGACTGCCTGCAGTTTGTCGACAAACTCGGCCCTTGCCATCAGTCCCGGCACAGGTCCGAAAGGCTCCGCCCGAAAATCCATATCCAGTCCTGCCGAAATGACTCGCAGCCCCCGGTCGGCAAGCTCCACGGCGACCTCGACGATCTTCTCGTCGAAAAACTGCACCTCGTCAATGCCAACGACCTGCACACCCTTTCCGACATAAGAAAGGATCTCCTCCGGACGGTTGATGGCAGCCGCCCGAATACGGATTCCGCTGTGAGAGACGACGTCCTCCTTTCCGAAACGGTCGTCAATCGAGGGTTTGAAGACGATGACTTCCTGTTTTGCAATCTTCGCCCTCTTGAGTCTGCGGATCAGTTCTTCACTTTTTCCGCTGTACATCGGCCCCACGATCACTTCGATATAGCCGTGTCCACTCGGTCTGTACATAGATTCCACCCATTTTCCGAATATAGTCTGATACGGATGATATGCACCCTCCGGCTTGCCGACATGAAGACGCTTCGCCGCAACTCTGTATCGTCATACCTCAAATCCTGCGCTTTCAGAAGGTGAATACCACTTATGAAAAAAGACCGGCGCAAGCCCGGTCTCCTATGGCACTATTTCTTATTGTATCTGTTTTTGAATCTCTCAATTCGTCCGCCCTTCTCTATCGTCTTCGCCTGACCGGTGTAGAAAGGATGGCACTGGGAACAGATCTCCACGCGAATCTCTTTGTTTGTCGAACCCGCCATAAAGGTGTTTCCACAAGCGCAGCGTACTTCCACCTCATTATATTCCGGATGAATATTTGGTTTCATAAGAACTCACCTCGATTCTCGATATGCCTTACGCACAGAATGTATGATTGAACCTAACTCCGTTATTCTACCATAAGAGTCTTCAAATATCAAGAGCAAAAAATCACCTTCGAACCTCCCATAAGATCATCGCCGAAACCGTCTTTCCTTCGACGAAAATATCCTCGGCGCCTGTGCCTTGCCGGTATTCTTCCAGCAGACCTTCCAGATCCGCTCCTTTTTCCCGGGCGATCTCACCGTAATCCTTTCTCAAAATATCGAGGGCCTGCCCGAAGGAGAATCTCTTCTCAAATTCATCTTTGGCATACCGAATCTGCGGATCGAAGCCTCTCTTAAAGATTTCATTGAAAAACCGGGCAAGACTCTCCCGGTCGTTATGAGGATCAAACTCTCTGACGATCCCCAGCCGCCGGTCAAGAAAGCTCCCTACAGAATCCTTATCATAGATGAACTGATTGATAAAACAGTGCCCTCGTGAAACAGCCATCATCTTTTCAAACTCCGCCTCCCTTCGCAGAGGCGGACACATCGAAGCAAAAACGAGATCAAAGGCGCCTTCCCGGCACAGATCCGACACATTTGCCTCCGACCAGTCCAGTTTTTCAAAGCGGATGTTGTCCAAGCCCGCTTCTGCCGCGTTATTTTTCGCATGCATCAGCATCTTAGCCGAAAAATCCGTCATGACCACCTCTTTTGCACGCCTGGCAAGAGGGATGGCGTAGCGACCGCTCCCTCCTCCGATATCTAAAATCCTCGCTTCTTTCAGAGAAAGGGTCTCCTCTAAGAAAGAGATGACTTGCTCTTCCACAAGAGATGGATTGCTCCTTTGATGCTCGTTAAACCGATCCGCCCTCGCATCCCAGGCGATCTCTTCCTCCGAGGGCCCTGCAGCCTTTGATTTGTTTTCTCCCATGATATGTTTCTCCTCTCTTTCCGTTCTCAGGGACAATTTTACTCTCAGACATTTTATGCCTCTTCTCCTGTTTCCCTGAGATAATCCTCTACACAGCGTCTGCATACACAGGACTTTCTCCGCTGCTCCTGCGGGATCCGTTCAAGCAGTCCCCCGGGTATTTTCGCGCTCATGCACCAGCAAACAGAGTGTCCTTCTCCCTTTGCGGCGGTGCAGTCGTTCTCTCCTCCGCACAAGGGACAGCGACTTCTGTCGATCTCCTGTTTTCTCATACTCTCTCCTCTTCTTCCCGCGAATCCTGACATGCCCTGCAGCTCGGCTCCCCGACTCACTGATTTTCATCCTCTTCCTCAAGATCCGCTGTCGTAAACACAAGAATCTTCGCAAGATCTTCCAAGGCGATCTCAATCTGATAACCGATCTTGCCCGCACTGACAAAGATCGTCTCAAAATCCTCCGCTCCTTTGTCAATAAAGGTGGGAAAAACTTTTTTCATCCCGATCGGCGAACATCCGCCGTGAACATAACCCGTAAGCGGAAGCAGCTCTTTCGATTTCAGCATTTCCAGCGACTTCTCTCCGGTGAGGGCCGCCGCTTTTTTCAGATCGAGCTTCGCCTCTGCCGCAACGAGAAAAACATAATGCCTTCCCGATTTTCCAAAAGTGACGAGAGTCTTAAACAGCCTTCGAGGATCTTCGCCGAGTACCTGCGCCACTTCCTTTCCGCTGACCGCTTCCGTATCTTCATAACTATGCATTTGATAAGGAATCTTCTTTTGGTCGAGGATCCTCATGACATTCGTTTTTTCCT
This sequence comes from Peptostreptococcaceae bacterium, assembly GCA_030528675.1. Taxonomy (GTDB): domain Bacteria; phylum Bacillota; class Clostridia; order Peptostreptococcales; family Filifactoraceae; genus JAUMYL01. The sequence goes on from JAUMYL010000001.1 coordinate 216,028, forward strand.
GCATGGCCGCCTCCTCTCTACAATCCCGAAAGATTTCTATCTTACGGACTTCGCATCCGCTTTCTGCTGGAATTTTCCATTCTCCACGATAAAGCGCTCATGATTTCCTTCGCCGATGATCCCCGTTTCGTCAAAGGCCTTGACTGAAAACGTCAGTTTGCGTCCCTCGATCTGTATCAGCTCTGTTTCGCAGTATACATTCATCCCCAGAGGCGTCGCCGCGAGATGCCTGATGTCGAGAGAGACGCCCACCGTTCCGTATCCTTCATCCAAATACTCTGCAACACTCATCCAAGCGGTTTTCTCCATCAGCGCGACCATCGCCGGCGTCGCAAAGACATACAGCTGCCCGCTTCCCATCGCAAAGGCCGAATTTTTTTCTTCGACTCTTTCCTCCTGCCTCCCTCTGATCCCTGTTTCCAGCATATACAGACCTCCTCTTTCTATGATGTTTTTCATTTTCATTATATCATCTTCATGCCTTTTTTTCCATCGTTGTCAGACGTCTTCCCGTTCATCGAAACGCTTGGAGACAAGATTTTCCATCTTGACAAGATCTCTCTTCTGCCTTATACTGAGGATGTAGAAGATTGTACTCGTGGGGATGTAATGGTTTCGACGGGGTTTTGAAGTTATCGGAAGCGAGCCGTGCAACTCCTCTGTATCACGCTAAACTCAGGGGAACTAAAGATAAACGCAAACAACGATTTTGCACTGGCTGCCTAATAGCCGCAGCCCGTTTTTACCAAATGTCCTACAGCTTGGATAAAAACGTCACTTTGTAGGGAACTACCGTCGGGATATCCGGACCTTCGGTAGAGCCATTCGGATGTAGCGGAGGAAGAGCTCGGTTGACGGGGCGCTTCGGAAGCGAAACTCAAATTCGTCGACTACGCTCGTAGAAACTGATAATGAATGGATTTCGGACAGGAGTTCGATTCTCCTCATCTCCACCAAATAAACCCTATATGAAGATCTGCAGAGATTTTGCATTCGATAGATCCTGCATCTGTAAAAACAAGAGACATCCGAAAGGATGTCTCTTTCAGAAGGAAGACAAAACAGGCAGGCTTCGAAAGTCATGAGACGAAGATGAGGAGCTTTCGTGAAAAAATCGAGAGGAGCGAGCCGCTGAAATTTCAGAAAAATCAGCAGGACGCTGATTTTAGAGCGAAAGCGGCAGGACGGTGCTTTGAGCTTAGTCGAAATTTCCGGCGAGCAAATCCGATTTTTCCGAAAGAGAGTCCGCGCCGTCGAATGGCCTTCGGGGCTTGCCCGAAACCTGCAAGAGACATCCGGTGGGTGTCTCTTTATCATTTTGAAAAGCCGATTCAAACAAATTCAAAAACAGACACGAATCCGCGTCTGAGCACTGCGAACTTCGATTCATATTTATTAAAGGAGCATCTTTCATGACGACAAGCAATCCAAAAATCCCGAGACTCTCCTGTTCCTACAGGACTCTTCCAAAGCGTTTTTACACGGAGGCCTCCTCCTCCGATTTCCCCAAGCCTTCCCTCCTTCTCTTTCACGAGAATCTCGCGGAAGAACTGGGTCTGCTCAAATCGCTGAACGCCCTGACGAAGGACGAAAAAGCGAAACTTTTCTCCGGCGGAATTTTTCCCGAAGGTGCCTCACCGATCGCGCAGGCGTACTCCGGACATCAGTTCGGCTATCTCAACATCCTCGGTGACGGCAGAGCGATGCTGATCGGTGAGTGCCAAGCCCCCTCCGGGCGCCTCTTCGATATCCAGCTCAAAGGCAGCGGAAGGACGCCTTATTCACGCGGCGGCGACGGAAAGGCAACTCTGGCGCCGATGCTGCGGGAATATCTGATCAGTGAAGCGATCCATGCCCTCGGGATTCCGAGCACGCGAAGCCTCGCCGTCGTGACGACCGGAGAAGAGATCTTCCGCAATGAGTATCTTCCGGGCGCCGTGCTGACGCGGATCGCCGAAAGCCATCTCCGGGTCGGAACCTTTGAGTTTGCAGCGATGGGAAGCCGAGAAGACATCCGGCGACTCGCAGACTACGCGATTGAAAGACATGACCCCGATCTTGCCGCGCAAGGATCGGAGAAATACCTTCTCTTCCTCCGAAGAGTCATCGAGAGACAGGCGAAACTGATTGCAAAATGGCAGCTTATCGGCTTCATTCACGGCGTGATGAATACGGACAATATGACGATCTCCGGCGAGACGATCGACTACGGCCCCTGCGCCTTCATGGACAGCTATGATCCTTCGACCGTCTTCAGCTCTATCGACCGTTTCGGCAGATACCGCTACGAAAATCAGCCCGCCATCGGACAGTGGAACCTCGCCCGCTTTGCGGAGACTCTGCTCCCTCTCCTTGACGAAGAACCGCAAAAGGCCCTTGCGGCAGCTACGGCAGAGGTGGAGACCTTCAAAGAAACATTTCAGACCGCTCTGCAGGAAGGATTTTCCAAAAAGATCGGATTTTTCCGCGCAGATCCGGTCTCCGAAACACTGATCCGAGATCTCCTTTCCCTGATGCAGGAACAGAAGGCCGACTATACCAACACTTTCATAAGACTGACACAAGAGCTCGGCAAAGAGGAGGAACATCCACCGGAAGGCACGGAGCAGCTCTTTTCCGACCGAAGATTCCGAGAGTGGAAAGAGAAATGGCGAGAGGCTCTTTCCATCCGAAATGAAGATGAGAATCAAGAGGCTGTCCTGATGCGGTCCGTCAATCCCTTTGTCATCCCACGAAACTTCCGCGTGGAAGAAGTCCTTGAAAAAGCTCTGGAAGGCAATCTTCATCCCTTCACCGAACTGCTGGATGTCCTGCGCCGTCCCTATGCCTATGACCCGAACCTCAGAAAATATCAGGATCTGCCGAAGGCATCCATGGAAAACTACCGCACATACTGCGGAACATAAGACTGCGGGACCGAGCGTCCCTGCTGGTAAGACAATAAAATTCAATCGACTACATTATCTTCGTAAATTCAAATGAAGGTCAAGTTCTCCTCTTCACTTCTCAGCCTGTGTCAGTCGCTTTCTATACAACCACAGCGATTCCTCTGCTCTGCATACGGAACTTTTCTCCATTTCGGAACGGAAGTACGCCTCATGGCAGGTGATCGCTGATATATCCTCCTGGATGTTCTTCCAGACGAGCTGCTCCAACACGACGGCACGGATATAATGTCCGCTGCACTTGTCCTTGCTGACACGATGGGACGAGCAAATGAAGTTTGCCGGTTGCCCTTAACATATCGTGATCCTCCTTCGGCGGGGCAACTGCCTGAATAGAATTTTGGTACTGTTTTTTAATTGTGCCTGACGCATATATCAGATATGAAGGCTATATGCGCGCAAATCGTCACCGCTTATTTCAGAGGCTTCTACGATCTTGTAATGCCGCTCATTTACTTTTACAATTCGCTGTTCTTCAATCGCAAATTCAAACATTGCCACAATATCACGAGTGATAAACTGGCAGGCAATAGAGCGACAAATCAGTTCAGGATATTTCTCTGCACATAGAGCAAGGTCTTGCTCTATCTGTGAAATTCCAAGCTTGTCTGTACCGCCTTTGGCCTGTACCGGAAAAATAAATTGTTGCCCAGCCTTATCAATGCCAACATAGATTTCATCCGTTTCAACTTGACCGATTCCAGTCACCGTTGTGCGTAAATGATTTTGAAGTGAATAGCAGGTAACGCCCAAAAATATATCAATCAGCCGATTGTACCTCACTATTGCCAGCAGTGCTTGTTCGTCTGAAATGCTATATTTTCTCACTATGCTTGGCGTTCCGTCCGGGATTTTTGTTGTTGCCAACATTGTATCAATTTCAACGAATTCAGCACCTTGCGTAAGAACAAATTCGTGCTGAGCTATACCGACATTTTTTATGCGCCAATAAAAACCTTCCGGTGCGGTTTCAATTATTTCCTGAGGTAACCTTTTGCGATACTTGTAGGAATAAATAATATCTCCCAAATTTTGGGGGACAGCAATTTTCAACTGATGTGCTTTCACTGCCAAGTCATTACGCTCAAATCGAACAGAAGTTACGCCAGCTTCATATCGGTCAAAGAATATTCCGCTGATAATATCATCATGCTTTGCCATGTCAATCTCCTTTATATTTCAAAATTAAGACGTCCTCGTTAAGCCACATTTCCGTAGCCGTAGCAAAACGCTTTCTAAAAGTATCAATTCGATCCACTTTATATCCGCCGACACTCTCCGCAACTTCGCCGAGAAGAACGGAAGTGCGGATTGGAATCTGGAAGTATGACGCCTGATCTCCAACTACATAAGCAAGTGACGCACCGGTGCGAAGATACGGTTTTAATTCAGAGAGGTGCCTCGCCATCCCTCCAAAATACTGTTTTACAACAGAAGCGTATAACTTTTCAAAACCGGACGTCTTTCCCAGTTCTAAACGCCGTTCTTCTATTTCATTACTCAACTCGTTTATCAATTCAATCTTTGATATGTATTGAGCGTCATTATCACTGCGATAAACATTTTTTGAATTTGAACGAATGAACCCTTGCTTGATATCATTTTCTCAATCTCTGAAAGCCATATTTCAACTACATCAACATATTCTTTCTTCTTTCGGCTTATCCCTACCTCAGATCCGAATTTCAAGTTACTGTATGAATAGACGATGTGTTTTGCCAATGCAAGTAAGTAATAATCCTCGTAAGGGGAATTTACTGCACGAATGGAATCTCTCAATACCAATGTGCTGCTCAATGGTTGGTCACAGATAGAATTTTTCAAAATTAGAGACATCTGTTCCTCGGAAAGCGTCCTCGGTTTTGATAACGAATTTATCGTCCGTGTTGCTACCAATGCAATTTGTTTTGCCGTGTGCAAAAAGTTCGAGGCGTCTTCCGCCCATACACATTTTGTCTTGCTTGCAAAATGAGTCAGAGGACTTGCTTCTATACCCCAGGAAGAAATTCCGCGCTTTTTGCACTCAACATTAGTAGTTCCCGTACCGCAAAAGGGATCCAAAACAAAAGATATCTGATCGGCGCTAAAAGCTTCCAAATACTGTTGAACTAAATGCGGAGGGAACGATAAAACGAATCGATACCAATCATGAATAGAAGAATCTTCAACTCTTAATTTATTTTCAACATTTCCCATTGCGGTCCTCATCTTGCGTATGGTCGATTACATCAACTACCTGATCAATATTACAACCTAACGCACAACATATTTTTTCAATACTTTCAAGCGAAACATACTCATCTTTGCCCAACTTTGCAAGCGTACTGCTGCTTATACCAGCTATATCCTTCAGATCGGTTCTTTTCATTTTTTTGTCCAAAAGTAACTTCCATAATTTTGTATAGGTAACAGCCACATGATCGCCTCCTTGGCGTCATTAATTATACCACGCAGTTAAGAAAAAGCAATACGATTACAAACAAAAAGTTCGCATAATCAAACTTAATATTTATTTACAGAGATATTAAATCTATTTTGAAACACTTGATGCTCCGTACAGCTTCATTTGTTAAGCAGTAGTCGGTCGTTGTGGTTTCTGTGAAAATGGTTGCCACAGAGCGAAGAAATTTCACTAAATAGTGTTTCGCTATTATGTGTAACTGATACGCTGAATAGTGGATACTTTTCCGTATACAAACCAATTCTTGCGGACACATAAAAAACCACCGGCTCCGCCATGATGTCCGCCGCCTGATGGATCTTTTGAAACAGAGAGATGTATTCCCGGAGCTCCCTGTCTTTCGGCGTCACAATCCGCACTGTGAACCTCACTCTGAAGGATCTCAGCGAGGAGACGACCTCTTCCGCACTCATCTCCTCATACCGGCTGTCGTCAATCGTCACGCCCCAAACCTTTTTCCCCTCCGCTTTTTGTCCACTGTAGCACCTCTCCCAACAGGTTATTGCCAAGAGTCTCATTTCCTATTATAATGAATACAATCAACCGTTTTCAATATATAAGGATAAAAGGAGGAAAATATCATGTCAATCCATATCGGTGCAAAAAAAGGAGAAATCGCGAAAACCGTTCTGATGCCCGGAGATCCTCTCCGCGCGAAATTTATCGCCGAGACCTTTCTCAAGGATGCAAAATGCTATAACGAAGTGCGGGGAATGTACGGGTTCACGGGAACCTATGAAGGGGTCGCCGTCTCGGTGCAGGGCTCGGGGATGGGCGTGCCCTCTATCGGGATCTATGCCCATGAGCTGATTCATGAATATGATGTACAGAACCTGATCCGCGTCGGTACCTGCGGCTCTCTGCAGGCTAAATGCGGGATCCGCGACGTCATCCTCGGATCGGCGGTTTCGACGACTTCCGCAATCAACAAAAACCGCTTCCGAGGCATGGACTTCGCTCCGACCGCGGATTTCGACCTTCTGCTCACCGCCTATGAGACCGCAAAAGAGATGGGCAAAACAGTCCATGTCGGCAATATCCTCTGCGCCGATCTCTTCTATGACGAGACCGCAGCCCACAAGATGTTTCAGGAGTTCGGCGCTCTGGCCGTCGAAATGGAGTGTACGGCGCTCTACACCGAGGCCGCCAAAGCCGGCAGACGCGCTCTCGGCATACTGACGGTGTCCGACTCCCTCGTCACCGGAGAAGCGACTTCCGCGGAAGAGAGACAGTCCACCTTCAAGGATATGATGGAGATCGCACTGAAGACCGCAGTCAAGATCGACCGCCTGTAACAGAAAAAACTTCGGCAGAACCAAGGAGGCGATCTATGGATCGTTACAAAAGACAGTTTCAAATCCTTTGCAAATATCTGAAAAAAATCGAAAAATACCGCCCGCCGATGCAGGAGTATATCCGTCTGATGTCGGATCTCTCCCGAGAATTGATGGAGGTCGAACGCTGCATCTTCTGGCTTTATGATCAGGAAAAGGGAAAGATCTTTTCTCAGGTGTCCGAAGACATCGGTTACTGCGAAGTCGACGCCTTCGACGGGATCATCGGTCAGGTGATCCGCAGCGGAGAGACCCGCCTTGTCAACGACTATACAAAAGATCCTTATTACGATCCGAAGATTGAGAAAGTAACGGGTTTTTCGATCCGCTCCTCGGTCTATGTTCCTCTGAAACATTCCGACAATACCGTCTACGGCGCGCTCCAGGTCATCAATAAACTTGGCGGCGGTCATTTCGACGACGAGGATATGGAGATGATGATCTTTGTCGCCCTCTACTGCGAAGAAGCGCTGACCTCTTTCTTCTTTGAAGAAGAACTGATACAGACCCAGAACGATATCGTCTTTCTGCTCGCCGAGCTCGGTGAGAGCCGCTCGAAAGACACCGGAATGCATGTGCGCCGCGTCTCGGCGATGGCTGCCTACCTCGGGGAGCTGGCGGAGCTTCCGCCGAATGAGGTTCATCTCCTTCGCCTTGCTTCGCCCCTTCACGACCTCGGCAAGGTCGGCATTGAGGATGCGATCCTCAACAAACCGGACAAACTGACGGAAGAGGAGTACCTTTCGATGAAGCGCCATACAAAAATCGGCCACCGCATCCTCGGTTCAATGCAGCGCAAACTCCTTAAGGTCGCCGATATGATCGCTCATCAGCATCACGAACGCTACGACGGAAAAGGCTATCCGCAGGGACTCTCCGGAGAAGAGATCAGCCTCTATGCACGCATCACCTCGATCTGCGATGTTTTCGACGCTCTTGCAAACAGGCGACCTTATAAGGAGGCTTGGGACAGAAAGGCGATCTATGAGGAGTTCCTCTCGGAAAAAGGCCGGCAGTTCGACCCTCGCCTCACGGATCTTTTTCTCTCGCATTTCGATGATTTTTTCAATATTCTGCAGCAATATCCGGAGCCGGACTGAATCAGTCCGGCTCTTTCCGTTTCTGCCGCCGCATTCAAAGCCTACCATAATTGATCCGATATAAACCTCAACTGACTTTTGCATTTATCCACCGAGCGATTGACACTGACTCTGACCCGATCAATACTTTTCGTTTCACCTGCCTGAAGCAGCTCCATAGGCTTCGACTCTACCGACGAGATTCGTCTGGAACCCAAGAAATCACCGATGGAATATGCTCCTCAAAAAACGAACCGCTGCTTGAATCGGCGGTTCGTCCATTCGAAATCACTCCGTTTTCAATGTTTCCTACTCCCTCCTCTTCCGGAAGAGGCCGGTTTGTTTTTTTGAAGGCCCGCAAAAGCGAACAGGAAGGAGACAAAGATCCCGACAAACAGAGGATCGATCTTCGCTTTCATCAATTTTGCTCCAATGACCGCAAGGGGTGCGACGAGGATGGAGGCGAGAATAAATTTCGGTTTGATCCTTCCCTTAAGCCACAGAGCTCCGCTCAGAGGGACGAAGACGACAGCCCCCCGAAGACCCATGGACAAAAACCCGAAGTCGTTGATGATCGTGCCTTTGACCGAGGATGCGACCAGAGCGGCGATCCCAAGGATCGCAACGATGGTTAGCCGAGTCGATGCCAGTTCATACCTCGCTTGGCTCATCTTCTTGAAAAAACGCTTATAAATATCTTTGACGATGATCGTCGCCATACCCAGAGACAGGCCGGCTCCTCCTCCAACGACAGATATGAAGAGAGTCCCGAGGATGATCCCCGCCAGAAGCGGGTGGAGGTGGTTGAGCACAAAGGTCGGAAAGACCTGTATCGTCCCTTCGAGCACCGGCAGCTGCGGCACGGGAAGCCCCTTTGCCGCCAGTGCCTGCACTTCACTCTGCAGCAGGTAATTCGTTCTCATGAACAGTCCGATCAAAATTCCCGCGACCCCGATCGGGGGGATCAGAAAGGCGGCCAGCAGAGCGCCTTTTTTGGCTTCATAGTCGGACTTCGCGCTGAGTATCGCCTGGGCGTAGGTCTGGGTACAGATGACCCCGAACAGCAGAGACAGCCCCGAACCGATATCTTTCATCGGTCCTCGGGAGACGAGACTGAAAAAACGACTTTTGATCGCCTCGCCGCCGCTGAGCGCGCTTAGACCGATCTCCTGCTGGATCGCTCCGAGGTTCGTATTTTGAAAAACCATATGCACAGCTTTTGAAATCCCCGAGGGATCGCCAAAAACCTTCAGGGTATAGATCATCCCGACGAGGGAGGCGCCGTAAAGCAGGATGAGTTTGAGCACACCGCCCATTCCCGCGCCCCAGGTCCCGCCGAAGACGACATAAAAACACATCAGTCCCATCGAAAGCAGCGCCGCCGCAGGAACGGACATCCCCGGGATCAAGGCGGTCGCCAGACCGATGCAGGCGATCATCTGAGCGAGCACGCTCAGGAAGATGCCGATACAGCAGAGAATCGAGCTCAGACTGCCGGAAAGGGCTCCGTATTCCCCTGAAATGATCTGCATCTCCGTTACTGCGCCGCTCCTGCGCAAAGGCAGTCCATAGCAGAGCCCGAGAACCAGACAGCCGAAGCCCGAGCCCAAGGTGAACCACCAGGCGGAGAGGCCGAAGTGAAAAGCGAGCTGGGCGGTTCCTATCGTCGCCTGACTGCTGACGAGGGCTCCCATGATCGCCCCGCAGACGATCCACGCATTGACCTTCCCTCCGCCGGTGATGAAATCCCCGGAGTCTTTAATTTTCCTTCCGGAATATGCCCCGATCCCGATGATCAGCAGGAGCACGAGCAATATCCCTATAATCGTCCAAGCTGACATAAGACACCTCTTCTCCGATTCTTTGCCTTAACAACGCAGAGCTTATTTCGTTCCGAAGTATTTTTCCATTCTGTCGAGAGCCGCTTTAATATTTTCAATGCTCGCGGCAAAGGAGAAGCGGATGAAGCCTTCTCCGTCCGGCCCGAAAGCAACCCCCGGAGTGACGACGACCTGCACTTCGTCAAGCATCTTGATGGCGAGCTCTTCTGAAGACATGCCGGTCTCCTTGATATTGGCAAAGGCGTAGAAAGCGCCTTCCGGCATGATGCAGGAGAATCCCTTGATGCGGTTGAGCCTTTCGATCAGCAGATCCCGGCTCTCTTTGTACTGCCTGACCATCTCTCCGACACATTCCTGCGGTCCCGTGATCGCTTCAATCGCAGCCACCTGCACTGCGGAAGTGACATTCGCCGAGAGACTCCCCTGCAGCAGGGTCATCGCCCTGATCAGCTCTTCCGGCGCGACGGTATAGCCGATACGCCATCCGGTCATCGCATAGGTTTTGGAGAAACTGTTGACCGTCGCCGTCCGCTCGAACATCCCCGGCAGAGAACCGATGCTGATATGCTGATTGTCATCGAAGAGCAGATACTCATAGGGCTCATCCGATATGACGGTCAGGTCGTATTTTTTGGCGAGCTCGGCGATCTTTTCCAGCTCCTCCTTCGGCGTCACGGCTCCCGTCGGATTGCAGGGCGTGTTGATGATCAGGATCTTGCTTTTTTTCGTGATGTATTTTTCGATGACGGAGGCCTTGATATGAAATTTGTCTTCTTCATAGGTAGGCACCATCACAGGCACTGCATCCGCCAGAGAGATATAGCCCATATAGTTGGAAAAGCAGGGATTGGGCACAAGGATCTCGTCGCCCTCGTTAAGAAGAGCCTGCATCAGCGACATCAGCGACTGTCCCGCCCCAAAGGTCACGATGACGTTTTCCGGTCTGACATCAAAACCGCTCTCTCTGTTCATCTTTTCCGCAATCGCCTTTCGCAGCGGCATATAGCCCGCATTGGCGACGTATTTCGTGAATCCCGCTTTCAGCGCCCTGTCATTCGCTTCGATGATGTGCCCCGGAGTCGGAAAACCGGGCTCTCCGATGCAGAGATTGATCGTATTCTCATACTTTTCCGCCAAGGTGAACATCTTGCGGATTCCCGAAGCCGGCAGTCTGGATACTCTTTCCGCTAACCTCATATCTACACCTCCAGTTGTTTTCCTTTTTCATACCCCATATCAAAAGCGCGCAGATTCAGATCGACGACCGACTGTCCCTTGCCGCCGAGAAATTCGGCGATCTTCGCTTTCGCCGCCTCCGTGCTGATGACCTCCGCAGCACCGACGATCAGACCGATTGTGATGATGTTCGCTGTCGCAGGTTCTCCCAGCTCTTTCGCCATCGCGGTGATATCGACGCTGACTTCCTTGCCTTTATTGCCTTCTTTCGGCGTTACCTCACCGGAGTCATAGATCAGCACCGTGCCTTCTTCCACCTTGCCCAGATAACGCTCATAGGCGATCTGATGGAGGCAGATGATGAAGTCCGGTTTGGTCACATTGGGAAAATAGATCTCCTCGTCGCTGACGATCACATCGGATTTTGCGAAAGTCCCCCTCGTCTCAACGCCGTACTCCGAAGACAGCGTCGCTTTTTTCCTGTCGATAATCGCTGCGGCTTCCGCGATCAAAGTTCCGCTCAGGATCAGTCCCTGACCGCCTACTCCGCTTATCGTAATCTCTTTTTGACTCATCCTAATGCCCTCCTCCCAGTCCATCTATGACCTTCTGATACAAGGTACTGTAGTCTTCCTGCTCGCGGTTTACGAATACACCCGTGACGAATTTCCCCTCCAGCTCGCTCTCGGACATTCTCTCCGCCTTTTCTTTCGAGACTGTATGCTCTTTGATCCACTGCAGCATCTGCGGTGCGTCTCCGATACGGTTGGAACGTCCGTAATGGGTCGGACAGGGAGCGATCACTTCGATCAGTGAGAACCCTTTCTTATGGAAGGCTTCATTGACCATCTTGTGCAGCTGAATGACATCGAAGGTCGTCGTTCTCGCCACATACGGAGCCCCGCAGGCCGCAAGCACTTTACAGACGTCAAAGCCCTGCTCCACATGACCGTAAGGCGAGGTTTTCGTGATGGAGTCCTTCGGTGTCGTCGCGGAGTACTGACCTCCGGTCATACCGTAGTTGAGGTTGTTCACCATGATTGCCGTCAGATCCACATTTCTTCTCGCCGCATGGATCAGATGATTTCCTCCGATGGTGATACCGTCGCCGTCGCCCATCAGCGTGACCACATTGAGGCTCGGATTCGCCAGTTTGATTCCGGTAGACACGGAAAGCGCCCTTCCGTGAGTCCCGTGGAAGCTGTTTGTCGTCACATAGTCATCCGCTTTTCCCCAGCAGCCGATACCGGTCGCAATGACCGTATTTTCTTTCGTCCAGCCCATCTTGTCGATATTTTTCAGGATCGCCTGCAGGACGACACCGTTTCCGCAGCCCGCACACCAGAACAGGGGCAGTTTTTCTTCCAACAGAAATTCTCTATACATTCAAGCTCACCGCCTTAATCTTTTCCACGATTTCAGTGGGTATGATCGGATGGCTGTCCACCCTGTTAATCCCGATCACGGGAATATTTCTTTCATTTCTCTTGAGAACCTCGTCGATGTATTGACCCAGATTCAGCTCCGGCACGATGATCGCCTTTGCCGCCGCAAGGACTTCGCGCAGCTCTCTGTCAGGCACCGGCCATACCGTGACGACTTGAAGCACGCCGACCTTGTATCCCTGCGCTCTCGCCTGTTCCATTGCGGAGAGTGCGGATCTTGCGACTCCTCCATAAGTAACGATGACGATATCGGCGTCCTCCAGCCTGTACTTTCTCGTGATCGTGATATTTTCGACATCGCTCTCGATCTTGTCGCTCAGATGCCGTATGATCCGGTCTGCATTTTCCGGTCTCGCACAGGGCCTTCCCATCTCGTCATGCATACTTCCGTTGATCTTGAAGATATATTTGCCGCCGTAAGCTGCCAGTGGCGCAAGACCTTCACTGTGATCGTAGGGCTTGTAGTCCTTAGGCGCGCAGGTGGGAACATCTCTGTCGATCACTTCGATCTCTTCCGGACTCCGGATGATCACCTGCTCTCTGAGGTGGCCGACGATCTCGTCGGCAAGGAAAAACACCGGAGTTCGATATTTTTCCGCCATATTGAAAGCCGTCACCATCAGATCGAAACAGTCCTGCACCGTGGAAGGGCTGATCGCAATCATCGCATGGTCTCCGTGCGTCCCCCATCTCGCCTGCATGATATCGCCCTGCGCCGGCTTGGTCGCAAGACCGGTACTCGGACCGGAGCGCTGCACGTCGATCAGCACGCAGGGGACTTCCCCCATGATCGCGAGACCGAGATTCTCGGACATCAGACTGATTCCGGGACCGCTGGTCGCCGTAAAAGATTTTTTTCCAGAACAGGAAGCGCCGATCAGAGCTCCCATCGAGCCGATCTCATCCTCCATCTGGATATAGACTCCGCCGACCTGAGGAAGACGGATCGATGCAGTCTCCGCGACCTCACTGGACGGAGTGATCGGATATCCCGCATAAAACCTTGCGCCTGCAGCGATTGCACCTTCCGTCATCGCCGCATTTCCCTGCATAAAACGATACTCGCCCACTCTACTTCCCTCCTTTTTCCACTGTCACTGCAAAGTCCGGACAGCGCATTTCACAAAGCATACAGCCGATGCAATCCTCAGGTCTTACGACTTCCGGCCGTTCCGCCTCTTTGTCGAAGACGTCCTTCGGACAAAAAGTCATGCAGATCTTACATTTTTTGCACCATTTCCTGTTGATCTCGATCTTGTTCACAAGAACACCTCCCTGCTCTGCAAAAATCTATGAACTTTTCAGGACGATCCGACGGTCTCCACTTAGACCATCAGCCTTTCCGGATCGACTTTTTCGAGAAGCACCTTCAGGATCTCCTCACCGGGATCCTCGTAAAGGACGGCCTTCGAGACGTTGATGTCGAATCCCGTATTCTCCCTTACTTCCTCCGCGCTGACCCCCGGAAAGATCTTGTGAAGATACATTCTCTTGTCGGCGCCGAATTTGAAGACTCCATACTGGGTGACGACAGTCCTCGGTCCCCTGTTTGGATCCAGACCCGCTTTTTTTCTTCCCTCCGGTCCGTCGATCCATCCGGGACTGGTGCAATAGTCGACTTTTTCGACAAATCTTCGCTTCTCATGCTTCATGATGATGATCGTGTCGCAGTAGGTCGCGATCCCGTTTGCCCCTCCCGAGCCTGAAAATCTCGTCTGCGGATGCGCATACTCTCCGATTGTCGTCGAATTGAGATTTCCGTAAGGGTCGATCTGCGCTCCTCCCAAAAATCCGGCTTCTATCAAGCCTCTCGCCGCTGCAATCGTCTGAAAACCGAAATACCGATACTGGGGCCAGAGGATCGAAGCTTCATGGTTGAGCCGAAGATCCGATACACTCGTGGGAACCTCCTGCGGACTGCCTTCCAATATCCCCGTTTCAAACAGCAGTCTGGCGTTCGGCGCGGAGGTATTCTTTGCAAGACTCGCACCGATCAGCGGCAACCCCGTCCCGATGATATAGGTCTTGCCGTCCTCGATCTCCTGTGCAAGAGCGACCGCCATCAGCTGCTTTCCCGTATATTTCATCCTGATCACCCCTTTCTCTTCAGCCCTTTGGCATAACCGGCTTCCTTATCGACAGCAAGCCCGCGCAGATGCTCCCGACCGATCTTCAGCAGATACTCTTCATGTGAGACCTGAACATATTCCTGCACAAACCGATCAAAGGATTCCTGCGTCCTGCTGGCCTTGTCATAGGCGATCATCGCCTGCGGGTCATAATCATAATATCCGAAGCACTGCGACGGATGGGCTCCGTAGGCAAGAGGAATCACCGCCTCCACGCAAAGTCCCGGCAGCGTATTGGACTGAGGATGCGAGCGCATCTCCTCATCAGATACAAGCTCCTCGCAAGTCACCAGAGTATGCTTCGCCGCCATCGCGATGTCCACATCCTGAAATCCCGCACCCTCTATGATGCAGATACCGTCCGGTGAGGCTTTCTGAACATGGATGAGAGCGACATCGATCTTAGGAGTCGGCACGAGACAGAGCAGGCTTCCCTCCTCGAAGGGATCTTCCATGATGACGAACTTTTTCCTCGGAAGCTTCGGAAACTTCTCTCTCTGCGCTTCGCTGATCCCCCATCTGTGCACGAGATCCGAGCCGAGCATATTCTTGACCGGCACATAGGGCAGGCCGAGAGCCGCGCCGTGGTAGGCGATTGTCTGCACGTCCAGAGAGTAATCTTCCGCCGGAAGTTCTCCCTTTTCTATCGCCTCCCGAAATCTCCTGCTGACCATCGTAAATCCTGAATTTGCAATATAGCTGATATTGATCGCCTTGACGAGATGAGCGCCGATCAGCAGGTCCACATCTCCCCCTGCGGCGCCGCTCTCTATATAAAGATCCTTTTTTCCCTGACGAATGATCTCTCTGACGAGACCATACGGGCGCCGGTTGGTGGAAAATCCCCCGAAAGCGATCATATCCCCGTCATGAACAAAACGGGAGACCGCCTCCTGAAGGCTCATCACTTTATCCTTCATATCCTTCTCTCCTTCCTATATACCTTCCAGTTCTTCCTGACGCTCTTCCTCAGAAACCTCACTGAGCCATTTGGTGTCCCTTCCGAACAGCGTCATGAGGATCAGAACGATCGGCGTCACCATAAGGAAGAAATTATAGGGCACAAGCTCCAAAGGCTTGACTCCGAGAAACTCGACCGCTACCGACGAACTCAGACTCCAGGGGACGATGACCGCCATAGCCGTACAGCCCACCCCCAGAGCGCGCATGAGATTCTTCTTCTGCAGCCGCTTCTTCTCAAATACCGGCGCCATAATGCTTCCTGCAAAAGCATAGGCGAAATTCATCGACGCGCCGACCACCGCTCCGAAAATACCGAAGGCGACCGCTGCAAGGACCAGCGAAAGCTTGGAATTGAGTTTGGAAGTCATCGGCTCGACAAAAGCGTCGACGATGCCTGCGGAATTGAGGATACCGAAGAGACCGAAGGCGAAGAGGAACATCACGGCGGTTCCGGACATACTCGTCACGCCTCCCCTGTTGAGAAGCTTGTCGACAAACTCGACCCCGCTTTCAATTTTGTATCCGCTCCAGAAATAAGAAATGACATCAGGAAGAGAGTCTCCCTGATAGAGACAGGCAATCACGCCTCCGAAGATCGCTCCTCCCAAAATCGCCGGAATCGAGGGAACCTTCCCGGCAAGCAGGACGATGACGAAGATCATCGGAAGCAAAGTGATGAATCCCGTGTGAAACTCCCTTCCAATCGTATCGACGATCTCATGGATGAGATCGGTATTGACATTCCCCTCGCCGTATTTCATACCGAGAAAGTAGTAGAGGATGCAGCATATCACTGCGGATGTGACCGTCACCTTCGCCTGATGACGGATCCCTTTGAACAGATCGACGCCGGACACCGCCGAGGCAAGGTTGGGGCTGTCCGAGACCGGAGAGATCGTGTCTCCGAAAAAAGCTCCCCCGCAACAGGCCCCTGCCGTCAAAACGGGATTGACATTCAGGCTGATCCCGATACCCGCAAGAGCAAGTCCCGCCGTACCGAAAGTCCCCCAGGAAGTTCCCGTAATCAGAGCCGTCGTCGCACAGAGCAAAAAAGCCGTCATCAGAAAAAGATTCGGCGATACGGAGCGCACCCCGAAACGGATGACCATCGGCACGGTGCCCGAAGCGTTCCAAGTTCCTACGAGGGCTCCCACACAGAGGATAATCATCGCCGGAACAATCGCTCGAGAACAGTTGTCTACAATTCCTTTTTGAATCTCCTTATATGTAGTTCCCGTCCCCATACACATGATCATCGCTACGATCCAGGAGATCAGAAACAAAGCGTTGATCTTCGATCCCCAAGCCAAAGACGGCACCATGATCACGGAAAACACCAGCACCATCGTGACCAGTGAATACATAAAACTTGGCTTTTTCTTTTCTTTCATCTGCCATACCTCCTTCAATCCTTCGAACTGTACGAAATCTTGAAACCACCGCGGAAGATTCTCCCCTGCGGCCATATATGAAATAGAAAAACCATCGCCGAAAGCCTTCTCACAATACCTTCCGCTCTGCCCGGGTCCATGGTTTTCTCTATCACCAGGAATTCGATTTTTGCTTTCCCCATGTGAAATCGTTTGCTATTGACTTCATTATACGACATGGATATAATTTTGAGTAACGAATAAATTGGATATCGGTCATCGGTTTTTTTGATAACATTGGAATCAGTAGCATTGAAAGGATGTGTCTCGAAATGGAGTTTCGAACGCTAATGAGTTTCATTGCTGTTGCTGAAATGGGCAGCTATACGAGGGCAGCGGAAAAATTAGGCTATGCGCAGTCGACCGTCAGCACGCATATCCGCGCACTCGAGCAGGAGTTTGACTTCCCTCTGTTCGACCTCATCGCCAATAAGGTCTTCCTGACTGCAAAAGGGGCGCTGCTTTTGGAGTACGCCTATCAAGTGATCGAGCTGGAAGAAAAGATCCGCGCCGATCTCAGAGAGGGCGAGGCGGAAAATATCCGCATCTGCATCGGCGCCGTCGAATCAATCATGACCTCCTTCATCCTCGATACCATCGGAGGATTCAGCGAGACCTATCCCGACATTCAGATCGAGATCGTCCAAGATATCACCGGCCGTCTGCTCAATCTGCTTCGCAAGAACGAAATTGATATCGCCATCGTCATGGGAATGCCGATCACCGACGACGATATCTGCGTCCTCGGCAAACAAAAAGTAAGGGCCCGCTTCTTCTGCTCGTCGGATCATCCCCTTGCCGAAAAGCCGGAGGTCTGTCTCAGCGAAGTCCTCCGGCATCGAATCATCCTGACGGGAGCCGACACCTTCCTTCAGAAAAAATTCGAGGCAATCATCAAAAAACGCGATCAGTCGATCTATTCCAATATCAACTCCCACTGTCCCCGCATCATCATCGATATGGTCAGACGAAACCTCGGCGTTTCCCTGCTTCCGGATTATCTGCTCCAGCGCGAGAGCGAAGAGATCCAAATTCTCAAAGTACCGGATTTTTCCCTCAGCTTCTACCTTCAAGTCTGTCACCACAAAGGAAAATATCTCTACCCGACACATAAAGAATTCATCCGCCTCGTAAAAGAAAAATTCCGGCAGAAGACGCGGATCGTATCCTGATACTGAAACCCCTGACCTTATTTAGGGACATAAAAAGAGGAAGTATCGGCATTTGCTCTTACTTCCTCATTCATAATTTATTGATCCTCGTACTCTAATAATTCTTTATTTTTTATATAATTTCCTGATTTATCTTTTTGGAAAGGCAACACTTGCATAACCGCGCTCTTGTTAATCAACCCATATACATGAGGATAGTACCGACCGCAATGATCTCCATCTTCAAAGCGCACCTCCGACGTCAACTTCTTTTCATCAATACAGACAAGCACAAATTCTTCATCTGTATCCAGAAAATTAGGCGCGACTCTCCAAAACAATTCGGGGGTCGAACAATGAATAAAACCCTCCGCTTCCAAATTTTCATCGCCCCAAAACTCTTTTTCTTTTCTATCTTCCCATGCAGATTTCTTCATACAGTGCAAAATCATTTTCATACCTCCGCCACCTTATTCTTTACCGCCATTCCTCTGTGGACATAATTTTCTCCAATATCGTTTTTTCTCTTTTACAATTTTTCGCGGATCAATTTTTTGATAGTTCTCCTGATCGCGCTGATATATATCTTCAAACCGTATTTTCTTTCCCTCCGAATAAAAAAAGCTTTTTCCATTTTGGATCTGAAAATGCAGATGAGGTTCGGATGTATTTCCGGAATTTCCGCATTCCGCAATTTTCTGGAATCTTTGTACCCTCTCTCCTTCTTTCACTAAAATGCTTCCCGGTTCCAAATGGGCCAATACGGAATACTCCTTCTCTGTATGTTGTATCAGGATATAATTTCCCCTAATATCTCTGATGAACGGGTCTGTTGCTTGCTTTTTCATGATTTTGCTGTCTTTACATCTGTCATAGATCCGTATGATCGTCCCATCTGCAGGAGACAGGATATCCTTTCCATAACAGTAATAACTGCATAGATCCTTATGATCTCCTGAGAAAGAGCTCGCCTCACTGTCAACGATCAGAAAGTCATACGCATACCTTTGGGCCTTGATTTCCCACGAATGAGATAAGTCTTTGTTAACTCCTCCGTTCAGAATGAGCCATTCTCCTCGAAAAGGCAGGGAATAACGACAAAAATCAACTGCCCATATCACTCCTCCTCATCCAAACGATCAAAAACGCCGATAAAATCAATGGAGTCCACATTAAATGGAGACCCTTCGATCATACCGTTTTTGTAAAGCTTTGAAGGAGAATAATTTCCATTCTTTGTCCATGGATAAATCTGACGGTCGACAGACAAAAAATCAATGGACTTTTTGTGCCTCTTCAATACATCCATCGATCCGACATTATGAGTTGTAAAGCATAGCTGTCCCTTGCCGTAGTCCATCAGATACTCCAGCAATGCACATAAATACACATCGTGCAGGTTGGAATCGAACTCGTCGATAAACACAATGTCACCTTGTACCATTTTCCGCAGATAAGCAAACAGTTTGATGAGTTTTTTAATACCGGTACTTTCAAATTCCGTGTTGATGGAATACGAGTCATACACCATGATCAGACTGCATACATAGCCTTCACGGTCTTCTTTTCGGTCGATATCGATCCGAATTAAATCCGATTTGAAAATTTGAATAAAACCCTGTAATTTCCTGACCGCCTTTACATAATCCTCATAAGCCTCTTTCGGAACATAATGTTCGCCAGCGGAAAATAGATTCAATAGCCCTCGATCCATTTCGGCGGCACTTCTCAAAACGAAATCCGTATATGAATCCCCATGATCCGATTCCGAGGGATAATTGAGCAAATCGCTTAAAAGGTAATCTGTATGATCGTCGGATTGATCCATATAGACATGGATACTGCTTCCAAATACGAACAATGCTATAAAACTATAAAAGAAAAATTTTTCATCTCTATCTTTTATCTCATCGAGACAATGCGGTTTCTTTATAAATAGTTTCTGTACGAATAATGCTGATACCGTAGCATTGGATAAGAGATTTGTAGTTTCTTGTGTAAAACGATCTTTATACACGCTGTCTCTATAAATACTCATCCAAAAAATTTTACCTTCTCTAACTTCCACCAAAGGGATAAAGTCTTTTCTTTTAGAGGCTGCAGGTTTGAAGGATAACCGTTCCATGCTGATAGCGTACCTTCCGCTTCTATTTTTTTTCAGCGCAACCTCATAGCTGTAAAGAACCGCCTTCTCCTCTGCTTCTACTAAAAATTCCGCTTCAATGGATAATTCTTCTGTTTTCTTATTGATGATCGCATCTAAATTTTTCTGCGCCATAGGGTTATTGAGATAGTTTTCATCCATGAGGAGATTTTTCAGGATGTCTGCAGAAGCGATAATGCCGGACTTTCCGGAACCGTTCATGCCGTAGATTCCCTTGATATTATACTCTTGAATATCTATGGGCATAGTAATCGTCTTTTTGTAAAAAGAAAGAGATACCATACGATCCAAGGCCTTAATGCCCTTTACCTTATAACTTACCAAAAATACATTTCTCATGATTCATCCCCTCCTGATAGAAAATAGTATAGCATAGTTTGAAACAAAAATAAATACAAAATGTATAGATTTGTTCCGAAAACAAGAACAAAACGGAGGATAGAAAACAGATTGTAGACAAACTTCAAAAATCATTCGCCGGCGCGGACTCTCTTTCGGAAAAATCGGACTTGCACGCCGGAAATTTCGACCGCGCTCAAAACGACATCCTGCCGCTTTCGCGCTAAAATCAGCGTCCTGCTGATTTTTCTGAAATTTCATCGGCTCCCTCGTCTCGATTTTTTACGAAAGCTCCTCATCTTCG
The DNA here is from genome assembly GCA_030528675.1 of Peptostreptococcaceae bacterium. Classification (GTDB taxonomy): domain Bacteria; phylum Bacillota; class Clostridia; order Peptostreptococcales; family Filifactoraceae; genus JAUMYL01. The sequence goes on from JAUMYL010000001.1 coordinate 236,789, forward strand.
CCTCATAACTTTTGAAGCTTGTCCACTTTGTCTTCGCTCTGGGATAGAAAACTCTATTTTTATGATTCTATGGAAGATTTTTCGATTTTCTGTAAAATTTCCTCAAAAAAGAAATACTGACCCTCACCGATTGGACTCCAATCTTCCGATGAGGGTCAGTTCGCCCGCATTTAGGTTTTAACTCTAAACACCGATTCGGAGAATACATAAAATGATTAAAATGGTTCAGAGAGGAATTTGGCAGCGGATTCTCCCGAGTCTTTCAGATCATTCCTTCTGATAACGGTTCCGAATTTTCTAAGCCGGCAACGCTTAAAGCACGAGGGACAGAGGCCTGCTTCATTCACCCGCACTCTTCCTTTGATATGGTCATATATCCCAAAACTTGTCCTCTGCCGCTTGATGTTCTGAAAAAGTCCATACTTCCTGTATCTTTCCATTTTCTATTTTGAATAAGTCCATACCCGGATTTTTTAGTCTTTCATCCCCTCTTTCAGCCAATGAGACGACGCTGGCGGCAACAAAACAATCGTTGCTTGCAGCCCAATTTGTTATGACTCGAAATGTGCCGTCGCTTCTTTTTACAAACTCTCCTAAACGCTCTCCCAAAGCCTTTTTTCCCATTACCGTACCGGAAAGAGGACTTTCGCCTCCCATATGCCATAGGATATTGTCCGACATCGTTTCGAAAACTGCTTCGAGATCTCCTCTTGACAATGCTTCTGTATACCTTTCAAATACTTGCATCACTTCATTTTTCATCGTCCTTCTCCTTTCAAATTTCAGGGGAAATCATCACTCCTTCTCCGCTATTATATTCCCTAAGGCTTGATTTTAGAAGTACGAACATTTATAATACATAGTATCTCACAGGATACTATGTACAGACTGAAGACAAAGCAGACAAATTTCAAAATTCATGAGGCGAAGATGAGGAACTTTCGTGAAAAAATCGAGAGGAACGAGCCGATGAAATTTCAGAAAAATCAGCAGGACGCTGATTTTAGAGCGAAAGCGGCAGGACGCCGTTTTGAGCTCGGTCAAAATTTCCGGCGAGCAAGTCCGATTTTTCCGAAAGAGAGTCCGCGCCGACGAATGATTTTTGAAGTTTATCTGCAACCTGTTCATAATATCTCACAGGATACTATGAAATCGTTTAAGGAGTTATATATGTCAAATATTTATGATAAATGCCCTTATGTTACTGCTCAAAGAGTTTTGCAGGGGAAATGGGCGATTGTCGTTTTGTATCATCTAAGCACGGGCAAAAAAAGATTCGGTGAACTCGAAAAACTGATTCCCGATGTGACCCGCACCGTTTTGACCAGACAATTACGGCAGCTGGAACAGGACCGATTGATCACTCGAAAAGTTTTTGCTGAAGTGCCTCCTCATGTCGAATACTCTTTAAGTGCAGTGGGCTGCAAATTTCGAAGAGTGTTGGATGAAATAGAGGTTTTCGGCTTGGATTATATTGCCGAACTGAGCCAATCTAAGAACATCAAGGAGAAATAGACGTCCTCACATCGCCCGATCCGGCACTGTCCATACGATAAAATATTTCAAATAGATCTCGGATGAAATCACAAATGGATTCGTGCCGTCTGAAAAGATATATCCGCTTCCGGCCTGCTCGGAAAACGCATATCCTTTGCTGTAAGCGACGTCATGAAACAGGACTTCGCAAATATCGCTCTGTCCCTTCCCTCTCTTCGAAATATAAATATCGCCCGCACCTGCCGCATCGACCCTCACATACGGCCTGTCGCCGCTGATTCGGATTGCAGCGGATAGATACGGAATGGGATTACCCCGCTGAAAGAGTACCGGAAACCAATTACCCAACATGCCGATTATCAAGATGACGCTCACCGTAAACAAGATCGCCGATTTCTTCTTGAAGAGCTTTGTCACTTCATTCACCTCCATAACTCCCCTTCAAAATATTGTTCCTGAAAGCGGATTTTTTCTAAAATATCCTCATCCGAATAAAGGGTATCATCCAGTGAGACAATCCACTTATCTTCATGATCGTGAAAGCGGTGATATACCGCTATGACTCTTCCCTCAAAGGATTCCAGCGGCCGAGCAGAGCCCAAAATATAGACGTCCTGCTCCTCGCCGTCCTCTGCGAACACCCCTTCCACATGTCCGTAATTGATCGGATACCTGATATTCGGATATTCAGGATGATAACTTCCAATCGGCCGGTCAATCCTGCCTTTTACAAAAGTTCCAATAATATTCGCCTTCATCTTCTTCTCCCATTGCAAACTTCACAAATGACGCTCCTGTTTTTGCCAACACTATATCACAAAATGAATCATTTGAATAGGCTGCCACTCCAAAAATCAGCGTGTTTGAAGCGTTATGATACTAAACTCTGTTCGAAATTCCATCCGATATTCCAGCCTATTTTCAATGAAATTTCGGATGACAGATCAGGGGTACATTTTGTCGGACGGCATTTCGATTAGGTATCAGTATGAGACAATATTTGTGAGCAAAAAAAAGCGTTTAGATTTTACTCTAAACGCCCAGACTGAAGACAAAGCAGACAAGCTTCAAAATTCATGAGCCGAAGATGAGGAACTTTCGTGAAAAAGTCGAGAGGAGCGAGCAGCTGAAATTTCAGAAAAATCAGCAGGACGCTGATTTTAGAGCGAAAGCGGCAGGACGCCGTTTTGAGCTCGGTCGAAATTTCTGGCAAGCAAGTCCGATTTTTCCGAAAGAGAGTCCGCGCCGGCGAATGATTTTTGAAGTTTGTCTGCAATCTGAGCGTTTAGATTTTACTCTAAACGCCGATTTGGAATACGCAAAATGGTTAAAATTCATGAATCAAAAACATTTGTGAAAACAAACGTCCCTTATTTTCCAAACAAATCGGAATGTGTTCCGGTACGGGAAGCTGTAAGTATCATCCGGGACTTATCTATTGCATAAATCAGCAGTCGTCGTCACAAGCTCTAACATCATTCACCGTCCGCTTCCAGTTCATCGAACAATTCTTTTATCGAGGTGTAGCGCTTATCGAATACAGTGTTTGGCATACATTGCAGATTTCATATTATTTCTCATTCATTTCGTATCAACTCAATCGCCGGCTGTTTCAACAGCCTGTTCAGTGCCAGATAGTAGAGCAGGATATTCGTTCCGTAGACCAAGCCGGCAAAGACCGCAAAAAACAGCCAGGGATAATAGGCTAAGAGCAGCTGCATCGAAAGGGTCTTGGAAAACAGACTGACTGCCGTCATGACAAACAAACTGACTGCGGCGGTTATGCCGAGAGATTTGAATTGTTCGCTGACAAATTCCCTGAGGCAGAGCCGTTTCAGCTCGCCTTTCTCCATCCCGCAGGAATAAAGGCTTCCGATCTCTCCTTTCCGATGCAGCAGGCTCATATGGATTGCGGCGTACCCGTTTGTGAGATTCAGCAGGAGGATGACCAGCCCGACGCCGCAGATCACGAGCAGATAGGCCTTCCTGTCCAGCGCCTGATCCTCCGCGATTTCGCCTCCGGTGACGATCGTAAAGCGGTAATCGAGAGAAGAGCCGGCTTTTATCGTATCTGCGATATACTCCCTCGCAGCCTCCAGATCGGCATCCTCCACCTTTGCTTTGAGCTCAAAGCTCGCTCTTGCTTCTTTCGCCTTTTCATGGTTTTCGATCAGTGAGCGCTGGGTTTTGAGATCCGTGAATATCTGGATTTCCATCGGTCTGAGCACCTCTTCGATCTCCCCCGTCGACACAATCGTACCGCTTATTTTGATTTTCCTGCCGGGCTCCCCGCCGCTGAGATAGACCGTCAGTTCGGAAGGATCTTTTAGATAGGGTATATATCGGGCTTTTGACAAGGGCGCTTTCGGGTCGTCCTGCAGGAGGTTTCGCAGCAGGAACTCTCCTTTTTTGCCGCCGAGTTTACGCAGCTGCTCTTCCTCCAGTCCGATGAGCCTACCCTCGATCCTCTCTTCTTCTCCTTTTTTCTGATTTTCTTTCAGCCAATCCCTGATTCCCTTCTCTTCCGCCTCTTTCGAAAATTCGAGATCCGGCTTTACATTGAAATATTTGTCTCTGGAAAGATACGCTCTGTCTTTCGGCAGATGATCCAAGATCTCCAGTAATGCTTCCGGCGTTTCCTGAACCGTGGAATTATAGATCACATGGATATTGTAGGCGCTTTCGTAATAAAACAGCTCCTCATAATAATCGTGGATCCCGACCGTAATCAGAAAACAGGAGATGATGACGGCGCCGACCGCCGTGATATAGCGCAGGCTCCTGATCGAGACCCGGTTATTGTCTCTGAGTTCTTTCCACAGGTTTTTATTCTTTTTTCTCTTCCTGTTTTTCGAATAGAAATTCCCTTTGATTCCGTCAATGATAGCGATTTTGGAGATTGCCCGCGCCGGGGAGATCGCCGCCGCCATGACGATCAGCAGAGCCGCTGCAAGGGCGGCCGTCGAAGGGACGGGAGAAAATCCCATGGACTGTATCTTGTCCGCCATTTTGATTTCCTGCGCTTTGCGGTAGATCCCGTTCATGATGAGATATCCCGCTCCATGACCGGCTAAGATCGGCAATACCGAAATCAAAACCGCCTCTTTCATGAGAAGAAAATAGATCTGAAGATCGGTGGCGCCGATGGATTTGTAGATGGACAGCTCTCTTATTTTTCGAAATCCCCAGACTTTGAAGACATTTCTTATGAAGAATATAAAGAGCGCAGCGGTAAAAAGAATGGAAAACCCATTTACCACCATCGGTATAACCGCTTCAATCCCGGTGACTCTGACTCTGTAATAATGAATCAGATCCTCTGAAAACTCAAGCTCCACCTGCCTGCCGAGCCGCTTCTCAATCTCATTTTTAATTTTGTCCTGATTCCTGCAGGCTTCTTCGAAATCTTCAAACCGCAGATAGGTACGCAAAACCGCGTTTTCTCTCGGCAGGGTCGTCGCAAAGCTCAAATTGAGGTATTTGTTATAGATATCGCCATAGATCCCTACGATTTTGTACGCTTTCTCCTCATGCACCTTGAAGGATTCTCTCTGCGTATATGTCGAAGTCGGGTGGATTTCCTGATCTTCCAAATGCCTTCTGCCCACGCGAAGGGAAAGGCTCTCTCCCAGATCCAGCCCATATTTTTCGGCGAGATCTTTGGATACCACAATTTCTTCCGGATTTTCGGCAAATCTGCCTTCCAGAAGACCGGAGTATTCTCTCATCGCATTGATGCCCCTGTCCTGGAAGTTAAGGACGATCATGGACTCATGGAAAAGCGCGGATTCCCGCTGCTCCGACAATCCTCCGGCTATTTTTACGCCGTCGATCCCCTGCAGCTTTTCGATATCCGAAGCAGGCAGGCCGACGTCCAGGCTTGCATCCGCAAAGCTCGCCTGCCGGATCCCTTGATACCTGTCCTGCAAACCGGTATATACAAAATAAAAAATCATCGTGAAGAAAATGCTTGTGATCCATACAGAAATAAAAATCGGGAAGTTTTTCTTATTCATTGATTTCATCCCCCACGATCTTTGCATCTACCAGTGTAATGATCCTCTTCGCCTGCAGTGCGACTTTCTCATCATGGGTGATCAGAAGAATCGTCTGATTGAGCTGTCTGTTGAAAAACTTCAAAATATCCACTATTTCCGCGGAATTCTTTCTGTCTAAATTTCCGGTGGGCTCGTCCGCAAGGATGATGCTGGGTCTGTAGATCAGGCTCCTTGCGATGGCGGCTCTCTGCTGCTGTCCTCCGGAAAGTTCACTCGGGAAGCTGTCCAATTTTTCCTTTAATCCCAGTTTTCCAATGATATCATCGAAAAAGTCCTCATCCGTCTCTCTTTTATCCAGCCGCAAAGGCAGCTCGATATTGTGACGAACGGTCAGATTCGGAATCAGATTGTAAAATTGATAGATAAGGCCCACCTTTCTCCTTCGGAACAGAGCCTGTTCCTTCGGGCTGAATTTCGATATGTCGTTCCCGTCGATCCGTATCCTCCCGGAGGTGGGCTTGTCGACACACCCGATCAAATGCAGCAGGGTGGATTTTCCCGATCCGCTGGGCCCGACGATGGCTATGAATTCCCCTCGGTTTACGCTCAGACTGACGTCATCCACCGCCCGGACCAGACTCTCATCCTTTCCGTACTCTTTTGTCAGATTTTCGATCTTCAAAATCTCCATTGTTTCACCTTCCTCATTTCTGATGCGGTATGAATCTCCTTTTGAAATTGCAGATCCTCTTCGTCTCATGACTTTCAGAGCCTCTCCGTTTTTTTCTGCTCCGCATCACCTGATCCGGCCTATTCAAAGGATGATTCATATTGGTACACTCAGTTTAGCAAAGCAAGGTGATTTTCAGGTGACATGATACAATTTTATTTTGAATTCGGCGCCTTTATGGATATTCGACACTTCGATGACGCCGTTATTTTTTTCCACAATGCTTTTCGCCATGGAAAGACCGATCCCGAAACCTTTAGAGTCCGGATTTTTGTAAAACCTTCTGAAGATCTTCCGGAGCTTGGTCTTTTCTATCCCGCCGGCGTCGTCCCGAATATACAAAGAGGTGTACAGGGGATTTTCTTCACAGCCTATCTCAAGCTTCGTACATCTCGGCATATCCGCCGCATTTTTCAGGATATTGATCAGCGCTTCCGAAAGCCAGTAAAAATCCCCTCGTATTTGTTTTCCCCTTATCGACTCCTCCAGAAAAATCCGGATGCGGCCGGGGATCTCGACAATCTCCAAGGCATATTCAATCAGCTCCCTCAGCTCAAATTCGTCTTTTTTCATCTCCTCTGTTCCTGAGTCCAGACTCGACAGTTTCAGCAGGACGTCTGCCAGAGAATTTAGCCTTTGCAGCTGCTTTTTCAAAAGACGCAGCTCCTCCTCCGCCTCTTTTGAATCTTGGATGAGCTCAATACTGAAAAGCATGCTCGTAATAGGCGTCTTGATTTGATGCGCGATATCTTCCAGATATTCGATCTGATTTTTGGCGCGTATGCTTGCCTTTTCCTTTTCTTCCACCAGTTCCATAAAAATCTTATACATTTGGTCTTCCAATATGGAAAACGCATCTTGTTTCATCGGAATCGAATAATCCCGTCGTTTCATCCTCCCGATCAGATGCACGATCTCCTCAATCCGCCTTCTTATGCGGCGCTTTGTCATATAATAAATCAAAAACAGACTGGCAAGCCAAGCGATTATCATATATGCCATCTCTACCCCATCCTGTATCCAATGCCTCTGACGGTTACAATGAGATCGGGAGAAGTCTTCCCCCGGATTCTTTTTATGACAGCCGTCAAGGTGTTGTCGTTGACGATCCGATCTCTGTTTTCCCAGAATCTTTCCAGCAGCTGTCCTCGGGTGAACACCCGGTTCGGATTTTTGATGAAGAGGGACAGGAGCGCATATTCGAGGGAAGTCAGTTCCACCTCCTGATCCCGGTAAGTGATCCGGGCTCTTGTCGTATCCAACACCAGCTCCCTGTATATTATTTTTCTGTCTTCTATGAGGGCGATGGTGCGCACCGCCGCGTCAATCCTCGCTCTCAGGATTTCCAGACTGAAAGGCTTCGTCAGAAAATCGTCCGCGCCTTTATCCAAGGTCTTCACGATGAAACTCTCGTCATTTTTTACGGTCGTGACGATCACCCGGATTCCTTTTTCTTTGAGTTTGGCGATCAAAGGCTCCGCACTGCCGTCCGGCAGATGGATATCTACGAGAGCGACGTCATAAAAATAATCCGGACGGTTCAGCGCATCATGACAGGAAGATACGATCTCGACGGCATAGTTTCTCTTTTGCAGATAGGTTTGAACTTGCCTGCTGATCTGCCGGTCATCTTCGATCAGGAGTATTTTTATCTCTTTTTCCATTTCCTTCCGCCTTCCCAAATGATTTTTCGGTCCGCTTATTTTCTCTCCATACCAAATACATACTCAGCAAATAAAATACCGCCAAAAAGATTCCAACAGGAATTTCCAGTCCTGTTTTGGAATTCTTTCCCAAATATATCAGATATATTCCTTGTCCCATTCCAATCACTCCGCCGGCCGCGATCTTTCTGCTCAGCAGGAAGCCGGAGATCAAAAACAGGACGCCGTAAATCCATGCCAAGATTTCAAGAGAGCGAAGCCCAAATAAAGCTGAAGCCCATACAATAAACACTCCATATGCGGCAGCCGGAAAAAAATATATCCACTTCTTCATATTGACCTCTCTTTTCATACGGATCCGATTCCATCAAATTCCAACAGGCAGTATAATACTAAGACCTTATTGAAGCGCCACCGCCGAAAATGATATCCATGTTCAAACGACAAATCAGGCGTTTTGTCAGATGGCAATTCAGACAGGTAATAGTATAAAACCCCATCCGCTTGTATTGGACAGGGTTTTATCTGAAAGGCGGATTCTCTTCCGCGCCTTGCTTTCTTTACTTCTTCCTGATATTGTAGAAAGCTTTTTCTCCCGCGTACTCGGCAACTTCACCGATCAGCTCTTCGATGCGGATCAGCTGGTTGTACTTGGCGACGCGGTCGGTTCTTGAGGGCGCCCCGGTCTTGATCTGACCTGCGTTGGTCGCTACGACGAGATCTGCAATCGTCGTGTCTTCCGTCTCTCCGGAACGGTGAGAGACGATCGCCGTGTAGCCGGCTCTCTTTGCCATCTCAATCGCATCGAGCGTCTCCGTGATCGTACCGATCTGGTTGAGCTTGATCAGGATCGAGTTTGCAATGCCTTTTTCGATGCCTTCGGAGAGCTTTTTCGTATTGGTGACGAAAAGGTCGTCTCCGACAATCTGGATCTTGCTGCCGAGTCTCTCGGTCATCAGTTTGAATCCGTTCCAGTCATTCTCATCCAGTCCGTCCTCGATGGAGATGATCGGATATTTCTCAGCCCACTGGGCGTAAAGATCCACCATCTCTGCGGAGCTGTACTCTTTGCCTTCGCCCGCCATGACGTATTTGTTCTTCTTCGCATCGTAGAAGGAGGAAGCGGCGGCATCCATCGCAATCTTCACTTCACTTCCCGGCTTGTATCCCGCTTTTTCAATCGCTTCCACAATCGACGCCAGCGCCTCTTCATTGGAAGAGAGGTTCGGCGCGAATCCGCCTTCGTCGCCGACACCGGTGTTATGGCCTTTCGACTTGAGCACGGACTTGAGGTTGTGGAAGATCTCCGCTCCCATGCGCAGTGCCTCCGCCCAAGACTGAGCTCCCACCGGCATGACCATGAACTCCTGAATATCCACATTGTTGTCCGCATGCTGTCCGCCGTTGATGATGTTCATCATCGGAACGGGAAGAACTTTTGCATTGACTCCGCCAAGATACTGGAAGAGCGGAAGTCCGATCTCCTCAGCAGCCGCCTTCGCGCAGGCCATGGAAACGCCGAGAATTGCGTTGGCTCCGAGTTTACCTTTGTTTTCGGTTCCGTCAAGCTCAATCAGCAGACGGTCGATGCCCACCTGATCAAAGACATTCATCCCTTCAAGCTCCGGAGCGATGATATCGTTGATATTGCTCACCGCAGTCAGCACTCCCTTGCCGAGGTATCTGGACTTGTCTCCGTCCCGCAGCTCTACCGCCTCATACTCTCCGGTGGACGCTCCCGACGGAACGGCGGCTCTTCCCATCTCTCCGGACTCCAAAATCACTTCGACTTCAACTGTCGGATTTCCTCTGGAATCCAAAATCTCTCGTGCAAACACTTCTGATATAAACATGGCGTTTCCTCCTCATAATATCCAATCTTTTCGGGAAAATCTGAATCTTTCTTCTTTATTCCATTGTGCACTCTCGTTCTTGCCCACATCTGCCGTATTCAGCAGACGCTCATCTTTACCCCGCTTTCATAGAATCTTCTCAGCTTAAAAGCAGGCTCTCTCCGGTCATCTCCACCGGCTTTTCCAGACCCATGAGCTGCAGGATCGTCGGCGCGAAGTCGCAGAGTCTGCCGCCCTCTCTCAGCTGATGCTCCGGCTCTTTGTAATCCACGAGGATGAAGGGGACCTTATTCGTCGTATGGGCGGTAAAGGGACCTCCCTCTTCGTCAAACATCTGCTCGGAATTTCCGTGATCCGCAGTGATGAGAAGGACTCCTTCCAGTCTCTCCATCTCGATCAGGATCCTGCCCAGACAGCTGTCCACCGTTTCTACGGCTTTGACCGCGGCTTCCATCACTCCCGTATGTCCGACCATATCGGGATTGGCAAAGTTGAGAATGATCATATCTTTCGGATCGGTCTTGAGATCCGCAACCAACTTCTCGGTGACTTCATAGGCGGACATCTCCGGTCTGAGATCGTAGGTCGCCACCTTTGGCGAAGGCACGAGGATACGGTTCTCATTACGGTAGACCTCTTCTCTTCCACCGTTGAAGAAGAAGGTGACATGGGGATATTTTTCCGTCTCCGCGATCCTGAGCTGGCTGAGTCCCTGAGCGGCGATATATTCGCCGAGGGTATTGTGAAGCGTCTGAGGCTGATAAGCGACTTCCACATTCGGCATCGTCGCATCGTACTGAGTCATCGTAATATAGACAGTCTCAAAATACTCTCTCCCGAAGCCGTCAAAATCTTCATCGACGATGCTTCGAGTCAGCTGTCTCGCCCGATCCGGACGGAAGTTGAAGAAGATGACGGAGTCCCCGCCCTTCAGTCTCATATCTTCCTCCCCGATCACCGCCGGGACGACGAATTCGTCGGTCACATTGAGCTCATAAGAATGACGAATGCATTCCTCTGCTGTCGCAAACTTCTCCCCTTGTCCGTGGACGATCATGTCATAGGCTCTCTGAGTACGCTCCCATCGCTTGTCCCGATCCATCGAATAGTATCTTCCGGATACAGTGGCGATTTTTCCGAGGCCGATCTCCTGCATATAGCTCTCCAGCTCTGCAATATATCCGGCTCCGCTCTCCGGCGGCGTATCTCTTCCGTCCATGAAGGCATGGACATAGACTCTTTCGATGCCGCTTTTCTTCGCCATCAGAAGCAGTCCCTTGAGATGGTCGATATGGGAGTGCACCCCTCCGTCAGAGAGAAGTCCCATCAAATGCAGGGCGCGCCCCTCCTGCTTCGCGTTGTCCATCGCGTGCAGGAGCTTTTCATTGGCGAAAAGCCCGCCTTCTTTGATCTCTTTTGTGATTCGGGTCAGCTCCTGATAGACGATCCTGCCGGCTCCGATATTGAGATGGCCGACCTCGGAGTTGCCCATCTGTCCCTCCGGCAGGCCGACGTCTTCCCCGCTGGTCCCGACGAGAGTGTGGGGATACTTCTGCATCAGAGCGTCTATTACAGGCTTTTTCGCCGCCCTGACCGCATTTCCCTCCGTCTGTTCTCTCTCTCCGAATCCATCGAGGATCACTAACATTACAGGTCTTTTCATTCTGTTGTTCTCCTTAAAAATTTACTAAGCTTACAAAATCTTCGGGCTGCAGGGAGGCTCCTCCCACAAGAGCTCCGTCAATATCGGATTCGTTCATGATCTCTTCGACATTGGAGGGCTTGACGCTTCCACCGTACTGGATGCGGATCTCCTCCGAGACTTCCTCGGAGCAGAGCTCTTTGACCACTTCACGGATATAGGCGATCACTTCGTTCGCCTGTGCAGCCGTCGCCGTCTTGCCGGTGCCGATCGCCCAGATCGGCTCGTAAGCGATGACGAGGGATTTCACTTCCGTTTCCGAAAGCCCTTCCAGCGCCTTTCTCGTCTGATTTCCGACGATCTCCTTCGTCGATCCCTCTTCTCTCTGCTCAAGAGATTCTCCGACGCAGATGATGGGAATGATCCCGTGAGCGAGAGCCTGCTTCGCCTTCCTGTTGACAGTCTCATCCGTCTCGTTGTAATACTGTCTTCGCTCGGAATGTCCGATAATCACATAGTCCACCTTGAGCTCGGCAAGCATGGAAGGCGCGATTTCTCCCGTGAAGGCCCCGCTCTCTTCATAGTGCATATTCTGCGCACCGATTCGGATATTCGTGCCGGCTGCAGCCTGTTTCAAATCTTTGAGCATCGTGAAAGGGACACAGATCACAGGCTCGACCTCGGTGCCCTGCAGGGCGTCTTTGACCTTTGCAACAAAATCCACGCCTTCCGCTATGCTCTTATGCATCTTCCAATTTCCTGCAATGATCGGTTTTCTCAAAGTTTCACCCTCCTATCCTTCATCGAGGCAGGCGATGCCCGGCAGCTCTTTTCCTTCGAGGAATTCGAGAGAAGCTCCTCCGCCTGTCGACACATGGGTCATCTTGTCTCCGTAGCCGAGCTGGTTGACTGCCGCTGCGGAATCCCCTCCGCCGATGACGGTGACAGCATCCGCCTCCGCCATCGCCTTTGCAACAGCCAGCGTTCCGCCGGCGAAATTCGGGAACTCAAAAACGCCCATCGGACCGTTCCATACGAGGGTATGAGATTTTGCGATCACCTCTTCGTAGAGAGCGCGGGTCTTCACCCCGATATCCATTCCCATCTGACCTTCGGGGATATTCGCGTCTTCCGTTTCCATCGGTGCCGTATCCTTCGCGAACTCCGCTCCGGTCACATGGTCGACCGGCAGCAGGAGCTGCACGCCTTTTACCTTCGCTTTTTCCATCATTTCTTTCGCATAATCCAGCCTGTCTTCTTCTAGCAGAGAGTTTCCGACTGAAAGGCCCTGTGCCTTGAGGAAGGTATAGGCCATCCCTCCGCCGATGATCAGGTGGTCGACTTTTTCAAGCAGCTGATCGATCACCGCGATCTTGTCGGAGACCTTCGCTCCTCCGAGGATCGCCGTAAAAGGCCGCTTCGGATCTTCGACGGCCTCTCCGAGGAATTTCAGTTCCTTTTGGATCAGGTATCCGCAGACCCTCGCCTGCAGGAACTCTCCGGCGCCGACAGTGGAGCAATGAGCCCGATGCGCCGATCCGAAGGCGTCATTTACAAAGATATCTGCCAAGGAAGCCAGTTCCTTTGAGAAAGCTTCTTCATTTTTCGTCTCTTCCTTACGGAAACGCGTGTTCTGCAAAAGGAGGATATCTCCGTCCTTCATCTCGGAGACCGCTTGTTTCGCCTGCTCTCCGACCACTTCGTCATCGTCGGCAAAGACAACTTTTTTACCCAGCAGCTCCGAGAGCTTCTCCGCCACAGGGCGCAGTGTGAAAGCCGCATCCGGCGCTTTCGGCTTGCCCAGATGGGAACAGAGAATCAGCTTTCCTCCGTTCTCGCTCAAAAATCGTATGGTCGGCAGCGCTCCTTCGATTCTGCTCAGATCCGTGATTTTTCCTTCTTTTATCGGTACATTGAAGTCGCAGCGCAGCAGGACTCTCTTGCCTTTGACGTCAATGTCTTCAATGGTTTTCTTATTCAGCATGGACATAGAATGATTCCTCCGATCTCAATAATTCCAACAGTCGTACCCTTCAACAATCCCCTTCCGGTCTTTTCTGCTAAGCGACTATCCATATTCAGCAAAACAAACAGAAGGCAGAACCCTTGCCCATTCGCTCCTGAAACTATCCGCTTTCAAAAAATGTTTCGTAGTACAACCTTTTTGTTGAGATAAACCCGAAAACCGACTGCGAAGAGAAAACTGCAGATCGGCTTTCGGGCTTTTACATCTTTTGGTTCTTTATTTTGAAAGAGATACCCAGTGCTTCATCGTACGGATGAGCTGGCAGGTGTAGGACATCTCGTTGTCATACCAGGCCACAGCCTTGACAAGCTGCTGTCCGTCCACATCGAGCACCTTCGTCTGCGTAGCGTCAAAGAGCGAGCCGTAGCTGATTCCGATCACATCCGTCGATACGATCTCATCCTCGGTATAACCGAAGGATTCGCTTGCCGCCGCCTTCATCGCCTGATTGATCTCTTCCGCGGTCACTTTTTTATTCAGCGTGCAGGTCAGCTCCGTCAGCGAGCCTGTAATCACCGGAACACGCTGAGCGCCTCCATCCAATTTTCCCTTGAGCTCCGGAATGACGAGACCGATCGCTTTTGCGGCTCCCGTCGAGTTCGGAACGATGTTTGCCGCCGCCGCTCTCGATCTGCGGAAATCTCCTTTTTTATGTCTTGCATCCAGCGTATTCTGGTCGTTGGTGTAAGCGTGGATCGTCGTCATGAATCCCTGCTTGATGCCGAAGGAGTCATGGAGTACCTTTGCCATCGGTGCAAGGCAGTTCGTCGTGCAGGAAGCCCCGGACACGACGGTTTCCGTTCCGTCCAGGATATCGTGGTTCACACTGTAGACAACCGTCTTGACGTCGCCTTTCGCCGGAGCGGAGATCAGCACTTTCTTCGCTCCCGCCTTGATATGAGCCTCCGCCTTCTCCTTGTCGGTATAGAGTCCCGTGCACTCGAGCACCACATCGACGCCCAGCTCACCCCACAGAAGATTGGAAGGATCTTTCTCCGCAAAGAGTTTGATTTTGTCTCCGTTGACGATGAAGCCGTCTTCCGCGATCTCGATCTCTCCGTTGAATCTTCCTTGTGCAGAGTCGTATTTGAACAGATGGGAAAGGATGTTCTTCTCGTCTGTCGAGCTGTTGATCGCTACGACATCATAGACGTCCTTTTCTTCCACCATCTTTCGAAGTGCCAGTCTTCCTATTCTTCCAAAACCGTTAATCGCTACCTTTATCATGGGTATGACCTCCTAAAAATAATATACTGAATCAGTGAATGCAGATACCTGACGTCCTTTTCTCACAATTCATAATCAGAGTATACCCATTCTTTCCTCCCCTCTATCTTTTTTAGATCCTTTTTTTCAAAAAATCATCTTGTCTCATTATAAAACGAATCAGAGGACTGGAAGGCATCGTCCCATTTGCTATTGTAATATAAATGGCCGCTTCAAATGACCATAGAGAAACAGAAGAGCGATCAAGCTGCTCCGCCACAACTTAATCGCCCTCTTCCACCCGCTTCACAGCTATCATTGAATCATACCGAAACTCAAAATGGCTGCATACATTTTCAAAATACCTGAAACACCGTATGAATATGCACAAGACACTGCGATTATTATAATATGAGGGATCAGTAAGACTGTGCATATTGATATAACTATCCAATTCTTCTTGATAAAGAAAATCCCTGCTATAATCAGCCAAGCCCAAACACAGAACGGCAAAACGATTAAGTAATCCGCAAAATCAAAATATTTTCCTTGTAATCTGATAAACGATCCCATGTCACTCGATAATGAACTGCTTATTGTCAATCCTATGGCGAATACCGATATAGACAATACTGTCATTAAATAAAATATTCCCTCCATATTTACCGATCTCCGATTCATTACCATTCCCCTTTCCCGTATTTCAACCACATATCCATGTTAATAGATTTTCAGCAGAAAAAGCTGCTCTATCTCTTTTTACCCGTTTTTTTCAAAAAATATCCTCTCCAAAAACTTACCGCCCCTCGATAGACGATCCATTCAATGAGCGCGAATCCTGCAATCCCCAGACCGATTGTTTCCGCCAGCCCCTGTGCATTCTCAGAGACGGAAACGCTGTATATCACGGACAACAGCGTTCCTACGGAAAAAGGGATCAAAAGCAGGGCTGCGATTTCCTTTTTGAGTTCCCTGTAAAGCAGCGGTCTCGTATACCCTAAAAAGAGCAGATTTTCATATCTTCCTGAGCTCCGACGAATGTTTTGTCCTATGCGAAGGAGGATAAAGCCCAGCAGCACTGCAAACAGCAGCAGAACCGGTGCAAAGAGGATCCGCGTCACCAGCCGCTTTCTCTCCCTTTTCTCCGCCAGCGCCTTTTCCTTTTCGACAACGATCTTTCCGCTGCTCCGCAGTGCCTGACACATCTCCTCTCTTTTTTCTTCCGGAGTTTCCCCGCGGACTTTGACGAAATACTCCGCTCGTCTCCCGCCAAGCTCCCGGCTGAGCTCTCTGTAATATTCATCCGAAACGATATAGCTTCTGCGCTCTTGGTCGTCCGTATTATAGACCTCACGCCAGATCTCGCCGATAATGACGAAGGGCTGCTCCCTTCCTCCGATGAGACCTTTCGTCTCCCCCGGCGGCTGAAAGCCCCAGACTATGCCCTTCTCTTCCTGAATTTGCATTTCATAATACTCTTTATCCTTCTGCGTCAGTATCAGGGTTTCTTTTCCGGAAAGATCAAGAGCCTCTCCGGTCAGCTCTTCGTACCCGCTCTCTGACAGCAGATCGACAGCCAGCGTATAGTCTTCCCCCTCCCATCGTATCCTCACCTGCTCGATAAAAACAAGAGCCGCAGACTCTATATAAGGAAAAAACTCCCGCTCGAATTTTTCGATCTCCCGCGAAAGAAATTCTCCCCGCTCTTCCTCAAGGAGAATGAAATCATAAGGATTCTCCTGCGCATAGCGGTCCGGCTGCCGCATCGTCATAAGATTCATGCTGAGAATATGAAGTCCGAACAGAATCAGTATTGCAGATGCACTGAGCAGTTTCGCATAGCGTCGGTAATGAACCCGCAGCTGACTGATGAAAAACAGATTCCGGAAATAGGCATATGGAAAGATCTTCATTCCCTTCTCAAACCAGAAACGGAAAGACCGAACGGTCGAATCGGCGGCAAGCACGAAACAAAGCATCGGCAAAAATGCCATGACAAAGCCGTAAGATTCACTGCGGTAGACCTTCGCAAAATAAAATCCGAAAAACAGCAGCAGAACACCCGCTCCCAAGAAAAGCGCCGGCCGCCGCAGCGGTTTTTCTTCTCTTTCAAAGCGAATCATCTCCGCCACTTCCATTGATCCGACCCTTCGGAGTCTGAGCTTCAGATGAAAGAGACGGATCGGAGTGAAAACAAGAAAAAGAGGCAGATATCCCGCCGGAGACAGAGAAAAATCCGCCGCTCCCCTCTGCAGCCCCGACAGGTGGAGCAGAAAAATATATCCCAGACTCCCGATGAAAATACCCGCCGCCATCGAGGAGAAAAAACGGATCAAATCTGTTTTAAGCAAGGCTGCCTGCAACTTTTTCCTCGAATATCCTGTCGAGATCAAAATACCGTATGCTTTTGCCTGACCCTCGAAAATCGAAAGGTCGGCATAACGCTCAAAAAGGAAAAGAAAGACGCTAAGAACCGCTATCAAAGCGGCAAACCATATCGGGAGAGTGTATTCCTCCCCGCTCATCATCCCGCGAACCTGATCGTCTTGCAGCAGCTGCATCAAAACACAGAAAACCGCCGCAAGCGCTGACTGCAAATGGCAGAGATTTCGAAAGCTTCGAATTTTCAAGATTTTAGGCAGGGAAAGATCCATTTTTCACATCCCTCACTTCCGCCGAAAAATTGACCAGTTCGCGATGAAAACTTCTCGCATCCCCTGTCTTTTCGAAAAATTTTTTCACTTTTCCGTCTTCCATCCATGCGACCCGGTTCCCATGAGAGGCAACACAGGCGTCGTGGGTGACGATGATCATCGTCATACCCAACTGGCGATTGATTTCACAGATCATCTGCAAAAAAACTTCCCGATTCTCTCTGTCCAGACTTCCGGTAGGTTCGTCTGCCAGAACCACCTCCGGCGATTTGATCAGCGCCCGGCAGACAGCAACCCGCTGCTGTTCCCCTCCGGAAAGCCTTTCGGGGTACTCCTCTTCCAAATCGCCGATTTCGATACGGCGGAGGATCTCCCGGTACTTCTCCCAGATCTTCTCCGGAGGATGATTTTGCAGAATCAGAGGCAGCACAAGGTTCTCGCGGACCGTCAGACCCTCGAGCAAATTGTATTCCTGAAAGATGTATCCGACCGTATCCCTCCTGTGCCGCTCATAATCCTCTTCTTGGAAATTCGACATCTTTTTTCCGAAAAAATCAATCTCTCCGCCGCTTGCTCGATCCATTCCCCCGAGGATTTTGAGAAGACTGCTCTTTCCGCTTCCGGAGGGCCCCATGATACAAAAGATCTCTCCCTGCTCAATCGAGAGCTTGACTCCCGAGAGAATTTTCTTCCTCCTCCCTTCATTGCAGACTTCCTTTTCGATATCTTCGATTTCGATCTTTTTTCTCTGCTCAGTCATTTTCTTTCCCCCTGTCACTCTCTTTTTTCTCTTCCCTCAGCCAGAGAAAGATCACCAGTGCCGTCGCTGTCAAAAATTCCGCAAAGATCACCGAAGGGTTGCCGATTTCAAAGTAGAAATGTCCGATCAGATAGACTGCGAAGAAAAACATATACACTGCTCCGGCCGACAAAGCAAACCGCAGGATCCTCCTTCGCCTCTTTTCCCTGTGCAGCATCCTCTGCTGTTCTCTCTCCAGCATATCCGTCTTTATCGAAAGCTCGTCGAGCTGCGACGGTTTGAGCAGATAATCTGTCGTCACATCAAATATATTGCTCAGAGCGACCAGCTTTTCCATCTCGGGCATCGCCTGTCCGCTTTCCCATTTCGATACCGACTGCCTCGATACTTTGAGCTCTTCCGCCAGCTGCTCCTGCGTCAAATTCCGCGCCTTGCGCAGATGCAGGATCTTTTCCGAAAAATCCATCGTTTTTTCTCCTTTCGTTTCCTGATACGAACTTATTCATACCGGACTGCAGACAAACTTCGTTTCACGACTTTTGAGACTTGCCTGTTTTTTCTTCACTCTGCCTGCTCATATTCAGCATATGCCGCCATGGAATGAACAGGATCTTCCTTCCAAAAAATTTCCCTGCTCTTTTTTCCATGCACTCATCCTATCAAAAATTCCGACCCTCTTCCACCCATTCTCCTTTCCATCAGAGAAACTGCCGGTGGCATCTGCGCAACCGGGGGCTGCAAAGATTGAAAAATGAATATTTCTTATCCCAAAATTGCATGAATCAATTCGCCTCGGTTTCCGAAGACCATATTCTTTGCGATTTCATAACACGATACATCTCTTGACAGGAATTGAAAAACAGAATATGCTCATATCGAGAATAAAAATATAAAGAGGAATTAAAAGAGATGAAAACTCTAATAAACGATTTTGAAGAATTTAATATACGTAAGAAAAAACTCTCTTTTTTACTGGTGTTTGTTATTTTATTTTTTTTGGTGTCTTGTAATAGATCTACCGGAAACAGAGAGCAGGATAATAAAGATGATTTGTCAGCTGTTAGCAATAAAGAGAACATAGATCGGGATGATGGGACATTTCGTGAAGAAGAAATGCTTGAAACCCATTTTTCAGAATCGAATACATATTCTTTTTCCGAATTGGAATTATATAAAGAAACCGGTGTTGATAAAGAGAAATATGAAATAAGAATCCTCGATTCGGATAAAAATAGTATTTTCTTCACCATAGATGCGAAGCGGGACGATAAAAGACTGGCGGAAGGGATCCTTTCCAAAACAGAAGAACTCTGTGTGTATAAAGTAAACGAAAAAAGTTTTGATGTGATTCGCGAATTTGGAGGATATTACATCACACAAGGATATTTAGCCTGTGATAAATATATTGCATTAGGCATACAACTTAGTGAGAAAGATACAAATTATTCCGTTTTTTATGGAGATAAAGGACGCCTGAATGAGATCTACAAAGGAGAAAACACATGGCATTTTTCCATGTGGCCGTCCTTGGTAAAGTTGGACACCGGGATCGTACTGTTTGAACCGCAAATAGAATCCGGGGGAAGGGATGATATTATCACCGGAGTAGAACTCTTGAGATTGCAGAATGCCGCCTTGGAAAAAACAGATCTTCAGATTCCGGATGACTTTGCATTATTGAGCAGCGAGACGAAAAGCGATCGGGGTTCTTTTGTCACTTTCTGGGAAAATAAAAAAGAGCAAAGAGCTTATTTTGTCTTAGTTGATGAAAAAGGAATACAAAAAACAACACCGCTTCCGAAGAAATATAGGCTAATGACATTCACATTATCAGAAAATAAAGTTATAGCAATCGTAGAACTGGGACATGAAAAAAGGTATAAAATATTGGTTTTTGATATGGACAGCGGTTTGCTGTATGCGAATAATTTTCCTTATGTGACACAAATGCTGAGTTTGTCATCCGGCGGGAAAATCATAATCCGAAGCGACGATCATGGAATCTATGTATTGGAATTCGAAAATAATGAACTATATCTTAAAAAAGCGAATGTGAAGGGAATAGATAAATCCCTCCTGAGTCGAAAAATTTTGTTTACAGAGTTTGGAGATAAAGTGATACTCACTGTTTATGATAAGCCGAAACGATTCATAGTGCTGGAAATAAAGTGATAATGCATCTTCCATGCTCATACTAAAAACCTCATTGAAGTGCCACTGCAAACATTATATTAAAACGACAAATCAGGCGTTTTTTCAGATGACAATTCAGATAGGTAATAGTATCAGAACCTGTTTGACCTCTTATCTGAAAAGGCTGTTCGACGTCTTCTTTCAGAACGCCGAACAGCCTTTTTTTCAGCTGATTCTTTTCAACTATAGGATTCTTCTTACAGAATGGTTCTTTTTACCGCTTGGATCGCCTCTGCCGCCTGATAGGAACTCCTGACGAGGGGACTGCTGGCAACATAGGCGAAACCTTTTTCCATACCGATCCTTCTGTATCTTTCAAACTGCTGCGGCGTGACATACTCCGCCAAGGGTATATGCTCCTGCGTCGGACGAAGATACTGACCGATGGTCAGGATGTCACAGCCTTTCGCTCGAACGTCCTCCATCAGCTTGATCACTTCTTCTTCCCTTTCTCCGAGACCGACCATGATTCCCGTCTTCACGATCAGATTTTTTTTACTCTCCTTGCAGTACTCCAGCACCCGCAGGGAACGCTGATATTCCGCCTGAGGGCGTACAGCAGGATAGAGCCTTTGGACTGTCTCCATATTGTGGTTGAGGACATCCGGCGCAGCTTCCAGTATGATATCCAGGTTTTCCGGTCTGGCATGCATATCCGGAATCAGCACTTCAATGCTGACCTGCCGTGATCTCTCTCTGACCGCCCGGATCGTCTTTGCAAAATGGGAAGCGCCTTCATCCGGCAGATCATCTCTCGTGACGCTGGTGATGACCACATGTTTGAGACCCAGACTCGCCACCGCTTCCGCCACCTTCTCCGGCTCTCTCTCGTCCACTCTCTCCGCTTCTCCGAAAGAGACATTGCAGAATCTGCAGTTTCTCGTACACTGACTTCCCAAGATCATGAAGGTCGCGGTATTCTTTCTGTAACATTCCCCCAAATTCGGGCAGTTCGCTTCTTTGCAGACGGTATTGAGTGAAAGCTGCCGCATCAGCAGGGCCACCTCTTCGGTCGATCTCTCGTTGTATCTCACTTTCAGCCAGTTCGGCTTTTTCATTGACTGCACTTTTCCATACCGCCTTTCCCGGATGTTCAGATCGACAGGCTCTGCTGCGGATCCTGCAGCACGGCGATATTGGGAAATATCTCTCCGTACTTTGCCCTGTCCCTCTGAACGATCTCCCTGAACTTCATTTTGTCATCCTTCTCAAAGGGCAGATGATACAGGATCACCTTCGCAGGACGGATGACCTCTCTCAAAATTTCTCTTCCCGATCTATGATTGAAAAACAGCGGATTGACAAAAACTGCGTCGACAGAGATGTCTCCAAGCCCTTTTTCAAAGCAACGTTTGTCATAATCCGCATCGCCTGTGAACAAAAGCGTTTTTTTCTCCAGCTTTATCGAGCAGCAGAGACTGCTGACCGCCTCATACTGCTTTCCCAAATGCCTGCACTGAAAAGCCCCGACAAAGAAATCTTCTGATGGAAGCGGCTGATTTTTGCACCGCCTGTCCTCAAAGATAAAAAAGGATACTTCTTCTCTCTCCATATGAGAGATCAGACGGGAGGCCTGCGGATTGCGGGAAGGAAGAAGGACTTTTTTCACCGCATTTGCCCTCAGGTAGTCGATGACGTCCTCTTCACTGTAGTGATCCGGATGAAAATGGGTGAACAAAAGATAATCCGCATGTGCATAGCGGCCGACTCCTCTTTTCATATTCCAGAAAACATCCGGCGGCAGAGGGCTGAAGGGATGTCCCTTCGCCTTGTAGATGCCGTCGACCAGAATCCTCTTTCCTTCCGCTTCGATATAAATGCCGGCATTTCCCAGCAATGTGATCTTCAATCCTTCATCCCACCTGTTTCTTTCCCATTTTCTGTGACTTGCACCGATTCTGACAGAATCAATCCCAACCGGTTCATCCGATCAGAAATGATTTTTAAGTTATTTTTTCTTCGGCTTCGGAAGGTGAAGGGCGATATTCTCAGAGGCCAATACCGCCTCTCTCACAGCCTCGGTCAGGGTGGGATGGGCGTGGATCGTCTCGATCAGATCTTCGACTGTCGCTTCCATTCCGATGGCCAAGGCTCCCTCTCCGATCAGATCTGTCGCCCTCGATCCCAGGATATGAACCCCCAAGATCTCTTTGTACTCTTTGCCGACTATGACTTTGACGATGCCTTCTCCGCCCATGATCAGGGCTTTTCCGTTGGAGCTCAAAGGAAATTTGCCGACCTCATATTCGATATTCTGTTCTTTCGCCTGCTCTTCCGTGAGTCCGACTCCGCTGAACTCCGGCTCCGTATAGACGCAGGAAGGATTGGTTCTGCCGTCGTATCTCTTAGGAATGCCCATGATGTTTTCCGCCGCCGTCTCTCCCTGAGCGGAAGCCACATGAGCCAGCATTACTTTTCCGAGGCAGTCGCCGACTGCATAAACGCCCTCTGCCGTCGTCTTCATGAACGCATCGACGAGGATCTTTCCTCGATCATGTGCGACGCCTGCCGCCTCAAGGTTCAGCTCTTCCGTCGCCACTCTCCTGCCGACGGCGACGAGGACTTTCTCCGCCTCGAAGGTCTTCTCTCCTTCTTCGGTTTCAACGGTGGCTTTCACGCCGGAGGGGAGATTTTCGACGGAAAGGACCTTTGCATTTGTCAGAATATCGACGCCCCTGTTTTTCATGGATATGCTCAGCAGGGACGTCAGTTCTCCGTCCATCAGAGGCAGGAGTTTCGGCAGAGCTTCTATCACCGTGACCTTCGTACCGAAACCGCTGTACGCCGTCGCCAGTTCGACGCCGATCACGCCCCCCCCGATGACGAGAAGTGTCTTGGGGACGGAGGACAGCTCAAGGGCCCCCGTGGAGTCCAGACAGTTCGGATTTCCCTTCACACCTTCAATCGGAGGAATCGCAGGCATGGAACCGCTGGCTATGATGATGTTGTCGGCCTCCAGTTCCTGTCTTGATCCGTCCTTTTTCACGATGGACAGCTTTTTCGCTGAGACAAAGGAGGCTGTTCCTTCGATAACTTCGATCCCCTGTGATTTCATCAGGCTTCCGACTCCCATGACCAGCTGGTCGGAGACCTGCCGCTTTTTCTTCTGTACCCTGCTCCAGTCAAAACCGCTCTTGTCGATCTTAATGCCCAAGTCTTCCGCTTCCCTGAGCGAATGGATCAGCTCTGCATCATGCAGGAGCGCCTTGGTGGGAATACAGCCGACATTCAGACAGGTTCCTCCGAGACGGTTTTTCTCTATCAAAGTCACCTTCCCGCCGAGCTGCGCCAGACGAATTGCCGCAACATAGCCTCCGGGACCGCCTCCGATGACCGCAATTTTTTTTGTCCCCGCTCCGCAAGAGGAAGGTTGTTCGATCTCAAGGGAGGAGCGGACCGCTTCTTCGATTCTGGGAGCCTGACGGGTCAGCTCTCCCTCCTGACCGATATAGGCCAGCAGTCCCTGCACCGGGATCTCCGCCCCTTCCTTCGCCACGATCTGAAGCAGCACGCCTTCGAATTCGCTCTCCATCTCTGTCGTGATCTTATCCGTTTCAATTTCAAGGAGAATATCGCCTTTTTTGACGATATCTCCTTCTTTTTTATGCCATTGCCCCACGGTTCCTTCTTCCATAGTCAATCCCAGCTGAGGCATCTTTACTTCATAGGACATTGTTTTTTCCTCCGATTCCTCTCTTTTAGAGCAATATGTCGATTGGATTCTCCAGCAGCTGTTTCACCGCGATCTGGAATTTTGCCGCGATGGCTCCGTCCAGAAGTCTATGGTCGTATGTCATCGAAATCCTCATCACTTTCTTCTCCGCCACACTTCCGTTTTCAAGGCAGAGCTCACTCTCGACCGAGCACACGCCCAGTATCGCCGCGTCCGGCTGGTTGATGATCGGCGTAAAACTCTCTACACCGTACATTCCGAGATTCGATATCGTAAAGGTCGAACCTTTGTACTCCGAGACATCCAGCTTGTTGTCTTTCGCTCTTTCTGCAAGATCTTTTGCGGTTTCCGCTATCGCCTCCAAACTCATCTTATCCGCATTTTTGATCACGGGAACGATCAGACCGCTTTCCGTCGCGACAGCCATTCCTATATTGACTTCCTCCTGCTGAAGGATTCCCTCGTCGGTCAGGCTGACCATGATATGCCTGTTTTCTTTAAGAGCTTTCGATACCGCCTTGAGGACAAAATCGTTGATCGAAAATCTCTTGTCACGATTTTTGTTGACTTCTTCTCGGAAGCTCAGCAGGGCAGTGACGTCGATCTTCATATTCTGTGTGACCGGAGGGATCTGAAGATGGGATTGAAGCATTCTCTCAGCGATGATCTTACGCATTCCTTTCAGTGGAAGAAGGGTTTTTGCGGGAGCATCCGAACTTTGCTCGGCTGTCGGAGCTTCCGTCACCGGTGCCGGAGCTGACGCCCCGCCTCGTTCAAAGGCCGCCAGTATATCACGCTGAATGATCCTGCCTCCCGGTCCGCTGCCTTCAAGCGCCCTATAATCGACGCCTTTTTTCTCTGCTGTCTTTTTGGCAAGGGGCGAGATTTTGATCCTGCCCGAAGCGGTTTTTCTCTGCGTCTGCTCTTTGGCAGCCCTCTGTACCGGCGCTTCCTGCACCTCTTCGCTCTTCCCCTGCTTTTGAGGCTGAGACGATACCGCCACGGTCTCTCCTTCATCTCCGATCAGAGCGATGATGCCCTGCACCGGAACTTCTTCCCCTTCGGCGGCGACGATCTGCAAAAGAACGCCTTCATACTCGCTTTCTATCTCTGTCGTGATCTTATCCGTTTCGATATCGAGGAGGATTTCACCTTTTGTTATTTTATCTCCGACTTTTTTATGCCATTTTCCTATCGTTCCTTCTTCCATGGTCAGTCCTAATTGAGGCATTTTCAGTTCTTGAGCCAATTTCACTACCCCCTTATCGATTCAATGCCTTTTTAACGCCGTTGACAATATCATTTACCTGAGGGAAAACTGCATCTTCAAGGCTGGGGCTGAACGGCGAAACCACATTGGCCCCTGCTACTCTAAGCACCGGGGAATCCAGTTCATCAAACAGATTCTCCATAATCTGCGCCGAAATCTCCGCTCCGAAGCCGGCTCTCTTTACATCTTCTTCCACGATGACCACATTATTGGTCTTGCATACGGACTCTGCGATCAGATCCCAGTCAAGAGGCACGAGTGTTCTCAAATCCAGCACCTGCACACTGATACCTTCCGCAGCGAGTTTTTCGGCGGCTTCCAAAGAGAAATTCACCTGTCTGCTCCAGGTGATGATCGTCACATCCGAACCTTCCCGCTTGATATCTCCCTTACCCAGCGGAATGATGTATTCGCCGTCAGGCACCTCTCCTTTTTTTGCATAGAGAAGCTTATGCTCCAGGAAGATCACCGGATCGTCATCACGGACCGCCGCCTTGATCAGTCCCTTGGCATCTTCGGGCGTACAGGGGCAAACGACTTTCAGTCCCGGAATATGTGCAAAGATCGCTTCAAGGCACTGGGAATGCTGACCCGCATTTCTTCTTCCGGCACCGAAAGGCGCCCGGAGTACCATCGGAACGGAGATCTGGCCCCCGGTCATATATCTCAGCTTTGCCGCCTGATTCATAACGGGGTCGAGACTCACGCTGATAAAGTCGTTGTACATCAGCTCGACCACCGGTCTGAGCCCGCGCATGGCAGCTCCGACCGCAATACCTGTAAAACCGGACTCCGAAATCGGTGTATCCCAGACTCGCTTCTCTCCAAATTCATCGAGAAAACCTTTTGTTACCGCAAAAGTCCCGTTCATGACCCCAATATCCTCACCAATCGCAATCACATTCTTATCCCTAAGCATTTCTTCATACAATCCGTCTCTGATCGCCGTACTTAAACTGATTCTGCTCATCGAAGCACGCTCCTTTCATTATCCATGGCATAGACGTCCGTAAAGGCTTCGGAGGGATCCGGATATTTTGACTGCTCTGCAAATTTTGTCGCCTCTTCGATCTCAAGATCCAATTTTTCTTCAATTTCTGTCAGGGTCTCTTCCTTCACGCCCATGGACAAGAGTTTTTTTCTCAGGTTCATGATCGGATCTTTCTCTTCCGCCTCCGTCAGGTAGTCTTTCGGCCGATAGCTTGCGGGATCTCCGCAGTAATGTCCTTCCCATCGATAGACGAGAATCTCGATCAGAACGGGTCCTCTTCCGCTTCTTGCGTATTCGACCGCCTCTTTGACCTTCTCATAAACTAGGAGGACGTCGTCTCCGTCGATGGTCTCTCCGGGAATATCATAGGCCTTGGCGCGAACGGATATCGTATCCGTGTTTATGATGCGCCTTATATCCGTAGACACTCCGTACTGATTGTTCTCACAAATGAAGACTGCCGGAAGCTTCCAGGTCGCCGCCATATTGAGCGCCTCATGAAAAGTCCCCTGATTGGAGGCTCCGTCTCCGAAGAAGCACATGGTCACTTCATCCGTTCCGTTGACTACGGAAGCGAGGGCAGATCCTGCCGCTATCGGAATGCCCGCGCCGACGATTCCGTTGGCTCCGAGGATTCCCAAAGCCGTATCGACGATATGCATCGATCCTCCTTTTCCTTTGCAGTATCCGGTCTCTTTCCCGAACAGCTCCGCCATCATGATTTTCGTGTCGGCCCCTTTTGCGATACTGTGTCCATGACCTCTGTGTGTCGTCGTAAGAAAATCTCTCTCTTCGAGAGCCTTCGTCGCGCCCACCATCGAGCCTTCCTGCCCTATGCTCAGATGGATGTTCCCCGCGAGCATCCCCTTGGTAAAGCACTCTTTCGACTTCATCTCAAACTTTCGGATTCTCCACATTTCTTCATAAAAATTCAGCAGAAACTCTTTGGAGTACTCTTTTTTGCCTGACATTTTCTCACTCTCCTTCATTAAAAACAGATCTTACAGCTGACTCGGATGGAAAAGAGGAACTTCAAGCTCTTTATCGAATTCTCTTCCCATATGGATTCCGTCAAACTCCGCGATTACCATATCCAAGGTGAGAAGCACCTTGTTGCCTTCGATCAGATGACCTCCGTAAGCCTTTCCCGTCCTGTCGCTGAAACAGCAGTGGATGTGAAAGAGGACTTCCTCTTTGTCGTTGCAGATCAGCCCGGTGGTGCTGACCAGCTCGATGGGGCCCTCCACCGTGATCGGATCTCCGTAACCGTATCCCGCTTTTTTCTCAGGAATCGGAATCGGATCAAAAAAACGCGCACTGTGCAAACTTCCCATCCCCGTCAGAATGCACCCGTTCTTTATATTTTGCTCTTCACAGAATTTCTTAAGTCCGAGCAGGAAATCCTCCCCCGGTTTCATCCTCAACGCGAGGATCCTTTTGATCGAACCGCTTGCCATCTCCATCATACGCTCACACCTTTCTCTCTATCCGTCCATGGTCACGCCGCCATCGACGTCGCTGATCTCTCCGGTGACAAAACTTGCCAGATCGGAGAGATAAAACAAAATGACATTTGCAATTTCATAAGGCTCTGCCCCTCTTTGCATCGGAATCGTCGAAATAATTTGATTCCTTTTTTCTCCGTCCATCTCCGCCGTCATCGGAGTCTTTGTATAACTGGGGCAGACTGCATTGCAGGCGATACCGAAAGGAGCTCCCTCTCTTGCAACAGCCTTTGTCAGCCCGATCACTCCGGCTTTTGACGCTGCATAGGCGGAGGTGCCGAGAAGTCCTCCCCCTCTCTTTCCTGCAACGGAGGACACATTGACGATTCTGCCTCCGCCTCTTTCTTTCATCCCGGGAAAGACTGCATGCATCACGGCGTACACCGCAGTGAGGTTTATGGATATCACCTTGTTCCACTCTTCCAGATCTATCTCTTCGAAGGGTTTTGTACTGACCATTCCGGCGTTGTTCACAACACCGTCGATCTTTCCGTGCTCTTCCCATGCAGCCCGGACAGCCCGCGCAATCTCTTCCGTCTTCGAAAGATCGACCCTGTAGACCGACAGCTTGTCCTCTCCGAGCTCTTTTCTCAGTTTTTCAGCCATCTGAGCATGGATATCAAAAATCAGAGCCTGCCCTCCTCCCTGAAGGATTCCTTTGACGACTTCCTTTCCGATGCCGCTCGCTCCGCCGGTCACTATAATATTTTTTCCTGAAAAATCAAACATTCTCTCACATCCAGACTGAATGAATTATTTTATTTTCATGAGTTCCGGCAAGAAGGTCGTCACCTGCGGAACATAGGTTATAAGAAGCAGCACAGCCAGAGAGGCTATGATGAACGGCATGACCGCTTTGGATATCGTCTTCAGGTCAATGCCTGCAATTCCCGCTCCCACATAGAGGTTGACGCCCATCGGCGGCGTCACCATACCGACTGCAAGGTTCATCGTCATGAACACTCCCAGGGCGATCAGATCGTAATCCAGTGCCTGCGCGACAGGAAGAATGATCGGAACAAAGATATACATCGCCGAGTTCGCATCGATAAAGCAGCCCGCGATCAGTAGAATGATATTGACGATGAGCAGGAAAATAATCTTGTTTCCCGAAATTGAAAGCAGGAGATCCGAGGTCTGCCGGGCGATCCCCTCCGTCGAACACAGCCAGGCGAAGAGACTCGCGCAGGCGACGATGATCATGATGACCGCGGACTGAACACCGGAATCCACAAGGATTCTGTAAAGATCCTTCACTTTTATCGTCTTATATATGAAGAGTCCGACCAGCAGACCGTACACCGCCGCGACCGCCGCCGATTCCGTAGGTGTGAACACGCCGGAATAGATGCCTCCCAAAATGATGATCGGCATCAAGATCCCCCAGAAAGCATCCTGAAAAGCCTTCCACTTTTCCTTGCCGGAAGCCTTTTCCATCTTCACCAGCTCTTTGCCCCTCAGGATCCAATGACTGGAAACGATCAAAGCAAGACCCATGAGAATTCCGGGGACGATCCCGGCAATAAACATCTTTCCGATCGACACTCCGGAAATCGCTCCATAGACGACATAACAGATACTCGGAGGTATGATGACTCCAATCGAGCCCGAGGTTGCCATCAAACCGCCGGCAAATCCTTTTCCGTATCCCGCGTTGACCATCGCCGGAATCAGTACGACTCCCAAAGCCGCAACCGTCGCAGGGCCGGAACCGGAAATCGCCGCGAAGAAGCAGGAGGTGATGATACAAACAATCGCCAGGCCTCCTTTTCTGTGGCCAACGGTCTTATTGGCAAAATTGATCAGTTTGTCCGATATCTGCGCCTTTTCCATGATATTTCCGGCCAAAATGAAGAAAGGAATCGCCAGGAGAGTGAATTTCCCGATATTCGCATACATCTGATTCGGCAGAAGAGACATGGGAACCCCTGAATAAAGCATGGTCAGGATCGAGGAGAAGCCGAGACAGATCGCAATCGGCACATTGACGATCAGAAGTGCGACAAAGGCGATAAATAAAAGCAGGGCGGCGCTCATTATTCCTCTCCCCCTCTCTTGATAAATACCGATTTCATCCTTCCGAGATAACGGAAGACGATGAACAGAGCTCCGACCGGGATCGAAAGCCCGTATATCCACTCCGGAAGACCCAAGGCCGGCGTCGTCATTCCCGAGCGAATCTCTCCCTGAACCATCCCTATTCCATGCCAGAATACGAGGATGAAAAAGGCGATGCAGACGAGTTCTCCCAGCACCTCAAATATCAACCTGCCTTTTTTTCCGAGGATCTCCGTCAGACCGGAAAAACCCATATGTTGATTCCTTTTCGCCGCTATCGCTGTACCGAGCAGGGTGGACACGATGAACAAGATGATCGTGATCTCCTCAACGAAGGAAAAGGAAGATTGAAACACTTTTCGCGCAATTACATTACCCGCCGTCAGCAGAGTCATGATCCCCATCGTTATTGCGATCACGACCTCCTCGGCGGCAAAATTTTTCTTCATAGGACGACTCTCCTTTGATTGATTATTCTCCATCATGGAATACTGAAATTTCGATTTCTAAAAATCCTCTTTCCCACTTTTGCAAGCAGAAAAGAGGATTTTTATCTCTATCTGAACTTATTGATCAGATCGACTCCAAACTCTTGTTCATAACCGCTGTACAGAGGCTCGACCGCTTTTTTGAACTCGTCGATGGCGACGTCTTCCAGTTTCGTAATCTCCATTCCGGATTTTTCAAAGTTCGCGAGCTTCTCAACATTCGCTTTCCGAATCAGCTCTCTCTGATATTCCATCGCAGATTTTGCCGCTTCGCGAATAATCTGCTGATCTTCCGGAGAAAGACTTTCAAACTTATCCTTGTTGAAGCCCAGGATGATCAGATCATAGCTGTAATCCCACATCGAAAGATATTTCTGCACCTCGTACAATTTTGTCACATCAATGATGTCAATCGGGTTTTCCTGACCGTCAATCGCTCCCTGCTGAAGAGATGTAAAGACTTCTGCAAAGTTCATCGAGATCGGATCCGCACCCAGCTCCTTAAACAGATCCACATACATCTTCATTCCGGGCACTCGTATTTTGAGCCCTTTGAGGTCCTCCGGCGTTTTGATCGGGCGCTTGTTGTTCGTGATCTCTCTGAATCCGCTCTCTCCAAACCCCAGACCGATGATATTTTTTTCCAGCAGGATATCGTTCAGAGCCTGTCCCGCTTCTCCGTTCAGCTTCTCCTCCATCGCCTCTTCCGAATCGATGAGGAAAGGAAGGCTCGGAACGCTGAATCTCGGATCCAGCACCGAATAAATGATATTCGAGTGAATACTGATATCCGTCGCTCCCGTACTGAGCTGCTCGACGCCCTTGGCCTGATTCCCTCCGGAAAGCTGCTCGTTGGGGAAAACCTGGATATCAATTCGGTTTTCCGTCTTTTCTCTCACCTCGTCGGCAAATTTGTTTGCCGCCATCGCCCAGGTAGAGGTATCCGCAATCGTGACGCTCATCTTGAGCTTCACCGTTTTCGAGGACGGATTTCCCCCTCCGCATGCGGTCATACTCAGTCCCAAAACCATCGACAAGCCTACTGCCAAAAGTTTCCCTTTCATCTTCATCATACTTCTCATCTCCCTTTTTGTTATGTACTTCTCTGCAAAATGAGTGTCACTCTCTACAAAATAAATTCATTAAAATCAAAAATGAATTCATTTTGTAACTTTTATTCTATAGTTTATTTTTTTCCTTGTCAAGACGTCTTTTTTTGAAAATTCTTTAATTTTGATCTTCGATCCGATCTTTTTCATAAAATTTTCCATGAGCTTCCTGAGCGCTCTTTACATCGTTATTCTTTTATCGTATAATGTTGGTGTTTATAATCAAAACAAATACCTTTTCAATACATTTATGTTAAGGATGTGATAGCTATGCTCAAAGATCAATCTCTGATTGAATTTGCCTTAAAAAGCATCCGGGACGGAATTCAAAGCGGCCGGTATATGCCGGGAGACAAACTCCGCACGGTAGAGATCGCCAATGATCTGTCCGTAAGCCGAACACCTGTCGTTGCCGCAATCAACCGACTCGTTGCTGAAGGCCTTGCGGAAAGCATTCCGAATCGGGGCACTTTCGTAAAAAAATTGTCGATGAAGCAGGTTCATGATATGCTTCAGGTGCGTCTGATGATCGAGCAGTTTTCGATCCCTTTTGCGATCAAAAATCTCGCTTTCTGTTCCAATACCCTCTCCTTCATGGAGAGCCTTTTGGTCGATTTTCAGGAGATCGGCGACTCGGATTACAAAACAGCTTCCGAATTGGAACATCAATTTCACAGCTCTCTCGTTTCTTTGGCCTGTAACGACCAGCTCTCAAGGCTTTTCGAGATCAACTGGGGCGTGGGCGCAGCCTTTTACCTGTACAATCTCAACAAGATGCCCCTGTCTATACAAAAAAAATCTTTCCTGGAGCATAAGGACATCATCGCCCTGCTGAAGAAAGGGGATGAAGCCGCTCTCCACAGTACTCTGGAACGCCATATCTCCTCGGTCATCAGCGCCATCGACTGGCTGTACATGAACGACAAGAAAGGAATCTTCAAATAGAACGCAAAAAGACCTCCGCTCCAATCAGCCCTTGTTACAGCCGGTTCAGCGAAGGTCTTTTTATTTTTTTATATTTCTATACGAGTTTCAAAATGTCGAAATAGGTGATGACGATCATCAGGGCGAGCAGGCAGATCATGCCGACCATATGCACATAGCCTTCTTTGTTCGGATCGATCTTTTTGCCGCGGATCAGCTCGATGATCTGAAAGAGAATGCGGCTGCCGTCGAGCGCGGGGATCGGCATCAGATTGATCAGCCCGAGGTTCAGCGAGATGAGAGCCGCCAGTCCGACGACGCTTGCAAATCCGGTCTGAGCGGCCTTGCCGACTTCGCTGATGATGCCGACAGGTCCTGAAAGACCTCCCATTCCCATCTTGCCTGTGACGAGCTTACCGAGAAATCCGAGCATCTGACGCGCCAAGGCAAAAGTCTGCCTGAATCCGTAGACGATTGCGGCTCCCGAACTCTTGCGGTTCGCATACTGAATTCCTATCATTCGTCTTCCTTCCTGAACCGTCGGCGTCATTTCGAAACGCAGGATCTGCTTCCCTCTCCTCACATCGACGGAGATCTCACCCTGGGAGTCCATGATTTCCCGGCTGACCTGCTCGGGAGTTCTCACCTCTTTGCCGTTGATTCGGAGGATCTCGTCTCCCTCGATCAGTCCCGCTTCAGCGGCGGGCATATCCGGCGCCGTCCCTCCGACAAAGCGGCTCGGCACGCCGGAGACGGAAAACAAAATACTGAGTATCAATATCGTCAGCAGGAAGTTCATAAAGGGTCCCGCAAAGATGATCGCCATGCGCTGCAGGACGGGCTTGTTGTTGAATCCGTTGGGGTCTTTGCTGTCTTCGTCTTCGCCTTCCATCCGGACATAACCTCCGAGCGGAAGAGCCCGCAGGCTGTATTCTGTCTCTTTATACTTCTTTCCGGCGATCTTCGGTCCCATCCCGACGGCAAACTCATGAACCGTCACCTTAAAAAATTTCGCGACTAAAAAATGTCCCGCTTCATGGACGGTCACAATGATTCCGAAGACGATCAGCGCGATAATAATCGTTGTAATACTCATCTTTCCTTCCTTTCTATGGTTTCAAAAGTGAACTTTCTCGCCTCTTCGTCGGCTTCAAGTATTTCTTCGATACAAGGCTTTGCAATATTTTGATGTCTGCTCAGACTCTCTTCCAAAATCTCCGAGATATCGTAAAAGCCGATGCGCCCCTGCAAAAATGCCTCCACGAGTACCTCGTTGGCCGCATTGAGCACGGAAAGCGCGCTGCCTCCCTGCCTCAGAGCCGCATAGGCGAGATCCAGACAGGGGAAAGTCTCTCTGTCCGGCCGTTCGAAACTCAGCTGCGGATACTTCATGAAATCGATCTTCTCTTCTTCCATCGCCTGCCTTTTCGGATAGCTGAGGGCATAAAGAATCGGCAGTTTCATGCTCGGCACGCCGAGCTGCGCCTTGACGGATCCGTCCACAAAGCTGACCATCGAATGGATGACGCTCTGGGGATGGATGAGAACCTCGATCTTTTCCGCCGGCATATCGAAAAGTCTGCCGGCCTCTATGACCTCAAGCCCCTTGTTCATCAGGGTCGCCGAATCAATCGTCACTTTCGCGCCCATCGACCAGTTGGGGTGTTTGAGCGCTTCTTCCGCACTCTTTCCTGCGATCTCCGCTCTGGACAACCCTCTGAAAGGTCCTCCTGAAGCCGTAAGGATCAGCTTGTCGACCTGTCCTTTACTCTCTCCGCAGAGACATTGGAAGAGGGCGCTGTGTTCACTGTCCACCGGAAGAATTTCCGCCCCGTACCGGCGCGCTTCCTCCATAACCAGTTCCCCCGCGGTGACAAGCGTCTCTTTGTTCGCAAGGGCTATCCTCTTGCCTTGGCGAATCGCGTCAAGCGTCGGCAGAAGCCCGACCATGCCCACGACCGAAGTCAGCAGGGTATCCGACTGCGGATGAGAAGCCGCCCTGCGAAGGCCTTCCATACCCGGCAGGACTTCGATCTCTCGCATCCCGGCGTCTCCGAACTCTCTGATCCTGTTTCGAAGCTCCTGCGCTCTTTTTTCTTCGAAGACGGCGACTCGTGTCGGCAAAAACTCCAGGATCTGCTCCCAGGCCCTTTCAATATTGGAGTGTACGCTGATCGCATCGACGCAAAACTCCTGCGGATATTGCCGAACGATTTCGAGGGCCTGCATTCCAATCGAGCCGCTGCTCCCGATGATTGATAGACGTCTCATGATCGCTCCTTAGTGTAAAATCCCTGCAATATACATAAACAGATAGGTATAGGGGGTCGTAAAGATGATGCTGTCAATGCGGTCAAGCATCCCCCCATGACCGGGAATCAGATTCCCATAATCTTTTATACCCAATTTCCGCTTAAATACCGAGGCGAACAAATCGCCAAACTGGGAGACGACGCTCCCGAAGACGGAAGCGATCAGAACGGCCCTAAGGTACTCAGGATGAGTGAAATAGGCGTAGATCCCGGAGCAGAGAGCGCAGCCGAGCACTCCTCCCACCGCCCCTTCCACGGTCTTCTTCGGACTGACGGAAGGGATGAGCTTCGTCCTTCCGAAAGCTCTGCCGCTGAAATACGCGAAGGTGTCGGTGATGAAGGCGAACAGAAAGATATACCAGACGAAGTCCTTTGACGCTTTTTGTATCGGTATCGCCGCAGTCAGGGCCACCGTGATATAAACGAAGGTCAGTACGCTGACGGAGATATCTTCGATGCTTCTCCTATCAAAAATCAATACGACGCTTTCGACAAAGACGAGCAGAAACAGAAGCGGCGGCAGTAAGGCCCAGGGATTCGCCCAATCCGGAAGAATCAGGACTGCACTGAGAGCATAGAGCAGCGTCCTTGTCGGTTTGATTCCGTTTTTTCGAAAAGCCCCTGCAAATTCCCAGATGCTGATACTGACGACTGCAAACAATGCGATCTTCGTGACGATGCCTCCTTTGAGCACGACAAAAAAAAGGACGGGCAGCAGGACTAAAGCCGATACTATTCTTGTAAGCACGATACATCCTCCTTAACGAACCTCGCCGAACCTTCGGTCGCGATTCTGAAAATCAAAAATCGCCTGATGCAGATCTTCTTTTTTGAAATCCGGCCAGCAGATATCTGAGAACCAAAACTCGCTGTAGGCCGCCTCCCACATCAGAAAATTGGACAGACGGTACTCTCCGCTCGGACGGATGATCAGATCCGGATCCGGAAGAAAGGATGTGGACAGATATCTCCTGAGAGTCTCCTCCTCGATATCTTCAGGATGAAGCTCCCCCTTCCTGCAGGCATGAAGCATCTTTGTGATCGCGTTTCTTATATCGCTACGGCTTCCGTAGCTCAGGGACAGGCTCATGGTCACGCCTTTGTTCTCCCGGGTCTTTTCGATGGCGGCCGCAAGCTCTCTTTGCGCAAGCTCCGGCAAGGCGTTCAGATCGCCGATTGCCTTGATCCGCACCCCGTTTTCGTGCAGCTCCTTCACTTCCTTGCGCAGATACTCTACAAGAAGGCCCATCAGCGCCTGTACTTCCTCTTTGGGACGCTTCCAGTTCTCGGTCGAAAAGGCGTAGAAGGTCAGATAGGGAATCTGAAGGCGGTTGCATTCCTTGACGATCTCCCGTATCGTTTCCACACCGGCGCGATGCCCCATGACCCGAGGCAGACGCCTCTTTTTCGCCCAGCGGCCGTTCCCGTCCATGATGATTCCGATATGCCGGGGCAACCTTGTTTTATCTATTTTATCATAATATTCCATCTTCTTCATTCCTTTATCGAAAAAAGTCCCGACAAATACATCAGACATCTGTCGGGACAAACTATTTACAGATCGGTTTTGAACAGGGAGCATACAAGCAGCCAGCTCTCTCCCTTGACGGTCGCTCGGATCACATGGCTCTCTTTGAGCAAAGCCTCGTCTTTTCCTCCGCGGATCAGCTTCGTCTCAAAGGACAGCCCTCTTTCTCTCAAATAGGATTCGGCAGCCTCCTGCCTCTTTCCGATCAGAAGAGTCTCCAGCTCGCCCATCTTACACTTCCATGATATCTTTTTCTTTTTTCGCAACGATATCGTCGATCATCTTGATATGTTCGTCGGTCATCTTCTGGATCTCATCCTGCGCTTTCTTGGAGTCGTCTTCCGTCAGCTCGGAATTTTTTTCCAGCTTCTTCACGGCGTCGTTCGCCTCTCTTCTTTCGTTTCGAATGGCGACTTTCGCGTTTTCTCCCGTCTTGGAGACGAGCTTGATCAGCTCCTTGCGGCGTTCCTCCGTCAGCTGAGGAATATTGATGCGGATCACGGCTCCGTCATTGGTGGGATTGAGTCCAAGATCGGAAGCCAGTATTGCCTTTTCAATGCTTTTAAGAGCCGACTTGTCCCAAGGCTGCACCATGATCGTCCTGGGCTCCGGCGCGGATACGCCTGCCATCTGCTTGATCGGAGTCATCGTCCCGTAGTAGTCGACCATGATTCGATCCAAGATGTTCGGATTGGCTCTTCCTGCCCGAATCGTCAGCAGCTCGTCTTTCAGTATGGCGATTGTTTTTTCCATTTTTTCCGCAAATTTCTCATGAATTTCAAGTTTCATACAGTTTCCCCCTTTACGATTGTTCCTATATCTTTACCTTTTACTACTTCTATTATATTACTTGGATCTTCTAATGAAAAGACTCGAATCGGGATATTATTGTCCATACAAAGAGAAGTGGCCGTCGCATCCATCACTTTCAGCCCCCGGCTGAGGACTTCCATATAGCTCAAATCGTGAAACTTAACAGCATTCGGATTTGTGACGGGATCGTCATCATAGACTCCGTCCACTTTTTTTGCAAGCAGGATCACTTCCGCTTCAATCTCCGCTGCGCGAAGCGCCGCGGTCGTATCTGTCGAAAAATAAGGGTTTCCGGTACCTGCGCCGAAGATGACGACTCTTCCCTTTTCGAGATGCCTCATCGCCCGCCTTCGGATGTAGGGTTCAGCGATCTGCCTCATATCAATAGCGGACTGCACTCTCGTCATGACGTCGATGTTTTCAAGGGCGGACTGGAGTGCGAGGGAGTTGATCATCGTCGCCAACATTCCCATATAGTCTCCCGTCGTTCTGTCCATGCCTTCCCCGCTGCGTCCCCGGAAGATATTCCCTCCCCCTACGACAATCGCAACCTCGACGGACGTCTCGTTGAGCGTCCTGATCGCCTCTGCGATGCCCTGTACGACTTGGTTGTCGATCCCGAAGCCTTTTTCACCGGCCAGAGCTTCTCCGCTGAGTTTCAGGAGCACTCGCTTATACTTCATCTCGTTCATACACCGGACCTCCCTTCAATTTACAAAAAAAGAACACAAAGGGGTGTTCTTTTTTTGTTTGTTTGCTTAATTTCCTAATTGTTTTGCCACTTCGCTCGCGAAGTCTTCGGATTTTTTCTCCAGTCCTTCTCCGACTTCAAATCTCTCGACGGCGGCCACTTTGATCGAGGCGCCGATTTCTTTTTCCACTTCAGCGATCACATCTTTTACGGCTTTGTCGGAATCTTTGACGAAAGCCTGCTCCAAAAGGCATACTTCGCGCAGCTGCTTCTGGAGGCGGCCTTCCACCATCTTGCGGATGATCTCCTCCGGCTTCGGTTTCGGTTCATTGAGCGCCTGCTGTACGAGGATCTCTCTCTCATGATCAATATATTCCTGATCGACGTCCTCTCTGCTGATGTATTTGGGACTCATGGCAGCCACCTGCATCGCGACGTCTTTTCCAAGTTCCGTCAGCCTGTCGGATTCACTGTCCGCCTCCAATTTGACCAGAACGGCGATCTTCCCTGCGCCGTGCACATAGCCGGCGATCCTTCCTTTTTCGACTTCGAGATGTACGAATCTTCTTACGGTCATATTCTCACCGATCTTCGCAATTTTCTCCGTCAGCACATCCTGAACGCTCTTTCCGCCTTCACAGTCTACGGTGAGAAGCTCTTCAAGACTTGCCGGCTTGTGCGCCGTAACAGCCTTGGTCACATTCTCCACGAAGAGTTTGAACTCTTCATTCTTCGCGACGAAATCAGTTTCGGAGTTGATTTCGGCCATCGATCCGCTTTTACCGTCTGCGGACACGCTGCTGCCGATGAGACCTTCCGCCGCGATACGGCTCGCTTTTTTTGCAGCCTGAGAAAGTCCTTTTTCTCTCAGGATGTCCACCGCGCGGTCCATATTTCCTTCCGCTTCTGCAAGAGCTTTCTTACAGTCCATCATCCCCGCTCCAGTGCTCTCTCTGAGTTCTTTTACCATGGACGCCGTTATATTCATCTTTTTTCCTCCTCTGTATATAAAAAAGTAAGGGAGACAGCCCCCTTACTTTTTCGCTTCAAGTATAAAGGGTCTTCGCGAAATGACTTCGACGGGACGGATCACTCCTGTTCCGCTGTCGGTTCTTCCGCCGTTTCTGCGGTTTCTTCCACTACTGAGGAAGAAGTCTCCGTTTCTTCTATTACACCCTGTTTTGCTTCAATGATCGCCTGCGACACCGTAGATGCAATCAGTTTCACCGCACGGATCGCATCGTCGTTTCCCGGGATCGGGAAGTCGATCTCGTCCGGATCACAGTTGGTATCGACGATCCCGACAACCGGTATCCCTAATTTATGCGCTTCTTTGATCGCGATTCTCTCTTTTCTCGGATCAACGACGAAGATCGCGCCCGGAAGTTCCGGCATTTCTTTGATTCCGCTGAGATATTTTTCCAGTTTTTCTTTTTCATGGAGAAGCTGGATGACTTCCTTCTTCGGAAGCACGTCGAAAGTGCCGTCTTCCTGCATCTTTTCCAGCTCGCGCAGTCTGTCGATCCTTCCTTTGATCGTCTTGTAGTTGGTCAGCATTCCGCCGAGCCATCTCTCATTGACATAGTACATTCCGGCGCGCTCCGCCTCTTCCTTGATCGCATCCTGCGCCTGCTTCTTGGTTCCGACGAAGAGGATCGGCTTCCCGGTCTCCGCCACCTCGCGAACAAAGCTGTAGGCTTCTTCGATCTTCTTTACAGTCTTCTGCAGGTCGATGATATAGATTCCGTTTCTCTCCGTAAAGATGAACTTCGCCATCTTCGGATTCCATCTTCTCGTCTGATGGCCGAAGTGTACTCCCGCCTCCAGCAGCTGCTTCATGCTTACTACGCTCATTGTTTTCCTCCTTGGTTATTTCCTCCACTTCGATCAGCTTGCGGAAAGTCCGTAAGGCACCCTCTCCGCAATCAGGAAGCGTGTGTGATTCAACTCCTCTACTATAATAAGGGATATCGCCGATAAAATCAAGGGGATATCCGATGAAATTTCCTTCATGGCCGGGCAACGAGGACGTCGGCGACTTCCCGAAGGGAGATTCCCTTCGGAAAACTCTTTTCACCGGGTTGAATTCGAGTTGCGCCGTCAAAGAGAAAGAGCAGTTTTGAAAAAGCCTCTTCATCCTGTATCAGCTCCTTTGCAAGAAGCGTCTTGCGGATCGCATAGCGCTCGCTGTCGTATTTGCTCAGAATCCTGCGGTGAGACGGCTGATCCTTGATCAGTTCCGCCTCTGCAAGCGCTTTTGCTCCTTTGTACTTATCGTAATGGATCATCTCCATCAGCATCAGCAGATCGTTCTTATGAGGATAGACGCCGTTTGCAACAAGGTCTTCCGCGATCTCCTCATACCGTATCGGCTCTCGGATCGTGATGCGGACGATCTCCTTCTCCTTTGCTCCCTCTTTCGAATCCTCTTCCTCTTCTTCCCGCTTCTCATTTATGAGAGCGGAGGGTTCACCGCTTTCTGAAAACAGCCGATTCTGCCGAGCGACCTCCGCCTTGATCCGCTCGTTTTCGGCGAGCAGGCGTTCGTTTTCGAGCTGCATCTCTTTCAGCGCTTTTGCCTCTGAAAAAAACAGCCGCTTTTCCGGAGCTCCGATCATCGAAAAAATGAGGAGAAAGACCAGCATCCCCATGCTCCATCCCATCAGATACGCTGTGACCATTCTCTTTTTCAAGGCTGTTTTTTCCCCCTCAGCTTCACCATCAAGTCGATCTCTTTGACGCTCCTGTTCATCTTCTTCGCGATGTCGTCATGGGAGAGCCCTTTTCTGAGATATCCGGAAAGCTCATCCGCATGGCTGTCTCCGCCCTCCCGGATCATCTCTCCCATCCTGTGGACGTCCTCGATCAGCTCTTCGACCTCTCTCTTGAGACTGAAAAAATTTCGGTTCATCAGCATGATATCCATCTTGATCTCCTCAAGGCCGGACCCGGAACCTTCCTTTTTCAGCAAAAAAAATAACCCGCAAGCTATGTTGACGCCCAAGGCGACCGCTGTCACTACCTGCCATATAAAACTCATAACCCCTCCATCACGCTCGGCTGATCAAAATATCGTTCTCACTGACGAATATTCTGCAGGCTTCGACCTCTTCCCGAATATTCCTCAAAAAACGCCCTATCCGTATCTGTGTTCCGGGATAGACCTTCTGTTTGACGAGAAGCATCCCGCCTGTGCTCTCCGATATCTCCTGCTCGATCTTTTCCATCTCCGCCTCGGTCAGCTTGAGATTTTGGACGAGCTGATTGTAGTCTTTGACGATCTTTGCGAAGGAGATTTTTGTCGCCTTGTCCATCTGCCCCCGCTCGAGGATCTCCTTTCCCGTATCTATCGAAGGTTTGAGTACCGACAGCCGCGCCGTCTGAACCTTTCTGTCCTGCCTGTACAGTTCAAGCCGCTCTCTCTGCGCGGGATCCGCTCCCAGTTCGATCAAAGTCTTCGTCCCCATATAGGAACCGATGACGTCCGCCTCGATCTCCGTCCTTGCATGGATCTCTCCTCCGACGATCAGGCCTTTCTTCCCTTGAATCCGTATCTTCCCTCCGCTTTTGACCATACTGTGAATGATGAAATCGGTGACGATATCCTGTTTTGCGAAAACATCCGCATTCTCAATGAACTTACAGATCACATTTCTGCCTGCTTCGACCTTGAATTTGACATTGCCCTGGATTCCTCCTCTGGCGAGCAGATCCTTTCCGATGTTGATATTGGCTGCTTCGATCAATCCTCCGACTTCAAGGCTTCCGTCACAGTAGACCTCAAATCCCCCTTTGATATCTCCCTTTACGACCACATCCCCGAAAAAACGGATATTTCCGGTCTCAGGCCCCACATCTCCCTGGATCTGAAGGACTTCGTTGATCTGGATCCGCTCTCCTATATACTCGACCCTTCCCTTTTTCAGCGCCATCAGAACCATTCCGTCCGACGTCTCTCCGACATTTTTTCCATAGAGAAACTCAGGCGTCGCTCCGGCTGTCGCCTTGATCGGATTGCCCTGCACATCTATTCCATCCTCCCCCGAAGTTGGGAGGGTCTTTTCCGCAAGGATCTCGCCGACATCGACCTGATGAAACCAATCAACTTCTTTGAAATT
Source organism: Peptostreptococcaceae bacterium (assembly GCA_030528675.1). Classification (GTDB taxonomy): domain Bacteria; phylum Bacillota; class Clostridia; order Peptostreptococcales; family Filifactoraceae; genus JAUMYL01. The sequence goes on from JAUMYL010000001.1 coordinate 278,492, forward strand.
GACATTCCCCTGCTCATCTTCATGCAGGGATTTTCTCTCTTCCATATCGAAACGCCAGCGTATCTTTCCATCCTGTCCGTTTTTTGGCATCTTTCCTTCCGCAATCAATACCGCTTCCGTCGGAACCTCCTGCTCGGAAAGCGCCCTGATATTTTCCTCGATCAGACCGTAGGCCAGATTTTCTCTCGCAAAGGAGATCAGCTCCTGATAGGGGACTTTCACCGGAATATCGAGCTTTGCCGCCGCCAAGCTGAGATTGATCTCCATATAGGCCTCAAGACCGTCTTCCGACAAGATGATGTCGATATCCGCATTGTGTAAGCTCCTCGAAAGCATCTCGGTCTCATGGATCATATCTCCGCCCTCCTATCTGCGAAATTTTTTTCTCATTTTCAGGATCGCTTTACTGTGTATTTGAGAGACCCTCGACTCCGATACGCCAAGGATCTCGCCGATCTCTTTGTAAGTCAGATTTTCGTAATAATACAGATTGATGATCATACGCTCCCTTTCGTTGAGTCCTTCGATCACCAGCTGCAGCTCCCGTATGGAATCCTGATGCTCCACATAGGCCTCGGGGCTTGATTCCGGCGAGTTGTCGCTCAGCTGAATCTTGAAGCTGTCGTTGAACTCATCCTCGATGGAAAGCACATTGTAGACGGCGGTCTCGTCGATGAGACTGAGCACTTCACTTTCTGTCTTGTTCAAATAAGCTGCGATCTCACCGATCCGAGGTTCTCTTCCCAATTTGTTCTCAAGCAGTTCAGAAGCCTCGCTCAGCATCTTCGCCTTCTGGCGTATCGTCCTGGGGATCCAGTCCAAATTGCGTATCTGATCAATGATCGAGCCCCGGATCCGGATCGACGCATAGGTCTCGAACTTGATATTTTTCGTATGATCGTAGCGGTCGATGGCGTCAATGAGTCCGACGACGCCGTAACCCATCAGATCCTCATACTCGATATTGCTCGCATAGTAATTATAGAGCTTTCCGGATATGATCTTTACGAGATCGACATACTGCGTGATAATGCTGCGCCGTATTTCTTTTTTTTTCTCAGGGTGCTGTTCCTGCTTATAGACTTCCCATATATTTTTTGTATTCATCGGATTCATCCATTCCCCTTACATGACGCCTTCAGATCCTTCGTCCCTCTCAGACAGATCTTCCGCTTCCTTCAGCAAATCCCTTGCTTCGTCTTCCGATATTTCAACCTGCATTTCAAATCCGGAAACTTCTTTTTTCAGCTTCGCCGACTTTTGGAGAATATAAAGAAAAGCCAGGGCCAAGTTCCATAACAACAAGTGCATAAGAAGAGAAAAGATAAACTTTTTCAGCTGCCAGCTTTGGAATAAAGCAACGAAAAATGTGACTACGGACAATATATAATTTGAGATGACGAAAACCACAAAACTATTTTTCATTCATTTTCCTCAAAGTTATCTGATAAATTACGAAAGAATTAGATGATGCTTTCCCCTTTTCCGATACTCTTGACCGAAAGCTCGAAACTGCTGCAGTTAAAACGAATCGTTCGTCCCCAGTTTCCGTAGATATCTTCGGCAACGATCGGTATTCCGAGACTCTTGAGCTTTTCTTTCACCGCCAGGGCGTTTCTCTTGCCTACATTCATCGTGTCACTGCTCAGGGAGACGCTGAACATCTGCGCCCCTCCCGCCATCTTGGCCTTGAGAGAGGAACGCGACACTTTTCTCTTCAGAAGCTCTTCCATCATCAGGTCGATACAGCTGTCCGCAAATTTGAGTTTATTGGCGTTATTTTTGATCTCCTGACTCGAAGGAAGCATGATATGAGCCATTCCTGCGATCTTTTTTGCCGTATCATAAATGATGACGCCGATACAGGATCCCAGTCCCAGCGTGACGAGCGTATCTCCTTCCATACCGATCTTATAGTCCGCCATTCCGACTTTTATCGTATCATTCATTGTCCGGCACTCCTAAACTTCTAAACAGCGTATCGAAGGACGCCAAGTCGGGCATGAAGAAAAAGAAGCATTTGATCTTTTCGTCTTCGATGTCCAATTTATTTTCTATCAGGATGATCTTGTCGCTCTGCAGACCGTATTCCACCGCCGGCGCCGACAGTATCGAACTTACCATATCAATACTCCCGGAAGGAACGGAGATGTTGATGTAGAGGGACGTCATAGTCGACAGGGAGTTTACATATCCGCTGGTCATGATATTCCCAAGCTCCTGAATCACGGACATCTCCATCTCGGAGTACATCATCTCGGGCTTTGTTCCGAAAAAGAGCTTGACGAGGTTATCCGCGGACTCCTTGTCCAAAAGAGTCAGGATCGTTCCGTGAATATCTCCGCTGAAATTGATATATACGCCGATTGTGATCTCTTCTTCATTTTCAAAGAGCTCGACGACTTTTTCGATATCGATCACTTCTATATTCGGCACTTCCATGACGACCTGTTTGTTGATCATCTTGGACAGCGAGGTTGCGGCGCTTCCGGAACCGATATTCCCGATCTCCCGCAGAACATCCAGATACAATTCGTTGACATTATTCATATTAAAACCCATAGCGCTCTCCCTATCTCTTCAAACGAAAATTGGTTCCCCCCAAAATGCGGGATCCACAGGTTTTTTATTCTTTTTCCAGAATCCTGTCGATATCAAGAAGAATGATCATCCTTCCGTCGATCTTTCCGATCCCTCGGACAAAAGTCTGATTCTGACTGTCTTCAAAATTAGCGTAGTCAATCTGTTCAGGAAGGATCTCCTTGACTTCGGAAGTTGAATCCACGACATAACCTATCAGCAGATCCTGAATTTTGTTGACGATGATCCGCGTTTCCGAATCATAGTCCTTCCTCGGAATCCCCAAGCGCTCACGGAGATCAATGATCGGAACGATCTCCCCCCGAAGATTGATCACCCCCTGAATGTAGTTTTGGGTTTTTGGCACCCTCGTGATCTCCATATTTCGCTCTATGGTCTCGACATTATCAATCTTTATCCCGTAATGCTCCGTATCAAGCTTAAATATCACAAACTGGCTCTCGTTCACCTACGGATCCTCCTTTCCTAAAACAGGGAGTTCGTGTCGATGATCAGGGCAACGCCTCCGTTGCCGAGGATCGTCGCGCCTGCGATCTCTTTGACTCCGCTGAGATATTTTCCCAGTGATTTGATCACGATCTCCTGCTGTCCGATCAGTCGATCGACGATGATCCCGATCTCTTTATCGCCTTTTTTGACGATGACGACGGTCACTTCCTCTTCATGAACCATTTCCTCCGCGCACTCCAACACTCTTGCCAGCCTCAGCAGCGGCAGCGACTGTCCTCTGTAAAGTATGACCTCTTTTTTCTCGATCAGCCGGATATCGCTGACCTTGATATCTGTGATCTCCTTGATATTGTTGAGAGGGATCGCATACTTTTCTCCGCTGACGATGACAAGAAGAGCCTGAATGATCGCGAGCGTCAGAGGAAGCCTGATGATAAAACTCGATCCCTTATCCGGCTCCGTAGCGATCTCCACAGTGCCTCCGAGGGCTTCGATCTTCGTCTTCACCACATCAAGACCCACGCCTCTTCCCGAGACATCCGATATCTTATCCGCCGTGCTGAATCCCGGAGCAAATATCATCTCCGCGATCTTGTTGGGCTCCATCTCATAGGCCTGCTCTTCAGTCAGGACGCCCCTGGATATCGCCTTGTCCCGGACCTTTGCCACATTGATTCCGGCCCCGTCGTCCGAGACCTCGATGACGACCGTGTTTCCGTCCGGATAGGCGATCAGATTCACCTTCCCTTTTTCCGGCTTGCCCTTGCTCTTTCGCACCTCCGGCGTCTCCACGCCGTGGTCAATCGAATTTCGGAGCAGATGAATCAGCGGATCGCCGATCTCGTCGATGACAGTACGATCCACCTCCGTCTCTTCTCCGGACATGAAAAGATCGATCTCCTTTCTCAGATCCTTCGACAAATCCCGAACCATCCTCGGGAAACGGTTGAATACCCTTTCCACCGGAACCATTCGCACCTTGGTTACGGCGTCGTGCAGGTTGGTCGTTATCCGTTCGAGATATTCGATTGCTTCCCCCATATTTTGGGTATCGGAGCTCACTTCATGGTCTTCCAGCCTCGTCTTGACGATGATAAGCTCGCTGACGAGATTCATGAGATTATCGAGACGGTCGATATCGACGCGCACGGTCTTGCCGGCTTTTGCCTTCTTCGACTGATCCTGCGGCCGAGCAGACTCCGCCTTCGTCCCTGGCGATCTCTTCGGCTCCTCCGGCTCCGATCCGGATTCCTGCTTTTCCTCTTTTTCTTCCTTTGCTCCTTCCGCATCCTCCTGTTTTTCCGGTGCGGCGTGTATGGACTCAAGCGCATATTCCTCAATCTCAGCCTTTTCTACCTCGGAGACGTCCAGGATGTCTTTTCGTATCGAATCGACAGGAGATTTGGAGGAATAGAGAACAGTGAAACTGCGCTCAAATTTTTCGTCTTCAATATCATCCGCGGAAGGATCGGAGAATACGATCTCTCCATGCTCTTCCAATGCACGAAATACGAGAAACGCCCTCGCCGATTTCAGCATACAGCTCTCTTCAAGCTGAATGAAGACTTTATATATCGAATATTCTTCCTCTTTGAGTTTTTTTGCGATGGTCAATATTGATTCCAGCTCACTCTTATGGATATTCAGCTGAAGAAGATTCGGATCCATCGACAGGGCGGTCGCTTCTTCCTTCAAAGAAGCCTCTTCTTTCACGACTCCCTGAACCGGTTCTCCTTTTTCCATCCTGTCCAGTCTTTCAATGATCTCTGAAATGTCGATAAACTTTTCCTTGCCCGTGCTCTCGATGCTCTTTACCTCTTCTTCTAAAATATCGAGCCCCTCAAACAGGGCGTCGATCATCATGGGAATGACTTCAAGGCGCTGCGACCGGATCCCGTCAAGGATGTTTTCCATCTTATGGGTCAGTTTCGCAATCGTCTCAAAGCCCATCGTCGCAGACATTCCCTTGAGGGTATGCGCAATTCGGAAGATCTCGTTGACCGTCTCCAGATTCTCGGGGCTGCTCTCAAAATCAAGCAGAGACTGATTGAGATTCTGTAAATGGTCTTTCGATTCATCCAAAAATATATCTATATATTGTTCAAAATCCAGCATCGGCTATACCCCCATCAGTTTATTGATTTCGCCTGCGATCCTGCTCAGAGGAACGATCTTGTCGATCTTCCCGGTCGCAATCGCGGATTTCGGCATTCCGAAGACGACGCAGCTCGACTCATCTTCAGCTATGTTGTAGGAATTTCTCATATCTTTCAGTTTCTTTACCCCCCTCGCACCGTCCGCTCCCATACCCGTCATGACGACCGTCGTGATCTCTCCCGCAAATTCCTCGGAGAGAGAGTCGAACATTGCGTCGACGGAAGGCTTGTGTCCGGTGACAAGGGGCCCGTCATCGAGAGAGATCCTGTATTTATTCTTCGATACCGCTCGAAGCTTGAGGTGTCGATCTCCCGGTGCGATATAAACTGTTCCGTTCAAAAGCGGCTCCTGATCTTCCGCCTCCTTGACCCTTATCTTCGAGACTGCATTGAGCCTCTCTGCAAGAGATTTCGTGAATCCTTTGGGCATATGCTGCACGATCAGTATCGGCGCCTTGATCTTCGGCGATATCTTCGGTACGACCTCCTGCAAAGCTCTGGGACCGCCGGTGGAGGTGCCGATTGCGATCAGACTCAGGACTTCATTGTCATCAAGATCCTTTTGATGATTCATCCGCAGAGAACTGAACGAGACCTTCGGCTCCGCGGTTTCCTGCAAAACCGACGTCTTCCTGATCTTTGCGGTAGCGGCCTGTCTGACCTTCTCCTTGAGCTCCGCCTGAATCTCCATCGCTCTTATGCCGAAGATATTGGTCGGCTTCTCTATAAAGTCAACCGCTCCCAGATCCAAAGCTCTGAAAGTCATTTCAGCGCCCTCGCCGGTCAGAGAGCTGAACATCACTACGGGAAGAGGCCTGATCTTCATCAGTTCTCTAAGCGTCGCGATTCCGTCCATCACCGGCATCTCGACGTCGAGGGTCAGAACATCGACAGGACGCCGTTTTACAAATTCCAGCGCTTCTTTTCCGTTTTTTGCGATTCCCGCGACTTCAAAGTCAGGATCGGCTTCCAGCATATCTCTGACCAGCTTTCGAATCAGCGCGGAATCGTCCGTAATCAGCACTTTTATCTTTGGCATGGCGTCTACCTCGTTTTCATCATGATTCTCTGTCTTTGAAATAGAAATCCGATGATCCTATTTCGCTCGACTTCCGTAATGTCTAAAAATTCTCCCGCGGATTCAAAAATTCCGGGTTCGACGGATTTGAACTTGCGGACGACCTTCATCCGGAGGGTGAATCGCTGCTCATCAAGCATAAAATCGCTCCATAGGATATCTCCCTCATCAAACTCTACCGCGGAGATAAACCTCATTCCTCCCCCGCTGAGATCCTTCGTGCTTCCTTCGATCATGACAAAATCCCCTTCTCTGTGCAGCTTCATCGGAAGCAGCAATGAGACGCGAAAATGGCTCCTCCTCTGATCTTTGACGAGATTTCCCGTCTGACGGATCGTCATCGACGGAACATTTCCCGCTTTCGTCTTACTGAGCACCTTCGCCTGAAAACGATACATCCCCGACTCTTCCACAATATACAGGATATCTATGAGAGTACCGTTCATGACCGGTACGAGCAGGCCTTTGGAAATGGGCACGGCAATACTGTATTTTTCAGGTCCCAGCACTTCCAGCACCTGACTGACATACTCCCGTACGCTTCCGTCTCTCGCCCTGCTTGATATCATGATCCTTTGCCCTGTTGTCAGTATGGATTTACTTGACATCTTTTCCCCCTGTGAAAAACAATCCCTTGAGTTTGCTCATGAACTGGTGAAAACCTTTCTCTTCCGTTTTCATTTCCAGCAGACTCATCGATATCTTGTCGATATTTGCCGAGGCCCTCGTCTTAGGATAGGCGAGATAAAACGGCCTTTGGCTCCTGACAGCTTTTGATACATTCTCATCGCTGCAGACATACCCCAGATAGTCCAATTCTTTATCCAAAAATCTCTCCGAAACGGAATTGAGTTTTCTGAAAACTTCACCCGCCTCTTTTTCATCCGAGACACGGTTGATGACAAGACGGATCTTTTTATCCTTCTGCTTCTCGAGCAGGACTTTCACGAGCGCATAGGCGTCCGCTATCGCAGGAGGCTCCGGCGTCGTGATGAGGATCAGCTCATGAGCCGCTTCCACAAAGGAGATCACGGATTTCGAAATGCCGGCGCCCGTGTCGATCAGCACATAATCCGCCCGTTCCTTCAGCTGCGCAAAAAGCTTCAGCAATCGTCCAAGCTGCTCTCCCGAAAGCTCCGACATCCTCTGTATCCCCGAAGCGCCGGAGATGATCTCGATCCCTTCCGGTCCCTGCGCAATCACTTCTCCGATACTCCTGTTCTGCTCAACGACGTCCAGCAGGGAATATTTCGGCAGAAGCCCGATCAGGATCTCAATATTTGCAAGGCCCAGATCCGCATCAATCACGACGACCCTCTTCCCTCTCCTCCTGATCGACAAGGCGGTGTTCAAGGTGAAATTGCTCTTACCGACTCCGCCCTTGCCGCTGGAGACGCATATCACCCTCGGCCCGTCTGAAGCGAGAACGGTCTTCCCCTCTCCGTAAGGACGAATCGATTCTTTTTTTATCACCGCATCCCTGAGCGCGTGGGCCTGATCCCGCCCCGTCATGATTTGCTCTCCATAAAGAGTTCATTGACAAATTTATCAAATTGAAATTCCTCTATATCATCCGGCACATTTTGACCGTAAGTCAAAAATACGGGCGCTTTCCTGCAAAAATCCATGATATCAAGTATCAGACCTGCCCGATCCGTCTCGTCCAGCTTCGTGACGATCAGATGGAAATCCTCAAGAAAATCATACCTTTCGATCAGATTTTTGATATCGTCGATATGATGGTTTGCAGAGACGACTAAAAAGACATTCTTGTTTTGAATCCCGTCAAGGGTCTCTTTAAGCTCTTTCATATGCGCGCGGTTCTTATGACTTCTTCCCGCCGTATCTATAAACAGGACGTCTCTGTTGGCCAGCCGAAGGAGAGCGCCTTCGACGTCGGAGACGTCATAGGCGACTTCGATGGGAGAGTTCAGTATCTCCGCATAGGTCTTCAGCTGCTCCACCGCCGAAATGCGGTAGGTATCCAAAGTCAGAAATCCGATCTTACGGTTCTCCCGAATTGCGATCCCGGATGCAAGTTTCGCAAGGGTCGTCGTCTTCCCGACTCCGGTGGGACCGACAAAGACATTATATTTTTCTCCTATACTATTATACCCCTTGGAACAGATTTTACCAAACCTTTTGTCTATCGCCGCGATCAAATTCTTCGTCGTATACTCCTCTGCTCCGCTCGCAAGACTTGCGACGAGTTCCTCGGAAAGAGACTGAGAAATCCCAAGACTCCTGAGCCGATCTACGGATTCTGCCTTCCGTCTTTCGACTCTCTCTTCTTCTTCACTTATAAAGGCCTTGGTGAATCTGCTGTTCAGCTGTTTGACCACAGCCTTGATCTCTTCGATCTCTTCCTTAAGTCTTTGAGAATCCCTTCTCTCTTCGATGGATTCGAAAACCGGGCTTTCCGGCATTTCACGGCTCAAGGCCTCGTTTTTTCTTTCCGCCTGCTGCTGGACTTCCTTATACTTTCGAGATTTTCCGTTCTTTTTTACCTCAGAGCTTCCGGATTTTCGAGCGTCGGCAGCGGCAAGCACCTCGATCTCTTCTTTTGCGAACAGACCGAAAAGACCGCCTGTTTTGATCTTCTTGGACTGAATGATCATCGCATTGTCGCCGAACTCGGTCTGCACCTGTGCCATGATCTCATTCATGCTCTTTCCCGTGAATTTTTTTATGTTCATAACTACAGGCTCACCATCCCTATTGACTGAATCTTCGTTTTCGGATCGATCTCATTATAGGAGAGAACGACGATCTCATCGCTGATCTGCTCGACAAACTTCTTGAAGTAGAAACGGACTACCGGAGCCGTCACGACAAGAGGCTGCTCTCCCACCGAAAGTACTTTTTCGACTTCTTTTCCGAGAGAGGCGACGAGCCTCTGGGAAGCCGAAGGTTCCAACGCCAGATAGGTTCCGGTCTCCGTCGTCTGCAATGACTCCATGATCATCTTCTCCAGATCCGGATCCAAAGTCAGCACCTTGGCTTCTTCTCGCGGCATGAACTGCTTCGTTATGATCCGGTACATCGACTGACGCACATACTCGGTCAGCATATCCGTATCCTTCGTCGCCTGTCCATAATCGGCCAGACTCTCCATGATACTGCTGAAATTGCGGATCGAGACTCCTTCCCGCAGGAGGTTTGAGAGTACTTTTTGAATATCTCCGAGAGAGAGCAGAGTCGGCGTCACATCGTCGACGAGAGTCGCGTGCGTCTCCCGAAGATTATCCAGAAGCATCTTAACGTCCTGTCTGCCGATCAACTCGAAGGCATGACGCTTGATGATCTCCGTCAGATGCGTCGAGATGATCGACGGAGGATCGACGACCGTGTATCCATAGATCTCAGCCTTCTCACGCTCTCTCTCATCAATCCACTTCGCAGGCAGGTTGAAAGCCGGTTCCACCGTGTCGATCCCCCGGATCTCGCCATCCGCAGTCCCGGGATTCATCGCCAGATAGTGATCGAAGAGGATCTCTCCGCCCGAGACTTCCACTCCCTTGATCTTGATCGTATACTCGTTGGGCTGCAGCTGGATATTGTCACGCAGCCGTATCATCGGAACGACGATACCCATTTCCAAGGCGCATTGACGCCTGATCATCACGAGACGGTCGAAGAGATCGCCCCCTTGGGACTTGTCCGCCAGAGGGATGATCCCGTAGCCGAATTCCAGTTCGATGGGATCGACATTCAGCAGGGGCAGCACATTCTCCGGACGGCGTATTTCCTCCACCGAATCGGCTTCCGCCGCAGCCTCATAGTCTTCTCCTTCCACGCTTTCTCTGCGCATGATATTGATCCCCGAAAGAAGGAAAATCACGGACAGGATGAAATAAGGGAAGAAAGGCAGAGGCGTCCATGCCAGTGCGAAGAGTACCCCCGAAATGATGAACATGATCTTGTGGTTGTTGAAGAGCTGAGTCGCAAAGTCACTTCCCATGTCCGATTCCGACGCCGCTCTCGTCACGACGACGCCGGTGCCTGTCGAGATCAAAAGAGCCGGTATCTGAGAGACGAGACCGTCGCCGACAGAAAGCACGGTATACCTCGCAAGAGCCTCCTGAAAAGGCAGTCCCAGCATGACGATCCCGAGGATGAAACCTCCGATGACATTGATGAAGGTGATGATGATTCCTGCGATTGCATCTCCCTTGACGAATTTCGAAGCTCCATCCATCGCTCCGTAAAAATCCGCCTCCCGCTGAATCTTCGACCGTCTCTCCTTCGCCTGGCGCTCATCAATCAAACCTGAGTTCAGATCCGCGTCGATCGCCATTTGCTTTCCCGGCATCGCGTCCAGAGTAAACCTCGCCGCAACCTCCGCCACCCTCTCGGAACCCTTGGTGATCACCATGAACTGAACGATGACGATAATCAGAAAGACGATGAAGCCGACCACCGCATTTCCTCCCATGACAAAATTTCCGAAAGCCTCGATCACCTGTCCGGCGTTCCCCTCCAGCAGAATCTTTCTCGTCGTCGAGATGTTCAGCGACAGACGGAAGAGAGTCGTGATGAGCAGGAGAGAAGGAAAGGATGAAAACTCCAGCGCTTCTTTATTGTACATCGCAATGACGAGAATCAGCAATGCAACGGATATATTCAGGCTCAGCAGGATATCCAGCAGGAAGAGCGGAACCGGTATGATGATCATCATAATGATCCCGATCACTCCGACCGTCACCAAAACGTCAGCAGATTTCATATTTCCTCCCTAAGGCGATTTTTTCAGTGAGTACACATAGGCGAGTATCTCCGCTACCGCCTCATAAAAATCCTGAGATATCACCGTTCCGATCTCCACATCCCGGTAGAGGGTTTGGGCGAGCGGTTTGTTCTCAACGATTGGCACCTGCGCCTCCGCGGCTTTTTCCCGAATCTTCAGGGCGACGAGATTCTTTCCTTTGGCGAGAACATAGGGCGCATCAAACTTGTCCTCGTCGTATTTGACCGCCACCGCATAATGGGTCGGGTTGGTGATGATGACGTCCGCTTTGGGCACATCCTGCATCATCCGACGCATCGCGGCCTGTCTCTGCCTCTCTTTGATCTTGGATTTGACCTGGGGATCTCCCTCGGACATCTTGTACTCTTCCTTGATCTCCTGTTTCGACATCTTGAGATTCTTCTCATAATCGTAGCGCTGATAGAAATAGTCGAGAACCGCGATGACCAAGATCGCAAAAACCATCCGAAGCGCCATGTTCATGGCGATATCATACATCGTGAAAGCATAGTCTCCGCTTTCCATCTGCATGGTCTTCAGAAGAATCCCGATATTCTTCGAAAGATAGGAATAGCCAACGAGACCGACGATCCCGATCTTCAGCAGAGATTTTATCAGCTCCGCTACCGATCTCATGGAAAACATCCGCTTGAATCCTTCGACGGGATTGAGGCGCTCCGGCTTGACCTTGAGGGTTTCCGTAGTGAAAAGGCTGCCCACTTGAACCCTCGAACTGACAAAGGCCGTGACAAAACCGGCCGCGATCACGATCACAACCGCCTTCACGGAAAAGAAGACCATATAGAGCAAAAGGCGGTAAGCGCCCATGCTCGTATCCAAGACTTCCGTATAGAAAAAACCTTGAAAGAACATCAGCGCATCGACGAGAGTCCGAAGCAGAAATCCTCCGGAAAACTTGAGTGCCAGCAGAGTCGCCATCAGTGTAAAAGCGGAGTTGATCTCCCTGCTCTGCATCACCTGCCCCTTTTTTCGGGCGTCTTCTTTTTTCTTCGGCGTCGCCTGCTCGGTCTTTTCCTCGTTAAAGAGCTGCAGATCAATCAGAATGAAATGTTTGTCCATCATAAACCTTTTATCATATTTGTAAACAGATAGATATACTGGAACATCCTGTAGAAAATCTCCTTAAACAATCTCGTCATAAAAGGCAGAGAGACAGACAGAATGATGAAGCCAAGAAAGATCTTCAGCGGCATACCGACGATAAAGACATTCATCTGCGGCATGATCTTCGCCATAAAGGCAAGCAGAAGATTTGCCATGAATATGCTGATCAGGATCGGCATTCCGACAGTCACCGCGCTCGTGAAGAGATAAGTGATCAATTTCGTGAAAAATCGAAGATAGGAATCCGTCACGACGAAATCCGAACCGATAGGCAGAACCAAATAACTGTTCAGCAGGGCCTTGATGAGAAAATGGTGGCCGTCTACAGCGAAAAACACCAGATACGCAAAGAGATCCAGCAGTTTCGACGTCACCGTCACCTGAGACCCGGTCTGGGGATCGTAAAGTCTCGACATGGAAAAGCCGATATTGAGATCCATGATCGCTCCCGCTGTCAGAAAAATGCCAAAAAAGACCTGTGCCACAAATCCCAGCCCAAGTCCAATGGTAAGTTCCTTGACAACAAGATACGAAAGCTTCATCGTTGTCAGCTCTTCATTGAGCTGAAAGAACTGCGCCGGCAGAAGAATATAGGAAAACAGAATGCTCAGACCGATCTTGACCGCCGGCGGTATGCTGTTTCGCCCGAAGACCGGCGCTATGAAAAACATACCGAGCATTCTCGCAAGTATCAGCATGAAGACGTCCACAGATCGCGCTATCGTGATGAAAGGTTCCGTAAACATGAGCGAAAACTACCTTATAAAATTGTTGATATTCATAAACAGCTCCTCTGTATAATGGACGAGGGAAGAGATCATCCAAGGGCCGAAAATGACAATCGAAAGCAGTACGGCAACAATCTTCGGCACGAAGGCGAGCGTGGCCTCCTGAATCTGAGTCGTCGCTTGAAACACACTGACTAAAAGCCCTACCAGAAGGCCGATTAAAAGCATCGGCGCAGACAGCAGGAGCACCATGGTCACCGCTTCCTGAATGACGGATATCACCGCTTCCATGTTCATTGGCGTCACCTCTTAATTAAATCCTGTCACAATCGAACGGATGACGAGATTCCAACCGTCGACCAAAATAAACAGCAAGATCTTGAAGGGCAGCGAGATCATCATCGGCGGGAGCATCATCATACCCATCGACATCAGCGTGCTTGCGACGACCATGTCGATGACGATAAAGGGAAGAAACAGCAGAAATCCCACCTGAAATCCGGTTTTGAGCTCACTGATGATAAAAGCCGGGATCAGAACCGTGTTAGGGATCTGCTCAAGCTTGATCATCTCGTCTTTTGCAGACCGTACCTCTCCCGACATATCCATGAAGAGAGCGACGTCCTTCTCCCTCGTTTGTCTCATCATGAACTCACGGATCGGCTTCATCCCCTTCTCTATCGCCTCGGCCTGACCGATCTCGTTTTCATAATAAGGCTGCAGAGCCTCCTGATAGACTTCCTTTCCCACCGGCGACATGATGAAGAAGGTGATGAAGAGCGCCAGCCCGATCATGACCTGCGAAGGAATCGTCTGCTGCGTACCCATCGCATTCTTGAGAAAGGACAAAATGACGACGACGCGCGTGAACGACGTCATCATGATCAAAATGCTGGGCAGCAGAGTCAGAACCGTAAAAAGCACCAGCAATTCTATGGAATTGGAAAGTTCTCTGGGATTGTTCGAACCGTTGAGCTCAAAGGATACGGAGGGCACCGTCCCCTGCGCAAAAGCCGTACTCCCAAGAAATACCGCCGCCAGTACCAGCAAAAAAATCAGCGGAAATCGTATTTTATTTCTCATCTTCACCCTTCGTTTTCTGCAGTAGGGATTTGTCGATGACCACTGTGGATTTCGAAGTGCTCGACAAAAGATACTGCATATTCTCCCATTCGATTAACAGAATATCCCTGTCTTTTGAAAGAGGAACCCTCTCAATCAGTCTGATCCGCCTTGATGCGATCAGACCTCGGTTCCTCTTTGCGACAAATTCCGTTGTAAATTTTGCTCCGATTACGACTGCTGCAAAGACGATGACATAAAACACCAGCCTCAGACTTTCTGAAAGGAGCTGCTGCATTTATCCGATCACTTTCCTTACCGCTTCGATGATGCGATCCGCCTGAAAAGGCTTTACGATGAAATCCTTTGCGCCGGACTGGATCGCCTCGATGACCATCGACTGCTGACCCATCGCGGAGCACATGATGATCGACGCGGCGGGATTGACTTTTTTGATCTCCTTTACCGCTTCGATTCCGTCCATCTCCGGCATCGTGATGTCCATGATCACAAGATCCGGATTGAGCTCCTTATATTTCTCGACGGCCTTTACGCCGTTTTCCGCCTCACCGAGCACCTCGTATCCGTTCTTGACGAGAATGTCTTTGAGCATCATCCTCATAAATGCCGCGTCATCCACCAATAAAATTCCCTTTGCCATGATATAAATCCTCCTCTGTAATCAAATTCTATACTTTTATATAGTTTTCAGCCTCTTATCGACCTTGATGATGTCGGTGATTCGTATTCCGTAGTTTTCGTCGATGACGACCACCTCCCCGGTGGCCACCTTCTTGCCGTTGACCATGACGTCAAGAGGTTCTCCGACCGGTCGGTCCAGCTCCAGGATGCTCCCGGGAGTGAACTGCAGAACCTCATCGATCTGCTTTGTCGTCCTTCCAAGCTCTACCGTGACCTTGAGCATGACGTCCTTGATCAGGTCAATATTTTCCGGAAGTTGTCTCACTTTTCGCTTCCCTCCATCAAAGCTCGCAAAAGACGCCTGCTTTACATTCACCGTCTGCTCTTTTTCCCGTCTCGGAGCTTCTTCATAGTACTCTTCTTCATACTCCTCCTCAAGATCCAGCTGCGGAATATGGATCTCTTCCGGTTCCGGCTGGAGAGTCTTTATCGATTCCTCCCGCCTTTCAGGTTCCGGGGTCTTCTGAAGCGACGCCGCCATCGGCTGCGGCTCCTCTTCATAGGAAGCTCCGTTCATCATCTTGTCTACCAGCTTCTTTACAAAGTCCATCGGCAGGATCTGCATGATATTACTGTCGATGAGATCGCCTACAGTCATGCGGAAGGAGATGCAGACGATGGCCTCCTCCTTGGACAGCAGGCTGGGATCCAGCTGATTCTCGTTGAAGTTGACCCGGGATACGACGGGAGGAGAGATGTCAATCTTCGTTCCGATCATCTCGGAAAGAGAGGTGGAAGAAGAACCGATCATCTGATTCATCGACTCGCTGATCGCACTGAGATGGATCTCGTTCAGCTCTTCCGGCACATCCGTCCTTCCGTCCCCTCCGAGCATCAGAGAAGTGATGATCTTGACGTCCTCTTCCTTGAGGATCAAAAGATTCGTGCCGCGAACCCCGACTGTATAATCCACCTGCACAGCGATAAAGGGGAGAGGGTATTTTTCAGCGATCTCCGCTATCGTGGTCTGAGTGACACGAGGAGTCGTGATCTGCACCTTGTGTCCCAAAAGGGTAAACAGCGTGGTGGCAGCCGTACCCATACTGATATTGCCGATCTCTCCGATCGCATCGATCTCCATCTCATTCAGTCCGGATTCCTCCTGAGGAGCTGTTTCCGAGGAGGCCTCCTGCGGGCCGGACATAAGGGCATCTATTTCTTCCTGAGAAAGCATACCGCTAATCATAGTCTTCATCACCCTTTTCTACCACTTTGTTAATTTTAAAAGCCATACTGTTTCCATAAGTACCGGGATATCCTAAATACTTTGTCTTTCCGTCGATCCGAAGATCCAGCTCCTCATTGATCTTTTGATCGAGCTTGATGACATCTCCCTCCTGAAGGTAGATGAAGTCTTCCACTGAGATATAGGTCTCGCCGAGAACGCCTTCGACGCTGATATTCGCTCTTTTCACCCGCGCTTTGAGCTCTTCCTTCTCCGCCTGAGTCGTTTCCTTTGTCAGTCCGGAAAACCAGTACTTGGTCGACAGCTTGGGCAAGATCGGTTCCATGACGATATGCGGAAGACAGATATTGATGAGTCCTTCCACTCCTGCGACATTCGCCCGCAGCGTGACCAGAGCGACTCTTTCATTCGAGGAGACCACCTGAACGAACTGAGAGTTGACCTCAAGTTTTTCAAGCTTCGGCGAGAGCTCCAGTACATGTTCCCACGGCTCGATGAAAAGAGGCGCTATATTCATCATCAGTTTCTGTAATATCGTCGTCTCTATCTCCGTGAAAGGACGATGGTCCATCGCCGTATTTCCGTCTCCGCCGAGGATACGGTCGATCATCGTGAAGGAAAGACGATTGGAGGTCTCAAAGATGATCTGACCCGGAAGAGGATAAAAATCAATAATACCGATCAAAGCAGGATTTGTGATGGAATTGTTAAACTCGTAATACGACATCTCTTCCACCGTCAGCACTTCAATCTGCGTTCCCGTGCGAAGATAACCGGACAGGTAGGTGTTGAGAATGCGCGCAAAGTTCTCATGAATCATATCCAGCGTCTTCAGCTGATCTTTCGCAAGCTTGTTGGGACTTTTGAAATCATATTTTTTTACCTTGGATTCCTTGGATTCTTCTTGAATATCCGTCGCGTCAAGATCTCCGGAGTTCAGCGCCGACAGCAGAGCATCGATCTCACTTTGCGACATTACATCAGGCATCTGCACACCCCCTTATTGGATGATATATTCGGTAAAGTAGACATTCGTTATATCATCGGTACCCGTTACTCTTGCGACTTCTTTGCGTATCAATCCCGACAAATTGTCGATCCCCTGATCCGTCGTCATCTGCTTGATATCCTGACTGATCAGCAGTTTCAATATATAGGCGCGGATCGGTTCCTGATTTTTCGTGATGAGATCCGGCGTTTTCTTCCCAGTGGTTTCCACAACGATATTTCCTTTGAAATAGCGCCCCGAAGCCCCTATATTCGTCGAAAAATTCCCGAGATCACAGGTATAGGTTTTCGGAGGTTTCGGCTGACCCCCGTTGTTCTTGAATATCGTCAGATATAAAGTCGCGCCGAAGATCAACAGCGATACGACGAATATGACAATGGAAAAAATTGCAAGTTTCTTGTTTCCCACGGTGATCCCCCTTTTTTACTGACTGGCGTTTTTGTACTCCGTCGATCTCAAGATCATGATGTCGACGCGTCTGTTCTTCGCTCTTCCTTCCTCATCCTCATTGGAAGCGACCGGATGATATTCACTGTATCCGGAGACCGAGATCCTCCTTGGATCGATCCTTTTCGTCTCCAGCAAAAACCGTCCCACATTCGTCGCTCTGCTCACCGAAAGTTCCCAGTTCGAAGGAAAACGGGCGCTGTTCATCGGCACATTGTCCGTATGCCCTTCGATGCTGATGCTCTTGTCCTTGAATTCCTCTCCGTTGAGCAGATCCGCAATATGTCCGATGATCACCATCGCCTCCTCCTTGACGTCGGCTCTTCCCGAGTCAAAGAGGACATTGTCCTGAAAACGCAGCAGCAGTCCCGCCGGTTCGTCAAGGAGCTGCACATCTTCCATCAGCTGATTCTCATTGAGATATTCGCGAATCTTTTCTTCCAGCTTTTCAAAGGTCTCCGTCTCTAATTTTGCGGAAGAGACATTCTCTTCCCAAGCGCCTTCTTCAATATGGATCTCATGCTTCAGCGTGTTTCCGCCCTCCAGCACGCCGAGCGAGCCGCTGAAAGACTGGACAATCGCTTCAAACTTCTGAGCGTCAATTGAGGAAAAGGAGAACAGGAGTACGAAAAAGCAGAGCAGCAGGGTCATCATATCCCCGTAAGTCAGCATATACTCCGCCACTTTTTGGACGCAGTCCTCCTGTTTCGGTTTTTTAGCCATTATTCAACGCCCTCCTTCGAAGCGATTCTTGCTCTCAGAGAGGGCGGAAGGAAAGCTTTGAGCTTCTCTTCGATGATCCTCGGATTCTCCCCGGCCTGTATCGAGAGAAGTCCCTCCATGATGATCTCTCTTTCCAGCAATTCCGTCGCCGAACGAATTTTCAGTTTATTCGTCAAAGGGGTAAAGATCAGGTTCGCAAGAAGCGCACCGTAGAAAGTCGTAATCAGCGCGACAGCCATCGAAGGTCCGATGGTCGAGGCGTCTTCCATATTTGCAAGCATATTGACAAGTCCGATCAGGGTTCCTATCATCCCGAAACCCGGCGCCAGCGTCGCCATACTCTCAAAGAGAGACTGACCGGCCTTGTGGCGCTGCTCGATAAAATCCAGTTCCGTTTCCAAAAGGCTTCTGACCAGTTCCGGATCCGTGCCGTCCACGACGAGCATCAGTCCTTTTTTCAGAAAGTCGTCTTTGATATTTTCCGAAGCTTCTTCCAGCGAAAGGAGTCCTTCCTTTCTCGCACGGTTTGCAAGGGTGATCACTTCGCCGATGATTTCCTGAGGCTCGGAGGCTCTCTGGGTGAAAGTCATCTTCGTCAGCACCAGGATCTCCTTGACTCTCGGGATCGGAAAGGCGACCAGCGTCCCCGCCAGCGTCCCTCCCAAGACGATCATCATGGAAGCCGGATCCAGAAAACCGCCGAGGCTTCCTCCGAGAGAGATCGAAATGATAATCAATGCAAAACCGAGTACGATCCCAACGACCGTAGACAGATCCATCCTCTACACCTCACCCTTAAATGTTCTGATTACTGCCCGAATCTCCGCATTATATTGTACCACTTTTTCTATAATATCATCAATACTTTCTCTGACGACGAACTTATGCCCCGTCGTCAGAGAAATCACCGTGTCGGGATTCGCTTCAATGATCTCGATCATATGGCAGTTGACGACAAACTCGTCTCCATTGAGTCTGGACAGCTTGATCATAAGCGGCCTCCTTCAGTTTATCGTTTGAGGTTGACCAGTTCTTCCAGCATCTGATCCGTCGTCGATATCGTCCTTGAATTTGCCTGGAATCCTCTCTGGGTCGTGATCATATTCGTGAACTCCACCCCGAGATCCACCCCGGACATCTCAAGATATCCCGGTTTGAGCAGACCGTTTGCAGCCGTTCCCGGCGGATTGATCTGCGGCTCCCCGGAGTTGTCGGTATCGCGGAAAAGGCTTCCTCCCTGCTTGACGAGACCTGCCGGGTTCGAAAATACGGCTGTCGCGATCTTGCCGAATTTTTTCGCCTGTCCGTTGGAGAAAACGCCGTTGACGGTCCCGTCCGGCGAAATCTCAAAACCTCTGAGGGAGCCGACGGTATAACCGTCCTGCTTCGCCATCACCGCGGTAGAACCGACGCCGTACTGAGTCAGCGCTGCACTGCTTATGCTGAAATTGATCGGTTGAGCTCCATTTTCAGGAGTCAGCTTCATCTGTTTTACCGCTGCAGTAGAAGCCCCTTTATCCAGAGTACCGTCGCTATTGAATGTCAGCTCGCCGATGACTCCATTTCCCAAGGAATCCGACCCTAAATCCGTATTGTTCGCCGGATACATCTTGCCATCTTTCCCAAAGGCGAACGCCAGAACCGTATACTTGTTTGATGCTGTCTTCACATAAGTCAGTTTGATATTATGCCTCTCTCCCAGACTGTCGTAGACATAGGCGTCTGTTTCTCTCGCCACGAACTTCGCATTGTCCGGGTTGAGAGTATAGGTATCTCCAATTTTATGATAAAGGTTGTTTGCATTTGTCGCATCCGATCCGACGAAAGTCAATGTTACCGGAGGCGTCTCTTTATCTGGCGATTTTGTTCTGGCGTCCAGATTCCCTTCCATAATGGTCTCCGTTGTGACCTTCGGAGGGAAGGTGTCCGCTGCCGGTACCCGAATCGAGCCGAGGGCCGTTCCGATATTTCCCTTTTCATCCGCCTGATAGCCGAGCACTCGCAGTCCGTCCGCATTGACGAGATTGCCCTTGCCGTCGAGGTCGAAGTTTCCGGCTCTCGTATAGAGTTTTGCATCCGGATTGCCGTCTGCAGAAACCATAAAGAAACCTTCCCCTTCAATCATGGCATCGCTGAGCTTGTTGGTGTTGTCGGGAATCCCTTGAGTGAAGATCGTGTCGATGGAAGAAATGCCCATCCCCATCCCGATCTGATGAGGGTTCATCCCCCCCCGATTATCCGTCGCGCCGGCGGCGCCTCTCACCATCTGATTCAGTGCATCCTTAAAAACCACTCGGCTCGTCTTGTAGCCCACGGTATTGACATTGGCAATATTATTTCCCACCACATCCATGCGGGTCTGATGATTTCTCAGCGCGGATACCGCTGAGCTCATGGAACGCATCATATCTTTTTCCTCCTTATATTCACTTCGTTTTTTCTCCGTACAATCAGTCTTTTTTCAGTGCGGCAATCGCCTTTTCCAGTTCTCCGATCTTTGCAAGGAGATCTTTGTGAGACTGAACATAGTTGTTGTTGAAGAGCTTGATCGATTCGTACATCTGGGACTGAGAGCTCTCAAAGGTCTTGCTCATCTTATCAAAGCTGGCGTTGAGATTCTTCATCTGCTCCAGTGCGGAAAAGTTCGCCATCTGCCCGATAAACTCTTTGTCTTCCATCGGATTCATCGGATCCTGATGCTTGAGCTGAGTGATCAGAAGGTTCAAAAAGTCGTCTTTTCCAAGCTCTGCATTGACATTTCTCCCTTTTTTCCCTTCCTGAGGAGCTTCCCCTTCTTTTACCTTATCTTTTTCATCTTTTTCGTCTTTTTTAGCTCCAACGCTTTGTGCTTCTTCCATTTTTCGGTTTTCAGCCATATTCCCCGACCCGCGCAGCGGCTGAAGAGCCGGCGCGCTGTTTACTCTGCTGATCGACATTGCTTCCTCCTACACCATTTCACTGAATTCATCTTCCAAAACATAAGGGTTTTGCAACTCCGCAAAGACTTCCATGATATCCGTCTGCCTTTCTGCGGAGGACAGCCTGCTGTATTTCTTCGCTTCCATGATATTCTTATGTCTGCTGAGCTCCTCTTTTCCGCTGTCCACGGTCACGCTGAGATTCTGTACCTGAATCCCCTGAGTTTCCAGTGTCCGGCGCAGCTCCTCCATCTGCGATTCGATCATCTGCTTCGCCTTGTCGTTCTCCGCAAAAAACGAAGCGTTCATGACACCGTTCTCGGAGCTCAGCTTGACGGTCAGCTTTCCGAGGGTCTGCGGATGAAGCTGTATCTTCATCTCGTTCTTGTTCTGTCCGAGACTGATCCTGACTTCATCAAGGACTTTCGCTGCAAAAGAGAATTCCGAGCGATCCGCTCCGAGGGTCTTCGCCGGATGAAGAGCCGACGGACTTATACTGACCCGAACCCTCGCATCCGGAAGAACGAAGAGGCTTCCTCGATCCCGCTCGTCTTCCTCTGAAAAAGAGAAGGAAGACTCCTGCAGATTCTCTGCCTCGCCTGTTCTCATCAGATTTCGGATCTCTTCCTGAATCGATCCGGACGGAAGCTGCGATATGTTTCTGCTTTCATAGGCTTCATAAAGCCCGCGGTCTTGAAGGAACCTTCCATCTTCCATCTGCACATCCCTCTCCGCCTTGGGAAGTACAGCTCCCTTCTCTGCAAGACCCTCGCCGGGAAAACCCTCCTCTGAGGTCTCTTCGAAAGGAGAAAGGAGGCTCTCTCGTACTGTTTCTTCGGAAAATCCGTGATCGATCTCCGGCAGACTCTCGCCCTTAATCTGATCTTTTCCCGCGGCAAACTCCTTCGTTATTACGGGTATCGCAGACTCCTTCAAGGTCTCTCCCGCTGAGACTTCAGACTCAGGGAGAGTTGTATTCTGCGGCGGGATCTGTCCCAAAGAAGCCGCATCCCGCAAATCCTGAACGACTCTTTCCGATATCGGAGATCCCTCATTGTTTGTTCCTTCGTTTATTCCTTCACCGATTTTTTCGTTGGCTTCTTCGGCGGAAAGAGACCGCTTGACCTCCCGCTCCTTGATCGGCTGCTCTTTCAGGTCAGCCTGCAGACCGGTCTTCTCATCGGAGATCCGCTCTTTCTGTTCGGAGGCTCTTTCCGACCGGGGTCTCTCCCAAGGCTTGCCTATTTTTTTTCCTATCTGTTTTTCTCTTTGATCTCTCGCCCGGTCTTTTGCAAAAGCTTCTTTTTTCGGCCTTTTATCCACGCTTGCAAAATCCCGATCCTCTTCCGCCTTCTCTCGTCCCCTTTCGAGAGCGCCTTTGAAACCCTCCTGCACGCGGCTGACTTTCTTCGTCTCCATCCTCGGCAGGATCAGATTCGCAAGTGAACGTGCATTTTCCATTCTCTCCAAAATCTCCCCTCCTCATCATGGCTGAGGTATCCCGATCTCTCTGCTGAGATACGCAGCCTTCTCCACTCGGTCGCTGTTTTTCAGCTCGGAAAACAGCGCGGAAACAACGGCAGGCTTAGATCGTTTCAAAACTTCCACTGTCATATCTTTCTCGGATATTCGAAAACTTCGGGTCTCATCAATCCGATATTCCTTGTATACCTGAGTTTTTTCAGTGTTCTTGTCAATGATGTCCGCCAGATCTGCGGACGGTACCTTTTCATAAGCCTTCTTTAGTATATCGACATCTTCATCGAATTTTTGTAGTATTTTTAGAGAATCGGAGATCACTTCGGATACGGAGTCGACCAAAACCGATTCGTAATCCTCATAATCTTTGATCCTTTCGAGCACCTGCGCCGTGTAGCCGGGGCTTTCAAAGTTTTTGAGGATTCGGGCGGCGTTGAGATAGTCCATCTTGGAAAAGATCAGCCCGAGCTGATCCGGACTGAATTTCTTCCTGTCCTCAAGTTCTTTTGCCGCCATTTTCGGCTCCATCTGATTGTAGATCAGGCTCAGGGATGAATTTTTTCTTATAAATTCGCCGTATTTGTCTTTTTCTTTTTCGATGAGAGCGCGGCGGTCCGTGGACAAGTTCTTTCGGATCTCCTGCGCATGGACTTCGTTCATATAGTGGAGCACCTGCGCGGAAAAAGCCGGCTGCATCTCTTCCATGACTTTTGCCATGTTCTCGAAGTCCATCGTCAGGTTCATCTTCTCTTCTATGGCGGTCACGGCCCCCTTGACGCCGAGGGAGCTGTAATGAGCGGCGTCCTGTTTTCGCTGTTCCGAAAGCAGTCCCGACATCTCTTCATACTCTCTCTGCAGCACATCCGCCTTGGCTTCTTTTTCTCCGATCTTTGCGGTGATCTTATTCGCCTTTGCCGCGTTTTCCGCCAGCATTGCGGATATGATCTTCGGATAAAGCTTCTTATCTTCTTTTTTGATGGCGAGAAGTTTGTCCGCGGCTTCCGAAACGCTCATCTTCAGATAATGCTCCCCCAGTTCCCGAACTCTGTGATCGACCGGTTCCGGCTTCGACCTGTCCTTTAGGATTCCGATCTTTTTTGCGGTGGTATCAAGGGCCTTCCTGACGTCCTTGTTCGTCATATACAGGACGGAAAGAGAGACGCCCGCGACGAGAAGCAGGGCAAGCACAAGAAGCAGCGCGATTTTCAGCGCCGAACCTGATTTTCTTTTTTCCGGATTCATCTCCTGCATTCCCATCTCTCCCTCCGCTTTCTTTGCCACGACATATTCCTATATGCTCCCTCTTTTTTGAAATGTGACGATCTGATCAATGATCTTCTCTTCCTGCTTCTTTTCTTCGTAACGATGACGCTCCATATCTTTCTCTTTCAGATTTTCGTAAGACTTCCTCTCTTTGCGGACTTCCATATATTCCGCTTTTTTCTCTTCAAGATCGGCCTCGAGTCTGCGAAGACTCCCTTGTGCTTTGTCAATGCAGCTTTCAATATAGCGATTGTATTGAGTGAGGTTTCTGATCTGCTGTATCGTCGCCCCCTCTTTACGGATCTGCTCAAGCTGCCGAAACTTCGCCCGCTTTTCGGCAAGCAGGCTCTCCAGCTCGGCCTGCAGCTCTCTCTGACACCGCATCAGCTCTGCTACCTGCATCTTCACATCATCTTCCTGCCTGATTTTCAGATCCAGAATCTTTTGAAGCTTGAATTTGTAAGACAAGGCCGCTCACCCGCTACTCTAAAATATTTGAAATCATCTCTTCCGTCTCGCCGAAAGAGTGCTTTTCATGGACTCCCTGCATCAGAAAATCGTTGATTTCGTCGATCTTCTCCATCGCCCGATCCACTTTCGGATTGGAGCCCCTCGCATAGGCGCCGATATTGATCAGATCCTCCGACTCCTTGTAGGTGGCCATGAGATCCTTCACCTGACCGACGATCCTCAGATGCTCCTTGGACACGATGCTCGGCATGACCCTGCTGACGCTCGCCAGCACATCAATTGCGGGATAGTGATTGCGATTGGCAAGGCTTCTGGACAGGACGATATGACCGTCCAAGATCCCCCTGACCGCGTCCGCAATCGGCTCGTTCATATCATCCCCGTCGACCAGAACGGTATACAGGCCGGTGATCGATCCTTTATCGGAATTTCCCGCCCTCTCCAAGAGCTTTGGAAGAACCGCAAAGACTGAAGGGGTGTATCCTTTGGTCACCGGCGGTTCTCCGATGGCAAGCCCCACTTCCCTCTGCGCCATCGAAAATCGGGTCAGTGAATCCATCATCAGTATGACATTTTTTCCGATATCCCGAAAATACTCGGCTATGGAAGTCGCAAGAAGGGCCCCCCGCATACGCACAAGGGGAGGCTGATCCGAGGTTGCCACGACGACAACGGAGCGGCTGAGCCCCTCTTCTTCCAAATCGTTTTCAATAAACTCCTTGACCTCTCTCCCTCTCTCTCCGATCAGACCGATGACATTGATATCCGCCTTCGTGTTTCGTGCAATCATGCCGAGAAGAGTGGATTTGCCGACTCCCGATCCGGCAAAAATTCCGATCCTCTGTCCTCTGCCGCAGGTGAGCATCCCGTCGAGGGCTTTGACTCCGAGGGGCAAAGGCTCGAGTATCCTTGCCCTGCTCAGAGGGTTCGGAGGCTGGTTGTTTACAGGATAGACACTTCCGATATTCAACGCTCCGAGATCGTCGATGGGGTTTCCCATGCCGTCGAGCACTCTTCCCAGCAGGTCTTCACCGACGCCGACTTCAAGGTTGTTGCCCGTCGCGACGACGAGAGAGCCGGGACCGACCCCTTCCATCTCTCCGAGAGGCATCAGCAGGACCGTATCTTCCTTGAAGCCGACGACCTCGGCCAATATCGGCGCCTCCGACTTGATCGGATAGATATAGCAGGTCTCTCCAAGCCTCGCCGCGGGACCTTTCGATTCAATCGTCAGCCCGATGACGCGGGATACTTTCCCCTTGAACTCGATCAGGGAGATCTCCTGCAGACGGTCGATATATTTTTCCAAAAATCCCATATCAGATCAACTCTTCATTCGAAAACAACTTGTCAAATTCATACACCAATTTTTTTATCTGTTTCGAGATCGACGGATTGACGGCGCCGGATTCGCTTTCGATCTCCACATCGCCCTTTGCCATCGTCTCGTCGACTTTGATATCTATGGATCGGATCCCGGGATACTGGGATAGGATACGCTCCTTTGCCATATCGACATATTCAAAATCTTCGCGATTGATCTTGATCGTGATGAGATCTCTGTGTGTCAGCGCTTCGATTGCCGTCCGTATCACATGAAGCAGGATCTCGTCATTCTCATCGACGGTTTTGCGAAGGATCTTTTCAACACAGGCGCCGACAAGCTCAACGATCTCTCCCTCCATCGAATTCACGGTGTTGACCTTGTATTTTTCCGCCTCCGCCACGATGTTCTTCGCCTCTTCGACGAGCTCGCGATACCTCGCCAGACTTTCCATATAGCCCCTCTCATACCCCTGGTCAAAGGCGATTTTTCCGCTCTCTTCGGCTATCTGTTCTCCGGTGCTTCGTGCATCCCGAAGTATCTCTCCGGCCTGACGATGGGCTTCTTCGAGAATCTCTTCGGCCTCCCGTCTTGCCTGCATCCGGATCTGTTCGCATTGGAGTCTGTTTTTCTCCGTCTGTTCTCTGAGGATCTCCGAGATATCGATCTCTTGATGTTCTGTATTCTTCTCCGTCTCAGGATCGCTTTCCCTCTGCCGTTCTTCCTCAGGCTCGATGGAAATGACGACCTGCTCATCCATATTCACCGAACATGATTTTATGATATTAAGCAATGATCTCGTCTCCTCCGCCTCTTGCAATTACGATCTCTCCGGCTTCTTCCAGACGCCTTATCACATTGACGATATTCTGCTGTGCTTCCTGTACGTCGCGAAGTCTGACGGGGCCCATGAAATCCATCTCTTCCCTGATCATTTCCGCCATACGCTTCGACATATTGCTGAAGATCAGCTCGGCGACGTCCGGCGGCGCTCCCTTGAGGGCGACGGTCAGTTCGTTGTTTTCGATCTCTCGAATAAAACGCTGAACCGCTGTGGAATCCAGACCGATGATATCTTCAAAGACAAACATCCTCTTCTTGATCTCTTCCGCAAGTTCAGGATCACTGAGCTCGAGATTTTCGATGATGTACTTCTCGGTTCCTCTGTCGACGGAGTTGAGGATCTCAACGACCGACTGTACACCTCCCGCCTTCGTGTAATCCTGAGTGACGATATTGGAGAGCTTTTTCTCCAAAACCAGCTCCACTTCTTTGATCACTTCGGGATAGGTCCTGTCCATCGTCGCGATCTTTTTGGTCACCGCACTCTGTTTTTCCTGCGAGAGAGCGGAGAGAATCTGTCCCGATTTTTCCGGTTCCAGATAGGAGAGGATCAGCGCGATGGTCTGCGGATGCTCATTCTGGATGAAGTTTGCCAGCTGCGTGGGATCCGCCTTTCTCGCAAAATCAAAAGGTTTGACCTGAAGAGAAGCCGTCAGTTTGTTGATGACGTCGAAGGCCTTGTCTTTCCCGAGGGATTTTTCAAGGATCTCTTTGGCGTAGCCGATCCCTCCCTCGGAGATATAGTCCTGTGCGACGCACATCTCATAAAACTCCTCGAGAACCTCTTCTTTGACCGTCGGATCCACCTTTCGGACATTGGCGATCTCGAGCGTCATCTCCTCGATTTCTTCTTCGGTCAGATTGCCGAAAATCTTGGCCGAGCTTTCGGGGCCGAGGGTAATCAGCAGTATCGCGGCCTTCTGTTTTCCGTACAGCTCCGTACTTCTTTGACTCCTTGCCATAGGATATCCTCCCTATTCCTCTTCGATCCAACTCTTCAAGAGCTGCGTAACGATCTCCGGATTCTTTTCGATCAGGCTCTCGATGCTCTTCTTTCTTCCGGACTCTTTGATCTCGAATTCGATATTTTCCTCTTCCTCCGTCAATCGGTTCATGCTCTGCAGACGCTCCTCTTCTTCGGCGGCAGCCTGTCTTTGCTCCTCCTCCTGCTTTTTCTTTCTCGCGGAGATCGTGAAGTACACCGACAGCAGTATGATCGGAATCAGCACGATCAGAGCCAGCGCCGCCCACATCCATGCAGGCATCCCCTTCTCAGACTGTGCCGCAGATTCCATCGCTTTGGCCATATCCTGATTGAAAGGCTGGGCGTAGACTTCAACGGATTTCGTGTCCAGCCCAGTCGCGGCGGTGATATAGGCGGATATGCTTTCTCTCATTTCATCGGAAAGCTCTCCGTCCTGAAGAATATCCTGATTGATGACGACAGCGACTGTCAGACTCTCGATCTGCCCCTTCGCCTTCTCGACGCTGCGCACAATCTCATTGAGTTCGTAATTGATGATTTTCTCACTCTTGTTATAGCTGGATTTTCCCCCGGCGTCGTCAATCGTCGCATAGTCGACCACATTTCCGTTCTCCTGTGCATTCGCCTCGACGCCGGGATCTCCGATCGCGGAAGGTTTGTTCTCGACCTGTTCGATTCCTTCATGCAGACTTCGGATCAATCCCTCCGTCTCTCCCTCGACCGGAGGATTGAAGACTTTGGTCTGGGTCGAATCTCCGTCAAAATTCAGCTTCACGCTCGCCATGACCGAGGTGTTCCCATAACCGAAAATAGGCGCAAGGAAATTATTGAGACTGTTTTCAATGTCTTCTTTCGCCTTGCGCTGAAGTTCCATATTCGTCGATGACAGGTATGTATCATCTTCTGTTTCCGATTTTTTTCTGTTGAGTACCTGCCCGCTCGCACTGTGAATCGTCACGTTATCGGGACTGAGACCTTCGACTGAGCTTGCGACGAGCATCGCTATTCCGTCGATATCCTTCTGATCGGCCGGATGCCCGCCGGCAAATTTCAGCATGACGCTCGCCTTGGCGTCAAGTTTATTTTCCTGTAGGATGAAATCTTTATTTTCCGGAATCGCAAGGTTGACAAAGGCCTGTTCGACGCCCGGTATCGACTCAAGCACCTTGGCGATCTCATTTTGCAGCGCATAATTTCTCGCCTGATTTTTCTCCGTTTCACTCAAAAACATCGAATTCCTGTCGATCAGATCCTGATAGTCGAACTTGGCGTCCGGCAGTCCGGCCCCCACAAGATCCAGTTTCGCTTTATTAACGTACTGTTTCGGCACGGAAATGCTCCTGTCCGAATCGAGGCGATAGGGAATCTTCATATCGTCGAGAGCCTTGGTGATCTTTGCAGTCGTCTCAAGATCCAAATCCCGATACAAAGTCAGATACTCCGGCTTGGTCAGCTGCAGAATCAGCACTGCGACGACGACAACGAATCCTGTCGCAGACAGCGCCATGATGAGTTTTTGCTTCGCGGAATACTTTTCGAAAAACCCCTTGGCCTTTGACTGTATAGTATTTAATAAATCCAATTACGGCACCTCTCTCGAAGTCTATATTTGTATCCTAAGTATCTCTCTGTAAGCATCCATCACCTTGTTTTTTACATTGACCAAAGTGAGAAAATTGATATTTGCAATCTCTGCGGCAATCGGCACTTCATGGAGGTGTTCGAGCTTTCCGGCCATCATTTGCTCGTTGAGCTGCTCGACATACTTCTGGCTGTCACTGACATTATAGACCGCCTGTTTCAAAAACTCGGAAAAGGGCAAAGTCCCCTTCTCCGCCTTTTGTTCCTCTCTGACGGACTGCATTTTCAAAATGCTTCCGACGGAAGATACATCCCCTGTACGCAAATCCATCTTATCCTCCTATGCTCTCTCAGCTTTTTATTTTCCGATCTCCAGCGCTTTCAGCAGCATGCTTTTCGTGGCGGACAGTGCTGTGACGTTCGCCTCATAAGAGCGGGTCGCGCTGATCATATCGACCATCTCCGTCACCGGATCGACATTGCTCCTCTTCACATAGCCCTGTGCATCGGCGTCCGGATGACCCGGATCGTACACTGTGCGAAAAGGGCTCTTGTCATCGACGATCCCGACCAGTTCCACCCCTTCATGCGAAGAGACCCTCATTTTCTTTTTATTGAGGATCTCGCGAAAAGAAGACTGTCCTTCCGCCGCCTTAAAAACCGCGACCTGTCTTCTGTAAGGTTCACCGTTTTGTGCTCTCGTCGTAGTTGAATTGGCGATATTCTTCGCAATGACGTCCATTCTCGTCCTCTGTGCCGTCAGGCCGCCGGCACTGATATTGATTCCTTTAAAGATCGACACGAATTATTTCCCCCCCTCATTGATTGCGGTCTTCATACTCTGAAATACACCGCTGATCCTTTGAACGACGGCATTGTACATGATCTGATTCTTGACTTGCTCCGCAGCCTCCACATCTGCATTGACATTGTTTCCGTCAAGTCTTGTGCTGTAACTTTTGTCCGTCGCGAGAACCGGCTCCTGCGGCACGCGCCCGGGAATATCGAAATGCTTTGAATTTGTCTTGGTTCCTTTCAGATAGACCTCCCGGCTCTTTGAAAGATACTCTTCAAACCGGACATACTGTCTTTTATACTTCGGGGTGTCAACATTTGCAAGATTGTTATTGATTGCCTGATTTCTCATTGAGTAGACATCCAGTGCCTTTTTCATACTCCGGATACTGTTAAAATTCATTGTCTTTCCCCCTTCCCCTTCCGATTTGTTATACCTTTTATTATATCCGCTCAAACAGAATTACGAAAGTTTTATTTGGATAAAGGCTAAAAATAGGACTTTTCTCACAGAACGGAACCCCCGGGATGCGGAGTCCTCTCTCCCTTATTTTTCCTTTTATTTTCCGTGTTTTCTTTCTTTTTGGAGATAAAATTTTAATAATGAAGAATACTTAATCTTCTGCTTCCGGTTTTGCCGACACTCAACATCCTGTGTATTTTTATATAATACATACCTAATCAAAATACCGTCCGATAAAATATACCCTTGACCTGTCATCTGAAATTTCATTAAACGCAGGTTGGAATATCGGATGGTATTTCGAACAGAGTTTAGTATAAAAGAAAAGACTCGGCGGAAAAAGAAAGGTTCTTTCTCCGCCGAGTCTCATACAAGGACTAATACGCTTTTATTTCCGTCCAAGCTCTGTCATATTCGGTCGTAAACTCGCCAAGATCGACAAAGACTTCTCCGAGCTCCTCCAGAGGAATCTTCGGATACATATACTCGTTCATGCCCATCTCTTCCGGAAGCAGATTCACCGCTTCGGTATTCGCAGTCGAAAACTTGATATACTCTGTGTTTTCCGCCGCAATATCCGGCCTGAGCATGAAATTGATGAATTTCTCAGCCTCTTCTTTATGCTGAGAAGTCTTGGGAATCGCCATCGCGTCAAACCAGAGGTTGGTTCCCTCTTTCGGAATCGCATAGGCAAGATCGGGGTTTTCATCAATCAAAAGCATCGCATCTCCGGACCAGCAGAGGGACATAGCCGCTTCTCCTGCGATCATCTGCGTCTTATAAGTGTCGACCTCATAGGATTTCACGAGCGCTTTCTGCTTCATCAGCTCTTCTTTTGCTTCTTTCAACTCCTCAAGATTTCTTGTATTGAGAGAGTATCCGAGCTTTTTGAGCGTGATTCCGATCGTATCTCTCGGCGAGTCGATCATGATGATCTGCCCCTTGTATTTCGGATTCCACAAGATATCCCAGCTCTCGACCGGGTCACTGACTTTTTTCGTATTGTAGACGATACCCATCGTTCCCCAAAGATAAGGGATCGAGTATTTCTGCTCCGGATCGTAAGCGAGACCTTTGAACTCCCTGCCAATGTTCCTGAAGTTCGGCAGATTGTCATAGTTGAGTTCCAGCAGCAGATCTCTGCGGATCATCGCTTCGATCATGTATTCCGACGGGAAAATCACATCGTAGGCTGTTCCTCCGGTTTCAATCTTTGCCAACATTTCCTCATTGGTCGCAAACTCTTCATAATTGACGTCGATACCATACTCCTGCTCAAACTTCGCGATCACTTCGGGTCCGATATAGTCTCCCCAGTTGTAGACATTGAGAACGACCTTATCCGAAGAGGATCCGCTCTGACAGGCCGTAAGACCGATCACCATACATAAAACCACCGCCATACTCAGCAACTTTTTCAATTTCTCGATCTTCCTCCTTATCGTATTAGATTCAATTTTTGTGATCCATCAAATTGTATCCTATTTGCTCCGGCAGTGCAACAGTTTATTTGATATCGGAAAAGCTCGGAAGTCCTCCGGCGGATTCCGCACGGATTACAGCCTCCTGCACGGCTTTTTCCATCTGCAGGGCTGCAAGATGCATGACGAGATCGGGGCTTGTTTTCTTCTCTCCGGTCGCCATCACAAAGACGCTGTCGCCATCCAATCCCGTATGGACGGGCCGGATCGCCCTTGCATAACCGTTGTGCGCGGTCTGTGCGACTTTTTTCGCCTGAGCTTTGGTCAGAGCTGCGTTCGTCACCACAACGCCTATCGTCGTATTCGTGCCCGGAAAGATCTCTTTTTCATCACCGGAAAGCAAGAGAGAGGAAGAGTCGGCAAAGCTCCGTCTATCCTCCGCCAGTGCGCCCGCCATGATCTTTCCGTCCTTGCAGACGTCGCCAACCGCATTGACGGCGACGAGAGCCCCGACGATGAGACCCTCCCGAGTCCGATATTCCGAGTAACCGAGTCCCGATTTCATAGCGAAGTCCATTCCTCTCAGTTTTCCGACGCTCGCTCCCGTTCCGGCTCCGCAGCATCCGATCTCGAAATCCGCCTTCGCCGAGCGTGCCGCCTCATACCCCATCGCCGCATCCGGCCTGACTTTCGGATCACCGAGCCCAAGGTCGAAAAGCACCGCCTGGACGACGATAGGGACCTTTCCGAAACCGGTGTCAAATCCGACGCCTTTTTCCTCAAGAAAGCGCATGACGCCGTCAGAAGCCGCAAGACCGAAGGCCGAGCCTCCGGAGAGAACCACTGCGTGGATCTTCTCTACCGTGTTGACCGGATCGAGCAGGTCCGTCTCCCTCGTTCCGGGAGCTCCTCCGCGGACGTCGACTCCTGCGACGGCGCCTTTCTCACAGATGACGACGCTCGCTCCGGTCAAAGCTTTTTCATCCTGAAAATTCCCTATTTTGATTCCGTCGATCCCTATTTTCATGCTTTTTTCTCCCTTATTGAAATCTCTCCGAAGCTGAGTTTTTGTCTTCCTTCATTTGGAATATCCACTATCAGTCCACCGTCTTCAGAAAGATCAAGAGCGACCGCGGACTTTTGTCCCTCCGCCGTCAAAATCGTAATCTCCCTTCCAAGCACCGCAGATTTCTCCCGAAGAGTTTTCAAGATCCTGCTCTTCTCTCCTTTCAGATACTCCTCATACAAACTCTCAAGGCTGCCGATCAGCTTCCAGAATATTTCCTGCCGACTGCGCTCACAGCCTTCCAGCTTCAGAGAAGAGGCGGTCTTCTCCAGTTCCGAAGGAAAAGATCCGTTGCTGACATTCAGACCGATCCCGAGGATGATGTATTCGACTTTTTCCACATCTCCGCTCATTTCCGTCAAGATTCCCGCGATCTTCTTTCCGTTGAGGAGGATATCGTTGGGCCATTTGATCTGCGCGTTGACGCCGAGATCCTCGAGCGCAACCGATAGAGCCGCTGCGGCGAGCCCCGTAATAAAAGGCGCCTTCTCCGGAGAAATATCCGGTTTAAGGATCACCGAGAAAAAAATCCCCTCTCCCTTTGCGGAGTGAAAACTCCGTCCTCTTCGTCCTCGTCCCTTCGTCTGTTCATTCGCTATGACAATCGTGCCTTCCGGACTTTCCGAGGCGATCTTCTTCGCATAGGTATTCGTTGAGTCCAGCTCCTCAAAACTGAGGATCTCCCTGCCGATATACTTCGTCTCCGCGCCCGACAGCAGCAAAGACGCATCGACCGCATCCGGATAAGAAAGAAATCTGTAACCCTTTCTCGTTACAGATTCCACCTCATATCCGGCTTCTCTCAGGGAATCGATCTTCTTGTGCAGCGCCGCCCTGCTGATCGACAAAGTTTTAGACAGTCTCTCTCCGGAGACGAAACCTTCCTCTCCCCGAAGAGCTTTCAGGATAGCGGCGCCGACGAGTTCTTTTTTTTCCATAAGAGCCCTTTCTTTATTCTTTTGTCTTTTTATTTTTTCTTGAGGATTTCCTTGATCTCTTCCAGCAGCACTTCCGTTTTAGTCGGCTCCGGCGGAGGCGCGGGGAGAGCTTCTTCTTTCTTTCTCGCCGCATTCATCAATTTGACCATCATAAAGATCGAGAAAGCGATGATCAGAAAGTTAAATACATTCTGCAGAAAAGCTCCGTAGCGGAAAGCGACTTCGGCCGCTTCTCCCTGCGCCTCTACGAGAACGATCTTCAGATCCGTAAAATTGATCTTCCCGATAACCACAGAGAGCAGCGGCATGATCATATCGTCTACCAGAGAGGTCACGATTTTCCCGAAAGCCCCTCCGATGATGACGCCGACCGCAAGGTCAACGACATTGCCCTTCATCGCAAATTCCTTAAACTCTTTCACCATAGACATACACATCATTCTCCTTATCCGAATTTTTATCTCTTTCATTGCCTGAAATATTACGGCCTTTTAATATATACCCAGAAATTTTAATGAATCTCTTTCGATTTTTTGATGTGAAAGACGATTTTTGTTTATTTCAACTTCTACAGGGTATAACTTCTCAAGTATGTTCATTCACAAAGAAACATCTTTGAAAAGCATTGATTGCCGTCCTGTACTTCGAAAAACTTTCGTCGCTGTTGGAAGGAGCGGACAAAACACGAGCCGCCGCATTTCAAACGACAATACTGATTAGGAATACATGACGCGAAAGGAAATTTGAATATGAAAAAGAAAAATGTTTTGATGATCACCTCTATTTTGGCATTGAGTCTCGTACTCAGCGGATGTTCGAAAAAAGAAGATCCCGTATCAGAAACGCCCGTGACAACGGAAGCCCTCGCTCCCGAAGAGGCGGCGTCTGAAGGGATGCGCGAAGAAGCGCCGGGAGAAGTTTATTTCACCCTTGA
The DNA here is from genome assembly GCA_030528675.1 of Peptostreptococcaceae bacterium. Lineage (GTDB taxonomy): Bacteria > Bacillota > Clostridia > Peptostreptococcales > Filifactoraceae > JAUMYL01. The sequence goes on from JAUMYL010000001.1 coordinate 312,987, forward strand.
AGAACTCTCGGCTTTCAACGGAAAAAACGGGCAGCTCGCCTATATCGCAGTCGACGGCGTCGTCTACGACGTGACGGATCTTCCCGCATGGAAGGATGGAGGACATAACGGATTCGAGGCGGGTCAGGACCTGACGGAAGCGATTAAATCGCAGTCTCCGCATGGGGTCTCGAAACTTGAAACTCTGCCCATCGTCGGAAGGCTGAAATAGTCAATGACCCGAATTTCAGGCTTCTTTGCTTCAGGCTTACTTTTGCTCCTGCTTTCGCCCTATCTGCTGCGTATACTCGGTTCATACTTTCCCTCTGTCCGCCCCCGGATCAATACCCTGATCAAAGGACTGAAAACCATTCACCCCTTCGCGGGATTCTGTCTTCTGATCGTCGGAGCGATCCACGGATATATCGCGCTGGGCGGGTTTCGCCTGCATACAGGCTCTTTGCTCTACCTTGCGGTTTTTATGACCGCTTTTTTCGGAGGATTTTTCAAATTGAAAAAGAAAAAAATCCTCCTGCAGCTGCACAGAGGTTTCGTCCTTCTCATAGCGATTTTCTGGGCGATCCACTTTCTTTTTCCCTCCGCTCTGTACTATCTTCTTCGATAAGGGCCGGACAGCGGGATCTGCAATCTAAGAGAGTATTGACAAGATTCTATTGACGAAAAGATCTCATCAATACTCTCTTTAATTTTTTGATTTTTCGCGCCGCAGCATCAGGCAAGCGGACTGATGATGCGCAGCGCCGCCTGATACAGTTTCCTGATCAGACCGAAGCGAAGCTCTTCCCTTTTCACCTCTTCACTGAGGGCGAAGGTCGCCAGGCAGTCCTCTTTCAGTTCCATGACGGCTTTCGTATCCACCATGAAGGTTCCGCATTCAAAATGCAGGTAGAGAGAGCGATAATCCATATTGATCGTCCCGACGACGGCGATGCGGTCATCAGAAACATAACTTTTCGCATGAACAAACCCCGGAGTGTAGAGATAGATGCGCACACCGCCTTCCAGCAGCTGGTCGAAATAGGAGCGCGCAAGATCAAAGACGATCTTTTTGTCCGGAATCTTCGGCAGCAGCAGCCGAACGTCAACGCCTCGCTTTGCAGCCGCAGTCAAGGCCACCGTCATCTCATGATCAATGATTAGATAGGGTGTGAAGATATACACATAGTCCTTCGCCTGCCATAAGATATCCATATAGACGGTCTCCGAGAGCAGCTCATCGTCCAGAGGGCTGTCCGAAAAAGGCTGGACAAATCCCTCCCCCTCGACCTTGACGGTGGGAAGGTAACTCTCCAGATCGAGCCGCACCTCCTCGTAAGCGTTCCACACCGAGAGGAACATCGCTGTCAGATTCACTGTCGCCTCTCCCTCCAGACGAACTCCGGTGTCTTTCCAATGTCCGTGACGGACGATCTCGTTGATATACTCGTCCGCGATATTGATCCCACCGTTGTAGCCGATATTGCCGTCGACGACAAGGATCTTCCGATGGTCTCTGTTGTTCATCCCCAGCGCCAGCACAGGCACGAGAGGATTGAAAGCGACGACCTTAATTCCCACCTGCCTCAGCTCTTCCTTGAAATTCTCAGGCAGGACGAGCAGACATCCAAAATCATCGTAAATCACTCGTACATCGACGCCCTGTCTCGCCTTTTCCTTCATGATCTCCTTCATCTGCCGCCACATCTTTCCTTCATCCACGATGAAGTATTCGAAGAAGATAAATTTTTCCGCAGCCTTCATATCTCTGAGCATATCCTCAAACATCAGCTCTCCAAGAGAGTAGTATTTGACGCTCGTGTCCGTCTGCAGAGGAAAAGGACCCTGCGCGGCAATATATCTGCTTGTAGCAGCCAGTCTCTCATCCGGGATCCTTGCGTCCGCCTTCCTCCCTGACTCCTCGATCTGCCTTTTCAGTTCCTTTTCATTGCCTTCGATCTTTTCACGCAGTCTTTTTCCCGGAAGTTTGTTGGAGAAAAGGATATAAAGGAAGATCCCGACGATCGGCAAGACGCCGACCAAAAACAGCCATCCGATCTTGTATACCGGATTACGCCTTGACAGGACGATCAGCAGCATGACAATCAGACTTAAAACTCCGGTCACCGCTCCGAGCCAGACCGCCTGTTCCTTAAAACGCAGGATCAGCTGCGCAAGCCAGATAATTTGGATCAGTAGCAAAAACACGGTCACCGTGATCCGATTGAACAAAAACCTGATAAGTTTCTTCATTTCTTCCTCCCATTTTTCCTCTCATACTCTTAAATGTTCGACTTGTCCTGCATGAAGATTTCTTATATTTTGAATTGTACCCTGCTCTCAGCAAAAAAATAACCCTGTTGCAAAAAACCATGGCGACCGGAATGATTACAAAATTAAAATCTACATCGGTTTCTGAATCCTTTTCATGCTAAACTCTGTTCGAAATACCCTTCGACATTCCGACCTGTTTTCAATGAAGTTTCAGAGGACAGATCAAGGATATATTGTATCAGATTGCATTTTGATCAGGTCTTAGTATCAATCAAAAACAGAATTTATACTAAAACCTCATGGGATCGCACCACCGAAAACGATATCCATGTTAAAACAAAAAATCAGGCGTTTTGTCAGATGACAATTCAGATGGATGATCGTATTGAAGTCCTAAGAAAATAAAAAATGGCCGAATCCAATGAATAAAACATTGAAATTAAGCCACTTTGATTTTTCAATTTCTCTCAAAAGCTTCTTTTGAGGTCATTCTATTCCATTTGTTCCTCTCCCTACGGCGCAGAGGCGGCGTTTCCATCTGTCGGAGCCTGCGCCGGGACGGATCCAAAGTCGCCTGAGTCATCTACACCTGTGAAATCACCCCCGTCCTGCTCATTTCCGTGGATCTTATCCCAGATCTCCCTGCTTTTCTCATGGACGGCATCCGCCTGCTCATAATACTTTCTCGCTTCGGTGACCAGATCTTCTGTCGCTTTGTCGGCCTCTTCATTCGCCTTTTTCATTTCGGACTCCAGCGCGTCCAGACGGTCTTCCGCCTCCAGTAATATTTTTTTCTCGTCCTCCGTCAACGCCGGAGAGGCTTGGATATACTCTCGGATATCTTTCATATCGGTCTGCTCTTGTGTCTCATTCTCCCAGATCTTGCTCCAGAGATCCTGATTTTTCATCATCAGATCATTGTACTCTTTGACGGCCGGATTTTCGGAAAGGATCTTTTCACGCTTTTCACCGGCTTCTCTCATCAGCTCCTCCGCCTTGTCCAAAAAAGGCCCGGCCTCCTTCTCATCTTCAATCAGCTGTTTTTTCTCCGCCTCAGTCAAAAAGTCAAGTTCCTCGAGATATTCTTCGATACCGGGAGACCGGCTCATATTCTGACCGTAAGAAACCGCATTTCCCGCCGGCTCGGCAGATTCTTCCCCTTTCGGCTTCGCTCCGCAGGCACAGAGCGAAATGATCAAAACTCCTGCTGCCAAAATTCCGACTATTCTCTTCATACAACTCATCCTTTCTCTTCTTTCATACTATTACCTGTCTGAATTGTCATCTGAAAAAACGCCTGATTTGTCGTTTTAATATAATGTTTGCGGTGGCACTTCAATGAGGTTTTAGTATCACTATGGATCCTCTCTCTTTTTTATCTCCTTTCCTTAGGTCTCAGGATAACACTTCACCGCAGGAAAAGTCTCCTTAAATCTGTGTGAAAATCAAAGAGAAACTGCGGCAAAACTCCGACAGAAGCAAAAATCAAGACCGCATCGGCAGCCTGATCTCAAAAACCGTTCTCCCCGGAGCGGACTCGGCACGGATTTTCCCCTCGTGCAGGCGAAGGATCTCTTTCGTCAGCGAAAGTCCGATGCCGAAGTTTCCGCCCTCGCCCTTGTAAAATCGTTCGAAGATCTTCGCAAGCTCCTCTTCTTCGATCCCTTCTCCGTCGTCAATGATGCGGATCCGAACCTCCTCTTCATCCTCTTTCACTTCACACTCGGCCCTTATCTCTGTCCGTGCGTAACGCAGGGCGTTCGAGAGGAGATTGGTGATCGCTCTCTCAATCAGCTTTTCAGAGCCGAAAATTCGGATCTCCTTTTCCGGAAGAAGATGTTCGATCTGAAGTCCCCTGCTGTCGGCGGCCGCCTTGATACGCCAGGTGCAGTCGCAGAGCAGCTCTTTGAGGTCAAAATGTTCCGGCTGAAACTCAAGGCCGCCCAGATCCATCTTCGAGAGCAGAAGAATCTCGTCGACGAGCTCGGACATCTTGACACTCTCTTTGAGGATGACTTCAGTCGCCTTCCCCCTGTCTTTTATAATGCCGGAGACCAACCCTTCCGCATAGCCTTGGATCGACATCAGAGGAGTCCGAAGCTCATGAGAGGCATTTTGAAAGAATTTCCTCTGACTCTCTTCCGCCCGCTCGATCATCTTGGACATCTCCCGAACCGTGCGGGCGACGGAAGCCAGTTCTTCGTAAGCAAAGCTCTCTCCTTCCGGTAGCGCTTCCCGCCTGCCGACCCGGATAAGATATTTTTTAAGCCTGGTCAGGGAACCGTCCACTTTCTTCGCCATATGGAAAATCGCAAACACCGAAATCAGACCGAATCCGCACATCAACAGGATCAGGACCCTGTTGAGCAGATCGAGAAAATTCTGTATCGGAGTGATCTCCGCATAGACAAAGACCGTATATCGCTTTTCGGTCTTGCCGTCTCTGCTCGGGAGCGATCCTTCATAACTGCCGATGTATTCTTTCGCCTTGACATAGTAGACGAAATCACTGACCTCGATCTTGATCGCTTTTTTCTCGTTGATCCCGGCAATCCGGTTGCGGAAATATCTCGTTATCGCTTCTGCGGAGCGCCGTTCTTTTTCCGAATTCCAAGGCTCCGACGGAAAAAGAATCCGGCGTCCGTTTTCCACTATGATGTGGGAAACAGGGATGATCAGCTCGTCTGGTTCCTCCATCTCCGCCATATACGGCCTGCTCTCGGAAAAATACATATCCAGAGAGTCAAACTCCGCTCTCATCTGATCTGCCGTCATCTTTTCAATGTACCGGTCGATAACGATGTTAAAAGTGATCAAAATGATGCAGAAGGAAAGGAGAATAACGAGAGAAGGGATCAGCAGCAGGCTGTTTTTGAGTTTTTTTTCTCCGCCTCTCATCTTTCTGTCCTCTGACTCAGCTTGAATCCGAATCCCCAGACCGTATCTATCGACACGGAGCTTTGAAAATCGAGCAGTTTTTTTCTCAGCCTTTTGATCGTATCGTCCGTCACTCGAGTCTCGACAAAGCGGTCATATCCCCAGACCGACTGCAGGAGCTCTTCCCTTGAGACCGCCTTGTCCTGATGCTCGATCATATAGATCATCAGTTCATATTCCGTATTGGTCAGCCTGATCTCTTCGTCCTTGCAGTACGCGCTCTTCTGCATCGGATTGAGACGGATATCTCCGTAAATCAGTTCATTTTGCTCCGTTTTTTCATTTCCCTTCCCGATCCTCTTCATCATCGCCTTGACCCGCATCGTCAGCTTGACCGGTGAGAAAGGCTTCGTGAAATAATCGTCGCAGCCGAGCGTGAAACCTGTGATATAATCCGCATCCGTATCTCTTGCAGTCAGAAGGATGATCGGAACTTCCGACTTCTTTCGGAGGATCGAGCAGAGACTGAATCCGTCCGTCCCCGGCATCATGACGTCTAAGATGACCAGATCGGCCTCTTCCTCCTCAAAAGCCTTCAGGAGCTGATCTCCTGTCGCAAAAAGACGCACATCGAAGCCCTCTTCCGTCAGAAAAGAGCCGATCAGCTCTCTTATATTCTTTTCATCGTCCGCAATATAGACTTTCCTGCTCATAGCTCCTCCTGATCCCGATACGCTTATCTATTTGACAGAATCTTTGCAAACATCTGAAAAAGGCCGGAAGATCCGGCCTTTTTCTCTCTATTTCGCGACGGCGTTTACCGCTTCGATTCCTTTTTCCAAAGCCGCCTTGTTCAGCGGAACGAATTTCTCCTTGCTCGGCCCGAACACTTTCTTGAAAGCCTCAAGCACCGAATCGACTTCCACTGTCTTATTGAGAGCGAGCAGAGAACCAAGCATGATCATATTGGCCACTTTCGGGTTTCCCAGTTCCAAGGCAAGCTCATTTGCGTCGATATAGTACACTTCAACATCGGTACGGGATACCGGCTTGTCGATCAGCGATTTGTTGACGAGGATCTTGCCTCCCGGCACGACGTCTTTCTCGAATTTTTCAAGAGAAGGAAGGTTCATGACGATTGCCGTCGTCGCGTCGTCCGTAATGACCGGCGAACCGATCGGTTTATCGGAAACGATGACGGAGCAGTTTGCAGTCCCTCCTCTCATTTCAGGCCCGTACGAAGGCAGCCAGGAAACTTCTTTATTTTCCAGCATTCCCGCATAGGTCAGCAGCTGACCCATGGACATAACACCCTGTCCCCCAAATCCTGCACATATAATTTTTTCCGTAGCCATCTTATTTTCCCTCCTATTCCGGTTTTCGGTAGTTTCCTAAAGGATAATACGGCATCATATTGTCTTCGAGCCATTTGAGCGCATCGATCGGATGGACGCCCCAGTTGGTCGGACAGGTCGAGAGGATCTCGACAATCGTAAAGCCCTTTTTCTCAAGCTGAAGCTGGAAGGCTTTCTTGATCGCGGTCTTTGCTTTTCGGACATTCGCCGGATTGTTGACAGCCACTCTCTCGACGAAGACCGCCCTGTCCAAAGTGGCAAGCAGCTCCGCCATGCGGATCGGCATTCCGGTCATCTCGACATTTCGGCCGTCCTGGGAAGTCGTTGACTTCTGTCCGACCAGCGTCGTCGGCGCCATCTGTCCTCCGGTCATTCCGTAGATCGCGTTGTTGACGAAGATCGTCGTGAAGAACTCTCCTCGAGCCGCCGCATGCACGATTTCCGCCATACCGATGGAAGCGAGGTCTCCGTCTCCCTGATAAGTAAATACGACTTTATCCGGATTGGAGCGCTTGATTCCGGTAGCGACTGCCGGTGCTCTTCCGTGCGCCGCCTCCTGCATATCGCAGTTGAAATATTTATAGGCGAGTACCGAACATCCTACGGGTGCAACGCCGATAGCGTCTCCGAGTACGCCGAGCTCTTCAAGCACTTCTCCGACAAGCCTGTGGATGACTCCGTGAGTACACCCGGGACAGTAATGAGTTTGCATATCGGTAAGACCCTTTGTTTTTTGAAATACCACTGCCATTATTTCGCACCTCCTAAGATCTCTTTCGCTTTTTCCACTGCCAGCATGGGAGTCGGAATGATTCCTCCGCTTCTTCCGACAAAATGCACCGGAATCCTGCCTTCAACTGCCAATCTCACGTCTTCCACCATCTGCCCCATACTCATCTCAACAGCCAGCAGAGCTTTGCAGTTCAGTTTCTTGAAAGCTTCCATCGGGAACGGCCACAGTGTGATCGGACGGATCACGCCGGCTTTGACGCCTTGATCCCGCAGCGTTTCCATCGCATTTTTGACGATGCGCGAGGTCGTTCCGTAGGCGACGAGCACGATATCCGCATCTTCCGTATTGACTTCTTCCCATCGAGTCTCTTTTTGCTCGATCTCCTGATATTTTTTCTCCAGTTTGATATTGTGATCCTCCAGTTCCTGAGGATCCAAGTAGAGGGAATTGATGATATTGGGTTTTCTCTGATTTCCGGTTCCGACGGTCGCCCAAGTCTTTTCCGCAGGCTTTCTGTCGTGCTCCGGCATCTTGAACTCCACAGGCTCCATCATCTGTCCGATCATTCCGTCTCCTACGACAAGGACCGGCATTCTATAATAATCCGCAACATCAAAGGCCTCCATCGTCATATCGACGGCTTCCTGAATGCTTGCAGGGGCATAGACGATATGTCTGTAGTCTCCGTTTCCTCCACCCCTTGTCGACATATAATAGTCGGACTGGGAAGGCTGGATCCCTCCAAGTCCCGGACCGCCCCTCATCATATTAACGATGACCGCCGGCAGCTCGGCGCCGACAAGGTAGGAGATTCCCTCCTGCTTGAGCGCAATTCCCGGAGAAGAGGAGGAGGTCATCACTCTCGCGCCGGCTCCCGCCGCTCCGTAGACCATATTGATCGCCGCAATCTCGGACTCCGCCTGAACAAAAGTCCCTCCGGCCTTCGGAAGCTCTCTGGACATATATTCCGGAAGTTCGTTCTGAGGAGTGATCGGGTATCCGAAAAAGAACTTACATCCGGCCTCTATCGCCGCCTTTGCTACCGCTTCATTTCCTTTCATCAATACCTTAGCCATGGTTTCTGCTTCCTCCTTTTCCTAATTGCGTTCCACCGTAATGATGCAGTCGGGACACATCGTCGCACAGTTTGCGCATCCGATACATTTTTCCATCTCATGGACTGTCGCCGGATGATATCCCTTCGCATTGAGCCTCGTCTTGTCCAAAACGATGATCTTCACGGGACATCCCGTCGTACATAGTCCGCATCCCTTGCATCTGTCTTCATCAAAAGTAACCTTCCCTTTTGCCATCTTGATACCTCCTCCAAATCCAATATGATGTTGTTTACATCCAATCCGGCCGCATCATCAGATGCAGCGGCAAAATCTCGCCGCTCAGAGTCTGCGGCAGCTCGGGCACAATATGCTCCACAACGGCGGCGTACTTGACGGGAATCCCGGTCGCTTCGGAGAGCTTTCGCACGAGGGCGTCTCCCCGCAGGATATCCTCGATCCTCGTCTCCCGTACCAAATGAGTATTATTGATAAATCCGGTCACACGAAGCTGAGTCGTGCCTTCAATGGACTGCTTATGCCTCAAAATGCCGTCCACATCCGCCGTCTGCTCGCGATTGGCATTGATAACCATAAACATATCGTAGTCTTCACGGTCGATCAATCCCTCGAAACATCCAAATGCTCTTGCTCCTACCGCATCACCTCCCAAATCAATCACATAGTCGTACCGTTCATCGTCCATAGGACCCATGACCTCTGCGGACACTGCCGGTAAATCTAAAGCGCCTCCTTCTATCGAAGAAGAGATCACCTTGATTCCCAAATCTTCCAGTTCCTTGCGTCGCTCTCTGGAGCGAAAATAGAGATTGACGACGTCCATATCCGCAAGAGCCACTCTCTTTCGGCTGAGCTGCTTGAGCTTCATGGTGTAGTTAACCGCAAACTCCGTCTTTCCGCTTCCGTAATGTCCCGTAATGATCCGTACTCTCTTATCCTGTATTATCATGCTATCCCTCGTATTTTCCCGCTTGTTCTTCACCTCGGAGCACTCTGAGGGCTCCCGTAGCAAGGGCGAACATCTCGTCCTCCCCCGCGTATATCTTAACATCTGCGATAAAGCTCACCCTCTGTTTTATCCAGTCCGTCATCATCCCCGAGTAAGCAATGCCTCCCGTCAGTACGATTGCATCCACTTCTCCGCCGAGAACGGCAGCGCAGGCGCCGATCTCCTTGGAGGTCTGATAAGCCATCGCTTCATAGATGAGCCTCGCCTTCTGATCGCCCGCCTCGATCAGCGCTTCGACCTCTCTGGCGTCCGTCGTTCCGAGATAGGCGACCATGCCGCCCTTCCCCTTGAGTTTTTTTCTCATTTCCTCCAAGGTATACTTTCCGGAATAACACATCCTTACAAGGTCGTCGCCGATCAGTCCCCCTGCTCTCTCCGGAGAGAAGGGACCTTCTCCGTGAAGCGCGTTCGCCACATCAATGACCTTTCCCTTTTTGTGGGCTCCCACCGATATACCTCCGCCGAGATGCGCCACGATGATATTGACGTCCTCATAGGGCTTTCCAAGCTCTCCGGCGGCTCTTCTTGCAGTCGCTTTCTGGTTGAGTGCATGAAAGATCGAAGTCCGCTCGATCTCGGGAAGTCCTGAGATCCTTGCGATCTCTTCCATCTCGTCCACGACGACCGGATCGACGATATAGGCGGGGATCTTTTCCCCTGCAAGATCTTTTGCGAGGACTCCTCCAAGGTTGGAGGCGTGCTCACCGGAAACTCCTTCATTGAGATCTTCTATCATCTTCTCATTGACAGTGTAGGTTCCGCCCGCCATCGGACGGAGAAGCCCTCCCCGTCCCACGACCGCATCGAAATCCGAGATTTTCATCCCGGCTTCCTCTAAAGCATCCTCGATCACCTGTTTTCGAAATCCGATCTGGTCTTTTACCCGGGCAAAGGGGGCAAGCTCCTCGGCGGAATGCCTGAGCACCTTCTCCGTCAACTGCTCCTCGTTTTGAAAGATCGCGATCTTTGTAGAAGTAGAGCCCGGATTCAGCGCCAGTATCTTATACTCTCTCATCGTCAGTTCTCCCTTCTCTGTCAGCTCTTTTCTCTATTTTGAAGTCATCACGCCAAGCACAATCGAATTGAACTTTGCCGAATGGCTGTCCGCTCTCGAAGTCAGCACAATCGGCGCCGACGCTCCGACGATCAGGCCTGCGCTCATCGCCGTCGCGATGAAGGTGATCGACTTATAGAGGATATTTCCCGCCTCCAGATCCGGAACAAGGAGAATATCCGCCTTTCCTGCGACCGGATGATGGATCCCTTTGTGCTCCGCAGCTTCCTCGGACACCGCATTGTCCAGTGCGAAGGGACCTCCGACAAGGCAGCCGCTGATCTCGCCTTTCTTGTTCATCTCCTCCAGCTCGTGAGCGTCCAGCGTGCAGCTCATCTTCTCATCGACCTTTTCCTTCGCACAGAGCACGGCGACTTTCGGCTCTTCGATTCCGAGCGCATGTGCGACGGACACCGCATTCTCTATGATATGCTTCTTTCCTTCAAGATCCGGAGCAAGGGTCATCGCGGCGTCCGTCACAAAGAGCACGCGGTCAAAAGCATCCGCCTTGAAGGCGACGACATGGCTCAGCGGCTTTCCGGTACGAAGCCCGACTTCCTTGTTAAGCACGGCCTTGAGTATGATGGAAGTGTCTACCAGCCCCTTCATAAGGATATCCGCTTTCCCGGATGAGACAAGCTTGACAGCCTCAAGAGAAGCCGCGGCGAGATCCGGCTCGTCGATCACTTCATAGTTCGAAAGGTCAATGCCGCACTCTTTCGCGATCTCTTCCATCTTCGGCCTGTCTCCTACGAGAATCGCCGTCGCGACCCCCTCTTTTCTCGCCGAATCCACTGCAAGTAACACAGCCTCATCGGCGGCGCAGGCGACAGCGAGCCTCCTCGACCCTCTCCTCTTCGCAATAGCTAAAATGTCTCCAAAATTCTTCATGGCAGTTCTCCTCCTGCTAAAATTTTTTTGCGTCAACTTTATCTTAAACGATTGCAGAAAACCTTTTCTCTATACACTCTCCTTACAGATCCGCGTGAAACGGGAAAAGCATCTTCTTACAGCCGACGGCTATCTTCCTATTTATATGATATCTTGTCTTGAGAAAAAATTCAATAGAAAAGGACAGCAACAAAATCACTGTCCTGTTAAATCCAGATTCAACGGAGTTATTTCAATCGTTTCATAAATTTTTTCTATTTCTGATTTTATAGCAACATTTGCAGGATCGCTCTGGATATCTTTCGCTTCGACATAGAGGCGGATATCCTCCCTGTCAATTATATTTTCTGCATTTTCAGTATAAGATATCCTGACTTTTACCGTCTGGGAGACATTCGGATAGTCCGCCAGAGTCTGCTCTTTCTCGCCCCCTCGAACAACGATTTTATCTTTTGAAATTTCAAACTCTTTTGTCATCTGCTCCTCAATGCTGACGCTGACCTTGATCTCCGCAATTTCCGACTTCAACTTATCTCCGAGAGATAGCTTGAGAACAAGATCCTCTCCCGCTTCGAGCAGGCGGTTGACGTCAATTTCTTCGGTCAGAATCTCGGTCATCTCTCCGAGCAATTCGGACGGCCCCTGGACTTTGACCTCAGAAGGCATCAGTGTATAGCCGCTGAGACGCTTATCTCCCTCTTGCGTTCCGACCAGATTTAATTTCACCTGAAGATTCTTCGTCTGCTCGATGATCCCATGGACGAATACGGAGTCCTCATTAAGCTTCACTCCGGCAATCTGGTTTCCGTCACGATCAACGGGGAGAACTTGAAGTTTCTTGCTGAAATCCTTCGTATTTTCGGAGACGTCAATCGTCGCCCTGACGACGGCCACCTTGTCGACCAGACTTTTCGGCCCTCCGACATAGATACTTGAGGGATTTGTCTGAAATTCCGTCACTCGGAAATCTTCTCCGAGCTCTCCTTCCCGCACGATCAGCACGGGTTTTTGTTCGAGAACCTCCTTCTCGAGGACGACATTGAGAACCGAAGGTGACAGGAAATAGTCCACATCCGCATTCGGAAGGTTTAGATCCAGTTTCAGGCTGTTGGTTCCTTCTTTCGGTTCATTGATGACCCCGTAAGCGCGAATCCCCGTTTTTCCGATCTCCGATACTTGAGAACGCCTGCCTTTAAGCGTCGCCTTCGTCACCAGAACGGTATCCGGTGCAAGAACGAGCTCTTCGGCCTGAATATCCTTTCCGTTAGAGATCGTGACCGGAATCTCCCGGTATTCATTGGTGACAATCGGATCATTGGACATCACATAGACCCACAGAACAAAGGCAAAGGTGCAGCAGATGAGCTTCGCCTTGAGATTTTCTCTGAAAAACGCCTTCATCGGAAGAGGCCCCCTCTCTTAAAGAAACCCTTGGCTTCTTCCTCTTTTCTCAGAGACTTCATCAAAAACTCACGCAGAGATTCTTCCGACAGATCCCGGTAGAGCTTTCCATTTCTCGCCATCGAAATATTTCCGTTTTCTTCCGAGACGATCAGGCTTACGCAGTCGGATCTCTCACTCATGCCGATACCCGCACGATGTCTCGTTCCCAGCTCCTTGCTGAGGAATTTGTTCTCCGTCAGAGGCAGAAAACAGCCTGCCGCCATGATGACGCCCCCTCGAATCACGACCGCACCGTCATGCAGCGGCGTATTAGGAATGAAAATATTGATCAGCAGCTGCCTGGTGACCTTCGCACTGAGGACGGTCCCCGTCTGAATGATATCCGTGATCCCCGTCTCTCTCTCGAATATGATGAGGGCTCCGATCTTCTGCCGCGACAGAGAAGTCGCCGCTTGGACGACTTCCTCGACCATCTCCGAGATATTGACCGCATCCTCCGACGCCGTCTTGATCATGAACTTGGTTCTTCCAAGATATTCCAAAGCCTTGCGAAGCTCCGGCTGAAAGACGATCAGCAGAGCGATCATCCCGACCGTCATCGTATTTTTGAGTATCCAATTGACCGTATGCAGCTGCAGCAATCCGCTGACTTCCGTCGCTACGAGCAGGATGATGATCCCTTTAAGAAGCTGCTCCGCTCTCGTCTGCTTGATCAGCTGATACATTTTATAGGAAGCATAGGCGACGATGCCTATGTCGATGACATCGAAAAAACCGATGCTGAGTATAATATCCTTGAATTCCTGCAAAACCTGACCTCCTTACAAAGTCCGCAGTCTTCTTGCCTTCATCTCACTTCCCGCTGTCTTCAGGAAGGTTTGAACAGATTATTTCTTTAAGCCGAACCATTTCTGAATCTTCGAATGAAAGAGTCTTTCTCTTTCTCAACAATAGTATATCTCTTTTGGCGGATTTGGAAAACAGTTATCTTGAATCTGTAATAAAAATTTTTCACAGGGCTCATTGTAAAATGAAATTGAACAACTGAATACAAAAATGATCCGCCCTAAATTGCAATAACAAATTGAACTATTCCTTTGTACCTTGAAAATCTGTTGCAATACATCGTTACCGAGCATAGATGAGATCGAGCTCCCGGTCAAAGAGTTCTTCCGGTGTTTTGTACCCGAGAATTTTCCTAGGCAGACCATTCATCCAGTCCTCCAATCGGCGGATCACCTCATGACTGTAACCTTTGATCCACTTTCCTTTGGGCAGAAACCTGCGAAGCAGACCATTGTGGCGTTCGTTGGTGCCTCTCTCAAAGGAAGAGCAGGGAAATGAGCCTCTAAAATATAAGTATGGAAATCGACATTTTTGGTGTAGAGGATATTATGTAGATACAGCAGGAAAAAAATGACAAAAAAATCAGGGAGCATATCGAAAACCAAATGTATGAGGACAAGTTACATGATCCGATAATGCCCTTATAGAGCTTGGACAAACCGCCGGCTTAGCCGGCGGTCTTGATTTTAATCGGTTTCAGTAATTTACAGACTGTACTTTGTTTTCAAAGAAAATACCTTCACACAAAACACTTATTCTTCCATCATTCTGAAGTAACGAAATGCACTCACAATGACATTATATTTTTCTTTCGGACATTGTGGACATTTTTTTGCAGCAATCCCACTTTCTTTATATGAAAACGGCTTCTCCCGTCCAAAATCTTCCTTATACAATCGCTATATACAACGGAGATACTTTAGTCCATTTTTTTGTAAAACATACTCCCTAATTTGTTTATGGTCGGCTCTATCGATTTCTTTTCTTTCTTCAAAGCTGAAACATCCAGTTCAAAACGAAAATGGTTCTTCACATCTTTGCGGATTAATAAACATACAGTCTCCACATGCACCGTGTGCGGAAACATATCCACCGGCCGGACTTTTTCGACCCGATACAGGCCCTCGGCGATCAGGGTCTTCAGGTCGCGGGCGAGGGTTGCCGGGTTGCAGGAGACATAGACGATGCGTTTCGGAGCGGCGGAGAGGATGCCTCTCAGGACGCTTTCCTCGCAGCCTTTGCGCGGCGGGTCGAGGATGACGACATCGGGACGGATCCCCCGGGCGAGAAGCCGGGGGAGCAGTTCTTCGGTTTTGCCTGCGAAAAACTCTGCATTTTCGATTTTGTTGAGTACGGCATTTTGAATCGCGCCTTCAATCGCCTCTTTGACGATTTCGACGCCGTAAACTTTTTTCGCTTCTCTTGCAAGAAAGAGGCTGATGCTTCCGAGGCCGCAGTAGAGGTCAAAGACGATATCTCCGCTTTCGATCTCCGCAAAGTCGGCGGTCAGGCTGTAGAGGATCTCGGTCTGAGCGGTGTTGACCTGAAAGAAGGAGGAGGGATAGATGCGGTAGACGAGGGCGGAAGGATTTTCCTCTTTAACATAAGCCGCGCTTTTTTCATCGTAGCGCAGGCGGCAGAGCTCTTCCTCGATGAATCCTTCTCCCCGAAGGGTGAGGTTTTTCTTCCCCATGATGACATTGGTCTTGTCCTCATTGATATTTTGTATCAGGGTCCATCTTTTGTCCGGGAAGGCTTCCTCTATTTTTTCAATCAGAGCGGCCGCTTCGAGTTTTTTCTTTTCTCTCGTCACGAGGATCAGCATGAATGCAGCTCCGCCTTTCGCACTCCTCAGAATGATCTGGCGCAGGTTGCCCCGGTGCTCTTTCTCATCGTAGACGGAGATCGGCTGCTCCCTCACCCAGTCTTTCACAAGGCGGAGGAGAAGCTCGCCGCCTTTGGCGTCGATATAGCAGCGCCGAATCGGCACGATATCGTGAGAACGCTTACGGAAAAAACCGACCTCGATCTCTTTGCCGGTCTTTCGGATCGGATACTGGGATTTGTTTCGATAATAAAAAGGCTCCGCCATGCCGATGACGGGATCGGATTTGATCTCTTCCAGCCCCCCGATGCGGCGCAGACATTCGCCAAGGGTCTTTTGCTTGAGATCCAGCTGTTTTTGGTAGTCCATCTGCATGATCTGACAGCCTCCGCAGGAGGAAACGACGGGACAGACGCTCTCGACCCGGTCTTCTGAGGGGTGTATCATTTCGATCAGCTCGGCGGCCGCATAGTTCTTCCTGACTTTGGACAGTCTTATCTTCACCCGGTCTCCGATCAGGACTCCCTCGACAAAGACGGGGATTGCGCCGATCTTACCGATCCCTTCTCCGCTGTGCCCCAGGTCGATGATCTCGACTTCATGAACTGTATTTTCCTTCAGCATGACTCTCTCCTTTTCATCTCTTCCAGCACGGCCGCAAGCTCGGAGGCAGGCAGCTCGAGCAGAACAAAGCGGAATGTTCCGCTGCTTCGCAGGCGCTGCAAAAATCCATAATCATAGTCTTTCCCTAAAAAACCGAGATGTTCATCCCGCTCTCCCCGATTCGTATTGAAATGAAGCAGGGCCTCTTTGACAAACGCTTCCTCCCCATAGCTCTCGCCGGAAAGGATCTCATGCCCGATATCCCGGCAGAACCCGATCCTTGGAGAATCAATGAGGCTCAGCACGCCACGGATCTCTTCCCGGCTCTTGCCGAAGGAGATCAGATCGCCGGATCTCTCTTTGGACAGGGAGTACATATTTTCGACATAGAGTCTGACCCTTGGATCGATCTCAAGCAGCTCCTTCAGATAATCTGCGGCAAGACGGTGATAGAGCTCCGGGTTTTTCTCATATCTCGACTGAAAGAGATGTCCCAGATGCATATTAAAATAGAGGGGCTCAAATTTCAGTCCCTCTACGATGATTTCTCTCAAATACTCCAGATTCGCCCTGCGAAGCACAGGGATATCTTCCGCCGGATTTGCCTTCAGCGGCAGATGAAAGGCAAGAGACGGAGGATTTTCAAGGGACGCCAGAGCGCGCCTGAGCGCCTCAAATTCCTCTTTCTCATCGATGCCGTATTCTATATATCCGATGGACGGACAGAACTGTACAAACCGGAGCTTTTCTTCAATATCCAAGGAAAGCGCGCTGATGCCGAGCATATCTCTTCCTCCTCTTCGAATCGCCTGTTCGCATGGAAACTTCCTCTCCTGCCGACCTTTGTATTTTCTTCATCTGCAAAAAGGGGCAGCTTCCGTTGCGGATCAGAATCCCTGCACCTTGTTGAATGGAAATAGCCTCAGAAAGACTTTTCCCAAAATCTCGCCTTTCGGGACAGGGCCGACACTCTCGTCTCGGCTGTCGGTGCTGTTGGAACGATTGTCCCCCATCGCAAAGACATAACCCGGCAAAATGACGACGTCGACCTCTCCGTCGGTATAGTCCCCGTTGATATAATCCTCACTCTGCAGCTCGCCGTTGATGAACAGCCGGCCTCCCGTGACGAGGATATGATCGCCTTCGACACCGATCACACGCTTGACGAGGTTTTTTCGCTTTCCGTTTTCGGTCAGAAGATTGGAACGAAAGACGATGATATCTCCGACCGCCGGTTCCTTGTCTCCGCTGTAGGCCTGCCTGTACATCATCAGATAGTCGTGATGATCCAAGGTCGGATACATCGACTGACCATCCACGAGAGTCGGACGGATAAAGGCGGTGATCAGCAAGGACAAAACCACTGCCGCCGCTATGGTTTTCATCCATTCCATCCATTCGCTTTTCTTCATTCGTTTGCACTCCTCTCTCTGCCGGATCTCTTCTTCGGCAGGAACTTCTTTCCCCTCCGATACGGATGAAACCTTGGATATGCTTCTTTGTGTATCGAAAAGGAATAAAATTGAAATCATCCACGACGCTCGATTATGAGAGTCGATATTGACACCATCCCTTCTCTTTGGCTAAAAGGTTCGGATCCTGTTGAAGGGAAACAGACGGATGAACACTTTACCGACGATATCGCCCTTGGGGATCATGCCGACTTCCGGGTCTCTGCTGTCTCTGCTGTTGGGACGGTTGTCCCCCATCGCGAAGATGTATCCCGGCGGAACATTCTCACTGATTTCTCCGTCGGTATAGCCTCCGTTGATATAGTCTTCCGTAAGCTCCGTTCCGTTGACATAAACCTTGCCGTCCCGGATCAGAATATGGTCTCCCTCGACTGCGATCACTCGCTTGACGAGATCTTTTCCCTTTCCGTTTTCCATCAAGAGATGAGATTTGAAGACGACGATATCTCCCGGCTTCGGCATCTTGTCCCCGGCATAGGCCATGCGATAGAGCAGAAGATAATGATTTTGATCCAGCGTCGGGAACATGGAGACTCCTTTGACCAGCGTCGGCCTTACAAAGGTCGTGATGATCAAAGACAGGATCACGGCCATCGCTATCGTCTTGATCCACTCGACAATCTCTCTTTTAAGACTCTTCTCTTCCTGCTCTGCATTATAATTCGAATTGTTTTCCAATGATTTTCCTCCTTTTATTCAGTCCATGATCTTTCCCATATGCAAATAATCGTAAAATTCTCCCCGGCTGAAGATCGCTCTGCGGATCCTTCCCTCGGTCTCAAAACCGAAAGCGCGATAAAGCCGGATCGCAAAAGCGTTGTCCGTCCTCACCTGCAGGTCGATCTTCGCAATATATTCGCTGGCCTGCGCGTACTTCATCGCCGCCTGCATCAGGGCGGTTCCGATCCGCTGTCCCCAGTAAGCTTTTCGTACGCCCATCCCCAGATTGCAGAGGTGGAAGGTCTTGTTCCTTCTTCCGCCTTCGAGATAGATCAGGCCGATGGGCTCCTCCTCGATAAAAGCTCCGTAATAGACCGAATTTTTCATCTGCTGCATATACAGGATGAAGGAGCGCTGATTTTCGGGAGACGTCTCGAAATCTTCAGAAGTAAACGGAAAATTGTCCGACTCGTCGGCGATCTCCATCACGAGGTTCAGGATTTTGACTGCATCCGTCTCTTCGATCTCGCGGATTCGGTACTCGGGTTTTTCAGCCATCGCGATTCACTCTCCCATCACTGCGGATGTTCGAAGGATTTTTCATCCCTTCCCATGATCCGCTCTTCTAAACTGCCAACAAATATTATATAATAATATCAGTACCTTGGGAATATACAAAGTGATTTTATGACTTTCCGTCTTGATGTAGGAGATGAATCCATGGAAAAATTAAAAGATTTTATTTATGCAATCAGTGATATCCTCTTCGGAATCTTCGTGCTCGCCGTCGTCGTGTTTATCTTCCTTCACCAGCTGCAACACTTCTTTTCGCCGGAGATGATCACCGGCGGATCAATGAGTCCCCCGGTCTCCTCTGTGGAAAGCAAAGACCGCATCCCTGCCGAGCAGACCAAAACACCGCCCGCTGCCGGCAAAGATCCTTCCTCCGAGACAGAGGCTCTCTCTCCTCGCGTACAGGAAGGCGTGCAGACCGAGCCTCAGCCCAAGACAATGCCCCGAGACGAGACCTCCTCTGCAGAGATGACCGAGATCCTGATCCCTGCCGGCAGCACTTCGGATTCCATCGCCGCGATCCTGCATGAGAATCAGCTGATCTCCTCCGAGTCCCAGTTCGTGACGACGCTGATGGCCAGAGGACTTGACACGAAGCTCAAAGCCGGAACATTCTCGATCCCGAAAGACGCCGGTCTTGACGAGATCATTGCCATCCTCACGAAGTAAGGCTTTTTTCTTCGGCAGGCACCCGCTTGAGCAGGACGCCTCCAATGACGAAGAGCAAAATGATGCTGACAACGCCGTAATTGGACTTTCCGGTGATCTGCGTGATGACGCCCATCAGCAGGGGACCCATGATCGCCGCGAATTTTCCGAAGATATTGTAAAAACCGAAAAACTCATTGGATTTTTCTTTCGGGATCAGTTTGCCGAAATAAGACCGGCTCAGAGCCTGCATCCCGCCCTGAGAAGTCGCGACCATCATCGCAAGGATCCAGAAATCTCTGACATTTTTCAGGAAGAAGCCATAGATACAGATGATCGTATAGATGCAGATACCGACAAAGAGCATCGTCTTTCCGGGAAACCGCTCCGCAAGCTTTCCATAGAGGATCGCAAAAGGAAAGGCGACGAACTGCGTCGCCAGCAGAATGATCATCAGCTGGGAGGAACTGATTCCAAGATCCGTTCCATAGGCGGTCGACATCTTGATAATCGTATCGACTCCGTCGATATAGAAGAAATAAGCGAGCAGAAACATAAAGGCGCTCCTGTGCCGCCTGATATTGTGGAATGTATCACGGATGCGGGCGAAACTCTTTCTGACGGGATTGGGCTCCGGCTCGATCCCATACTGCTGATGAACATTTTTGAGGATCGGCAGGGAAAAGAGCCCCCACCAACCGGCCGTAATCAAAAAACTGATCTTCGTCGCCGTAATTACGGGAATGGAGATCTTTCCTTTTTGCGAAAGAAGGATCAGCGCCATCGACGCCATGAAAGGAATCGTGCTCCCGATATATCCCAGCCCGAAACCCATGGAAGAGACGATATCCATGCGCTTTTCCTCCGTCACATCCACCAGAAAGGCGTCATAGAAGACATTCGCCCCGTAAAACCCGACCATCGTCAGTACATAAAATCCCAGCAGCAGCATCCATTTTGTCTGGGGAACGATGGACAGCAGCGCGGTAAATACGACGCCAAGCAGGAAAAAGGCTGTGAAAAACTTCTTTTTATATCCGTAGTAATCCGCAATACTGCCGAGCACCGGCGCCATGACCGCAAGGATCAACGTCGCGACGGAATTCGTATAGCCCCAATAGGCCGTCGACAGACTTCCCGATCCGCCGGCGTTTTGGAAGACCGACTTGAAGTACACCGGAAGGATCGCTGTGGTTATCGTGATGCTGTAGGCGGAGTTCGCCCAATCATAAAAAATCCAGCTCAACTCTTTTTTCGAATACTTTGCCATCATCCACCTCCGCCTATCGACTGATGATCTCTTCCAGGACTCTTCCGTCCACTTCATGCATCGTAAATCCGAGGATCTGCGCAAGAGTCGGACCGATATCGACGAGGCTCATCGACTCGATCTCTCTTCTTTTGACGACGCCTCGTCCCGAGATGAAAAAGACGGTCTCATAATCCTTCTTGTCCGGATGATAGCCGTGTCCATTGACCTTGACGACGCCGTTTTCTCCGGGCCGCAGTCCGCTTATGACCTCGGATTCATAATCGTCGGAGAAATAATACCCCTCCGCCGCCTCGACCATCAGGCTGCAGTTCGGATCGGCGCCCATCTCCTCCGCTTCCCGGGAACTGTAGATCGCCTCGACGGCCCCTGCCTCCCTGAGCTTCTCCAGCTCCTTGCAGACAAAAGGCAGACAGTCCCCATCCTTGAGGTAGATATAGGCCGACCCTTCGCAGACATTGGCAAAGGCCTCATACTCGGAGACGCCTCTTCGATCCGTGCGCAGATAACCCATCCTGCGAAAGAGGCTGTTGAGACAGATGCGACTGTGTACATCTTTGCTGCTGTGGTCTCCCAGCACGACGAGGGTCGTCTCCTCATACATCTTCTTCTCTTTCAGCGTACGGATGATATCCTCCAGACGGGCGGCATGGCGCATCAAAGCGGCGTCCGCCTCCGCGGAAGCAAAGCCGTTGTAATGACGGATGGAATCCAGATCCGTATAATGGACGAGAAACAGCCGGGCGTCTTTATTCTTCAGGGTGTATAAAAAAGCATTGTGGGTGAAATAATCCAGTTCCGGCTGTGAGATGCCGTTCAGATACTTGCCGAATTTTGCCGCCAGATCCATCTGATAGGCTTTCGTACCGGCTTGAAGCGAGGCGGTGATCTGCGTCTCCCAAGGCCTGTTGGCTAAGACTTCCGGCATATTATAGCGGATCTTCGCCCCTGCCGACACCGGCCAGAAGAGACTTGCCGTCGTCCAGCCCTCCTCCTCCGCCCTTTCATAAAAGGTCTCTCCCTCAAGGTGGCTTCGGTACCAGAACCAGTCCGGATACCTGCGCCTGGGCTGTATCATGATATTGTTGACGATCTTATGCCTTGCGGGATACCTTCCGGAGGAGATGCTCGCATGAGCGGGATAAGTCAAAGAGGGATAGACCGATTTGACCTTTCGGCAGAAGGAGGCTTCCTTCATCAGCTCTTCAAAACCCTTCGTCTTCGAAAGCTTGTCGATATCCGCAGCCGACAGCCCGTCAAAAGAGATCACGACCATATATTTCTTTTCTTCCATGAGATCACGTCCTTTTCTTCCATCACTCATCTCAGTTCCAAACTCTTGCGAATCGCCTTTCGAAGTTCGATCAGCTCCGGAAATTCATAAAAAAATTGAATCTTCTGCTCCCTTATGCTTCCGCCGAGGGGTTTTTCCTCCGTAACGAAATAGGCGAACGCTTCACAGATATCCTCACTGACCATCGAAGAAGCATATTCCGTCACAAATTCATCTTCATGCCGGAAAAAAAAGCAGGCGGCGTCGTTTTTATTTTCCAAAGTATTTGCAATATAGCCGTCTTCATAGATAGCGGGCCAAAAGCGCCTGTAGAATTGGTTGAGATAGGAATCCTCCTTTGCGCTCATTCCCTCTTCAAAATATGTCCCGTACACAGGCTCCGTTTCATAATTGACCTGCTCATCTGACAGAGTAAGGATATGACCGTACTCATGGATCATCGTCAGATAGAACTCTTCCGAAAGACCCGTCTCATTGTAGGAATCCATTATGTCGACAGCGACATACCAGTCTTTTCCTTCTCCCGCATAGTCATCGACAAAGGCCAGCGTCTCTCCGGGACCGTCCGTGTACAAAACAAAGTTTTTGACCCGACTGAGCATCGGATCAGAAAATACTTTCCTGACATCCTGCCAGAGGATCTCATACTGTCTCATCTCCGACTCGGTCGGCCGGTCCCCCGTGATCGCCGTGAGCTCCTTCCAGAGGATTTTATTTTCAGCGTCGATCTCAAAATAGGCTTTGATATCGACCGGGCTCTCGAGCTGCGCGATGAGGATATCCGGATTCAACCGAGGATAGTCCAGCAGAATCTCATGAATTTTTTCCAGGACTTGCGAGTCGGCCGTACTTTTATATTCTTCATAATAATGACTGATCTTCTCCATATCCTGCGGCTTGACATAGACCCGCAGTATTTCGACGAGGGCCTCCGCCTGCTCCCGTCTCTTTTCCTCCTTTTCCTTCTCCTCTTCCTCCTGATGTCTCAGGCTGAAGGTGATATCGAAGAGATATTTATAAGTCAGCTTATTCAGCTGCCTGTTGAAGGACTCCCGAAGGCTTTCCTCACGGGGAAGAAAATCCACCAGACCCTTTTCCTCTCGTTCAAACTGCATTTTCGCAAGCGCGGAATATCTGTCATAGAGAGTTCTCTTTTCAAAGGGTTTCAGTTCATATTCCAGCGCTCCGAGATTTCGGTGGATATAGGCAAGCTCATACACATCTCTCTTTGAATCCTTATATAGACGCACCGACAAAAACACCGTCAGTGTCAAAACGATACAGATCAGTTTCTTCATCTTCCTCCTCCTGAATGACCCTTCCTGTCCTCTCATCCTTGCATGCTCCGCTTCCTTCCTTATTATATCTCATTTCTTCGGATCATCCTATAGCTTAATCAAAATCCGGAGAATATTTTTCCTTGTGGTCCGCCGGAGAGAACCTCCTGAAAAATCTTTTCCCGGAGGATCATTTTCAATTTGTACTTTGAGCACAGAATTGGTATAATATAGATGATTTTTATAAAATATGGTTGTCCTAAACTGCAATGACAAATCGAGGTATCGGAATGAGTGAACGTCTCTCTCTGAAAAGCAAAATTAAAATCGTGCTGATCTCTTTGGTGTCGATCTCTCTGATCGGCGTATCCCTCGGTCTTACCATCCATCTCGTCGTCAAAAAGATCTCTCCCTCTCTCGCCATTGAAGAGAACAATATACAAACGTCCATCGAAGCCGAAGCGCCGGTAAAGATACAGGAGGACGAAAAAAAAGCCGAGCCGGTATCCCCCTCCGAAACGGCCGCTGAATATCCCTCCGGCAAATATCTCGTCGGAGAGACGATCCCGGCCGGCATTTACAAACTCTTTGCCCCTGAAAAGCATCCGGGGTTTTACCGGATTTCCGCAAGTGATTCGATTGAGTACAGCGATATCATCGAAAACGACCTCTTCATCCGCTTCACCTATATCGCCCTTGAAAAGGGACAGCATCTGACGCTGACCGACGCTTCGGCAGTCGAAGCACAGCATGCTCCCTCCTTCACCGCCGGAGAAGAAGGCTACCGAAGCGGCAAGTACCTCGTCGGAAAGGATATCCCCGCAGGCAATTACACCGTCTATCCCGAGAAGGACTACGGCTATCTCGAGATCACTTCTTCTCCCTCAAAAAACGAGAACAGCCTCATTCTCAGCAAATATATCCGATCCCCTCACAATATTACGGTTTCCGAGGGTGAATTCATCAAGCTGTCCGCCTCTTATATCCAATGAAAAAATCAGTTTCCTCCCTTTGTGAGCAAGCTGATTTTTTTCTTCCGATTCCGCTTTTCTATGTATCCGTATCATCTCATCCTGCATATTCGGCGGTGATGAACACATCCGCTCAGGCTGTATCCGGGAACATGCGAAAAAATCCCCGACAGCATGTCCAAATGCTGCCGGGACTTTTTTTCAGTTGATCAATGATATGCATCATTCAGGAAGACTATCCTGTCCCCGCCGGCCTCACTCCAATTATTTACGCAAGATGTCCGAATCTCAGACGGAAAACAGTTCTTATTTCTCAGGATCGAGAATCGACTGTATCTGCTCGTCACTGAGCTCGATTTGATATCTTCTTTTATAAAAGTCTTTCATATATTGATGGAAGAAATCTCTCTCAATCGTATCCGGATAATTTTTCATGGTCATCCATATCAGAGTCAGCGGCGAATCCGCATTCGGCGCTCCCCAGTTGAACATCCCTTTGGGCATATCATAAACTGCTTTTTCCTGAAATGCTTTTGTCATTGACCAATCCTGTCCCTCAATTCCTCCGCTCAGATAAAAATCCGCATCGCTGCCGCCAAAATCATAAACCACATCCGGATTCCACGCATAGATCTGTTCCATGGTTACCGGTATATTGTCACCCTGCATCTCCCCGGCCAGATTTTGCAGTCCGGTCTTTTTAAGCCAGTCATCGCCGTAATAATTTCCTCCTCGAACACTGAACATCTCTTTGTTATTAGTATTGATCATGATCGCTGTCTTTCTTTGGTTCTCCGGTACTTTATTCAGTGCCTCCGACACGATCTTATTCGCTGCATCCCATTCTTTTTGGAGTGCATCATCTTTCGGAGCTCCAAAGATCTCTCGCATCAATTCATCGATTTTGACCGACCACACTTCATTTTGCGAATCCTCCATAAAAAAATCCACCACGGGGATCTCTATGTTTTCCAGCCCTTCTCTTTGAAAATCTCCGTAAATCAGAATGATATCCGGTGCCATTTTAAGCACCTCTTCCGTATTGGAAGTGAATCCTTTCAAAAACTCTGTATGGATGTTCTCCCGGTTCGGCAATACCATCGGCAGCAGGTTCGGATTCATATTTCGAATGCAGCCGGGGTGCAGACCGATCAGCCTTGACGGATCCTTCACCACATTCAGATAAGTAGCCGTCAGAGGCGGCGAAACAATGATGACTTTGCGAATATCCTCTGCTGACGGAATCTCTACTTGTTTGCCGCTCAAATCCGTAATGGTTCTTTTTCCCGTTTGTTCCGCCGGTGTCTGTTCACTCACTGTCTGCATCTCAGCCGTCTGTTCTTCGCTCTGAGGTGTTTTCTGCACGCATCCGGCAAACATACCCGCAATTAACACGGCGGCAACTGCCATGCTGTATTTTCTTTGCTTCTTCATTTTCTTTTCCTCCGATTCAAAAATATTTTTCTCATTCACAAACCACGAATACTTTCTTCTCAATCCCCAGCGGCTGCAAGTCTACGATCTTCGCCCCTACCTCAAAAAACCGTCTGATATTTTCAGAAGTCATCATATCCTTCGTCGTTCCGAATGCATAATCCCCCTCCTTTCCCAACAGCAACACCTTGTCAGCCATCTTCAGGGCATGTTCGGGATAATGGGTATTCATAATACAAGAGATATTTCTCTGCCTAACCCATATCCCGAGCTTTTTAAGGATCTCTGCCTGATTTTTAAAATCTAAATGCGTCTCCGGCTCATCCAAAATCAAAAGCCGAGGATTTGTGACCAGAGCTCTGGCGATATATACCATCTGCAGCTGTCCGCCGCTCATCCTCGAACACTCTCTGTCCGCCAAATGTGAAATTCCCATCTCTCGCAGACTCTCCATGGCAATCTGCCGATCTTTCGCAGAAGGCATCGAAAATCTGCCCATCTTCCTGCTCCTTCCCATACATACCATATCCAAAGCGGTATACGGAAAAGCTGTCGGATGTGCTTGGGGTACATAAGCCACCTCACTCTTATCAAAAATATTTTGACAAACCTCTCCTTCAAAAAGAGTACAGCCTTCACTCCACCTCAAAATTCCTGTCAGGCACTTCAAAAAAGTGGTCTTACCGATCCCGTTGCGTCCCAGAACACCGAGAAAGGTTCCTTCTCCGATCGCAAGATTTAGATCCCGAAGCACCGTCTCTCCTCCTTCATAGTAAAAACTTCCCTGCACAATTTCCAATTTCAAACGAAATCATCCCTCCCTTTTGAAATAAATCATCACAAATAACGGAGCTCCGAAGACAGAGGTCAATATCCCTACCGGAATCTCCGCCGCTGTCAGTGTTCGAGCTGAAATATCCACCAGAAGCATGAAAAACCCGCCGACAACACCCGCTGCCGGAAGTAGCCATCGATTGTTGGCACTGATATAATCCCTGCATATATTCGGCATGATCATCCCGATCCATCCGATGATTCCGGTTACCGTAACACAGGCGGAAGTAATCAAAGTACAGGCCGCTATCACGATCAAACGATTTTTCTTCGGGTTTATCCCCAGCGTATATGCCTCTTCATCACCCATCGAAAGCAGATTGATTCTCCACCGCATCAGAAAGAGCACAATCATTCCGATCCCCACAAGGAAAAATGCAAATGCCGCTTTCTTGTAATCCGCCCCGGCAAAACTTCCCATCAGCCAGTAAGTGATCGAGGGAAGAGTGGATTCCGTGTCCGCAATCAATTTCAAAAAAGAAATCAACGCACTGAAAAAAGAGGCAACGACGATGCCGGATAAGACCAGCGCCAATAGGTTGTGTTCTTTTTTCATCCTTGACATCCCGTAGCTTAAAGCCACACTCAATATCCCTCCCAAAAATGCGAAAACCGTCACTCCGGACGGCGTAAGTCCGAGCAGCATCGCCAAAGCCGCACCAAACCCCGCACCGTTACTGACACCCAAAATATCCGGACTGACCAAGCGATTTTGAAAAATCCCTTGAAAAGAGGCTCCGGATACAGACAGCCCCGCACCGACAATAATGGCAAGCAACGTCCGTGGCAGACGAATATTGAGCACCGTCTGCGCCGCAAACGAAGCCTCCGTCTTTCCACCCGCGTGAAGGTACAAAATCCGGGCCACTTCCTTTGGAGAAATGACAAAACGTCCCAAAAAGAGCGACACACACCCCAATATCACTAAACAAACACCGCTTCCGGCCAGAATACTCACTGCGCGCTTTTCCAAAGGTCTCATCGGCCGATCCTCGCGAAATACTGCCCCGGAATCCTTCCCACCGGCGACAGTATGAAGCCGGATCTTTCGAATGACTCCCGGATTTGCCGATCCGTCTTCAAGATGGACAGTCCGTGTAAATGGCTGGATAACCATCCCAAAACCATCGACTTGGGCTTTGTAAAGTCATCATTGAGTCCGTGGGTGCTGACAAAAATCATCCCTCGATCGCTCACCAATCCTTTCATTTTTTCTGTCATCTTATCCAAATCACCGACAAAATCCATAATCCCGGAAGCGATCAGCAGATCATATCTGCCCTTTATTTCATCCGTCACAAAGTTTCCCGTCCGTATGTCGGAGCGCTCTGCGACTCCATACGCCTCTGCCGCCCGCCTTGCCAGTTCCGTGACGGCCCTCTGATCGAAGAGCACAGCATTTGCACTTGGAAAATTTCTCAATATCTCAATCGAAAAGATCCCACACCCGCAGCCCATATCCAATACCGAAAATTTCTGCTCCGGTCTGAAATTTCTTTTTACGGCTGATATAAAATGCTGGACTCTTCCCAAATACATCGCAGTCTGATTCCCTCGCCCCATCGCTTGAAAATCAAAAAAATCCGATCCGTTTTCATCCTTAAACCTTTTTTCCGGAGCACCTTTCCTTACCAGATCTGTGAGCCCGTCCATCGATGTCATATCTTTCCAATACAATAACTGTTCGCCCAAGTACATTTCACTTTTCGGATGCAGATAATATTGTGTCTCCGGCAGATTCTGAAATCCCTCATCCTTTTTAACCAAAAAATCCATAGCGGTAAGTGCCTGGAGCAGCCATTTTAAGTTTGTTTCATCATAGTTCAGTTTCTCGGCGAGCCGCTCTGCGCAGATCGGCTTTTCCAAATATTCAAAGAGATTTAGTTCAATGGCTCCAAACATCAACTGCGCCTCGATCATCCCTTCGTTTTTTTCCATAAATTTCCCGGCATCAAACAAAGGCATCTCGTTTGCTGATTTCATCATATCCTCCTTCTTCAAATCAAAAATGAAAACCTTCAAAAATGTTTGTCAATCAGTTTTTTCGCCTCAACTAAAAATTTATGAATGATTTGATACTCCTCTTCATTCAAGCCTTCCAAAAAGTCTATAAACTCGGCATCCTTCTCCTTATGATAGCGCTCATGAAATTCGTAAGCCCTTTTTCCTTTTTCTGTTAAATACAGTTTTTTTCTTTTGCGATCTCTCTCATCTTCTGTCTTATAGATCAAATCTCTCTCCGAGAGTTTCAGTAAGGTCTTATGCACCACAGCGCGAGTCACACCCAAATGTTCTGCTATTTCTGAGGAATAGCTTCCCTCATGATCTCCGATCTTCTTTAATATATGGATCTCCCCGCGATAAAAAACCATGTCCTCCTCTCCGAAATCCAGGATATTCACCTTTCCGTTCGCCGCTTTCTCAATCAGCGAAATAAATAAATTTTGAATATTGTTTTTGTACGACAAGTCTGAACTTCCTCCCTCATTCACTGTATCCTCTTACTCTATTTCCGGATATCTTATTTGTATGCTCGGCATACAAATAAGATATCGCAATTATCGGCTGAAGTCAACCAAAATTCATTTTCTATTTATTTCCTGTCCGTCTTCAAATCCCGAAAAGCGGCAGAGCAGACTGACCTCATTCTCTACGAAAGTATTCAGAGGCAAACGAGAAAAGGGGCAATGGAAAAATTTCCATCACCCCTTTTTATATTTCTGCCGACTCGATCAGCAGCGTCAGTCTGTGCATGAGGTCAATCTCCGTCCCCGCTTCATAATTCACCGATTTGATAATGCGGATCTTCGGTCTCGTCGGAGCCGCGTCGTTGTACTCGGTGACAATCGCACGGGATCCTTCATTGAGATGAACGATCGTCCCCGGTGGAAAGAAGATCACCTTTCTCGTCAGGCATTGGTAGATATTTTTGTCGATCTTCGTCACACATTCCGTCATCAGGTGCTCCAAAGCGACATGAATCGGCATCCGTCTTCGGTATATTCGATCGGAGGTCATCGCATCAAACATATCCGCCACGGTGACGATTCGGACATACTCCGGGATCGCCTCTGCCGTAATGCCGTTCGGATAGCCCGATCCGTCCAGTTTTTCATGGTGTTTCAGAACGATGGACTTGACAATGCCGTTCATCGCGGTAAGAGCCTTTATCAGCCCATAACCGCAGTCCACATGAGACTTCATTTCGATCCATTCTTCCTCACTGAAACGCTCGACCTTATTGAGTATCCGGCTGTCTATTCTCGTCTTTCCGATATCGTGAAGGATCGCTCCCAGCCCGATATCCCTGCACATGGTCCGGCTCATCTTCAGATCCGTCGCCATCAGCAGGGAGATGATCGCGGTGTTGACGCTGTGGAAATAGGTGCTCATATCCGTTCCCATCAGCTCGACGGCCATATAAGAGAGATCGTTCTTCCGACTGATCTCCGTGAGCAGTTCATCGACCAGCCCCTCGATCTTCCTGACATTTTTGAAGATCGGACCGCCGCCCTTGCCTTCACCGGTCTTCTCCTCCACGATCTCCTTGAAGGCAAAGATGATTCGCGCCTTGGATTCGTCATCGATCACACTCTCAAATTCGATTCCTTCGGATATGTCGTCTTCGATACAGACAAAAAAGACGCCGTTGTTCTTCAATTTTTGGAGGACGCCCTGCAGCAGACGACTGTCCCTCTTCAAGAGGAAAACGCCTTTCGCATCGTAAATATCTTTGGCCAAGACCGCATTTTCCGGCACTTTATCGACACTGCATACTCTCATCTTACCCTGTCCCCACTACATTTTCTTCGGTTTCTTCCGCAGCTTTCCGCTCCGCAGACTTCACCGGCCTAATAAGATATGATATCGATCTCGCTATCCTCTTCCCCCTCGACCGTGATGACGAGTTTGACCGGTAAAGCGACGATCATCTGATTCTCCTTACTGATCCATCCCATATCCGCATGGATGGACTTCGGCGTAATTTCTTCGGGAAGACGGAGCAACCGAACTCTTCCGTTCCGAGTCTCCAACACGCCATAGTATTCTTTACCCTCAAAATCGAAGTGAAAATCTACTTTTTTCATCTCATTTTCATTCCTGAGGGGAAATCGGGAGATGACATTCCCGTCCACAGTGACAACAATCTGCTTATTCTGCGGATCTTCCGCTTCCGACATGAAAAAAAACAACGGAAAAAGATTGAGCACCAGTATCAATGCGATTAAAATTTTATCTCCTTTTGTGAAAATTGACATAAATCATCCTCATCCTGTTATTTCTGATATCATCACTATAATGAATTATATCCGAAAATAAATAAAATGTAAATTGCCCGTAAAAAATTCATTTTTTACGGGCAATGCATTATTTCCTTCTTTATATTCCTTGTCGATAGACGATCTTCCCGCCGACCATCGTCATCACCGGCCGGATATCTTTGATCCGGATCGGATCCACAGTAAAGATATCGGAATCCAGCAAAGTCATATCCGCATAAAAGCCTTCGCGGATCCGTCCTTTTCTGTCCTCCATAAACTCCACATAAGCGCTTTCCAGAGTGTAGGCGTCCACCGCCTCGTAAACGTCCACACACTCCTGCGGATAGAAGCCTCCCGGAGGATATCCTTCTTTGTCTTTTCGCGTCACGGCCATGCAGATATTCGGAAAGGGGTTGAAGTTTTCCACCGGAGCGTCTGTGCCGTAGGAAACATGAGCGCCGAGTCTGCGAAGGGTATTGAAGGCATAGGATGTGGAAGCCAGCTCCTTTCCACAGCGCTCCTCGACGATATGCATATCGTAGTCCAAAAAGATCGGCTGAGCCATGATGTAGATATCTTTTGCCGCTATGCGCTCAAGGAGGGTTCTGTCTGTGATCTGACAGTGCACCAGACAGTGACGGAGCTCATTTTTTCCATTGATGAAAGCTTCTTCGTAACAGTCCAGCGTGCTTTCGACCGCCGCGTCCCCGATGACATGGGTGACGACCTGAAGTCCGTTTTCCTTCGCAAGGCGGCAGTACTCTTTCATCTCCGATTTTTTCATCCATTCGAGTCCGTGGTTGGACGGATCATCCGCGTATCCGTCCCTCAGCAGCGCCGTCCTCGCTCCAAGTGAGCCGTCCTTAAAGAGTTTGAGCGGACCGAGTGTCAGCCAGGAATCCTGTTCATACTTTCCGAGGGCATATTCCCCGTGTTTCAGATAATCCTTAAAAGCCTCAAGATCATTGAAACAAACTTGGTGACGATATCTCAACAGCGCCTCTCCGCTGTCGTACAGCTCATGAAAGAGAGCAAAAGCCGCAGGTCCGTCCATGAAAGTCGTGCCCACGTCGTTGCTTTGCACGCTCGTCAGTCCGTGAGCTACCGCGTAGGCCATCGTCTCCAGAATCATCTCCCGGCGTTCCTCCATCGAAAAGTCGGGGATGATCTCCTTGGCAAAATTGCAGGCGTTTCCGGTAAAAATACCGTTGGGATATCCGTCCTCCCCGAGCAGAAATTCACCGTCGGGATAGGGGGGAGAGCTGCCATCCAGTCCGAGAATCTCTATTGTTTTGGTGTTGGTCGAGACGATATGTCCGCAGACCCTCTCCAGCACGATGGGGATCTCTTTGCTGATCTTGTCCAGATCCTGTCTGGTCGGCAGCCGGACTTCATCTTCAAACAGATCCTGATTCCATCCGATTGCGTGCAGCCCCTTCTCAACGCGGCCGGGCTGCTCCTTCATGAAAACTCTGCACCGCTCGATCATCTCACTTATGGAAGACACTCCGCCGATATCGACCTGATGCATCGATTCTCCGACCTGCATGAAATGAAGATGGGAGTCATTGAGCCCGGGAATCAGAGTTCTGCCCCCGCAGTCGATTTTTTCGGTCTCCTCCTCCGCCAGGGCGAGGATCTCTTCATCCGTTCCCACTTTTCGAATCCATCCGTCTTCGACAAGCACCGCCCGGGCAAACCTCTCTCTTTCCATATAGACTTTCGCATTGTACAAGATACTCTTCACTCAGTTTTCACCTGCTTTCTTCATCTTCCGATCAAAGACAAAATACACCGCTGCGCCAAGAAGAGGGACGAGCAGTCCCGCCGCTCCCGTGACCGGATCTTCCAAAGCAGCCTGCAGGAGCAGTCCGATGAATATCAAGGCGGTAACGAGAACGGACAGCGGGTAGAGCCATACTTTGTAAGGCCGCTCAATCGAAGGATACTTCTTTCGAAGGATCGGTACCGCAAGGATCACGAGGACGCTGAAGACCATCCCGGTCACGACGACGAGATTGGTCAGCTGATCCAAAGACCGAACCATGACGAGAAGGACGGACAGAACTCCCTGCACGATGATTGCCGTCGTCGGCACTTTGTACTGCGGATGCAGTTTTGCAAAGGACTTGAAAAAATGTCCTTCTTCCGCCATCGAGTAATACATCCTCGGCTGAGTCATGATGAGCCCGTTGAGAGCTCCGAACATTGAAAGAGCCATTCCGGCGCTGACGACGATGACGCCGCCTCTGCCCAGCACGCGCTCGGCGACCGCCGTACCGAGATAGAGTTCTTCCGCTTCGATCATCTCGACAATCGTCTCATGAGGCAGTACTTTCATTATGGCAAAATTAAACAGGGTATAGAGGACTGTAATCCCGCCGATCCCTATGATCAGTGCAAGGGGAAGATTCCTATGCGGATCTTTGATCTCTTCCGCGACGGTATTGAGATTCGTCCATCCTTCATAAGCCCACAGACAGGCGACGACCGCCAAGGCGATCATCCCGAAAAGGGAGCTGCCGGAGGATCGGGAGTGCTCCACTGCGGAAGTCAGGGACAGATCCGGCGTCACTCTTCCGATGAAAAGAGCGGCGCACATGACAACCGCAATCGGGATGAGTTTTGCCACCATCGAGATATTCTGCACGATGGACGCCAATCTGACCCCTATGAGATTATAGGCCGTCAGGATGATGATGATCGCAATCGCCGCCGCCTTGACTCCGGCATCGCTGATAGGTATGAAGGGCTTACACACATTCATCATCGCGATTGCAATCGCAGCGACCGAGCCCGGACCTCCGATCAGCCAGTCTGTGAATCCCGCCATAAATCCGACGACGGGATGAAAGGCTTCGTTCAGATAAACGACTCGGCCTCCCGCTCTCGGCATCGCCGTACCGAGCTCCGCATAACACAGTCCGCCGAACAAGGTGATGATTCCGCCGATGATCCAGCATATCAGGGCGAGGCCGCTGTTCATTCCGGCTCTCCGGAGCACATAGGAACCCAGATAGAAAATCCCCGAACCGACCATGATTCCTCCGATGATGCTGACGCCGCCAAAGACTCCTATTTCTCTTTTGAATTCCGTCTTTTCGGTGGTCAAACTTTGAATCTTTCCTCTCCTGTTTTCCATAAATTTACCTCCTTCCGAAATAGAAATAATGAGACAGACTATAGACAAATTTCAAACATCACGGGACTGTGCGGATTCTCTTTCGGAGAGATCGGATTTGCCCGCCGGAAATTTCGACTCGTCTCAAAACAGCGTCTCGCCGCTTTCGCTCTGCAATCTGCAGAGGGGCAGATTGCAGACAAACTTCAAAAATCATTCGCCGGCGCGGATTCTCTTTCGGAAAAATCGGACTTACTCGCCGGAAATCCAGGTCGAGCTCAAAGCGACGTCCTGTCGCTTTCGCTCTAAAATCAGCGTCCTGCTGATTTTTCTGAAATTTCATCGGCTCGCTCCTCTCGATTTTTTCACGAAAGTTCCTCATCTTCGTCTCATGAATTTTGAAGTTTGTCCGCTTTGTCTACAGTCTGGCTCTGCAATCTGCAGAGGGTTCAGCCTGAACATTCATAGATTGCTCGATTCTTCTGAGAAAAAAAGACCGGCGGAAATCCCTTTCGAAATCCCTGCCGGTCTGCATCGCTTTAACGGGCAGAGCCTGATCTGTTACTCCTTACCCATTTTGCCGTTTTTATCCGATGTTTTATTTTACGATTCTCGTTCCGGTCTTGCCTGCAATCCCTTCCGCCGCTTTTTCCAGCGAAGTGATCAGTGCTTTTCTTCCCGCTTTGGATCCTGCAAAGCTCATGGCCGCCTTTACTTTCGGCAGCATGGATCCCGGAGCGAAATGTCCTTCTTCGATATATTTCTCCGCCTGCTCCAGATTGATCTCGGAGAGCCACTCTTCGTTTTCTTTGCCGAAGTTGATCGCGACTTTCTCCACGGCGGTCAGAATGATCAGATAGTCCGCGTCGATGATCTCCGCAAGCTTCGCCGAGGCGAAGTCCTTGTCGATCACCGCCGGAATACCGATCAGACGGTCTCCCTCCGCATAGACGGGGATTCCTCCTCCGCCGACGGTGATGACGATATGCTCTTTCTCAATCAGCGCTTTCACAGTCTCTTTTTCCGCGACGTCGACGGGAAGCGGAGACGCTACAACGCGGCGGTAGCCTCTTCCTGCGTCTTCTTTCATGATGAATCCTTTTTCAGCCTGAAGCTTTTCCGCTTCTTCTTTCGTATAAAAAGAGCCTACGGGCTTCGTCGGGTTGCTGAAAGCCGGGTCGTTCTTGTCTACGAGAACCTGAGTGACGACCGTCGCTACCGGAATGTTCATCTTTCTCGAAAGGAGTTCCTCACGGATCGCGTTTTGCAGATGATATCCGATATAGCCCTGGCTCATCGCTCCGCACTCGGGAAAAGGCATCTCCGGCGTCGACGCTGCGGATTTCGCCGCCACATCCATCGCAAGGTTGATCATGCCGACCTGGGGTCCGTTTCCGTGAGCGATCACGACTTCATTTCCCTCTGCGATCAGATCGACGATCGGCTTTGCCGTGTGGCGCACCGCCTCGATCTGCTCTGCCGGATTGTTTCCGAGGGCGTTTCCGCCCAAGGCTACCACTATTTTATTCTTCATCAACTTTGTCCTCCTGATTAAAGGTTTCCGATGGTCGCCACCATGACGGCCTTGATCGTATGCATTCTGTTCTCGGCCTCATCAAACACTTTGGAGTGCTTGCTGCGGAATACCTCATCCGTCACTTCCATCTCTTTCAGTCCGAATTTGTCGAAGATCTCTTTTCCGATTGTCGTGTTGAGGTCATGGAAGGAGGGCAGGCAGTGGAGGAAGATCACTTCCGGATTTCCGGTCTTTCTGATCATTTCCATATTGACCTGATACGGACTCAGCTGCTTGATTCTCTCTTCAAACATCGCCTCTTCACCCATGGATACCCACACGTCGGTGTAGATGACGTCCGCATCTTTAACGTCGTCCACCTTGTCGCTGAAGCTGATCTTCGCTCCGGTCTCTTTTGCGACTTCTTTCATTTCATTGACCAGTTCATCCGCAGGCCACAGCTCTTTCGGAGCGATTCCCACAAACTCCATTCCCAGTTTTGCGGCGCCGATCATCAGGGAGTTGCCCATATTGTTTCTTGCGTCTCCCACATAGACGAATTTCACTTTGTTGAGCGGTTTTGCCACATGCTCGGTCACCGTCAGGAAATCCGCAAGGATCTGCGTCGGATGGTACAGGTCGGTCAGTCCGTTCCAGACGGGCACTCCGGCGTTGTTTGCAAGAGTCTCTACGGTTTCCTGCTTGAATCCGCGGAATTCGATCCCGTCATAGAATCTTCCCAGCACCTTTGCCGTGTCTTCGATGGATTCTTTTTTGCCCATCTGGCTGTCCGCAGATCCCAGGAAGGTCACGCAGCCGCCTTCATCCATAACGCCGACTTCGAAAGCGCAGCGAGTACGAGTGGAAGATTTTTCAAACAAAAGAACGACATTTTTTCCCTCGAGCAGGTTTCCTCTTATACCGGCTCTTTTCTTTGCCTTAAGATCTCTGGAGAGATCGAGCAGATAGGTGATCTCTTCCGGAGTGAAGTCCTTCAGCGTCAAAAAATGTCTTCCTTTCAGATTTACTGGCATGATTATTTCCTCCTTAAATATTGATTTTATATATTATGTGGCAAGTGAGCGTCGTTTTCAGTGATTTTCTCTCCAAAGCGGCATCGACATACACCTTGGACCTCCGCGGCCTCTGGAAAGTTCGCTGGAGGGCATGACATGGAGCTTGACTCCCGCCTCTTCAAGGAGTTTGTTCGTCACATGGTTTCTTGAGTACACCACGACCTCTCCTGGCGCGATGGCCAGCGTGTTGGAACCGTCATTCCACTGTTCTCTCGCCGCGTCGATGGGATCCCCTCCGCCGCAGCGGATCAGAGTGACTTTTTCGACGCCGAGGTATTTTGCCAGCACGATATGCAGCTCTTGCGTCTCTTTTTCGATCAGAACGCCTTCTCCTTCCCCCTTGCGGATCGCGTAGACCGTCAGCGGTCCCTCGATCTCCGGGTGGATCGTGAACTTGTCATAGTCGATCATCGTGAAGACGGTATCCAGATGCATGAAAGCTCTCTTGTTCGGGATATGAAAAGCAAGCACGGTCGTAAAGCTCTCATCGGAGGCAAAGATCCTCTTTGCCATCTTCTCAATGGAAGCCGCATCCGTCCTCTCGGAGATGCCTACCGCGATCACTTCGCTGTTGAACACGAGCTCGTCTCCTCCCTCGATTGCCGTCGTCTCTTCCCGGTCGTACCATCTGGGCGTCTTCGCGTCCTTGAATCTCGGATGATGATCGAAGATATATTTTGCAAAGAGAGTTTCCCTGTTTCGCGTGACGGTTCTCATATGGTTGAGCGTGATCCCGCTGCCAATCGTCGCAAAGGGATCTCTCGTGAAATACAGGTTCGGCATCGGATCGGCGATGAAAGGATAGCCGGACTCCGCCATATCGGCAAGGGAAGTTGCCCGATAATCTTTGATCTCCGTCTTGCGGATGCCTTCCATCATCTTGTCGATCATCTCCCGATCATCGGAATAGCTCAGCAGAAGTTCCCTGACAAGTTTTTTCTTCTTCTCGCTGGTGATATGCGCCTCCGCGATGAATTCGTCGATAAAAGCCTCTTTGACCTTCGGATCGGCCACCGCCTCGGCAGCCAGTTCTTCAAGATAGAGCACTTCGACTCCGTTGTCGCGAAGGATCTGGGCAAACGCGTCGTGCTCCTTCCTTGCGACTTCCAGATACGGGATGTCGTCAAAAAGCAGCCTGTCCATCAGATCCGGCGTCAGGTTTTCGATCTCCCGACCGGGACGGTGAAGCAGGACGGTCTTGAGCCTCCCGATTTCAGAATACACATGTAAAGGTTTATTTCCTCCCATTCATTTCACCTCTATATTTTATTTTTTCTGTCGGAATCTCCTCTCGGCGTCTCTCGATACAACTTTAGTATAAAGGTATAAATTTTCTTTGTCAAATGTTTTCCCGCGACCTCGGGGACAAAACACGACTATTTTTTGAGCAGTTTTGCGACCCTCGGAGCGCGGAGCATATGAGAGGAAAGAGGATCCGAACCGATCAGCGGACGCAGGTAGTTTTTGAAAGCGTCGGTGACATGGTTGCCCTGGGCGTTGATGAAATGCTCCGGCATGTGCTTGGTGTACTTGGCCACCTGCTCCAGTTTCGTCAGCCGATAGTCCACGGAATAGTCTCCAGTGCGGTGGATCGTGATCGAGCCGTCAAGATTGTGCCAGATCGCAAACTGGGCCGCTTTTTCTCCGACTTCCCGGGCTTCGTGCTGGTCGATCTCGGAGACGCAGCCCATGAAGGAGCGCTGGAGATAGCCGAAGGTGTCGGAACGCACCCGGCTGATACCCAGATGCTCTTTGACATATCTTGCCAGCGCTTCTCCGAGGGCGCTGCTGTTCGCCGACAGGACGATATTACCGTGGGCGTCGTATTCCACCTTGCTCATCAGCTCTTTGGCGATCGGCACGCCGTCTTCGTTCTTGATCCCTTCCGACACAGCTATGACGCAGCGTCCGTAGCGGGTGTAGACCTCTTTGACGTCTCTCAGAAAATCATCCTTGCTGAAAGGCCGCTCCGGAAGATAGATCAGATGCGGTCCGTCATCCGGAAACTTCTGCGCCATCGCGGAAGCCGCCGTCAAAAATCCCGCGTCTCTTCCCATGACGACCCCGATGTAGACGCCGGGCAGAGAGCGGTTGTCCAGATCCACTCCGTTAAAAGCCTGGGAGACGAATTTTGCCGCCGAAGGATAACCCGGGGTATGATCGTTGACGAGCAGATCGTTGTCGATCGTCTTCGGAATATGAATCGCACGAAACTCATAGCCGGATTTCTGCGCGTTTTCGTTGACGATCTGCACCGTCGATGCGGAGTCGTTTCCTCCGATATAGAAAAAATACCTGACGTCGTGTGCCTTGAGCACTTCAAAGATCTGCCTGCAATAAGCTTCGTCCGGCTTGTCCCTCGTCGAAAACAGCGCGGAGCTTGGGGTCTTGGCGACACTCTCCAGGTTGTGCGTTGTCTCCTGGGTCAGATCCATGAAGTCCTCGTTGATGATGCCCCGCACACCGTTGATCGCCCCGTAGACTCTCTCGATCTGCGGAAACTTTCTCGATTCCAGAACCGCTCCGACCAAAGACTGGTTGATGACGGCGGTCGGTCCTCCGCCCTGCGCCACGACTACTTTTCCTTTCAACAGCATCTGACTTCCTCCTTTTTTTCACAGTATTTTTATAATATTTTCTTCAGTTTGAACTCTGTATAATCGCAAGAGACGAGACGGTAGTCCACCCCGTTCTTCCTTCCCTGAAACCCTGCCGGAAAGGATTCCTCTCCGTGCAGATGTCCGTAGACGACCTTTGAGACGGAGAAACTCTCGAAAAGATCGGTAAACAGGGAGGGCTCGTGCTTGTCGTTCATCGGAGGATAGTGGATCATCGCGATGATTCGCCGTGGACTGAGAGCGGCCGCCTTCTCCAGCGAGAGCCTCAGTCTGCCGACTTCTCTCTGATAGATCTTCAGATCTTTGGGCGTGAACCAGACATCGTTGGGACAGAGCCATCCCCGGCTGCCGCAGACGGCGCAGTCTTCATAGAGAAAGCTGTTGTTCTGCACGAAGGATATCTGCGGAAAGAGCGCGCTCATCTTCGCGAGCCCCGACCACCAGTAGTCGTGGTTTCCCCGAATCATGAACTTTTTTCCCTTCATCGCGGAGATCTCAAGCAGATCTCCTTCCGCCTGCTGCAGATTCATCGCCCAGGAGATATCTCCGACGAGAAGCACCGCATCCTCGTCTCCGACTTTTTCTTCCCAGTCTGCAAATATCTTTTCCTTATGCCCCATCCACCCGAATTTATCCATCGTCTTGCCGACGCCTCCGGGCAGATGCAGGTCTCCAATCGCATAAATACTCACTTATACAGTCCTCTCCGTCTCCAGTTCATAGATGCGGGCCTGAAGGGCGTCTCTTATCCCGATGATCTCCTCCATGTCGGAAGCCGCCCTGACCTCATCAAACACCTTTTGAAATTTGATCGCTTCTTCTTCTCTTCCCAGCTTGACCAGCTGCTGGATGCTGTGGATGATATCCTTGACCGTCACGGACTTCATCTCGAACATGATCTGCGCCTTGATGATCTCTTCTCTTATGACGCTCATCTCGCTGTCGAGCATGAAGGCCGAATCCGCAGCCCTCTGGAGCCTCTCGGCAATCTCGTCCGGCAGATTCCGATCGTATTTGTACCTGA
Organism: Peptostreptococcaceae bacterium; assembly: GCA_030528675.1. Taxonomy (GTDB): domain Bacteria; phylum Bacillota; class Clostridia; order Peptostreptococcales; family Filifactoraceae; genus JAUMYL01. Next base: position 352,960 of record JAUMYL010000001.1, read on the forward strand.
GGGAGTGCTCAATCGTCGCCCAGAAATTCATCGAGAGGGTTCTGATCTGAATCTCCGCAAGAATCTCGACGACGCCGGAGATCGACTGGATCGGATAGGCGATAATGACATGATAGCTTCGATAACCGCTCTTTTTCGGCTGACTGATATAGTCTTTTTCTAAGATGACCCTCATGTCTTTTCGGCTGCGGATATAGCGGACGACTGTGTAGATATCCTCGACGAACTGACACATGATGCGGATTCCCGCCACATCTTCGATCTTGTCCTCAAAATCTTCCAGATCAATCCTGAGCCTCTTCGCCTTGTCGATGATGGAGGAGATCTTCTTGACCCGTCCGGTGACAAACTCGACCGGCGCATACTCCTGCCGGTCGACAAACTCCTTGCGTATATTTCGGAACTTGACCTTGAGCTCTTCCACCGCCTGTTCATAAGGTATCAGTCTCTTTTTCCATTCATGCTGCTGCATCAAACCGCCCCCTGCTCACTGCAAACCCGCTTTTTACTCGTCTTTTCCCCCGCCGGCCGCTTCCTCTTTCTCGTCCCTGTATTTTTCCAGCATCCTGCGCATCTTCTCGTCGATGCTCTCCATCGTCTCCCCGGTCAGTATCGCAAGGCCTTCCTCCACATTGCGGATCGAATAGATATGAAAGCGGCCGTCCTTGACCGCCTCGATGACCTCTTCCTTCAAAATCAGGTTCTTTTCATTCTGACAGGGGATGATGACGCCCTGCTCACCGGTCAGACCTCTCATCCTGCAGATATCGAAAAAGCCCTCGATTTTTTCATTGACTCCCCCGATCGGCTGTATCTCGCCCTTCTGACTGATGGAACCCGTCACGGCAATCGACTGCCGGATCGGGATCTGACCGATGCTGGAAAGGATGACATAGAGCTCGGTCGAGGAGGCGCTGTCGCCGTCGATCCCCGAGTAGTTCTGCTCGAAAGTGATCGAGGTATTGACCGAGAGAGCCTCTTCCTTCGCATAGCGGTCTCCGATATAGGCGGAAAGGATCAGCACTCCCTTGTCATGGGTCGCTCCGCTCCGCTTGATCTCGCGCTCGACATTGATGACGCCCGACTCTCCCTTATAGCTGGAGGCTGTGATCCGCGCAGGTTTCCCGAAGGAGTATTCGCCGGTCTCCATCACTGCAAGACCGTTGATCTGACCGATCTTCTCCCCTTCCACATCCAGCAGAAGCGTTCCGTCCATATAGAGCTCGTTGAGTTTCTGCTCATACATATCGTTTCGATAACGCTTGGCGTCGATGGCCTTCTGCACATCTTCCTCTGTGACAAACTCCCCCTGACCGAAAGCGTCCGCCTCGTAGAGGATCTCGACGATCATATTGTACCTCGAGCTGAGCTTTTCCCTGTTTTCCGTCAGACGGGCGCTGTATTCGAGGATCCTGCGCACCGCCTGCCTCGTGAAGTGCTTGAGTCCTTTTTCTTCGCACTGGGTCGCGATGGAGCGCGCGAAGTGGAGAATGTTCTCTTCATTGGCCTGCATCTCGGTATCAAAATCCGCGACGATGCGGAACAGCTTGCGGAAGTCCTCGTCGTAAGCGAAGAGCAGGCTGTAGGTATAGTAATCTCCGATCAGTATCACCTTCAGCTTCAGCGGAATCGGCTCCGGCTTCAGCGAGGAAGTGACCACATAGCCCAACTGCTTGTTGAGACTCTCAATCGTCAGTTTTTCCGTTTTCAGAGCTCTCTTGAGCGCTTCCCAGGCGAAAGGTTCGCTCAAAAGCTCGCGCACGTTCAGGATCAGGAATCCTCCGTTGGCCTTGTGCAGGGCCCCCGGCTTGATATCCATGAAGTTCGTAGAGAGAACGCCCATCTCATTTTTGTACTCCGTCATCCCGATCAAATTGTAATAGCTCGGGTTGCTCTCGTAGATGACCGGCGCTCTCTCAAGCTCCGAATTGTCGATGAAGAGATTGACCCGATAACGCTCCAGAAACTTCCTCGGATCCTCCTTTGGCAGGCTGAAAGAACCGGCCGGCGGCTTCTGCGGCGTCTTGAACCGGGAAATGTTCTCGATGATATCGCTCTTCATCTCCTCAAGATAGGCGCTGACTTTCTCATGTTCCCGATACTTTTCAAGCAGATCTTCCATATAAAACGAAACGATGCGCTCGCCCGTCTTTTTGTCAAGATGAATCAGCTTGCCGCGCAGATCTTGTTCCAGTGCGCGCATGCGGTTCATGAACTCCGAGACCTCCGAGCTCAGTTCCTGAGACTTCTCCTTCATGCTGTTGTAATCTTCTTCGGAAAGGGCGTTGTACTCCTCGTCCGTCATCATGCTTCCGTCTTCCTTGAGGGGAATGGAGATCAGACCCTTGTTTCCCTGCTGGAAAAAAAAGTTCTTTTCCGCGGCGATCTCATTGAGCTCCTTGAGCAGTTTCTCGCCTGCGGCTTCGAATTTCTGAGCCAGTTCCGTGCTCTTCGCCTCATACTCTCTCGACATGAAGGTCTTGGGAATCTCTTCCTGGAGTTTGTCGACCATTGTCAAAACCGCATCCCGAAAGGGTTTTCCCTCTCCCGCCGCAAAAGAGATCTGCTTGGGCTCGTCCTTATCCTTGAAGTTGTAAACATAGACATAGTCTCTGTTCTCGCTTTTGCGCCCTGCGATCTTTCGGGTGAGGGCTTCGGTATAACTGCTGCGCCCGGTTCCGCTAAGTCCCGCCACATAGATATTGTATCCCTTGGCCTTGATGGAAAGACCGAAGTTCATCGCTTCCACCGCTCTCTTCTGCCCGACGATCCCGTCCATATGCTCCAGATCCTTCGTCGTTTCAAAATCTGCCGGAAGCCTTTCAAAATTCGGCCTCAATCTGTCCGCGGTCAGCTCCCATTTTTTGATATCGACAGCCATTTCACTCACCCCTTCGAAAAATTTGTCTTTGCTGCAATTCTCTCTTGGCGATGCGGGCGATCCCTCTTCCCGGGATCTGTCGTTTTCTCCCCGCTCTTCTTCACATAAAAATTTTTATAGAATCTCCTTTTGAAACTGCATCCTTCCATCTGAGACAGGACGCTATGGATAAGGCGTCTCAGATTGCAGACAAACTTCAAAAATCATTCGCCTGCGCGGACTCTCTTTCGGAAAAATCGGACTTGCTCGCCGGAAATTTCGGCCGCGTTCAAAACGACGTCCAGCCGCTTTCACACTAAAATCAGCGTCCTGCTGATTTTTCTGAAATTTCAGCGGCTCGCTCCTCTCGATTTTTTCACGAAAGTTTCTCCTCTTCGTCTCATGAATTTTGAAGTTTGTCCGCTTTGTCTTCACTCTGGGTCGCCTATAGATAAGTCATCTATGAAAGAAATTATCTATGAAATCGGTTTTTCCTTTTTGAGGAGCACCTGAATCAAAAACAGCGGCAAAACCGACATTCTCTTAAATCGCCACGGCTCTTTGATCCCCCGGTAGAGCCATTCCAGTCCGAATCTCTGATAGAACTCCGGCGCCCTCCGCATCGTTCCGCTGTAGACGTCCAGACTCCCTCCGACGCCGACAAAGATCTTGGCGGGAAGCCGCTCGAGGTATTCATCGATGAAATATTCCTGCTTCGGAGCTCCGAGGGCGACAAAGAGCATATCCGGCTGAGCTTTCCGGATCTCTTCAAGCACTTTCTTCTCTTCTTCATGTCCTTTCGCTCCCGTATGCAGACCTTTGAAATAGCCGTGATGATGACCTGCGACAGGGATATCCGGATATCTTTCCCGGATCTTTCCCGCCGCAGCCTCCGCTATTCCGGGTTTCGCCCCCAGCAGATAGATGGATTTTTTCTCCCTGTTCGCATATGCGAGCAGATCTTCCATCAGATCAATGCCGGTCACCCGCTCTCGAAGAGGTCTTCCGATCATCTTGGAGGCGATGACGAGGCCGACGCCGTCCGGAACCGTCATATCGGATTTTTTGATGATATCCAAAAGTTTCCCGTCCTTATTTGCCTGCATGACGATCTCACTGTTGGGCGTGACGATGAAAAATTTCTTCCCTTCTTCCAACGCCTTCACGGATCGCCTGAGAGCTTCTCCTCTGTCCACCCGATCAATCGGCACTCCGAGTACTGTCACTTTTTCCATTTTTTCCTCTTTCTCCTCCCCTCTTTCAGCCTTCCAGAAGCTCGACGAGCAGATCGTTATGCCTGCCTGCCTTCCGCCGGATCTGCGCGACTTTTTCTCTGAACCGCTCTTTGTTCTCCTGCATTTCTTTCAGCGTATCGACGACCTGATCGAAGAGGCGGTCGCCGTCGATCTCCTCCACCTTCATGACCTGCGTCTCACCCATGATCCTCATGAAACTCTCGATTTTGGGATCGTAGGATATCCCGATGGGACAGACCTGCATCAGGCTTGCAAAAATCAGTCCGTGCAGGCGCATCGCAGCCATGATCTCCATATTGCCGATCAGGGAGAGATAGTCGTCCACATAGAGGTATTGCTCCATCATCAGAACCTCTTCTCGGATATCCTCGGGCAAAGACCTTTGGATCTCCTTCATCAGCCTGAGATCCTGATGGAAGTGAAAAGGGATCAGCACCGGTCTTAAGCCGCTCTCTCTGACGAGCCTTTCACAGAATTTCACCGTTTCCCTTCGGACTCTCTCGCTGCAGTCCTTCCAGTAACGCACCGAGACGCCTGCATAGGGACGGTCTTTTTTCCTGTCGATCTTCCAAAGGATCTGCCTCCCCCTTTCCGGGCTCGGTTCCGGAATACTGAAGACCGTGTCCGTCGTAACGACGATCTCTTTTTTTACGCCGATCTCCATCAGCTCCTGCTTGGATTTTTCATCCCGGACATTGATGACGTCCACGGAATTGAGTATCCTCTCCACCAGCAGACGGTTATATTTTTCAGTAACCGGTCCGATCCCCTGAGAATAGATCATCACTTTCTTTCGAAAGATTTTTTTCGCCAGCCAGATCAGTCCCAGATAGTAGGCGATGGAACGCTTGGAGGTGACGTCCTGAAGCAGGGAGCCTCCTCCGCTGACCAGAACATCCATCGAGCGCATCTCCCGAAAAATTTTGAAGAGGTTGATGCGATTGATCGCCCTGACATTGTGTTTTTTTGCCGTAAAGTCGGGAAACTTGGAGAGTACGACCATATCCACCTGGGCCAGACGGCTCGATATGCCTTCGATCAATCCCTTGAGGATCGCCTCATCGCCGATGTTGTTAAAACCGTAGTACCCCGATATCAAGATCTTATACATTGGGTCGTCCCTTTCCGATGAATTTGAAGATCAGCCCCGCCATCAGCACGAGGATCGCCGCCATCGGCAGAGACAGGAGAAACTCATATCCGACGCGGTGGAAGGAGACATAAAGAGGCGTGCGGATGTGAGAAAAGGTGTTGAGGATATTGCTCTGTCCGACGACCGTCAGCAGGGCGAGCACCGGATACATCCATCGCCATCGCCTGTGCGAAGCGAGATAGATCCAGAGAATCAGCGCCGGATAAGCCATGACGACCGCCTTCGTCCTGGGTCTTGCCGGAAGGATGTACTCCAGCGCATTCCTCATGATCAGCTCAATCTGCGGAGGCTGTACATTGCTCTCGTGACCGCTTCGAAGCAGGAGGAGAACGACGACGCCCAGCAGCAGCCCCGCTCCAATCGCCTGCCAGACGCGGATGCTCTCCGAGAGAAACTCCCCGATCTCACCGAAGTTAAGATAGGACTCCTCCGTCCTTCTGCGGTATCCGAAGACCCCGAGGTAAAGGATCATCACAAGCCCCATCGGCGCAAGCTGGGAGAGCTTGACTCCCTTGAAGATGTCCATCTCAAGAAGAAAACTGCTGTCTGCGAAAAAGGCGGTTTCGTAAACCGATCCGAGCAAAGCGATGATAATGCAGAAAATCAGCGTCTTCACGCCGCGCATATAATTTTGCGCCTCTGTGGACTTATGCTTCCTGCGCAGAAGATCTTTGGTGAGAAACATGACTGTGAGGACGCCGAGAGTAGGGAAGAAGATCGTCGCCGCCAGTCCCATCATCTTGTTGATCAGCACAAGCTTGAGATTGAGCAGATAAAATCCCGCAGCTCCTGCGCAGCCTATGCCCAGCAGCGGATAGAAATATTTTCTCGGGATCCGCAGGAGATTGTCAAGGATCGCAAACCCCGCCGCGACAATGCCGAGCGCCGACAGCAGCTGCAGACTCCTCCTTGCCCGAAGCGGTCTCATCGGGATCGGCGTCCCGGGCCTCAGTCCGTGAGCAAAGCTCAGCCGTTTCTGCAGGTCGTCGAACCTCGCTTTGTAGATCTCCATATCCGTGACCGGCTTCCCGTTTTTTTCGATAAAGGGCTTGAAATAGATCAGGCGTATATTTCTCTCGGTGATCGCCCTGTAGAAAGTATTGACGATCTCCTCTCCCTGATGATGGCCCGGAATCTCATAATCATAGCGTTTTTGGATAAACTGCCAGGTGGTGAACGCGCGAATCGCCTTAAAATCCATCCTTCGGACGAGATCTTCCATCCCTTCCACTTCCAGATGCTCTCTCTGCACCGAAGACTCGATCATCGCCACTGCGATATTCCTGTCAAAAAAGGTCTTTGCGGCAAGCTCCGCCTCGTCCCAGCCGAGGGCTTCCTGTCCCTGGAAGATCACATAGGACTGGTCGAGCTGATACCGGTCTATCGCTCCTGTAAACCGTCGAATCGACTTTTTCGCGTCCTGAAGAGCCTCGATATAGGCGGGTCTCAGCAGCACTTTCAATCCCGCCTTGCGACTCTCCTCAATCTGTCTTTGGAGATATCCCAGACCGACATATTCCAGCTTCGAAGTCTCGGCGAAATTCATGCCGCCCATCTTGTTGCCTTCGTAATCTCGTATCAGCGTCGTGTCAAAGGCGTAATCCCTTGGCTTTCCTTCGATCACGAGGGTATTTTCATCCCGGTAAGTGATTTTTCGATCCTCTTTAAGGACTTCCCTCAGACCCTTCTCTACAAAAGACAGTCCCTCTTTCGTTCCTCCGACAACGAGATCGTACCCTTCCAGCCTCGTCGTCAGTTTGTAGTCTGGATTTTTCTTGAGACCGCCGATCGTCGCCTCAGGTATGTTGACGGAGTGAATCCCCGCCTCTTTGAATTCTTTCATCACTTGGGCCGTCGTCCTGCCCGCCTCCGAAGCAAAGCGCTCCAGTTCGATGTAATCCATCGTCAGTTCGTACTGTTTGTACCGACTCTCCACCTGCCAACGCTGAGAGGCGATGAAAAGAGAGCTTATCAGCCCTGCCAGCATCAAACTCAGCACAATCTTATCCAATTTCATGACTTTCCTGCCTTTCAATTTTGTATTCACATCGGCGCTTTTTTCAAAAGCGCCACGCACAAAGGAGCTGACCGAAAGCCCGCTCCTCTGCAGCTATGTATCTGCGGCAACAACTCTTTGTCTCAATTTTCTCCGGCGTCCACCGCAAGGCTGATTCGAATCGCATCGTCGACTCTCTCCATTGACGGCTCATCCAATTTTCCGATTTTCTCACGCAGACGCTTGCGGTCAATCGTGCGTATCTGTTCGAGCAGGATGACGGAATCTTTCGACAGACCGAAATTTTCCGCCTTGATCTCGATATGCGTCGGCAGCTTCGCCTTATTCATCTGAGAAGTAATGGCCGCTATAATGATCGTCGGAGAATATTTGTTGCCGATATCGTTCTGCACGACCAGAACCGGTCTGACGCCTCCCTGCTCCGATCCGACCACCGGGCTTAAATCCGCGTAGAACAGATCGCCACGCCTGATTGAAATATTCATTTTCGTTCCGATACCGAGCCCTCCCTTCTCCATTTTCGCTGATATCTTCATCTTTTTTCGTCTCTATTTCCCTTCCAGATAGTCGATCACAGCGGTCGTTTCTCCATTGCTCCGATACACCCTCGGAACTCGTCTTTGGATCATACAGAGCAGCTCATAGTTGATCGTACCCAGACGCTCTCCGAAGCGCTCTATCGCAAGTTCTTCCTCCTCCGAGAAGATCGTGACCGTATCGCCGACCCTGACGTCAAGACCGGAGACATTGAGCATGCACTGATCCATGCAGATCCTTCCGACGACCGGAACGATATTCTCCCCGATCCGAACATCCGCTTTCCCCGAAAGCATCCGGGTGAATCCGTCGGCATAACCGATTGGGATCGTTGCGATGAGCTCTTCCCGCTTCGTGCAGTATTTATGTCCGTAACTGATCCCCCTGCCTTCTTCCAGCGTTTTGACATGGGCCACCGTCGTCCGCAGACTCATCGCCGGATACAGCCTGAGGACGGATTTGTCCACCTCCTCCGAGGGGTAGTGCCCGTAGAGGACGATACCCGCCCTGACCATATCCAAGTGATACTCGGGAAACATCATGACGCCGGCGCTGTTGCATACATGGCGGATCTCGATTTCCACCCCCTCCTGCTCCAGCCTCTCCGATACGAAGAGGTAGCGCTTGAACTGCTCTTTTGTACAGGAAGGATCTTCAGAGTCCGCAAGGGCAAAATGGGTGAACAGTCCCCTGCATCGGACGCCGGGCAGAGCCGCGATCTCCTTGATCTCCCCTACGGAATCTTCCCTGCAGGGATAGCCGAGTCTCGACATCCCCGTATCCAGCTTGATATGTACTTTCGCCTCCTTGCCTCTCTTCACTGCTTCTTCCGAGAGACGCTTCGCCTTTTCCATCGAATAGATCGTGACGTCGACCTCTCTTTCGATCATCTGTCCGAAGCGATCCTCCGGCACATAACCCAGACACATCAGCGGAGTGCCGATCCCCGCATCCCGAAGTTCCAGCGCTTCCTCGCAGGTGGCGACCGCGAAGTAATCCGCGCCTTCCTCCTCGTACAGCTTCGCAAGCTCCACGGAGCCGTGCCCGTAGCCGTTGGCCTTGATCACTGCGCAAAACTTGGTTTTTTCATCGAGCAGAGCGCGAATATTGCGGAAATTTTTCCTCAGATTGTCCATATTGATCTCGGCCCAGGTCGGTCTGTATACTTGCTTCATTGCAAATCCTCCTTCTCTTCAAACGACGTCTTCCTGCAGAGGATCGCCGTTGCCGCGGCGTAGTCTCTGCAGTGGGTTATGGAAAGCAGACAGTGCGCTGCAAAAGGAAGCTTTGCGCTCTCCGCAAAAAAGACGACCGGTTTTCCTCTCTCGTCACGGAGCACTTCCATGTCCTGAAAACCGATCTTGCCGATACCGGTTCCCAGCGCCTTGGACACCGCTTCCTTCGCCGCAAAATTTCCGGCGATTGTCTCCCATTTCATCCTGCGAAGAGCAAAATACTCTCTTTCCTTCGGAGTGAAGATCTTCTCCAGAAACCTCGGACGTCGCTCGACCGCTCTCTTTATCCTCTCTATCTCGATGATATCCGTCCCGATTCCGTAGATCATAAGTCTTCATCAAAAAACTCCGTGTCGAGTTTTTCGGTCTCCTTCGCTCCCATCAATGCATGCATAAAACCGTAGAGTGAATCCAGTCGTCCCTTGATCCGATCCCTCTGCTCCCGATCCGATTGCAGTTTCTCTCTGAGCCTTTCGATCTCTCTGAGCAGAGAATCCAGTTCCTTCTCGTCCGTCTTCATCTTTTCATAAGCGTACTCGACGGTCTCTCCCAGCAGGACAAGGTTCTGCTCCTCCTGCCGAAGGCGCAGCTCCTGGATCGCAGCCTCCCTGCCCCGGATGTCTTCGATGATCTCCTTCATCCTGTTTCTGCGCATCTCCAGCTCTCTCTCCGAGGTTCTGCTCTCCTTCTGATTGAGCTGATTCGACAGATAGAGGATGCTCGCGGTGATCCGGGACTTTTCCTTGTGCAGGGAGTTCACTTCCAAAATATGCTTTTTCTCCTCCTCGATCATCCCGCTGAGAATCTGCATCTCTTTTTTGATCTTCGGATTCGAGCCGTTCCGTATCACCTTTCTGAAAGGTTCATAACTTAGAAGTATCGGCACCTTCGGCCCGATACGGGACAGGTCGAACCTCTGTTCGTCCTTCTTCTTCGGCTTAAAAAAACGCTTCAATACGAAACTCCCTCTCTCGCAAAAATGTATCCATACTTTATTGTACCCTAAATCGCGGAACTAAGGAAGATTTTTTCGCATTCTCCCCCTCAAAATTGAAAATTTGTGTCATCACTTTGCGAAACGGGTATATAATAAGCCAATTAAAATCTCAGAGCGAGGTGTTTATATGTATTTTTCGAAAACCGAATCCGAAGCGTTGCAGGAGCTCTCCGTAGATCCGAAGGTCGGCCTGACCTCCGAGGAAGCGGGCCGAAGACTTGCAAAGTACGGACCGAACAAACTCAAAGGCAAGCCGAAAAAATCTCTTCTTGCCCTTTTTCTCGCGCAGATGAAAGATATGCTGATCTATGTGCTGCTGGCCGCCGCGCTGATCACCCTGATCATCGGCGAGTATATGGACGCTCTCATCATCATCTCCGTCGTCCTGATCAACGCAGTCATCGGCGTCGTCCAAGAGTCCAAGGCGGAAAAGGCAATCGAGGCTCTCCAGCAGATGACGACGCCGAAATCTCTCGTGCGCCGAAACGGCGAAGTGATCGAGATCAGCTCCGAGGACATCGTCCCCGGCGATATCGTCCTCATCGACGCGGGACGCTATATCCCCGCCGATCTTCGACTGATCGAAAGCGCGAACCTCCAGATCGAAGAATCCGCTCTGACCGGAGAGTCCGTCCCCTCGGAGAAAGACGCCTCTTCCCTCTTCACCGAAGAGAAGACTCCGCTCGGAGACCAGAGCAATATGGCTTTCATGTCCACTCTTGCAACCTATGGCCGTGGGGAAGGCGTCGCAGTCGCCACCGCGATGGACACACAGATCGGCCGGATCGCTAAAATTCTCGACGAAGAACAGGAAGAGATGACGCCTCTGCAAAAGAGACTGGACGAGCTGGGCAGGACCCTCGGCTTTATCGCCGTCGGCATCTGCGCACTGATTTTCCTGATCGCCCTCGTCCAAAAGCGGGATCTCTTCGAGATGTTTCTGACCGCGATCAGCCTTGCGGTCGCCGCGATACCGGAAGGACTTGCCGCCATCGTCGCCATCGTACTTGCCCTGGGCGTCACCCGCATGTCCAAGATCAATGCGATCATCAAAAAACTTCCGGCCGTCGAGACCCTGGGCTCCGTCAACATCATCTGCTCGGACAAGACCGGAACCCTGACCCAGAACAAGATGACCGTCGTCAGGCAGTACACCCTGCACCATATGACAAACCTCCCCTCGGGAGATGAAAAACAGACTCTCACGAAAGATTCCGAGCAGCTCGTCCGCTCCTTCGTCCTCTCCTCCGATGCGACCTTTGAAAACGGAGAAGGCACGGGAGATCCGACGGAAATCGCTCTGATCGTCCTCGGGATTCGCTCCGGACTGCTGCGTAAAGAGCTCAACGAGAAGCACCCTCGCGTCTTTGAGTACCCCTTTGATTCCGAACGCAAGCTGATGTCGACCCTCAACCGGGAAGAAGGAGGCTACCGCGTCCATACCAAGGGCGCCATCGACAGCATCCTGCCTATCTGCGACTACGTCCTCTCCGACGGAAAAGTCCTGCCGATGACCGAAGAGATCCGAAAAGACTTCCTTGAGGCCGCGGAAACAATGTCCGATGAGGCGCTTCGAGTGCTCGGCGCCGCCTGCAAAGATACGGACTCCCTTCTCGAAGCTGCAGAGATGGAGCAGGGGCTGACCCTGATCGGTCTCGTCGGCATGATCGACCCTCCGCGCATCGAAGTCAAAGACTCGATCTCCACTGCGAAAGCTGCGGGCGTCACTCCGATCATGATCACGGGAGACCACAAAAACACGGCGGTGGCCATCGCCAAACAGCTCGGTATCGCCGATTCCATCGAGCAGAGCATGACGGGAGCGGAGATAGACGAGGCAGACGAAGAGGCATTCACCCGCAACATCGGAAACTACCGCGTCTTCGCCCGTGTCTCTCCCGAGCACAAGGTCAAGATCGTCCGCGCCTTCAAGTCTCACGGCAATATCGTGTCGATGACCGGAGACGGAGTCAACGACGCTCCCTCTCTGAAATTTGCAGATATCGGTGTCGCTATGGGAATCACCGGCACCGACGTATCCAAGGGCGCCAGCGATATGATCCTGACCGACGACAACTTCACGACGATCGTTCGCGCCATCGAAGAGGGACGAAATATCTACAACAACATCAAGAAGTCCGTCGTCTTCCTGCTCTCCTGCAACCTCGGAGAAGTGGTGGCGATCTTCCTCTCTGCACTGTTTTCCTGGCCGATCCCTCTGCTGCCGACACAGATCCTCTGGATCAACCTGATCACGGACACCCTGCCCGCGATCTCACTGGGCGTCGACACACCGGACAAAGAAGTCATGCAGAAAAAACCCCGAGATCCCAAAGAGAGCTTTTTCGCTCACGGAGCCGGCGCACGCGCGATCATCGGAGGAGTCCTGATCGGCCTGCTGACGTTGGGCGCTTTCTTCTACGGGCTCTACGAGCACGGCTACAACGTATTTTCCTCCGGTATTCCCGAGGACGTCCTCCGTTACGCGCGCACGATGTCCTTCGTCGTCCTTGCGGCTTCTCAGCTGTTTTACTCGCTGACGATGCGCCATCCCTCAAAGTCGATCTTCCGGGTCGGCCTGTTCTCAAACCTGTATTTGCTGGGAGCAATCGCGGCCGGACTGCTGCTGCAGCTTGCCGTCATCTCGATCCCTCCGCTCGCGGGCGCTTTCAAAGTCGTCAATCTCAGTGCCGGCGACTGGCTTTTAGTCTTTGGATTTGCACTGATCCCGCTCCTCCTCAATGAGATCATAAAATTTTTCCTCCGCCTTTCCGGTAAGGGGGAATAGAAAGCCGAGGTGTATTTCGATGGAAAAAAGGGAAAAATTAGCTCAAATGATCCAAGAGTCGGACAATATCGTCTTTTTCGGGGGCGCCGGCGTCTCCACAGAAAGTGAGATACCGGATTTCCGCTCTCCCGAAGGACTCTACAGCATACGGCAGGAGTATTCGCATCCCGCCGAAGTCATCCTCAGCCACAGCTTTTTCATGAGAAATCCGAAAGAGTTCTACCGTTTCCACAAAAGCAAGATGATCTACCCCGACGCCAAACCGAACAAAGCCCACCTCGCTCTTGCGAAACTTGAGGAGATGGGCAAACTCAAGGCCGTCATCACGCAAAACATCGACGGTCTGCACCAGATGGCCGGAAACAGGAAGGTGCTCGAGCTCCACGGCTCCGTCCACCGCAATTACTGTATGAAATGCAGCTGCAGCTATGATCTTGACTTCATCCTAAGTTCCGCCGACGTTCCCGGATGTGTCCGCTGCGGCGGTATCGTCCGCCCGGACGTCGTCCTCTATGAAGAAGGACTCGATATGGGGATCCTCAATGAGGCCGTCGACTATATCACCAACGCGGACATCCTGATCGTCGGAGGCACCTCCCTGACCGTCTATCCCGCGGCAGGTCTGATCCGCTACTACCGGGGCGACAAACTCGTCCTGATCAATCGGGAGGCCACAAGCTATGACAAGGACGCCGACCTGACCTTCTCCGAGCCCATCGGCGAGATCCTGGGAGAGATCGTGCTTTGATCCACTTCGGAATGCCATTGACAGAAAACCATGTCCATGTTAATCCAAAACCTTATTGAAGCGACGCCGCCGGAAACCATATCCTGTTAAAATGACAAATCAAGAGTCTTATCATTCGACCCTTCAAACAGGGGATGGTATCATCCCCACAGACTGAAGACAAAGCAGACAAGCTTCGAAAGTCCTGAGACGAAGATGAGGAGCTTTCGTGAACAAATCGAGAAGAGCGAGCCGATAAAATTTTGAAAAAATCGGCAGGACGCTGATTTTAGAGCGAAATCGGCAGGACGCCGTTTTGAGCTCGGTCAAAATTTCCGGCGAGCAAATCCGATTTTTCCAAAAGCGAATCCGCGCCGTCAAGGGACTTTTGAAGTTTGTCTGCAATCTGAGGGGATGGTATCATCCCCATTTCAAAAAATCCGCAGAAAAAAACCGGTCTTCCCCCAAGAAACACCTTTGGGAGAAGATCGGTTTTTCTATATTCCCCATTTTCCTGCTTTTCTATCCGTCCATCCTCGTGACAGAAGCGACGCCGCTGATCTTTCGCAGAGCCGCCTCCGCCTCTTCCAGCTCGTCTTTATCACGGACGGATATCGTCAGCATCAGTCGGTTTCTCTTCTCCAAAAACTCCATCCGACTGACAAAATGCCTGTGAAGACCGAGATAAGCCCATACTTCGGAAAACCACAAATTCCCAGCGCCCTCCTGTTTCAGGACGGCGAGGGTCGTGTTGAATTCTTCGCTTTCGATATCTTCCCACCGAATCTCTTTCTCTCTGAACTCCCTTCGCTTCAAGAGCCTCCCTGCAGTCTCACAGCCGTTTCTGTGGACTGTCAGATAGTACGGATTCGACATGACGCCGATGACCAGATCTCCTCTGACCGGCAGACAGCATCTTCCCATCTGGATATTGATCTCCTCCCCGCTCTCCTCTTCCGCCGCCGGCTCGCCTTGAACCGCTCCCTCATTCAAATTTTGTCTGAGCCGTTTTCGGATATTGCTCCTTGCCGTCGCTGTCCTGACGATCTCCAGCCAGCTCTCCTGCGGCCCCTCGGAGTTCTCGTCCGTCAGGACGAAGACGATATCTCCGTTGTTCAGAGGAGCGTCTATATTTCTGCGTCTGTCGTTGATCAACGCTCCGATGGTCTTGTCGCCGATCTCACTGTGGACTGCATAGGCAAAATCCAGCACCGTGGATCCTTTCGGCAGATGCTTTTCCTCCGCATTCGGCGTAAAGCAGTAGATCTTTTCCGTGAACAGATCAAAGTCGCCCTTGACGAGATCCATGAGTTCCGCAGTGTTCTTCGCGCCTTCCTTCCACTGAAAGATGCTCGTCAACCATCCGAAAGATTCGCCAAAATTTGTTTTCTTCAGCCATTCTCTTCCGACAGAATAATTCAAATAACTCTGGATCCCGTATTTAGAAAGCAGTTCCATCTCCTTCGTCAGGATCCTGACCTTGAACTTCATGCCGCTTTTCGAAAACAGCGTCGTATGAAGAGCCTGATACATATTTTCCTTCGGCAGCGAAATATAGTCTTTGATGCGTCCCGGCAGGATCTTATAATTGCAATGCAGTGTACCAAGTACTCTATAGCAGTCCTTCGGCTTCTCGACGAGGATCCTCAGCACACAGATATCGTACAGTTCATTGATCGTCTTTTTTCGATTCTTCATCTTCCGATAGATACTGAAAAGATGCTTTTCATAATAATTCAGTTCATGAGGGATGTTATCATCTTCCAGCATCCTCCGGATATCCTCCGCTTCCCGACGAATCTTCCCGCAGTAGTCGTTGCCTTCGACCTGCATCCGAATATTTTGACAGGCCTCCGGCTTGAGATAGGAAAACGCCAGATCTTCCAGCTCCTTGCTGAAAAAAGAGATCCCGAGTTTTTGAGCGATCGGAGCATAGATCTCCAGCGTCTCCTCCGAGATCGAGATCTGCTTATCCTCCGGTTGGAACTGCATCGTCCTCATATTGTGGAGACGATCCGCCAATTTGATTACCGCGACACGGACATTCTCATGCGTCGCAGACAACAGTTTCAGAAAGCTCTCCTGTTTGATCTGTTTTTTGGATATTTTTTCATGCAGACGGGCAATCTTCGTCACACCGTCCACCAAAAAAGCGACTTCTTCTCCGAACCGATCCCTGATTTCTTCATAACGGATCCCCGTATCCTCGACGACGTCGTGGAGCAGTCCGGCCACCATCGTCTCCTTGTCTGATTTCAGCTCCGCCAGAATGATCGCGACATTGAGCGGATGGATGATATACGGCTCTCCGGACTCCCGAGTCTGCGGTGCATGAGCGTCTCTTGCCAGTTCAAAAGCCGAGCGGATCACGGCAATATCCTCTTCCGGCAGATACGCTCGAACCATCTTTTCCAGTTTCCGATACCAAACCTCTATTTTTTGATTATCCATTTTTTTATTGTCTCTTTCGCCCGTTTCTTTCATACTCGAACCCTCCCCGCCTGAAAGCGAGGTCTTCCCCCTCTTTCTGTTTCTCAAAGCCCTCCATTTTCCCGAATCTGCAAAATTTCTCCTTTTGAGTGATTTTTCTTTGCAAAGGGGGCCTTGACATGAATTTTCGTTTCCAAAAGCATATCACATCCGAAAAGCCTCTTCAATCTCCCGCCGAAAAAATTACGGAGTTTTTTGAAAATTCCTTTCGACGCCCAATCAGACGGGGCAAAGTCGATTTCCCGGTTTCCGCAAAAATCTCACCCAAACCTTGGAAAAAATATCCTCAGCAGCAGTTTTCTTCCCGCCGCGCCTCCTCCTTCTCCTTAATCCTCCTTCGGCATCTTGATCTCTTCAATCTTTATACTCTCTCCGAATGTATTGATATATGTCATTCTCTCGGAAAGATCTTCCTCGAGTGCAGCAAGCCCCATCCCATTTTTGAAAGGCTTCGCATAGGACAGCGGGTAAGAAACCAGCGGCCTTCCCATCCTGTCGATATATCCGTACTCTTCTCCTTTTCGCACAAGGGCGAAACCTTCACTGAAGATATAATCTAAATACTCGGCCTCCTCCACATAAGGATCGGGCATCTGCCCGAAAGGCCCGTTCCTGTTCCTTTCTATCTCAGCAATCGGCTCTCCGTCTTCTTTGCGCACAATCTGAAAATCCTTGCCGATATAGACCAAACGCTCTTCGTCCAAATTAACGAGAGCGCGGCCGTCATGAAAGGCGGTGGCATATTCATAGTCCAGATCGGTCAGCAGATTTCCTTCGCTATCAATATAGGCATATTGGTTGATTCCGTTTGTATGAACCTGAACGAAACTGACATTTTCAGAATAATTATCCACATAAGAAAACAAATAGGGAACCTTGAGACGGAAATGATCGTCGATGACACCGTATCTGACGATTTCTCCTTCCTCCTTATCTTCCTTTCCCACTACGGCCCGCTGACAGGAAAAGGGAGAGGCAAAATCGAGGGGCTCGGAATGGAGAGGTTTTCCTGCAAGATCAAGATAGAAGTCCCCGGAATCGGATTTTACGAGAATCCTCCCTTCCCCGACCTGCACAGCAACGATCAATGCATCGCTTTCGATATTGAGTTCTCTCGATTCGTCCAAAAACGAGAGGGTCACAGAATCCTCGGAGGCAGAGTAAAGAATATTGCCTCCAAGATAATAAAATTCCTCTCCGGCCGGCATGATGATTTTTCCATTCAGATCAATCAGACCGTCCAGAGTCGGACGATGAAAGTTGATCAAATCCTCACGCAGGTCGTCCGGAAGATCTCCCATATTCAGTATCCTTTCGTTGTCTTCTGCTGAAATCTCACCGGCAATGGAAAAAATAGAATAATCCCCGTCAAAATTTCCCGTGTTCCTGAATACCGGAGGAATTTTCCAGTTCCCCTTCCAGTTGATATATCCTTCTTTTTTAGACGAGTGCCTCATCGGATAAAGAATCTTGTTCTCCTGATAAATATAGCGGCCGTTTTTATTCTTTTTCAAAACCATGCCCAGATCATAGGCGAGTCTGAGGGCATCGACATAAATGCCTCGATCCGTGAAATAGAAATCGCGCAAAGCCTTGGATTGAGCAACCTGAAACTCGAACTCCTTCCTTTGCAGATCCTCCGTTTTCATCTCCTCGGCAGCGACCTCCGTCTCCTTTTTCCCCTCTGGAGAGCTGACGATGCAGTTTTTCTTTTCGTAGTCGATGGAAAACTCTGCACCAAGCCTTTTCAAGCTGTCTTCCAAAGAAACGAGCAGAGGGCGATACGATATGTCTTTTTCCTGCTCCGATGCTTGCGTATGACCTTCACGGCGCAGTTCAATCACCGTTGTCGTCTTGCCTCGAACACTGTTGGGCCGCTCTTCATTCACTATACCGAGATAAGGAGCGAGAGAACCTTCATAATCCCATTCCGCTGTCAGCTCCAGCCGATAATTTTCCTTTTTATCCGGAAGACGAAGCTGAGGCCGCGTCAATTCACCGCCTTGGACTTTTTGATTCTTGGAATCATATAAGGCATACTCCTTGTGTTTCGGATAAAGAGGAAAGAGAATATTGATCGTATTCCCCCGAATAACATTCGTCTTTTCCTGTTTCAGAGGCGAGAAATCCGAGGCTCTCCAATTAGAGCTGCGATTTTTGTATTCCCAAAAGTCCGCCCTTTTGCTGCCGATCAATTCGATCCCCTCCGCATAAACAATCGGAAAAATCGGATTGGAGGAGGTATACATTTGGCCAAAGGCTGGCATGTCAAAAGCCTTTTTAGCTTCCTCTTCCTGCAGAGACCACTCCCTGTAATCGAAATCGGAATCATCCATCGAGGGTTTTCTCACGATGTTGACAGAACCGTCCTCATTGAAAATAAATTTATAAAAGCGCTTTCTTCCTCCCTTCATATCCATTTCTATCAGGAACACCGCATCATGTTTCCCGGTAGAATAACCTCCAAAATTTTCCTTTGGAGAATTGATGAGATCAACTATCTCTTCGATATCCTGCCTGCTGAGTTTTTTTGCATTTTCTAAGGGTGGGGCATACTGTTCGAAAGCCAGGATAGCCGATTCAACATCACTCGCCTTTAACGCATCATGGATTCTCAATCCAAGTATCATTGCAAAAATCGTCATAACAAGAATCATCGCCGCGGCAAAAACAGTTCGTTTTGCTGACTTTTCAGCTTTTTTCCTCTTTCCTCTCATCTGTGCTCCTCCACCTTCCCTTGTTTTATACTTTGAAATCCCTCCGTTTGTAAAAAAGCTCCCCTTCCTCCTTACCGCATTTTCTTTGCAATCCACTCCCCAATCCAGCGAAGGATATAGTAAATCAGAAAGGCGAGCGTACATCCTCCCATCAGAAAGATCCCGAAGATCCCATACTCGATCCCGTTTAGAAAAAAGCTCCCCTGTTTGACGATCCAGCTTTCGGCACTCACCAGCTCATTGATGATCAGGAAAAAACCGATTCCGGAGACGAAAAATTTACCGATGAAAGAAAAAGCCTCTCTCCAGAGAAAATCCTTTTTTTCACCAAAGACGAGATCATAGAAGATATAACCGCAAAACACAGCGATAGGAAGACCAAAAGTCGTAATCCTCTCATCCAGATCCATTCCCTGCTCCTCCATATAATCTCCGATTGAGAACAGAGTCCAGGCAAGGGCGTGGATCAAAGCCATCTTCCATAAGGCGATTTTGTGCATGACGATCTCCTCTCTGCTTTTGCCGTACTATTATCCATTTGAAACGGTGTCCTGCCTGCTTTCTATCCTTATACTAATTATACTGAAAAACAAATACTCCTGCAAATACCTGTCAGACTCCAGACAAACTCCGAAAATCAAGAGGCCGCACAGATTCTCTTTGGGAAAAATCGGATAGAAAATTTAAGAAGTTCTTAAGATTTATCCCCCTCATTTCGTAAGAAATTTATGCTATGATAAATCTATGATACAAAAGGAGGTTCTTATGTCCGGTCAAACCATCCTCGTCGTCGATGACGAAAAAGAGATCGCCGACGCGATCGAAATCTATCTCAAGAGCCAGGATTACAGGGTCGTCAAGGCCTATGACGGCAGAGAAGCTCTCGAGATCTTTGACAAAGAGAAGATCGATCTCGTCATCATGGATATCATGATGCCGAATATCGACGGCAGCCTTGCCACGCTCAAGATCCGTGAAAAAAGCGTCGTCCCCCTGATCATGCTCTCGGCCAAGTCCGAAGAGATGGACAAGATCGAAGGGCTCCAGATCGGTGCGGATGACTATATCACCAAACCCTTCCGCCCGATGGAGCTGCTGGCAAGAGTCCACTCCCAGCTGCGCCGGGCCAACAGCTACGCCCAGCGTCAGGCCGAAGACGCAAGCCGCATCACCATCGGCGCTCTGAGTCTCGACACAGATGGCAAGGAGCTCTTCGTCGAAGGCGAAAGCGTGCGGATCACGCCGCTGGAATACAAGATCCTGGAATTTCTCATGAAAAACGCCGGCAAGGTCTTTTCCATCGAAGAGATCTACCGTCAGGTCTGGGGAGAGCCGGCCTACTGCCCGGACACCGTCACCGTACATATCCGCCGCATCCGCGAGAAGATCGAGATCGATCCCGCAAACCCCCGGTACCTCAAAGTGGTCTGGGGAATCGGCTACAAAATCGAAAAGAGGTAACTCATGAACAGAAAAATATGCTCCGCTCCAAAGACTCTCCGGCTGAGCAACAGCTCAAGAGGGCTCCTGCTGACCAACGCTCTCCTGAGCTTTGCCGCCCTGCTCAGCTATCCGCTGCTCCGTTCCCGAATCTTCGGATCTCATTACATCGAGAAGGAACACCTCCGCTTTAACACCCTGCTTGTGAACTTTATGGAGTACGACAAGGTCGCCGAATCGGTGAGAAATTCAGTCTCCAACTATCTCCTGAGCAATTTCTTTCTGATCTTCTATATCGGGCTCGGACTGATCCTTGCCGTTTCCCTCTTCGCCCTGCTGACGCCTTACGCCCGCCAGAGCGAAGCCGGCCTCGTGCGACGCTTTACCGGGATCGCTCCTGAATGGAAGATCCTCCTGACCCTAACCCTCCTTTTCCTGCTCCTTTTTCTGGCAGTCGAATTCCGATTTTTAGGCAGCGCTCCGCTCTCTCTGCTGATCGCCGGACGAATCATTCTGCCCGCGGGCCTTCTCTACTTCACCCTCGGTCTGCTGACCCTCACGCCTCTCGCTCTCTACGAGTATCTGCTGATCGTCAGCCTCAAATCCGCGGCAGCTCTGGGCTTTCGCAAAGGAGTCTTCGAGCGGAGCGCTCTGCTTCCCCCTCTGCTCCGCCTCCTGCGGGGACTCTTTCGCCTCTCCTGCCGGGGACTTGCGGAGCTGAGACGATTTTTCCGCATCCATATCCGCAAAAACGCCTTCCGCAAGATGGCGCTCCTCCTCGGCGGCCTCGCTCTTTTTTCGCTGCTCTCCCTCATCTTGGCCTATGGAGCGGAGTTCCTGCATTTTGAGGAATTCCTCCTGTTCTTCCTCCTGATCCTCGGCTTATTTGCTTCCGCCGGCTTTTTCTCCTATCGTCATCTCGCAAAGATCGAGCTGCTGACCCTGCAGAGTGCGGCGATGGCCGGAGGCGATCTGCAGGCGAAACTTCCCGAAGATCTCGGGATCTTCAGCGAACTGGCCGTCCATTTCAACCATATCGGAGAAGGCTTTCAGAAGGCGGTCTCCGAGGAGATGAAGAGTCAGCGCATCAAGACCGAGCTGATCACCAATGTCTCTCACGACCTCAAGACGCCCCTGACTTCCGTGATCAATTACGCCGATCTCCTGCGGGACGAGTCTCTCTCCGAAGAGACCCGGAAGGAGTATCTCGAGATCATCCGGCAAAAATCCCTGCGCCTGCAGACCCTGATCGAAGACCTTTTTGAGGTGAGCAAGGCAGGCAGCGGCAATCTGCATATGAACTTTGAAGATCTGGAGCTCTGCTCCCTCTTCTATCAGACCTACGGGGAATTCCGGGATCGCCTTGCCGCAAAAGATCTCTGCGTCATCATCCGCCTGCCCGAAGAAAAGATCTATTGCCGGCTGGACGGACAGCGCACCCACCGCGTCTTCGAAAACCTCTTCTCCAATATTGAAAAATACTCCCTCCCCGGCACGAGAGTCTATATTGACGGCAGCCGGGAAGACGGACAGTTCATATTTACCCTCAAAAACATCTCCCTCTACGAGATGAATTTTTCGGCGGAGGACATCGCCGAGCGTTTCACCCGCGGCGACAAATCGAGACATACGGAAGGCTCCGGCCTCGGACTTGCCATCGCCATGAACCTCATGCAGCTGCAAAAAGGCAAAATGCAGCTTTTCATCGACGGGGATCTCTTCAAAGTCCTGCTGTCTTTCCCGGCTCTGAGCTTCCGGGAGCCGCAGCGCTCCTGCTGACAGCCCCTTATAGCCCCTTATACTAAAACCTTATTGAAACGCTATTGAAACGCTGCCGGAAACCATACCCATGTTAAAACGACCAATTAGGGGTTTTGTCAGATGACAATTCAGACGGGCAATCGTATTAAACATCCGTACTTATCCTTCCAAAAAGCAGACAAGGTTCGAAAATCCTTCGACGACGCGGACTCTCTTTCGGAAAAATCAGATTTGCTTGCCGGAAATTTCGACCGCAGGGAGTACCGTCCTGCTGATTTTCCCAAAACTTCGTCGGCTCGCTCATCTCGAATTTTCTCGAAGGTTCGTCGTCTTCGTCTCATGGCTTTCGAACCTTGTCTGTCGGTTTCTTTTCTGTATGATCGTATCCTCTATTTCAGCGGGTCATTTTCATCCAAGATATGAGGCGGCCAGTATGAAGGGATCGGCGCACTCTTCTTGAATTTGAAATCGCAGCAGCCGTCCCCGGCGGCGCAGGTCTTCTCCCGATAGAGGGAAACTCCCATCTTGCCGAACATCACATAATCGAGATTGCAGAGATAGGGCATATACTTCCTATAGCCGTTCGCCTCCGCAAAATCATTCAGCGGACAGCGAAGGGTATGGAAGTGTACGGGATACTCTTCTGTCGGCTCCTGCACCTTCGTCTCGAAGCTTCCCGGATTTTTCAGCGCGTTCTCCTGATTTTTCCGGTCTTTTTTCTCCAGCATCTTTCGCATGAGCCTTTCTCGGCCGAACAGAAAACCCGCAGCCTTTCTCGCCGGCTTCGGCGTCTTATCCAGATACCTTTCCATGCAGACCGTCGTCAGCTTTCCCCAGTCTTCCAGAGACAGACCGTAGGGGGAGGCGGTCTCTCCGAGAGCGACAAAAAAATAAGCGTCCGTCAGATTCTTCGTGCCGCTGACAGAATCTCCGCCGATATAGGGGAACTTCTCCATCAGCCGCTCTTCATAAAACTTCCATATTTCCTCCAAGGCCTCTTCATAGGGCTTTGCGAAGATCCTCTCGATATCCCCGCGGATCAGACAGAGGTAACGGTTCATCTGTTTCCTGAGCTTTCCTGCATTTTCCTTATAATAGGCGTGCATCCTTTTCACTCCTTTCCCGGCAGTTTTCCCTGCTTCTACATTTACTTTTTTTCGCTTTCCCGTTTCCGTTTTGATTTTTTGAACAAATTTCCCGGCGCGCTCTCATCGAAGGCTCTCTTTCGGCTGAGTGTCGCCGACTCATCAATATGGGCAAAGAGATTTTCCGTCTTCGTATGGCATCCGCTGTGCCCGGTGCAGACCATCTCGATCTTCGTGCCGGAGAGCCTTTCCTTCAGCTGTCGGAGAGAGGCCTTGTTCAGCTTCGGATACTGGGTGAAAAAATCGAAAAAGCTGTACCCCCCCTCCTCGTTGACCGCAAGGCAGTCTCCGCTGATCAGGATCTTTCCGTCGACGAGATAGCAGAGATGACCGAGGGTATGCCCCGGCACATGGAGCGCCTGCACAAAGATCCCTTCCGCCTCGATGATCTCTTCGTCCTCAAGCAGGCGGTACCCCGGCGCTATCCCGACACAGTTTTTGATCTTCAGTCCCATACGCTTGAAGCGGTGATGCTCTCCCCTGAGATAGATCTCCTCCCGCCTGCCGAGATAGACCTGCGCCTTGGGGAAGATATTTTTTCCGCTGATATCAACGCCCCCTGCGTGGTCGACGTCTACATGCGTCAGAAACAGATGCCGGATATCTTCCGGATGAATCCCGATCTTTTCAAACTCTTCCTCGATGCCCGGATAGTTGAGATGGCCGGCGTCAAAGGCAATGGTCCGCTCCCCCTTCGTGTAAAACCACAAATTGACGTCATACTGACGGATACAGCTGACGCCCCCGCCGAGCTTTCCCGTCTCCGCCGGATGAAGGGCCTTCTGTCCTCTCAGTGCGATCGGCTTGATCTTCTCGTCAAAAAAATAAATCCATTTCATGCGCTCACCTCCAAACTTCCTGTAGAAAACAAAAGGGGAGCCCTCTCTGTTTGAGAGACTCTCCCTTTCACTCTCAAGGCTCCTGCGGCGAAATCGGCTCCTTCAGCTCCTCGTTTTCAAAGAAATCGACGCCCTCCTCCGCATTGCTGACCCAGACGGAAAACATCGAGACATACTCTCTCCCATGGACGGTGTAACGGAGTGTGATAAGGTCGGGCTCCAGAAAATACTTTTCATACTGCCTGCGGTACGCTCTGAGGGCGCAGGAATATCCTTTCTCCGTATCCTCCCCGACTTCTCCGAAAACTATCTTCGGCTCTTTTTTGTGTTTCCGGTGAGAAGGCAGGCTCCTGATCTCGACAATCGGCGTCTCATCCGGCCGAAGGGATTTTCCCTCCGCAGTCAGGCGAAAATAAATATGGGGATCCTTCAAAAGATGGACGCAGGGGATATCTCCTTCTATATTTCCCTTCGTCGATTCTTCGATCTTCTGCTTTTCGCTCTCCGATTTTTTCTCATAGTCCTCTCTTCGAAAAGTCTTGATGATCGGCAGTCTCTCATCATCACTGACCGAGGCTTCCACCCGCAGACCGTCTACAGTCTGATTGCGTTTCGCCTCAGACGTCGGCGCTGTCGCAAACGCAATCAGAACAGCCGCCGCCGTCAACAATAGGATCAGTATAAAGGGGATCAGCAAGAGCTTTTTCTTTCCTATTTTCATCATTATCTTCTCCTTTCAACGACGCCCGACACTTTACGACTGATTCGAAACCTACCTTAGCATAAAATTGGTATAAGAAATGATCGGAAAAATTCTGCATCCTTTCCTGTTTTTTCTCCGCAGCTCTTCTCAATCCATAGACATGTAGATCCCTCTCATATGTACCATATATCTGTTCTCATTTTTAAGCAAAGTAAAAGTATGGATCAAACCGCCTTCCGCATCGTTCATCTGAACTTTCCCCAGTTCCTGATAACCTCCGACTTCCTCTTTCGTCAATACAGTAAATTGATAGCCGGATCCTCTTCTCTCTATATTTTTCAAATCCGACTCATCGACCTCCAAGCTATGAAAGCTCCTCATCCGCTCAAAACTTTTTAAGTTTTTCTCAATCCTCGCAGTCTCACTGAACTGAAGCTGATATGCCTGAAAAAAACCGAACAAAATCAAGAAGATGATGAATACATTTTTCCCCATACCGCTCTTTCTCGCAGTCATAAAACATTCACTCTCCTCCATCAATCAAAATCCTTATCTCTCTTATTCCATGGGAAAACTCACTCATCTTTAATTAAGATTATATCTGAAGGAAGGAAACTTGTCAAGCGTCCTTCGACCTCTCAAAGGGTTGTCGGGATTCTGTTTCAGACCGATGATCTCACAAGTCGCAGCGTCAAAAAGGACGAACGCGCCCTCTGTCAAAACGGCTCTGCCCGCTCCGTCATCCTTCACTCATTTTTCCACATAGCCCGTTTCATGAAAAAACAGGCCTTCGCTCTCTATGAGTTTTTGAATCAGTTCCATCTCCTTTGTTTCGACTTTGCCGGGTTTTCGGAAGTTAACTCCCATGAAAAAGTCTTCCCTATCCAAAGTAATTCTCATTCCGTTCTCGAAATCAAATGTGAAACCTGTATGGCGAAACTCTTCGTTCATCGACTTGACAAACTCTTCCAATCGGCTCATCACTTCAATAGGACGATATCTCAAGACCACTCCCTCTTCTCCGGCAGCCTTCAATAATTCTTTATTGTCCATGGCACCGTCGCAGTATAGATAGACGCTGTCCAGCTTGAAATAATAGGCCAATTTCATCAGGATGGTATACCATTTACGGATCAGAACTGAAAAATTGTCTATTCTGTAGAGGAAATCTTCCAGATCGTTAAAAGAAGTCCGAGGAATCTGGTATTTTCTCGTTTCTTCATGATAATGCTCGTTGGCTATTTTTATCCTGTATGGAAGACAATCTATGAGGTAGTCGAAGAAAGTTTCCTCCCCGAAACCAAGCGCCTGCTCTTCATCCAAAGACAGAAGCTCAAAATGACGCAGACCGACCATTTTCAATTCTTTTATTATTCTTTTATCATTTCTTTTCATGTCCATATCCTTCATCCCTTCCAAATGTTTTTCGTCCGTCGCTTGTTCCGATGAGCTGACAGAAAGCTTTCCCGCCGTATTCTTTCTCTTGATTTTCTGAAGAAGTTTGAATGATCCTCCTAAAAAATAGGATGATTTTGTTATCTTAAAAGTGTATCATAGTTTTAGACTTACAAATTTAATTTAAAAGTCTTGGTCTGCTTTTTATTGTAAATGAAGGTCATTATGAAATCAAGAAAATCTCGGAGAATCTTTTTCATTCCGATGTGTTCTGTGACGACTTTTTTGACGTCCAATGCGTCGGCTTACGCCCTCCAGAGAGCGTTTTGTCAAGTGCTTTTTTATATTTATGGATACTTTTTCTTTTATCTCATTTCCATTTTGAGCAAAAAAAAAACAGTACACCTATTTTGACTTACTGTTTCTCAAATTGTTATATTCAATTAGACAAACCGGGATTTATTGTACCCTTTTTGGAATAAAAACTGTGTTCTTTTCAAAAATACCAAATGCAAATCCGAAGTGATAAAACAAAGGCATGTTTTCAAATGAATTAAAACTTGTCCTATTTACAAATTCATTTAAGGAAATTGTTTCAATATATCCGTATGGATTTGCAATTACAACTCTGTCATTTCTTATGTCCATTCCGACTACCAGCGAATAATGCAATGTCCATTCGTCATCATGTTTTGCTGCCCATTCAAATGGGACGGGAACACCATCTGCTAAACAGTCATATACTTTGTCAATCAACTCGCTATTGGTAAGGTATTTGTACATTGTTGTCTGAAATTCGGGGAACTGACGGTTAAACTCATCACAAAAAGCTTTCCCTGTGGAAGTCACGACTTTTCCATATTTTTCATAAAGCTCTTCTTCCGTAACTTTTCCGCCATTCCATACAGAAAACATTTCAATTACAGCATATCCACAAGAAACATCTTGATTTATAACCTCTATCCCATCAACAAAAACCGGAGTCTGATATTTTTCACTATCCATGGCAACAGAATAGTCATCTTTGATTCTATTTGTTTTTACTGTCAGTACTGTAAAAGCTATTCCAACAATAAAAATCAGAATGAAAGTAAATAACAAGACAGCAATCAACGCTATTTTTCTATTATTTTTCTGTACCCCTTTAGCCTCCGCAAATTCTAATTTATTTATCTATCTAATTATTTAATAATATTATACCATTTTTAAGGCATTTTTTCCACTATCAGATTTTCTACTTGCAACCGAGTCTTTCATAGAAATAGATTGAAAAAGAATGAATGTGCTTCTTGTTTTTCGGTCATTTAATCCTCCTTTTTTACTTGCACAAAAAAAGATTAAGACAGAGGAGGAAAAGGCAATGAAGGAAAAAAGATATACGAGCGGTGAGATCGCCGCCGCTGCCGGTCTGACGATCCGAACCGTACAGCATTACGACAACATCGGACTTCTGCGCTCTGCCGGGCGAACAGAGGGAGGCCGACGCTATTATACGCAGGATGACCTGATTCGCCTCGAACAGATCCTGCTGTATAAATCCCTCGGTTTTTCTCTAAAACAGATCAAGAAGCAGCTTTTGTTTCGGCCGAGCCGTCAGGAACTTCTGGAAATGTTCAAAACCCATCAGCTTCTGCTCTTGGAGAAAATGGAACAGCTGCATACTTCTTTTGCCGCACTCGGTCTGATCTCCGGTATGATCGGAGCCGGCAGAGAAGTCTCTTTCACTCTGCTGCTTCAATTCCTGAGCGCGCTGCCCGGAGACGACATCTTCTCCCGAGCTCCCCAGATGTTGACCGAAAAAGAAAAGGACATTCTTTCAGCGCGATTTCAGGATTTGGACACGGCTCAACCATTTTACCACAAATTAAAAGAATTTCTGATCGAAGCTATGATCCTGATGAACGAAGGACTCTCCCCCGCGGATGCGGAGGTGCAGAATCTTGTCCGGCGCTGGTGGGAGACGATTCTCGCCTTCACCGAAGGGGATATGGAACTGGTACGAGAGCTGTCGAAACTTCATTTGGAAGATCGGCTCGCCATCAAGAATGTGGAGATGCTGAGCCGTGCAAAGGAATTTATGGAGACCGCATTCAGGATATATTCTGCAGAAAACAGTCTCCTTTCGGACAGAGATGAGAATTGAGGGGAAAGAAGGAGAAAGAAATGATAGAACTGAAAGATCTGACGAAAAAGTATGCGGATAAGACGGTAGTCAGCAGGCTCAGTTTTCAGATACATACGGGCAAGGTGACCGGATTTCTCGATCCCAACGGAGCCGGAAAATCGACGACGATACGGATGATCCTCCACTTGACGCTGCCGACTTCCGGATCTGTGACTGTGGACGGACAGGAGTTCAGAAAACTGCGGACTCCTCTTACAAAAATCGGTGCGATGGTCGATGCGGCTGTAATCGACCCGCGGCTGACACCGAAACAAGTATCTGGAGATTTTGACCATCGGCTCCGGGCTCGCCGAGGCAAGAGCGGCAAAACTGCTCTCCTTTGTCGGCCTGAAAGAAGTCTGCAGCAAAAGCTGCCCTGCTGAACGGACAGCTTCTCATCTCAGCTGTCCACAAGCAGATGCCCGCATCCGGAGCGGTACGAAGACTGGCAGCCGGCTGCCTCCTCATGCCGATTTTCTATACTCTGCTGGCTGTCTGTGCGGTCTTTTACTCCGGAAGCACGGCCGCAGGGATTGTCGCGCCGGTCTTCGTCCTCTTCCTGCCGATGCTTGCCGGGCTGCTTCCCGAGACGCTGCAGTCCGCAGTCATCCTTTTTCTTCCCTCTTCTGCTGTTCATACACTCTCCGGCGTAGCGAAAAAGGGCGTCAGAGAATACACCGGGATACCGCCGCCTTTCTCATCCTCGGATTTTGGCTTCTTGCAGCCGGCGCTGCAGCCGTTCGAAGATTTTGCAGAAAGGATATCTAAACATCCCGCCCTCCTTGCATTCTGCGGCATCCGAAGTTCCCGTCCGTCCCGAGGATATCGCAAAGGTCGGATCAAGGGCTTCCGGATTCATCCCTTTCTCTGTACTCTCCGATTTTGCAGGATCTGTCTGATCGTAAATGTAAATTCCCACAGCGCCGGATCGGTTTTGTCCTTCTCCAAAACGATATACTTGACAAAGCTCGTCAATGTCGCAGTGAGCTTATCGGTGTCTTTCTTTACTTTTCCGTAGAGAGAAAGAATCCGGTTTCCGTTTTTCTCGAACATGACGCACTGATGTTCTCTTATGAAGAGCGAAAGGTGCTGCTGAAGCGATTTCCATATCATACGTTTGCATTTTTCGAGGAAAATGACGTCCGGACAAGCCATACAAAGTTGTAGGAAGACGAAGAAAAGATTGTTTTTTTGGCGTGCATCCCTGCTTTTTATGGAAATGGCGCTTTCTGCAAAGAAGTTTACATGACCTCCGTCGTTTATGAGAGAAAACAGAACCGACTCTTTGAGGAAGAAATCCGATCTCAATATCCGATCAGGAAACGTACTTAAAAAAATACAATTATGAGCCGAAATAGTTCTAAACATGGAATTCTCTGCAGATTTCCGCATATACGAGCGCTGACGACTGATTCTATGACATACTGTATACAGGGCGTTTGTAAGGAGGGAATCATCTGGAAAAGGGTTTCTTGGAAAAACATCGTTCTCATAGTATCTACCTCTTCGGCGTCATACTCGGACTTTTGATTGACGCTCCGACGTCCCAAATATATACCTCTTCATCCGCTGCCGCAGTCTCTCCGACAGACCCATGATCCTTTTGCCTCCAGGCTGTGTTGTTCAGATAGTATCGGGCGATGAGACCGGAAACTGCGTCTAACCGACCGCCTGCATCCATCCATGCCACCTTGACAAAAAATGTTTCCGGCGAAACTATATAGTAAATATAGTAACTACAGCATATGTCAATGATATTGCCTCGCAGATATCGCTGAATGTGGATCTTGCCATCAATAGGATTTTCTGCATTTTCATTCGGCGGCGTCAAACCATATTCCCGGGTCAGCCGATAGACATCCGCTTCCGATATTGCGGTATCCTCTAAGGCTTCTGAAACTGAAATCTGCTCCGAAATTGGAACTGTTGTTTCAGAAGTATATGCCGGCAAAGTCACAAATAATAGTATGACAACAACTATAAGCGATGACAAAAACTTTTTCATAAGGTTCTCCTTTTTATTTTTTCAGAAACCAATTTCGCCAAGAAACAGAGTCTTATCTTCCGAACCAACTGACCCATATAGCTTCCAGAACATACCCGAAGAACATTCCGAGAAACATTGTCAGCATACCGATCAAATAGAAATAGAGAAATTTTTTGACTCTGCCGGACGCCCAAGTTCGAGCGCTTTGATTTGGGAAATCAACATATGTATTTTTTACTTTATCATAAGCATAACATATATTCCATTCTTTTTCAATCGGGGAGTTTGACACTTTGGAACAAAAATAATTCATAAAAGACCTGAAACAGCTTTCTTCTTTGCAATCCTCATCATCCAATGCCTAAGAAGCCGGTATTGAAAAAACATGAAAATGCGATATGCTACATTCACTGATACCAATCATACAGGATGCCTTTCATGATCCAATGCAGCCGCACTGCAAAAGGAAAACGTCCTATGAAAAAACGAGTATCTATTCTCTCAAAGAAATTTTTCAAAAACAAAAAACCCATAGCCGATGACTATGAGTTTTTTGTTTTTTGGTGGAGATAAGGGGACTTGAACCCCTGACCTCTTGACTGCCAGTCAAGCGCGCTCCCAGCTGCGCTATACCCCCAAAACTTTCCTTGCCTCAATCATTGTAATATATGACGGAGAAAAAATCAAGCCTTTCGCGCAGAGTCGGGAAAAGAATTTTCAGACCGGGTCTACAGGACTTCTTCCAGACGGATTCGGTGCACGACGCGGAAGGCGCGCTCCTCCTCTTCGTTATGGGTGATCAGCAGCAGGGTCTTTCCCTTCGTCTGCTCGAGGATACAGGCGATTACCCGGTCTTTGAGCTCTTTGTCGAGACCGGAAAGCGGCTCGTCCAGAAAAAGCATATCATAGTCCGCCAGTAGAGCCCGCAGGATCGCAACGCGGCGCTTCATGCCTCCCGACAGCTCGGCAGCCTTCTGACGAACGCTGTGGGAGAGACTGAGCGCATGAAGAGCGGATCGGATCTCCTCCTCGCTCCGATCAGAGACGAGGCGCAGATTCGCATAGACCGAGAGATTCTCACAGAGGCGGTCTTCCTGAAAGACTGCGCTGATCCGAAGACCTTCCATACCGAGGATCCTTCCACTGTCCGCCCTCTCCAGTCCCATCAGGATACGGATCAGGGTCGTCTTGCCCTTGCCGGAAGGCGCCTTGAGTGCAGTGATCCGCCCCACCGGAATCTTGGCGGAGAAGTTTCTGAGGACTTCGTGGGTACCGTAGCTCTTGCAGAGATCTTCAATGACGATGTATTCCATGGGGAGGTCCCATCCTTTCCAAACATTTGAGCAGAGTGTCGATCAGGTGCAGAAAGAGTTTCTCAAACAAAAGACTGATCAGGATGATCGTCAGAGTCCAGGCAAAGAGGCTGGGCGTGTCGAGATAGATTTTCGCCTGATAGAGAACTTCGCCGATGGAACCTGAAGGAATGCCGATCACTTCCCCGGCGATGCCGGATTTCCATGCAAGACCCAGGCCGACAGTACAGGCCGCGCGAAAATACGGAAAGATCTGCGGCACATAGATATAACGCAGAACCTTGTAAGGGGACAGACGAAAGACCTGCGCCATCTCCAGCAGATCCCGATCCGCTTCTTC
Source organism: Peptostreptococcaceae bacterium (assembly GCA_030528675.1). Lineage (GTDB taxonomy): Bacteria > Bacillota > Clostridia > Peptostreptococcales > Filifactoraceae > JAUMYL01. The sequence goes on from JAUMYL010000001.1 coordinate 384,824, forward strand.
CATTCCCTGCAGGACGTTGGTATAGATGATCGGCATCACCATCAGAAAGGAAATGCAGACTGCAAGGTTTTCCGAGGAGATCCAGATCAGGAGCAGAATGATGAAGGAGGCGACGGGAACCGCTTTGACTGTCAGGATGAAAGGCGCAAGAAGATCCCGAACCGCAGGGCGATGGTATGCGAGTACAGCCAGCAGAAGCCCCAAGGAAGAGGAAAGCAGAAAACCGCCGATGATCCTCAGCCAGGAATAGGCGATCCTCCCCCAGAAATCCGCAGTCTGTAGCAGAGAGGCCATCTCCCGAAAAACAGAGATAGGAGATACGAGAAGTATCTCCTGTTTGAGCATCAGGCTGAGGATCTGCCAGAGGGCGATCCATAAAACGACCGCCCACCATTTGACCGAAAAGGATTTTTTTGACTTTTTATTTGTCGTAATAGAATTCATCACCGGGCAGAGCGCCTCCTACGGATTCCGGATTTTGCTCGTGAAGTACGGCAAGATAACCGGCCAGTTTCTCTTTCATCTCCGCTCCCGTCATCCAGACGATATTGCAGTGGGGCAGCGCTTTCGCGGCAATCGGCGGCGGGACGATATCGTATTTTCCGACGAGCTGAGCCGCCTCTTCCGTACTCGAATGGACAAAGTCCACGGAGGTCTTGTAATGCTCCATAAAGGCTGCGACCGCCTGCGGATTGTTTTCGATGAACTCTCTGCGGGCGACCGTCACTCCGGTGATCAGCGCCGATGCCGGCTGCACGTCATTCCACTCTTTTGTCAGATCCAGAGCGGAACGGAGTCCTTCCATCTTGGTCTGCGCGACGGTGACAAAAGGCTGCGGAAGCATCGCAATCGCACCTTCCGCGGAGCCCAGTGCGGCAAGGCACTCCGCATGCTCACTTTTCCACTCGATCATGACGTCTTTTCCTACTTCGAGTCCGTTCCGGCTGAGTATGTAGTTGAGCACATATTCGGGCGTCGCTCCTTTTCCGCTTGCAAAAAGGGTCTTGCCCTGCAGATCTTTGACCGAAGAGATGCTCTCTCCTTTTTCGACGATATAGAGAACACCGAGGGTGTTGATGCCGAGGACGGAAATTTTGCCTTGGGTCTTGTTGAAGAGCACGGAGGACATATTTGCCGGAACGGCGGCGATATCCACTTCCCCTTGGAGGAGCTTCGGCGCTACCTCATCGATCTTTGCCGCGATGGAAAACTGATAGTTATTGTCTTTCAGATTGCCGGCCTGCGCCTCGTTCATGAAATGCACCATGCCCATCGCCGTCGGTCCTTTGAGCGCGAGCACACGCAGATCGACGGGATCCGCAGCCTTTTCAGGTTCTTCCGCCGGCGCTTCTGCCGGTTTTTCAGCCGGTTCTTCTGTCTTTGCCGGCTCCTTGGTCTCTTCCGTTGCCGGCTTCTGGGCGCATCCTCCCGCGAGCGCGACGATCAGCATCAGGGATGCAATAAAGGGTAAAATTCTCTTCATCTTACATTCTCTCCTTTCTACGATATCAGTATAAACAATAATGTCTTGCCTTTCAAGGGCGTCATCTAAAGTGAACCCTCTCCTTTCTCCGTGTCCTGCTGCCCCGTACAGCTCTGATAGAGCAGTCTTTCCATCGCCTGCATATCCGCAACGAAAAAATCCGTCCCGTCCGTCTTGAGCATTTCCTGTCCGTAGAGAAAAGACAGTTCACGAAAGAGTGCCGCCCGGCTGATGCCGAGCCTTCTTGCGAGATCTTCCCGACTGCACTGCGGGCTGACCCTCCCCTGCTCATCCGCCTCGGAAAGAAGATATTCGATGAGTTTTCCTCTTGCGGAACTGATAGTCAGAGACTCAATCCTGCGGATTAGAAATTGGATCTTTCCGCTGCAGTGCCGGGCATAATCCATCGCCGCTTCCGCATCGTTCTCCAGGAGGGCGACGAGCTCACGCTTGGGAAGATAACGAAGTTTGACCTGCGTCTTGCAGCGGAGGACCGTCTTGATCTCTTCATCGGAAAAAAGATTGCTGATGCCGAAACAATCACCGGGATGGAGCAGGTTGAGCAGGACATCCCTGCCGTCGACAGCGACGGAGTAAACTTCAACGATACCCTCTAAGATCAGTCCGACAACCGATTCTCCGCAGAACCGATCTCGGAGTATCTGACCGGAATGGAAGCTTCGAAGCGGTATATCTTCAAGGCTGCAAAGCAGATTTTCAAAGCATCGGCAGCCACTTTTCGCCTCCTTGCTCTCTCCCATTTTCACGGCATTTCTCCCCACCTTTCCGCAAACAGTTGTCCATCACTAACCTGCGATTAGTGTACACCAGCCCTGTGCAAATGTCAATTCACAAAATCTCCCGCGAGAGTCTCATCTGATACTGACAAGGCAAAGGCTCTGTGATAGGATCTGAAATATCACTATCTGAAAGGAGAATCCTCATGCCCGAAAAGATCATCCTGCTGTCGGGAACTTCGGCGGTCGGAAAGACGACCGTCCTTAAGTCCCTGCTTCCCGAGATGAAAGAAGGAGGCGCCCGCGCCTGTGTCTGCAAGATCGACTGTCTGGATACGGCGGATAAAAAAGTCTTTGACTCTCTGGGGCTGCCCTGTGTCGTGGGACTCAGCGGCGACATCTGCCCGGATCATTTTCTGGTCTCCAATCTCCCGGAGCTTTGGCAATGGACGGATCGGCAGGCCTGCACCACCCTCGTTATAGAAACGGCGGGACTCTGCCACCGATGCTCACCGGCAAGCGAGCATATGCTTGCAGGCTGCGTTCTCGATGCGACCGCCAGCTTCTACGCTCCTGCGCGTCTGGGACCGATGCTGACACAGGCGGACTTCGTTGTTCTGACAAAGATCGATATGATCTCTCAGGCGGAAAAAGAAATCCTTCTCTGGCAGCTGCAGGACTTCCACCCGGCAGCCGAATATTTTGCCGTGGACGGGCTCTCCGGCTACGGAATCGAGCCCCTCGCCCGATGGATCGAAGAGCAGAAACCCGCTGCCGGCTTTGCCGGAGACCGCCTGCGCTGCACGATGCCCGCAGGAATCTGCTCCTACTGTGTCGGAGAGCGGCGAATCGGCATGGATTTTCAGCAGGGGATCATCGGCAAAATCAATTTTGAAGGAGGGGCGGGATGCAATATATAGATATCCTTGCGGGGCGGGACAAAGATCAGCGGAAAGAGGAGTTCGGCCAACTGACCCTTCGTCTTGGCGAGCTTTGGACGATTGTCGGCGATACAGGCTCCGGTAAAAGCCGGCTCATCCGGGATATCGAGCAGCTCGCCGACGGAGATTCCGTCACCGGCAGAAAGGTTCACCCCGACGGCCTCCCTCTTCCAAGGCGGCAGAGGCAGGCGCTCTCCTCGGGTCTCATCGCCCATCTCAGTCAGAATATGCGCTTTTCCCTCGATACGACGGTCGAAGATTTCCTCCGCCTGCACAACCTCTCTCGGAACAAAACGGTTCCGACCGCTGAAATCCTCAGTCTTGCAAATGAGATCACGCCGGAGCCGGTGCGGGCCTCCGCTCACCTCAATACCCTGAGCGGCGGTCAGAGCCGGGCTCTGATGATCGCCGACATCGCCAGGATCTGTGACAGCCCAATCGTCCTGATCGACGAGATCGAAAATGCGGGAATCGATAAAGTCAAAGCGCTCCACCTTCTCCTGCACCACGACAAGCTCCTTCTCGTCGTCACCCACGACGTCCAGACCGCTCTGATGGCACAAAGGCGCATCGTCATGAAAAACGGCGCGGTTGCAAAAGTCCTCAAGCGCAGCCCGGGAGAATCCGCGCTCTACCGCAAACTTTCACAAGAATACGAACAATGCCGGCTTTGGCAAAATTCTCTCAGAAAAGGAAGTGTTTTGGCATGATTTCTGTCACCCTCTACTGGAATCACATCTGTGTCCTGCACCGTCAGGAAAAGATCTTTCTCGATCATCTGACCGACCGGCTGCAGAGAGAAGGCATTGCCCTGCAGATCCGATTTTTCGGCCTCGGCTATCCGCAGCACCTTTCCGAATATCTCGCAGAGCCGAAGGCTGTTCTGCCCGACCTCATGGTCTCCTCAGACCTTGAGGCCTTCGAGGATCGGCGCATCTTTGACAAGTTTCGCTCCGAGCTTCACGAGGTCTCGGACTGGGTTGACCTCCGGAAAGGTCCGGCACTGGATGCGGTTCGCCGGGACAAGACTCTCCTGCCCTTTTTAGCGATCCCTCTCGTCTACTACAAGAGCCGGGACGACGCCCGGGAAAACACTCCGATCCATCAGATGCACCACCTTGCTTTCGGCGGCGTCAACAACTCCGCGGGCAAAACGCTCGTCAAAGCCGTCTGGAGCCGTTACGGAAAATCCGCGGCGAAAGAGCTCCTCGCACATTCGGACATTTCCGATATGCCGATCGACGCCTTCCGTCAAGTCTGCACCGACTACCGGGAGATCGCCATCGTACCCTCTCTCTATGCCCTGCGCGCCGACGAGCAGACCTTCTTTCTCCGCATCCCGAAAGAAGGCCCTCTGCTGATTCCCTCCTATTTCTGCGCGAGAAAGACCCTGCCCTTGGAAACCGCCAAAAAGATCGCCCAAGCCCTGCTCTGCTCCGAGCTGTCGGATTTCTACGCCAGAAACGGCGATCTGATCGTCTTTCCTTCCTCCGCCTGCGAGCGCAGACCCCAGGAAGGCCCCTATTTCGTCCCGAGCCGAGACTGGCTGGAGCACATCTCTCCCGAGGAATTCTACGAGCTGTACTGCAAGGCGCTTCCCTCCGCGAAGACACCCTTTTCGTCCCTGCCTGATCTCCCGTTTTTACAGCATAAATGATGCTAAAGAAAAATCTGCTCAAAAACAAAAAAGCTGCAATCCCCCGCGAATGAATGAAAAGTCTTCATCGCGGGGGATTCTTGTCTCGGATCGCTTCATAGACTTTTCTGCTGATATCCGCGGGCCTGAGGAGCAACCGATAGATAAACAGAAAACTGAACACAGACGTCAGGATCACGACTCTGCGGTAAGAAATATACTCGCCCGGCAGACCGACCAAAAATTGGAATCCGATCATCGCCATCGAGATAAAAACCATGAAAATCGCGTTTACTCTCGCCCTCATTTCCTTCGGGAGATAAGACTGTATCGCCGTTTCCCTTGCCGCAGACGACGCCGCCCCGGAGGAACCTTCTCCTAATTGTCTTGTTCTTCCATATATTATTTTTTCAATTTGTATCTTCGATCTTTATTTCCTCCTATACTTTCCAAACTTCCGCTTTTTACAAGCACCCGAATCAATTCTTTGGCTCTTGATGATTTAATATCCAACATCTCTTCAATCTCAACTCTTCGAAACTCCTCTTGAAAAGCAGCATATCGAAGAATTTCTTCTCAGATTGCAGACAAACTTGGAAAACCATGAGACGAAGATGAGGAACTTTCGTGAAAAAATCGAGAAGAGCGAGCCGATGAAATTTCGGAAAATCAGCAGGACGCTGATTTTAGCGTGAAAGCGGCAGGAAGTCGTTTTGAACGCGGTCAAAATTTCCGGTGAGCAAGTCCGATTTTTTCGAAAGAGAGTCCGCGCCGTCGAATGCTTTTTGAAGTTTGTCTGCAGTCGTATATATTGATGAACTGTTTCCGAGTTGATATAATAAAGGAAAAGGAGGTGGCGGAAATGAAAGGGGCGTTTTTAGCGGAGGTAATCCGTTTCTGGTGTTTGCTTGCCGGGGCGTTTCTTCTGCCGGCTCCTTGGAGTTGGGTGTTTCGCCTGGCATTAGGAGCCATTGTTCTGAGGAAACTCTTGATGATGCTGTCGGCTGTGCTTTTCGGAGCTGCGAAACTGTTGCGGAAAATTCGCTAATTATCCTCCTCGTCGTTTTTGAAAATCAGTTTTTTGAGAAAAAGCGCAATCCCAAGCAACGGGAGCACTATGGAGCTCAGCACGTACAGACTCAGGAAAGGGCCTTTGGATCTTTGAAACTCCTGCTCAAAGCCAGCCCGATCAATTAAGAAGAAATGCTCGTCCGGAAATTCCCCTCCCCGAAAATCCCTGACCTCCAAAAGGAACGTTTCTTCAAAAGAAGCCGCGGGGACATATTTTTTTCCGTACTTCACCAATTCATCTTTTCGAAGCTCTTTCGGCAGGATATGGGATTCTACAAAATACGAGATATCTCTGTTGTTAACATTTGCTAAAATATTCATATAGTCAATTTCCAAGACAATATGCTTCATCTTAATCTTTTCTGCTTTTTTCTCCAGCAAAAAATCTCTCACCGGGAAGAATAAAAGGGCGACGATAAGAAGACCTATCACCCCTGCGACAAGATTGTAGAACGAGCTTTCCTTCATGAAGTACCCCCCCTTAAACAAAACCTGCCTGCGCTCGGCGATGCGGGACTTGATTATCATGACTTCTGCAGAAAACAAGGATCGAGTCAAAAAATGCAGCAGTGAAAGCAAATAAAACAAAGCGGAAAAAAGAAATTGAGCTTAAAGCTTCCAGCCCCTTACAGGGTGGCAATATTTTGTTTTTATCATACTCGAAATCCCTTTCTCTGTCAATTCCGCCGCCTTGCTTTTCCCTCTGCTCTCTCCCTCTTCCCGTCTGATTTTCTAATTTTCAGATTTTTCCTTCTTATTTGGGAATCAGTAGTTTTCGATTGCAATTTTCTGTTTTTGAGGTATAATTTCATTAGAGAGCAAATATCGTGTTTCTCGATATTTTTTTAATATGAATCCATAGTGATTTTGTATGTTTTGAAAGGAAGTATGAAAAATGAATCTTTTAGAAGTTCGCGGACTCAAAACGGAAGCCGGCGGCAAGCCCATCCTCAAAGGGGTGGATCTAAGGATCCGCAAAGGCGAAGTCCATCTGATCATGGGCCCCAACGGAGCCGGCAAGTCAACACTTGCAGGAACCCTCATCGGCAACCCCGTCTATGAGATCACCGAGGGAGACCTCCTGTTCGAAGGAGAAGAGCTGGCGGAAATGAGCGTCGATGAGCGGGCAAGGCTCGGCATCTTCCTCTCTTTCCAATATCCGGAAGAAATTCCCGGTCTGACTGTCGAAGACTTTCTCCGCAGTGCGAAAGAAGCGGTCAGCGGAGAAAAACAGCCGCTCCTCGGCTTCCGCAAGATGCTGACGGAAAAAATGCAGGAACTGAGTATCGATCCTTCCTATGCGAAAAGACATCTCAATGTCGGCTTTTCCGGAGGAGAAAAGAAGAAAAATGAGATCCTTCAGCTCTCCGTCCTCTCTCCGAAACTGGCGATCCTCGATGAGACGGATTCCGGACTGGATGTGGATGCGACCCGCATCGTCTTTGAGAGCGTACAGAAGCTCAAGAGAGAGGACTCTTCTCTGCTGATCATCACCCATTACGACAAGGTCCTGGACTATATCCGGCCGGATGTCGTCCATATCATGATGGACGGAAAGATCTGCGTGACGGGCGGCGGCGAGCTTGTGGAAGAGATCCAGAAAAACGGATTTGACCGTTTCCGCAGGGAATGCAGTCAAGAGGTGAGATAATGGAAAATATCACGGAAAAAAGCAGAAAAAAGACCTATGTCGCCGATATCGAGCGCGGGATCTATGATATAAAGGATGAAATGCAGCACAAGTTCACGACGGGACACGGGCTGACCCCCAATGTCATCCGCGCGATCTCGGCTAAAAATGAAGAACCTCCGTGGATGCTGGATCTTCGGCTGAATTCTCTCGAAATCTACAACTCCAAGCCGATGCCGACCTGGGGAGCGGATCTCAGTGATCTGAACATGGATGAGATCATCTACTATCTCCAGCCGGACGCAAAGCCCATGAGCAGCAGCTGGGAGGATGTGCCTGAATATATCAAACGGTCTTTCGAACGCCTCGGCATCCCCCAGGCGGAAAAGACTTCTCTTTCGGGCGTGGGCGCACAGTACGACTCGGAAGTCGTCTACCACAGCATCAATGAAGAACTGGAATCCCTCGGCGTCGTCAACACGGACATCCGCACCGCTCTTGTCCACCATGAGGAGCTGGTCAAAGAGTATTTCATGAAACTGATCCGCCCGAGAGACCACAAGTTTGCGGCTCTTCACGGCGCGGTCTGGTCCGGGGGGACCTTTGTCTACGTGCCAAGGGGCGTCAAGGTCCCGATGCCGATCCAGTCTTATTTCCGCCTCAACGCGGAGCAGGGAGGACAGTTCGAGCACACGATCATCATCGTCGAAGAAGGGGCGGATCTGCATTTTATCGAGGGATGTTCCGCACCGAAATATCAAAAAAACGCCCTGCACGCCGGAGCCGTCGAGCTCTATGTCAAAAAGGGCGCCAAACTTCGCTATTCGACAATCGAAAACTGGTCCCGCAATATGTACAACCTCAACACCAAACGGGCCGTCGTCGATGAAGACGGCACCATCGAATGGGTCTCCGGATCTTTCGGCTCACGGGCGACGATGCTCTATCCGATGAGTATTCTCAAAGGAAAGCGAGCCGTCTCGGACTTTGTCGGCATCACCTTCGCTTCCTCCGGCCAATATCTGGACACAGGATGTAAGGTCATCCATGCCGCACCTCATACGATCTCGAACGTCCATTCGAAGTCGATATCCAAAAACGGCGGCGTCGCCATGTACCGCGGCTACCTCCATGTCGCCAAAGATGCTCACGGATGCAAATCCTCCGTCAACTGCGAGTCTCTGATGCTGGACAATCTCTCCCGCTCGGACACCATCCCCATCATCGAGGTCAACACCGATGATATCGACATCGGGCACGAGGCAAAAATCGGACGCATCAGCGACGAAGCGATCTTTTATCTGATGTCCCGCGGCATCAGCGAAGATGAGGCGAAAGCCATGATTATCAAAGGATTTGTTGAGCCGATCTCCAAGGAACTTCCTCTCGAGTACGCCGTAGAGCTGAACAACCTCATACGCATCGAACTCGAAGGGACGGTCGGCTAAGAAAAGGAGGCTTCACCATGCAGCAGGAACTGCTGAAAACATTGGACAACTGTGATTTTCGACTGGAAAACTACAAAAAATATATCGACTGCCCGCCTCCGAAGTGGAAACGCATCAACGAGAGGACAGAGGCACACAGACAGTGGAAGGATTTTGACAGCGTACGCCTGCACAATGAAGATCAGCCGGGTCTCATGCTCAGTTCCCCTCAGAACTTCATCTGTGACAAGAAAGAGGATCTTCACCGCAGTCGCTACACCATCGGCCCCTTCTTCCGCAGGGAGGTCTATGCCCTCTATAATCAGGGGAGACATATCCGCATCGAAGCGGGAAAAAAGATCGACCGACCTCTGCTGATCGACTTTCGCCTTGACAAAGACAACGACAGTCTGACAGACTTTCAGATCATAGAGCTGGAAGAAGGCGCCGAAGCCTCCGTCCTGATCCGTTACCGGTCGGAAGATGAGGAAGCCCATTACAAAAACTCCGTTCTTCGGGTCGTCGCCGGCAAAAACGCGAGGCTCAAACTCTGCCGCATCCAAAACCTCAACCTCAGCAGCAAGAGCTACGACGATACGGAATTCGATGTCAAAGAAGGAGCAGTGGTGGATTATTACAGCCTTGAACTGGGCGGCTCTGTCAATGCGGTCAGCTCCACTGCCTATCTCAAAGGACATCAGGCGAGCATCCGGATGCTGCCCGCCTATCTTGCGGATCGGGGGCGAAAATGCGATCTTTGCTATTCCGCAATCTTTGACGGAACTTCCTGTACAGGAAGCATCAACGGCAACGGCGCCGTCTCCGCAAATTCCAAAAAAGTGTTCCGAGGCAATCTGTATTTCGAGCGCGGCTCTTCCCGCTCCGTTGGAAGAGAGGGAAGCTTCGACATCCTTCTGGACAAAAGTGTAAAGGCCCATTCGATCCCGACACTGTTCTGTGACGAAGACGATGTGATCGGAGAGCATTACGCAAGCATCGGCAAGATCGACGAAAAGAAGCTTCTCTATCTCATGAGCCGAGGCCTTTCGAAGGAGCAGGCAAAAAAGATCGTCGTCGAATCCTCTTTCCGTCCTGTACTGGACAATATCGACGACGAAGAGATCCGCGCCGCTGTTTATGAGTCTTTGGATCAAAGACTCCTCTCGGGAGGGATATAAATTGAGTTACAAAGAGAGATTTCCCATATTGCAACAGGAAAAAATCCACTATCTCGACTCGGCGGCGACCGCTCAAAAACCGCTCTGTGTCATCCGCTCCATCGAAGAATATTACAAAAGCGAAAACGGCAATCCCGGAAGAGGCTCTCACCGCCTCTCGATGCTGTCTCTGCAGCGGGTCGAGAAGTGCCGCCGCAAAGTGAGAAAGTTCATCGGCGCCGAAAAGGACATCGAGATTATTTTCACAAAAAACGCGACCGAGGGCCTAAACCTCGTCGCCCACAGCTATGCGGGATCTTTTCTCGGTGAGGGGGACGAGATCCTCCTCGCCGTTTCCAACCATCACGCAAACCTCGTACCCTGGCAGGAAAGCGCAAAAAAAAGCGGCGCAAAAATCCGCTATGTCTATTTGGATGCGCAGGGACAGCTGGATATGGAGGATTTCCGGCGCAAACTCAGCCCCAAGACCAAACTTGTCGCCCTCTCTATCGTCGTCAATGCCACCGGCGTCCTTCAGCCCTACCGGGAGGTGCTCTCTCTGGCGTCACAAAACGGCTCTGTTGTACTTCTCGATGCGGCACAGTCCGTCGGACATTTCCGCCATGCGGTACGGGACTGGGGAGTGGATTTTCTCGTTTTTTCAGGTCACAAGATCTACTCCGCGATGGGCGCCGGCATCCTCTATGCCAAAGAAGCACTGCTGCGGAAGATGCCTCCCTTCATGACCGGAGGAGATATGATCGACGAAGTGACCGAGCAAGGAACCCTCTATGCGGATCTTCCCCACAAATTCGAGCCGGGAACGAAGGACGCGGGAAGCATCGTCAGCCTCGGCGCCGCGATTGATTTTATTGAAGATTTGGGGTATGATACTGTACAAAGACATATCACGGAGCTTCGGGACTATGCCCTGCAGAGACTGGAGGAGATCGGAGGCGTGGAGATCTGCTGCGCCGGCGCTTCCAATGCCGGCATTATCGCCTTCAATGTCCGCGGCGTTCACTCCCATGACACCGCCTATATCCTCGACGGTTTCGGCGTGATGGTGCGCTCGGGACACCACTGCACCCAGCCGCTGATGAAATATCTCGGCATTCCCTCCTGCTGCCGTGCCAGCTTCAATATTTATAATGAAAAAAGCGATATCGAGGCGCTTATCCTCGGCATCACCAAAGTAAAGGAAGTGTTTTCTCTATGATGACGGACGATCTCTATCAGGAAGTGATTCTCGAGTACAGCGGCCGCAAAGACCTCTGCCGGGAGCTGCCCTCTCCCAGCTATGCGGAAAGAGGACATAACGCGAACTGCGGAGACGACCTGACCCTGCTGATCCGGCTTGAGGGAGACAAGGTAGGCGAGGCCTCCTATATCGGAGACGGCTGCGCGATATCCAAAGCCTCGACGGCGATGCTCCTTGATCTGATCCTCGGAGTCAGCCTGGATGAAGCAAAAGAAAAAATCGATATTTTTCTCAAAATGATGAAACAGGAAGAGCTCAGCGAGACGGAGTCCGAAAAGATCGGAGACGCCCTCCTCCTTCGCTCCGCTTCAAAACTGCCTGCTCGGGTCAAATGTGCGACCCTGAGCTGGCATACGATGAAAGTCATCATCGAAAGACATGAAGGAGTCTAAGCGTTTTTTCAGAAAAGCCGCCTTCTTTCTCGCGGCTCTCGGCTTTTTTTCCTTCCTCGAAAACAACCGGCTTGGCGTCAGCCGGTACATCTGCGAGGATGCACGGATCCCGGAAAGCTTTTCCGGCTTTCGTCTGCTGCAGATCTCCGATCTGCACAACAAGGGATTCGGGATCAAACAGGGGGCTCTGCTGCGCAGAGTCCGAGCCGAAAATCCGGACATCGTCGTCATCACCGGCGATCTCTTCGACTGCCGGCGAAAAGGCAGAGACCATGCCTTGCGCCTCGTCAGCCGTCTTTCGGCCGACTATCCGGTCTACTTCGTTCCCGGCAACCATGAGAGCCGGCGCGAAGACTATCCTCAGCTTCAGGATCTGCTGCAGCTCTACGGTGCGACTCTTCTGGAAGACCGTCTGCACCCGATCTTCAAAAACGGAGAAACCCTCTCCCTCATGGGTCTTCGGGACCCGCTCTTTGGAGGAAGAGAAACCTTCCTGAAGACTTTACGTCGCCTCTCTGAGGAATCGAAAGAGAGCTCCCCATTCGGGATCCTGCTCTCCCACAGACCGGAGTGGGTCTCACACTATGCGGACTGCGGCATCCCTCTCGTGCTCAGCGGTCACGCCCACGGCGGCCAGATCCGCCTGCCCCGCCTCGGCGCTCTCTTCGCTCCAAGGCAGGGATTTTTTCCGAAATACACCGCAGGCATGGATAAGATCGGCGATACGACCCTGATCGTCAGCCGCGGTCTCGGCAACTCTGTCTTTCCCCAGAGGATCGGCAATCCTCCGGAACTTGTCAGCCTTGAACTCAAAAGGAGGTAATCTATGCAGCTCACGCCTATCCTCGGTCATTCTTACTATATCCGCGGCGGCACGAACACCGGAGTCTTCGTCATGGAGGACGGCGGCGCCGTCGTCATTGATCCCGGTCTTTCGACGATCCGCGGCAGAAAAATCGCCCGCTGTCTCAAAGAGTCCTCTCTCAAAGCGATTGCCTGTATCTGCAGCCACGAGCATCTTGACCACTATGAGGCCTATACGGGACTGCTGGAGATATTTCCGGACTGCGCCTTTTACTGTCCGGTGGAGACGAAGCCTTTTCTTGAAACTCCTGAGCTCTTCTTCACTTATATCTACGGCGGAAAGCCTCATAAAAAACTGCTCGGCAACACCAAAGCCGAGGTCTTCGACTTTTCCATCACGGACACTCTCGGGCAGCAGACGCTCTCCTTTGCCGGCGGCAGCCTCGAGATCCTCGATCTCAAGGGACACAGCCACGGGATGGCCTGCGTGCTGACTCCCGACAAGGTCCTCTTTCTCTCCGATGCACTGATCGATTACAACCTGATGAAAAAATACGAATTTCCTTTTATCTTTCATGTGGATCATTTCCTGAACAGTCTGGACAAAATTCGAAAGACGGATTTCGACCGCGGACTGATCGCACACAGCCGTGAGATCTATGACCGGAAGGAGATCCTCCTTCTCACCGACATCAACGAGGAAAATGTCCTCAAATACCTTCAGCAGATCGAGAGCCTGCTCGAGAGGCCGATGAGCAGAGAACATCTCCTTGCCGCCATCATTCAAAACAACGGCTTTGATTTTAACTACAAAGAATATCATTATTACTATTCCACCCTCGGCTCGATGCTGAGCCGCCTGATCAATGAGAACCGTGTCGACTATGCCATCGAAAACGGAATCCTCTCCTATTCCCGCTGCTGACAAAGGGCTCCGGAATCTTTTCCGGGGTCTTCTTTTTTTCTCTTTTTTCAAAAATAATCATTGACATTTTTTTCAATTTTTTATAGAATTTTAATATTAAAATCATTACAAACTTCAATTTGTTTTAATGCTATTCAAAAAACTTCTTTCAGAAAAAAAGACAAATTCCGGCGATCTCACGGATGAAAAGGAAAGGATACGGATGAAGAGAGTTTTTGGAAAAATCGAAGTCATTTTTGATATCAGCTATTTGAGCATTGCTTTTTTTCTCGGCATTTATTTTTTCATCAAGGGCGAAGATTCCCTTGTAAAGGCCGCCGGAATCATGGGTCTGATCCTTGCCGCCGGAGATTCCTTTCATCTGCTGCCCCGGATTCTGACGATACTGAAAAACGACCCGGAAAAATACAGAGCCGCTCTCGGCTTTGGAAAACTGGTCACCTCGATCACGATGACGGTGTTTTATCTGTTTTTGTACCGGATCGGCAGTCATGTGTCGGAAACTACGCTGCCTTTGCTTTGGAACATCCTGCTTTTGCTCTCCTTCCTTCGGATTTTCCTCTGCCTTTTACCGCAAAACAAATGGTTTGAAGCGGATCCGCCGCTTCGCTGGAGCATTCTTCGCAATTTGCCCTTTTTCCTCATCGGAATCTGCGTTTCTGTCTTTTACCTGATTTTCGCAAGAGGAGCAGCGGGATTCGAATGGATGTGGGCAGCGATTCTGCTCAGCTTTGCCTTTTATCTCCCGGTCGTACTGTGGGTCGGCAAAAATCCCAAAGTCGGCATGTTCATGCTTCCGAAAAGCTGTGTTTATCTATGGATGCTGTTTATGTGCACTGCACTTTTATAAATTTTGATTATATATTAAGGAGGCTTATCATGAGTGATAAAAAGAGATTGACCAATGAGGTGGGCGCACCGATCGCGGACAACGAAAATTCCATTACCGCCGGCCCTCGAGGCCCCGTCGTGATGCAGGACGTATGGCTGATGGAAAAAATGGCCCATTTCAACCGGGAAGTGATTCCGGAGAGAAGAATGCATGCAAAGGGCTGGGGAGCTTACGGCAAATTCACCGTCACCCATGACATCTCCCGCTACACAAAAGCAAAGGTGCTGCAGCCCGGAGCCGTGACAGATCTCTTCGTTCGATTCTCTACGGTTGCCGGAGAGCGCGGAGCCTCGGACTGCGAGCGCGATATTCGCGGCGTGGCGGTGAAATTTTACACGGAAGAAGGCAACTGGGATCTCGTCGGCAACAATACGCCGACCTTCTTCATTCGCGATGTGCACAATTTCTCGGATCTCAACCGCGCGGTAAAAAGAGACCCGAGAACAGGAAGACGCTCCCCTCAGAACAACTGGGATTTTTGGACTCTTCTTCCGGAATGTTTCCACCAGATCACCATCGTGATGAGTGATCGGGGAATCCCTGCAAGCTACCGTCATATGCATTTCTTCGGCGAACACACTTTTTCATTCTATAATGAAAAAAATGAGCGTGTATGGTGCAAATTCCACTTCAAGACTCAGCAGGGAATCAAGAATCTCAGCAACGAGGAAGCCGCCGCGATCACCGGAGTCGACAGAGAATATCACGGCAAGGATCTCTATGAGTCCATCGAACGGGGAGAGTTTCCGAAATGGACCATGTATGTACAGATCATGACGGAAGAACAGGCCAAAAATCACTATGAAAATCCCTTTGACATCACAAAGATCTGGCGTCATGCGGAATATCCGCTGATCGAAGTCGGCGTGCTGGAACTCAACCGAAATCCGGAAAACTATTTTGCGGAAGTGGAGCAGTCCGCCTTTACTCCGGCCCATGTAGTTCCGGGGATCGGTTTCAGTCCGGACCGTTTCCTCCAGGGCCGTCTGTTCTCCTACGGCGATGCGCAGCGCTATCGTCTGGGAGTCAACCACAATCATATTCCGGTCAACCGAGCCAAGGTCGAAGTCAACGAATACCATCGGGACGGCGCGATGCGAACCGACGGCAACTACGGAGGCACCGTCGCCTACACCCCGAACAGTGCAGGCGTTTGGTCGGCGACTCCTTCGGTATCCGAGCCTCCGCTGGATCTGGAAGGTTCCGTTTACCGCTATGATCCGAAAGATGACCCGACGGACGATTGCTTCCGTGCAGGCGGAGATCTCTGGAGAGTGATGACGGAAGACAAAAGACAGATTCTGATCGACAATACGGCTGCGGACATCGCTCCGGTAACCAAGAATATCAAATATCGCCACGCGGTTCACTGCTATCTTGCAGACAAAGAGTACGGCGAGCGTTTCACGAAGGCCGCAGGTCTCGATCTGGATAAAGTAATCGAACTGTCGAAGCTGGACAACAACGGCCTCATTCAGGCGACCCTTGATCAGAATATGCAATAAGCCAAAAAAGGCTGACGCAAAAGTTCAAAAAAAGTAAACAATGGCTGAATTCAACAAATAAATCGTTGAATTCAGCCATTTTAATTTTTTGATTTCTCTCAGAAACTTCCTTTCGGGTCAGCCTCCTTTTGATCCCTCTTTCCTTTATTCCATGCCGGAAACCTTTTTCAAAGACCTCTTTTCGACAAATTCTATATGGAGATCCATCTTATAATTTTTCTTCGCCCATCTTCTTAAAATCCATCAGAATCACTTCGCTCTCCAGGAATCTGGCAAAGGTGTAAATCGTATCGGAGAGACGGTTGACGAATTTAATCAGATGCGGATTGATCTCCACCTCTCTCGAGAGAGCCAGGATCCTTCGCTCCGCTCTTCGACAGACTGTACGCGCCACATGCAGGGCCGCCGCAGCCTGAGAAGTGCCGGTGACGATGAAGGCGTCGACCTTGTCGATCTTCTTGAGATAATCGTCGATCCAGCCTTCGAGGGCTTTGACCTCTTCTTCCGTGATGCGGTTTTGGAATTTTTCCGCCTCCTCTGTCGCCAGTTCCCCTGCCACAAAAAATAATTTTTTTTGCACCTTGAACAGTTTTTCCCGTATGTCTTCATCCTCGATGAAATTTTTTGCAAAACCGAGCCAGGAGTTGAGCTCGTCCACCGTTCCGTAAGATTCGACTCTCACCGAATCCTTATGGACTCTTTTTCCGTCCCAGAGAGACGTCTCTCCGCGGTCTCCCGTCTTCGTGTAAATTTTCATGGTTTTTCCTCCCGAATCGTTATATTTCTTTAATTCTATACTTTTTCAGTATATATATCCGAAAGAATCTCCGGGAAACATTTTCTTGATGTAATTTTTTTCGTTTCGGGAATCTAAACCTAAATAGTGGAAATTATTTTATGAAAACATTTCCATTCATGTCAAAATTGTTTATAATAAAGGATAGGAATTTTATTTACAAATTTTGAAAGGAGTGTACCCTTTGAGCTGGAAAGATTATTTTGTGAAGCAGATCATGATGCGCCGGGTCATCTATGCGCTGATCCCTCTCATCCTTGCTTCCGTCTATTTCTTCGGACTTCGCGCTCTCATCCTGCAGGCTGTGGTTCTGGCCTTTGCCGTGGGCACCGAATATGTATTTGAGAAGAAGAGCAAGAAAAAAGTCTCGGAGGCCGTCATCGTCACGGCGATACTTTACACCCTGACACTTCCTCCCGCAACACCCTACTGGATTGCCGCAATCGGCATCGTCTTCGGCGTCATCTTTGCCAAAGAAGTCTTCGGCGGATTCGGCAAAAATGTCTTTAACCCCGCCCTCGTCGCCAGAGCCTTCATTTATGTCTGTTTTCCGGCCCAGCTGACGATCGAATGGGCGATGCCCTCCCTGAGTTTTCCCGGAGGCTTCGTCAAATATGTCAATCCGATGATCGAGACGATCAGTACGGCTACCCCTCTGTCCAACTTCCGTACGACCGGCGAGCTCATCGAGCTCAAAAACCTGATCTTCGGCTTTGTTCCCGGTTCTCTCGGCGAGACGAGCAAGCTGCTGATCCTCCTTGCAGCCGTCTATCTGATCAAGACCAAAACCGCTTCCTGGCAGATCATGCTCTCCATGCTGCTCGGATTTTTTGCCGCCTCCTATGGGATGATCGCCTTGGGCTTTTCCAATATCATCTCGCCGGTGCACGGAGTTTTCAGCGGAGGGTTTCTCTTTGCCCTCGTCTTCATGGCGACGGATCCGATCTCTTCCGCTTCCACTAAGGAAGGCAAGTATATCTACGGCGCTCTGATCGGCGTGATCACGGTCGTCATCCGCGGATTCGCTCTGTTTGCAGGCGGCGTGATGTTTGCGATCCTGATCGTCAACACCTTCACCCCTCTGATTGATGAGCTGGTCAAGATGAGAAACGCCGCTCTCAAAGCGAAAAAGGAGGCTGCCTGATGTCTGAGACAAATTCCAAAAAGAAAAAAAATACCCAGCCCTTTCTCGCTCCGATCCTCTTCATGGTTCTGCTGTCGGCGATCCTCTCCTTCGTGCTCGCCTACCTCAACCAGACGACCTACGATGTGATCAGAGAGCAGGAGGAGCTCGCTGTCCAAAAAAGCATCCTCTATGCCCTCGGCGTCTCCTACGACTCGGAGGAAGAGCTGCAGCAGCTCATCGAGAAAAATCTCAAAATGGTGGAATCCAAAGACTCTCATTACTATGAATACAAGGAAGACGAGACCACGGTCGGCTATGCTTTCCCGCTGGACGGCAAGGCGCTCTGGGGCAGTGTCGAGGGCTACGGAGCCGTAGACAGCAAGGTGAGCACCCTGCTGGGCGTCGACTTTGTCAAGCACAGCGAAACGCCGGGACTTGGCGGAAGGATCTCCGAGGACTGGTACAAGGATCAGTTCCGAGGCATCGACATCTCGGGAGAAGCTCCCTATGTCAGCTATCGTCCCGCAGCGGACGGCAACGTCGATGCAATTACCGGCGCGACCCTTACTTCCGATTCGATCCGGGAGATCGTCAATTCCGGCATTGATCGATTCAAAGCTGAATTTCAGGAGGTGACTCCATAATGGCAAAAATAAAAGAAAAATTCTATGCGGGCTTTATCAAGGACAACCCGATCTTCGTCCAGATACTCGGTATCTGCTCGGCGCTGGCCGTGACCAACCTGATGATGAACTCTCTGATCATGGGGGTCGGGCTCATGCTGACCACCGCTTTTTCAGAGCTGGGGATCTCTCTGCTGCGTGACAATACGCCCAAACATATCCGTATGATGGTGCAGACCTTTGTGATCTCTTTCTTCGTCATCGTGCTGGACATCTTCCTCAAAGCCTATATGCCTGCAATGAGCAAGGCCCTCGGCCCCTATGTCGGCCTGATCATCACCAACTGCATCATCATGGGACGCTGCGAGGCTTTCGCGCAGAACAACGGCCCCCTTGATTCCTTCGTGGACGGGCTCGCCTACGGAGGCGGCTACGCGATGGTTCTCCTGCTGATCGCTTTCATCCGCGAGCTGCTGGGCTTCGGCACGATCTTCGGCATTGCGGTCATGCCGGCGGGCTTTGTCAAATGGACGCTGATGGTGATGCCGCCTGCAGCCTTCTTCATCCTTGCCATACTGATCTGGATCGCCAACACTCTGAAAAAAGATGATGCGAAGGAGGGAAAATCCGCATGATGGAATTGAATCCGCTCGTTATACTCTTCGCGGCCATATTTACAAACAATATGATCCTGTCCAACTTTCTCGGAATGTGCTCTTTCATCGCCGTTTCCAATGAGATCAAGACCTCATTCAGCTTGGGACAGGCCGTGACCTTCGTCATCACGCTGACGACGATGCTCAATTACTTCATCTATTACAAAATCCTTGTTCCTTTCGGGCTGGAATATCTTCGGTTCATCGTGTTCATCCTCTCCATCGCCGCCTTCGTGCAGCTCGTCGAGATGATCATCGACCGCTACTTCCCGACCCTTTACTACGCTCTGGGAATCTTTCTCCCGCTGATCACCGTAAACTGTGCGGTGCTTGGGGTATCCCTCTTCATGGTCATCCGAGAATACAGCTTCCTGCAGTCCGTCGCTTTCGGACTGGGCTCCGGTCTCGGCTGGACGCTTGCGATCGTCGCCATGGCAGGTATCCGTCAGAAAGTCAAGAACGCCAACGTGCCCAAAGGGCTCCAGGGCCCCGGCATCACACTGATCATCACCGGAATCATGGCGCTTGCCTTCATCGGTTTTTCAGGAATCGTACAGATACAGTAAGGAGGGAACCCTATGCAAATCTTCACTACCGTCGCGGTCATATCGGGAATCTCCGGCATCCTCGCCTTCCTCATCACCCTCGCCAACCGCACGGTCAACGACTACGGCGATATCAAGATCACGATCAACGACTCCAAAGTCTATGAGGCGCGCGGAGGATCTTCCCTCCTGTCTCTGCTCATCGACAACGAAGTCTTCATCCCTTCCGCCTGCGGAGGAAAAGGAAGCTGCGGATTCTGCAAGGCAAAAGTGCTGGAAGGAGCCGGTCAGGTTCTTCCGACTGAAAAAAGCTATATCTCCGACGAAGAAGAAAAAGAGGGCATTCGTCTCTGCTGTCAGGTCAAAGTCAAAAACGACATCCGCCTCGAGATCGACGAGACCCTCTTCAACGTCAGACAGTACGCCTATACCGTCCACTCCAACGAAAATGTCACCCCGACGATCAAACATCTGGTCTTGGATCTGCCGGAGGGAAAGGAGATCCATTTCAAGGCCGGACAGTATATCCAGCTTCTGGCGCCCAAGTACAAGGGCAATCGGGATGAAGTCTACCGCGCCTATTCGCTGGCTTCCAGCCCGAACAAAAAGCACCAGATCGAACTGTTGATCGGATACATTCCCGAGGGAATCGCGACGACCTATGTCCACTATCATCTGAATCCGGGTGAAAAAGTCACCGTCGTCGGACCTTACGGCGATTTCTATTATCAGGAATCCGACCGGGAGATGATCATGGTCGCCATCGGTACAGGTATGGCCCCGATCCTTTCGATTCTGCGCTATATGCGGGAAAACCATCTCACCCACCGAAAAGCGAAATTCTTCTTCGGTGCGAAAAACACCTCCGAGCTTTTCTTCCTTGACGAGTTCGCGGAGCTGCAGAAGGCTCTGCCGAACTTCGAGTTCATCCCTTCGCTGACCCGCTGTACCGAGGAAGAATGTTGGCTGGGAGAGAAAGGCCGGGTTACCGACACCATCGAGAAATATGTCACCGACGGTCCAAGCTGCGAGGCCTACCTCTGCGGAAGCGGCAAGATGATCGACTCCGTCGTCGCTCTTCTCCGGGAAAAGGGACTGGCCGAAGAGCATATCTATTACGACAAATTCTAAAACGAAAAAACAGCATTTCCGATTCGGATCTGCTGTTTTTTCGTTGATATCATCCAATCAATATCTCCAAGACGTCGTGCACCTCTCCTTATTCCGCCATTCCCAGTCCGATCTCACCGGCGATCTCTTTCATCGCGGCGAGGGTCTGTTCGATGGCGTAGTCCAAAGTCCAGCCCAGCTCTTCCAATCCTTGGTTTATCACCTCTCGAGAGACGCCGGCGGCAAAGGACTTGCTCTTAAATTTCTTTTTGACCGAGGAAGGTTCCATATCAAGGACGCTCTTGGAAGGGCGCATGATCGCCGCTGCATGAATCAATCCGCAGAGCTCATCCGTCGCGAAGAGAATCTTCTCCATGATATGCTCCGGTTTGACGTCGGAGACAAGTCCGTAGCCATGGCTGACGATCGAGCGGATGACCTCTTCCGGATACTCCCTCTCTCTTAAAATTTCGACGACCTTGACGCAGTGCTCCTGCGGATACTTCTCATAGTCCAGATCGTGAAGCAGACCGACGATCCTCCATTTCGCCTCATGCTCCGGGTCATGCCGACGGGCATAGTATCCCATCACGCCCTCCACAGTCAGGGCATGTTTGTACAAGTAGTCGTTCTGTACATATTCCCCCAAGACTTGAAGAGCTTCTTCTCTCATTGGCAGTTTGCTCATCACTCGTTCCTCCCATCTTTTTCCCTTTCCTTCCCCACCTTCCCACATACAGGGGGAATACTCCCATTTTATCCTTCTTTATTTCATCAGCAAATCCCGGAAATGTCTCAGCGTCCCCCAGATGAAAAACCATCCCAAAATTCCGCAGAAAATCCTCGTCCCTTTTCTCCCGAAGACTTTGAGAAACCATCTGAGTGTTTTCCTGTTTCCGTTGTTTGAACCAAAGAAGACCTCCGAATCCCGCAGGGCGATCACAATCAGGAAAACGCCCAACAGAATCGCTCCGATCGGTCCCGCCATCCCCTGCTCCTCTCTATTTCACTCTTCTGTATTTTTGATACCTGCTGCTTGGCTTGTCCGGAATCGTCCTCTCGATATACCCTCTCTGCAGCGCAGGATTGAGATAATTCTTTCGAAAAGTCGGCCGGTGAGAGAGTCCCAGACGCTCCATCAGCTCTCCGGCCGACAGGACCTCCTCTCCAAGAGCCTCAAGCAGCCTATGAATGAAAACCTTATCTTGGTCGCCATCCTGGTCGCTATCCTGATCGCTGAGGCCGATTGTCTCCATCTCCTTGAGAGCGTCCGAAATAATCTCCAGCATGAATTCAACAAAAACCGCACTGTCCGATTGTCTATCCGCTACACCGAGAGCCTCATAGTATTGCTCTTGTCTCACCCGAATCAAATCTTCGACCGGAAGCCAGAAAAACATCTCTTTCCATTGCCCCAACAGCAAACTATGCCACATTCTTCCTATTCTTCCGTTTCCATCCTGAAAAGGGTGAATAAACTCAAATTCATAATGGAAAATCGCTGATTTCACCAGTGGGTGCATTTGCGAAGCCTGATACCAGTCAAACAGATCTTTCACCTGTCCCGCAACAAATTTCGCCGGCGGCGCCATGTTCACGAGACGTTCGCCATCAAAAATCCCCACACCACGGCTGCGAAAAACTCCGTTTTCGGCAATCAGTCCCTGCATCATCATTCTGTGCGCCGTCAGCAGATCACTGACGGACTCCGGATTCAATCGCAGCATCATCTCATAGACTTCGTAAGCATTTTGTACTTCTTTGATTTCGTGAGAGGGACCCAGCACCCTCTTTCCGTCAATGATGGCGCTCACCTGTTCCAGAGAAAGAGAATTTTGCTCTATCGCCAAAGAAGAATGGATGGTACGAACTCGGCTCGTCCTGCGCAAATGAGGATTGATCTTTCCCTGCACGGCGGTGATCCTTCCGACCCGCTCACTGATCTCAGCCAGCAGACAGGCTATCCTGTCTGTCATATGGAAAGGCGGTTTATATTCATTCATCCTCGGCGCCTCCTATCATCCTTCTTCTTTCCTGCTGCTTCCATCATACCATCTTTTCATAAAAAAGTAAAAGCCGGCCGGATTCCCCTCCGCCGTATCGGCCGCCCCGAAGAAATCGCTCATATGGCAGCCTTCCTCCTCAGCGATGAAGCTTCTTATATCACCGGAGGCGCTTTTCCCGTGGACGGAGGAGTCTCCTCCACCAGTATGTATTCCAAGTAAATCGGCGGCTCATCAAAGGACTCCCGCTTTTTCAAAATGCTTTTTCAGCAGGATTTTTCCGATATAGGCGCCGATCACGCCGCAGATTGCAGAAAACAGGCAGAGTCCGGCCAGGCTGAGCGGCGTCACCAATGCGATCAGTTTGCTGATATAGCTCTCGCCATACATGGCAAATGCCTCTGCAAAGGCAACTTTCAGGAGGAGGGCGGAAATAAAAGCAACCAGCGTCAGACCGCAGGTGTAGACTGCGTGCGCCGCCGCCATCCCGCGAAAACTTTTCCGCCCCAGCGCTCCATAGAGCAGCTCCCCGATCAGTCCGCAAACAAGCAGTGTGATCACATCCAGCGGCAGTCTTCCCATCATTAGAAAGAATACGGCGACAACTGCGCAGGCGAGGAAAAAAACTCCCCTTTTCGGCGCTTTTGAAAGCAGCAGCATCATAACGATACCCGCCGGGATTCCGGAAATACCCGGTGCAAACAGATACGTCACCGGGTTCATGCCCAAAATCAGGACCACGGCAAACATACAAGCATACAGCAAAATCGCCATTATGCCGATCAGGACGAGATCCTTGACCTCTAATTTCTCTTTTTTTACATCATGATTCATGGTTCCATCTCCTTTTCCGAAAATAAAATTTGATCAATCCGCTCCCGGTTTTCCCTGCAAAAAGGAATCAGCGCGGGAGCTCTACTGCGCTCTAAATGCAGCAGCCTGTCACAGGTTTCAAGGAGAAATTCTGCGTCGTGAGAAATCACCAGCACAGTTTTTCCCTGCTGTGCCAGAGCTTTCAGCAGCTCGGAGACCCGCAGCATATTCCTCCCGTCCAGCCCGCTGGTGGGCTCGTCAAGCAGCAGGATTTCCGAGCTCTTCATCAATGCGACGGCAATGGTGAGGCGCTGTTTTTCCCCACCGGAAAGACTTCCCGGATGCCGATCCTTGTATGAGAGGATTCCCAACCGCTCCAATATCTGCAAGGCCTGCTCGCCGGCCTCTTGATCCTCCTCCTTCCCGATTGTCAGCTCGCCTGATACGCTGTCGGAAAAAAGCTGATAGTCCGCATCCTGCATCACATAGTAGGATTTATGAATCCGCTGCTTTTTGCCGGACTTTTTTCCGTCCAAGAGAACAACTCCTTTTTGCGGTTGTTCCAACCCGACGCACAGCCTCGCCAAAGTGCTTTTGCCGACGCCGTTTTCTCCGACAATCCCGATCACCTCGCCGGGCGGCAGGGAAAAGGACAGTTCCTCAAAAACGGGAGATCCTTTGCGATAACGGAAGAAAATTTGTTCCCCTTTCAGCTTTTCGGCAACATCCAAAGGGGCCGCCTCTCCCATTTCCCGCCGATAAGGAGAAACACAGCGCAAGCCAAGACGCCTGCTTTCGTCGATCTGCATGCGCTGAAACTCCTTTGCGGTAAGTTCCATGCGTTTTCGCCCCTTCTCCAAATAGATCATTCGATCACAAAGCCCCGACAGCCAATAGATTTTGTGTTCGGCAACAAGGATCGTCGTGCCTGTGCTTTTCAGCCTCAAAAGGATCTGCTTCAGGCGGCCGGTCGCTTCCCTGTCGAGGTTCGCGGAGGGTTCATCCAGAACGAGGATTTTCGGATCCGGCGCACAGGCGGAGGCAATGGCGACGCTTTGCTTCTGTCCACTGGAAAGCTCCATGACCTTTCTCCCGAGCAGACGCCGGACACCGGCAAGCTCTGCGGCCTCCGGCACCCTTTTTTGGATTTCAGCCTGCGACAGCCCAAGATTCTCACAGGGGAACGCGATCTCTGAATCCACATCCAGCGTAAAAAACTGTGATCTGGGATCCTGAAACACAGAACCTGTCAAGGAGGCAATTTCTTTCATGTTCATAGCGGAAATCCGCTCACCGTCAAGGAAGATCTCTCCCTGCATTTCACAGGAATAGAAGTTGGGAATAAGCCCGTTCAGACACCGGGTCAGGGTCGTTTTGCCGCAGCCGGAAGCTCCTGTCAGCAGCACGCATTCGCCGCTTTTTACAGATAATGAAAACCGATATAGACTTTCCGCTTCCGCCTCGGCGTATTTCACAGTCAGATTCTTTATCTCAACCAATAGAACCACCTGCCCATTTCCAAAGCAGCACAGCCCAGAAGAGGATGGCTGCAAACAAGGCATAGTCCGAGGGCTGCAAAGCGACAGCAGTCAGCGCGCCTCGGCTGCCCTCCAGGCTGTACCCTCTGCAAAGAGCGGATCGCGACAGCTCATCACTCACTTTCAGGCTCCGCATCAAAAGCGGGATCAAATAGTTTTCCATCGAGCGAAGCGGATGGAGAAGAGAGGGCTTCATATCTCTTAACAGCAGGCTTTCCCGTATACTTCTCGCCTCCGTTTTCAGCGTCGGAAAATACCGGAATGCGACCGCAAGCGGCAGGATCAGTTTTCCGGAAATCCGCATATTGGCTAAAGCGGTAAGCAGCTCGCTCAGTTTAATCGCCCTTGCAAGGATTCGCCCGCATAGCAGCGGCGGCTCATACATCAGTACGATGATTTTAATCATGGAGAAAGCCGCCCCCGCAGCGGGCAGCTGAAATCGCTCTGCCATCCGCTCCCATCCAAGGATCGCCAGATAGGGGAGAGCCGCTTTTAATGCGGTTTTTCGCTCTCCAAGAAGGAGCAGTACACCCAGCAATACCATTCCGACGGTATAAGTCGGAAGAAGATTTCCTTTTGGCAGCATGAACGCCAACATACTTGAGGCGGCGGCAAACAACATCCATACCCGAGGATCCGGCTTTCGCGGCCTAAACATGGAGCTTCCACCTTTTCATCCCATGTTCTTTTTCCCACAGTTCCATATAGAGCCCTTCCTTTGTCAGCAGGTCGTCGTGGGTGCCCGCCTCCGCTATTTTCCCGTCTTCCATCACGAGGATCTGATCCGCGAAGCGAATATGGGAGAGGGTATGGGCGATCATGACAACGGTTTTCCCTTTTGTCAGCCTGTCCAGTCCTCTTTGAATTTCAAGGGCATTTTCCGGATCTATGCCGGAAAGTGCCTCGTCCATTAAAATAATCGGTGCATCCTTCAAGATCGCCCGTGCGATGGAAATTCGCTGTTTTTCACCGCCGGACAGGGTGCTTCCCCCGGAGCCGATCCAAGTATCATAGCCCTCAGGCATTTCCGTAATAAAATCGTGACAACAGGCGGCCTTTGCCGCTGCAACAATATCTTCCCGCGACGCGTCCGGCCTTCCCATTCGGATGTTGTCCATGACCGTACCCGAAAAGAGATAGACCTCCTGAAAAACGAAAGAAAAATGTTTCAAAAGTTCCTTATAGGGGATGTTTTTGACGTCCGTCTCCCCGAGCTTGACCGAACCTTTTCTCAGATCCCAAAACCGTGCCAACAGGAGAAGAAGCGTCGTCTTGCCGCTTCCGGAGGGTCCGACCAGAGCCGTAAAGGCGTGTTCGGGAATGATGGCGCTGACGTCCTGCACTGCATCTTCCGCTTTGCCCTCATAGGCGAAAGAAACTTGTTCCGCTCTCAGTTCATGGGAGGAGGCCCTTTTATTCCCTCTGTCAGAAAGAGGCTTTTTATCATGCAATTCCTGAATATGATCCAGGCTGATATCTATGAGATTCAAGGTTCCAAAATCCAGGAGCAGCGATTCTGCCGGCTGATAATAACTGGAGCTGATGACAGCGAAAAACAGAAATATCGAAAGCGGGGTCATCCCTGCAAAGTAGAACAGGAGACCGCACACGAAGATCAGCGCCATTCCCAGGCGCACAAAAAGCTGAAACCACATCATCGGCACCTGCACTTTGAGCTCATAGTCCGCCGAAGCCTCTTTATATCCCCGCAGTCCTTCATCCATTTCATGAAAAATACGCTCTGTCATCTGATAAGATCGGATCGTTTCCATACCGGCGAGGTATTGCAGCATACTTCCGATACAGTTTTGACTCTCCGACTGCCGCCGCTTTCCATAGCGAGCAAATTTTTTTCTGCTGTCCCGATATACAAGAAAGGCCGGGATAAATCCCGCCATTGCGCATAGCGCCAAGCGGAAGTCCGCGATCAGCATCACGACGGAGGTGCAGATCCAGACAGTAAGACCTGCGACAAAGCCGGATACGGTGCTGATGCAGTACATCTCCACAAAACTCATATCATTGGTGAAAACGGAGGTCAGTTTTCCCGCACCTTCTCTTTGAAAGTCTCCCAAAGGAAACGTCGTAAGCCTGCGGGTCTCTTTCATGCGAAGGTCACAGATCATTTCATAGCCCGCCGAGGACTGCAGACTGTTTACGACATACTCAAACACATACTTCAACACCAGAAGAGCAGCGAAGATCCCGCTGTAAAAAAGCAGCTTCCGGCTTTCAAAACTGCCGGAAATCAAATCCGTCAGGGCAAAAAGGAGCGTAATATAGGTTCCGCCGGCGCAAAAGGCTTTCAGTATGTTGAACCACACCGCCGCCATCAAGGCGGATTTCTTTTGACCGGCAATCTGCAAGATTCGTCGGATTCTCTTATACATATTCTTTCCTCCCCGCAAACCACTGTTCAGACAGGGCAAAAGCCCGCCACATATTAAAATACGCCGCGGATTGATCCAGCAGATCCTCATGTGTGCCGCAGGCCTCCAAACGTCCGTCTTTGATCAGGAGGATCTGGTCTGCGTCAGTGACAGAAGAAAGTCGGTGCGCAATGACAATCACGGTTTTTCCTTTGGCAAGAGCGGAGAGCGCTTTTTGCATCTCCGCCTCGTTGTCGGGATCACAATAGGCGGTTGCTTCATCGAGAACCAGCACCGGCGCATTTTTCAGAATCGCACGCGCCAGAGAAATCCGCTGCTTTTCCCCGCCGGACAGCAAGGTTCCCTTTCCCAGTTTTGTATCATAGCCCTCCGGCAAGTCCATAATAAAATTATGACAACAGGCGGCCTCAGCCGCTTTCACGACCTCATCAAAGGAGGCCTTCGGATTTCCGAGCTGTATGTTTTCCCGGACGGACATCTCAAAGAGGGAAATATCCTGCGTTACAAAAGAAACGGTTTTCGCAAGCTGTTTCCGCGGCAACTCCCGAATGTCGACGCCTCCAATGCGAATCATACCGTCTTTTACATCCCAGAAGCGGTCTATCAGCTTGGCGATGGTGCTTTTTCCGCTGCCGGAAGGTCCCACAAGAGCCGTCACTGTATTTTCTTCCGCCTGAAAAGAGATGCCGTGCAGCACTTCTTTTTCTCCATAAGCAAAGGACACATTTTCCAATGTAAGGGAATGATTTTTCAATTCTTTGAAATCCTCGGGGGCATCCAGTTCAGGCAACATCAGCAAGGCATTCAGACGCTCCGCGATCTGAGCGTTCAAGTGGAGCATATGCGCATAAATCGCCGTCTTCGATAAGGGGGCCACAAAGCAAAGAGCGATGAACAAATACAGCAGCAGACGGGAAAGATCGAAGGCCCCCTGCAGGTACAAATATCCCGCAGCCGGAAACACAAACACGATGCCGGAGCTCATAACGACGGTGTTGATCGTCATAAGATGCCTGGAATCCCGAAACCACTTCACCATGAACTGCCGATAATCCTTTGCCGCCTGCTCGAACCGAAAATACGTCTGTTCTTCCACCGAGAATATCCTCAGCTCCTTGATCCCGTGAATGAATTCCACCATTGCCGTATTCATCGCCTGCGAGGTCTGAAACATCCCCGGGAAGTTTTTGTTTTGCATTTTTCCCATAGAACGGAGACAAAGCACAAAAACGGCAACGGGCAGAAAAAGAGTAAGAGCAATGCGAATGTCCAGAACGATCATGCAGATCCCCATGATGATGGGAACGAAGAGACCGCCCAATATTTCCGGGAAGTGATGACCGTAAAACATCTCAAACTGTTCCACATCATCAAAGAGCATACTTTTCAGTTTACCGGCCGGGTTCTCGTCCAGGTATCCCTGATTGACTCTCGACAGCTTTTGCAGGATCCGGCTTCGGATTTCATACAGAGCGTCAAAGGCAGTGCGGTGAGAAAGCCGGGTCGATACTGTATGAAAGAGGACTTGCAGAAAAATACCTGAGAGGGAAACACAGATTCCCGGCAGGCACTCGTTAAAATCACGCCCCCCTAAAATGACACTCAAGATCAGATACAGACCAAGCATAGGCAGCAGACTGAAGGCGGCGGACAAAACCGCAAAGAAACCGGATAAACAGAGCCGTCTCTGTCCTTTGGGGCTCAAAAATCGAAATAAGATTCTCACTCCGTTGTTCAAAGAAATCCTCCTCTCCAAATAAAATAATCCTGTGATTAGTTTGATCTAATCACAGGATTACAGATTGCAGACAAACTTCAAAAATCATTCGCCGACGCGGACTCTCTTTCGGTAATCTTGTGATTAGTTTAATCTAACCGCAGGATTATTATAACTTTGCCTTTGCGCAAAAGTCTCTTTCGATTGGGTGAAAGATTATCTGAAAAAGATTTTTTAGAAGCCGTTTTTCCGTACATCCGACGGAGTAACTCCAAATTCCTCCTTGAATGCGGCGCCGAACTGACTTTGGCTGATATACCCCGACCTCTGGGCGACATCCAAAATCGTCAGCTCTGTATTCAGCAAGAGATCCCGCGCATGCTCCAGCTTCGCTCTTTTGTGATACCCGTATATGGTCGTGCCGTAGAGATGCTTAAAGCCCTTTTTCAGTTTTGTGATATTGACTCCAAGCTCCCTTGAAAGCTGTGAAATCGTAGGAGGATTGAGAAAATCCTCTGTCATGCGGGAGGGGATTTTTTGGATCTGCTCCTTTTCAAACGCATCTATGCCCGGCGGTTCCTCCCTCAATCCCGCCGCGCAGATATAAGAGATGATCTCTGAAATGCGGCTCTCGATGAACAGACATTTTGCGTTAATATCCCTGATGGCGCAGCTTTGAATCTGGAAAAAGGCATTTTGCACCTGGGGCAAAAACTCCTGATTCAAAAAAAACTGTTCTTTTCCGCCGCCTTTGTTTAACGCGGCATTCCATAAGTTCGAACCGACGCTTCCGAAATAGTGACGGCAGGTCTCTTTTGAAAAGGCGAAGGCCAGATTCACATACCGAATACCCTTTGGGATTACCATGATGCCCTTCACCGGTTCTTTTGTCATGGCCGCCATAGAAAGAGTCATCGTATTGGGAGTAATGTCCTTTTTCTTCTTTCCCTCCATCAATAGGCAGCCACCTCTTACACAATAAGCGATTTCAAAATGATCGTGGGGCAGCTCATATATGATCTCCACCGTTTCAGAAAAGCAGATATCGAACATCAGAAAATTCGAGTGCTCGGAGATATGAAAAAGAGTGACCCTTCCGCTCCCGTAAGAAGGGGCGATATGAAAAACGGTTTCCCTCCCGTCAGTGCGTACAGAGGAGGAAACCGCCTTATAAAAATCAATGTAATCCGCTTGGGAATAGACAAAATATTTCATTCAGCATGTACGCCTCCTTTCCCTTCATCAAAGTGAATTAGCAAAGGCTAAATATATGATTTTTCATTATATATCATTTTGCTATTCCGGTCAAGAGGACGAAACATGGAGGATTACAATACCGAAACAAGAAAACCTCTCAAAGATGCGGATCCCAGCCTCTACTCTGAAAACTGCCCTAATTTTCTATTAAAACTGATCATTCCCAGAGCAAGGAACACCGACCCGGCAAGCAGAAAAATCACTGCGGCTCCCAAACAGTCCACAAGCACCCCTGACAATAGGCGAGACAGGAACATCGAAACAGAGGTGACCAGCATAAAGAAGCCCATTACCCTGCCGATCATCTTCTCATCGGAGGCAACAGCCAATTCCGACATCAATAAAAGAGAGGCTACGGTTCTGAAAAAGGCGGCAGCTCCCCAAAGAAGGACCGATTTAATTTACTTGAGGATATCGCTGAAACGAAATAACTTGCCGAGTTGATGAGCAGGGTCGGCTATAGCCTATGAGCGAAACGAAGATCGCAGCAAGAGCATTTCCGACCATTTGAACCATTGAACCGGCTGTGGCAAGCAGCGATACCGCCTGCTTGTACTTTTGCTTGGACACGATATGTACCATCTGAAAGCCCCCTTCTTCAAATCACTGCTTTCCGGATTCAAGACAGACCTGCCGGCAGCTCTCCGGGTGAAGCCATTTCAATTTAATCCTCATACATTGAAACTCTTATGGCGGAGCAGTCTCCAAAAAAATGCAACAAAAATGTTTTCGCTGCATTCTACAACACAAAAGCCATGAACCAAGAAAACATATCAGTAGACTATCCGATACACCTTCTCGATCTCCTTCGGAGAGCCTTCTTTGACCTTTCCGTCAAACCAAAGCTGTACAGCTGTGCCTTCCTCCAAAACGGACTCTTCGAAAGAAACCGCAAGCCCGTCCTCAGCCACGAAAATTTCATCCCCTGTCTGCAGTTTCAGATGCTGAAAATCCGCCGAAATCTCTGTGAGACGCAGGAGTAAACCGCCCCGCTCACCCTTGCCGATCCGTTCCGCTCCGAAATGGGCGACATTCGAAGGGATGTCTGTCCCCTGCCTTTTTTCTTCCCTGACGAAGATGGCCTGCCTGCCGTCAATCTCTACCACAAGAATCCCCTCTTCCCCACAGAATTGATAATTATAGCCGGAGCCGAAATTGGACTGATCCTCTTCTTTTGGAAGCTGACTTTTGTCGACGGACGAGCGGATCTGTCCGTCCGGGACACCGCAGCGCGCTGCAGAACTGACATAACCGCTGTCTAAATAGTTTTCACCCTTGACTCTCACCATAAGAATCCTGTCCCAGCGCATCGCACAGGACTCTTTCTCTGCAAGCTCGGTTCCGCTCCCGTTTTGACCAACTTCGTTTCCGGTTTCATTCTGAACGGCGGTTTTCTCACCGCCTTCTCCTTCGGGCTGTTTTCCCCTTTCGCTGCAGCCTGATACTATGAGAGACAAGACCAGCAGCGCTGCGAACACAGTTCTCTTTTTCATATTTTTCCTCCCGTTCCTGTAATACTAAACTCTATTCAAATTGACAGCCAATATTTCAACATATGCTCGATAAATTTCAGAGTATAGATCATATTTTCATTTCGTCGTATGGCAATTTAATTGGGTATTATTACAAATAATTATATTTCTATAATAGCAAAACGAAGATTGCAGGACAATCATGCAAAATCACGCTGTCATGAACCGGATCAAAACGGATAATACTATTACATAAAAGGCGAACCCCCTGCTAAAGGAATTCGCCCCTTGTTTATTTTTCCTGACTGAGTTTCTTGCGGATCTCCTGCACCTCTTCCCGGCTGAGTTGGGTCGCCCTCGTGACAAACTCCTCCTCGGCTCCCATACGCAGCATATTTTCCGCAATCAACAGAGCTTCTTCCAGTTTTCCTTCACGCTTTCCCTCGAGTCTTCCTTCACGCTTTCCTTCTAACCGTCCTTCTAATCTTCCTTCGCGCTTTCCTTCGATCTTCCCTTTTTCCCAGCCTTCCTGCAATAATTTGGCGGCGATTGTCATGAGTTGTTTCCCCCTCTCCTGCGAGATTGCACACACTTCCTGCGTGGCTTCTTCCAGCTCCACATCGTCTCTGGCATAAAACAGATAGCGGATCATCAGTTCAAACAGACTTTCTTTTCGTTTCTTGTCCGAGAGTTTTTCCAAAAGACGCAGCGTATCGGACAGGGTCCGGAACAGTTCTTCTCCCTCCGCGAAAATGCTCTTTTGCATCCGCAGAAAAATCAGCAGCGGGATTTCTCCTTGCAGGCGCTCCTGCGGATAGCGGGCCAGATCGTACAGCAGATATTCAAAATCCGGAAGGTAGCGGCAAACCTCCTCCGGAAGCTCTGCGTATCCTTCGATTCTCTCGGAAAATTTCGTCCCGGTTTTCCATGGCTCTCGCCCATGGTAAAATACAAAGGGAATCACCGGCGGCAAAAGACCCCTTCGTTTCTGTTTGCGCAGTCCCTGATAGATCTGCACGATATAAGTCAAAAGCTGCAGGGCGGTATCCGCATCCGGATAGCTTTTGTGCTCAAAGAGCAGATACAGATAGGCCTCTTGGCCGTTCAGGCGAAAGCGGTAGAGAATATCCGAAAAATATTCCTGCAGTTTTCCGTCCACATAGCTGTCTTTTTGGATGCTCAGACTGGAAAAATCCATGTTCTCACAGAGCGCTTTCGGAAGATAGCTGCGCAGGAAGTCGCGTGCAATCTCGAGATC
>JAUMYL010000007.1 GCA_030528675.1 Peptostreptococcaceae bacterium
AGAGACAGACAGACAGACAGACAGTAAAATATTATGAAGAAAGAGCGACTTATTTTATTCGGCTTGCTATTTTCAGATTGTACGAGGAGCTTGGATTATTTGATGAGTTATCAAAGCCGAAGAATTACACGATTAAAAATTTAAGCGAAACTTTTGCTAAAACGGGACGATTAGATAGCGAACATTATGACGAAAAGTATGATCGGTTGTTTGAAGAAATCGGGAAAAGTGAGTCCCTCTGTTTGGGTAAGTTAGTAACTATTGCAAAATCTGTTGAGCCGGGGAGTGATAATTATGAGGAAAAAGGAATTCCTTTTATTAGAGTGGGGGACTTCACAAAATTTGGAATAACAAATCCTAAGATTTATCTTTCTGCGAAACGGTTTAAGGATACAATAAGACCTAAAAAAGATACTATCTTACTTTCAAAAGATGGTACGGTAGGCATTGCATACAAGGTTGATAACGATGAAGATATTATTACTTCATCTGCAATCCTTCACCTAAGTACAAATAACAAGAAAATTATGCCGGAATATCTCACTCTTGTCCTAAATTCATTTATTGTGAGAATGCAAGCGGAGAGAGACGCGGGCGGCTCTGTTATCAACCATTGGAAAAAATCGGAGATTGAAAAGGTCAAAATTCCCATCCTTGATATGGATCAACAGAGGGTCATCAGTGAACTTGTAATGGAGAGCAAAAGGTTAAGGGAGAACTCCAAAAAACTGCTGGATCTTGCGGTGAGGAGTGTGGAACTTGCGATAGAGGAAGGTGAAGAAAGAGCATTAAGACTTCTTGCAAATTAAGTATGTTAATACAAATGAGAGATAGCAGAAATGTTATCTCTTTTTTTTATGCCAAGAAAGGAGAACAAGATGGCGGAAACGAAGAAAAAAATAAAATTATCCATTGAAGAAGAGATAGCGAGGCGAGAAGAAATGGCACAGAAGAATAGCAATGAACTGTAAGTCTTAAAACGAAAATGAAGCGAGCAGAAACGAAAAGAGTGAGATAAGAGGATTTATGAAAAAGGAGCGGTCCTTGAGAGTATATTCAAAGAGAGCGTATCTTTTGGAATGGCTGGCAAAATATGGGAAAAGTGATATAATGAGATAGAAGGAAAATTGACAAATTGAAATCTGTAATAAGAACATTACTTGAATCGTGGAGGTATCCCATGTGCGGAATTACAGCCGATTTATAAGAAAATTATGGAACATAAATCGGAGGGTAAGATGAATTATAAAATAAGAAAATTAAAACAGTGTGAAATTGAACTATTGGATATATTTCTATATGAGGCTATTTTTATTCCTGAAGGAGTACCGGCGCCACCCAAAGATATTATAAAACATCCGGATTTACAAATATATGTTTCAGATTTTGGTAAGAAAAATGATCTTTGTTATGTTGCGGAAGTGGAGGGAAGGGTAGTAGGGGCCGTATGGACTCGGATAATAAATGATTATGGTCATGTTGATGACGACACACCGTCTCTTTCCATTTCACTGCTCAAGGAGTATAGAAATCTGGGTATTGGGACAGGACTTATGAATCAAATTCTTTTGACTTTGAAAGAACAGGAATACAAGCAAGTATCATTATCGATCCAAAAGGTGAACTATGCAGTGCGTATGTATAAAAAAGCAGGTTTTGAAGTGGCTCATGAAAATGAAGGAGACTATATTATGATTTGCAAACTGTAGTTGATGAAAATTTTGATTTGTAAGGGAGGTAGGAGCAAACGCGGACTTGCTTGTAAAATGATCCAACAGATGCGGTGGAAATTAGTGTTTGTCAAAGTAAAACAAGAAAATAAAATCATCAAAGAGGAAGGGAAAGCAAAGAGCCGACACTTCCTTTTTTCACGCTCAAAATGCAATAAAGAATGAAAAAATAGCAACAGGGGGTGCATTTTAGGCTCATTTGTGATAGAATTATCCTTAAGAAAGAGAAAAATCTTATTGTTTTGCAAGTCGGAACGGGAGGTGTGTCAGATGAGAAAATCAAAAGGCTTTATATGGAGTCTGATTTCTCTCACAGCAGTCTTTTTATTGGGAAGGACAGTGATAGGATGCGCGGAGACAAAAGTGGATTTGAGCGGAAATCTTCTGCTGAAATACGACCAAAAGATCGATGCGAAAAAACTCTATGACAATATCAAATTTGAAGACGAACAGGGCAATCCGGTCGAAGTGCTGTTGACGGCTGTCGGAGAGAGGGAAGTCGTCGTGGTTCCTCTTTATGATATGGAGGAAGTCAAGGTGCGCCTTGTCAAGGGAGACGAGGGCTGTAAGATCGAAAAATACACAAAGCAGGCCTATGTCGGCACGAAGGAAAATCTTGACAGGCTGTCTGCGTCCCTCATTTATCCGACGCCCTATTTCAGGGAAGAGGCGGCTGTGGATGCAGCCAAAAATACCAAGGAGAGTGCGGCTTTGCAGTCGGCGAATGAGAGCTTGCCGGATTTCAGCCGAACGAATATACAGGTAGAAGGGATCGACGAGCCCGATATCGTCAAGACAGACGGAAAATATATCTATTACCTGAAAGAGGATAAGATCCTGATCGTGGAAACGCGAAAGAGCACGATGGAGAATGTCTCGGAAATTACTTATGAAAAAAATCTGTTTCACCCTCAGGCGATCTATGTAGAGAAGGATCAGCTGATCGTGATCGGATCCGGATTTGAAAAAGGTAAAACCTGTACTCTGAGCAAGATCTACGATATGAAAGACAGAAGCAGACCGAAGATGATCAGAGAGCTCAAACAGCCCGGTCAGTATTTTGAATCAAGAAAGAAAGAATCCCGTATCTATCTTCTGTCTTCCGATCATCTCTACGGGGAAAACCCGAAGTATCCGGTCTACCGAGATACAAGGGCGTCGCAGGAGGGGAAGAAAATCGATCCGAAAGAGATCCTGATCTTTCCGGGATGCGCCTCTGCTTCTCTCGTGTTCATCTCCGGAACGGATCTGAGCGGAAACGCCGAAATGAATATGACGAGTTTTGTGGGAACGCAGGAAACCCTTTTCATGTCAAGAGACAGTCTTTATTTAAGTTATTTGAAGCAAAGATATTACCCCATGCTTCGGATGGCCCGGCCGGAAGGCGGAGAAGTATTCAATTTCGGGTTTTATCCGGAGCAAAAAGTGAAAACGAATATCAAAAAATTTGAGATACAGGGAACGGAGATCAAATATAAAGCGGAAGCGACGATTGAAGGCTGGTTGCTCAATCAGTTTTCGATGGATGAAAAAGAGGGGTATTTTCGGGTCGCTTTCACGACGGATTTCCATGAGTATGAGAAGGGATCCTCGCTTTACATCTTTGATTCGAATATGAAGAGAGTCGGGAAGATCGAGAATATCGCGCCGAAAGAAAAGATCCACTCGGTACGCTTCATGGGAGATCGAGCCTATATGGTCACTTTCAAAAATATCGATCCCTTTTTCGTTCTCGATTTGAAAACTCCGAAAGAGCCGAAGATTCTGGGATATCTCAAAATTCCGGGTGTCAGTGAATATCTGCATCCTTATGATGAGAACACTGTAATCGGATTTGGAAAGGATACGATCAACAATTCGAAGAACACAGCATTTTACCTCGGAATGAAGATCGCCATTTTCGATGTGAGCGACGTCAGCAAACCGGTGGAGAAAGACGTCGTCGTCATCGGCGACAGGGGGACGGAGTCGGAACTGATTTACAATCATAAGGCTCTGATGTATGATGCAAAGAGAGGGCTGATGGGTTTTCCGATCAGCGTAGCCAAGGTGAAAAAAGAAAATAAAACAGATCGCAGATATGATATTCCCGAATATGGAGAGGAAGTTTTTCAGGGAGCCTATCTCTATAAGGTCAGTCGGGATAAGCTGGAAGAAAAAGGAAAGATCACTCATTTCGAGAATTTCAATCCGTATCAGCACGACTATAATGACAGGATCCGGCGTCTTATCTATATCGGAGATACGATCTACAGTCTTTCCGGCAATAAGATCATGGCGACGGATGCTGCGACGATGAAAACTCTCGGACAATTGGAGTTCAAATGATATAAATACGGGATATGGATATGAAAAGACAGTATGATTCCGGTAATCAATATTTAAGACAGGGAGGGATGCGATGGTATGGATAGGGAGAAATATCTGCATCTGAACTCCGATGATCTCTATGATTATTTTGTTTTTGATGTTCTGACAGATCACAGGCGGGCGAAACGCCTGATAGAAGAGCTGTCCGAAACGGAGCGTTATGAAGAAGATTTTGTCTTCCGCGCTCATGTTCAGACAGCTCGCGCAATGATATTCACAATCGAAGAAGAAAATGAGCAAGTGCTTTCTCTCTGCACGACTTTGGCAGATCGCTGCAAGGCTCTTAAACTCTGGAGGCTTCTTGCTGCAAACCAGAATATGATCGCAAATCTCTACTATGTGTTCGGCGTTTGGGAGAGAGCGATTGAATACTACTATGCGGTGATAAAAACGGAAGAGAGTCACGGATTGATGGAGATGACTTCGACGGCATATAAAAACATCGCATCAATCTACAATATATTGAAAGCGGATAAAAAAACCTATGAATATTTGACCCTTGCGATAGATGCTTTGAAAAAGGGAGGAAGCAATCAGCTCCGCTATCGTTCGAAGTTTATTTTGTATATGAGCGATCTCATTCGTGTTCTTTGTAGGATGAAGAGACCGGAGGAAGCGGCAAGGGCTTTGGAGGATATCCGGAAGATAGACAGGGAGACTGTGGACTCTGATGCAGTCCATGCATTTTATTCCGCTGAACTTTGCCATGCGTTCCATATTCGTGATTTTTCGGAGGCTAAGGGATGGTATACTCAGTGGAGATCGCTCGTCCCAAGTTCAAACATCGACAAGCATGCTGCGATTTTGGATGAGTATATTGCGTATTGCCAGGAGTTCGATTTGGATACGGATTTGTACGCTCAGGAACTGAAAGAGATCGACAGTATGGAATTCAAGGGAAATCCCTTCATGAAAAAGCGTATCTATGCTTCTTTGAGGAAATACTATCTTGATATCGGAGATCAACAGAATCTTGAAAGGATTACAAAAAAATACATCGAGCTTTTGGAGGAGGATATCGGAGGTGTTCGTCAGAAGCAGCTCGATTCTCTTCTTGTCGTTGAAGGGATCATAAAAAATAACGAGAATCTGATCGAGGCGGAAGCCAGGAGAACTGAATTTGAAATGATTGCCGATGAAGCTGTTCGAAACAGATATGCTCTTGAAGAGACATATCGTCGGATTGACGTCATCAATCAGATCGGAAAACAGTTGACTTCATCTTTGAATCTCTCAAAAGTCGTCGAATTGATCCTGCAAAAACTCAAGGAAAATCTGAGAGTGGACACCTTTATTCTGATGGTTGCGGAGCCGGAGAAAAATCAGCTGCGCTCTGTTGTAAACTATGTCGGAGGGCGGCTGCGAAAGGAATTTTGCCTCGATATTGATAATCCGAACAGTGTGTTCGCGGATTGTTATCGCACCAATCGGCTCATCGTATCGAATGATGTTTCGGGCGATCCCGATTTCAAACAGAGAAATCTGCTTCATATTGGGAAAGGAACAAGGCCCAGTTCAGTGGCGTTCATGCCTCTTCAGGTCGAGGAGCGGCTCATCGGTATGTTTTCGATCCAAGCGATTGAAAAAAATGCCTATCCGCCGAAACAATTGGCTTTTTTGGAGGAATTGCAGCCTTATCTTGCCATAGCGCTAAACAATGCGGTTCGGTCTTGGAAACTTGAAAATGAGATCGAAGAGCATATCGAGACCCAGGAAAGACTTAAAGACGCAAATCGAAAACTTGACAGGCTTTCCTCTCTTGACGGTTTGACGCAGATCAGTAACCGAAGAGATTTTGAGCAAAAAGTGCTGGATCTTTTCGACGAGGCGAAAGCAGAGTGTAAAAGTATGACGGTGTTCATGTTTGATATTGATGATTTTAAGTTTTATAATGATACCTACGGCCATTTTGAAGGGGATGAGGCTCTGAAGAAAGTGGCGCATACGATAAGGGAAAATATAGATTCGGCGGGCGGGCTGTGTGCGCGTTTCGGCGGAGAAGAATTTATCGCCGCCTGCAGCGGTCTGGATATGCCGGAGAGTCGGCAGCTTGCGGAAAAAATACGCTGCGACATCTTTGATCTCAATTTGAAAAATGAAAAAGCGCCTTTGAAAAGATTGACGATCAGCATTGGCGTCTCAACGACAGATGCACCGGACAGGACTAAAAAGTCTTACTTGCTGCGAAATGCGGATATCGCGCTTTATCAGGCGAAAAACAGCGGAAAAAACAGGGTTGTGATCAAAAGAGTCGTTTTTTAGAATTTTCAATTCAGACATGACTTAAAAGCCCTGAAAAAGCGGAAAAATGGCTAAATTCAACAAATAAAATGTTGAAATTTAGCCATTTTAATGTTCGCTTTCTCTCAAAAACTCACTTTCAGGTCAGCTCTTTTTATTTTGAGAGAATCTTTATTTTTCTTTGCTTTGACTCGAATCTTCCTTCTTAAGCTGTTGGATTTGATTTTTCTTCGCACCTGAAGGCGCGGAGGGAGGAAGATTCTTTTTCGGAGATGAAAAGATTGCGATGAGAAGAGCTTTCAATTTCTCTCGGAGAGCGAACAAAAGAGCGAAGACGACGATCAGGAAAGGCAGGAGCCAGAGGACTCCGCCGATGAAGTCGATCAGTACGCCGCCCCAGTATCCCAGTCCGTCCTGAAACTCGAAAGCCAGACGTTCGCCGATTCCTTCTTTTTTGACGGTCTGCGTCGGAAGGATTTTTGTCGTCAATGAGATATGAATCGTTGAATAGGATACGGCGTCATTGAGATAGTTGAGCCTTCCCTGTGCGGCTTCTATCTGTTCGCGGACTCGCTGAAGCTCGGTTTCGATCTCGAGCAGGTCTTTGACGTCGGAGGCTTTTGAGAGGAGCTGCTTCAATGTGGTCTCCTGAATTTTCAGAGTATCAACTCTCGCTTTGACGTCAATATACTCTCTTGTGACGTCCTGTGTGCTCATACTTGAGGAGAGCACATTGCCCGTCTGTTCCAGCTCCGCCATCATCGTTTCAAATTTTCGGTAGTCGACTTTGACAGTCAAGTCGATCGTCTTGTGATCGTATCCCGAATACTCATTCATTTCAAAGATGTAGCCGTCATATTTTTCGCTCATCGCTTTGATCTCTTCATAGGCTTTTTTTACATCTTTTACTTCCAGGTTCGCGTTTCCGGTTTTGATCAGTTTCTGAGAGACGGACGAAGGGTTCGGAATGGCTCCCGTCGCTGCACCGGAGGAGGGAGATTCGGAGGCGGAATCAGTTTCGTTTTCTTCACCGTAAAAATTGTCTTCTGCCGCCTTAGTCTCCTCCGTCATGGGTTCTGCATTTTTCGCCTGATCATAGTATCCGCCGGATCCTCCGCAGCCGAGGTAGCAAAGACCGATCACTGCGGAAAGAATGATCAGCCGGATTTTTTTTAGATGAGTTTTCGATTTTTGTTTGTCATCAAAGACAGATTGGTGTATTTTCATTTTCATACCGCCTTTCATGGGTTTTGCTCAAAACGGAACAAGGAAAAAACTTCTGCTTAATTATATACTAAACCAAGATATGAAAATTGGCAAGTTTTTTCAGAGTCGCTATTTGGAACGGAGCCTTGAGGCGTATTCCTCAATACTTGCTTCGATCCCTTCCTGAGAGAGGATCGAGAGAGGGTCGCAGGCCTGACCTGTGAGAGCAAAATAAGGAGGCAGACGAAAGCCTTTGTTAAAACAAAAAGCGGAAATCACCTGAGCGGCCACCATGTCGGAGCCGGAATTGGAGGAGACGATGATCGCATAGACGGATTTTTGACTCAGATCCTGACTGCGGTAGATATAGGTCATGCGGTTGACCATTGCAAAATAATTGGCGGGCATCGAGTCATTGTAATTCGGACAGGCGATCATCAGGCTGTCTGAATCGACCAGATCGCGGAACACTTCATCGAGGATATCTTCGGAGTAGTAACAGCGTCCTTTGGAAGAAAGTGAAAGACATTGGTTGAAAAGGCAGCCCCGGCAGTCCATAATTGATTTTCCGTGAAGGGAAAATGTCGTCTTATATGCGGACAGACGACTCAGGATCTCATTCATGAGAGCATGGGTGTTGGAGACTTCGGGGCGGCTCGTATGTACGGCTGTGATTCTGTGCGGCCGAAAATCTGAACGAAAATCGGAAAGCCTTTCTCCCAAGATCTTACAGTCCTGAAGGCAGATCTCTTTCAGAGGCAGGGGGAGTTGTTTTTGCTTGTTCATGAAATTGCGATATTCCAATAGAGCTTCAACCACCGGCTTTCCTATGAAAGCGAGCCCCATGCCGTTGCAGAGAAAAGCGATTTTGCTGGCGAAAGTCTTGGTATAGAGCATCGAAAAACCGCAGCAGAGGATCGCGCCGACTGCTCCCGCGAAGTAGTGGTCAGACTGCCGGCGAGCGGCGGCGATCAGTTCGAGGAGAGGGATATCCGACCCGCTAAATTCGTCGATATCAATGGCGATCAGGATTTTGTCTGACTTGGAAATGACGGGGAGAGAGCCTTTTCGAACTCTGCGGACACAAGAATAGGGAAGGCAGAACTGCTCTGTCATTTGCTGCAATTTATCGGATGGAGAATCCCCGCAAAAAACATAGAGCATGATCACTGCCTCCCCTATTTGTCGGTCGAATCGATTGTTTGAATTAGACGGTTTCTTTGTTTATATGTTCGCTGGGTCTGCCTTTCAGGAAGTTCTGCTCAAAATCACGGTTGATGAGCACGACCAGAGAAGATAAGGCCAAGAGCCCGATAAGGTTCGGGAAGACCATGAG
Source organism: Peptostreptococcaceae bacterium (assembly GCA_030528675.1). Lineage (GTDB taxonomy): Bacteria > Bacillota > Clostridia > Peptostreptococcales > Filifactoraceae > JAUMYL01. The sequence continues at coordinate 8,884 of JAUMYL010000007.1, forward strand.
TGCGTTCAGCGTATCGGCGAGTTCCCATACGAGCGGAACTTCAACGGTCGTACCGAAGATGATAAAGAGGACGACAAGAATGCGGAAAGGCCATACGCCGATTTTTCCGAAAAGGTATTTGACATTGGTCTCTCCGAAGAAGTACCAGCCGATAATGGTCGAGAAAGCAAAAAAGAACAGACAGATCGAAATGAACTTTGTTCCGAAAGAGCCGAATCCGAGGGTGAAGGCCTGCTGAGTCAGCTGAGCTCCTGTAAGTCCGGACTCCAAGGCTCCTGTCGTAAGCACGACGAGAGCGGTCATGGTACAGATGATTCCCGTGTCGATAAGTACTCCGAGTGTTGCGACAAGTCCCTGCTGTACCGGATGCTTTACTTTTGCAAGCGCATGAGCGTGAGGTGTGGATCCCATGCCGGCCTCATTGGAAAAAAGTCCTCTGGCGACGCCGTAGCGGAAGGCCGTCTTCATCGTCACTCCGGCTGCTCCTCCGGCCATCGCTTGCGGACTGAAGGCGTAGCTGACGATCATGGAAAGAGACGGAAGGATCTTGTCGGCATTGCTGAAGATGATGATAAGGCTTCCAACAATATAAAAGAGCGCCATGAAAGGAACGATTTTTTCAGTGACCGAAGTGATGCGGCTGACGCCTCCGCCGACGATCAGTATGACGAGGATGGCAACGAAGATTCCCGTGACGATCTTCGGAAGTCCGAAAGCGGAATCCGCAGCATTGGCGATTGAGTTCGCCTGTACGACATTTCCCATCAGTCCGAGGGCCAAGATGATCGCAACGGCAAAGAAACCTGCGAGGAATTTGGATTTCAGACCATAACGAATATAGTATGCAGGTCCCCCGATCTTTTCGCCGTCCTGATATTGAACGAATTTCTGAGAGACGACGGCCTCGGCGAAGATGGTTCCCATACCGAGAAAGCCGCTGACCCACATCCAGAAGATCGCTCCCGGTCCTCCGGAGTACAGTGCGGTAGCGACGCCGGCAAGGTTACCGGTTCCCACCTGTGCGGCGATGGCGGTTGCAAGAGATTGGAAAGAAGAAACTTCGCCCGGTTTCTTTTCTTTTTTTTCTTTTTCAAACAGGAAGCCGAAAGTTTCTTTGAACGCAAGCCCCATGCGTCGCACCTGTACACAGCCGGTACGAATGGTGAAGAATACCCCGGTTCCAAGAAGCAGAATGATCGTCGGCCATCCCCAGAGGACGCCGTTGATTTTTTGAATGAGTTCTAACAAATTATTTCCTCCTTGTCTTACACTGTGAATGGATGATGAAAGCAGAAAATCGATTCGCCAATTACAGTGTAGGACATAAACACTCAAATTTCAATAGAAAACAGAGAACTGACTGAAGGAAAAAGATGTTTTGCAAATAACTGAAAACTTTTAATTTTATTAAATCTTTTCGGCGCCTTCGGCATGCGAAAAGAGTTCGTTGTAGGAATTTTCTATTTTTTTGAAAAGTGGCTCGGGAAAATTACAGGTTTCAATTTCGTTTCCCAAAGAGGTGAGACGATTCCTGCAGCCGAACCAGATACCGCCGATGAAAGTCGAACTGTAATGCCAGTCTCCGCTAAGGCAGCGCAGAAGGCTCATACATCCCGAAGAAAGTGCGGGAGCGATATAGGGCTTATAGCCGATTTCGCGTATGCGAAGGTTTGCCGTTTCGGCAAGGGTGGTCAGTCGGTCGGAGATCGTCTCGTCGTAACGGCTGATGCTGTTTGCGATTACAAGCCCTTTGCCGTGGGGACCGAAAGCGCGTCCGAACTCGTCGTAGGGAAGATCGGGAAAGAGTTTTTTCGCATAGTATCGCGCCCGTGCATTCATGACGCCCAGACCGAAGCCGCGGATCTGATCGTTGCCGAGTCCTTTTCCGTCCCAAAGACCCTGCTCGTTTTCATTGCTCGCGAGGTACGCGCTTAGGCAGAGCTGATCCACCGGATCGGAGACGACGGCAAAGAGACCTTGGAAGCCTTTTTTTCGCGCGCGTTTTGCGTAATAGGAGATTACAGCTCTGTTTTTTTCGTATTGGACCATGCGGACGTCGATGTTCTTTCCCTCTTCGATTGAGGGAACGGCGACTGCGACGGCGAAGACGAAAACATCGCAGTCAAAGAGTCTTTCTTCTTCGAGGATTTCAATTTCAGGCATTTCTTCTTCGTAGCAGAAGATTTGATTCATTTCTTTCTCGTATCTTTCAAGACGATTTTGATCTTTGTCATAGATTCCGATGGAGGCGATCTTTTGTCCTGCTTTGAGCCGAAGTCCCGTCAGCATCGTCCCTCCGACGTCGCCAAGGCCGGTAAGATGCAGGCGCAGATTCTTCTTGTTCGGCAGGAGGTAAAGATGATCTTCTTTCAGCAGGTCTTTCCAGTTTGCAAACGCCGTATTGACCGCCATGACGGGTGAAACGGGGGAAGGAGTCTTTGTCATCAGATGGGGATCTTCTTTTTCGGGCAAGGAAGCGCTGCGCAGAGCAAAAGCTCTTCGAAAATATTTCGGATCTTTTTCATAGGTGATCAATTTCCTTCCGTCTTCGGTGATTATAGGGTTCATGAGAGGATTCTCCTTTTGCGTAAAATATGTATTCTTTTGAAAGATAGATTTCAAAATGGAATCCTCCATGAGTCGGGAGGATTCCATGCAGGCCGCAGATAAGAGCTGGATATCCCTTGGAATACAGCTCTTTTCGGGGAAATTTGAATTTGCCTGCTAAAAATTTTGGCCATGAAGAGCGGCGTTCCCGCAGGTTAAAGGACAGATCTGCGCATTCTCTTCAGGCGTTCGATATCTTCAGCCACATAGGAGGAAGGGCAGGCATTCGGAATATGAGAAAGATGGTTTCCGTAGTCGACGACTCTCGGGAAGACCATGACTTCATTGAGAGAAGAGATCGTCAGTTTTCTTTCTGATATCTGCTCGTATTCTTTTTCAAGGGATTCAAGGATCAGCTTCGAATTTTCCAGACAGGTCAGCGAAAATTCGTAGACGGCCTCCTTGCTCGCCTCCTTGATAAAATAGGGAGAAGTATAGGGCAAGGTGAGGTTGATCGACGGGATTGCGGCGCCGAGCAGCTCCGTACCTTCGATTCCGTCGCCGCTGATAAAGGGATAAAGCACGCTTTCGTTGAACCATACCTTGAGTTTCGGAATGAAATAGGCATAGTCGACTTCTCTCCCCTGAATATCCATGAGCTCCTTGCCTCTTCCGGTCAATATCCCGGTGATCACCTTCGATACGCGGATGCCTTCTCCTTTGAGAAGAGGATCCAGCGCCTTGATTCGGTATCCTTTGTTGAGGATATCGTCGACGAGAAGCACTTCCCTGTCGAAGGAGCGGACGGTCTTGAGCTGTTTTTCCAAGGACAGATAATAGGGATAGGCGCGGATCGAAAAGCCGCTCATATCTTTCCGGAAGACCTTCTCGATATGCAGAGATTTTGTCACCGTATTGGGTACGACGGTTTTTGAGAGTACATGTCCGAAAGGAACGCACATCTTGTCTCCAAGCGTTCGAGGCAGAGTCGGCGTCGAAGGGACTTTATTCTCGTTACAGATGCGTTCGATGAGCTTTTCGTTGAACATATAGTTGTCAAAATTCAGTACGAGATTCCCCGGATAGAGTTTTGAGATCGCCTGTTTCATCCGTTCTCTGGACTGTTCGATGACATTTTGTATCGATTCCTGTGCGATAAAGGGACTTTTGATATAGTTTTCGATATCCATCAGGAAAGAGCAGGGATTGCTCATGTTTGCGTAAAAGATCGAGCGATCTTCCGAGATCGGAGCGAATCCGCTCTGTCTGAGGATATGCTGAAAATACTTTGTATTCATTCCTGAGACGGAATCTGAAGTCACCATAAAGGTATAGTCCTTTTCGAGAGCATAGGCGAGAGTTTCGGTCAGCAGGAGCTTCATCGTGTGTTCGTCGCCGACCAGGCAGCCCAGATGGGCCATTCGTCCGACATAGACGGAACGGATGGTATCGCAGACTTCTTTGTCCTCGAAATTTGCATACAGCGAGGTCGTGGGCATCCATTTGAAGAGGGCGTAGCCGAGCACCTGCTCAGAAGAGGTGTCGATCATCCGCATGACCCGAATATTGTCATCGGCACAAAATCGGCGGAGTTTTTCGAGGTTTATGTTTGGAAAGTCGCGCATGAGGGCCTGAAGCATCACACTGTCGAAATATTTATAGAGTTCGACTTTGCGGCGGATGCTCTGGGCGTCTTTCTTGAACAGGGGCTCTTTCTTGTAAAGTCCCTTTTCCAAGATGAATTTTTCCGCAGTCGGATCCAGCATATTTGAAATATCTTTGCCTTCGTCGACACAGTCGCGAATCAGAGTCGAGCTGATGTGTTTGAATTCATCATCCAGGTGCAGGAGACGATATTCCGACACATAGGGGCTGAAGTCTTCGGAGTCCGGAAGGTCGTCGTTTACAGATCCCTCCTGAAGGGATTCTTTCATGCGGCTGACGATCTCCTGATAAGGAAGTCTTTCAGTGGAGCGATCGAAGATGATATGTGGAATACTTCGAATCAGCGAGTCTTTTTTGTAGGCGGAGGCGTTTTTTACGACGTCCTTGCCGGTGGCGATATAGAGTTTTTTGCCTTCAAAATGGCTCTGTAGAGCGCGAATATCTTCATCGTTGGTCAGGTTGACCGGCATATTGCTCGGATAGATGTAGATATCCAGCTCGTCGGCGATGGACATTCTGACGATGTTGCGCCGGATATGGTGGGGATGAGTGCGCTTGGACCAGGAAAATTCGTCGACGGCAAGATAGACCTCCATGTCCAGATCCCGGATCGTCGTTGCAATATTTTTGTGGCTGAGCGTAAAGGGATCGAAGGTTCCGGGAAAAAAGGCGATATTTTGTTTGCTTTCGTAGATGATTTTGCCGTTGTGAAGTTCGTAGTCCGAAATATAGCGGTAGATGGCGTTCATGCTCGAACCGATGCTCAGTTGGCGCAGATGTACGGATTCTCTCGGCAGATGGGTCAGGATCTTTTTTGCCAGCCGGCGGAAGATCTTCGCCTTGAGTTCCGCGGAGATCTCTCCGGATGCGAAAATCTGTTTAGAAAGAACCGACAGAGCCTCTGTTTTGACTCGTTCTTTATAGTGAGCGAGACAGGAGAGGATGACGCCGATCATCTTGAAGAGACGGCGTTTGTTTTCCGGCTTGCTCGGACTGTTTTTCGGATACTTTTCATAGAGAGAAACGGAGCGGCCTAATGTGTTCAGTATCAGGATATGGATATCGGAATTTGAAGACTTGATCTTTATCTCGAAGTCGTCGATAATCTCGTCAAACTCCTTTGAAGGAAGCAGCAGCAGCACTTCTCCGAGATAGGCGGGGATGAATTTGGCAAATTTATAATCCTGTATCTCCAGCGAGCGAAGCAGCTCGACGGCGATGTCGTTCTTCTGTTCGATATGCAGGCGCGCAAAGAGTTTCGTGATCGCATTTCCGGCACGGGAGCGCACGAGTTCGGTCTCGCTTACTTTGAGGATGTTGCAGAAATGCATCGTCGTATGCGTTCCGTGCAGGAGGACGTTTGAGAGCGCGTGATCCTTGAGAATGTCGATCTGGATCATCTTCTGGATCGCGGAGGTGGCGGTCTTGAGATTGCTCAGAAAAATATCTGATACCTTTTCTTCCGAGTGGAGGATGTTGTCTCGGAATCGCGGTATAAGTTCATCCAACCTCATTTCTGTCGCCATTTTCTGGTGAATATAATTTAAGGAGACCGGCGCTTTAGCGGAGGAATAATCGCTCAGATAGGATCGAAGCTCTTCAAAGAGAGGCTCATCCTTTTTCAGATACGAAGCGTATCGTTTGACGGTCATCAGACAGATACAGCGCAGGTTGTAGGCTTCGCTTTCCCGTTGTTTCGCCGAAGAGTGGAGGATCGACGAAATGATCGGTCGGTCAATGGCGTCCATCTTGTAGAAACCGAACATCAGATACATCAAAGCCGTATCGTCCGATTCAAATTCATCGATCAGCAGGCGTACTTTTTCACGCAGAGAAACGATCTTGTTCAGACGGACGGTCTCGTTGATCGAAACGGCGAAAGATTTGGCAAAATAGGAAAATGCAAGCCCCAGCCATTTTCGATGAACGGGAATGATTTTTGACTGATAATGAAGCATTTTGCGCGCATACAGGTAAAAGAGTTCGGCAGAATCAATTTCCTCCTTTTGAATCGCTGCGTTTTTAGGCAGCTCTTTTCGATAGTCCTCATCATAGTTTGCGGCAAGCACCCCGATAAGTCGCGCCGCTTCGATGCGGATATCCTCTTCGGGGTTGATGATGGTTTCAAAGAGAAATTTCATCATCAGACTTTTTTGTTTTTGACTCAGATGCGTCGAATACTCCTTGAAGATATCAAGATAATCTCGAAGGGAGATATTGTTGCGGTCGGTTCTTGCCAGCTCGAGCAGATTTGTCAGAGAAGCTTCGCTGCGAAGAAGATGCATGATATGGATATTGTTCGATATCGCATAGAACTTGAGATTATCCGTAATCTCGCGGTCAAAGAGCACAGCATAGGGTTTTTGTTCCTTCGGCGGCGCAGGCAGAGTCGGATCCTGCAGATCGACGCCGCTGTGCAGCAGGTAGTTCTCAAAATCCTTCAGTTTTTCATAGGCGCGCTGATAGCGCTTCACCTTCGCCTCATCTACATTGTCGAGTTTGGCCAGAATCACATTGAAGGAATCTTTGAGAGAAAAGATCGTCATCTTGCCTTTTTCGTCATTTTTGACCCGAAAATCACAGTAGATCAGGACGAGAGATTCGATCGGCAGATTTTCGATCTCAAGATCCCAGACGGAGTGATTTTGTGCGATATGTCCGGTCGAGGGCATGCCTCCCCGCTTGAACCAGACGTCTGTGTAATAATAGTGCAGATAGGGAACTCTTGCCACTTCGTCGCCGCTGCAGCCGAATTTCCCGATATCATGTCCCAATGAGGCGGCGGAGATCTTGCACATATCAACTTCAAAGCCGCGCTCGTGCATCTGCCGGCCTATGGAAACGGCGAGATGATGGATCATGATGACATGCTCCAGCGTGTTAAAGCCGAAAAGATCCATGCCCATTCGCATCGTTTCATAGACATACTGATTGTAGTAGGTCTGGATAAACAGACCGTATTCATCGGCCGCATCGAAATTCCGGAAATATTTTTCTTCAAGCAGTTCCACAGGATAGTGGAAGTAGACCGAAGACACTGAAGTTTTGGATTCGTGCAGATAGACTACCCGCAGAAGCTTCATAAAAAATGAATACAGGAGCTCGTATTCTCTCGGATAATCAAATTTTTCCGGGAAAGTCAAAAAGAGCGCGTACTGATAGAGATCTTTTTCAAAAGCATCCTCGTTTGGATAGTCGAAAGTCTTTATAAAAGGGAGAAAGACTTCTTTCACTGCCTGTAGAGAGAGGTTGCTCTCCGCTTCCATCTCATGGATTTTCTTTCGGAAAGATTCTTGTTCGGACAGTTTCGCTAAAGAGGACAGTTGTTTTTCCGAAAGCAAAGAGTTTTGTGCGTTGTCAATCAGGGTTTTGATTTTTTTGCTCAGATGATTCATTGCAAACCTCCATAAAAGACTTGTATCTTTATATTATATAGGATTTATTTCAATTTGGAAAATGAAATAAAATATCGGGAAATGATTTTTTGACAAAAAACAGGAAGAAGGAGTATAATTATGATTCAAGCGTGAAAGCGGCAGGAGGGTACTCCCCGCAGTCAAAATCTCCGGCAAGCGAGTCCGATTTTTCCGAAAGAGAATCCGCGCCGGCGAATGATTTTTGAAGTTTGTCTGCAGTCTGAGAGAGCTTTCGCTCTCCAACTTTGGCTTTGTCTTCAATCTGATGTATATTGAATAAAAAGGGTGGATCGAAGAAAAGAGAAAATGAAAGGAGGGTATGATGGCGACTTTCGATGATTTTATGAAACTGGATATCCGTGTGGGGACGATCTGCAGGGCGGAGGTCTTTGCGAAGGCGAAAAAGCCGGCCTATCAGCTCGAAGTGGATTTTGGCGAAGAGATCGGCGTCAAAAAGTCTTCGGCGCAGATTACGGAGAAGTACGACCCGCAGGAGCTCGTCGGAAAACAGGTGCTGGCAGTGGTGAATTTTCCGCCGAGACAGATCGCAAACTTCATGTCGGAGGTGCTTGTGCTCGGTACCTACAGTGATGGAGGCGTCGTTCTGATCGTGCCTGACAAAGAGGTCGAAAACGGCGATCGATTGGGATGATTCAGAAGTGAAACCGTATCCGCTCAGAATATCTCAGGAAGGAGAGGGCGTTAATGGGAGTGAATAAGAAAGCGATTGCAGGGATGGCGGTACTCATCGTCATTGGAGGGGGACTCTTTTATCTTTCTGAAAAGGAAAAGCTCCCTGTGCCGCAGAAAGAAAAAACTCCGGCTACCATTCACGAAGAGAGTGTGAAACCGGACGAAGAGTTCGAGAAAAAAGCTTCTGCGGATCTGGAGCAGCTTTCCGTCTTCCTCGAGAAGGTCAGGCAGCAGGAAAAAAAGCAGAAACAGCCCTTAGATTATTACAGGAACCTTGATGAGTACGGTGATCTGGAAAAGCTTGGGATGACGCCGGAGATCAAAGACTATCTCAAGGAGCTTTTCGAAAAGGGAGAAGTCGGCGATGATAGTTTCGGAAAGCTCGTCATGCAGCTGACCGAAGATCTCAGCGGTTATCGTTTTATCGGGAAAAAGGCGGAATCACCGGAGGAAATCTATCGTCATTACTTGATTGCAGAGCCTGTGGAAGTCGAATATCGACAGAAATTTTCGAGCGAGGAGGAGGAACTGGTATACCGTGCCGTCCATGAAGAAGACAGGAAGACGAACAAGTTTCCGGAAGAGTTTTCTCTCTATGCGATCAAGGTGATCGGAACCAAGGAAGAAGGAGAAAGCCGCCGTATCTATGCCTTTGTCTATGAAAACTCCTTTATCGCCCTTGACAGTGGAGCGATCTCGCAGGAGGGCGGATCTGCGATCCCTCTGCTCGTCAGCTGCGAGCCGGGAGGGGATCCTCTTGTGACGCTTCCGAAGGACGGGAGCTACTACGGACCTTCGATCCGAGAGTTCTGCGGAGGGGATGAGATCATGGCGGAGCGACTGATCAGCAGTGAGGTCACCCAAGCGATGAAGGATGAAATAGATGAGGCTCTGAAGGAAGTGCAGAAAGAAATCCGAAAAGAAGATACAAAATCGTAGAAACAGAATAGGGTGTATATTGTCAAGAAGAAATTTTTGAGGGTTGTCTGCGGTTCTGCAATCAAGACGGGAGAAATAGAGTACGCATGGATGATATGTTTTTGGGCGTCGGAACAGGTGGTGAGTATTGCTCATGCAATCAAGGCAAGGAAAGAAACTGACGATGATCGTATGCAGCATCTATCTGATTTTGCTCGTATGGCTGATTCTCTTCAAGCTGGCGTTTCGCTTCGAAGATATTCCGCGGATGAGGAATGTCAACTGGATTCCTTTTGCTCAATCTGCGCTTCGAAATGGAAAGATCGATTATTCCGAAATAGGATATAATGCTCTTGTCTTTGTTCCCTTTGGAGTATATTTGATGCTGCTTTTTCCGAAACTTTCTCTATGGAAAAAAATCGGACTGGCAGCGGGACTTAGCCTGCTGTTTGAGAGCATTCAGTATTTGTTTTCCATCGGAGCGAGCGATCTGACGGATGTCTTATCCAATACAGTCGGTGCAGGGGTGGGGCTGCTGCTGTTTTTTGCCGTAAAAGGATTTTGCGGTGAAAAAACGGAGAGGATCTTCAATATCCTCGGTCTGACGGTTGAGGGGCTTGCAATCGGACTGTGGATACTGCTTTGGTGGGCGAATCGGTGAAAATATCATAGGAATATCCCTTGGGAGAATGAAAAATTCAAAGTAATGAAAGCAAATTCCTTATGAGGCATCTTGTATACCTACATACCTGATGAAGCAATCCGTAAAGGAGGAAAGTGAGGTGAAAATCCGAAAATATCCGGGAAATCTTTTTTTGATCCTCATATTTCTTCTGCCGGTTCTGCTGCTGACAGCTTGCAGAGAAAAAGAAGGGGAGTACAAAGGCAAGGTGACAATGTGGCAGGGCGGGGAATCCGGCATCGAAGTCTTCGGAATAACGGATACAAAGGGTGTGAAGCAGGGTTTTATCGTCACTGAGAATACAAAGCTGGTCTGGACGGGCGATGTCCTCAAAAAATGTGGAGGAACCAAGGAGGAGTGGGATGTCTTCGGACCGGAGCTGTATGTCAGTATAAGTCCGGGCAGAGAGATGGAAAATCCGGAGGAAAAGTTTGAGGAGGAGTTCACCTCTTGGAGAGAGGCGAAGGAGATACGGGTGACGGGAGTGGATGATGCCTATTTTGTAAAAGACGAGAAGCCGGTGATCTATCTCTATCCGAAAGAGGAGACGGAAGTGGAAGTGATTTTAGAGACGGAGGGAAGGCTGACCTGCACCTATCCTCTGTATCAGAACGGCTGGAAGGTAAAAGCCGCTCCAAACGGTCTGCTGACGGATGCGGCAGGGCAGACCTATAATTATCTCTACTGGGAGGGAGTCTCCAATATGCGTTATGACTTCTCGGAGGGATTTTGCGTTGCGGGAAAAGATACGGCGCTCTTTTTGGAAGAGAGTCTTGCAAGGCTGGGGCTGACGAGAAAAGAGGCGAACGAATTCATCGTATACTGGCTGCCGAGGATGCAGGAGAACCCCTATAATCTCATCTCCTTCCAAAAGGAAGAAAAAATATTTGACAGGAAAAAGTTTTTGTTGTATAGTTTGATTGTAAAATGATTTGATTATCAAAGTATCTTGCGTTCTAATTGTACTTTGCTTCAAATGAATCCGTATTTGAGGGGAGGTCGAGAGAAATACATTTGAAGGTGATATTATGTCGAAAACAAGGAAGATAATCAATGAGCTTTTGGTCGATCTGTTCAACGATATTTTGGAGATCGAAGAGAGGGCGCTGAGGGAAAAGCAGGTCACAGATCTCTCGATGAGTGAGATTCACACGATAGAGGCGATCGGTTGCGGGGCTCTCCGCACGATGTCCGAGATTGCGGAGCAGCTTCGCATAACGCTGGGTACCTTGACCACTGCGATAAACCGTCTGGTCAAAAAAGGCTATGTGGACAGGCTCCGTTCGGAGTCGGATCGGCGGATCGTCTTTGCGAAACTCACGGAAAAAGGAGAGGAAGTCTTCCGCAAGCATGAAGAATTTCACGATGAGATGATCGAAAAGATGGTCGCAGGTCTCAAACTCGATGAAGACAGGCTGCTGATTGAATCGTTGGAGAAACTGCAGAAATTTTTCAGAACAAAAATATAAGGTGACAGACAAGGGAGAGATCATGGAGAATATTTCCGTAAAGGGACTGGGGAGTTACAGCCCGGAGGATTCGATAGACAACGAATATATAGGAAGATTCGTCGAGACAAGCGATGAATGGATCGTCGAGCGCACCGGTATCAAAAGACGCAGGCTCAGCCGAGGAGAAGACACTTCCGAGATGGCGAGGAAGGCTGCAGAGAAGGCTCTGGAAGATGCAGGAATTTCGCCGGAAGAGATCGGTCTGCTGATCGTTGCGACGGTGACGCCGGACACTTTTGTTCCTTCGACAGCAAGTCTCCTGCAGGAAACCCTCGGCGCAAAAAATGCGATCTGTTTTGACCTTGTGGCGGCCTGCAGCGGATTCATCTACGGTATGGATCTCGCGTCGAAGTATATGCAGGGCTCCGATATTCGCTATGCTTTGATCGTCGGAGCGGAGACACTCTCGAAGATCGTTGACTGGGAGGATCGGAACACCTGCGTGCTCTTCGGAGACGGCGCGGGGGCGGCAGTGCTCGAAAAGGGAGAGAAAAAAGGTATCTTAGCATCGTATCTGGGAAGTAAGCCGGATGCGGGAAAAAGCCTTCATATGCGAGCCCGCCCGGTCAGCAACATTCTTGCAAAAAGTGAAGAAAGCGAGCAGTTTCTGGAGATGAACGGAAGAGAGGTCTTCAAATTTGCAGTAGGGATCCTTCCGAAATGCATTCGAAAAGTTTTGGATGTGAGCGGAATGCGCATAGAGGATATAGATTATATCGTCCCCCATCAGGCAAATTACCGCATTATCTCTTCTGTAGCAGATAAAACAGGTCTTCCTCCGGAGAAATTTTTCATGAATCTGGAGCAGGTGGGCAACACTTCATCGGCAAGTATCGGACTGGCTCTGGATGAAATGAAGCAAAAAGGGCTTTTGAAGAGAGGAATGAAGATTATTTTGGCAGGTTTTGGAGGCGGTCTCACCTGGGGCGCCTTATTGATAGAATGGTAAGAGAAGACTGAAAAATATACTTACAAAGGAGAAAAGAGACGATGATTGAAAAAGTAAAAGAAATTTTGGCGAAAGAACTGGATCTGGAATTGAGTGAAATCAAGCCTGAAAGTGATATTCAAGAGGATTTAGGTGCAGATTCTCTCGCGGTCATGGAGATTGTGATGGCGCTCGAAGAGGAATTTGACATTGAGATTCCGGATTCCGTGACCTCAAAAATCAAGACGGTAAAAGATATCTTGGATTATTTAGAGGCGAACGCATAATGGAAACGGCAGTCAGCAAGCTTCTGGGGATCGAGTATCCGATACTTCAGGGGGCGATGGCGTGGATATCGGATCATCAGCTCGTTTCTGCGGTATCGGAGGCAGGAGGGCTTGGAATACTTGCAGGCGGAAACGCTCCCGGCGACTGGGTCAGAGAGCAGATCCGCCGGATTAAGGAAAAGACGGACAAACCCTTCGGCGTCAATATCATGCTGCTGAGTCCCTATGCGGATGAACTGGCGGATATCGTCCTTGAGGAAAAAGTTCCCGTAGTCGTCACGGGAGCCGGCAACCCCGGAAAATATATGGAAAAATGGAAAAAAGCAGGCGTCATCGTTTTGCCCGTCGTTCCTTCCATCGCCCTTGCGAAGCGAATGGAGCGTCTGGGAGCGGATGCCCTGATCGCAGAGGGAAGCGAGGCGGGAGGCCATATAGGAGAGCTGGGTACGATGACGTTGGTGCCTCAGATCGTCGATGCGGTACATATACCGGTGATTGCAGCCGGAGGAATTGCAGACGGAAGAGGAGTGGTCGCGGCCTTTGCCCTTGGAGCTTCCGCAGTCCAGATAGGGACTCGTTTTCTCGTTGCAGAGGAATGCAGTGTCCATGAGGCGTACAAAAAGAAAGTCATCGACGCGAAAGAGATCGATACGCAGGTGACCGGAAGAACTACGGGACATCCTGTAAGGATCCTTCGAAACAAGCTGGCGAGACAGTTCAAAGAGGCCGAAAAGTCCGGAGCCGCACCCGAAGAGATCGAAAAGATGGGAGAGGGAACTCTCTACCGCGCGGCCAAGCTCGGCGATGTGGAATATGGTTCGGTCATGGCGGGACAGGCGGCGGGCCTTGTAAAAAAAGAACAGCCGTGCAGAGAGATCATTCTTGAACTTATTGAGGAAGCGAATCAGATCATGGCAAATTTTAATGGATAGGAGTGGAGGTCGTCATGGGCAAATTAGCCTTCGTGTTTCCCGGACAAGGGGCGCAGTACAGTGGGATGGGCAAGGACTTTTACGAGGGATTCGAGTCGTCGAGACTGATCTTCGATACGGCGGACGAGATACTTGGGATTCCTCTGTCGGATATCTGCTTTCATGGAGAAGATGCACAGCTTGCAATGACGGAGATCACTCAGCCGGCAGTGCTGACTGTCAGCGTCGCGATCTTGGATGCTTTGCTGGAAAGAGTACAGGCTCCGGATGTGACGGCAGGACTGAGCCTTGGTGAGTATGCCGCTCTCGTTTGCTCGCAGGGGATGGATTTTGCGGATACGGTGCGTCTCGTTCAGAAAAGAGGGAAATTCATGCAGGAAGCGGTGCCTGCAGGAGTCGGAACCATGGCGGCTGTCATGGGACTCTCGGAGGAGGACGTCTACGAAGTTTGTTCGGAGGCGTCGGTGGAAGGGATCGTCGAGCCGAGCAATTTTAACTGCCCCGGACAGACTGTGATCGGGGGGGAGATTGCGGCGGTGGAAAAAGCCTGCGCGATTGCCAAGGAAAAAGGCGCCAAGAGAGCGGTAAGACTGAATGTCAGCGCTCCTTTTCACACTTCCATGCTTGAAAGGGCGGCGAAACAGCTCTGGTCCGAAATTGGAAAGATGGAGATAAAGCCGATGCGTATTCCGGTTGTGTCCAACACGGATGCAAGAGAAATCCAAAGTCATCAAAGAGTTGCGGAAACTCTCGTAAAGCAGGTCATGAGCCCCGTTCTTTGGGAAGAGTCCGTTCGCAATATGATAGCGGACGGAGTGGACACCTTTGTTGAGATCGGACCGGGAAAAACTCTTTCCGGATTCATCCGCAAGATTGACAAAGGGGTGAAGGTATATAATATCTATGACAGAGCGTCATATGAAGATACGGTATTGAAATTGGAGGAATCAGGTTATGGAAAAGACAGCCGTCATCACTGGATCGGCAAGAGGAATCGGGAGACAGACAGCCTTAGAGCTATCTAAAGCGGGATACCATATCTTGCTTAACTACCGAAGAGAGCCTGAGGATATCGAACAGCTGGAAGAAGAGATTCGTGGAAACGGAGTCCGTGTTCTGCGCTTTGCCGGAGATATCAGCGACTTTGAGACAGGTAAGTCGATGATCGAAAAGGCGATGGAGCTGAGCGGAAGTATAGATGTGCTGGTCAACAATGCCGGAATAACAAGAGATAAGCTCTTGGTCAAGATGTCCGAAGAGGATTTTGACCAAGTGATCGCCGTCAATTTGAAAGGCACTTTCAACGGGATTCGTCATGCGGCGAGGACGATGATGAAACAGAGGAGCGGAAGGATCATCAATATCAGTTCCGTCGCAGGACTGATCGGCAATATCGGACAGGCAAACTATGCCGCCTCAAAAGCCGGCGTAATCGGACTGACCCGCACAGCGGCAAAAGAGCTTGCTCCCTATGGAATTACAGTCAACGCAATCGCGCCGGGCTTCATAGAGACGGCGATGACGCAGGCGCTGCCGGATAACATACAGGAGAGTATTCTGTCCTCAGCGCCGATGAAACGGGCCGGAAAGGTCGAAGACGTCGCCTCTCTTGTTCGTTTCCTCGCGTCGGAAGAGGCTTCCTATATCACCGGGCAGGTCATCAAAGTCGACGGCGGAATGGTCATGTCATAAAAGGGAAAGGAGAGACTATGGAAAATTCAACGATGAAGAAGAGGGTCGTCATTACGGGTCTCGGAGCAGTCACTCCTCTGGGAAATGACGTGCACAGTTTCTGGCAGGGAATAAAAAGCGGGAAATGCGCTGTTTCTGAGATCACCGCCTTTGACGTCAGCGGATACAAGGCAAAACTTGCGGCTGAAGTCAGAGAGTTTGATCCGACCAAATATATCGAAAAAAGAGAGGCGAAACGCCTGGATCGTTTTACTCAGTTTGCAATCGCCGCTGCGAAAGATGCGCTGACGGACAGCGGGATCCGAATGGAAGATATGGATCCCTACCGTATAGGTTGTATAATCGGAAGCGGAATCGGCGGTCTGGCGACGATTCAGAATGAAGCCGAGAAGCTGATGAACAAGGGGCCGGACAGGGTTTCTCCTCTGTTTATTCCGATGGCGATCAGCAATATGGCGGCGGGAAATGTCAGTATCGTCATCGGTTCGAAAGGGGTATCCTCCTGTGTTACGACAGCCTGCGCGAGCGGGACCAATTCTATCGGAGAAGCGATGAGGCTCATTCAGCAGGGGAGTCAGGATATCGTCTTTGCCGGGGGAACGGAAGCGGCCGTCACGCCTCTTGGGATTGCAGGATTTATGAATATGACCGCCATCACGCAGCAGACCGACCCCAAGAGAGCCTCTATTCCTTTTGACAAAGAGAGAAGCGGCTTCGTCATGGGAGAAGGTGCAGGGGTTTTAGTGCTTGAATCTCTGGAACATGCCCTTCAAAGAGGAGCGAAGATCTATGCGGAAGCGGTCGGTTACGGTTTTGTCAGCGACGCCTATCATATCACTTCACCGGATCCCGAAGGGGCCGGAGGCGCGAGGGCGATGCGTATGGCGGTGGAAGACGCAGGCATTTCTTTTGAGGAAGTGGACTATATCAACGCCCACGGAACGAGCACTCCTTACAACGACAAAATCGAGACCAAAGCGATCAAGGATACTTTCGGAGCGCACAGCTCAAAACTCATGGTAAATTCTACGAAATCAATGATCGGTCACCTGCTCGGAGCGGCAGGAGCCATAGAAGGGATGGTCTGCGCGCTTTCACTGCGCGAAGGCTATGTGCATCCCACTGTCGGACTTGAGATGGATGATGAAGATTGTGATTTGGATTATGTCAAAGGAGAAGGTCGTCGCAGCGATATTCGTTATGCGCTTTCTAATTCGCTGGGATTTGGCGGGCATAATGCAAGCATCCTGCTGAAGAAATGGGAGGGATAGAAAATGAACCTTCCGCTCAGCAGCAGTCAGATTCAGGAGATCATACCGCATCGTTATCCCTTCCTTCTCGTTGACAGGATCACGGAGCTGGAGACTGGCGTATATGCAGTCGGTATCAAATGTGTCAGTGTAAATGAAGCTTATTTTGCAGGACATTTTCCCGCGGAGCAGGTTATGCCGGGCGTACTGATTATCGAGGCGCTTGCTCAGGTCGGTGCGGTTGCTCTGATGACACAGGAAGAACATAAGGGAAAAATCGCTTACTTTGCGGGAATCAACAAATGCCGATTTCGAAGAAAAGTCATTCCCGGAGACGTCCTGAGGTTGGAAGTTCGAATGACGAAGTTCAAGATGGGACTCGGCTTTGCCGAAGCCTCCGCCACTGTCGACGGAGAGACTGCGGTGGAAGCAGAGCTGATGTTTGCAGTTCCGATGCAATAGTGAGGGAGATGGTCTCAATATGTAAAAACCGCCGAACCGGAGAAGTTCGGCGGTTTTTTCAATTCTCATGAAAATACAGGGCGCAAAGAGACTCTGAAATGATATACTTATAGAAAGAAGGGATTATATCTTTGAGAAGACTTGGTAGACCGAATCAATGTTTTACGGACGCTCGGTATATTACTTGCCGGATCTCACAGGCTTCATAACTTCAAAGGGTTATCAGCATAAATTATGAAGTTTCTGAGTATCTGATCGAAAGGAGAGAAAGATCATGAAGGTATCTAAGGTGCGCGGAATATACTTTTCGCCGACGGGCACCACGGAGAGAACTGTCAAAAAGATCGTGAAGGACACGGCGGCTCTTCTCGATGTTCCCTTAGAATTTTTCAATTTTACGACGCCGAAGTTTCGTGAGGAGGGGCTGGTTTTTGAGAGAGATGAACTGATTATATTCGGAGTTCCGGTCATTGCCGGCCGCGTGCCGAATGTTCTGCTGAAGTTTCTTGCATTGACCCGAGGTTCCGGTGCGCTGGCCGTACCGATTGTTCTCTATGGAAACAGAAATTATGACGATGCGCTGATCGAGCTTCGTGATATTCTTGAAAATGCAGGCGCTCATACGATAGCCGCGGGCGCCTTTGTCGGCGCTCATTCCTTCTCCGACATTCTTGCTGCGGGGCGTCCGGATAAAGAGGATCTGAAGATTATGGAAGGCTTCAGCAGAGATATTGCCGAGAAAATCAAGGATAAGGATGAAGAAGACCTCCGGAGGAAACCGCCGATAGACGTCAAGGGCGCTCCTCATCCCTACAGAGGCTATTATCAGCCGAAAGACAGGAAAGGCAGACCGGTTGACGTCCGCAAGGTCAAGCCTTTGACCAATGACAACTGTATCGACTGCAAGGTCTGCGTCAGAGTCTGTCCGATGGGGTCGATTGTCTATGAGGACGTCAGTCTCTATCAGGGAATCTGTATCAAATGCGGAGCCTGTGTCAAAAAATGTCCTTTTGACGCGAAGTACTATGACGATCCGGATTATCTCTATCATAAGAAGGAACTCGAGGAGGGATTCAAAAGGCGAGGAGAAATTGATCTTTTTCTTTAGAAAGCGCGCAGAATGGTCGGGAGGAACACTCGGCAGTTTTTAAGCGGACGGGTTTCTTCGAGAAATCCTTCTTTACAGTCGGATTTTCATGGAAAAAATTTTCCTTTTGCCGTCTATGTTGTAGTATAATGGTTTTGTTGCCGTGAAATATCGGATGAAAACAGAAGAACTGACAGACGGGAGATATTTTTGAGAGAGATATGGAAACGAAGTCGTATGGAGAAGGAAGTCAGTCTTTGAAAAAATTGGAGATTTGTAAGGAAAAATGAAGAAAATTCGATTAAAGGCAAATGCAAAGGTCAACTTGAGTTTGGATGTAAAAGGGAGAAGAGAGGACGGTTATCACGAACTTTGGATGATCATGCAGTCGATTGGTCTCTCTGATATTGTGACGATTGAAGAGAACTGTGAAGAGAAAGTCAATCTCTTCGGGTCGAATCTCCCTCTTCCGAAAGCGGAGGAAAACATTGCGGTCTACGCCGCAAATCGCCTCCGCGATGAATATAAGATCAAGGAAGGGGTAAATATTCACATAGAAAAAAATATTCCTTTAGGCTCCGGAATGGGAGGGGGGAGCGCCGATGCGGCCGCCGTTCTTCTGGGGCTTGATCTGCTTTGGAATCTTGGAGCGGGAGAAGAAAGTCTGATGAGAACAGGACGGCTCCTCGGTGCGGATGTTCCCTTTGCGATCCATGGGGGAACGGCGATTGCTGAGGGAATTGGAGAAAAAATCACTCCCCTGCCTTTTTTTTCGGCCGATCTTCTGGTGATCAAGCCGAAGCCGTCGATATTGACAAAGACCGTATTTCAGAGACTGGATCTTCGGAAACCGCTGAAAAAACCCGATCAACATCTGCTTTTAGACTGCATATTCAAAGGAGAGATTCGAGGACTTGCCTTGAATATGAAAAATGTGCTTGAGGAGGTCACGGAAAAGGAAATTTGCGAGGTTGCGAATATTAAAAAACGGCTTCTTGACTGCGGCGCCGCCGGAAGTATGATGAGCGGAAGCGGAACTGCCGTTTTCGGAATTTTTGAAGATCGAAAGAGTCTTGAGAAGGCTCGTCTCGTCTTAAACAGAGAGTATCCGCAGGTATACAGTGTATCAACTGCACGCAAAGGAGTAGAGATCGTATGAATATCGGATTAATCTTCGGAGGGAAATCGGCCGAACATGAAATCTCTCTGATGTCGGCGAGATCTGTCTATGAGAATATTGACAAATCTGCTCACAGGGTGTATTTGATAGGGATTTCCAAAGAAGGAAAAGCTTTTTACTTCGAAGGTGATATCGACAAACTTCAAGACGGCGGCTGGCTCTCTGAGGTATCGGATGCGGAGGTCGTATTTTACAGCAATCAGAGAAGTCCGGGGCTATATTCGGGAGAAGAGACGATTGTTCTTTTCGACGTTTTTTTTCCTGTTATGCACGGTCCTTTCGGTGAGGACGGAAAAGTACAGGGACTGTTGGAACTTTCGGGCCTGCCTTATGTCGGCTGCGGTGTTCTTGCATCAGCAGTGAGTATGGATAAAGAGATATCCAAGCGTCTTTTTGCAGTCGAGGAGCTCTGTCAGGTCAATTATGAGCCGATGCTGTACTTTGAGGATATGGAGGAGAAAATACGAAATGTAGAGGCCAAGATCGGATATCCCTGTTTCGTCAAACCGGCAAATATGGGTTCGACGATCGGTATCTCGAAAGCTCGAAATGAGGAGGAGCTTCGTCAGGCGATCAAGACGGCGTTTTTGTATGACGAAAAACTGCTTATTGAAGAGGCCCTTGATGCGAGAGAGATTGAAGTATCAGTTCTCGGAAATATGGAAAAGGCGGAAGTATCGGTTCTCGGTGAGATCATTCCTTCCTTTGAGTTTTATGATTATGAGGCAAAGTACAGGAGCGGAACCTCGAAGCTTTTGATACCTGCGGATGTTGCCGCCGAGGTATCCGATGAGGTAAAGAGGATGGCCCTGACGGCTTATCGCGCGGTTGGAGCAGAAGGGCTTTCGAGAGTTGACTTTTTCATAGACAAAAAAAACGGGAAGGTCTATATCAATGAGATCAATTCGAT
Organism: Peptostreptococcaceae bacterium; assembly: GCA_030528675.1. Classification (GTDB taxonomy): domain Bacteria; phylum Bacillota; class Clostridia; order Peptostreptococcales; family Filifactoraceae; genus JAUMYL01. The sequence continues at coordinate 29,044 of JAUMYL010000007.1, forward strand.
GCCGGGCTTTACTCCGATCAGTATGTATCCGAAGCTTTGGGAGAAAAGTGGGATATCTTATCCGCGGCTGATAGAGCGGCTGCTGGAACTTGCTTTTTTGCGCAGCGAAAGAAAAGTCCGTCCGAATCAGATGAAATAAATCTTTGATGTGAGAAAAGGACGGATACAGGAGAAGATAACAGAGGTGATTTTTTGAATCGAAAAGCGATAATTCAGATTGCGACGACCCAAGTAAACAATCTTTCCAACGAGGAGGAGACAATAGAGCTGATCACGGAGGGAGACTTCTATGAAGAAGAGGGGAGTTTCCGTCTCGTCTATGACGAAACTGAGATATCGGGACTGAAGGGTACTACGACCACATTGAATGTACAGGGAGAGAAAGTCGTGATGAGCCGCAGCGGGAACGCTTCCTCCATCATGGAGTTTGAGAAGGGAAAGAAGCATAAAACTGTCTACGATACGGAATTTGGAAGCATGTATATGGAAATGTCGACGACAAAAGTCGATGTATCTCTCAAAAAAGATCCGCTGAGCATAGATATTCGGATAGACTATGATATAATAGTAAAAAATATGTTTGAGGGAAAAAATCGGATGTATATCAAAGTAAAGCAGTAAAAGGGTGATGAGTCGATGGTGGCGGAGATTGTCAGGCGAACCATAGAAAGGGAAAATTTAATCCAGAAGGGAGATAAGATCCTGGTGGCTCTTTCCGGGGGACCGGATTCAGTCTGCCTGCTGCATTGTTTGAAAAAATTGGAACATATCTATGATCTGAAGATCTATGCCGCACACCTCAACCATATGATCCGCGGCATGGAAGCCCAAAAAGACGCCATGTATACGGCGAAGCTCTGCGACGCCTTCGATTTGGCTTTTTTTGTGAAGTCTGTCAACGTTCCTCTCTATGCGAGGAAAGAAAAACTCAGTCTGGAAGAGGCGGCGAGAAAAGTGCGTTATGAGATGCTCTTTGAGATCAAGGATAAAATAAGCGCCGACAAGATCGCGTTGGCTCACAATCTTGACGATCAGGCCGAGACCGTTCTGATGCGTCTTATGAGAGGAACGGGGATTCACGGTCTCCGAGGAATGGACTATCTCAGAAAGGATGGTCTCATACGTCCGCTGCTTGATGTGCAGAAGCGGGATATCCTCAAGTATTGCGAGGAACAAAAACTTTCGCCGAGAATCGATAAGACCAACGAGGAGACCGAGTATACGAGAAATCGGATTCGAATCAATCTGATTCCTCTGATAGAAGAAGAGTATTCTCCTCAAATCAAGATGCACCTGTCAAAGACGGCCAATCTTCTGCGGGAAGACGACGCATTTTTGGAAGCTGAGGCAAGCGATATATTTCGGCGAGACGCCGTCATTCTGGAAGATCGGGTCAAATTGCAGGCGGAGGATTTGAGTTTGCTCCATCCGGCAATTACCAAGAGAATCATTCGGTATGCGGTCAAAGAAACGACAGGAACTCTTGAAGGTCTGGAAAGCGGACATATCGACGATGTGATCGAGCTGATGAAAAGTTCGAAGACTCATGCGACGCTTCATTTGCCGAAGGGCGTTTTCGTGTATAAGAGGCCGGAAGGAATTCTCTTTACGAAGAAGACCATTGAGGCGGTCAGTACCGAATATCGCTATTCTCTCAAACCGGGGGAGACGATCCATATACCGGAGATGGATCTGAGGATGGAGAGCCGGACAATGCCGAAGGAAAAGTGTATGATGCTTCCTACGGGTCCTCTGACCAAGGCGTTTGATATCGACAAGATACAGGGAAAGCTGATCGTCAGAAGCAGGCGGGACGGAGACAGGATTCGTCCGATGGGCATGGGAGGAACCAAAAAGCTCAAAGACCTGTTCATAGATCTTAAGATTCCCAGGGAAAAGCGTGACAGTATCCCGATTCTCTGTGACGAACGAGGGATTCTTTGGGTCGTCGGCTATAAGATCAGCGAGGACTACAAAATTGACGAAAATACGAAAAATGTGCTGAGAATCAGCTGCTCAGAAAGGAGGGTTTCTCTTTGAGAAAGTTCTTTAGAGAAATCGGTGTCTATTTGGTTATCTTTTTGCTTTTGATTGTTGCCATAAATCAGCTTGGAGAGAAGAAGGTCGAAGAGACCGCTTATTCTTACGATCAGTTTGCGAGGGCTCTGTTTTCAGAAGAGATCAAGGAAGTACATTTCGTTGAAAGGACAATAACGGGAATATTAAAAGACGGAAACGGAAAATTTACTTCCTATATTCCCTATGGAGTTGATGTCGAGGGCGATATATCCCAAGAGCTCCATCGCCAGGCTTTAGAGAAGAAGATCGTCATTTCGGGAGCTCCGACGCCTCAGACTCCGCTGTGGATAGGATTTTTGCCCTATCTGTTCATGCTGATCATCTTCATTATTTTCTGGTTTGTTTTCATGCAGCAGTCCCAGGGCGGCGGCGGAAAGGTCATGAACTTCGGCAAGTCGAGAGCGAGAATGCATCGTTCCGATGAAAAAGGCAAGGTGACTTTCAAGGACGTCGCCGGTCTGGATGAAGAAAAGGAAGAGCTTGAAGAGATCGTCGATTTTCTGAAGAATCCGAAGAAATATATCGAACTGGGAGCGAGGATACCGAAGGGGATTTTGATGGTGGGTCCTCCGGGAACAGGAAAGACCTATCTGTCCAAGGCGGTGGCAGGCGAGGCCGGCGTGCCCTTTTTCTCCATCAGCGGATCGGACTTCGTTGAGATGTTTGTCGGAGTCGGAGCTTCCAGAGTAAGAGATCTCTTCGAGCAGGCGAAGCGTTCGGCGCCCTGTATCGTTTTCATTGACGAGATCGACGCCGTGGGAAGAAAAAGGGGAGCGGGACTTGGCGGAGGACATGATGAGAGAGAACAGACACTCAATCAGCTTCTGGTTGAGATGGACGGCTTCGGCGTCAATGACGGAGTGATCATCATGGCGGCGACCAACCGTCCGGATATACTGGATCCCGCTCTTTTAAGACCCGGACGATTTGACAGGGAAGTGCTCGTCGGTTCTCCGGACGTCAAAGGAAGAGAGGAGATACTGCGAGTGCATTCACAGAACAAGCCGCTCGGAGAGGACGTCGATCTGAAGGTCGTCGCAAGAAGGACTCCGGGATTTACACCTGCGGATATCGAAAATCTCATGAACGAGTCGGCTCTTCTGACTGCAAGGAGAGATGAGAAGAAGATTCTGATGGATACGATTGAAGAGGCGATCACGAAAGTGATTGCCGGTATAGCAAAAAAATCAAGGATCATCAGTCCGAAAGAACGCAAGCTCACGGCTTATCATGAGGCGGGACACGCGGTGGTCGCTACCCTGCTGCCGAATACGGATCCGGTTCATCAGGTGACGATCACGCCGAGGGGAAGAGCCGGAGGGTTCACGATGATTCTGCCGACCGAAGACAAGTATTATGCGACTAAAACCGATATGGAGGAGCAGCTTGTGCATCTTTTGGGAGGGCGCGTTGCGGAAAAACTGGTACTGCATGATGTTTCTACAGGAGCTCAGAATGATCTTGAAAGAGTCTCCCATATCGCAAGAGCGATGGTGACCAAGTATGCAATGAGCGACAAGCTGGGCAGCATGGCTTTCGGAGACGCTTCGGAAGAAGTATTTCTCGGAAGAGATCTGACGACCAGAAGAAATTACTCGGAAGAAGTTGCGGCGGAGATCGACAGAGAAGTACGTCGTATTGTTGATGAAGCCTATGAGACGACCGAAAGACTCCTCAGCGAAAATATAGACAAGCTTCATTATATTGCAAAAGCTCTGCTGAAGTATGAAACGCTCAATGCCCAGCAGTACAAGGAGGCTTTTGAGGGAACGCTCGATATCGGTTCTGAGGAAGAAAATGCAGAAATGAAAGATACGGAAATCCTGAAACCGCAGCAGGCAGTCTTGGAGTAAAGAATAAATAAAAAAAGAGGGCATATCCATATGCCCTCTTTCAGAGAGAGCATGACATTTTTGATTTAGGGAGGACAGGATGTTTGACAGAAAGAAAGCGACAGAAATTCGAGAAAGAGTGAAGTTTTGGGAAGATAACAAGGTTCGAAAATCTTTGGAGAGATTTCCGGAGAGAAAGGAGAAGTTCAAAAACTCTTCCGACATAGAGATCAAGCGTTTATACAGTCCTGCGGACGTCGAAGAACTTGACTATGAAGCAGATCTGAACCTTCCTTCGCAGTTTCCCTTCACAAGAGGGATCCAGGACACGATGTATCGTGGAAAGTTCTGGACGATGAGGATGTATGCAGGTTTCGCAACAGCGGAGGAATCCAATAAGAGATACAAATACCTGATCGAACAGGGTTCGATGGGTCTCTCGGTCGCCTTTGACCTGCCGACGCAGATGGGTTATGATTCGGATGACAATATTGCGGAAGGGGAGGTTGGAAAAGTAGGGGTTGCGATCGATTCTCTTGCCGATATGGAGATTCTTTTTGAAGGAATCCCTTTGGACAAGGTATCGACTTCGATGACGATCAATGCACCGGCTTCCGTGCTGCTTGCAATGTACATAGCCGTAGCGGAAAAACAGGGAGTCTCGCCTGAAAAGCTTCGAGGAACGATACAAAATGATATTCTGAAAGAGTATGTCGCCAGAGGGACCTATATTTTTCCGGTGCGTCCGTCGATGCGTTTGATTACAAATATTTTTGAATACTGCTCTGTAAATGTGCCTTTGTGGAATACAATCAGTATCTCGGGTTATCATATCCGTGAAGCGGGATCTACAGCGGCGCAGGAGATTGCTTTTACGCTTTCCAACGGGATCGCTTATGTACAGGCTGCAATTGATGCGGGGCTTTCGGTAGACGATTTTGCTCCGAGACTGTCTTTCTTCTTCAACGCTCACAACGATCTCTTCGAAGAGGTGGCTAAATACCGTGCCGCAAGGCGGCTTTGGGCGAAGATTATGAGAGACAGATTTAAAGCTCAAAATCCGAAGTCCATGATGCTGAAATTCCATACTCAGACAGGAGGATCGACGCTTACGGCTCAACAGCCTGAGAACAATATCGTCCGCGTCGCAATACAGACTTTGGCGGCTGTGCTCGGAGGAACCCAGTCTCTGCACACAAATTCGAAGGATGAGGCGCTCGCCCTGCCTACTGAGGAGTCGGTGAGAACGGCGCTGCGAACACAGCAGATTGTCGCCATGGAGAGCGGAGTGGCGGACACAATTGATCCCTTGGGTGGCTCTTACTATGTGGAGTCCCTGACCGATTCTCTTGAAGAAGAAGCTTTGAAACTGATCCGCAGGATCGATGATCTCGGAGGATCTCCTGCCGCGATTGAAAAAGGATATATGCAGCAGGAGATCATGGATGCTTCCTATCTCTATCAAAAAGAGATCGAAACGGGAAAGCGGATCATCGTCGGAGTCAACAAATATCAAGTGGAAGAGAAAAAACCGAGCGGACTTTTGAGAGTCGATCCTATCGTCGGAGAGCTTCAAAGTAAGAAAATTTCAGCTTTGAAAGAAAAAAGAGATAATGAAAAGACAAAAGAAGCGCTTAGCGCTCTCAGAAAAGCCTGCAGAACGGATGAAAATCTCATGCCTTATATTTTGACAGCGGTCAAAGAGTATGCGACACTTGGAGAGATCTGCAACGTGATGAGGGAAGTCTTTGGAGAATATCAGCAAACAGTCATATTATAGGGTAGGAGGCGAAATAATGGAAAGACCGATTCGTGTTTTAGTGGCTAAACCGGGGCTGGACGGGCATGACCGGGGGGCGAAGGTCATTGCTCGGGCGATGAGAGATGCGGGGATGGAAGTAATCTATACCGGGCTTCGTCAGACTCCGGAGCAGATCGTTCAGGCAGCGCTTCAGGAGGACGTCGACGTCGTTGCGATGAGCATTCTTTCCGGGGCTCACAGTCATCTGCTTCCGAAAGTTGTGGAACTGTTGAAACAGCAGAATATGTACGACGAGGTGCTTGTAATAGGCGGAGGCGTCATTCCCGATGACGATATCCCGATGCTGAAGGAAAAAGGGATTCAGGAGATTTTCACTCCCGGAACGCCGACTCAGGAGACCATTGAGTTTATCAGGAATAATTTGAAGAAAAAATTTTAGCGGGGATGACGAGATATGCTCATGAAATTGCTGGAAAGGATGAAACAGGGAGAGAAAATTGCCTGCTCTCGCCTGATAAGTCTTGTGGAAAATGAGGCGCAAGGCTATGTAGAGCTCCTGAAAAACCTTCATCGAGACGCCGGAAGAGCCTATATTGTCGGGATCACAGGACCTCCGGGAGCGGGAAAATCCACTTTGACCGATAAAATCGTCAAAGAGCTGAGAAAACAGGATAAAACTGTGGGAATCATCGCGGTCGACCCGACGAGCCCTTTCACGAAAGGAGCTATTTTGGGAGACCGCATCCGTATGTCGGATCACTATCTTGATGAAGGTGTCTTCATTCGTTCGATGGGAACGAGAGGGCATTTGGGAGGACTTTCCAAAGCGACGAACAGAGCGGTGAAAGTGCTCGACGTCTATGGCTGTGATTATGTGTTTATTGAGACGGTCGGCGTCGGTCAGTCGGAAGTCGACGTCGTAAAAACGGCGGATACCGTGCTGATGGTGATGGTTCCGGGGCTGGGCGACGATATTCAGGCGATTAAGGCGGGGGTTCTTGAGATAGGAGACGTCTTTGTCGTCAATAAGGCGGATAATGACGGAGCAAGAAGAACTTTCAGGGAGCTTGAAGCGATGCTGGATTTTAAGAAGGACTGGAATTTTCGTCCTCCTGTCTGCCTGACCGTCGCAAACGACGGTCAAGGGATTTTTGAACTTGTAGAAGAGATGAAAAATCATCGGAGTTACCTTGAATCCAGCGGAGAGCTCGAACGGAAGAGAAAGATGAGAAATGAAGAGGAGATCAAAGAGATCCTGAAAGAAGAAATCGAAAGAAGAATACAAGAGAGGATCGGAGATCATCAGATGCGGGCCTTTATCGAGGATGCGTATGGACAGAAGACCGATCCCTATACTGTCGCAGAAGAAATATTGAGCAGAATATAGGAGGAGTATCATGGATATTTCAAGAGTGGATCATATCGGAATCGCCGTGACAAATTTGGATGAAACCATTCGCTTTTATGAAGAAGTCTTTGGGATTCCCTGCGAAGGGACGGAGATTGTCGAAGACCAAAAAGTGAAAGTCGCTTTTTTTCCTGTTGGAGATACTGAACTTGAATTTTTGGAATCCACAGATCCGACCGGCCCCATCGCGAGATTCATCGAAAAAAACGGAGGCAAAAACGGTATTCAGCACATTGCCCTCAGAGTCGACGATATCGAAGCGTCCATCGGAGAGATGAAAGCGAAAGGATATGCGATGATAGATGAAAAACCGAGATATGGAGCGGGAGGCGCGAGGATCGCCTTTTGTCACCCTAAATCCACCGGAGGGATTTTGCTTGAGCTTTGTGAGAGGAATGCAGAATAAACGATAAGGAGGTATGTAGATGTCACGGAAACTGGAACATCTGATGCAGGAAAAAGAGAGACTTCGCATCGCCGGCGGAGTGGACAAGATCAAAAAGCAGCAGGAATCGGGGAAGATGACGGCAAGGGAGAGGATGGAGAAGCTTTTCGATGAAAAGACCTTTGTCGAGATTGACGCCTTTGTCAAACATCGCTGCACGAATTTCGGCATGGAAAAATCGGACTCTCCGGCGGAAGGAGTAATCACAGGCTACGGAAAGATAGACGGGCGCCTTGTCTATGCTTTTGCTCAGGATTTTACAGTGCTTGGAGGTTCCCTCGGAGAGATGCATGCGAAAAAGATCTGTAAAGTCCTCGATCTGGCGATGAAGATGGGAGCGCCTGTCATCGGAATGAATGATTCCGGAGGAGCAAGGATCCAGGAAGGCGTCGACGCGCTGTCCGGTTACGGTGAGATATTTTACCGAAACACGATGGCTTCCGGAGTAATTCCGCAGATATCGGTCATCATGGGACCCTGTGCGGGCGGCGCTGTATATTCTCCGGCGATTACGGATTTCATATTCATGGTGGATGCGACGAGCCAGATGTTCATTACAGGTCCTCAAGTGATCAAAACCGTTACCGGCGAAGAGGTGAGTGCGGAACAACTCGGGGGAGCGACGACGCACAATACGGTTTCCGGAGTCGCACATTTTGCTTCTTCGGATGATGCGAGCTGTATTTCGGATATCCGTCGACTGCTTTCCTTTCTTCCTTCAAACAACCTCGAAACCGCGCCTTGGTACGCTTCAGATGAGCTGAATCGTCTGTCGGAAAGACTCAATGAGATTATTCCGGAAAATCCGAATCAGCCTTACGATATGAAGGACATCATCGAAGAGCTGATCGATCATAAAGATTTCATGGAAGTACACGCACATTATGCGAAGAATATCCTGACCGGGTTTGCAAGAATAGGAGGAAGGAGCATAGGCGTTATCGCCAATCAGCCGAAGGTGCTTGCCGGCTGTTTGGACATTGATGCTTCGGACAAGGCGGCAAGATTCATTCGGACCTGCGATTGTTTCAATATCCCTCTTCTGACCTTGGTCGACGTACCGGGTTTTCTCCCGGGTAGCGGTCAGGAGTTCGGAGGAATTATCCGTCACGGCGCCAAACTCCTTTATGCATACAGCGAAGCGAGTGTGCCGAAGGTGACGCTGATTATTCGCAAAGCGTACGGAGGCGCTTATATCGGCATGTGTTCCAGGCATCTGGGAGCGGATATCGTCCTGGCTTGGCCCTCTGCGGAAATTGCCGTCATGGGTCCTCAGGGTGCGGCGAATATTATCTTCAAGAATGATATCAAGAATGCCGACGATCCGTCGACGGAAAGAGAGCGGAAGATTCGAGAGTATACGGACGAGTTTGCGACTCCGTATAAAGCGGCGGAGAGAGGCTATGTCGATGACGTCATCGAACCTGCCCAGTCCGTGATCCGTCTGGCTGAAGCCTTTGATATGCTCGCGTCGAAAAGAGAGCAGCGTCCCTCTAAAAAACACGGGAATATACCTTTGTAGGAGGTCTTTTTATGAATGCGTCAGAACTTCTGTATGTGATGAGTCAGGATATCGGTTCTCTGACGACCGGAGAAAAGATGTTCGGAGCTTCCATTGTGACTCTTCTGTCGATGGGAATCGTGTTTGTCGTTTTGGTCGTACTGATGGCGGCAGTGAAGGCGATGAATCATACGATTGCCGAAAAGCCGCGAAAAGTCTCGGAAGGAAACGGCAGTGAAGCGGATCTTCCCGCTTCGTTTTCGGAGCCGGTGAAGGCCGAAGAAGATGACGAAGAGGTGATCGCAGTCATTTCCGCCGCTCTTGCTTCAGCAATGAATAAGAGCGTTGCTGAGATTCGTGTTATAAGCGTTAAAAGAGCGGAGGAAGCAGAGCCTCTCTGGGCGAAAAACGGCCGCTGGAATCAGATGAATTCAAGGTTATGAGAATAAATGGAGGATATGCAATGAAAAAGTATAATATAACGGTCAACGGAAAATCCTATCAAGTGGAAGTGGAGGAGATAAGGGAAGACGGAACTTTTGCACCTTCTGCCGCGGTCAGAGCGCCGCAGGCGCAGCCGGCGGCGGCGCCTGCCGCAAAACCGGTGCCGACGCCGGCTTCCGTCGCAGCAGCCCCGGCAAATGTTTCCGGAGGCGTCAAGGCGCCGATGCCCGGTACAATCAATGATATTCGGGTAGCACAGGGGCAGACTGTCAAAGCGGGAGAAGTCCTCCTGATTCTCGAAGCGATGAAGATGGAAAATGAAATCATGTCTCCGAAAGACGGAAAGGTCGTTTCCATTCACACGACAAAAGGATCTTCGGTAAATACAGGAGATGTACTTCTTGTCGTAGAATAGGAAAAATGCACTGGGAATAGAAAGGAGAACACGAATGTTTCAGGTGATTACGGACTTTTTCTCGTCTACCGGGATCGCGTCCCTGATATCCGATTTTGGAGGGGCCGGATTCAAGCAGCTCATCATGATAGGGGTCTCTTGTTTTCTGCTCTATCTTGCGATTGCAAAAAAATTCGAACCTTTGCTTCTGATTCCGATCGCTTTTGGAATGCTGATCGTCAATCTTCCTCTTGCCGGAATTATGGGAGAGCCTTCTGAAATGCTCCAGTTCAGTGAAATTACCTCTATTGAACAGGCAGAAGCAGCGGAGGCCGGAATGTTTTTTGTCAAATGGATCACCCGGCTGCCCGGAGGTCTGCTCTATTATATCTCGAAAGGAAATAAACTGGGGATCTTTCCTCCGCTGATTTTTTTGGGTGTTGGCGCGATGACCGACTTCGGTCCGCTGATTGCCAATCCGAAATCTCTTCTCCTCGGTGCGGCGGCTCAGTTCGGGATCTTTCTGACCTTTCTGGGTGCGATCTTTTTGGGCTTCACAGCCCAGGAGGCGGCGTCGATTGGAAGTATCGGAGGAGCGGACGGACCGACGGCCATATTTACGACGACGATCCTTGCTCCCCATCTGCTTGGACCGATAGCGGTCGCAGCCTACTCTTACATGGCGCTGGTGCCCGTGATTCAGCCTCCGATCATGCGCGCTCTGACAACAGAAGGAGAGAGAAAGATCAGAATGAATCAGCTCCGTCCTGTTAGTCAGAGAGAAAAGATCATTTTTCCGATCATGGTGACGATCCTCGTTGCACTGATTCTGCCTGCAGCAACAGCTCTTGTCGGAATGCTGATGTTCGGCAACCTGCTCAAAGAATCGCAGGTGACGGAGCGTCTTTCCAAGACGGCTGCCAATGAGATGATCAATATCGTGACGATACTGCTGGGTGTATGTGTCGGAGCGACGACAAACGGTGAAACCTTCCTGACGCTGGATACGATCAAAATCATTCTGCTCGGAGTCGTCGCTTTTTCCATCGGAACAGCCTCCGGTGTGATCCTTGCGAAACTGCTGAATAAAATTTCTAAAGAGCCGATCAATCCGCTGATAGGAGCGGCCGGCGTATCGGCGGTGCCGATGGCGGCAAGGGTTGCAAACAAACTCGGACAGGAGAATGATCCTTCGAATTTCCTTCTGATGCATGCTATGGGACCGAATGTGGCCGGAGTCATCGGCTCCGCCGTTGCGGCGGGTGTTTTGCTGAATCTTTTCAAATAGAAAAAGAAAGCCTCCGATAGGAAGTTTCGCCGAGTGTCATCTCGGAGATAAAAAAATATTGGGAAAAAGGGGGTTTTCTGATATAATGAAAAAATCAAATCAATCTTTAAGGTGGGATATCAATTGGAAGTTGAAAAAAGGAATTTTTATATACGCATAGGACTTTTAGTGCTTGCTTTTGTGCTTCCGATGACGGGAGTGTTTCTGCTGAAGAGCTGGTGGTTCAAGGTACCGTTGATTGTGATTGCAGCGGCTGCAGCGGCTCTTCTGGCAAGAATTTGGATCTCCTACAAGAGAAAGAAATATTATTTTGAGGGAAAAGTTCTGTCGATACTGCCTCCGAAAAAGAAGTTCGGAAAGCATATCATCATCCTGAAAAACGGGAAAGTATCCAAACAGCTTTTCGCTCTTCAAAAACCGAATATGAAGGTCGGCGGCCTCTATGGAGTGTATTTTGAGGAAAAGTCCCTTGAGATTCTCAAGTGGGAGCCGGTCAGAGTGCAGATGATAAGAGGAACGAAAAGTCAGAGTACTCCTCAGATGAAGTAATGCCAAAAATCCTTTCAAATGAGTATCAGCAGAAAAAATACCTGTGGTTTCCGCGGGTATTTTTTATGGACAGAAAGTCCTGTATTTTCGATACTGTGATTAGAAACAATTTTCCGGGGTATTATCTACTGTAATGGTCGACTTTCTTAAAAAAGATATAAAAGAGTTGGCCATGATTATAAGAAGGAGGTTTCACACAGATGATAAAAACAAAAAGGAAATTTGCTCTTGCCTTTACTGCAATCATTCTTTCCATCACCTTGCTTTCAGGAATTTCAAGCTCTTTTGCGGTATCCGGAAAAGGTCTTATCGGATCGAAAAAAGCCAGGGAGATCGCTTTGAAAGATGCGAAACTCAAGGAAGAAAGCGTCGTTTTTGTAAAAGCCAAGCTTGATGTGGACGACGGCGTGAAAGTCTACGAGATCGAGTTTTACAAAGACAATAAAGAGTACGATTATGAGATCGACGCCAAGACAGGGAAGATTCTCTCTAAGGATTTCGATATCGAAAATTACAGTATTCCCGTGAAAAAGCCGAAAAAATCCGCTTCAAATACCGTGATCGGCAAAGAAAAAGCAAAAGAGCTTGCTCTTGCCCATGCAAAACTCAAGCCGGAACAGGTCGTCTTTGTCAAAGTGAAGCAGGACAGAGAAAACGGCGTGAAAGTCTACGAGATAGAATTTCATGGAGATCAGAAAGAGTATGAATACGAGATCCATGCCGTCAGCGGAAAAGTGCTGTCATGGAGTGTCGAGCATTGGGATGAAGATGATGACGCTTGGGACGATTAAGCGACAGGCGATCAAGAATGTAAAATCCCCGGAACTAAGATGTTCCGGGGATTTTTTACGGGATCAATACTCTTCGTCCATCTCAGTAAGAGCGATAAAGAGATGGGCTTTTGCGGAGAGATAATAGGGCTGCATCAGCACTCTTCCGATCAGAAAGAAAAAATTTCCGAGCAGATACCAAAAAACAAAGCTGAGATCCATGAGGAAGATCTTAAGTTTATGTCCTTTTGTCAGTTCCCTGCTTCTCCTCAGCGTTTCAGAGACCGTCAGATCCTGTTCGTCCTCAAGAATAAAAGGCGTCATCGACAGTTCGTAGAGCTTGATGAGAGGAAGGCTTAAGAAGAGCAGGCAGACGAGGATGAAGACGATTCCGACGCTCATCAGGATCAGGGAGATCTTGTCGTTTATATCAAAAGAGAAGTTTGGAAGTTCGGCTGCCACGAAGGGGAGAAGAAACCGGAAAATTGCAACGACGACAAAGGCCGGAACCATGCACCAAAAAATGATGAAATCTTTGAGAAACATGGTTTTGACAATATGGAAGTAATTGCCTTCGCGGAAAGAACTCCAAAGGTTCACAAAGTCCACATCTCCCTCCGCTCCGCGCAGGAAAAAAACATATCCTCCGCAAAGGATCGGGTTCGCAACGAAGATTTTGAAGAGGAGAACCCAAAAAAGAATGATCAGAACCGTTGAAACACGCTCTCGGAGTTCGAGGGGAAACAGGGTCTTCATAACAAAAAAATTAAAGGGTCTTGACCAAGGTGTATTGAGAAAGACAGAAGAAATTTGATTTTTTTCGATAAAGTCTGTCTCAATGATGACGACACTCGAATCCCGATAGACTTCTTCGGAGTTCCTTCGTATCTTTTCGATCTCTTCCCTCTGCTCTTTGGTCAGCAGGAGATTGCGGATGTCTCCATTCATAAATTCGTCATATTCTGAGGCCGCAAAAGTTTTGAATTCATCATAGCGAAGATCAAAAAATTTTTCGATATTGTACATACCGAGCGTAACCATGCAGACGGCAACTCCAAGAGCAATCAGGTAATTTTTCTGGATGAAATCTCTCGCTTCCGCTTTAATTTTCAGTATGCTCCACATAAGCCCTCCCGAATAAAATGGCAGAAAAGAAAATGAGAAACATTGGAAATAATAAGGTGATCAGTTTGTATCGGAAATCTCCACCGTAATATCTTCAAACTGCAGATCCATAAGAAGGGAACGCAGCAGGAGGACGGCTCGTTCTTCCGCATGAGTGAGAATGCCGTTTGCTTTTGCTTTTTCCTCCATGGAAGATTTTTCAGACCTGAGAGCTTCGTTATAGTCCTCAATTTTTATCGGATTGAGGATGTTCTTGCTCTCGTCATAGACGAGGAGACTGTTTTCATCGATGTTATGATTTGTGATTTTCGCCTTAGGGATTGTGATATGCACCTTTTTCTCCTCGACTTTTACAACCGCTTCATCCATCTCGATCCCTGCTTTGATCACCCCGTCATAAGTGGCGAGAAAGGATTTTCCGGTAAAGGGAAGCGAGATCTCTTGGAATTTTTTGCTGCTTTTCAGTCCAATGACGGATGTATAGTGGTATTCAATGACGGAAAGCTCCTGGATATCTGCGATCCTTTCAACGATAGAGGAAGAATCATATCGCTTTTCCTCCTGGATTCCGAGGTTCTGACGGAAGAAGAGGAAGAGGACTCCGATCAAGACCAAGGAGAAGATAAAACCGATAAAAAAAGATGTGCGAAGAGAGATTTTTTTCATTGAAGAGTTCCTTTCCATATTTATTTTTCAGGCAAAGAAGAGTTCATGATTTTTTTGATTCCGGCCGATTCATCATTCCTCGAACTCCTCTAATTCGAGATAGAGAAAGGCGATTGTCGAATGGTGGTAAGGCTGTATGATAATTATTCCGATGATGAAAAGTATGCTTGCCAGGAGATAGCGGCCGATAATCACTCCTATGACGAGCAGCAAGACTGCTAAGAGATACCAGCCGGTAAAACTGAGATCCAGAATAAACATTCCGAATTTGTTTCCCTTCGAAATCTCTTTGCTTTTTCTGATGATTTCAAGGGAAGGCATTTCAGGATAGTCGTCAAGAATAAAAGGAATGAACCTGTATTGATAGAATTTGAATATGAAAAGAGGAAGAAAAATGAAAACATATAGAGTTCTCCATTGTTCTATTGCATCAGTACGGATATCGGATAAAAGGACTATCAGCAAAATAGGGATGAGGGGCAGCAGCATCCAAAGAATTAAAAAAATATCCCGGACAACCATTGTCTTGACGATATGGGCATAATTTCCTTCCCGAAAGGCATTGGCGAGGTCGGAAATGTCGGATTGGTCGGAAGATACTCCTCTTACAAAAAAGGAATCCCCCCCATATATGATTGGATTTACGATAAAGACTTTGAAAAGAATAGATAGAACACCAAGTAAAACCACTGTTAAGAGGGTGTTGGAACTTGCTTCAATTATATCCTCCGATATATTTTTGATAAGAGGGTTTTTGTTATAAGCATTCAGCAAACCCAGAATAAATGTGACAAACAGTGCATTGACATAGTTGGATCTCAAAAATTCCTTGGATTGTTTCTTCAACTCTCTGACGTCCCACATAGAAATCTCCTTAGTTATATATATATTTTTCGGTAATCTTTTCATGTTATAAATTATACCATATTTAGAGAAGTGTTTTCCACCGGCTTTTCCTTTTTCATTAAAATATGAGATAAAGAGAATGAAAATATGGAAATCCAACTATTTTGCAAAATGAAAAAATGATATAATGGATGAAATACTCGAGAAAAGGAGAGGAGCTTATGTTTTCATCAAAGCCGGTCAAAGGAATGTTCGACGTCGTGCCGGAAGATATGCGTCTTAGAAATTGGGTCGGGAAGGTCATCGAAGAAGTCTATACGATGAGAGGATATGAGCAGCTGGAGACGCCGGCGGTGGAAAATCTCGATCTGCTGATAGGCAGTGAGGGCGGAGAAAATCTCAGTCTGATCTTTAAGATCCTCAAGAGAGGAGAGAAACTGACTTTTGACGAACTGACGGAAAATGCGCTCAGCGATCTGGGCCTGCGTTATGATCTGACGCTGCCTTTGAGCCGCTTCTACGCGGACAATATGGAAAAACTTGCAAAGCCCTTCAAAGCTTTTCAAATGGGCTATGTCTATCGGGCGGAGCGTCCTCAAAAGATGCGTTTCCGCCAATTTGTCCAGTGTGACGTCGATATCATAGGAGATCCGAGCATCTATGCCGAGGTCGACCTTTTGCTGACGCTTCCGAAGGCTCTGACTCGATTGGGTTTTGAAAAACTCAACATCCGTATCAACGACAGACGGATCCTCAAAGAGATGGTGTTGAAAGCGGGATTCGCCGAAGAGAGCTTCATGTATGTCTGCCTGACGATTGACAAGCTTGACAAGATCGGCAAAGAGGGCATTATCGGAGAGCTGGAAAAGGCGGGATATGAGAGAAGCTGCATCGACGCTCTGATGCATATGATCGAATCGGATGTGCGGGAGCTGGAAAGTCCTCATGCAGAAGATCTGCTGAGAATCATTGATCTGGTATCTCCTTATTTCAAGGTGCAGATTGATCTGAGTCTGGTGAGAGGGATGGGATATTATACGGGGCCGATCTTCGAGATCGGCAGTGAGGAGTTTTCCGGTTCAATCGCCGGCGGAGGCCGCTATGATGACCTGCTGACGAAATTCAAAAAGGAGCAGCTTCCGGCGGTTGGCTTTTCAATCGGCTTCGAAAGGATTCTGACGATTCTCAAGGAGAGAGGTTTTCAGGTTCCGGGAGAAAAAGAAAAAATCGCTCTGCTGTTCTATGACGAATCAAGAGCAGGGGAGGCGGTGGAGCGTGCGGAAGATCTCAACGCGAAAGGAAAGACCGCGACCTTCTACCTCTGTAAGAGAAATAAGATAGGTAATATGAAAAAAAGACTGGAAATGGCCGGATATACGGAGTTCATCGTCTTGGAGTAAGGTTTTTTATCGGGAGCCGTCTCCGAAAAGAAAATGCAGGAGGGAGTTTTGTGAAACAATCGCTGAAAGCGGATCTGATGCTCGTGCTGGTCACTTTCTTCTGGGGAACGACCTATGTGTTTACAAAGATGGCTGTAGAATCCCTTCCTCCTCTGAATCTCGTTTCATGGAGATTCGGAATTGCCTTTGCAGTCATGTTGCCGATTTTTTGGAAGAGGATCAAAAATGCGGGAAGGCAGACGGTGCTGTATTCGGCATTTCTTGCCTTTCCTCTGCTTTTGTGTTTCGTGGCGATGACTTATGGCGTCAAATACACTTCTGCGTCCAATGCATCCTTTTTAGCAGGGATTTCCATCATTTTCATCGCTCTCGGAGCCTTTATATTTCAGGGAAAAAAACCGGACAAAAAGACGATATTCTGTATCCTGCTCACCTTGGCGGGCATTGCTCTTCTGACCTTGGGACCGGATTTTCGAATCCGTATGGGGATAGGAGACCTTCTTTCTCTGAGCGTATCCCTCTTTTATGGAATCTATGTGCTTCTGCTGGATCGATATGCGAGGCAGGTGGATCCGGTCTCCTTAGGGGTGATGCAGCTTGGATTTGTCGCAGGGTTTTCAGTTATTCTCTCTGCGCTCTTTGAAAGCTTCGTCTGCCCGTCGGAGTTTCGCTCATGGGTGATTCTGTTGATACTTGGTATCTTCTGTACGGCGCTCGCCTATGTGATGCAGACCGTGGCGCAAAAGTACACGACGCCGACGCATACGGGAATCATACTGTCGCTGGAGATCGTATTTTCGGGGATATTTGCCTATCTTCTCCTTGGAGAAGTGCTCAGACCCATCAACTATATCGGTGCTTTTCTGCTGATATCGGCGGTGCTGATTATGGAGATCGACTTTGGAGGGGTGAAGACGGAAGTTCAATGAGGAGGAAAGATATGCAGGATTTTTATGAAGTAAAAGATGAAGAAAGGGAGTATTTGATCGTCTTCAAGGAAGCGGCAGTGAAATCCAAGGTCTATATGATGCTGAGAAAATCTTCGGAACTTCTGCATGAACAGACTTTGATCGAGATGACGGAGCTTGCTTTGGAGTCCCGGGCGAAAAATATTTATCTGCGCGACGCTCTGAGAGAAAAGGAAGCAGAGTCGTCCTGTTTTCAGACCGGGGAGTTTCGTTTTGTTCCATTGCACAAAATAGAAAAAATGCAGCTGACAGAGCTCTTATACAGAAAGGGAACTTACAGAGGACGAGCGGATGAAGATCTGCGCATGGTCTTGCTGACCGGAAGGAATGCTTTTGTTTTTATGAAGATTTACAATGAGAGTTTTTTTGATGTCAGCAACTCGGCGACCTACTCGGAAAAGGATATGGAAGAGCTTTTATCGAACAAAGAGCGTCCCTCATTTATCTTTTATGAGGAGGAGACTCCGGTCGGCGTCGCGATGATCCAATATGAAGAGCAGGAGAATGGTATCGAATTTATCGGCGTCGCCCCTGAATTTCAGGGAAAAGGCTATGGAAGAAGGATCATGATGAAGATACTGGATCAGTTTTTTGAAGAAGGATGCGAACAGGTCGCTCTGACCGTATCCGATGATAATGAAAAGGCGAGAGAGCTCTACCGAAGTCTCGGATTTCAGACGAGAGGCCTCGTATCGAGATGGTATCGCTTAGAAAGGATGGATGAAGATTGGAAAAATTAGTGGAGAGATTTTTGTCTTATGTCGCTTTTGAAACGACTTCGGATGAGAACAGTCCGAGCTGCCCTTCGACAAAAGGGCAGATGCTTCTGGCAAAGTTCATTCAAAAAGAACTCAAGGAGCTGGGACTTGAAAATGTCAGTCTGGATGATAACGGGTATCTGATGGCGGAATTACCGTCAAACCTCGATTATCCAACAAAAACACTGGGTTTCGTTGCTCATATGGACACAAGCTCCGATATGTCCGGCAAGGATCCGAAACCGAGGATCATCCCCTGCTATGACGGGGAAGACATCCTGCTTTCTGAAGGAATTGTCCTTGAGACTGCCACTTTCCCGGAGATCCGAAACTACATCGGCCAGTCCCTGATCGTCACGGACGGAACGACGCTGCTCGGCGCCGATGATAAGGCGGGGATTGCGGAGATCGTGACGGCGATGGAGTATCTGATCGCTCATCCGGAGATTCCTCACGGCGGGATCAAGATCTGTTTTACGCCGGATGAGGAGATCGGCCGAGGAGCGGATCTCTTCGATGTCGAAAAATTCGGAGCCGATTTCGCCTATACGGTGGACGGAGGGGAGATCGGGGAGCTTGAGTATGAGAACTTCAACGCCGCTTCCGCAAAACTCACGGTGAAAGGAACTTCCGTACACCCGGGAACCGCAAAAGATAAAATGGTAAATTCCATGACATTGGCGATGGAGTTTCATGACAGGCTTCCGAAGGAGCAGGTGCCTGAGCATACGGAGGGATATGAGGGTTTCATTCATCTTCACAGTATGGAAGGACAGGTTGAAGAGACTCATCTTGATTATATTATCCGCGACTTTGACCGGAGCTCTTTTGAAGGAAGAAAGAGGATGATGCAGGAACTGGCGGAACATTTGAACGCAAGATACGGTGAGAAGCGCTTCAATCTCAGCCTTAAGGATCAGTACTATAATATGAAGGAAAAGATAGAAGAGCATATCTTCCTTGTCGATGAAGCGGTCGCGGCGATGAAAAAGGCGGGGGTGACGCCGATCATCCAACCGATACGCGGAGGAACGGACGGGAGTAAACTTTCGTTCATGGGACTTCCGACGCCGAATATTTTCACGGGAGCGCATAATGGTCACGGAAAGTTCGAGTATATTCCGATTCCCTCGATGGAGAAGGCGGTCGAAGTGATCCTCCACCTTGCAGAAAGCTTTGGAAAAAAAGCGTAGAAAAAGTCCCGGAAACCGCAAAACTGTTTCGAAGAAGAAGAAGGGGGTATATTCTGAGATAAGTACGGATAATTATTAGGAGTGAAATGCAATGTACAATCTGCTCGAATCGTTGTTTGACAAGGGTTATTATTTAGTGGCTGTCTTTAGCGGAGATGGAGATTTGATGTATGCCAATCAAAAATTTCGGCATTTTTTTATGGACTTAAAACATCGCAAAGAATTGGAAAATCTGATTCTTGCAGAAGAGATTACCGATGGAAGACAGGAATCCGTCGCGGTGGATTCAAAAGGAGCAGATTGTATTGTCAGATTTCGATTGAGTTATGAAGGGCAAAACTGTATGTTTATGGGAGAGCCGATCTCCTATGAGGAATTTTTGAAAGAGAATCCTTGCTTCTCGGTTCAATGTCCCAGAGGTAGTCTGTTGCCGGAAAACTCCGTAAAATTTCACTCCGCGGTATACAGTACCCTCGTTTTTGACAAAGATTGGCAGCTGAAATATTTCAGCGAGAACACCTTCGACGTCCTCGGCGAGGGAGAGTATATCGGAAAGAGTCTCGAAGAGATATTTGGTCGAGAGATTGCAGAAGGCATTACCGCAAAGACCCATTATTTCCGTGTTTTTGAAGATGTGACGATTGATGTGGTCGGAAAGATGCTTGTCGTTTCGGAACTGAGGACCGGTTATAAGGTCATCAATATCTATCCCTATTCGAGAAATACGATGAACAAGTTTGAGGAGATGTCGCGCCTGCATTATCAGATTCGAAATCTTGAAAAGGAACTGGCGGACAGAGATAAATTTATCAAGACGCAAAAGGAGATCTTTAAGAATCTGACGACGGTGGACGGATTGACCAAACTCTACAACAGGAGGTATCTGATCGAAAGATTCAGTGCAGAAATGAAAAAGATCGCTCAAAGTGGCAGGACTTTCGCGATGACAAATTTCGATATCGAAAATTTCAAGCAGATCAACAGAGAAATCGGATTTGAAAAAGCCGATGATCTGCTCAAATATCTCTCCATGCTGATAAAGAAAAGACTCGATCCGAATCGGGATACGGCTTTTCGAATCGGAAGCGCCGAGTTTCTCGTGCTGTCCCTTCATGCTTCCAAGGAGACGGCCAAGGAGCAGTTTTCCATGGTGAGCCGTGAGTTTGAGGAACATACGGGACTGCCCGTTCAAATGAACATTTTCGATTCCAATCATATGGATATGAGCATCATCGGCCTGTATCGCGAAAAGAAAGAAAATGAAGAAGCTTGATGTTGTCGGATCGTTGAGGAAAGCCTTGACGATCCTGTTTTTTTAACAAGAGATACGAGGAGTAGAGGATGAAAAATATTCGCATTCGGACAGAAAGACTCTGTATTCGGGAATATGAAACCAAGGATCTTCCGGTTCATCATGAGCTGATTTCAGACCCCTCGGCCATGATCTATATGCAGGACGTTTTCTCCGCTTCCTTTGAGGAATCGAAGGAAAATCTGCTTTTTGCGATCAGGGAAGGAGAAAAAGAGCGGAGAGAAAAGTTTTTTTTAGTGATTGCAGACGGGAAAAATGGGATCTATATGGGAGGGATCGGCTATGAAGTTCTTTCACGATGTCCCTTGGGAGCGCAAGTGGAGATCGGCTATTTTCTCTCTCCAAAGTACAGAGGAAGAGGCTATGTGTCGGAATCGCTCAGAGCTCTGATGGAATTTGCTTTCACGAAAGGAGGAGTCTATCGGATCAACGGTACCTGCATCACGGATAATATCGCCTCGGCCCGTGTCATGGAAGCCTGCGGAATGATAAGAGAGGGGGAGAGAGTCGGTATACAGTGGCATATCGACTCTCTTCGAAGCCGTTATCTCTATCGCCTCCTGAAAGACGAATGGCTCCTTCTTCCAAATCGAAAGGACGGGAAGATAAGGGTTTAATGGGAAGCGGCCGCCGATGAAGCTGCGATTGCCGCGCAGGCAGCAGCTTGCTGGGCGGCAATGATGGAGAGGGTGGTTGCCTGCTGCGCACTGATGATCGTTAAGGCGGCGGCGTTTTCTTCCGCCTCTTCTCCGGTCCTTTCATGCAGCATGCTGCACGAGAGGAGTGTGACAGCGTGCATCAGACGGATTTTTGATGAAAGTCCGAACAGCCCGTAGCCGGACTGTGCGTAGAGGAAGTCGTCGATACTTTCGATATCCGACACGGCCTGTTTGAGATCGGTGACTGCAGCGGATAAGGCAGCCAGAGCCGGAAGCTCAAAGTAGCGGCCGTATTTTTTCCCCTGAGCAGCTAAAGCACGATACAGAGAAAGGAATTTTTCGGATTTCTCGTCGGCCTTTCCCGGAAGAAGAGTCAGAACATGAGATACGGACTGAACCCCGTTACCTGAAAATTCATTTTTCAAGAGCTGAAAACAAGCCTCCGTTTCCGCGATCAGAGTCTGATTTTCCTGAGGAGAAAAGGCAAGGAGAACCGCAAAGATACTGTCTTCCGATCCGGTAAGAAAAGGATGCTCTGTTTTCATCATTTCGTAGAGTTTTTTTCCGCGGTCTGCATAGACCTCGGTTTTCTCAGCGGGAATCATGTCCGAAAGCGCCGCAGCGATCAATATCAGATACTCACTGCTCCAAAAATATTTCTTTAAGATCTCGTAATTTTCTTTGATATGATCGAATTTTTCGAAAGGATCATCCTGCATCGACAGTTTGGAGATGAGATACAGCTCCAGATTTCCGCGAAAATACGAGAAGAGACTGCTTTGCTCATGAAGAAGGTTTCGGCACTGCTTGAACCGTTCCCGGTCTACGGTTTTGCCTTCTGCGCAGAAAGCCGCTGAGCAAAGGGCGGCCATTTGAGAATTCTGCCATTTGGACATGTTTTTTAGAAGATCTCTGTTCTCGATAAAGAGGTTACATATTTCATTGAGTGATTTTTTCATGCCTTTCTCCTTCAATAAATAGGGTTTCAGTGTTTCCATTCTCGAGCAAGAAGGGAGTAGATGATCTGATCCAGGTAGCGTCCCTCGCTGTTTTTGTAGTTCTCCCGCAGGACGCCTTCTCTTTTCATTCCGAGACTTTCATAGAGTCGGATCCCGATGTGATTATGCGGATAGACGTCCAGCCAGAATCGGTTGAGTTTTTTCGTTTCAAAGGCATAGGCAAAGAGGGCGCCGAGCACCTCGCGGCCATAGCCCTTTCCTTTGATTGCGAGGGCGATGCGGCGAAGCTCGAAAATCTCCGATCTGAAATTGATATGAGCGAGGAAATAGCCGACCCTCTCCTGCGTTTCCCTGTCTGTCAGAATCGCCAGAATATGATTTTCGTCGGCGATCTCCTCAAGATGTTCCTGCAAACTGCCTTGCCAGATAAAATCTCTGTTGTCCGGATGATTCTCCATATCAATGATATAAGGAATATCTTCCGGTCTTGCTTCTCGAATACGCAGTCTTTTCGTGTCAAGCATGGAATCTCCTCCTTTTCTTGATTCGAAGCTTTGCTGATAAAGGAATTTCATTGTATTTGCCGTCAAGATCTCTGTCGGCGATTCCGGGAGGTCTCATTGTGTATTCGCAGTGATGAAGGGTATCTGACATTTGATCTGGGACGATATCATTATACCATGACAGGAGATCCGTTTCAATTTTCTTACGCAGACAGATAGTCATTTGAGTGACGGAATGGTATAATAGGCAATAGGCAAAAGGAAGGCGGACATTTTTGGCATAAAATCGAGAGAAAGATAGGGTAGGAGGATTGCAGATTGAATAAAGGAGTACGCAACAGAAGAGAACATACGAGAAATTTTTCGATTATCGCTCATATTGACCATGGAAAGTCAACTCTGGCTGACCGTTTGATTCAGGATACCGGTCTTGTCGCAGAGAGGGATATGAAGTCTCAAATGCTGGACAATATGGATCTGGAGAGAGAACGGGGCATTACGATAAAGCTGCAGTCGATCCGTCTTGTCTACAAGGCGAAAGACGGCGAAGAATACTACTTCAACCTGATCGACACACCGGGCCATGTGGATTTCAACTACGAGGTATCCAGATCTCTTGCGGCCTGTGAGGGGGCTCTTCTCGTCGTTGACGCGGCACAGGGCGTTGAAGCCCAGACTCTGGCGAATGTCTATCTGGCGCTGGATCAGGATCTGGAGATCGTACCGGTCATCAACAAGATTGATCTGCCTTCGGCGAGACCTGACGAGATCAAGCGTGAGATCGAAGACATCATCGGATTGGACGCTTCGGAGGCTCCGCTGATCTCGGCTAAAGACGGAATCAACATCGCGGATGTGCTTGAAGCGATTGTCAGACAGGTACCGCCTCCGCAAGGAGATGAAGAAGCGCCGCTGAAGTCGCTGATTTTTGACTCCTATTATGATTCTTATAAAGGAGTGATCTGTTATGTCCGTGTTTTCGAGGGTCAGGTGAAAAAAGGCGACAAGATCAAAATGATGAATACAGGAAAGGTCTTCGAAGTGACGGAAGTCGGGGTGATCTCACCGACCCATATTCCCGTCGGCGAATTGTCGGCAGGGGACGTCGGCTATATCACGGCCTCCATCAAGGACATCCGCTCTGCTCGTGTCGGAGACACGATCACCCTCGCGGAAAATCCGACCCGAACACCTCTTCCGGGATATCAAAAGTCCGTTCCGATGGTTTATTGCGGGATCTATCCGGCAGAGGGAGAAAAGTATGAGAATGTAAGAGACGCGCTGGAAAAACTGCAGGTCAACGACGCGGCTCTCGAATTTGAAGCGGAGACCTCGGCGGCGTTGGGCTTCGGTTTTCGCTGCGGTTTTTTGGGACTTCTTCATTTGGAGATCATCCAAGAGAGGCTGGAGAGGGAATTTGATCTGGATATGATCACGACGGCGCCTTCGGTTGTCTATAAGGTGTTTAGAAATGACGGAGAAGAGCTGATGATCCAAAACCCGACCAATCTTCCGCCGGCGCAGGAGATCCATCATATCGAGGAACCGATTGTAAAGGCGGATATCATCGTGCCCAAGGACTATGTCGGAGCGGTTATGGAACTTGCCCAGGAAAGGAGAGGGACCATGCTGCATATGGAGTATCTCGACGAGAAGAGAGTGACGCTTCACTATGATCTTCCGCTCAACGAAGTGATCTATGATTTCTTTGACTCGCTGAAATCAAGGACAAAAGGCTACGGATCCCTTGATTATGAATTTAAGGAGTACAGAGAATCCCGACTTGTCAAGCTCGATATTCTCATCAACCATGAGCAGGTCGACGCGCTCTCTTTCATCGTACATGAATCGACCGCGCAGAGCAGAGGACGCCAGATGTGCGAAAAACTCAAGGACGAAATTCCGAAACATCAGTTTCCGGTACCGATTCAGGCGGCTGTCGGCGCAAAAATCATCGCCCGGGAGACGATCAGCGCCTATCGCAAGGATGTGCTCGCGAAATGCTACGGCGGAGATATCAGCCGTAAACGAAAACTTCTTGAAAAACAGAAAGAAGGGAAGAAGCGCATGAGGCAGGTTGGAAGCGTCGAAGTGCCTCAAAAAGCTTTTATGTCTGTTTTGAAATTGGACAATTAGGTATATATAGTAAACAGGTATAGTTTTATCGGGTAAAAATGGGCCGTAGGAAGAGTGGCAGGAGCTGAATGATGAAAAAATTATATCATATCGGAATAGATATAGGCTCGACGACAGTAAAAACTGTCATTTTGGATCATGCTGACGGAAGAGTCTCCGAAGAGGCGGTATTCGGAAGATATGAGAGACATTATGCCGATATCAAGGGAAAACTGACAGAGATACTCAGCGAGGCCTACGGTTTTATCGGAGACTCGGAAGCGACGGTTACCGTGACCGGTTCCGGAGGGATGAGTCTCGCCAAGAGTATGGGAGTCTCTTTTGTGCAGGAGGTCATCGCTTCGACGAGAGCGATTGAGACCTTCTATCCGCAGACGGATGTGGCGGTGGAGCTTGGGGGAGAGGATGCGAAGATCACCTATTTCAAAGGTGGATTGGAGCAGAAGATGAACGGCACCTGCGCCGGAGGCACGGGTTCTTTCATTGATCAGATGGCGGCTCTGCTCAAGACCGACGCGACCGGTCTCAATGAGCTCGCAAAAAATCACAAGACAATCTATCCGATTGCCGCAAGATGCGGCGTGTTTGCAAAGACGGATGTGCAGCCTCTTCTCAATGAAGGTGTTGCCAAGGAAGATATTGCGGTTTCCGTCCTTCAGGCCGTCGTGATCCAGACGATCAGCGGGCTTGCCTGCGGAATGCCGATCCGTGGAACCGTCGCATTTTTGGGAGGCCCTCTCTATTTTCTCTCGGAGCTTCGAAAAAGATTTGTCGAAACCCTTGCACTTCGCCCCGAGGAGATCGTCTTTCCGAAAAATCCGCAGTTGTATGTGGCCTTGGGGGCGGCGCTTTACTCGATGGATACGAAAAGGATTTCCTTTTCGGTACTGATGGAAAGATTGCTTGGTTCACAGACGATGATTCTCTCCGAGACGGTCAGACTTCAGCCTCTTTTTGAGACGAAACAGGAGTATGAGACCTTTAGAAAACGTCATGATCAAAACAGAGTTCAAAGGAGAGAGTTGAAGGATTTTTCGGGAGACTGCTATTTGGGGATTGACGCCGGATCGACGACGACAAAACTCGTTCTGATTGATCAGGAGGGAGCGCTCCTGCATTCTCATTACGGAAGCAATGAGGGAAGCCCTCTGCTTTCGACGATAAAGGCGCTGAAGGAGCTGTATAAGAGGATTCCGAAGACCGCTGTTATCCGAAAAGCGGCAGTGACGGGATATGGGGAAGCGCTTCTCCAATCCGCCCTCGGAGTCGATATGGGAGAGATCGAAACGATTGCTCACTACAAGGCGGCAGATTTTTTCTGTCCGGGAGTCAGCTTCATCCTCGATATTGGCGGACAGGATATGAAATGTCTGAAGATCAAGGACGGAAGCATCGAAAGTATCCTTCTTAACGAAGCCTGCTCTTCGGGCTGTGGTTCTTTTCTGGATACCTTTGCCACCTCTTTGGGAATGCCGATAGACCGCTTTGTGCAGGCGGCGATTGAAGCTGAAAATCCGGTTGATCTGGGTTCCCGGTGTACAGTCTTCATGAACTCAAGAGTGAAGCAGGCCCAAAAAGAAGGGGCGCTTCCCGGAGATATTTCGGCGGGGCTGTCTTATTCCGTCATAAAAAATGCTCTCTTCAAGGTGATCAAGCTCAAGTCGAAGGAAGATCTGGGCGAAAAGGTGGTCGTGCAGGGCGGAACTTTTTACAATGACGCCGTCCTTAGAAGTTTCGAGCTGCTTTCGGACAGAGAGGCCGTAAGACCGGATATTGCGGGTATAATGGGCGCTTTCGGAGCGGCTTTAATTGCAAAAAATGCAGCGGATCCAAATAGTGTCAGCTCGATTCTCAGCCTTTCGGATCTCGAAGATTTCCGTTTTGAGACGGATGTTGCAAGATGCAAGCTCTGCTCGAATCATTGCCTGCTTACGATCAATCAGTTCCAAAATTCTTCTGATGGAAAAAAGGAGCGATTTGTATCCGGCAACCGCTGTGAGAAAGGGGCGGGAAAAACAGCGCCGAAGGATCCTCTGCCCAATGTATTCGACTATAAGTATCAGAGGCTGTTTTCTTATATTCCTCTGACGGTCAACGCTTCTGTCAGAGGTACGGTAGGTCTTCCTCGAGTGCTCAATATGTATGAAAATTATCCTTACTGGTTCACCTTTTTTACGAAACTGGGATTTCGCGTGCAGCTTTCGGATCGTTCGTCCAAAAAGATCTATGAAAAAGGCATCGAGACCATGCCCTCCGAGTCCGTCTGCTACCCTGCAAAGATGGTGCACGGTCATATCGAAGATCTGATAGAAAAAGGGGTGGATTTCATCTTCTATCCTTCTGTCGTCTTTGAGAAAAAAGAACAGCATAAGGCGCAGAACAGCTACAACTGTCCGATTGTCATCTCTTATCCGGAGGTGATAGACAAGAATATCGACAAGATTCGAGAGAAGAATATACTCTATCTGAATCCTTTTCTTCCGATGGATGATGATATCACTCTGTCCGGGACAATGTTCGACCTGCTGGGCGAAAGATTTTCAATAACGAGAGAAGCTCTGGAAGAGGCCGTAGATGCAGCGCGAGACGAACAGGAAGCCTTCAACCTCGACATACGATCCTATGGAGAGAAGGCTCTTGCAGAGATGAGAGAATCGGGACTCAAAGGAATCGTACTTTGCGGAAGACCTTATCACAATGATCCTCATATCAATCAGGGGATCCCTCAGCTGATAAATTCTTTGGGAATGGCCGTATTTACGGAAGACAGTCTGTTTCATCTTGGAAAAGTCCAGCGTCCTCTTCGCGTAGTCGATCAATGGTCTTATCATTCCAGACTCTATGCGGCGGCAAGTTTTGTTGCAGAGCAGACGGATCTGGAACTGGTACAGCTCAATTCCTTCGGCTGCGGTCTCGATGCTGTGACTTCGGAGCAGGTTCAGGAGATTCTGGAAGAGAACTCCAAGATCTATACCTTACTCAAAATTGATGAGATCAGCAATCTCGGAGCCGTTCGGATCAGACTGCGCTCTCTGCGGGCGACGATGCTTGAAAGAGCGGCGCGGGGTTATGAGCTGAAAAGGCGGGAGAAAAAATATCAGCGCATTCTCTATACCAAAGAGATGAACAAGACACATACAATCATCGCGCCTCAGATGTCGCCGATCCATTTCGAGTTTGTCGAAGAAGCTTTCCGCAGTGCGGGATACCGTCTGGATGTCCTGCCTTCCGAAGACAGACAGGCGGTTGATATCGGCTTGAAATATGTCAATAATGACGCCTGTTATCCCGCCGTTTTGGTCATCGGGCAGATCATCGAAGCGCTTCAGTCCGGAAAGTATGATCCGGAACACACCTCGGTTCTGATGTCACAGACCGGAGGAGGATGCAGAGCGACAAACTATATCGGTTTTCTGCGCAAGGCTCTTCATGACGCAGGATTCCCGAAGGTGCCGGTTATTTCGCTCAATGCGAACGGCATGGAAAAAAACCCCGGATTTCAAATATCTCCGGGTCTTCTGCACAGGGCGATGCTCGGTATCGTCTACGGAGATCTTCTCATGAATGTTCTTTATCGGGTGAGGCCTTACGAACTGGAAAAAGGTTCCGCAAATGCTCTGTATCGGAAGTGGGCGAAAAAATGCAGGGAAACGATAGCATCCGCAAGTCGGATGAAGGTACAGAAGACGATCCGTCAGATTGTAGAGGAATTCGACAACCTCCCGATCTTGGATCGGAGAAAGCCGAGGGTGGGTCTTGTCGGAGAGATTCTCGTAAAATTCCACCCGACTGCAAACAACAGTGTGGTCGACATCGTAGAGCAGGAGGGAGCGGAGGCTGTCATGCCGGGTCTGATGGATTTTATGCTCTACTGCGCCTACAATCATGAGTTCAGTTACAAGCAGCTTGGGCGCTCAAAAAAGAGTTATATCCTAAGCAAGGCTGCGATTGCTCTTATGGAGTTTTACAGAAGTACCTGCAAGAAAGCTCTCCGAAAGAGCCGGCGATTTGTCGCTCCATCTTCGATCTATGAGATCGCCGAGGGCGCTTCTTCCGTGATGTCCCTCGGGCATCAGACCGGTGAAGGCTGGTTTCTGACCGGAGAAATGATAGAACTGATCCAGGGCGGCGTCCCGAATATTGTGTGTATGCAGCCTTTCGCCTGCCTGCCCAACCATGTGACGGGAAAAGGTATGATGAAAGAACTTAAACGCGTCTATCCGGGCACGAATATCGTCGCGATTGACTACGATCCCGGCGCAAGCGAAGTCAATCAGCTCAACCGCATCAAACTCATGCTCTCCAGAGCTTTCGAACAGCTTAGAGAGGGCCGATATGAAATCAATAAAGATCTTCAGAGAGAGCCGATAAGAGATCTCTATGCACATCGGCTCATCTGACAAGAAGGAGGAAAATCATGAAGGCAAAAATTGGCATTATAATTGCCGTCGTCGTTTTTTTGGGTGGGATCGCGGTATATAAAAATTCCCCGAAGACCGAACAGACGGCGGAGAAACCGGCGGCAGAAGAGCCGGCAAAGGAGCAGGAGAAAGCTCCGGAATCATCCGAGGGACAGGAATCCGAACCGGCCGCCGAAGAGCAAAAGCCGGCGGAGACGGAGACGGCGGAAGAGACCGCGAATCTTTCCGACACCGAGAAGTACGAAGCCGCTCTGGAAAATGACCTTCCGACGATGCTGGAATTCAAGACCTCCGGCTGACCGGCCTGCAGGCAGATGGAATCTGTCATGAAGGCGGTAAAAGAGGAACTTGGAGAAAAGACAAAGCAGGTCAATCTGATCACGGTTAATTTGGACAAGAGCGAAAATCATCCCCTTGGAGCACAGTATCAGATTCGGGTCGTACCGACGATCTTCTTTATCGATAAAAACGATGAGGTCGTTAATGTGGTTCAGAGCGGCCTCGTCAAGGAAGACGTCATCGCGGCGCTGAAAGATTTGGGAGTGGAATAAATGGATATAGCAAATCAGTTGGCGGAAGTCACTCAGACGAATCTGCCTATGGCTCTGATTCTTGTATTTATCTTTGGTGCAGCTTCTTCTCTTGGACCATGTATTATTACAACTTTGCCGCTTGCAGTTGGTTATATGGGAAACAGCGAGATTCAGAGTCGAAAAAGAGGGGTTCTCTACGCAGCTGCTTTTACAGCGGGCCTGAGCCTCACCTTTGTTATCCTGGGCATAGTGACGGCTTTTCTGGGC
This sequence comes from Peptostreptococcaceae bacterium, assembly GCA_030528675.1. Classification (GTDB taxonomy): domain Bacteria; phylum Bacillota; class Clostridia; order Peptostreptococcales; family Filifactoraceae; genus JAUMYL01. The sequence continues at coordinate 59,262 of JAUMYL010000007.1, forward strand.
ATGATCCTGCTCAAGTACAGCAGGATACTCGGTATATCCCTCGCTCTCGTCATGGTGTTCAGCGCGCTTTATATGCTGGATGTATTTAATTTCAAAAAACAGCAGAATGTCTGCAGCATTGAGGAAAAACCGCAAAAGAAAGGCGTCATGGGGATCTTCTTTCTCGGGATGTTCGGCGGCTTTGCCTCCACACCCTGTGCGACTCCGGTGCTGGCTGCGATCCTCTCGTTTGTTACCGCCAGCGGAAACATTCCTTTAGGCGCTCTGCTGCTTCTTTTTTACAGCTTGGGACACAGCCTGCTCTATTTTGCGGCGGGAATGTCCATGTCTTCGGTCAACAAGCTGCTCATGAGTCCGAAGTATATGAAATATGGAAAATATATGAGAATTATCCTTGCGATATTTGTGCTGGGCGCCGGGATATATCTTTTTTACAGTGTAGTATGATAAGAGAGAGCTTCTGAGACTTTTCAGCGCGAAGAGTCTTGGAGGCTCTTTTTTATACGGATGCCGAAGATTATTCGAAAAGGCGGAATATAGGGAATGGACAGTCCGGGAATTTATTTCTCCAGTTGTTAAAAAAAAGATTTGAAAAAAATTTAAAAAAATGGTATGATGAATTAAAGTTATTTATTTAAAAACAATTCGTACGGAGATTCTTATAAGAGAGTGTGATCTTCGCAAAACGCATCATTGTCGCAGCTTGCGAGGAAAACATATTGACATTATAAACCAATTACATCAGGAGATAACAATTTTACGCAGCAACTGGAGAAGGAGAGGGATGTTATGAAGATCACAGATGTAAGGGTGAGAAAACTGTCAGAAGAAGGTAAGATGAGGGGGATTGTCTCCGTCACTTTTGACAATGCCTTTGTAGTACATGATATTAAGATCATCGAAGGGCAAAGCGGCCTTTTTATTGCGATGCCGAGCAGAAAAGTCGGAGAGGGGGAGTTTAGGGATATCGCGCATCCGATCAACTCGGAGATGAGGCAGGCGCTGCAGGATGATATCCTTAAAGCTTATGAGCAGGCAAAATTTCGAATTGAATTAGAAGGAGATTCCGTCTTTGGAGAATCTCAGGAAAATATACAGCTATAAAATAATGAAGAAGGGCCTCGCTCCATGCCTCGATAGGATGGGACGAGGCTCTTTTTGTTTTGGCTGCGGAAGCCGAACAAGACAGAGTCAGATATCCATGGATAAATCGAAAGGAATAGGATATAATAAATACGGCAGATAAAATATTGAAACAGGAAGGTGAAACCTATGAATTCAAAACGCTGGATTGCCGCAGGCATCGCGGCCGCACTGCTGACGATCTCGCTTTTGGCGCAGACGATAACAGGCGGAGAATCCGCTTATCAGAAGCAATATTTTTTAGACGGTCTTCTGGATGAGGACGTCATGGAAAAGGTTCTTTATCAGGGAGATTCGAGAGAGAGGATCGCTGTCATCTATATCGACGGGGTGATCAGCTCCTATACGAGTTACGGTGTTTCCGGAGGTATCGGATACGACCATCATTTCGTTTTGCAGCAGATCGAAGATTTGAAAAATGACGAGACGGTAAAAGGTCTGATTTTATCAGTGAATACACCGGGCGGAGGAACTTTTGAAAGCGCACAGCTCAAAGATGCTCTGATTGACCTAAAACAAAGCACGGGGATTCCGATCTATGTTTCGATGCAGAAGATCGCCGCGAGCGGAGGCTATTATATCTCGGCTCATGCAGATAAGATTTTTGCGACGGAAGAGACTTTGACCGGCTCGATCGGGGTCATCATGTCCGGACTCAATCTGGCGGGTCTCTACGAAAAACTCGGTATAACGGAGGATACGATCAAGAGCGGAGCGTTCAAGGATATCGGTTCGAGTTCCAGAGTGATGACCGAAGAGGAGAGGGCGATCCTGCAGGAAATGATTGATCTCTCCTACGAGCGTTTTGTAAAGGTGGTCTCCGAAGGCAGAGGAATCAGTAAGGAAAAGGCAAAAAAACTCGCTGACGGAAGGATCTATGACGGAGGACAGGCAAAGGCGAACGGACTTGTCGATGAGATCGGATATTTTGAGAGTGCACTGTACAGGATGCAGCAAGATTACAATCTCGACCATGCGCAAGTCTTTTACTATCATGTCAACAGAACGAACTTCGTCTCTTTGCTCAGGATGAATGTTTCAGCTCTGTTCAAACGCGGTGAAAGTCAAAACCGGATTTTGGAAAACCTGATCCAAGCCGAGAAGATGAATGTTGTAAGACCGATGTATATCTATCAGGGAGGCCGTTATGAGTGATCATTCATTTCTGTCAAAGCAGGCTCTGCCGGAATATGAGTACCCCTCGTATTTTTATGCGGGTTTTTGGAGTCGATTGTCGGCTTTTGTCATTGATCTGCTCATGGTCGGCTCTCTTGTCACGATCCTGATCAACACTCCGCTGGCCTTGTTTTCGATCCCCGCTTTTGAATGGAAAATTTTTCGCCGGATTTCGGAACTTGCAGTCTATCTCCTCTATTTCATCACGCTTACGAAGTTGACGAACGGCCAGACTCTCGGGAAGATGATCCTGGGAATTCGAGTCGTCCACATAGGAAGAGAGTCTCTTTCATGGGATACCGTGATTATCAGGGAAGGATGTGGACGGCTGATGCTCAAGATCCTGCCTTTTCTTTATCTGCCGATGTTTTTCAATCGAAAAAAACAGCAGATGGCGGATATTCTCTGTGACACCTCGGTTGTTTCGGAAAAAATAAAGCAGATCAGCTCGGATGCCTTCTTATGGAAAATGAAGTCGAATATAGCGGAAGGACAGGATGGAAAAGAACCGTCCGAAAGACCACTTTCGTCTCAGCCTTCTCGAATCCTTCGGATGCCTGAAACTGTTTCGATGCAGAAAAATCAGGAGATCAACGAAGGTGAAAGCGAGGCGGAGAAGATCCGGATCGTGCCTCCGGTCATGCAAAGCTCGGAGCGGACGAGGGAAGGAGGCACCATACGGGATGAAACGCGGCCCATACAGAGAATGGAAGAAGCATTCATGACGCAGGATCAGGCGGACGAAAAGCCAGAGGCCGAAAAAATATCTGAAGCCGCCTCCGGTCTCGGAGAAGAAGAGCTTCTTCCATCAAGGGCAGAGAATGAAGATATGGGCTCGGTAAATGGCGGTCTGTGGGACGATTTGGTTTATTTGGACGAAAAAGAGGAGACGAGTGAGAAAAGAGATGAATGGTATTAAAAAAAAGGGACTGATCGTGCTTTTCATTCTTTTGGCGATCCTTTCCGGATGCGCGCCGCAAAGTCCGGAGAAAAATGAAGAGAAGACTGAGAAGAATGTGAAAGAGATAAAGGAAAATCTTCAGCTTTTTTTCCTCAATTCGATATTGGTGCTCGACATACGGGATGAACGGGATGACAAACAGGAGATTCAGGAAGAAGTGCAGGAGAGGATGCAGGATATTGAAGAAAAGATGAGCCTGCATATGAAGGAAACCGAGATCCAAAAAATCAATGCAAAGGCCGGGATCGAAGCGGTTGAAGTCTCGGAGGACAGCTATAATGTCATTGAGTCGGCCATTCGATACGCAGAGCTTTCGAAAGGGAAGTTCGATATCAGTGTCGGCAGTCTTGTTGAGCTCTGGGGGATAGGAACGGAAGAGGAGAGAGTGCCCGCGCAGGAGGAGATCGAGCAGGCGCTTGCGACCGTCGACTACAGAGAGATAGAGCTCGACCCGGAAAAGCGGTCGGTCTATTTGAAAAAAGAAGGAATGAAGATCGATCTCGGGGCGATAGCAAAGGGTTATGCTGCGGATCAGATTCTTGGGATTCTCAAAAAATATCAGGTAGAGTCTGCGATCATCAATCTTGCAGGGAATATTTTCGTCCATGGAGACAAAGGAGGACAGCCTTTCAGAGTGGGGATTCAAGATCCTTTTCAGGACAGAGGAACTTTTGTCGGCATCTATGCGGCAAGAGATCTTTCGGTTGTGACCTCCGGCGTTTATGAGAGATTTTTTGAACAGGACGGAGAGCGATATCATCATATCCTCTCGACAAAGGACGGGTATCCTGTCAACAATGAATTGGTATCGGTAAGCATCCTTTCGGAAAAATCTATGGACGGCGATGCGCTTTCGACCTCTGTTTTCGCGATGGGACTTGAGGAGGGAATGAAATTGATCGAGTCTCTGGAAGGTGTTGAAGCGATCTGCATTGACCGTGAGAAAAATATCTACCTCAGTTCGGGAGCGGGAGCAAATTTTGAGCTGACGGATACAAGTTTTTCGATACGGAAGTAAAACAGGGAGAAAGAGATGGAAAGACGAAAGACAAGGCAGGTGGATTTTGGAGGAATCTCAATCGGAGGTTCCTCTAAAATTACGATTCAATCGATGACGAATACGAAGACCAAAGACGTTAAGGCGACAGTAGAACAGGTCAGGATGCTTCGCGCTGCAGGCTGTGATATCGTTCGTCTGACGGTTCCGGATATGGAGAGTGCGAGGGCGCTGTCCGAGATCCTTCCTCAGGTGGATATTCCGATCGTTGCGGATATTCATTTTGATTATCGCCTTGCGATTGAAGCCCTGCGAAGGGGAGTGGACGGTCTGCGTCTCAACCCCGGAAATATCGGCGGTGAGGAGAGAGTCCGTCAGGTCGTCCGAGAGGCGAAAAAAAGACAGGTAAAAATCAGGATCGGAGTCAACGGCGGTTCGCTTGAAAAAAACATCCTTCAAAAGTATGGAAACACGCCTCAAGCGATGGTGGAGAGTGCTTTTGAACATATCCGTATCCTTGAAAATCTCGATTTTTACAATACGGTGGTTTCGCTCAAGGCCAGTGACGTCTCAAAGACTGTAGAGGCCTATGAAATGTTTTCGGAAAAGAATGATTATCCTCTGCATCTGGGGATAACGGAAGCCGGGACGCACAAGGCGGGAACGGTGAAATCTTCTGTCGGGATCGGCTATCTGCTTCTCCGGGGGATCGGAGATACGATACGGGTATCCCTGACTGCCGATCCTGTCGAAGAGGTTCATGTCGCCAAGGAGATCCTCAAATCCCTCGGATACTGTGAAGACGAGATAAGAATCATCTCCTGCCCGACCTGCGGACGGACGGAGATCGACCTGATCGCGCTGGCAGAGCGCATCGAAAAATCCGTCGCTCATATTAAAAAACCGCTGACAGTCGCAATCATGGGTTGTGTCGTCAACGGACCCGGAGAGGCGAAAGGGGCGGATATCGGGATCGCAGGCGGAAGGGGAGAGGCGCTGCTTTTCCGTAAAGGAGAGATCATTCGCAGAGTCAAAGAGGAAGAACTGACGAAAGTCTTGCTGGAAGAGATAGAAAAACTCTAAAGCTTTTGAAAAGAGGGACAGGCGTGAAACTGAATATACGAGAAGATCTTTCGGGGCTTGACGGTTCTGTGAAAATCCGCCGAACTGTTTACCTTAGGAAAGAAAAGACGCTTTTCATGGAAATCGAGTCTGAAAAAGTGATCGACTATGAAAAAATAGATCATATGGAAAAAAAATATCTGCGCGGTTTTTACGGCTTGAGAAGATTTTCGATCAGGCCCAGATATCGAAGAGATCGGAAGACTGCGGAGATCATGGATCTCTATGAAGAGAATCTGCGCTATATCATAGCCAAGGTATGTCCTTCGACAAAGCATCTGCGAAAATCGATCGATATTTTATATGCAGATGAGGAAGAGGAAGTGCGCATCGTCATTCGGGACAGTATCCTCTATCACAGACTCCTTGAAAAGAATATTTCTTTTGCATTGAAAAACCGTATGGAGGAAGAATGGGGTCTTCCACTGAAATTTTCGCTCGCGTTGGAAGAAGATCAGAGCAAAAATGAAAGGCGTCGCGATCTGAAAGATCAGGTAACTCAAAAACTCGTTGTCGAGATAACACCGACCGGAGAGGGGAGTTCCTCCCATTCCAAAATCACCGAGAATAAAAAGTCCGGTTGGGATAAAAATAAAAAAGAACCGGCAGCCAAAGCTAAGTACAGAAAGAAAGAGAAGATCGAAAAACTCGTCGAGATCGGTTCTCTTGAAGGAAATGACTATGGGATCACAGTGAAGGGAAGAGTGTTTTCCGCTGAAGAAAAAGAACTGCGCAGCGGAAAGAAGCTCCTGATTTTCGGACTGTCTGACAGGAGCGGAGCAATTTTCTGCAAGATGTTTCTTGCGGAAGATCAACAGATGAAACTCAAAGAAGGGAAGTTCCTCAAGGTTTTTGGAGATTCTGTCTATGACAGTTTTCTGAGAGAGACGGTCATCATGGCGAAAGAAACGGAGGAAACGGAAGCGCCGGCTCCCAAAACAGACGACTTTCCGACAAAGAGGGTCGAACTTCACGCCCATACGAATATGTCCGCGATGGATGGAATCGCCTCTGTTTTCGACTTGGTGCGGACAGCGAAGGAGTATGGACATAAGGCTGTCGCGGTGACAGATCACGGCGTCGTACAGGCATTTCCGGATGCGATGGAGGCCTCAAAAAAATACGGCGTCAAGGTGATTTACGGGGTGGAAGGCTATCTGGTCGACGATATGGAAAAGGCGGTCTCGATAGAAGGTGAAGTGAAATTTGCGGATGAATTTGTCGTCTTCGATATCGAAACGACCGGATTTTCCAATCGCTCGGACGAGATCACGGAGATCGGCGCCGTCAAGATTCGAAAGGGCGAGATCGTCGATAAGTTCAGCAGCCTCGTCAATCCGAAAAGGCCGATTCCCTTTAAGGTGCAGGAACTGACCGGCATCACAGAGGAGATGGTCAGAGATGAAAAGACCATTGAAGAAGTGCTGCCAGGGTTTTTGGAGTTTGTCGGTGAGGCGGTCATGGTCGCGCACAACAGCAGCTTCGATATGGGATTCATCCGAGCGAAGTCGGAGAGACTCGGTCTTTCTTTTGTCAATTCCGATATTGACACCCTGACTCTCTCAAGGCTCCTACTGCCGGAACTCAAGCGCCATAAACTCAATCTCATCGCGGCGCATATGGGTATCCGCCTCGAAAACCATCACCGGGCGGTCGATGATGCGGCGGCGACGGCGGAGATTTTTCTTCGTTTTATCGGACTGATGAAAGAGAAAGGCATGGAGAGCTTTGGGGATCTCAATCGTCCTTTCGAGCATATCGACTACAAATCTTATCCGATGTATCATATCATCCTGCTTGCGAAAGATCAGACCGGCCTGAAAAACCTTTACAAGCTCGTCTCCAAATCCCATCTTGACTATTTCTACCGAAAGCCGAGACTGCCGAGGAGTGAGATTCTTTCTCACAGGGAAGGTCTGCTGATCGGGAGCGCCTGCGAAGCCGGGGAACTCTATCAGGCCGTGCTGAGGGGAAAGGCGGAAAACAAACTGGATGAGATCGCCTCTTTTTATGATTATATCGAAGTGATGCCGGTTTCCAACAATGCTTTTATGGTGGAAAAACAGGAGGTGGAGAGCGAAGAGGAGCTGCGAGCGATCAACCGCAGACTGATCGCTCTTGCGAAAAAAAACGGCAGACTTCCCGTTGCGACAGGAGATGTCCATTTTCTCAAAGAAGAAGACGCGATCTACCGGAGCATTCTTCAGAACGCGCTCGGTTTCAAAGAGGCGGAGGAAGAAAGTCCTCTTTATTTCAAGACGACAGGAGAGATGATGGAGGAGTTTTCCTATCTGGGAGAAGAGCTCGCCTATGAGATCGTCGTCGAGAATACCGGCCGGATCAATGAGATGATCGAAGAAGTCCAACCGGTGCCCGACGGAACCTTTCCTCCGGTCATTGAAGGCTCCGATGAAGAGCTGCGGACGATGTGCTATAAAAAAGCGAGATCGATCTACGGGGAAGAACTCCCGGAAATCGTCGAAAAGAGGCTCGAGAGAGAATTAAATTCGATTATCAGCAACGGCTACGCCGTCATGTATATCATCGCCCAGAAACTTGTCGCAAAATCGCTGGAGGATGGATATCTTGTGGGTTCGCGGGGTTCCGTCGGTTCCTCCTTTGCAGCGGCGATGAGCGATATCACCGAGGTCAATCCTCTTTGTCCTCATTATATCTGCGACGACTGCAAGATCAGTGAATTCATCACAGACGGCTCGGTCGGCTGTGGAGCGGATCTGCCGGACAAGAGCTGTCCGAGCTGCGGGAAAGATTTCAGAAAAGAGGGTCACGATATTCCTTTTGAGGTCTTTCTCGGTTTTGAAGGAGACAAAGAGCCGGATATTGATCTCAATTTTGCGGGAGAGTACCAGCCCAACGCACATAAGTATACAGAGGATCTCTTCGGAGAAGGACGGGTATACAGAGCCGGCACCATCGGCACTCTGGCGGATAAGACCGCTTTCGGCTTCGTCAAAAAATACGCGGAGGAAAAAGAGCTGGAGTTTAAAAACGCGGATATCAGCTGTCTGAAAAGCGGATGTATCGGCGTCAAGAGAACGAGCGGGCAGCATCCCGGCGGAGTCATGGTCGTTCCGGCCTACAAAGAGATCTATGATTTCACGCCGATACAGTACCCGGCGAATGATCCTTCCTCAGGCGTCGTCACGACTCATTTTGACTATCATTCCATCAGCGGTCGAATCCTCAAGCTCGATATCCTGGGACATGATGCGCCGACGATCATTCGTATGCTGGAAGATATCACCGGGGTCGAGGCGACCCGGATTCCTCTGGACGACAAGGAGACGATGAGTCTGTTCACCTCCACGGAGGCTCTGGGCTGCAATCTCGATGAGATCGGCTGCGTCGTCGGAAGTCTCGCCGTGCCCGAATTCGGGACGAAATTTGTTCGTCAGATGCTGATCGATACTCGGCCGACGACTTTCGGAGAACTCGTCCGCATCTCAGGACTTTCTCACGGGACTCTCGTATGGGTGGGAAATGCGCAGGATCTCGTTCGAAACGGCGCCGTGGAGCTCAAAGACGTCATCTCCACAAGGGACGATATCATGAACTACCTGATCCAAAAACAGCTGAAGCCAAAAACCGCGTTCAAGATCATGGAGAATGTTCGAAAAGGAAAGGGACTGACGGAAGAGATGGAAGCGGCAATGAAAGAAAATCAGGTGCCGGACTGGTATATAGACTCCTGTAAAAAGATCCAGTATATGTTTCCGAAGGCCCATGCCGCCGCCTATGTCATGATGTCATTCCGTATCGCCTACTTTAAGGTCTTCCACAAAGAAGCCTTCTATGCAACTTATTTTACGATGAAGGCGGAAGATTTTGATCTGGAGCTGATTGCCAAAGGGAAGGGCGCAATCGTTTCCAAGCTTCGTGAACTTGATAAGCTGGGGAATGACGCGACTGCGAAAGAGAAAAATATGTATACGATCCTGGAAGTCGCCTACGAGATGTATCAGCGCGGAGTAGAGCTGGAAAATCTTGATCTTTATCGCTCGGATCCGAAAAAATTCATCGTGACGGAGGAAAGGAAAATTCTTCCTCCGCTGATTGCCGTTCAGGGTCTTGGAGAGACCGTTGCCTGCAATATCGCAAGCGAAGCGAAGAGTGAATTTATTTCGATTGAGGATTTCCGCAAGCGTACAAAGGTGACTAAGACGGTGATTGAGACCCTGATATCCCTCGGCTGTCTGAAAGATCTCTCGGAGACGAATCAGCTCTCATTTCTGTAAAGAAGCGGCTGAGAATTGACGAAAATCTGATCTTCGAATATAATAGATTCGAAGGAAAAAATAAAATAAACCATAGGAGGTTTCCGCTTCATCGCTGTCAGAGTGAATCGGAATTAAAAGGGAAGCAAGGTGAAAATCCTGCACGGTCCCGCCGCTGTGAGAGAGAGTTTTTTCAGACGCCACTGATATATCGGGAAGGCGAAAAAATGTTGATACTCGAGTCAGAAGACCTGCCCCCTTTGGACGGACTGTTACTTTACGAGCGATGAGGTATGGTTGTTTTGCCCGTGCGTAAGTGCGGGTTTTTTGCTTTTTGGGAGTTGATAGAGTTAACTTCTTGAAGCGGAACAAAATTTTAGGAGGTTGAAATGAAAAAGAAATGGATTTTAGCTGTGGCGCTGACCTTCGCTTTGCTTTTGACGGGCTGCCAAGGAGCGGAGAAAAAAGAAGAGGTTCCCGCAGGTCAGCAGGAGCCGGCAGAGCAGACGGAGGAGAACGATGAAGGGCCGATCCTTATAGGACAGACTTGGGTCGTCAGCAATACGGATCCGACAGATTCGTCGGTTCCCTGGTCGATGACCAGTCACGGGGTCAGTGAGACGGTATTTATGCTTGATGACAAGGGAATCCTGCATTCCCGTTTTATTGATTCTTTTGAAAAGATCGATGAGCTGACATGGAAAGCGACAACGAAAAACGAAGCGAAATTTTCCAATGGCGATATCGTCGATGCGCCCGCTCTTGCAGAATGCATGAATAAGATCCAGCAGAGCAATCCGCTTTCAAATGCGACTGCAGGGAAGGTGGAGTTTAAGGCGGTAGACGACAGAACCCTGGAAATCAAGACGGAACGCCCGCTGCAAAGATTTGACTCTTTCCTGACAGAATGGTCCAATGTGGTCTTCAAAGACCTTGGAGAAGGAAATTTTGCATACACGGGACCTTATGTGATTGATGGTTTGGATAAGGGCATTTCTCTGTCGCTCAGGCCGAATCCGGAGTATCCTGAAGCAGAGACTCGAAAGGACGTCAAGGTCATGGCGTTCAAGGATGCTTCCGCGCTCAAGCTGGCCTTTGAGGCGGGAGAGATCGATCTTGCTTTCACCGTGACTCCGGAAGTGGCAAAAATGCTCAGAGACGGAGGAAAAACCGTCAAGACGATTGAAGCGGGATACCAGTATTTCGGTATTTTCAATCTGGACAGCGCATTGCTTAAGGATCCGGCAGTGCGAAAGGCTATCAACTTGGGCATTGACAGGGAAGAATATATCAAAGCTTTGCAGGGAGGCCGAGTTGCAACCGGATTCTTTGCAGGCTATTACGATTTTGCAGGAGATATTGAAATAAAGAGGGGCATGGAAGAAGCAAACGCCCTTCTTGATCAGGCCGGATACCGGATGACCGACGGAGTAAGAGAAAAAGACGGAAAAAAATTGGAGATTCGGCTCGTCACTTATCCTTCCCGTCCCGACCTGTCCGTGATCATGCAGATTATGGCGTCTCAGCTGAAAGAGCTCGGCTTTGAAGTAAAGACGGAAGTCGTTGACGGAATTGATAAGGTCGCGTCATCGGGTGATTTTGAGCTGATTCTTTATGCGCAGCATACCGCCCCGACAGGAGATCCGAGTTTTGCACTCAATCAATTCTTCCGTACGGGGGAGGGGAAAAATCATTCTAAATACTCTTCCGAAAAGATGGACAGCTTGCTTGATAAACTCGGCAGCGAACAGGATCAGGCGAAGAGGACGGAATTGGCAAAAGAGATTCAGAATCTCATCTTTGAAGATTTGCCGGTGCTCTATCTTGTCGATCCTCAGTGGAATATTGCCGTGTCGGAGAGAATAGAGGGATATCAGCCGTATAACGGAGACTATTATATTGTGAACGATCAGCTTGGAAAATAAACGGAAAAAAGGGGCGTCGGAGTGATTTCTGACAGCCCCTTTTTGAAAAGGGAATGATGAAATAATGAGATATTTGAAAATGTTTATGAAGTATTTTCTCCTCTTATTCCTAATGTCCGTCGTTATCTTTGCCATTACGAGAAGCATGCCCATCGGTCCGGAAGAAATGCTCCTCCAGCAGCTCAAGCTCCCTCCAACGGAAGAAAATATGGAGATCATTCGGGAGCAATGGGGATTGAATCAGGCGCTGCACATACAGTACAGAAAGTGGATACTCGCCTTTGTTCAGGGAGACTGGGGAAAATCTCTCCTGACAAGTCAGGATATCCGAGAAGAACTTTTTCGAAGGATGCCCTACTCTTTGGGAATAGGACTTGGAGGTGTTTTGATTTCAGCGGCTTTGGGTTTTTTTGGAGGATATTTTGCCGCAGTTAAAAAAAGAGGTTTTTTTGATCGGCTGACGATTTTTTTATCTCTTTTTTCGCAGACGATCCCCGTGTTTATTCTTTCTGTAATCGTAATTTATTACATCGGAGTGAAATTTCAGCTGATCAGAGTATTTACAGGAAGCGTCTGGGTCAAGATGGCATTGGCGACAGGGATGGTCATTTTCGGCTCGGTCGGAGGTATATCTCGGATTATGCGGAAACACTTCCTGCAAATTTCACAGCAGCCCTATATACGCGCGGAGATCGCCAGAGGATTCTTGTCGCGGAAAGCTCTTTTGATCTGCGGTTTTCGTCCTGCAATGATAGGTCTTTGCTCAGCGATCATCAGCAAGTTCGCCTGGGTCATCGGAGGTACGGCCGTCGTCGAATTTGTATTTGCAGTACCGGGAGTGAGTTTTTTTCTCGTTAACAGCATTGCGCAGAGAGATTACCATGTCATTCAGTCTTATTTGTTTTTTATTGTTCTCTGGATGATGTTTGTACATTTGATATTTTCCGGATTGATTCGGTTGCTTGGAGAAAGAGTGTCATGAAGATGAAGGATAACAGAAAGATATGGATTTTGCTCTTAGCCTCGTTCTGCATAGCCCTGATTTTTTTACAAAAAGGGTATCAAGATGCGGTCAAAACCGATCTGACAGATACATTTGCACCAATGTCGACGGCGCATTATTTCGGAACAGATCACCTCGGCAGAGATATTTATTCTTTGATGGTCGACGGAGCGGGAAGAACGATGATGACCATTTTGATCGCTTCCTTCCTGTCTCTTTGTACAGGCGTTTTCATCGGAACATGGGGCGCTTACTTCGGAGGGACGATAGAGATCGTCGTGCAGTTTGCTGTGGATATACTCATGATTATCCCCTCCTTTATACTGGCATTGATCATTTCCGCCGTAATGGGACTGAATCCCCTCACGGCCGGTATCACGCTGGGTATATCCGGGATCGGAGACTATGCGAATCAGGCGATGATATTGACCAGGCAGGTAAAAATGAGAACTTTCATCTTTAACGAAAAAGCGATGGGAATCCCTTCCTTTCAAATTATCTCAAGACATATTATTCCGAATATTCTTCCGCCTATACTGGCAGCACTCGGAAACAGAGCGAGCTCCATTGCGATTCAATACGCCTCCCTATCCTTTATCGGTCTTGGAGCCGATTTGACAAAACCGGACTGGGGAGCCTTGTTGTACCAATACCGCGTGTATATCATTGATAAACCGATGTTGCTTTTTTGGCCGGGTATTTCCATCTTCCTTCTGGCGTTCACCTTTCATCTCATTTTTGATGCAAGGGAGGAATAAATGCTCATGGAAACAAAGAATATTCTGCAGGTGGAGAATCTCAAAGTCGATATAGGAAAGCCGATTATCAAAGGCGTCCGTTTTGAAGTTGCAGGAAGTGAAAAACTCGGAATCTTCGGTCAATCAGGGAGCGGAAAGAGTCTTACAATGTATGCCGTAATGGATTTGCTTCCGGAACATGCGGCTGTGGAAGGCAAGATTTTACTGGATGGAAAAAATCTTTTGGAGCTTAGTCCAACAAAGAGGAGAAAGTTTCTGGGAAAGAGCGTTTCGATGATTTTTCAGGATTCCATCAACGCCCTCAATCCTTATGAAAAAATATCTCGGCAAATACTCCGGACGATAAAACTTCATCATGGTCTGAGCAAACAGGCGGCGCGGGAGTTTGCAGAGCAGCAGCTTTTAGAGATGGGGCTTGAACCGAAGAGAGTTCTCGCCTCTTATCCTCACGAACTCAGCGGAGGGATGAGGCAGCGTGTCTTTATCGCGCTTTCTCTTTGCGCAAGGCCGAAACTCATCATAGCGGATGAGCCGACAACGAGTCTCGATACGATTTCTCAAATGAGGTTTATCGAATTGATGGGAGAGATTTCAGAAAAAAGACATCTTCCTCTCATTTTTATCAGTCATAATCTGGGACTGATTGCGGGACTCTGTGATCGAGTGCTTGTGATGAGTGAAGGAGAGATCATTGAAAAAGGAAGAGTCGAAGATATCTTTTCCTGTCCGAAACACCCTGTGACGGCGGAGATCGTTTCCGAGACGAGAAAACTTTATGAGGAGGATCTCCATGAATGAATTGTTCAGGATTGAAAATCTGAGGAAAGAATATAAAAACAGAGGCTTTTCAAAGAAAACGACAGCGATTGACGGAATATCTGCGGTGATCTTACAAGATGAGACGACGGCTGTAGTAGGAGAAAGCGGAAGCGGAAAATCCACTCTCGGCATGATTTTATCGGGGCTGGATGTACAAAGCAGCGGCACTCTCTGCTACAAGGGCCGTGATACAAGAAGCCTTATATCGTCGAGAGACTATCGAAGGCAGGTGCAGATCGTTTTTCAAAATCCCTTCGATTCACTTGATCCGAGGTGGACCGTCCAGCAGTCGATGAAGGAACCGATTCGTCATCATCGTGTTGTCAAAAGAGAGCAGGAGAGGATGTATATTTCAAAACTTCTTTTTTCCTGCGGTTTGGGTGAAGAGGTTCTTGAAAAAAAGCCGGGACAGCTCAGCGGCGGGCAGCTGCAAAGGATTGCAATTGCGAGAATACTCGCCTTAAAGCCTGATGTGCTGATTGCGGATGAGATCGTGACCGCTCTGGATGCGGCGATCCAGTCAAAAGTGCTGGACTTATTGAAAGATATCCGGAAACAATATCCTTTCAGCTTGATTTTTATCTCTCACGACCTTGCCGTTGTACGCAGGATTGCGGATAGAATCATCGTCATGAAGGAAGGGAAAATCCTCGAAGAAGGAAAGAAAGAAGATATTTTTTCGAATCCCCAATCAGAGTATACCAAAGCTTTGATAAAAGCCATTCCAAAGTTTCGAATTGGCAGATAATACCAAGATTCTTGATTGTTTTCATCTCTATACTATAAGGCCTTTAGGTGAAGGTCTTATTTTTATTTTTAGTCACGGGTATTCAGAAGGTGATCAGCGTAATAGAGAGAGCTTTATATTAGATTTTTTAAGGTTTTAAAAAATAGTTTAAAATTTCAAAAAAAAATATTGAAAATATAAACGAAAAGTGATAAAGTTTATATAAATACAAACAAAAAATAAAAATGTTTAAGAAGGTGATTGATCTGGAGAATGAATTTAAAGATTTATCGAGGGAAGAGCTTATAAATGGTTACATCTGCGAAGGAGGAGAATTTTATAGATGTATTTTTTGCGGAAAAACTTTTGAAGAAGGAGTCGTGTATTCTTCAGGTCAACGGCAAGTTGATGCTCGAAGGGCTGCATGTGAGCATGTTCATGATATTCATGGGGGTTCGTTCCTAAAATTATTGAATCTTGAAAAGCAGGTCAACGGATTGACGGACATTCAAAAATCACTTCTGCGTTTGATGTATGAAGGAAAAGATAACAAAGAGATTAGTCAGTTTCTGAACATAAGTCTTCCAACAGTGAGAACGCATAAGTTTAATATACAAAAAATGAAAAGAGAAGCGAAGATTTTGTTGGCTTTGTTGGAATTTCTTGAAAATCCAGCGCTTGTGAAAAAAGAAATAAGATTCCGTGATCGCAATAAAGAAGTGGAAAATATCTCTTCTGTTAGGAATGAATTTAAGGGGAACACCCTGCATCCTTTTTTTTCTAATTTTAACTTGAAATAGTTTTGAAAATGTTTGCTGAAGAATAAGGTGATGATATGGAAAATAAGGCTCAAAATCGAGAAAAAAGAAATCTCATCTTGTTTATCATAAGTTATGTGATTAATAATTTGGCAAGCGGAGTAATGTATGATACATATGTAAATTATATGCAAGAAGTTTCTCTTGCAATAGCGACTTCATTTTGGGCATTTTACGGATATGCTACTTTTTTGAGTGCAGCTATCCTGCTTTTAATCCCGCGAATAGGATATAAGAAAATATTGATTTTTTGTATAATTGAAAGTGCTGTGGCATTCTTTATTGTCGTTTTCTTTCAAAAACCTGCCTTGTTGTTTTTGGCTACCCTGCTTGGATTGACCGGAGTCCAGCTTCATTTCATTATACTGGCCCCTTATGTCGCCGCTTTTACGGAAAATCTCAAAAAAGAGGAGATAAGATGGTATACGCGAACTTACTATATGGGGTATGTTGGTTATTTCTTATCTACTTATTTGGGAGGGGTATTTGTAGTCAAACTATTTTCTCTTGCAGCAGGTGTCGATTATTTGAGCGCAAAATCGGCGACGAGATTTATTTCTGAGATGACTCCTGAAATGTATCAAGCGTATTTGATCGGAAATCGTTATGTATTGCTTGCAGTAGGATGTATTGGTCTTGCGGCGATTTTTCCTGTCTTATTTATTCAGGAAGAACCTTCTGATTACAAAAAAATAGAAAAACAGGAAGAAAAAACATGGAGAGAGAAAATAAAAGAGGGAATTCACATTATATTCAATAAAGATGCGAGGACATTCATTCTCTTTTGGATATTGATTTCTTTCGCCATGGGCCTGTTTACCTCATACTATACCGTTTTTTTGAACAGAAATCTGCATATTGACAAGGCGACCTCTTCCCTCTTGGTATCAATATCATATATTGCGATTGTGCTGTTTATGTTTTTTACTCCTTTTGCTGTCAAGAGGCTCGGGCAAGTAGGGACAATAGTATTTTCGGTTCTTTTATCGGTGCCTTTTATGCTTGTCATCGCGAATGGAGATAGATTTAATGATTTGATGATACCGGTGGTCGGAGTGGCGTTATTTGTTCGTTCAGGTCTTGCAAATCTCAGTAGCCCTGCAGAAAGTTCGCTTTCGATGAGTGTGGTACCGAAAAATATGAGACCTGCCTATACAGCGCTTGTGAATTTTCTCGCTGGAGTAGTCAGTATCGTGAGTGGGAATTTTACAGGAAATTTTTTGTTCAAAGAGCAGGTGGGATATAAATACGCCTATTATATTGCAGCAGTTTTATATTCTGTCGCTGCGGTCATTTTGTATATAGGGCTGAGAAAATATAACAGAAAAGAGGACAGAGATGGAAGTTTATAGTGCCATGTTGGAGGAATTCAGAGAATTGGCAAAAAGTATAGAGTATTATAAATATACACTTAATTCGTTGATTTACTGGGATAAAATCACATATATGCCGAAAAAAGGCATTGAATTTCGTAGTCAAGTCATGTCGTTTATGGCAGATATGCAGTATAAAATTTTGTCTTCTGATCGCTTTGCCGCTTGTACACGTTATTTTGATGGAAATAAGAAAAATGATGCTTTGATTAACGCGATGGTGCGTAGAGTGAAAGAGAATTTGGAGCCGGTGCAGAGAATTCCCGAGAAAGAATACAGACAATACATAAGAACGATTGCTCTAGCAGAACAAATATGGGAAGAGGCAAGAGAAAAGAATGACTATGGCCGATTAGAACCGTATCTGAAAGAAATCATAAACGCTTTCAAGAAGTTTGCGATGTATTGGGGATATGAGGAAGAACCCTATGATGCACTTCTCAACTATTATGTCGAAGGGTACAATACTGCGGAAATCGAGAAAATGGTTAATATACTGAAACCTGAGTTGGGAAAATTGCTCGAAGAAAGAAAAAAAAGAGATCAGCGGAAAAAAGAGGTCGCTCCTATTCGAGGTATCAGTAAAGAAAAACAGGAAGAACTCTGGAAATTGCTCCTTGAAGAAATAGGATTTGATTTTCAGGCAGGACGCGTAGATATCGGGGCTCAGGCGACTATATTGGCAAATTCTCCGGATGATGTCAGAATTGTCAATTATTATTCGATGGAAGATCTTTCTGTTGGTATCTTCAATGTGCTTCACTCGGGAGGAAGAGGTGTATATCAGCAAAAGATAGATAAGAATTTGCTTGGGACTTTGACTGCTGAAGTGCCGTCTCTCGTAATGGAAGAAGCAGTGGGACGTTTTTATGAAAATATTATCGGAAAGAGCAGAAGCTTCTGGGAAAGAATTTTCCCCAAAGTAATAGAGATCATTCCACAATTAAATGAAATAGGGATAGAGGATTTTTACAGATATATCAATCGATTAAATCTGAACTCAGCGAGAATCAGCGCCAATGAATATGTTTATTTAATCCATATCATCATTATTTATGAAATAGAAAGGGGGTTGATCAATGAAAACTACGAAACAAAAAGACTGAATGAAGTTTGGAATCAGAAGTATAATAAATACTTAGGGCTGGATATACTTTCGGATGCTGAGGGAATATTGCAGGATATCCATTGGTCTGCAGGGTATTTTGCATATTTTCCGACACATATTGTTGCAAACTTGGCTGCAGCACAATTTGCAAATACGATAGAAAAACAATTCGGTTTTTTTGAGGATTTAATCTTAGAAGACGGTCTCGAAAAAATCACGAAATGGATGGCCGAAAACATATATCAATGGGGAGCTTTATATTCTTTTGATGAATTGGTTCAAAGAGCTACCGGAGAAGCTGTTCATCCGGAGTATTATCTGAAATATCTGAGAAACAAACTCAATGGCATCTAATTTTAAGGATTCGAAAGGGGAGGAACACTGTGAGTAAATTTTTGCAAAAGATCGGACTTGGAGAGAAAATGTCAAAAAATTTCTGGGCAATCATTATCATAGCCTTCGGTGGAGCAATTATTTACGGCTTGCCTTATTTCCGGTTCGACTACTATGATGTGTATCTGGAAACCTATAATTTGACAAATACTCAGATGGGAGTTTTTGGAAGTGTACTTGGAGTTTTCGGAATGATCTCGTACCTGTTTGGAGGAGTGGTAGCGGACCGCTTTTCCACTCGAATGATTCTCACCGTGTCTTTGATTGGTACGGGAATTGGAGGTTTCCTTCATCTGCTTCCTCTTAATTTTACGGCTCTTGTCTGTTTGTATGCTTTTTGGGGAGTATCGTCCTTGTTTGCATTTTGGCCGGCCTGCGTCAAAGCTGTTCGTATTTTATCTGGTTCGGGAGATCAAGGAAAAGCATTTGGTTTTTTTGAAGGAGGACGAGGGGTCGCAGCTGCGCTGATGGCAATGGCTGCTGTTGCAGCATTTCGAGTCGGAGCAGGAAGTATGGAGAATCAGAGTTTGGGAATGAAATATGTCATTGTTTTTTATTCGGTTTTGACTATTTTAATGGGAATACTTGCTTATACAACTGTAAAAGATGGAAAAATGGAGAGCAGCGAGAGGATTTCTTTCAAAAATATCAGAGAGGTTCTGAAACTGCCGGCTGTATGGATTATCGGTTTTGTCACTTTTTGCAATTATGTGTTCACTTTATCTCTGTATTATTTTACTCCGTATGCAACCGGAATTTTAGGTGCGACCGTAACTTATGCGGCAACTTTGGCGGCGCTTAAAAGGTGGTTTTCTCTTTTGGGAAATATTGGAGGCGGATATATTACCGATAGGGTCGGAACGGGAAATATTCTTTTAATCTCTTTTCTTGCAATGGCAGGAGGTACGGCCGGAATTTTGATGTTGCCTGCGCATGCAGGAAGCATAATCGTTTTTACAATTCTTTTTATAATAATCTACATTTTTTATAATGTGAATTCGGCAATGACTTGGGCTATGATGGATGAAGGAGCTATTCCCGAAAAGTATTCGGGAACCGCGGCAGGAGTCATATCGACAGTGGGCTATCTTCCTGAGATTTTTTGTTCTATATTGGCGGGTGTCTTAATTGATCAAAATCCTGGAGTTTCGGGATTTAGAATGTATTTCAGCTTTCTGATTACAATGTTGATTTTAGGAGCTGTATTTGTAATGATTTGGAAAAGATTTTTAAAAAATAAAAAATTAACGAAAGAAGTATAGTGAGATGAAAAAGAAAAATTATATTGTTGAAAAGGTATATGTGGAAACGCCGGTAGATACAGATAGGGATGGAAAATTGGATTTGATTGCCGTTTACATAAAGAGGCCGCTTTCAACTCTTAAGGGGAATAAAGTGCCGGTGTTATATGTAGCCAATCCGTATATGATGTCATGTAATGAAGAGTGGTATATTCCTCATGATGTCAATCAGGAGGTGAAAATTTTTCCGCAGCAGAATATTTCCGAGGAAGATATTCGCTTTGATTTTAATGAGATCCGAGAAAATATACCGGTATTTCCTCGTAAGACGGAAGGTTTTGCAGTGACAGCAGAAATCGAAGAAGAAGAACTGGAGTGCATCTCCGAAATATACGATCATTTTATAGATAGAGATTATGCCGCTGTTTATAGTGGGGGACTTGGAACGAAAACTTCGGAGGGTTTGACAATTACAGGATCAAGAGAAGAGACTCTCGCCTTTAAGTCTGTTATAGATTGGTTGAACGGAAGGTGCAGAGCATTTACTGATAAGGAAAGCAATATTGAGATTCAAGCATCTTGGTGTACCGGTAATGTTGCAATGTCGGCAAAATCCTATCTTGGAACAATGTGTATCGCTGTAGCAACGACAGGGGTGGACGGTCTGAAGACGATTATTCCGGAGGCTGCCATCTCGAACTGGTACACCTATTACAGATATAACGGATTGAATTTGCCGGCTTTCGGTTGGCAGGGAGATGACTTGGACATTCTCGCAAAGTACTGTTTCAGCAGAGCGAAAGATTCAGATGATTTTGAAAGAGTGAGAGGTGTTTATGAGGAGAATCAGGAGTTTTTGGAAAAAAAAGAAGACAGAGCCAGTGGAAATTATAACCGATTTTGGGACGAAAGAAACTATTTGAATTTGGTGGATAATATAAAAGCTTCCGTATTTATCATCCATGGTCTCAATGATTGGAATGTAAAAACAAATCAGTGCATTCCCCTTTTTGCCGAATTGGAAAAAAGGAATATTTCGAGGAAGATGCTGCTCCATCAGGGAGAACATATATATGTGTACAAGCTGAAGGGTTTAGATCTTGTGAGTATTATGGAAAGATGGCTTGATTACTATTTGAAAGGAGTTGATACGGGAATTGAAGTTGAGCCGAATGTATTGGTTGAAAGTAATTTGGCTCAGGAAGAGTGGTATACTTCTGATACCTGGCCTCCCCGGTCAAAATATTATAAATTTCCGATTAATGAAACAGGGATCATCACCTTGATTGATGATTTAAGTAAAACTGTATATAATCGGAAAGAGGATAACCTGAAAGCATGGCTCGATCAGATGATCCTTGCGGAAGACAGTTTTTCCAACAGAATAAAATATATATGGGATCTTCAAAAAAGCGGTTTTCGTGGTGATGTTCGGTTTTCCGGAACGGCTAAGGTGGGTTTTAAAGCGTCTATTGACAGGCCGACGGGAATTTTTAGTGCAATGATCGTTGATTTAGGATTGGACCATAGGATAACGGGGGAAATTGTAGAAGAGGGAAAGGAATTTTATTTTAGGTTGGAGGAAAAACCCTCTGAATATCGTGTGATTACCAGAGGGTGGATGAATCCGCAGAATCGTTCCTGTATATGGTCTAAGGAATCTTTAGACGAAGTGGAATTTTACCATTATGAGTTTGAATTCGTTCCTACTGATTATACGATCAGAGAGGGGCACCGATTATGTTTAATTCTTTATGGGATTGACGCGGAGGTGACACAGCGTCCTTTGACTGTTACAAAGATTGAAATTGATCAATCTTCCATTCAGGTATTCTGTCCTTTGATAGCGATAGAAAAAACTTAATATAATTTTTGTCCCTCTGGTGTAGAATCAAAAAAAATGGATATCTATAAATCAAATGCTAAAAATTATCAGTTGACTTTTTATAGAAATGACAGAATATTTTAGCAGCGATTTTTGAAAGGCAAAGGGAATAATAAAAATAACAGGAGGTATGCAGATGGCTTTCAAGAGTGATATTGAGATTGCACAGGAGGCAGTGGTACAGGATATACGGGAGATCGCGAAAAAGTTGGGTCTTACGGAAGAAGACCTCTCTCTCTATGGAAAATATAAGGCAAAGGTGGACTATAATCTTCTCAAGAAGGAGACGGGAAAAAAAGCGAAATTGATTCTTGTGACCGCGATCAATCCTACACCTGCCGGAGAAGGCAAGACGACGACGACGATCGGTGTGGCGGACGCCCTTTCAAAGCTTGGAAAAACCACGATGGTAGCACTTCGCGAGCCTTCTCTCGGACCGGTATTCGGAGTAAAGGGAGGAGCTGCAGGCGGAGGCTATGCTCAGGTCGTGCCGATGGAAGATATCAACCTTCATTTTACAGGAGATTTTCATGCGATCGGAGCGGCGAACAACCTCCTTGCGGCAATGATCGACAATCATATCTATCAGGGCAATGCTCTGGATATCGATCCGAGAAGAATCACCTGGAAGAGAGCTGTCGATATGAATGACAGACAGCTGCGGTTTATCACCGACGGACTGGGAGGCAAAGCAAACGGATTTCCGAGAGAAGACGGTTTCGATATTACCGTCGCTTCCGAGGTGATGGCGGCTTTCTGTCTGTCCTCGGATATCATCGACCTCAAGGAGAGACTCGGAAAGATCATCATCGGTTATTCGAGAGCCGGAGAGCCTGTCACGGCAGGACAGCTCAAAGCGAACGGTGCGATGGCGGCTCTGCTCAGTGAGGCGCTCAAACCGAACCTCGTGCAGACATTGGAAGGAACGCCGGCTTTCATTCACGGAGGGCCTTTTGCGAATATCGCTCATGGATGCAACTCGGTAATCGCGACGAAGATGGCAATGCATTTTGCGGACTATGTCGTGACGGAAGCAGGTTTCGGCGCGGATCTTGGAGCGGAAAAATTCATCGATATCAAATGCCGCATGTCGGGTCTTGCTCCGGAAGCGGTCATCATCGTGGCGACGGTTCGCGCACTGAAATACAACGGAGGAGTCAAAAAGGATCAGCTGAATGAAGAAAATCTCGAAGCCCTTGAAAAAGGTCTTCCGAATCTTCTGAAACATGTTGAGAATATTACGAAACAGTTTAATCTTCCGGCGGTTGTCGCAATCAATAAATTCCCTCTTGATACGGAGGCGGAGCTTAATCTTGTGCGTGAGAAATGCAGAGAACTTGGCGTCAATGTCGCTCTTTCAGAAGTGTGGGGCAAAGGAGGAGACGGAGGAAAAGAGCTTGCGGAAGAAGTGCTCCGTCTGATGGACGAGAAGAAGGAATCGAAGATGAACTTCATCTATGATGTGGATCAGAGCATCAAGGAAAAGATCGGCAGCATAGCGACTAAAGTCTATGGTGCGGAGGGAGTCGACTTCACACCCGGCGCGGAGAAACAGATCGCTGAACTCGAGAAAATCGGTTACGATAAGCTGCCCATATGTATGGCAAAGACCCAGTATTCACTGACGGATGATCAGACGAAACTCGGAAGGCCCTCCGGATTCCGAATTACGGTCCGAAATATCAAAGTCTCCGCCGGAGCCGGATTTATCGTCGCTCTGACCGGAGAGATCATGACGATGCCGGGGCTGCCGAAGGCGCCTTCTGCTGAGAAGATCGACGTCGATGCAAGCGGAAAAATTTCGGGATTGTTTTAAGGAGTTGTCATGGCAGCGGAAAAAAATTTGATGCAGTACGATCTTTCTTCTTTTGTAGAACTCCTTTCCTCGAAAGAACCCGCTCCCGGCGGAGGCGGAGCAGCGGCGCTGACAGGGGCTCAGGGTACGGCTCTGGCAGCCATGGTCTGCAACCTGACGATCGGGAAGAAGAAATATCAGGAGCACGAAGAAAGATTGAAAGAAATTTTAGAAAAAGCTCTTGTTCTTCAGAGACGATTTTTAGAGATGATCGACGAAGACAAGCAAAACTTCCTTCCTCTTGCAAAAGCTTATGGGATCAAAGCGGAGACGGAGGAAGAGAAGAGAGAAAAGGCGGCTGTTATGGAGGAAGCTCTTCAGACGGCTTGCAAGGCGCCTCTTGAGATCGTTCGGAGCTGCATTGAAGGGATCTCTCTTCATGAAGAACTTCTCGAAAAAGGTTCCAGCCTTGCGATCAGTGATGTGGGAGTAGGAGTGGAGTTTTTGCGTGCAGCTTTGATCAGCGGCAAAATGAATGTCAGGATCAATACGGGAATGATGCAGGATCAAGCATATAGAGAGCAGATTGATGCGGAGGTCGACGCTCTTGTTAAACGAGGAGTGGAGATTGCGGACAGAATCAGCAGTGCAGTTATGGAAAAAATTTAATTAAATAAAATAAATAAAACCAAGTCTGAATTTTTGGAGCGATAAGGGACTGTCAATTTGAGATCATCATTTGACAGTCCTTTTTTACTGCCGAAATTCAGCGGTTTTCACCGGGCAACTACGCACTTTGTTCGGATGAAACCATGGTATAATAAAGATATCCTTTACAGATTGTCAGCTCGATGATTCGATTGATGAGAAAGATTTCTCGACAAATCTGTGTGCTGAATATGAAAATGGGTATTTATCTTGTTAGCAGAATACAGGGGGGTAAAAGATGAAGAACTCATTCGGCAAAAATCTGAAATATCTTGCCTTTATCACACAAGTCGGAATCACGATGCTGACGCCGCTTGCCCTCTGTATGGCGGGTGCGATCTATCTGAAAAAAAAGCTGGGTATCGGAGAATGGGTGATCATTCTTGCGATTCTCTTGGGTATCGCCACAGGAATGCTCAATTCCTATAAGCTGATCATGTCGGCCGTCAAAAACAAGGATGATACATAGAAAAAGAAAGTAACAGTTATTTTCCGGTTTCTTTTTGAAATCCGAATGCAAAGGAGGTTTCATGAACACCGATGTACTTTGGATGCAGTTTAAGATTGTTAAAAAAAGCCTGATATTGATGGCGGTGCTTGCAGCGGTTTCTTTTTTTGTTTTGAAACAGCCGAAGTCTTTTGTTGCAGGTATGGTTTTCGGCCATTTCATCAGTATATTAAATTTTCGAAATATGGCGATCTCTCTTGAAAAGGCGGTTCATATGAACAGCGGTTCCGCCTCGGTCTATGCGGCGGTAAATTACTTGATTCGCATGGCTATTTACGGAGTGGTTCTTTATATATCGATTAAGGCGTCCTATATTGATGTATTGGGGACGGTTCTTGGATTTTTACTGATTAAGATCGTCATTCAGTCAGAAAACTTTCTCAGTTTATGGAATAGAAAGAAGTAAGATCCATCTGGCGGTTCAATTTTTGAAGAAAGGAGGAAAGGTCCGTGGGAGGAGAAGGATTTGGCGCAAAGATAGTTTTCCGTCTGTCTGACGGAATGTTCATCACCGAGACTGTGACGGTCACTTGGGCGATCATGGCGATCCTTGTCATCGGTTCGATACTGTTGACCAAAAATCTTCAAAGAATGCCTTCCAGAGTGCAGATCGTCGTCGAAATGTTTGTAGAGACCGTCTATAATCTGACGAAGACGACGATGGGGGAAGATAAGGTGGGATTCGCGCCTTACATCGGAACGCTGATCTTGTATTTGACTTTTGCCAATCTTGCGGGTTTGGCCGGAGTCCGTCCGCCGACGGCGGATTTGAATGCGACTTTGGCGCTGGCGCTCATCACTTTCGGGATGATTCATGTCAATGGAGTGCGGAGAAAAGGATTGTTCGGTTATCTTAAAGGATTTACGGAACCCTTTGCCCTGCTGACGCCGATCAATCTGATCGGGGAGATCGCCACTCCGGTATCTCTGTCCTTCCGTCTGTTTGGAAACATTGTCGGCGGAATGATCATTATGAGTCTGCTCTATGGTGCGCTCGGTGCGGCGTCGACGGCTCTTCTCGGAACGCAGATCCCGTTTTTGGCGATTGGGGTTCCTGCGATACTCCATATCTATTTTGACCTGTTTTCGGGCTTGCTGCAGACGTTCATCTTTGCGATGCTGACTATGGTGTTCGTATCGGGAGCGATGGATTAGGAGACGAGGTTCAAATCAGATTGGAAGGGAGAGAAGCGAATGCATGAAGTAGATTTTATCACGAGGTTTTTGAACTGGCTGATGAGTTTTGACCGCAAAGCGGTTATCCTTGCGGGATCGGCTATCGCAGCAGGGCTTGCGATGATCGCGGGAATCGGTCCGGGGATCGGACAGGGATATGCTGCCGGAATGGGCGCGGAAGCAGTCGGAAAGAGACCGAAAGGTTCGCAGCAGATCACGATGGTTATGCTGCTCGGCGCTGCGGTCGCCGAGACTTCGGGGATATTGGCACTTGTGGTCGCCCTGATACTGTTGTTCGGAAACCCTCTTGTATCGATGCAGGGATCTGCATTGATACTGACGGCTTCAGCAATTGGAGCAGGGTTTTCGATGATCACGGGAATCGGCCCCGCCGTCGGACAGGGATATGCTGCCGGAAAGGGAACGGAAGCGGTCGGAGATCGTCCGAAACATCAATCCGCCATCATAAGAGCGATGTTCGTCGGACAGGCGGTTGCGCAGACCACGGGGATTTACGCATTGATCATAGCTTTGGTCCTGATCTTTGCAAACCCCTTGCTGAATCTATAAGGAAAACAAAGGCAATCTCAGGAGAAAAAGTATAAAAGGAGGAATTATTGTTATGGAACCCATCACAGGAAAAGCGTTGGTATTGGCGTGTTCAGCAATTGGAGCAGGGCTTGCGATGATCGCGGGAATCGGTCCGGGGATCGGACAGGGATTTGCCGCCGGAAAAGGTGCGGAAGCGGTGGGCAGACAGCCCGAGGTGCAGGGCGATATCATCAAGACGATGCTGCTTGGAGCTGCCGTTGCGGAGACGACGGGTATTTACGGTCTTGTAATCGCTTTGATCCTTCTGTTTGCGAATCCGCTTATCAAACTTCTCTAAGGATTCCTGCGAGAAAACAGCTGAAGAAGCGAAGGATTCCGGGGAAGGAGGAAATCATGCAAGCTTTTATAGCAACGAATATCAATTTAGTAATACAGTTGATAAATACTTTTATTCTGTTCTTATTACTGAAGCGTTTTCTGTTTCAGCCGGTGAAGGCCATGATTGACAAAAGGGAACAGGAGATCAAAAATGCTTTTGAGCAGGCGGATGCGGCGAAGACGAGCGCGATTGCTCTCGAGCATGAATATACACAGAAGCTTTCCGAGGCGAAGTCCGAAGCTGCGGATATCATTCGAGAGGCATCGAAAAAGGCTGAAATGCAGTCAGATGAGATTATAGCCGAAGCGAAGTCTGAAGCGGTCAGGGTCATGGAAAAAGCTCATGTTGAGATTGAAAGAGAGAAGAAGAAGGCGATGAACGATATTAAGGATGATATTGCGGACATCGCATCCATGATCGCATCCAAGGTGATTGAAAAAGACGTCAGCACAAAAGATCATGAAAGACTCATTCACAGTTTTATCGATAGCGTAGGTGAGAACTCATGGCGGAACTGATCAGTCAAACATATGCGAGAGCACTGTTTGACCTGGGAATCGAAAATGGAACTGAAGAAACCTATGGCTTGGAGCTGTCGGCACTGAATGGGATTTTCAGAGAAAATCCGGATTTGATGAGGATATTGAAATCTCCAATTTCTTCAAAAGAAGAAAAGAAAAATCTGCTCTCGTCGATTTTCGGGGGGAAGATTTCCCTTTATGTCATGAATTTTTTGAAAATCCTTGTCGATAAGGAAAGGATCGGCTATTTTGAGGCCATCGAAAAAACTTATCGAGAGCTGTTGAACGAAAGGAAAAATATCGAAGAAGTGACGGCTGTGACAGCCGTGGCGATGACACAGGAGATGAAGCAGGCTCTCTCAGAAAAACTGAAAATGCAGACGGGAAAAAATATCGTACTGAGAAATGTGGTCGACGAAAAAGTCCTTGGCGGGGTGCTGCTGAAAATAAAGAACGAGCAGATGGACGCGACAGTGAGAACGCGGCTGGAATCCCTTCGAGCGAAGCTGTCGTCGATCATAGCGGGATAATAGTATAGGGAAGGGCGGTGAAGACCATGGAATTGAGACCGGAAGAGATAGGAAGCATCATTCGTGAACAGATCAAGAGATATGAGAATAAGATAGAGTTTCAGGATACGGGAAGCGTCCTTCAAATCGGAGACGGAATTGCAAGAATTTACGGACTGGAGAGCTGTATGCTCGGCGAGCTCCTTGAATTTGAAGGAGGGATCTATGCCATGGCCCTCAACCTTGAAGAAGATTTTGTCGGAGCCGTTATGCTCGGCTCGGATGAAAATATCAAGGAGGGCGATACGGTCAGGAGGACCGGAAGAATTGTGGAGGTTCCCGTAGGGGCGCCGATTTTGGGGAGGGTGGTCAACGCTCTCGGACAGCCGATCGACGGAAAAGGTCCTGTCGATACTCGGGAGTTTCGCCCGATCGAGACGAATGCTCCCGGCATCATCGAAAGGAAGTCCGTCCATGAGCCTCTGCAGACGGGAATCAAGTCCATCGATTCGATGATCCCGATTGGAAGAGGTCAGAGAGAGCTTATCATCGGTGACAGACAGACCGGTAAGACTGCAATCGCCATCGACACGATCATCAATCAAAAGGGTAAGGATGTCATCTGTATCTATGTCGCGATCGGACAGAAGCGTTCGACTGTGGCTCAAATCGTAGACAAACTTGAAAAAGCGGGCGCCATGAGCTATACGACGGTCGTATCCGCTACCGCTTCGGAACTGGCTCCTCTGCAGTACATCGCGCCCTATTCCGGATGCAGTATGGGGGAGTATTTCATGGAAAACGGAAAGCATGTGCTCTGTGTCTATGACGATCTTTCCAAGCATGCAGTCGCTTACCGTTCGATGTCTCTGCTCCTTCGAAGACCTCCGGGAAGAGAGGCCTATCCGGGGGACGTCTTCTATCTGCACTCGAGACTTCTGGAGCGCTCGGCAAAACTCAGCGACGCAAGAGGAGCCGGATCGCTGACTGCACTTCCGATCATCGAGACGCAGGCGGGAGATGTATCCGCCTACATTCCCACGAATGTGATCTCGATAACGGACGGCCAGATCTTCCTCGAGTCGGAGCTTTTCTATGCGGGGATCCGTCCGGCAGTCAATCCGGGAATCTCGGTATCGAGGGTCGGAGGAAATGCCCAGATCAAAGCGATGAAAAAGGTTGCCGGAAGCGTCAAGCTCGCTTATGCACAGTATCGTGAGCTTCAGGCTTTTGCCCAGTTCGGCTCGGATCTCGACAAAGATACGAGAGATCGTCTGGAAAAAGGAGAGCGTATCGTGCAGGTGCTCAAGCAGGCCGAGGCTTCGCCGCTTTCGGTCGAGGAACAGGTCATGGTTATCTACGCGGTCACGAAGAATCATCTGAAAGATGTAGAAATTGATGATATCATCAATTTTGAAAAGGAATTTTTCTCCTTTATGAAGCAGAACAGACCGGAGGTGGGCAGGGATATTGCCGAGACCGGAGATCTGACCAAGGAAAACGAAGAAAAACTGGAATCTGCCATCGAAGAGTTCAAGAAGCAGTTCGTCGCGTCGAAATAGCCGGAGGTGAATGGAATTGGCAGGAGTGGGAATGAAAGACATCAAAAGGCGAATCAAGAGTGTCGAAAGTACGATGCAGATCACCAAGGCGATGGAGCTGGTCGCTTCTTCCAAACTCAGAAAGGCAAAAGAAAAAGTCGAAAAATCCAGACCCTATTTCGAAACCCTCTATCGGACGATGCAAAAGATCGCTATGGAGAGCAGAGGCATTCAATCTGTTTTTCTCAGAGAGAGAGAAGGGGGAAAGAGGGGTTATATCGTCGTTGCCGGAGATCGAGGACTGGCGGGAGGCTATAATGCCAACGCCGTTAAATTGGCTCTTTCCCATATGGAGGAGCATCCGGTCACTATCCTGTCGGTCGGAAAGAAGAGTACCGATTTTTTTGCGAAAAGAGGATATGAGATCGCGGGGAAATATTTGTCGACAGCAGATGATATGGTTATTTCCGATGTTTCCGAGATCGTTTCGGGCGCGATTTCGATGTATGAGAAGGGAGAGATTCACGAACTCTACATCGTATACACGAAATTTGTATCGGGACTTACTCAGACGCCCCAGGTGAAGAAACTTCTTCCTCTGAAATTCAATTTGGAAGAAGACGGCTATGAGCCGTCTAAGAGTGAAGAGACGACGAAGTATGAACCCTCTCCGGAGGGAGTGTTCAATTCTCTCGTTCCAAGGTATGTCAGCGGAATCGTCTTCGGAGCAATTTTGGAATCCTTCGCTTCAGAGCAGGGGGCAAGAAGGACGGCGATGGAGTCGGCAACGGATAATGCCAACGAGATGGTGGAGTCATTGCAGTTGAAATACAACAGAGCAAGACAGGCAAGCATCACACAGGAAATCAATGAGATCGTCTCGGGAGCAGAGGCTTTGTCATAAGAGAGAAGGAGGTAAGAGGATGCCGGAAAAAAATGTAGGTACAGTGGCGCAGATCATCGGCCCTGTACTGGATATCAAATTTGATGAAGAGAGGCTTCCGAATCTTTTGAATGCGATAGAGATCGAGCATAAGGGAAAGAAGATCATAGCGGAAGTGGCACAGCACACGGGAGACAACACTGTGCGCTGCATCGCCATGAGTTCGACGGACGGACTTGTCAGAGGGATGAAAGCGATCGATACCGGACGAGCAATCACCGTGCCGGTCGGAAAGAACACTCTGGGAAGGATCTTCAATCTCTTGGGAGATCCGGTGGATGAGATGCCCTTTGATGATCAGAACAGGAGGATGCCGATTCACAGAGAAGCTCCTTCCTATGAAGATCAGGAGACATCGACAGAGATTCTGGAAACGGGGATCAAGGTCGTAGATCTGATAGCACCTTATTCCAAAGGCGGAAAGATCGGGCTGTTCGGAGGAGCCGGCGTCGGAAAAACGGTCATCATCATGGAGCTCATCAACAATATCGCAAAAGAACATGGGGGAATCTCGGTATTCACCGGAGTTGGAGAGCGTACCAGAGAAGGGAATGACCTTTACGGCGAGATGAAAGAATCCGGGGTTATTGATAAGGCGGTGCTTGTTTACGGTCAGATGAACGAACCCCCGGGAGCCCGTATGAGAGTGGGCCTGTCCGGACTCACGATGGCTGAGTATTTCCGGGATGAAGAAGGACAGGATGTTCTGCTCTTTATCGACAATATCTTCCGGTTCACGCAGGCAGGCTCAGAAGTTTCGGCGCTCCTCGGAAGGATGCCTTCAGCGGTAGGGTATCAGCCGACGCTCGCCACCGAGATGGGGGCGCTTCAGGAGCGTATCACTTCGACAAAAAAAGGCTCCATCACTTCTGTGCAGGCAGTCTATGTACCTGCGGATGACCTTACGGATCCGGCGCCTGCGACGACCTTTGCCCACTTGGATGCGACGACTGTGCTTTCGAGGAATATTGCAGCCCTTGGAATCTATCCGGCGGTGGATCCCCTGGATTCGACTTCCCGAATTCTCAGTGAAGATATTGTGGGAAAAGAGCATTATGAAGTTGCGAGAGCTGTGCAGTCGATCCTCCAGAGATATAAGGAACTTCAGGATATCATCGCCATCCTCGGTATGGATGAGCTTTCTGACGAAGACAAGTTGACGGTATCGAGGGCGAGGAAGATACAGAGATTTTTGTCTCAACCCTTCTCTGTAGCAGAGCAGTTCACGGGAATGCAGGGAAAATATGTACCGCTCAGAGAGACGATCCGCGGATTCAAAGAAATCATTGAAGGAAAGCATGACGAGCTTCCCGAATCCGCCTTCCTCTATGTCGGAACCATCGATGAAGCGGTGGAAAAGGCGAAGAAAGGAGAGTAAAAAATGACTCCTTTTAAGCTTCAAATCGTTACACCGGACAGGCTTTTTTTTGAAGGTGAAGTTGAAAGCGTTGTCGTGAGGACGACGGAGGGAGATATCGCCATCCTGAAAGACCATATCAGTTATGTGGGGATTCTCGACATCGGTCATGCCAGGATCAAAGCAGGCGGAGAATACAGGAACGCTTGTCTTTCAGGAGGATTCATCCAAGTGGACGAAGAAAAGGCGACGATCCTGACAGAGGCGGCGGAGTGGCCCGAAGAGATCGATCTCGAGCGGGCGAAAAGAGCGAAAGAGCGAGCGCAGTCCGCAATGAAGGGCGGAGGAGATATCGACGCCGCGTCTGCAGAAGCAAAGTTGAAGCGTGCGATCACTCGCATCAATTCAGTAGAAAAACATCTGTAACAAAAATGATTCAGACGGAGCAGAAGGCGCAGCCATGCTCCGTTTTCCATATCATCGGGCATATGCCGCTGTCTGAAAGAAGTGTTTATCGTCTGAAGGGAGGAAGCGTTTTGAAAAATATCGTTGACTATATCCGTTCGAAAGGGAAAGAGAACTTTGAGAGAAGATCTTTCAATGAGGTGGACAGTTTGGTTTTGTCGCAGCTGAGTTATTTGAATTTCGAAGGCCTCGTGCCTTGTTTCGGATCGGAAGGATCGCCGGTCACGATTGCCGAGATCGGCAGGAAAGCGCTCAGAGAGAAGCTCTTCATACAGTCTGTCGGAGGCGGAAACAATCGGAAGTTTTTTCATGCTTTGGAAACCAGCAAGAGATTTTCGGATATTGCTTTAAGTGATTATATAAACATCGTCGAGCAGAAATCAGAAAGACAATTTTCAGCAATCACCTGTCATTTAGGGCAGCAGACTCTCTACATCGCATATCGGGGAACAGATCAATATCTCGTTTCCTGGAAAGAGGATTTCAATATGATGTACAAGGGCCCCATTCCCGCACAATTGGATGCGCTGCAGTATCTTGAGAGGATCGGAGAGCGATTCGCCGGAAAAATCATCCTCGGAGGACATTCGAAGGGAGGGAATCTCGCCGTTTATTCTGCGATCTATTGTGCCAAAGAGATACGAGAACGCCTTGAGGCGATCTATAACCATGACGGCCCGGGACTTCGCACCGAAGTATATCAGGAAGAGATCTACAGACAGCTGAAACACAAAATCCAAAAGACCATTCCTCAGACTTCTTTTGTCGGTATGCTTCTCTATCAGCAAGAGGAAGCAAAAATCATACATAGTGATGCAAAAGGTCTGCTGCAGCATGATCCTTTCAGCTGGAGGGTAGAAGGAACGGGATTTAAGGTCGGCCATAAGCTTGAAAAAGACGCTCTGGCAGCTAATGCGGCGATAAAGAAATGGCTGACGGAGACAGATGATGAAAAAAGGAAAATCTTCGTCGATACGATCTATGATATTCTCGCGGGGACGGGCGTCTTCGATATCTACGAGATGAGAGAAAAGACCTTCAATAAGATAGCAAAGATGCTTTCCCTGGCGAAGGGGATTGATGAAGAGACCAGAGCGTTGATTCACGGAATGATACGGGCTCTGCTCAAAAACATTATGGACGCCTACCGAAATTGAAAGAATTCAAAAAATCTATTGACAAACTCCTTCACTCGTTATAAAATAAAATTGTTAGCACTCGAGATATAAGAGTGCTAACAATAAGATGAAAAAACGAGGTGAGAAAGTTATGAATATGGAACTTTTTACTCAAAAATCTCAGGAAGCGATCATAGAGGCGCAGGAGACAGCCCTGCGCATGGGACATCAGGAACTCGGAACAGAGCATCTCCATCTGG
This sequence comes from Peptostreptococcaceae bacterium, assembly GCA_030528675.1. Lineage (GTDB taxonomy): Bacteria > Bacillota > Clostridia > Peptostreptococcales > Filifactoraceae > JAUMYL01. The sequence continues at coordinate 92,778 of JAUMYL010000007.1, forward strand.
CGCTTTTGCAACAGGAAGAGGGGCTGATTCCCAGACTGCTGAGTCTTCTTTCCGCAGATTGGAAGAAGATGGAAGCGGAATTGGAGGAATATCTGAAAAAACAGCCTCGAATCGAAGGAGCAGGAGTCAGCGGCGTCTATCCTTCCCGAAGATTCAGTGCTCTTTTGCTTCAGGCAAAGGATGAAGCGAAGGCGTTCAGCGACGAATACATCAGTGTCGAGCATATATATCTGGCAATACTCAAGGAGAAAAACGGATTTTCCGCGGAGTTGATCCAGAGATTTTCGATTGATAAAGACCGTTTTTTAGAGGCTCTGAGCAAAGTGAGGAGCAATCAGCGAATCACGGGGCAGAATCCGGAGGATACCTATGAAGTGCTGAAAAAATACGGCCGGGATCTCGTTGAGACCGCGAGATCCGGAAAGATGGATCCCGTCATCGGAAGAGATGAGGAAATTCGCCGCGTGATCCGGATCTTATCGAGGCGAACGAAGAACAATCCCGTGCTGATCGGAGAGCCGGGCGTCGGAAAGACTGCCGTTGTCGAAGGTCTCGCACAGAGGATCCTCAATCAGGATGTGCCGGAAGGACTCAAAGACAAGACGATCTTTGCTCTGGATATGGGCGCACTGATAGCCGGAGCGAAGTACCGGGGAGAGTTTGAAGAGCGTCTGAAGGCTGTTTTGCAGGAGGTGCAGAAATCTGAAGGAAAGATCCTTCTCTTTATTGATGAGCTGCATACGATTGTGGGTGCGGGAAAGACCGAAGGCGCCATGGACGCCGGCAATCTTCTCAAGCCGATGCTCGCAAGAGGGGAGCTGCACTGTATCGGGGCGACGACGCTGGACGAATATCGAAAATATATCGAGAAGGACGCGGCACTTGAAAGGAGATTTCAGCCTGTGATGGTCAACCAGCCGGATGTGGAGGATACGATATCGATCCTCAGAGGCATAAAGGAGAAGTTCGAAATCCATCACGGCGTACGGATTACAGACAATGCGATCATTGCCTGCGCGGTTCTTTCCAATAAATATATCTCCGACCGTTTCCTTCCGGACAAGGCGATTGATCTGATGGATGAAGCCGCTTCGATGATACGCACAGAGATCGATTCAATGCCGGCGGAACTGGATGAGATCAGCCGTCGCATCATGCAGATGGAAATCGAGCAGCAGGCTCTTAAAAAAGAGACGGACGAGGCTTCGGTCAAGAGACTTGAGATTCTGCAGAGAGAACTTTCGGAACAGAGAGAGAAGTTTGCGGAGATGAAGAGCCGATGGGAGATGGAAAAGAACAACCTCTCCAAGGAAAGCGAGCTCAAGGTGCAGATAGAGGAGACAAAACGAAAGATCGAGGAAGCTGAAAGGAAGTATGATCTTGAAGAGCTGGCGATGCTTCGTTACGGAAAGTTGCCAGAACTTGAAAAATCGCTGGAAGAAGAGCGTAAAAAGGAGAAGAACGCCCATGAAAACCGGCTGCTCAAAGAAGAAGTGACGGAAGAAGAGATCGCCGAGATCATCGCGAAATGGACGGGGATTCCGGTGACGAAACTCGTGGAAAGCGAGAGAGAAAAACTCCTCCATCTGGCAGAGATCATGCACAGGAGAGTGATCGGGCAGGACGAGGCCGTCGATCTCGTCGCCGACGCCGTGCTCCGGGCGCGGTCGGGACTTAAGGATCCGAGAAAGCCGATTGGCTCCTTCCTCTTCCTCGGACCTACGGGAGTCGGAAAGACCGAGCTTGCCAAGACACTCGCACAGGTTCTTTTCGATACGGAGGAAAATATCGTCCGCATTGATATGAGCGAATATCAGGAGAAACATACCGTTGCAAGGCTGATCGGAGCGCCTCCGGGATATGTCGGATATGAGGAAGGCGGACAGCTGACAGAAGCGGTTCGGAGGAAGCCGTATTCCGTCATCCTGTTTGACGAGATCGAAAAAGCGCATCCTGAAGTGTTCAATGTTCTGCTGCAGCTGCTCGACGACGGACGTCTGACCGACGCACAGGGCAAGACTGTCAATTTCAAGGACACCGTAGTCATCATGACTTCAAATATCGGAAGCGAATCTCTCCTGGAAGGCATCGACGAGAAGGGAGAGATCAGAGAGTCCGCCAAGGAAAGTGTCATGACGCAGCTCAGACATTCTTTCAAGCCGGAGTTTCTCAATCGTATCGACGACGTCATTTTGTTTAAGCCTCTGAGGATGGATGAGATTCTGCAGATCGTCAGCCTGTCGGTTGATGATATACAAAAGCGTCTTGCAGACAGGAATATCCGGCTGGAAGTCAGCGAGGAGGCCAAACGCCTGATCGCCGAAGAATCCTATTCTCCGGTCTACGGAGCAAGGCCGGTAAAACGCTATCTGCAAAGACATCTGGAAACCAAGCTCGGAAAATGGATGATCGAAGGAAAGATCAGCGACAATTCTCTTGTGAAGATTGATGCAGCGGACGGCGAATTGACCGTTGCCTGACGAGAAAAAACCTCATGAGCGCTTTGTATCTTTCTGGTTCATGCCATGGATTCAACCTCATATCAGTATAAAAAATCCCTGCGGCGCCCGAAGAAAATACTTCGGCTGCTGCAGGGATTTGCTGTTTTTGCCGGCTATTATGCTCTTTTCTCGATCTTTGCGATTGTTTCGAGAACAGATCGGAGGGTCTCTTCAAACTTGAGTTTTTTCGCTCTTTCCTCCTCGACGAGATCGGAAGGAGCCTTCGCGATAAAACCTGCGTTGGAAAGTTTTCCTTCAACGCGCTTGATCTCGGATTCCAGTTTCGCTCTCTCCTTGGAAAGACGATCCAATTCTTTGCTGAAATCGACGAGTTCATCCATCGGGATGAAGAGCTTCGCTCCTTCGAGAACAATGTTCACAGCGTCTTCAGGAATACCCGCTTCACTGTCTGTAAACTCGACTTCAGAAGAGGAGGAGAGGGTCATGAAATAAGGGGCTCCCAGTTCCATTGCGGTTTTGGCTTCTCCCTTGGCAAGGATGAGAAGCTTCGCTTTTTTGGAGGGCGGGACATTCATCTCCGCGCGCAGGTTTCGGATGCTGCGGATAGCCGTGATGATGATATCCATTTGATTTTCTTCGGAAAGGAACTCATTTTCTTCACGGAAAATCGGCCAGGAGGAAACGATGAGTTTGTCCTCTTTTTTCAGGTAGGACCAGATCTCCTCGGTGATGAAAGGCATAAAAGGATGCAGCAGCTTCAATATGCCCTGCAGCACCTCAGTCAAAGTGTACAGCGCCGCTCTTTTGCTCATGGTGTCATCTCCGAAGAGTCTCGGTTTCACAACCTCGATATACCAGTCGCAGAAGGAAGTCCAGGCGAAGTCGTAGACTTTGGAAACTGCGATTCCGAGTTCGAATTTCTCCATGTTTTCCGTCATTTCTTTCGCGAGGCGGTTCGCTCCGGAGAGGATCCATTTGTCGGAAAGCTGCAGATGGGGCTCCACCTCTCTTCTGTCGATCAAGAGCAGAGAGTCCTCTTCGATATGCATCAGGATGAAGCGGGTCGCGTTCCAGATCTTGTTGGCGAAGTTTCGCGAGGCTTCCACGCGTTCCATATAAAAGCGCATATCGTTGCCCGGAGAGTTTCCGGTAGCAAGAGTGAAGCGAAGGGCATCCGCACCGTACTCCTCGATGACGTCGAGAGGGTCGATGCCGTTTCCGGCGGATTTGCTCATCTTTTTGCCTTCTGCGTCCCGAACGAGTCCATGGAGGAATACATGTTCAAAGGGAGGTTCATCCATGACGAAAAGCGAGGAGAAGACCATGCGGATCACCCAGAAGAAGATGATATCGTAGCCGGTGACGAGCACGGAAGTCGGATAAAAATGAGTGAGCTCTCTCGTCATCTTCGGCCAGCCGAGGGTCGAAAAGGGCCAGAGGGCAGAGGAAAACCAGGTATCGAGCACATCTTCATCCTGAAGGATGTTAAAGCTCTTGCATTTCGGGCAGATTTCGGGCTTTTTGTCCGCGACCATGATCTCGTCGCAGTCCTGACAATAGTAAGCGGGAATGCGATGCCCCCACCAGAGCTGTCTGGAGATGTTCCAGTCACGGATATTGTGCAGCCAGTTGAGGTAGATCTTGTCGAAGCGATCCGGCACGAGTTTGAGTTCACCGTTTTCCAAAGCGTCGATTGCGGGTTTCGCAAGGTCTTTCATCTTGACGAACCACTGCTTGGAAAGGAACGGCTCGACCGTCGTATGGCAGCGGTAACAATGCCCTACATTATGAGTATGTTCTTTGATTTTTACAAGGGCGCCGATCTCCTTCAGATCTTCTGTGATCGCCTTTCGGCATTCATATCGGGTCATGCCGGCGTATTTTCCGGCGTGTTCGTTCATCCTTCCGTCTTCGTTCATGATGATGACTCTCGGCAGCATATGGCGCTCTCCGACTTCAAAGTCATTGGGATCGTGGGCCGGTGTGATTTTCACGGCTCCCGTTCCGAATTCCTTATCCACATATTCGTCGGCGATGACGGGAATCTCCCGTCCGACGATTGGAAGCAGGAGAGTCTTTCCGATGAGATCCGCATATCGCTCGTCCTCAGGATGCACGGCTACCGCAGTGTCCCCGAGGATCGTCTCGGGACGGGTCGTTGCAATCTCGATCCTCTGATCCGAGCCTTTGACCGGATAGAGGACATGATAGAAATTGCCCGCTGTCTCCTCGTGGTCGACTTCAGCGTCCGAGAGGGAGGTCTTGCAGTCGACGCACCAGTTGATGATGCGGTTTCCGCGGTAGATATACCCCTCCTCGTAGAGTTTGACAAAAAAAGCCGTGACGGCTTCACTGCAGCCTTCATCCATTGTGAAACGCTCTCTGGACCAGTCACAGGAATCTCCAAGTTGTTTCATCTGCTCGACGATCCTGCCGCCGAACTCTTCTTTCCAGGCCCATACCCTCTTCAGAAACTCTTCTCGTCCGAGATCTTCTTTTGTCAGCCCTTCCTGCTCGCGAAGGCGCTCGACGACCTTGACCTCCGTTGCAATGCTGGCGTGATCCGTGCCCGGCTGCCAGAGCGTGTTATAGCCCTGCATCCTCTTCCAGCGAATCAGGATATCCTGAAGAGTGTGATCGAGAGCATGTCCCATATGCAGCTGTCCCGTGATGTTCGGAGGAGGGAGAACGATGCAGTAAGGGTCTTTCGAAGGATCGATCTTATACTTGAAATACCCGCCTTCCTCCCACTCCCGGTAGATTTTTTTTTCAAATTCTTTGGGATTATAATTTTTCGGTAAGTTTTCCATTTAAGCCTCCTGGGATATGAAAATAAACAGCCCCTTCGCCAATCATAAGGACGAAGGGACTGTTTCGCGGTACCACCTTAATTCCGGACAGTCATGTCCGGCACTTGAACCCGTTAACGCCGAGATACGCAACCCCTACTGCAGCAGAGCGGATATATCCGATCTTTACCGCAAGTTCAGAGAAGAAGCTCCAAAGCTACATCGTACATTTCCGGCTGCAAAACCTCTCAGCGACCGGTTTCGCTCTCTGATACCCTCCCTGTACGACCTCTTTTTCACAGCCGTTCATATTCAGATTATTTGTAGCTATTATAGCGGTTTTCAGAAATCTCGTCAATAGTCCTTGAGCATTCAAAGAAAAAATCTTGTTGTGGGTGTACTTTCTATTTTGCGGTTGCTTTTTGAAAAGGAAAGTGTAACAGACGTTTCAAAATATGATAGTATATTCATAGAGAGCAAAGCAGAAATGATACGCGAGGATTTCGATAAAGAAGGGGAAAGGGGATGAATTATAAAGATTTTATGGAGCAGGTAAAAGAAAAATTAGTTAAAAAAAGTAAATTGGAGGGAAAGTAATGCGAAAACAGACAAAGGCAAGATGCCGGTACTGTGAAGCGAAGTATGCGAAAAGCGGAATGATCAAACATCTGCGCGGATGCAAGGAGAGAAAAAAAGAGATTGAAGGTGCGGAGAAAGAAAAGAAATGCGGTTATTTTATGATCGCAGTCACCGGGCGATATGCAAAACCGTATTGGATGATTCTTGAGTGTCAGGAAAGTCTGACTTTGAAGGAACTCGATGATTTTTTGAGGGATATCTGGCTTGAATGCTGTGGACATTTGAGCTGCTTCAGGATATATGAGAGGAATTTTTTCAGAGAGACCTTTGAAGACGATTATTGGGAAGAGGAAGACAGAGATATGAATTTCCCCTTGAAGACGGTTCTGGAAGAGGGAACGGAATTTACGCATATCTATGATTTCGGAGATACGACGGAGCTGATGCTTACCGTCATTGAATCTTATGAAGCGTCAAAGAAAAAGGAGAAAATTAAGATAGCGGCAAGAAATGAATCTCCGGAGATTCTCTGTACGGAATGCGGAGAGAATTCTGTGAAATGGATCTGCACATCCTGTCTCTACAGAGGAGAATTAAGCTGGATCTGCGAGGAATGCGAGCAAGACCACTCCTGTGATCAGGAGATGTTTCTTCCTGTCGTAAACTCTCCGCGTTGTGGAATCTGCGCTTACTCGGGAAGTGAAATTTATGAAGACTGAAGAAATTTGAGAGGAGGTATAAGGGATTATAGTTCATTGTCTTGGAGGTGCTTTTATTCTTTTCGAATCTTGTGTATAATAGGATTACAGAGTTTCCGGCTGTTAGAACGGAAAGCGGAGGTGAAGATCGGTTGAACAGGAAGAGTCCTTTGCGGAAAATGATGTTGCATTTTCTTATCATGATTTTTTTTACGAGTATATCTCATTCGGAAAGCTCGGAAGTCTATATCGTCCATTTAATCGGGGAAGTCAATCCCGGCATGCTCAGCTATGCTTCGGACGCCTTTCGGGAGGCCAATGAGAATAGCGCGGATCTGATACTTCTCAATATCGACACTCTGGGCGGACGGATCGATGTCGCGGAAAAGCTCAGCAGGCTGATTATGGAGTCGGAAGCGGAGACTGCGGCCTATGTCAACACCAAGGCGGAGTCTGCAGGAGTGTTGCTCAGTATATCGGCGGATCATCTGTATATGGCGCCGGCTTCGACAATCGGTTCTGCAGAGACGATACCGAACACGGAAAAAATGCTCTCCTATTGGCGTTCTCTCTTGAAATCCACCGCTGAAAAAAAGGGGAGAGATCCTGAAATTGTGGCGGCTATGGCGGATTCCGATCTGCAGATTGAAGAGCTCGTCGAAAAAGGCAAGCTCCTGAATCTCACCGGAAAAAAAGCGGAAGAAATCGGGTTTTCTGACGGGACGGCGGCTTCGAGAGAGGAAATCTATGAGATCTTGAAGCTGAAAGATCCGAGTGAGATTGAAATAGAGATGTCGAATTCAAATAAAATTCTCGGATTTCTCGCTTCGGTCACCATCAGTCAGATCATGCTTACGATTGGTTTTATCGGTTTGGCGGTCGAGATTATGACGCCGGGATTCGGCGTTGGCGGCGCGGTTTCGATGATCGGTTTTGCTCTTTTTTTTGCAGGCTCGATTTTATCGGGGAATGCCAGTTCTTTTGCGGCGGTGGTCTTTGTGCTTGGGATCATCCTGCTGCTGATCGAATTTTTCGTTCCGGGATTCGGTGTTTTCGGTGTCGGCGGAATCCTCTGCGTCTTTGGCAGCATCATAATGGTATCTCCATCTGTCACGGTGGCGCTGACTTCGATAGGGACGGCTCTTTTATTCACAGTGCTCGTCATTGCCGGGATATTCCGATTTCTTCCGAAGCGAAGTCTCTCAAAGACTCTCTTCCTGCACACAAAACTGGATAAAGAGAGCGGTTTTTCCGCTTCCAGAGAAGAAAAAGCTTATGAAGGAAGAGAAGGAAGGACACTTACTTTTTTGAGACCTTCTGGCAAGATCATCATAGATGGAACCATGCTTGAAGCAATATCGGAGGGACGATACATCGAAAAAGAAAAAGCCGTCCTCGTTATTCGTGCGGAAGGCGGAAGACTCGTTGTGAAAGAAAAGGAGGAAAAAAATGAATCCATCATTTAGCAGCACAATTACCCTGATCGTGTTCGTTGTTTTAGTGGTGATCGCTCTGTCGGTCTTTTTCAGTTTCGTACCGATTGGATTATGGATTACGGCATTGTTCTCGGGAGTGAAAGTCTCGATCATGACCCTGGTCGGCATGCGTTTTCGAAGGGTACAGCCTTCGAAAATTCTCAATCCGATGATAAAGGCGACAAAGGCGGGGCTTGCCCTTTCGATTGACAAGCTCGAAGCGCATTATCTTGCGGGAGGGGATGTCAATTCTGTCATCAATGCGCTGATCGCCGCTCAGAGAGCGAATATCATATTGGAATTTGAACAGGCTGCGGCGATTGATCTTGCGGGACGAGACGTCTTGGAAGCGGTGCAGGTCTCCGTCAACCCGAAAGTGATAGAAACTCCGGTAATCTCGGCAGTCGCAAAAGACGGGATCGAAGTCAAGGTGAAGGCGAGAGTGACCGTGCGGGCCAATATCGAGCGCCTTGTCGGCGGAGCCGGTGAAGAGACGATCATCGCAAGGGTTGGAGAAGGAGTCGTCACGACGGTCGGAAGTTCCGGAGCCCATAAGGAAGTTCTCGAAAATCCGGATAAGATCTCCAAGACAGTCCTCGATAAGGGGCTTGATTCCGGGACGGCTTTTGAGATACTCTCCATCGATATTGCGGACGTCGATGTGGGAAGGAATATCGGCGCCCAGCTTCAGACGGATCAGGCTGAAGCGGACAAAAAGATCGCTCAGGCGAAGGCCGAGGAAAGAAGAGCGATGGCGATTGCGCAGGAGCAGGAGATGAAGGCCACCGTCGTACAGATGAAGGCGAAGGTCGTCGAGGCGGAGTCCAAGGTTCCTCTGGCGATTGCTGAAGCGTTTCGAAGCGGCAAGCTTGGCGTGATGGATTATTACAATATGAAAAATATCATGGCAGATACGCAGATGAGAGAAGCGATTGCTTCGCCGGACGGAGGCGTAAAGAGTGCGGAATATGAAAAATCCCAGAATTGATTTTCTCTCGTTTCATCAGATTGTCAGCATCCGGATGGGGGTGAACCTATTTTGTTTGATGATGGATTTGGAGTAGAGATTCTCGTGATTCTTTTTTTTCTTACTCTCTCAAGTTTTTCAGGCAGGAAAAAGAGACCGAATAAGAAAAAGACAGAGAGAAGAGAGAAGTTGGAGAACGTAAGGAAGAACGAAAACTGGCTTAAAGCCCATGGCAAAGAGACTGCTGGATCGGTCGGAAGCTGGTGGAATGATATCGAGGAATTGTTTACGGATGAAGGCGAAGAAGATCATGATCCTCTAAGGAATCAGGGGAGCGGTATTGTGAGGGTCAAGGAGCAAAGGAAAGACCGGGAAAAGAAAGCAGTTTTTCCGGAGGCGATTCGGCCTTTGATTTCCGCCGATCATCAAAGTGGAGAAGGAATCTCTGCAAATTCCGATTACCGAAATGCAGGAAAAAGATCGGTGAACCGGGAGGAAAATAAGGGAGTTTTGCCGAAAAACCCATCTTCGCCTCGGCGTCTTTATATGGAGGATCTCGAAGATCTCAGGAGAGCGATGATCCTCAAGGAGATTTTGGAAAGACCGTTAAGTTTGAGAAGGGGAAAGTGAGGAGGAAGAAATTGTTGAAAATAACCTATCTTTTTCACAGCGGATTCATTGTAGAGACAGATCGTCATTTTATGGTGTTCGATTATTTTAAGGACTCCTGTAAAAAAAGCAAGTATAGAGACTGCGGGCAGCTGAAGAGAGAGGATATTCCGGAAGACAAAAAAGTACTTATTTTTGTTTCGCACGGTCACTGCGACCATTTTTCAAAAGAGATCTTCGCTTTTGAGAAGCCCAATGTCGAATATATTTTTGATGCAGGAGTCGCTGCGGGAAATGAAGCGTCGAATATTCACAGATTTTTGCCTTACGAGAGCCATTATATCGGTGATGTGATGATCAAGACCTACGGATCGACGGATGAGGGAGTATCTTTTTTCATTGAAGTCGACGGCATGAAAATCTTCCATGCGGGAGATCTCAACTGGTGGCACTGGACCGGGGAAAGCGAAGAAGAACGCGCTTACGCCAAGCAGTTTTTCGAGAAAGAGATGTCTTTGATCGACGAGATGGCGATGGACGTCGCTTTTTTCCCGGTTGATCCGAGACTGGAAGAAGCCTATTACTATGGAGGGGAGTATTTCATCCGCAGAATCCATCCAAAGGTGTTCATTCCGATGCACTTTCAGGACGGTTATGAGTTTACGAGAAAATTCAAAGAGCATATGGGTGACTGCGGAACGGAAATCATCACCATCGACTCAAGAGGAACCGTCGTATTCGAGAAAGGCGGAACGGAAGATTGATCTGTTCTCAAATTGTTGATATAGAAAACGATTGAAGTTAGTTTTTATACTATACACATGTGAATTATACGATTCAGAACGCAGACAAAGTTCGAAAATCATTCGATGGTACAGACTCTCCTTTGGGGAGATTTGATTTACTTGCCGGAAATTTTGACGGTTCGTTATTCTTGATTTTTTAACGAAAGTGACTGATCTGTGCCTCGTGATTTTCAAGCTTTGTCTGCTTTTTCTATGTCTGTATAATTTTACTCTGAATATTAAATTCCTGTAATATTCAGATTTTTGGATTCACTTGAACAGATCCTTCAAGAATTTTGTAACTTTTGGGAAATATGGAGAATTTAGGAGGGATGTAAAAAAGCTGATTGCGGCAATCAGCTTTTAAGTATATAGAACCTTTTGATGTTATTGAAACAGGGTTTATTTTAGAGACTCTTTGCTTCTTGTAAGATTCGCTATTTGTCATTTTGTTTTTGTATTATTTCGTCTAATCTTCTTTGAGAGGTGGTATCTTCTAACTTAGGATTCATTGTTGCAATAATTACTCCTATTCCTACAAGTAATAAGCCAAGAAGATAATAAAGTCCTAAATCTTCGCGTATAATCTCTAATCCATTAGTTGTTAAAACAACTTCCTCACGAATTCCTATGAAAGAAAACTTTATGATGATAATTGCCAATAAGAAGATTTCGATCAAAATAAGAATTGAGCGTAGATTTTTTTTAGTCATTGTCGTATTCCTCCTCTGTATAATATTTACCTACAATACAATTTGGATCTAAATTTGTTATTGTCTCGACTAAATCCAATTTTAGCTTGTCAATTTTATCGGAGTCCATTATTAACCCATTATTGATACGCCACTTATATAGTACTAAGCAGATTAAAGTGTGATCCATATCATTGTTGGAAGATGCGGCTATTCTAAAATCAAATCTATAGGAATCTTTGCTTATCCCATAGCGAACAATTAACAAATTTTCATCTACATGAAAAAGATGATAACTGTTCATAAAAGAAGAAGGCATTTCTGAAATTTTTTTCTTTATCGCAGAAAATAATTCTTGAACAGGAAGAGCGGACTTTATTTCTATGCCGGCTTGTGTCTCCCATTCTTTCTCCTGAGCTTTTTTGCTATTATAATCGGAAATCGCATTATCAACCACATTTCCCAGTGCATCTCCGGCAGCATCAGATATTGTCCTGATCAGCACTATTCCACCTATGAACATAATTACAAATAACCACTCACTCAATTTTTATTACCTCCTTACTCAAGTTTGTTAATATACCATTTACCATCCACTCTGATCATATAAAATCTGGCGGTATAGTACTCTACTTCTCCATTGGAATAGCTGACATCAACTTTGCAGTCAATGATTGCTTCATCGGAGTCTTCTTTCACATCAAAATCATGAAAAGTCCATGTCGGCCACCCAAGTTCTTCTTCTCCGAATGAAAACAACGGAAATAAATTTAATAGAACTTTTGGATCAATGTTCACTCCGGTTATCATTTGTGAGATACTGTTTCCTATAGAGAACATACTTTCCATTTGCTTCGCTTTTGAGGGTTCAAAACAAGAAAAGATTTTGTCTATATCTAAATTGTTCATTCCCTTTTCAAAATTCTTTACTGTATTTTCAGGAGGGGAACCCAGCAAATTACATCCGGATAATAGTATAAGTACCAATAAAAAAACTGCTGTAAATCTTTTCATTTGTAATTTCATACTATGTTGAATCATATACTCCCTCCTGTTAGATTCATATAAAAGTTTTAACACAAATCGCTTAATTCATAGAACTATAAAACAATGATGAAATATTTCAAAAATATTGTTACCTCTTTTAGATGCGATTTCTGAAAATGTCTTGTATACATTATATATATATATATATATAGTCAAGTTTTTTTAATTTTTTTTATTAAATTTGAAAAGAGAAAGAAAAATATAGAAGATTGAAGACAAAGCGGATAAGCTTCAAAAGTCGTGAGACGAAGAGGAGAAACTTTCGCGAAAAAATCGAGAAGAGCGAGTCGCTAAAATTTCAGAAAAATCAGCAGGACGCTGATTTTAGTGTGAAAGCGGAACGACGGCACTCCCAGCGGTCGAAACTTCCGGAGAGCAAATACGATTTTTCTGAAAGAGAGTCCGCGCCGGCGAATGATTTTTGAAGTTTGTCCGCAATCTGGAAAAAAATAAAGAAGCTTTTAAAGTCGTGGGCGAAGGATAGTGAATTTTCAAGAATAAATAGAGGAGAAAGAACTGTTAAAATTCTTAAAATAAGATCAATGTCAGATGAGTTGAAATACTTTGATCTTCAGTGGTTGAAATATTAGCCAAACTGTGAAACGGAAGAAAACCCGGAGATAATCTTCCGTCTCATAGTTTAACTTGGCGGAGAACATAAGATTTATTGGAATTCATCCCAAGGATAAATTCTTCTTAAATATACGCTCGGAGAAGCGGAAAACTCCATCGGCTCTTTTTTTGTCGGGTGAATGAAACGAAGCCGATAAGACCAAAGGGCAATCACAGGCCGAGGATTTTGGGAGCCGTACTTGGCGTCGCCGAAGATCGGGTTACCCCGAGAGGAAAACTGTACCCGAATCTGATGGGCTCTTCCGGTTTCAAGATCAATTTCAAGCAGGGATAACTTTTGCTTTGTGAGGAGAGTTCGGTAAGACAGGCGTGCGAACTTCGCATCCTTCTGATTTTTGGAAACAGGACTCACTTTATTTTTCAGTGTATCTTTCCGCAGATAATCTTCCAACACGCCTTCTTTGTTTCGGGGGATGCCTTCGATGACGACTTGATAGGTCTTTTCAAGGCTTCGGCTGCGGATCTGTTCCGAGAGTCGGGAAGCCGCTTTTGAGGTCCTGGCAAAGACCATGAGTCCTCCGGCGACCCGATCCAGACGATGCAGAAGACCGATATAGACTTCTCCGGGTTTTTGATACTTTTCCTTGACATAGTTTTTCACCCAAGAGAGCATATCCGGATCTTTGCTGTCATCTTCCTGAGAAGGCATGCCGAAGGGTTTCAGAGCTACAAGTATATGGTTGTCTTCGTAGATGACAAGGGGGTTCATCGCTTACTCTCCCATCGTCCGTAAAGGCCGCAGGGCAGGATCAGGCCGTCTCTTTGGATCGGCAGACCGATCTCGCCTGAGCTGATGATACCGCCTTTTTGAGACTGGAGGATCAGTGTCAGAAGATTGTGCACGGCAGTTGGAGACAAGCCCGTCGTATAGGAGTTCAGAAGGAGGAAGAGAGGATCGTCGCTGAGCACCTGCACACTGGCGGAAAGAAGGCGCAGCAGTTCATCTTCGAATTTCCAGACTTCTCCGCCGGGCCCCCGTCCATAAGAAGGAGGATCCATTATGATCGCCTCATAGCGGTTTCCTCTGCGAATTTCCCTTTGGATGAATTTGTAGCAGTCATCGACAATATAGCGGATCTTGTTTTTGCCGAGGCCGCTGAGCTCCGCGTTTTCCTTTGCCCACTGCACCATGCCCTTCGATGCGTCAACATGACAGACTTCGGCAGCCCCCGCATAGGAGGCGGCGCAGGTTGCACCTCCCGTATAGGCGAAAAGATTCAATACTTTAATCGGTCTTTTTGCGGTCTGTATTTTGTGCATGATCCAGTCCCAGTTGGCGGCCTGTTCCGGAAAGAGTCCGGTGTGCTTGAATCCTGTCGGTTTGATATGGAATCTCAGACCCGAATAAGAAATTTCCCATCGTTCAGGTATTTTTTTCTTAAATTCCCAGCTTCCTCCGCCTTTGCTGCTCCGGTGATAGTGGCCGTGCACCTGATTCCATTGCATACTGTCGATATCGCAGGGCCAGATGGACTGAGGATCAGGTCTTCGGAGTATGATGTTTTTCCATCGTTCCAATTTTTCGCCGTGGCCGGCGTCGAGAATCTGATAGTCCTTCCATTGATCGGCTATTATCAGCATTGCTTCAGCTCCTTTTATAGAGAAAATCGTATGGATATTCTTGCATATTTTTGAAATGTGATATCCGCGTTCCGAGACCCTGTCCTGATACAAGTTTGAATCTTTCAGACAGAGTGTATCAATAATTTTTGGCTGGAAAAGAGAATTTTTAGATGATCTCTGAGAACGATATTGACATCAGGGTACAGGCTGTGGTATTCTGTAATAGCTTACGGAGATGTAGCGAAGTGGTCATAACGCGGTGCACTCGAAATGCATTTGCCCCGTTCGGGGCACGTGGGTTCGAATCCCACCGTCTCCGCCAGTAAACTGCCTGCAATGGAAGATTGCAGGCTTTTTTAATACAGTTGAGGATATCTTTGTCAATACGATACAATACTACCCTAAAATTGAGATTTCAACACAATTTCCTGATGAATATCCATGGATATCGGGTCGGACAGGAGGATTCTCTTCTCGATTCGCTTTTTTAATGATATAATATAGACAAGAGTAAAGGCAAAAGAAAAAATGCAAAAGTCACGGATTAAGAAGATCCTTGTATTTGCATTAGAATAAGCATATCTTTCCGGTATAAAATATTCTTGACAAAATTTCTGATATTGTTGAATTGATTGAAAATGAAAATCAAGTAGGGTGATATGTTCATTGAGGGAATTATATCCATCGGGAAAAACCCGGCTGTTTACTCGATGGGGATTCGCATCAGTAAGGGTATACGAAATTTTGGGTCGAGAGAAGGAGGGAGAGAAATGGCAGATTACAGCAAGTACAACGATGATTCCTGGCTGAAGAACAATGTTTGGGGAAAGTGGGGCAAAGAAGATGAGATAGGCGCTCTCAACGAGGTAGGTGCGGAGGATATCCTCCGGGCGATCTCTTATGTCAGAAAAGGAAAGATCTATGACTTGGAGACCCTGCGCTTTCATGGTATGCCCGTATGGCACGGGCACTGCGGATTTGAGCTGCTGAACTACGGTTCTCCGATGGGACGCCGGAATATGAGCAGACATTCCGATTATCCCGCGGCTTATGCCTGGCATAAGAAAGGCGGATGGCTCGACGACGAAAAAAATAAATACATGACGGATGCGAATACGGAGATGCTGATAGCGCCTCTGCACTGCGGTACGCATATCGACGGCTTATGTCATATCACCGCGGGAGAAGATGCACATTGGTACAACGGTTTCAATGCGGCGGAGCATTGGGGAGACTACGGTCCTCTGAAGACGGATTCACCGACGATACCGCCGATCATTCTAAGGGGAGTGCTTTTGGATATCGCTTCCTATAAAGGACTCGAGCATTTGGAGCCGAATTACGGAATCACTGCGGAAGATGTGGAAAGATGCGCAGAGTGGGAAGGGGTAGAGCTTCGAAAAAATGACTGCGTTCTCCTGCGCTGCGGAGAGAGATGGCCTCAGTCTGATCTCTGTCCGGGAGCCGGAATGACATTGGAGGCGGCAAGATGTCTGATTGAAGGTCATCAAGCCGTGCTGCTCGGCAACGATATGATCGCTTTTGAGATGAATCATCCGGACGGTTCTCTTTCTTATCCGGAGCACAGTCATCCGGTGCATCACTACTGTCTGATTCAGCAGGGGGTGCATTTTATGGAGGCGGTTCAGCTCAATGAGCTTGCAAAAGATAAGGTCTACGAATTTTGTTTTATCGTTCTTCCGAACAAAATGAAAGGCGGAACGGGGATGTTTATTCGTCCGATCGCGCTGATATAATATGATATATGAATGCTCGGGGTTTTATTTCCTCTTTGGAGATTTCGCCTCGGGCATTTTTATACCGATGCGGAGCGCCTCGTCAATATTTGAATTGTCTTGCAACAGAATGAACAGGAAAGCGGAACGGTTTCTGAAATAGAGACCGTGAGGCTCTCTCGTTCGTTCCTTAAATGCTGCAATTTCAAAAGTAGTTGAGCATTATTGGCATAATGAAGGTGTGAATCAGGGGATGAGAAGTATCTTCTGCCGAAGTTTCATAAAAATATAACGATATTTGTGAAAAGATATTGACAAGTTTCATATATAGTATATGATAATAATAAGACATAAAATGAAAGGGGGTCGAAACATCGTTTTGGAAGAGGATGAAAGAGTTCTTTTCCGAAGATGTAAAACAGCTCTCGAAAGACTGCAAAAGAGGTATTTGAGGTAAAAAGAGCAAGGATAGGAAAGGCAGTGTCAAATTTCAGATTTCAAATAAAACAAGGAGATGGGAAGAATGAAAGAAAGATTCAAACAGTTGAGAGATCAATATATCATGTCTATTGATGTAGAGACGAACGGACTGTGGGGTGAACCCTTTGCCTTGGCGGCTATTATGTATGATCCGGAGGGAAAAGAGGTGGATCGTCTGGTGGCCCGTTGCCCGGTACAGACGCCGATACATCCTTTTGTGCAGGAGAATGTTCTTCCTGCGATGAAGGACATCGAAATTACACATCCCACTTACTCTAATATGCTGAAAGATTTTTCGGATTTTTGGATGAAACATACGGACAAGGCAATCATGCTTGTGCATATGGGTCACATTTGCGAGGCAAGATTGATCAAAGATATGAGAAACGGACAATTTGTAGATGAGTTTGAGGCTCCTTTCCGATGGTATGATACCTGTCTCTTTTTTGAGGACAAACTGCAGGACTATATAAAAGAAAACGGGATCATCATTGACGAAGTGGAGAAGAAACCGCATAGCCCTCTTTATGACGTCATCGCAAATTACAGAGCTTTTCGACATTTCATAAGCGAGTAAGCTTGATTCTGTTTTTCGACAGAAGTCATCTTTGTGGATTTTATAAAAGGATTTCAAGACTGCCGGCTCAGCCGGCAGTTTCGATTTATGCAGAAATTCTAAATATACTATAAAAATAGAGGACAGCTTTTGTAACGCCAATTATAAGAAAATTGGATTTTGCCGAAAAGAAGTTTTCTCTGTCGAATGATTCGAATTTTGTATTTCTTAAAAGCTGTCAATTTCGACGGTTAAGAGCATAGGAGCAGTTGTGAGGTGATATACAATGAAGGAAAGAGAGAAAATAATTCGTTTGTGGTTTGACATGTGGCTTCAACAAAAAGACTTGGGAATAGACTCCATTTTTACGGAAGACGTCGTCTATATCGAGAGCTGGTCTCCTAAATATGAAGATCGCGCAACGGTAAAACATTGGTTTGAAGAATGGAACACACGCGGAAAAGTTGTCGAGTGGAATATAAAGCAGTATTTTCACAGCAACAATCAAACGGTTGTTGAATGGTACTTTAAGAATAATATGAACAACGGCGATTCAGAGGAATTTGACGGAATGACGCTCATTGAATGGACATTAGATAATCGGATAAAGTTTTTGAAAGAATTCGGCTGCAACATCAATCATTATAATCCGTATAAAGATAGCGAGATTCCGGAGTTCAATCGAGAAAAAGCAAACTGGTTTTGAGATGGTAAGTGGAGAGGGCAGGCTCTATAGATTGAGGCTTAAAAAATTTTGCGGAGAATTTTGTATCCTCCGCTTTTTATTAGAAGGTCTTCCTTGAAGAAATTGGTTCGATCTTCCGGACAGTTTTTTCTTATTTTTCCTCCTTTGATTTCGAAAAAGAAGTCCGAACCTTGCTTTCTTCCCCAGTTCGAATTCGCCTGAAATTCGGAAGGTGCAGATAGACGCTCATCCATGAGATGAGAAGAGAGATTGTCAGGCAGACGCCGCCATATCCTTTCAGATAGGTAAACAGAATAAAATAAAGGAGGAGTCCGATAGTTCCGACCGCTATATAATTGCTGATCACAGCAATGCCGAGGATGACAAAGACGGAAAGAAAGCCGTAGAGCGGAGACAGTCCGATAAAAATGCCTACGAGGGACGCGGTGCCTTTTCCGCCTTTGAATCCCATAAAGAAGGGAAAGTTATGTCCCAAGATCACAAAAAGTGCATTGAGATAGACCAGATAGAAATGATCCGAAAGCCAGTGAATTTGTATGAGAAAACAGATCAGGCGAACGGAGATCAACGCTTTGAGAGCGTCCAGCACAGCGACGGAAATGCCGAGTTTCTTACCATAGGAGACAAAAGTATTGGAGGCGCCGGCATTGCCAAATCCCGATTTGCGGACATCTTCCTTCTTCAGCCACTGAATGAGGATATAGGACCATTGCAGACATCCAAAGGCGTAACCGATTGCCGAAACGATGAAAATATCAAAAATCATAAAGACCTCCTGCGCGTTTATTGTAGGTATTGGGGCGAGGTGATACAGTCAGCGGAGAGGTTTGCTGCAAGCTCTCCCTTGAGATTATAGATTTGTGTTGCGAGCATGTCGTAGTGAAAGAGAATCTCTTCCAAGGGAGAAGAAGGTCTGAAAGCCGTTGTTTTGTTGATGATTGCAGCTTTGGTATGTTTCTTCATCTCTTTGAGACAGTTTCTCCCGCGGTCGTTAAAAGCGAGGATGCGGATGTAGGGGTTGTCATCCGAGTTTTTGACAATTTCCATGGATGTTTTTTTGACTCCCAGGAGTATATTGTATAAGACTCTTCGTATTCGATTCAAAGTATAGCGCTTGCTTTTGACAGAGCTGCAAAGATCCGAAAAAGAAGAGCATTTCATTGCGGATTTGACAATCAGGTGTTCAAGTCCCTCTTCGATCTCAAAAATCTCATGGAGAGATTCTCTGTTTCGAAGGACACTGTAGCGGGTCAGTTCAAAAAAATCTTCATGAAACAGCGGTTTTTTTGTTTTCAAAATCTCAAGTGAAGGGGTTGGAAGCAAGGAGGGAGAAAGAATTTCCCAGACGCCGGAACTTTCGATTTTGGAGTGCATAAAAAGCCGGCGGCGTATCGCCGTTGCACTCGAAAATTCTCCCTTGAGACTGAAGTTGTTGTATCCGGCCCCCTTTCGTTGAATACAATGAGGGTGAATATCGGAATTTTGCAGAAAAATCTGCCGAATGTATTCGATCCCCAAGATATCGTTGGGATGATGCGTCGAGAGAAGTCCTGCCTCTTCCATTGCCCTGCTCCGTGCCTTGGGATAGGAAAATCCCTTTTGGAGATACTCTCGAATAAGGAGATCCAGCTCTCCTTTTTTTTCTATCAGCTGTCCGGCGGTGTTTTTCAGAAGGGAGACATCGCCGCTCTCACTGCCGAACAGAATGTCTCTGACGACGCCGGTGGATTTAAGCACGCCGATTGCTCCCTTTGCGAAAAGCTCTGCGGATTGCGACGCATAAAGGTGAGGAAGTTCGATGACGAGATCTGCGCCGCAGGCGACCGCAGTTTTGGCTCGTGTCCATTTGTCCACAAGTGCCGGTTCTCCTCTTTGAACAAAATGCCCGCTCATGACAACAACGACCGGAGAAGAGGGACGAAGGGCTTTCGCCTGATTGAGATGATAGAGGTGACCGCTGTGAAAAGGGTTGTATTCCGCAATGATACCGATGCACATCAGGATAAGACCTCCATGAAACTGTCGTGAATCTTGCGGAGTATCCCTTTTTCAGGATCCAGGAGAAGTTTGAGATGATGTGGACTTTTGGAAATCGTGGCAAGAAACTTTTCCCGATTCAGATTCATATGATGGTTTCGGTCGGACAGAATCCCCAGATTTGAAAGAGGGCGGTTGTGGGAGGTCACTGTGTGAAGAATCGCATCCAGACTCTTTTGCCTTTTTTCTTCATTCAGTCTTTTTACATAGTCCATCGCCTGATTGAATTGAAGGATCACTTCTTCAATGAAATCGAGAGTGTCGTCTTCCGGAGAATCAAGCAGGTTTTTTTTTCGTCTTTGGAGCTCGTCTTCAGCAAGTTTTCCCTCAAAATCCTCATGTTTTTTGTTCGACTCTTCCATCAGGTCATAGAAAGCCTCTTTTGAGAGCAGAAAATTTGAAGAAGTGTTTGCGGTATCGTTTTCGACGGCGAAGGACGCCGGTGTTTTTTCAACTCCGCGTACAGAGCGCACGATATGATTGCGTGCCGCAACGATTCCGGTGATTCGGCTGCGGCTGACCCGAGATACTCTCATAGAAACTCTCCTTTCCGGTCATAGTATCGAAATATTAGGGTATATCTCATATATCGTACCATAAAAGAGAGAATATGAGTCAAAAAATTATGGATTAAAACAGACAAAATGGAATAAATCTTGATGTTTTGGTATAATGAAAGACAGCGGCAAAGAGATTTCAGGCAGGGGATGAAGAGGTGCGAAATGATTGGAAAATACAGAGGAATACTGTTGACGGGTTTATGTGTGATCTTTCTGAGCGGCTGTGCACCGAAGGAAGAGAACTCTCCTCCTTCGGTAAAGCCGGTGCGTACTGCGCTTTTGCAGGAAGATACGAGAGATATCACGATCGGATATACAGGCAATGTCATTGTCAAGGATAGCCGCAGCTATGCTTTCAAATCTCCGGGGAAGATCGCTTCGCTCGAAGTGGAGAAAGGAGACGAGATAAAGCCGGGTGATGTACTTGCAAAATTAGATACGGGAGATCTGGATTTCGCGGTTTCGGCTGCGCAGGGACAGGTTGAAGCTGCAGATTCACGGTATCAGAAGGCAAAAAACGGAGCGACAAAAGAGGAGATCGAGCAGCTGAGAGTCAATGTGAACAAGGCAAAAGATGCTCTTGCATTCACAGAGGATCTGTATGGAAAGATGGAGGAGCTTTATCAGTCGGGGGCGGTCGCCCGGCATGAACTTGATAAAGCAAAATTGGAGTATGATTTGCGAAAGAGTGAGATGCAGCAGGCGGAGCTTGCTCTGCAAACGGCTCTGAGCGGAACGCGCAGCGAGGATATCGCAATGGCGCGGGCGAATCTGTCGATGGCTCAGACGGAGCTCGAGTACAAAAAGAGCCAGATTGCAGATGCGACGATATACGCGGATATTTCAGGATATGTTGCGGAGATTATAAAAAAAGAAGGCGATTTTGTTACAGCCGGTCACCCGGTTATCGCGCTTCGAGGTCGATCTTCGATTGTTCGGACGGGAATCGCAAGACAGGATCTTGATAAGGTGCATACGGGAAGCCGTGTGTATATCATCGACGGTGAAAAGAGGCTGCCGGCTCTCATCACCTATATCTCGGATATTGCCGACGCCTATACGAGAACCTATGAAGCCGAGGTTACACCGGAGGAAGGAGCTCTCTCTATCGGAAGCGTCGTCGGACTGGAGATCGTCATCGGGAATGAAACGGGCATATGGGTTCCTGTATCCGCGATGCTTGCAGAAGGAAAAGACTATGTGCTCACAGTGGAAGAAGATGACGAAGCAAAGGAAATTTTCAAGGTGAAGAGAAAAGATATCCGTATCCTGTCGACGAGGGGAGCCTATGCGAAAGTCGAAGGCCTTTCTCCGGGAGACCGTCTGATCGTCGAAGGGATGAGGGGCGTCAAAGCCGATGAGAATGTACGGATCACGGGAGAAGACCTATGATAAAAGAGATCGCGAAACAGAGTATCCAAAACAGAAAGATCACTTTTTTTCTGATGATTTTGATTGCCGTGCTCGGAGTTTACAGTTATATTGAGTCCCCCAAGCAGCAGGCTCCCGATCTCTCAGCGCCCAACGTTCTGATCACGGCGGTTTACCCGGGAGCTTCTCCGGAAGATGTGGAGACTCTCGTCACCAGAGAGATCGAAAGCGCGCTGACCTCGGTGAACGGCTACGATTATACCTATTCGATATCCAAAGACAATGTCTCCGTTGTCGTTCTCTATCTCTATCAGGATGCGGATACGGCGAAATCCTACTCTGAAGTGCGGCAGAAGATGCAGAGTCTTCAGGGGAAACTGCCGGACGGCGTACAGAGGATCGAGGTCAATACGGATCTCACGGAGACCGCCGGCCTGATTCTCAGCGTCAGCGGAGAGGATTATGATCAGGAAGAACTGGAAGAGATGGCGGAAGAGATTAAGTCCTACTTCAATCGAACGCCGGGGGTTTCAAGATTCGACATCATCGGAAAGAGGAAGAGGCAGATCTCTGTAGAAGTCGACTTGAATCTGCTTCAATATTATAATCTGTCTCTGAGCGATATTTCAGGTATCTTGAGCGCGCAAAACCTCGAAATCCCCGCCGGCAGCATCGAAGAAGAGGGCGAAAAGATCGATGTGAAGCTCAGGGGGTATTTCAATTCGTTGGAAGATATTGAAAATACGATTATTGCCGTTTCGAGGGACAATGGCTCTTCCGCAAGACTGAAAGATATCGCGAAGATCAGTCTGGAAGATGCAGATGATAATGTCCGTATGCTGCGCAACGGAGAGGAAGCGATCCTGCTTGTCGGATATTTCAAGGCGGATGAGAATGCCGTCGCGGTCGGTGAGCAGGTGAAAGAGAGGATTCGCACCGTCAGGGAGAACCTTCCGGATAATCTTCGCTTGGAGCAGGTCAGTTTTCAGCCGGAAGACGTCAAAGGTCTCGTCAGAGATTTCACTCTCAGTCTGCTTCAGGGAATCCTTCTGGTCCTTTTCGTCGTCTTTGTCGGCATGGGACTGAAAAACGCTCTGGTCGTCTCGATGGCGATTCCTTTTTCCATCCTGCTGACACTGTGTATGATGCGTTTGTTCGGAATCAAGATCCATCAGATATCGATTACCGCACTGATTATTTCTCTGGGGATGCTTGTCGACAATGCGATTGTCGTCAGTGATTCGATACAGAACAAGATCGATGAAGAAAAAGAAATCCTGTTCGCCTGCCTGGAGGGAGTGGCGGAAGTCGCATATCCGGTTCTCAGTTCTACACTGACGACAGTTGCGGCTTTCGTTCCTCTGCTGATGCTGACGACGACAGCAGGGAAATATATCCGCTCGATTCCGCAAATTATCATCATCAGTCTGAGTGCTTCCTATATCGCAGCGATTGCAGTCACTCCGATGACCGCCTATCTTCTCTTTGGAAAAAGCCGTGAACCAGACAGTTCTCATCGGATCTCCTCGAGATTTTCCGAATGGACGAGATATTTCATGAGAAGGAAAAAACTTCTGTTCCTTCTTGTTCTCCTCGTGACGGGAGCGACCGCCTCTCTCGCTTTTTCGATCAATATGCAGTTTTTCCCGAAAGAAAATGGAGATATTCTCTATATTGATATCAAAGGAGAGGCCTTTGATATCGGCAAGACGGAAAAACTCGTGGGGGAAGTTGCGGACATATTGGAAAAACAGGAAGAGATCCTCGAATACACGGCTGCTGTCGGACGGGGTCTGCCGAAGTATTATATCGCTCTCGCTCCGCCGACGGATGCGCCCGACGTCGCTCAGATCATGATGCGCATCGATCTGAAGTCAAAGGGAAGATTCAGAGATAATCAGAGTTATGCCGCTCATCTGCAGAGGCTGATTGATGAGGGAATCACCGGAGGAACGGCAGCGGTCAAAGAGCTGGAGCAAGGGTATCCGACGCTCGGAGCGGCTGTGACAGTCAGACTTTCGGGCCGGGATCCGGAGAGACTCGAAGAAGCTGCAAAACAGTTGAAAGAGCTGATTCAAAGTATTCCCGGAGCGAAAAACATCGACGATGACCTCCTGCCTCAGAAGTATGAGTTTGTCGTTGATATCGATCCGAGCAGGGCAGGTTCACTGGGTCTGAGCAAATACGATATTCAAAACGAGATTTCGGCAGCGCTTCGGGGCAAAGAATCCTCCGTATATCGAAAGGAAGGCACAGAAAAAGATATCATCGTCAAAGGCAATGCAAAAACGAAAGAAGATATAGAAAATCTCTTTGTCAAATCTCCCTATACGGGAGAGTCGGTGCCGGTTCGTGAAGTGGCGTCTGTCGAGCTGAGCAGACGCTGGACCGAGATCATCAAATACGACAGGGAGAGGACGGTTTCTGTTTTTGCGGACGCGGACGCAGGCACGGATCCCGTGCAGATACAAAATCAAATCGAGCAGCGGATTGCTGAGCTTGATTTGAACGGAATCAGGCTGTTTTACGACGGAGAGAGGGAAAGGATCTACGAAAATTTCGGCAGCATGGGAATCTTAGGCGCCGTCGCTGTTCTTCTCGTATATGGAATCCTGCTCTTTCAGTTTAATTCTTTTGTTCAGCCTTTTTTGATTCTTCTTACGATCCCCCTGTCGATAACGGGATCAATACTGGGGCTTTTCTTCCTTCGACAGCCGCTCTCTTTTATGGCGATGCTCGGTATCGTAAGCCTCTTCGGCGTCGTCGTCAACAATGCCATCGTGCTCATTGACACGATCAATCAATTCAGAAAGCGGGAAGAAGATATTGAAGAATCCTGTCTTCTGGCGGTACGGGCAAGGTTTCGGCCGATCATGCTGACGACTGTGACGACAGTGATAGGACTGATTCCGCTGGTTTTTTCCAAAAGTCAGCTCTTTCGTCCGATGGCGATATCTCTGATGTTCGGCCTGATGATATCGACGCTTCTGACACTGATCATCCTACCCGTCGCCTACAACGGGACGGAAAAGCTGTTTGTAAAATCTTCAAAGAGGTGAATCATGTACGATATGATCATTGTCGGCGGCGGTCCGGCGGGTTCCGCGCTGGCGCGGCTGACAGGAAAAAAATACAGGGTTTTGATTTTGGAAAAGAGGAAATTTCATGAGGAGAGCTTTTTTGCAGAGGAAAAATGCTGTGGAGGTCTGATCAATCCGGACGCGCAGAAAATGCTTGCGAAATTTAATCTCGCCATTCCGAAAAAGGTGCTGATCTCTCCGCAGGCCTTCGCTGTGAGAACGATCGACTTCGATCATGGAATCGAAAGGCATTACCGGAAAGAGTATGTCAATATCGACCGCAGCTCCTTCGACAAATGGCTGTCGGAGCTTGCGCAGGAGAGGGCCGAACTGAGGATCGGGTGCCTTTTTAAGGGGTTTGAGAAAGAAGCGGATCAGATCATCGTAAAATTTCACTGCGGAGGAAAGGAGTATCGAGAGAAGACAAAACTGCTTGTGAGCGCCGAGGGAGCCAATTCTCTGATCCGCGCCCGAGCTTATCCGAACCGGCCTTTCCCGAAAAAGTATGTCGCGATTCAGGAATGGTATGATACCAGTCCTTGTCTGGACTCTTACGGAGCGATGTTTGATTCGGAGGTGACGGATTTTTACTCTTGGACGATTCCGGAGGAAAACACCCTGCTTCTGGGAGCGGCTTTGATACCAAACAGTGGGGTCGGGAAAAAATTTTCTATTTTGAAAGAGAAGATGAATAAACTCGGATTTCAGCTTGGAGAACCTCTCAGGCGCAACGGAGCCTTCATTAACCGGCCGATCCATCTCAGTCAGATCTGCACGGGAGAGGGAAATATCCTCCTGATAGGAGAGGCGGCAGGCTTCATCAGCCCGAGCTCGGCGGAGGGGTTCAGTTATGCTTTTCGTTCTGCGGAGGAGCTTGCGGAGGCGATGGAGGAAGGAGTGGAGGCGGCGGGAAGACGCTATGAGAAAAACTGCATTTCCCTGAGGCTGAATATTCTTTTGAAAAATCTGAAATCCCCGGCGATGTACCGGCCTTGGATGCGGAAGATCGCAATGCAGTCCGGATTTATGAGTTTGAAATTGAGCGAGGGCAGATAGATGACAGGAGATCAGGATAAGATGGAGTCCAAAGAAAAAATGGAATTTCAGCGTCTGGAGATTCTCATAGGAAAAGAGAAGATGAGGATGCTCGAGGAGAAACATATAGCGGTCTTCGGCCTTGGCGGAGTCGGCGGTTATGCGGCAGAAGCGCTGGCAAGGAGCGGAATCGGGAAGCTGACACTGATCGATTATGACCTCATAGACGTCACGAATCTCAATCGTCAGCTGATCGCTCTGCATTCGACGGTCGGAAAAAATAAGGCGGAGCTCTTCGGGGAGAGACTCCGACAGATCAACCCGTCGATCCGCCTTCGCGTATTGCCGCTGAAATACACGGAGGAAAACTGGAGAGATTTTTTCACGGAATCTTTCGACTATATTGTCGATGCGATTGATATGGTAAGCTCGAAGATCCATCTGATAGTCAAGGCCGATGAGCTCGGGATTCCTCTCATCAGCTGCATGGGTATGGGAAATAAAATGGATCCGACCAGGATTCAGGCAGTCGATATTTATAAGACGCATACCTGTCCTCTTGCGAAAGTGATGAGAAGGGAGCTAAAGGCAAGAGGCATTCGCAGGCTGAAAACCGTGTTTTCCGACGAGGAGCCGATGAAACCCTTGATTTCGATCTCTTCCGAATCAAAGAGAGAAGTCCCGGGATCGACGGCGTTTGTTCCTTCCGCCGCCGGTCTTGTGATCGCCTCGCAGATCCTTCGGGATTTTCTCCTGCAAGAGAAGAGGAAATAAAAGCGGACAATTTGATGCGAATCACGGCTTGAAATTCCATTACAAACTATGCTGAATATGGATAAGGTGTTTCGTATAAATTAGTAAAGAACGATCAAAAGAGCGGCGCAGACCGCTCTTTTGCAATTTTAGTTGCAAATCAATCTCTTTTGTCAAAAAAGTGAAGTGTAACTTGCAAAATATGTATAATTTTGATAGAATTCTTTTGGAAGTAAGATATTATTTTTATTAGGGAGATGTGTAAATTGAACAAGAAATTGGTTACAGAACCTGACTGGTGTAAAGGCTGCGGGATCTGTGTGGCGTTTTGCCCGAAAAAAGTCTTGGGATTGGAGCATGAGAAGATTGCCGTCCTTTACCCGGAAAAATGTATCAAATGCGGGCAATGTGAACTGCGATGTCCCGACTATGCGATCTATTTGGAGGAGGAAAAATAATGGAGAAGAAGATAAAGCTCCTTCAGGGCAATGAGGCCTGTGTGCATGGGGCGTTGTATGCAGGAATGAATTTTTACGCAGGTTATCCGATCACTCCCTCCACTGAGATCGCGGAGGCGTCTTCGGAGCTTTTGCCGAGAGTCGGCGGAAAGTTCATTCAGATGGAAGATGAAATTGCGGGCATGGCGGCGGCGATCGGAGCATCGGCGGCCGGAAGCAAGTCTATGACGGCGACGAGCGGACCGGGATTTTCGCTGAAACAGGAGAATATAGGCTATGCCTGTATGACGGAAGTACCCTGCGTTATCGTCAATGTCCAAAGAAACGGTCCAAGCACGGGTCTTCCGACGTCTCCCGGGCAGGGGGATTATATGCAGGCGAGATGGGGGACTCATGGGGACCATCCGATCATTGCGCTTTCTCCCACAACTGTAAAAGAAACCTTCGAGCTGACCGTAAAGGCTTTTAATTTTTCGGAGAAATACAGAACGCCGGTCATTCTTCTGATGGACGAGATCATCGGACATCTCAGAGAAAAGATTGAGATTCCGGAAGCCGGTGAACTTGAAGTCATCGACCGAAAGAAACCGACCTGTCCGATCAAAGAGTACAAGGTCTACGAAAATACGGAAGACCTCGTGCCTCCGATGGCGAGCTTCGGAAGCGGTTATCGCTATAATATCACGGGTCTTGCGCATGACGAGACGGGATTTCCGACAAACAGCACCAAGGAAGCCGCTCGTCTCATGAAACGCCTCTTCGATAAAATTAACAATAATCTTGATGATATTCTTATTTATGAAGAAGAGGATGCAGAGGATCAGGAAGTGCTCCTCGTCACCTTCGGCGGAATGGCCAGATCCGTTAAAGAGGCGAAGAGGATGCTGGAAGCAATGGGAAAGAAGGTGGGGCTTTTTGTACCGAAGACGGTTTGGCCATTTCCTTCGCAGCGTCTTCATGAACTCTCAAAGAATAAAAAGAAAATTTTTGTCATTGAGATGAACCTCGGGCAGATGATCGAACCGGTCCTTCTTGCGGCGGAGGATAAAAATATTGTCGAAGGGATTCAGAAAGGGAACGGAGAGATGATTTTTCCGGAAGAAATCGTAGAGAGATGTATGGAGGTTCAAAATGCCAAGTGAAATCATTTATAAATTCATGAGAATCAAGCGTCTTCCTCATATCTGGTGTCCCGGCTGCGGACATGGAATCCTCATGCGCTCCATCGCGGTGGCGATTGAAGAGTTGAAACTTGACAGAGACAAGGTCTGCGTTGTCTCGGGGATAGGATGTTCTTCAAGGGCGGCGGGCTATATGGACGTCAACACTCTGCATACGACCCACGGAAGAGCCCTTGCCTTTGCCACCGGGGTCAAGCTTGCCAATCCGGATCTCCATGTGATCGTCATATCGGGAGACGGAGACGCCTCGGCTATCGGAGGAAATCACCTGATTCATGCTTGCCGGAGAAATATTGATATCACTACGATTGTCTTCAACAACAATATCTACGGAATGACCGGAGGTCAGTTTTCTCCGACAACTCCCAAGGGAGACCGGGGAACGACGGCTCCTTACGGAAATGTGGACAAGGCTTTCGACATCTGTAAACTTGCAGAGGCTGCCGGAGCGACCTATGTTGCAAGAGCAACCGCCTATCATGCGAATAAGATGACCGAATACATCAAAAAAGGGCTGCAGCATAAAGGTTTTTCCCTGATCGAGGGAATCAGCGGATGTCCGACTTACTACGGACGTAAGAATAAAAAAGGGGGAGCGGTCGATCTTCTCAATATGATGAAGGACAGTTATATTGATATTAAGGTCAAGGACAAACTTCCTCCGGAGAAACTGCACGGCAAGGCGTTTATGGGTGAATTCATCCAGGAGATCCAGCCGGAATATACCGAAGAATATCAAAAGATCATTGATATTTTTGCGGATAGAGGAGGTCAAAAATAATGAAAAGAGAGATCAGACTTTGCGGAGCCGGAGGACAGGGATTGATTTTAGCGGGCATCATCATCGCGGAGGCCTCGATTCGGGAAGGGCTCAATTCCCTGCAGAGCCAGTCTTACGGTCCGGAAGCCAGGGGAGGAGCGAGCAAGGCGGAAGTTATCGTCAGTGATGAGGAGATTTTCTTTCCGAAAGTGAGAAAACCCAATCTGTTGCTCGCGCTTTCCCAAAAAGCTTTTGACAAATACGCGGATGAGCTGCATGAGGATGCGGTGGTCGTGATCGATGAAGAACTTGCGATCAATCATTCCGATAACGGACACCGCATCTATCGTCTGCCGATTCTCAGTACGGCTTCGGATAAGATAGGCAAGGCTATGGTGGCAAATATTGTTGCTCTTGGAGCTTTAAGCAAGCTGATTCCGGAGATAGACAGGAAGAATATGCTTGCCGCAGTTCTTGCAAGGGTGCCTCGAGGTACCGAAGAGCTCAATACAACCGCTTTTGAAGAAGGCGAAAAACTCGTTGCCGCTTCATCGCAGCATATGACGGGATTATCATAAAATACGAGAACGGAAGGGAAGGCATATGGGAGAAGAAAAGGCTACCAAAGATTTGATTTCCTTGATACACAGTAAATTTTCGAAATTGAGCAAGGGACAGAAAATTTTGGCGCAGTATATCCTGTCCGACTATGACAAGGCGGCCTTTATGACGGCGGCAAAACTTGGTGATACCGTCGGGATCAGTGAATCTACCGTCGTGCGGTTTGCCAATGCCTTGGGATACGACGGATATCCGATGCTGCAGCGCTCTTTGCAGGAACTTATCAAGACAAAGTTGACCACGGTACAGAGAGTGGAGATGTCTCAGGAGTATTCAGGAGATTTTGCAATACTCAAAAAAGTCCTGAAAGCGGACGTCGACAATATCAAGGGAACCTTGTCGGAGATCAACCCAGCCTCCTTTGAAAATGTCATCAGTAAGCTGCTCACAGCGAAAAAGATATATATCGTCGGTCTCCGAAGTTCTGCGGCCATAGGAGAATACCTCAGTTTTTATCTCAATCTGATTCTGGATAATGTCGCACTTGTCAACTATGGAATCTCCGATGTTTTTGAACAGATTCTGAAGGTCGGAGAAGGAGATCTCGTCGTCGGTATCAGTTTTCCGAGATATTCGAAGAGGACTTTTGAACTTTTGCAGTATGCCAAGAACCGGGGCGCCGATATTGTTGCGATGACGGACAGTTTGTTGGCTCCAATAGCGACGCTGGCTTCGGAGACTTTGATTACCAAGAGCAATATGGCTTCTTTTGTCGACTCTCTCGTTGCACCTTTAAGTGTCGCAAATGCACTGATTGTTTCGGTAGGAATGAGAAGGCGCGGTGAAATAAGAGAAATTTTCGACACGCTCGAAGAAATCTGGAAAGAATACAAGATTTATGATGAAAAATAGCAGGACGGAAAGAGCTGGCGGAGGAGATTCTGTCAGCTTTTTTATATTGATAACAAGGGGATTTCATAGTAAACTATTTAAGACAGATCATGATGCACAGAGCCGTCGGACAGTTCGTGATCGGGAAAGGAAGCGGCAAATGAATACTTTTTATATCGTAAGACATGGAAAAACAAGATGGAATCTCGAAAAGAGGACTCAGGGAACGATGGATTCTCCCCTGCTTGAGCAGAGCGTCGAAGAGGCGAAGATTCTCGGAGAGAGGCTGAAGCATTACAATATTGACCGGGTGTATTCCTCGGATCTCAAGCGAGCGCAGGATACTGCCGCACTGCTCGCACCCGGTCAGGAGATAAGAACGGAACAAGGCTTTCGGGAGATCGGATTCGGAGTGTGGGAAGGCCTGACCTATGAGGAGATCCTCTCTTCTCATAGAGAACTTCTGGAACAATGGAAGAGAGATCCGGGAGGGGTCGTGTTTCCAAAAGGAGAGTCGGTTCTCGGCGTTCAGGAGAGAGCCGGTAAAGCTTTTTGGAATATTGATCAAAGAGAAGAAGGAAAGAATTTTTTGATCGTTTCTCACGGGATAACGATCAAGCTTTTGATGGCTTCGTTGCTGGGGATGCCGATCTCCGGTATCTTTCGTATCGCGCAGGAGAATCTTGCTCTCAATGTGATCCGGACGAAGGATGGCAGAGCGGAGATCCTTGCCATGAATGATACGGCCCATCTGGAGGGAAGAAAGGGGAACAGCCGATGATAATAGCCGTTGACGGACCCGCCGGCGCCGGGAAAAGCACGATATCCAGGGAAATAGCTAAAAAGACCGGAATCACTTATATTGATACCGGAGCGATGTATCGGGCATTTACTCTGAAGGTTCTCAGAGAAGACATTGATATAGGGGATATCGAAAAGATCCGGGAAGTTCTGCTGCAGACCCGGGTGGATTTTGACGAGGGGAAGATTTATCTCGACGGGGAGTATGTGGAAGATGAGATTCGTGGAGAGACGGTGACAAGAAATGTTTCCGCCGTTTCCTCTATCGAAGCGGTACGAAATGTTTTAGTGGAAAAACAGAGGGAGATCGCCAAGAGAAGATCCTCGATTTTGGACGGCAGGGATATAGGAACGGTCGTATTTCCGGATGCGGATCTCAAAATCTTTCTCGTGGCGGATGTAGAGGTGCGCGCACGGAGAAGAATGAAAGAAAATATCGAAAAAGGAATGGATTGCGATTTTGAAGAGATGAAGGCCGAAATCATAAGGAGAGATCTTGCGGATTCGACAAGAGAGATATCACCGCTGAAAAAAGCGGAAGATGCTGTGGAGATCGACACGGGAAATAAGACGATTGAGGAATTGTCCGATGAGATCATTCGTATCATAGAGGAGCGTAA
The DNA here is from genome assembly GCA_030528675.1 of Peptostreptococcaceae bacterium. Classification (GTDB taxonomy): domain Bacteria; phylum Bacillota; class Clostridia; order Peptostreptococcales; family Filifactoraceae; genus JAUMYL01. The sequence continues at coordinate 124,663 of JAUMYL010000007.1, forward strand.
ATAATGGATTTATACAATGTACTTTTGGCAATCTGCAGTTTTTTTGTCAGGATTCTCTACCGAATCGAGGTGGTGGGCCAAACGGATCTCGAAGAAAACAAGGCCTATATCATTGCTTCAAATCATACGAGCTTGGTTGACCCGATTGTTCTTGCGATGGTTTTTAAGGGACGTCGGATCCATTTTCTGGGAAAGAAGGAACTTTTCAAACCTCCTTTATTTGACTGGATATTCAAAAATGTCGGCGTTATCCCGGTTGATCGAAGCAAAAATGACATTACTGCAGTTAAAAATGTTCTGCGTCTGCTCAAGAGCGATCGTATACTCGGCATATTTCCGCAGGGAACAAGGGTCAGGCAGATAGATGAAGACCAGTCCAAAGCAGGGCTTGGAATGTTCGCTCTCAAGACCGGAACAGATATTGTACCGGTGACAATACAGGGACAATACAAACTTTTTTCGAAAGTGAGGGTCCTCGTTCACGATATATACAGGCCGAATCCGGAGCTTTTCAGTCCCGGGACACAGGGATATTTGACGCTCTCCGACGAAGTGATGAATATTATCAGAGGATGAGAGTGATGAAGGTGATTTTAGCGGAGTATTCGGGTTTTTGCTTCGGCGTGAAACGAGCTGTCGATATGGCGCGACAGTCGGCTGAAGAAGTGAAAGGAAAGGTCTATTCTTACGGGGAACTCATTCACAATGCTCAGGTTGTGAGGCTGCTGGAAAAGGAAGGGATCGACGTCGTAGATGAGGTCAAAAGCGCAGACGACGGAAGTTTGATCATCCGCTCTCACGGGGTGCCGAAGTCGGTCCTTGAGGACGCCGAGAACCGAGGAATAGGGATCATTGACGCGACTTGTCCTTTTGTAAAAAAAATACAGAAAATCGTTCACCAGAAAGCAAAAGAAGGGTATCATATCCTGATACTCGGAGATAGGATGCATCCGGAAGTTATCGGGATCAACGGCTGGTGCGAGAATGCCGCGGAAATTGCGGGAAGCTTACAGGAACTGGCTGCTGCGGGAATGAAAAAAGGAAAGTACGCGGTGGTCGCTCAGACGACCTTATCCGTTTCGCTTTTCAAGGAACTTGAGTCGGAACTTTGCAGAAGAATCCCGGATGCGGAAATCTACAACACCATTTGTACGGCGACTTACGAAAGGCAGGAATCGGTGAGAAGGCTGGCGCAAAAAGTCGATGCGATGGTCATTGTCGGAGGGAAAAAAAGTTCAAATACGAAAAAGCTCGCGGAAATTGCGAGCCTTTATTGTCCGAGTTATCTCATCGAGACGGAGGAAGAGATCGACAGGAAGCAGATGAAAAGATATAAGACTTTGGGGGTGACGGCCGGAGCGTCGACGCCGGACTTTGTCATAGAGCAGGTCATAGAATCTTTGGAGAACTTGAACTGTCAGGAGAACCAAGTATCCTCTTCTCCGTGACGACAAAGGTCATTTGTTTATCATGCGGCTCCGTCGGTATCCTATCGAAGATTTGAATTTCGAAGGCAAGAGCGGCAAAAGGAGTACCCGGGCGAAGTCTTTCAAGAAAATTGTCATAATAGCCCGCTCCGTAGCCCATGCGGAAACGCTCCTTTGAAAAGGCGACGCCGGGAACGATGACGAAGTCCGGTTTCTCAGGAGACATTTCACGGAAAAACTCTTTTTTCGGCACAGAGATTCCGTAGTGATCTTTTTCAAAGTCTCTGTCCAAGTCTGTGATTTCGGACAAGAGCAAGGTGCGGGTATTGGGAAGGGAAATCGGAATGACAATCTTTTTTCCCTGCTTGAGAGCAAAACGGAGGACGTCTGTGCAGATTACTTCGCTTTTGAAGTCCATATAGCCCATGATCACCTGAGCTTTTTCAAAAGCGGGAAGTGATATCAGGCGCTTTTGTATCTCTTTCGAGGCGGATGTTCTCTGCTCGGCAGAGAGGGAATCTCTTTTTTGTAATGCAAGTTTTCGAAAAGTTTTTTTGTCGGTCAGTGTATTCATGAAAAATCTCCTTGTGATACAGTTGTATATCATGATTATGGCGTGCCTTTATCGAAAAAAGCAGTTTATAATAGTATCTTACAATAAAAAAATTCCTGATTCAACCCTTCGGCCTTGATGTATAAATATGAAGAAGGGATGAAAAATAAAAATTACAAAATAATTCGATGGATGCATCAGCAGACCATTACAATGACTTGAAGAGGTGAGCTATGGAAAAATTATTGAAGGGCAAGCCGGTCGCGGATCGAATTTCCGAAGAACTGATAGAAGAGACTACAGCGCTGAAAAAGCAGTCAATCGTTCCCAAACTTGCGATCCTGCGGGTGGGAGAGAGACCGGATGACTTATCCTATGAAAAAGGAGCGACGACCCGCTGCGGGAAGGTCGGCGTCGAGACACAGGTGGTCGCCCTTGATGAGAACATCAAAGAAGAAGATTTCATCCGGGAGATCGAAAAGCTCAATGAAGACGCTTCCGTCAATGGGATTCTGATATTCCGGCCTTTGCCGAAACATATCGACGAGAGCAGGATCAAATATATTCTGTCTCCGGAGAAGGACGTCGATGCGTTTAACCCGATCAATATGGGAAAACTGATGGAGGGAGATCAGAGCGGATTCACACCCTGTACGCCGACGGCAGTTATGGAGATGCTCAAATATTATGAGATCCCTGTAAGAGGGAGCGATATTGCAGTCACCGGAGTGTCGATGATCGTCGGAAAACCGCTGATCGCCATGCTGATCAATGAAAGAGCGACCGTTACGGTCACTCACAGAAGTACGAAGGATCTCCCGAAAGTGACGAATGCGGCGGAAATTTACATCGTTGCGGCAGGGGCGGCAAAGTTTATAAAGGAAGATTCGGTCGGAGAGGGAGCGATCGTCATCGACGTGGGCATCAATGTCGACGAAGAGGGAAAACTCTGCGGAGATGTGGATTTTGAACGAGTGGAGAAAAAAGCCTCCCGAATAACTCCGGTGCCCGGCGGAGTGGGTTCCGTGACGACGACGATCCTTGCAAAACATACGATAAAAGCCTGCAAGCAGCAGCACCGGAAATAAAATATAAAACAAGGAGGAAGAAAAATGAGCAGGAAAGTTGTGTCAACTGAAAAAGCGCCGGGAGCGATCGGTCCGTATTCACAGGGGATCTGCGTTGGAGATAAACTCTTCACTTCCGGTCAGCTGCCGATGGATCCGGTATCCGGAGAACTGTTTACGGAGATCAAAAAAGCGACGAAGCAGTGCCTTGAAAATGTTAAAGCAATATTGGAAGCGGAAGGCTTCACGATGCAGGACGTCATCAAAACCACAGTCTTTATGAAAAATATGGATGATTTTGTATCAATGAACGAAGTGTATGCGACATATTTCACGGTGAATCCTCCGGCAAGGTCTGCAGTTCAAGTGGCTAAACTACCGAAAGATGCGGTTGTCGAAATTGAAGTGATTGCATCGAAATAGCGAAAAGCGTAAAAACCTCTTGGTCATCTGTCGGTTCTGTCCGCAGAAAGTGAGGATGACCGGAGGTTTTTTCTTTTTGTAAAGACGAGGAACTTGATTCGATTATCTGTACAAAATATGATATAATAATAAAATTAAAGACAATTATTCTTCGATTGCGCAAAAACAGATCAGAAGGGAAAGGACTGGAGCGAATTGGAATCTCTTTATCAAAACTTATGCAGTCTCATCGGTGCGGAAAATGTTTTATGCAGGGAATCTATGAGAGATCACACCTCATTTCATATTGGAGGGACTGCAGATTTTTTTGTGACGCCGGATACGCAGGAGAAGATCCGAGATGTGGTTCTGTTTTCTCGAAGGGAGGGCGTCGCTCTTACGGTAATCGGAAACGGAAGCAATCTTTTGGTACGAGATAAAGGGATTCGGGGTATCGTCCTTTGCATAGGCGAAAAATTTTCCTCTTTTCAAATAGAGGGAGAATCCGTCCATGCGAAGGCGGGCGTCTTGCTCTCGACTCTCTCATCTCATATTGTAAAGGCTTCTTTGAGGGGTTTTGAATTTGCAAGCGGTATTCCGGGGACTCTCGGCGGTGGAATCACAATGAATGCGGGAGCCTATGGAGGAGAGCTGAAAGATATCGTAGAGACGGTGGAACTCATGGATAGAGAAGGAAATATCTTGAATTTAAATAATGAGCAGATGAAATTCGGTTACAGGAAGAGCGTCGTTTCATCAGAAGATTTTATCGTGCTTTCGGCGTCGATGAGGCTGTCGAGAGGGGATCGGCAGGAGATAAAAGCGAAGATCGACGATTTTACGATCCGCAGGAATACGAAACAGCCGCTCTCAGCCTACAGCGCCGGATCTACTTTCAAGCGTCCGCAAGGGTATTTTGCCGGAAAGCTCATTGAAGAGGCGGGACTCAAAGGTCTTGAAATGGGAGAGGCGGCAGTATCGGAACTACACAGCGGATTTGTAATCAATAAAGGAAACGCAAGCTGTCAGGAGATCCTTGATCTCATCGCTTTTATTAAGAGTGAAGTGTTTGAAAAGTTTGGAGTTCCATTGGAAGAAGAAGTGAAGATAATAGGAGAAAATTGATATGCGTGTTATCGCGGACTATCATACCCATACTTTTTACAGTGACGGAAAAGGGTCGATGGAAGAGAATATTGCCGCTGCGGCGGCAGCAGGGCTTAAAACCATCGGTATTTCCGATCACGGGTACGCCCATCTCGGTTTCGGTATGAAATATGATAGAATAAAATATATGAGAGAAGAGATCGACGAGCTCAGAGAGAAATACAGGAATGAAAAAATAGAGATTCTCCTTGGGGTTGAGTGCAATATTTTAGATGATGAAGGCAGCATCGACATGGATGATAAGATTCGCCCGTATTTCGATTATATCATGGCGGGATACCATTTCGGCTCGAAGCCCACACATTATTTAAGAGGATTTCAGAATCATTTCCGAAATTATGTCGCTCCTTTCAAACCAAAAGAAATAGACTATAACACGAGGGCGCTTGTCAGAGCGATGGAAAAAAATGATCTTTTCGTGCTCACGCATCCCGGAGACAAAGGGATGATTGACATTTTGCAGGTCGCAGAGGCTGCGGCGAGGACGAATACACTGTTGGAGATCAATACGAGGCATCATTACCTCAGTACGGAACAGCTGCGCGCACTCAAAGGTATGGATATTCGATATATCATAGGCTCCGACGCCCATTATCCTCATCATGTCGGAGTGTTTGACAAAGCGATCAAACGTGTGTTGGAATCAGATATGGATATTTCGAAGATAGTAAATCTGGAAAGAGGGTAAAATGAAAATAGTAATCGTCAGCGGTCTTTCAGGCTCGGGAAAAAGTGAAGCGATGAACATCCTTGAAGATATGGGGTTTTACTGTGTCGACAATCTTCCGCCGTCTCTGATCCAGAAGTTTGTCGAAGTGATGTTTCAGTCTCAGGACAGTTTCGATAAGGTGGCCTTGGGCATTGATATTCGAGGATATCAGTTCTTTAAGGATCTGTATCAGAGTCTCGTCTATATGAAGCAGACAGGTTATGATTACGATATTCTTTTTCTGGACGCCGACGACAGCACTTTAATACGAAGATATAAGATGACCAGGAGAAAGCATCCGCTCTCTGATGAAGGGAATATCTATACCGGGATTCAGAGAGAACGCGATCTGCTCTCGCAGCTCAGAGAGACGGCGACGCATATCATCAATACGACTGAGAAATCACCGAGAGATCTCCGTGAAGAACTCATCGACATCTATGCGGAAAAGAGCGGCGAAAATATCATGAATATTTCTTTGATGTCTTTCGGTTTTAAACACGGAATTCCAATAGACGCCGATATGGTATTCGATGTCCGGTTCATGCCGAACCCTTATTATATTGACGATCTCAAGGATTTGACCGGCGACAGCAAAGAAGTGCAGGACTATGTGATGGACTCCCCTGAAAGCAAACAGTTCAAGAAAAAACTCGAGGAGATGGTCGCCTTTTTGATCCCTCAGTACATCCGTGAAGGCAAAGGACATCTGATGATTGCCATAGGCTGTACCGGGGGCAGGCATCGTTCGGTCACGATGGTGAATAAACTGCATGATTTTTTGAAACAGAAGGGGTATTCTCCCACGAAGAAACATCGAGACTATACACTGAAATAGGGGAAGTACAGATGACAAAAAATATCACTGTAATCGGTGGCGGAACCGGACAGAGCAACCTTTTGAGAGGATTGAAAAAATACGATATCCACCTTTCCGCCGTTGTGACCATGGCGGATGACGGCGGCGGCTCCGGCCGACTCCGGGAAGAAGTGGGAATGCTTCCGCCGGGAGATATTCGAAACTGTATCATCGCTCTTTCGGATATTGAACCGACGATGGAGACCCTCATGCAGCACCGTTTTCGAGAAGGAAGTCAGAAAGGCCAGAGTTTCGGGAATCTGTTTCTTGCGGCGATGAACGAGATCTATGGAGATTTCGAACTTGCAGTGTCAAAAGTCTCGGAGATTCTTGCGGTCAGGGGGAGGGTGCTTCCCGTCACTCTTGAAGATGTTCGGCTTTCGGCACTGCTTGAGAACGGAAACAGGGTGCTTGGAGAATCCAATATTTCGGACGAGTGTATAAAGCAGGGTTGCAAAGTGAAAGAGATCCAGCTTATTCCCCGCAAAGTCCAGCCGTTTCATGAGGTTATAGAAAGTATCAGACATGCCGATGTCATCGTCCTCGGTCCGGGAAGTTTGTATACGAGCATAATACCCAATCTGCTCGTCGATAAAGTTGTGGAGGCTCTTCGGAAATCGTCTGCGGTAAAGGTGTATATATCCAATCTGATGACCGAATATGGCGAAACGACAGACTATACGATTGCCGATCATGCGGAAGCGATTTTTCAGCATTGCCGGGGATCAGTGATCGATTGTATCATAGCAAACAGAAAGCCGATTTCCGCTTATTATCTTCAAAAATACCGGGAAAAAGGACAGGAGCCTCTGTTTTTAGATGAAGAGCAGAGAAGGAAATTAAATGAGATGGATATTGCAGTTCTTGAAGAGGAACTTGTTGCAGTCAGAAACGGATTTCTTGTCCATGACAGTGACAGGGCGGGCAGTTTAGTGATGAAGATGGCGAATGAACGTGAAAAAGGGAAGGTATTTTATCTCTAACAATAAATGGAAACAAGCGGGGTGATGACAATATGAAAGAAGAAATCAGTTCCGGCGGCGTGGTGGTTTTCGGAAATGCAATCCTTCTTCTAAAAAAATATAACGGAGACTGGGTGCTTCCCAAGGGAAAGGTGGAGGAAGGAGAGGAGAGATCGGAGACGGCGCTTCGTGAGGTATTCGAAGAGAGCGGGATAAAGGCGGACATCGTGAAATATCTCGGAGAAATACACTATACCTATAAAGAAAACTGGGATGACAATCGCAGAGTCCATAAGACGGTCTATTGGTATTTGATGAACTGCAGAGGAATGGAGACTTTGCCGCAGCGCGAAGAAGGTTTCGTCGAAGCAAAATTCATCCATGTGGACAGAATCCTTGATATGGCGAAATATGACGATGAAAAAGAGATCATCAAGGTGGCTTTGGAAGAAATTTCCAAAAGATAAACAGAATAAAGACAGGTGATAGAAATTGTCATTTTCAGCTCAAGTGAAAAACGAATTGTCAAGAATCATTCCTGAAGAAAAAACCTGTCAGTTGTCTGAACTTTCAGGTTTTGTTCGTATGAATGGAAGTTTGAGTCTGATGGGATTCAATAAACTTGCTTTTAATGTCGGAACCGATCACCCTTCCATCATCAGAAAAGTCTTTACGCTTTTTAAGTCCTGTTTTGATATTCAAGCGGAGGTTCAGGCAAAAAAAAACAATAATCTGAAAAAGAACCATACCTATTATGCGCATATTCGCTTTGAGCAGGGGGCAAACGATATTTTAGAGGCTCTTCAAATCATTGAAAGAAAGGGAGAGCGTCTGCATATCGTCAGCAAGATTCCCGAGTCGATTCAAAACAACGAGGAGAAAAGAAGAGCATATATTCGAGGAGCTTTTCTGGGAGGCGGCTCCGTATCCGATCCGGAAAAAGCCTATCATATGGAGTTTGCGGCTTTGGATGAAGAATGGAGCGAACAGTTGATGCAGCTGCTCAATGAGTATGGTTTCAATGCGAAGATTATTCGGAGAAAAAACTCTTATGTCATCTATATTAAGGAAAGCAGCAATATTTCGGATATACTTAATATCATGGGAGCGCATCATGCTTTGCTGCGAATGGAAGATATTCGAATCATGAAGCAGGTTCGAAATGACGTCAATCGCATTGTAAACTGTGAAACTGCAAATCTCAGCAGGACGGTCAACGCATCGACGAGACAGATCGAAAGTATTCGCTATATCCGCGATACAGTCGGGTTGGAAAGTCTTTCGGACAATCTGCATGAAATAGCCGCACTTCGCTTGGAATATGAGGAGGCCAGTCTGAAAGAACTGGGGGAAATGCTAAGCAAGCCGATAGGAAGGTCAGGCGTCAATCACAGGCTCAAGAGATTGGAATCTATGGCACTCGAATTAAAAGAAGGGAGAACGTCAAATGATTTCTAAGAAAGCGACAGTAAATAATTCGATAGGACTTCATGCGAGACCGGCCGCCCGTTTTGTCCAAATGGCAAATAAATTTGATTCGGAGATCTCTATTCGCAAGGATAATCAGGAAATAAACGGAAAATCCATCATCGGAATCATGGCTGTCGGAATTGCCGCCGGTGAAATTCTTGAGATCGTTGCGCAGGGCCATGATGAAGAGGAAGCGGTCGACTCTCTGGTCGATTTGCTTGAGAATCAGTTGCAAGGGAAACGGTAAAATGGAGAAAAAAAATCGCTTTACCCATCTTCACCTGCATACGCCGTACAGTCTTTTGGACGGTTTTGCCAAAATAGATCAGGTGATGCAGAGAACAAAGAGTTATGGGATGGATTCTGTCGCGATCACAGATCACGGTGTGATGTTCGGAGCGGTGGAATTTTATAAGTCTGCAAAAAAGCATGGGATTCATCCTGTAATCGGCTGTGAAGTGTACACTGCAGCCCGAAGCATGCACGACAAGGAGAGTCTCGACAAGCGATCCGGACATCTGGTTTTGCTTGCCGAAAACAATAAAGGATATCAAAATCTCATAAAGATCGTCTCCTCTGCCTTTGTGGAAGGTTTTTATTATAAACCGAGGGTGGATCTTGCTCTTCTCAGAAAGTATTCGGAAGGATTGATCGCTCTTTCAGCTTGTCTGGCCGGTGATGTGCAGCAAAGACTGCTCAGTGGAAATTATGATCAGGCCAAGGAAATTGCCTGCGAGTTTCGGGACATCTTCGGTCCGAATAATTTTTTTCTTGAGATGCAGGATCACGGGATTCGGGAACAGAAGAGGGTCAATATTTTTTTGAAAAAGTTGTCTCAGGATACAAAGATCCCTCTCGTTGTTACCAACGACGTCCATTATGTGGACAGAGAAGACGCCAAAACCCACGACGTTCTGCTCTGTATTCAGACGGGAAAGACTTTGGCGGATGAACATAAGATGGAGTTTGAAACAGAAGAATTCTATTTCAAATCTGCGGATGAAATGTATGAACTTTTTCCCGAAGAATCCGAAGCACTTGAAAATACATGGAAGATAGCGCAGAGATGTCGGGTGGAGTTTGACTTTGAAACCGTTCATCTTCCCGAGTATCAGGCGCCTGCAGGCTATGAAAAAGCTTCTTATTTCAGAGAGCTTTGCCGGGAAGGCGCCAAGCGAAGATATGGAGAAATTTCAGACGAGGTAAGAGAACGATTGGATTTTGAGATACAGGTCATTGAGAAAATGGGTTATGTCGAGTATTTTCTCATTGTCTGGGATTTTATTGATTTTTCTAAAAAAAATAATATCAAAGTCGGACCGGGAAGAGGTTCGGCGGCCGGCTCCATCGTGGCGTATGTCCTCGGAATCACGGATATCGACCCGCTGAAATACGCTCTTCTCTTCGAACGCTTCCTCAATCCCGAACGCATCACTCTTCCGGATATCGATATCGACTTCTGCTACGAAAAGAGAGATCTCGTCATTGATTATGTCAAGGAAAAATATGGTGAAGATCATGTTTCCCAGATCATCACTTTCGGAACCTTGGGTGCAAGGTCAGCGATCCGCGACGTCGGACGCGTGATGGGCGTCTCTTATACCGAGGTGGACAAGATCGCAAAAGAGATTCCCTTCGCTCTCAATATGACTATAGATCGGGCAATGGAGCTGAATCCCAACCTGAGAACGATGTATGAGGAAAACGGAGCTGCGAGGGATCTGATCAATATTGCGAAAAATATTGAAGGCTTGCCTCGTCATGCATCCACTCATGCTGCAGGCGTCGTGATATCCAAGGAGCCTGTAGACCACTATGTTCCGCTTTATACGCAGCAGGACGAGTCGATTACAACACAGTTCTCCATGGGGACTTTAGAAGAACTCGGTCTTCTCAAAATGGATTTTCTCGGTCTTCGGACGCTGACCGTCATACAGAAGACCTTTGAGCTGATAGAAAAACACAGAGGGGTGAAAATTGATTTTTCTTCAATGGAATACGATGATCCCCTCGTGTACGAACTGCTTTCCTCAGGAGAGACCTTGGGAGTTTTTCAGCTTGAGAGCTCGGGGATGAGACATTTTATGAAAGAGCTTCGACCGGATACTTTTGAAGATATCATCGCCGGTATTTCTCTTTACAGACCGGGACCGATGGAATCGATCCCTCAATATGTGAAAAATAAAAATTTTTCCGACAGGATTTCATATGTGCATGAGAAAATGGAGCCGATCCTGAATGTGACAAGAGGAATTCTTGTCTATCAGGAGCAGGTGATGCAGGTCGTTCGAGATCTTGCAGGGTACTCTTACGGGCGTTCTGATCTTGTTCGCAGAGCGATGAGCAAGAAAAAAATGGACGTCATGGAAGAGGAAAGAAGGAATTTTGTGTATGGAAAAGACGCGGAAGATGGAAGTATAGAAATCTTGGGATGCATTCGAAACGGAATTGATGAAAAAACCGCAAATAAAATTTATGACGATATGATAGATTTTGCGAAATATGCCTTCAACAAATCTCACGCGGCCGCTTATGCAGTATTGGCCTATGAGACGGCTTATCTGAAAACTCATTATAAAGTTGAATTTATGGCTGCATTGATGACCAGTGTCATGGGAAATACGGATAAGGTCGTTGAGTATATTCGAGAATGCGACCGCATGAACATTAAGGTGCTCAAACCCGACGTCAACAGAAGTCTTGCCGATTTTTCCGTGGAAGAAGAAAACATTCGATATAGTCTCAGCGCTGTAAAGAACATAGGCATCTCCGTCGTGAATTCTCTGGTCGAAGAGAGGGAAAAAAACGGAGAATATCTTGATTTTCATGATATCGCGTATCGTCTGCCCTCCAGAGATCTCAACAAGAGAGTCATAGAGAGCATGATAAAATGCGGAGCTCTTGATGAAATCATCCATAACAGGGCGAGTATGATGGCTTCTTATGAGGGTGTAATGAACGCGGTCGCTTCCTTGAGAAAGAACAATATTGAGGGGCAGATTTCGCTTTTTGATTCAAGTTTTATGGAAGGCGTTGAAAAGCCGAAAACATCCAGTACGACCCTCCATTTATCCGAGTTTGATGAAAAAGAACTGCTCTCGATGGAAAAAGAGGTTCTGGGACTGTATTTGAGCGGGCATCCCTTGAATCAATACATGGAAGTCCTGAAAAAAACTGCGGATACCGATACCTTACAGCTTCGACAATATAAAGAAAACTATGCGGAAAATCAGGATAAGGATAATAAAGCGGTCATAATCGGAGGAGTCGTCGGAAGAAAATCGATAAAGACGACGAGAAAAAAGGAAATGATGGCTTTCGTGAGCTTGGAAGATATGTATGGGAGTATCGAAGTGATCGTGTTTCCGAAAGTGTTTTCCGACAATGCTCAATTTTTGGCTGAAGATACGCCGCTTCTGGTCAGCGGGAGGTTGTCCCTGAAAGAAGATGAAGAACCTAAAATTATAGCGGAAAAGATGCAGCCTCTCAGGGAAACAATACAGATTTCACTGTATTTGAAAGTTCCGGATATTATGGACAAAGAGTTTCAAAGAGCGATTCGCCGGCTTCTTCAAAGATATCCCGGATCTTCGGATGTATATTATTATGATGAAAAGACGAAGAGGGTGTATTCTTCATCAGATGAAAAAAAAGTCGATATTTGCGAGGAGCTTTTAGAGGATTTATACGACATTTTGGGTAGAGATAATGTCAAGACGAAGTGATTAGGAGGAGAGTGTCATGAAGAGGATTGCTGTTTTGACGAGCGGAGGGGACGCTCCGGGAATGAACGCCGCCATTCGCGCGGTCGTGCGTTATGCAATCTATCAAAACATAGAAGTTTATGGTATAAAAAGAGGTTATAAGGGGTTGATGGAAGGGGATCTTAAAGAAATGAACACCTCTTCCGTAGGAGACATCATGCATAGAGGGGGGACGATTCTCAGATCGGCTCGGTCACTGGAGTTTCAGGAAGAAGAAGGTCAGAAAAAAGCGCTTAATGTACTGGATGTTTTCAAGATCGACGGACTGGTTGTCATCGGAGGAGATGGATCATTCAAGGGGGCGCAGGCGCTCAGCAAACAAGGATTTCCCTCTATCGGGGTTCCGGGAACCATAGACAATGATCTCGGATATACAGATTTTACGATAGGTTTTGACACGGCTGTCAATACGGCCCTTGACGCCATCAGCAAGCTTCGGGACACGACGTCTTCACACGAGAGGGTCAGTTTGATCGAAGTGATGGGAAGAAATTGCGGGGATCTGGCTCTCTATGCGGGTCTTGCCGGGGGAGCCGAAGCGATATTGATACCCGAGATCGATTACGATCTCGATGAAATTTGCAAACATCTGATCATGTCCAACAACAGAGGAAAGACCCAGAGTATTCTCGTTGTTGCGGAAGGTGCCGGCTCCGCCTCTGAGATCGGAAAAAGCATCCAGGAGAAGACGGGCCTCGAAGCGAGAACGACGATTCTCGGTCATATTCAAAGAGGAGGAAATCCTACAGCGGTTGATCGCATGCTGGCAAGTCGTATGGGCGTCAGAGCCGTTCAGCTTCTTCTTGAAGGAAAATCCGCCAGAGTCGTCGGAATAAAAAACAATAAGATTATGGATATGGATATCCACGAAGCTTTGAGCATAGGGAATAAATTGGATAATGAGATGTACGGGCTCGCTGAAATTCTGGCATAAGCTCGAGAAAGACGAAAGAGAGGATAGATATGCTGGATAGTAAAAAAACCAAGATCGTCTGCACGATAGGACCGGCAAGCGAAAGCGAGGAGATGCTGCTTTCGCTTATGGAAAACGGAATGAACGTCTGCCGATTGAACTTTTCTCATGGCGATTATTCGGAGCATCAGCTGAGGATTGATGCAATCAAGAAGATGAGAGAGGCCTGTGTGAGGCCGATTGCAATTCTCCTTGATACCAAGGGACCTGAGATCAGAACCGGAAAGTTTTCCTCACCGGAAGTTGCGCTGGAAGAAGGTCAGCGATTCACGATAACGATGGATGAGGTGGAAGGTACAAATGAGATTTGTACCGTTTCCTACAAAGACCTTGTTTATGATGTCGGCCCGGGAGACCGAATACTGATCGATGATGGGCTTGTGGGCCTTCGTGTCGAACGCATCGAAGGAAACAATATCATCTGCATCGTTGAAAATGCGGGGATCGTCAAAAATAACAAAGGAGTCAATGTACCGAATGTCAAGATCAATCTGCCGGCGATTACTGAAAAAGATAAGCGGGATATCGAGTTCGGTGTAAAAAATGAGATTGATTTCATTGCGGCTTCTTTTGTACGAAAAGCTGCCGACGTCCTGGCGATCCGGGAGATTCTCGAAGAATTGGATGCCACTGACATACAGATCATCTCGAAAATTGAAAATCAGGAAGGCGTTGACAACATCGACGAAATTCTTGAAGTATCCGATGGATTGATGGTGGCGCGAGGGGATCTCGGAGTCGAGATACCGACAGAAGATATTCCGATCGTGCAGAAAGATCTTATCCGCAAGTGCAACCTGGCGTCAAAACCGGTTATTACCGCGACGCAAATGCTCGACTCGATGATCCGCAATCCTCGTCCTACAAGAGCGGAGGTAACGGATGTTGCCAATGCCATCTTTGACGGAACGGACGCCATCATGCTTTCAGGAGAGACTGCTGCAGGAAAATATCCCTTGGAAGCGCTGAGGACGATGACTTCAATTGCCACGAGAACGGAAGGAATTCTGGATTATGAAGATATGCTCAAACGCAGGGCAAAAATAAGACAGGTCAATATTACCAATGCGATCAGCCATGCGACCTGTACTACGGCTGTCGATCTGAAGGCAAAGGCGATTATCACCGCCACTGCATCAGGATATACTGCAAGAATGGTATCCGGATACAGGCCGAGCTCCCCGATCATCGCTTCGACCTATTCGCAGCGTGTGATGAGACAGCTGAATCTGGTTTGGGGTGTCTCTTCCGTGCAAACGGAAGAAGGACGATCAACGGATGAGCAGTTTGAAAGTTCGATTGAATCCGCATTGGACAACGGATATATCCAATCCGGAGACCTTGTAGTCATTACGGCAGGAGTACCTGTAGGAAAATCAGGAACGACGAATCTTATCAAGGCCCATATTGTTACAGATATTGCGGTTAAAGGTGTCGGAGTGGGTACTATGAACATCTGCGGTCGAGCAAGAATCGTGCGCGAGGCCGGGGTTGAGTTTGAAGAAGGAGAGATTTTGGTCACTCATGCAACAGATAAGGATATGATACCTATGATCCAAAAATCTGCCGCTATTGTCACTGAAGAAGGAGGATTGACAAGCCATGCCGCCGTTGTCGGAGTCACCCTCGGAAAGCCTGTTGTTGTATCAGCGAAAGCTGCGACGAGCGAGATAGAGGACGGAGAGTGGATTACTGTCGATGCGAAGATGGGAATTGTCTATAAAGGAAAAGTGAATATGCTCTAAAATCATACAATGAGGAAGGAGAGGATAGTATGGCAAGAAAAGGCGGATTTCCGGGAGGTATGATGCCGGGAAATATGAACAATATGATGAAGCAGGTCCAGAAAATGCAGAAAGATATGGAGAAGATGCAAGAAGAGATGGCAGAGAAAGAAGTCGAAGCTTCGGCAGGCGGAGGAGCGGTCGTAGTCAAGGCAAACGGCCGAAAAGAAATTCTTTCAATCACGATCAAACAGGAGGTCGTTGATCCTGACGATGTGGAGATGCTCGAAGATCTTGTTCTGTCTGCAGTCAATGAGGCGCTTCGGTCGGCCGATGAAATGATGAACAGCGGAATGTCCAAGCTTACAGCCGGATTGAATATTCCGGGATTGTTTTAAGCAGGTGCTTCCTTGGAACATTATTCAGAACCGATCAGTCGATTGATAGAGCAGTTTGCAAAACTGCCGGGCGTGGGACGAAAGACCGCGCAGAGATTTGCCTTTCATATTATCAATATGAAGGCGGAAGATGTACGGGGGCTCGCTCAGGCGATGCTCGATGTTAAAGAACAGCTGACTTACTGTACGGTCTGCTGCAATATTTCGGACAAAGAAATCTGTCCGATCTGCAGCTCTCCCGTCCGAACAGAAGAAATCATCTGTGTCGTGGAAGATCCGAGGGATGTGGCGGCGATGGAGAGAACGAAGGAATTTAACGGAAGATATCATGTACTTCACGGTACGATATCACCTATGGATTCGATCACTCCTGAGATGCTGAGGATCAGGGAACTGATTTCTCGGATGGCAAGCGAAAATATAAAAGAAGTCATAATGGCAACGAATCCGACGATAGACGGCGAAGCGACGGCAATGTATCTGGCAAGACTTCTGAAACCCTTTGATATCAAAGTCACTCGAATCGCACACGGTCTTCCGGTCGGAGCGGATATCGAATATGCGGATGAGATGACGATATCCAAGGCTTTGGAAAACAGAAGAGAGATCATAGGATAAAGGACGGAATAAAAACAGGGAGAGAGACTGCCGAATGAGTTTTTGACAGCTTCTCTCCCTGTTTTTTAATTGAAACAAGCGGCAGATTTCGAAATTCCATAGAAACCTACACGGAATATTGATAAGGCGTTTAGTATCAAGCTCTGTAATATGTTGTAGGACCGTTTCCCACGACATGTCCTCCTTGAGGTACCTGGAAAGCCACAAGCAGCATATTGAAGACGTCGACGCATGATCCGGCAGCATTGATCATAAACAAAAGCATGAAATATCCTCTGTATATCCCCGATAGGCGAAGAAGGAGAGGGAGGATAAAGGAAAGAAGAATCAAAGGCATAATCGAAACAAGCATGAATCGTGATTTGGTCAGAATTTCTTCACTGTAAACAAATCCGAAAAAACCGTTCAGGCCCCAGAAGGTCTTCTCCGATTGGAAGACGTTGGGAATCATCAAAAGATGAAGGAATTCATGGACAAAAGTGCAAAAAAAGATCCCCATGATGTAAAAAAGAAACTTCCAATCAATACGAAAAGTAATTTTCGAAAAATTCAGGCTTGATCGAAATTCCGGGAATAAAAAAGCAAGCCATGATCCTGCCGCATAAAGCAGCAAAAAAGAAATCGGAAGAGCCAGAGCGATCAGCACAGGCATTGATGGAGGTTCTTTTAGAGGCTGCCATCCGTCCTCCAAAAGCATCTGAGTTCGCAGAGGGCTTTCGGAAGGAATTTTTTTGATTTTTTTCATAAGGGCCTCCTTGTTACAGAAGAATATATTAGCGAAGCGATTGTCCATGCTCTTTGGTGATTTTTTACGTGTACTCATTATAACTTTTGTATTTGATTCTGTAAAGTCGCATGAGTTTGCATCCGTAGAGAGAGGCGTAAAGGAAATAAAAAGTATGAGATGGACAAAAAGAAAAATTAAAAAAATAAAAAAACTTCTTGACGGAGAAAAAGACCTGTGATATATTAGTAGATGTCTTCGGCAGAGGCAAAAAAACAAAG
>JAUMYL010000021.1 GCA_030528675.1 Peptostreptococcaceae bacterium
AGAGGAGATAGAGGAGATTGAAAGGCTATTCCAGAAAAAAGGCTTTTCCTTTTCGAATCACGGAAAAAACTCTCTGAGGAAATGGATTCGCAAATTTGGATTCAGCGAGGTATTGATATCTGCGGAAATTTCGATCAATCAGTATCTGAAGGATGAATCCTCTGTAGAAAAGACATTTAATTATATCCCGAGGATATGCAGCGGAAGAAAGAAGGAACTCGAAGATCCTTTGTTCCAGAAAAAGAATTACATTATCGGAATTATCCGAAACAAAGGATATTGCAATGTTCAAAAAGTGAGAAGACTGTTAGATCAGGTCTTGGTGGATCAGGAGAGTGAGCAGGTGCTGCGGGAGATGTCCTATCAGTGTGCCGGAAGCACTTCCTTTCTTCGGATGGCGGAAGAATATTTTTCTTTAGATATTGAGTAGGTGAAGAGATGAACTATCTTGCAGAGATTATCGCCTTTGAAAAGTGGACCGAAACCCACTACTTGTCGACCAACGCACAATTACTTTGGTATAAGCTGATGGCTTTAGCCAATAAAAGCGGCTGGGCTGAGTATGTGCAAGTAGGAAACCACGGATTGATTGAGCTGATACAAGCAGGAAGCGAAAACACCTTAATCCGAGCCAGAAATCAACTGATTCAAAATGGATTATTGATTTATGAGAAGGGGAAAAAAGGAAGCTTTAACAAATATTGCCTGATGTCCATCGTAAAATTAACTTCAAAAAACGAAGTAGAAGTGGAAGCAGAAAACAAATTGACTGCAAAAAATGAAGTATATACGGAATTAGAAACGAATGACATATATAAACAAAACAAAACGAAACAAAAACTAAAAAACAAAAAAGAAAAAATGAATAAAAAAGAAAAGCCGCCCTCTTTTTCAGAACTCATTCATTCCTATTCGGGAAATGAGGATCTGAGAAAAAGCATTGAGGACTTTATTGAGATGCGAAAAAGTATCAAGAAGCCTTTGACTCAAAGAGCTCTTTCGATGCTTTTCAGCAAGCTTGATGAACTGACTGCTGAGGAGCCAATGAAAATCAAGATTCTGGAGCAGAGCATATTTCATAACTGGCAGGGAGTTTTCCCGCTGAAGGAGGAATCATACGATGATGGGCGAAGCGATGGCAAGGTTTCAGGAGGAGCTGCGCCGCCTGAAAAGCCAAAATACAATATCCAATACACGAACGAGCTACCAATGCTCGAAGTGCCGGGATTTGGGGATGATCTTTTATGAGCGGAACGGCTATGAAGTCGCTGAGATTTGCTCTTGCAGACAGGTCGAGATGGCCAAGACCCGCATTGAACGAAGCGGAATCTCGGAGGAGTTTCGGAAAAAGACGTTCGGGAACTTTGAAGAATCGCCGGCAACGGCGGAGGCAAAGAGGATCTGTATGGCCTATGTCTCGGACTACGAGAAAAACAGCTTGATGCTTTCCGGTCAGGTCGGAAGCGGGAAGACCCATCTTGCGATTGCGATCCTGAACAATCTGCTCAAGAGGGGTGTTCCGGTCATCTATCTGGAATACCGCAGTTTCATGACGCGCATGAAACAGTCGATCATGGACCGCGACTATTATGCGAGGGAGCTGGAGCGATATCAGAAAATCCCGGTCCTGCTCATCGACGACCTCTTCAAGGGAAAAATCACGGAGTCAGACGTCCAGATCCTGTACGAGCTCATCAATTTCCGGTATTTCAACAAGAGGAGCACGATATTCACGTCGGAAAAGGACGTCAACCATCTGCTGGATATCGACGAGGCGGTGGGAAGCCGGATCTATGAGATGTGCCGAAAGTATAGGATCCGCATGAGCGGCGACAATTACAGGCTGAGGTGAGACGATGGAGGAGCGTGAAACATGGCTGGAGCGGGCAGTCCAAAACAAAATCGCAAAGAGTACTTTTCTGTGGCGAGTGCAGCAGGGGATGGATCCGGAGGAGGCGGCGACATTACCGCCAAATTCTTTTCGGAGAGAAACGAGGATATGGCGTATTCCGGGATTTGAGCTGACGAGGGAACAAATGCGGACGGCGAAGCGAAACGGAATCACAGAGGCGTGTATGAGCACAAGACTCCATGACGGCTGGAGCGTGGAGGAAGCCGTGGGGACGCCGCCGGGCGGAAGGCGTGAGGATGTTCAAAGGAGCCGGGGAAAGGAAAGGAAAATGGATCGAGGGCAGATGGCAAAAGACAGAGCGGAGATTGCCGCCTTCGCCTCAGAAATTGGAATCTCCTACGGACAGGCGGTGAGCTATCTGGACAGCGGGATGAGCCGGGAGGAGATCAGGGAGAAATACGGAAAAAGATACGAAAAAACGCCTCACAGATGGGCGAAGAAGGAGGAAACGCAAATGGAATCAAAAAAAGTGGAAGTCAAGAAAGTGGAGACGAAGAAAGAGGAAAAAGCAATCGTAAAGCGTGAGGAAGTGGAGGTCAAGTATCATTCCCCGCATTTCAGTTTTTTACTCCGGGACGATCATATCCGGATCACACTGGGGAAATCAAGCCATCTGAAGATTGAGAAAGCGATGGCGAAAGAGCTTGCACAGGCGCTGTTGGAAATCGTGAGATGAGAGCGGTTCTGAAATACCCTGGATCAAAATGGCGTATTGCTCCCTGGATCCTCTCAAACATTCCGGATCATCACACCTATGTGGAACCATTTTTCGGCAGCGGAGCGGTTCTTTTCTTGAAAAAACCGTCGGCGATCGAGACGGTGAACGATCTGGATAGCGATGTCATCAACCTGTTTGAAGTGATTCGAACGAGGTCAGAAGAACTGATCCGTGAGCTGGGAATGACACCGTACTCAAGAGAGGTTTATGACAGAGCTTTTGATGCGGAGCCGACAGGAGAAGTAGAACGAGCGAGGAATTTCCTGATTCGAGCGTGGCAGGGACATGGCTTTCGGAATACCGGAATCAAAGTGGGATGGAAAAATGATGTGCAGGGAAGAGAATCAGCGTATGCGCTGAGGAATTGGAATCGATTGCCGAAGTGGATTTTAGAAACCGTAGATCGGCTGAAGCAGGTGCAGATTGAGAACCGTCCGGCACTGGAAGTGATTGAGCGTCACAATTTCGAAAAATGTTTCCTGTACCTGGATCCGCCATATCCGCTTGATGTTAGAGCAGGAAAGCAGTATCGGCACGAGATGAGCGAGCGGGATCATCTGCAGCTCCTGCAGACCATTCGAAAGAGCAAGGCAAAGATTATGATTTCAAGTTACCATTCGCAAATGTATGCGGAAGAGCTCAAGGGTTGGTACATGGACACAATGAAAAACCAAAAAGAGCACGGCGGGCAACGAACGGAGATTCTTTGGATGAACTATTTACCGCCGCTGGCTCAAATGAGACTGGAGGAACTATGGGACTGATCATTGACAGTTTTTGTGGAGGCGGCGGAGCAAGTACAGGAATCGAGCAGGCGATTCATCGTCCGCTGGGAACGATCACAAGTAAAGACCGGTTTGGGCTGGTCGTTGTGGAAGGAGAGCAATATCAGATCGTGGACATCGGGATGCGAATACTAACGCCAAGGGAGCTGTTCCGGGCGCAAGGATTCCTGGAGGATTACATCATCGACAGAGACTATGAAGGCAGGCCGTACAGCAAGGCGAAGCAGACGGAAAGAGTGGGAAATTCAGTGTGCCCTGACATTGCAAGAGCACTGGTAGAAGTGAATATGAACGCCGAAGCGGCGAGAATGGAGGCATAACATGAATCAAGTGATACTGATCGGACGATTGACGAAGGATCCGGAGCTGCGATACGCACAAACCGGAACGGGAATAGCAAGCTTTTCGCTGGCGGTCCATCGGGACTTCAAGGACAAAGACGGGGAGCGGAAGGCGGATTTTTTCAACATCACCGCATTCGGCAAGACGGCGGAGAACTGCGCGAACTACCTTGCAAAAGGCAATCCGTGTGCCGTCCGTGGACGCCTCCAAAACGAACAGTGGGAAAAGGACGGAGAAAAAAAGTATGCGACGAAGGTCATCGCGGAGCAGGTGGAGTTTCTGACGCCGAAAGGAAAGAGCGGAGAAACATCGGAAAGCAAGATGGAAGCAATCGACGGATTCCGGGCGCTGGATGATCCGGAGGTACCCTTCTAAGGAGGTCTATCATGCAGGTAATGGATGTGACGGAAGAAATTTGTATGCAGATTCGCTCCGGCGACGACCTGGCGACGATTCGAGACAAGGTGTTTCTCGTTCTTTCGAAGTATCAAATCTCCGTGAAGGAAACCAGTCTGGTGCGCAGCGACTTTGAGAAGGATCGATGGATCCTTCAAAAATTCTTTGCGTTGAAGAAGATGGAAGGTCTTGCGGACAGCTCTCTTGGGTACTACCGTACGATCCTAAAAGGATTTATGGAGAGGCAAAGAAAGAATCTGCAGGAAATCACGACGGATGATATCCGGCTCTATTTTGTCTCCCGAGGGTCGGTCAGCCATGTGACGCTCAACAATGAGCGAAGAGTCCTCCGTTCGTTTTTTCAGTTTCTGATGGAGGAGGAGTATCTGACGAGAAATCCGATGCTCAAAATCAAGAAGATCAAAGAGGAGAAGAGGATCAAAAGACCGTTTTCGGAAACGGAGCTGGAGATGCTGCGAAGACAGTGTATCCATCTACGAGAGCAGGCGTTGTTTGAATTTCTGTACAGCACCGCCTGCCGCGTCGGAGAGATTCCGCCTCTGAAGGTGCGGGATGTGGATTTTGAAAACAGGGAGGTTCGCATTGTCGGAAAAGGGAACAAGGAGCGCATGGCTTTTCTGAATACCAGAAGCGTCCTTGCGCTCAAGGAGTATCTGCAGGAGCGAAAGGCACAGCCGCAGGAGCCGCTCTTTACGGCGCTGCGTAAGCGAGCGGGGGAAAACGGAATCTCTAAGGGAGCCATCGAGCAGTGGATGAACCGGTTGGGCGAACGGGCGGGAATCGACAAGGTGCATCCGCACCGAATGCGAAGGACGACCGCGACGGTGGCGCTGAAACGAGGGGTCCCTCTGGATGAGGTGCGGCAGATGCTGGGACACGAGGATATCGCCACGACAACGATCTACGCAAAGTCAGAAGTGCAGGAGGTCAAACGAAGTCATGAAAAGTTCATCTAAGCTGGACGCGATCCATCAAATTTTGGGGATTGAAGACGCTTTTTTGGCGCCGGCGGCGCTGCGGGAGATTTTATTTCAGAAGGAGCGGCGGGAAGAGGTCTTCCGAAAGCTCCTGAAGCTGCACGACTACGATCTGTCCTATGACTGGTTTCATCAGTACTTCCAAGAGGAGCACGCGGACCGAAAGAGCAAAAAGCAGGACTTCACTCCGCAGTCTGTGGCAAAGCTGCTGCATGCGCTGGTCGGGACGGATCAGGGAAGTTATTTTGAATGCGCCTGCGGAACGGGCGGGCTGGTCATCACCGCTTGGAACGACAACCGGCTGAAAGTGCTCCCGTGGGAATATAACCCGATGAATCACTTCTTTCAGCTGGAGGAGCTTTCGGATCGAACCATTCCGTTTTTGCTTTTGAACCTGATGATTCGCGGCATCAATGCGACGGTCATGCATGGCAACAGTCTGACCCGGAAATCCAAGGGGGTGTTCTTCGTGCAAAACTTCGAGAACCAAGCAGTGAATTTCAGTGACTTACATGTGTTCCCATACACAAAAGCGACCGAGGAGCTCTTTCAGATCACGTTTGAAAAACAGGAATATCCGGAGCATGTCGAACGCTCTCATGCGGATTTTATCGAGGAGGTCAGCGATGATACAGATTGAAGTGAAGGGCAAAAAGTATCTGGCCACAAGACGACGAATGCAGGGCAGGAGAGCGCAGGCGGACGTCAAGAACCTCAAGGACGGGAAGTGGCAGGAGACAACGAAAACGATCCGCCGATTGGTGGCGGAAATCGCCTGCCGGGAAATGACGAAAGGGAAGGTTCATCGTCATCGGTCAAAAACGGCGATTTAAGGCGAGTGAATCGCCTTGGAATAAAAATACACTCCGAGGAGAAAAAGAAAGCTCTCAGACATGAAATTTTCAGCGGAGAGGGCATAGGAGAGGTGGAAGATGAATCGAGCGGAAAGAAGAAGGCGGATAAGGGGGAAGATGGAGTGAGAAAAATTAAATTCAGGGCTTTTTTGAAAAGCAATCAAAAAATGTATGATGTGCTGACGCTGGACATCATAGACAAAAAAGCACTGATTGAGAACACCGACAACAAGAAAAGACCGCTCAGGGGATATGTCAAAATGTCGGAGATTGAGCTCATGCAGTACACGGGGCTCAAAGACAGAAATGGGCAGGAAATCTATGAGGGCGATATCGTCAGACATAAATACGGGCCGCAAATACTGATGAGAGTGGCTTGGGATGATGAATATCCGGGGTTTGGAACTTTCGGGAAATATAACGGAGAACCGTATGTCGGATATGTCAAATCTTCGTGCGAGGTCGTTGGGAACATCTACGAACACCCGGAGCTATTGGAGGCGCACAATGTATAGCCTGACCATCCCGGGAGAACCGGTGGCAAAGAGCAGACCGCGGATCGGGAAGTTTGGGGCATACACGCCGGACAAAACGAAGAATTACGAGACCTTGGTACGAGAAATGTTCTTTGCCAAATACCATCAGCCGATGATGGAGGGTGAGATTCGAATGCGTCTGGAGATTTACTTTCCAATCCCGAAAAGCGCAAGCAGGAAAACCAAGACGGGAATGCGAGAAGGAACCATCCGACCGGCGAAACGACCCGACCTTGACAATATCATCAAAAGCATATCCGACGCACTGAACAAGGTCGCGTATGTGGATGACAGTCAGATCGTCGAGGTGCAGGCGAGGAAATACTACAGCGATGCGCCGAGGGTGGAGATCCATCTGGAGGAGCTATAGAAGGGAGGTGATGAATTTGAGCGAGGAGGAGTTTGAAAAGCTCATAAAATCTAACGAGATGAGAGAGGGATCCAATGGAAAGATAAGACATTGAAACACAGAGAACTATGTGAGGAGCTCAATCAAATCTATGAGCAGAAGAACCGTGATTACGGAGATTCTTTCTCCGAGACTTACAGGATCCTTGGTATCCTCAGTGCCGTGACACGAATCACGGACAAGGTGAACCGCTTGCAAAGTCTTTGCACGAAGGAGCAGAAAGTGAGCGGTGAACGCATCATCGACACCCTGAAAGACCTTGCGAACTATGCGATGATGACTGTGATGGAGATTGAGCGAGAGCAGATGAGGGACATCGAAGCGAGGAGAGAGAGCGATATGATTTTTTATCCCTGAAAAAAGACATAAGGAAATCCATATCACTTTTTTCGGGGTGAAACAGTCATACGAAGGAGGCGGGGAGATCGGATGGAGAGGAAAGAGGCAATCGAAGTGTTGAAAGAGCGAATGAGTATCAATGAGCCAATGGTCGACGAATCGGACTTCGGACAGTTTGTCCATCAGGAACAGGAGGCTCTGAAAGTGGCGATCCGGGCGATGGAAAAACAAATGGCGGAAGAGGAACGGGAAAAAACGCTTGATGAGCTTGCGCAACCGCCGGGCGAGACGATAAGAGAGCAGCTAAGCGAGCGAGATATGACGGAAAAAGAGTTTGCGCTCAGGGTGGGGATGTCAGAGGGGGATGCTGTCGAGCTTCTCGATGGAAATGTAAAGCTTACCCCGGATATTGCGAAGCGGTTGGAGGTCGCGTTTGATATTCCGGCGTGCTTTTGGAGTAATTTAGAGAGGCTCTATCGAAAAAAGTCGTTAAGGAAAAAATAGGAGGAACGATATGACGAGAGACGAGGAAGAAATCGTCAAAAGAGCGGTGGAGTTGTACTTCTCTGAGGATATTCCTGTCAGAGAAGCGGTAGACCGAGCAGAAGAAGAGTACAGGAGGGAACATGAAGGCATATCCGGATCCGACGGCAGACCAAGCGATCGGACAAGCGATGCAGGTGCGGTGTAAAAACTGTAACCGTATCCTGCTGGTCAACAAAGACGCCAAGGGCAGGGTACAAATACAGTGCCCACGGTGCAAGGAAAAGAAAACATACAAGCTATAGAGAGCCATGGAGCCCCATATTCATCAGCGTATGGGGCTTGTTTCAGGAGGGGATAGATGAAGTACACCGGAAAAGATATCGAGCGAATGTTGTATGATTACAAAGTGCTGAAAGCTACAAACAACAATAGGAAAATGGAGCTGGAGGACGTCGAAACCGGTGTCGGCTCTCCGGAATTGGACTGGATCGGAGGAAAAACGAATCAAATATCAAGCGTTGTCGAACATTCTGTAGTAAACAACTTTGACCGGAGAGAATCTCTGAGAAAAGACCTTGAAGCAGATGAAAAGATGATTCGCATTATCGAGAACGGTCTGAGCGCCTTGACGTCCATCGAAAGAAAAATTGTAGAGGCGAAATATTTTGAGCGGATGCAATGGTGGGAAGTGGCAACGGAAGTCAAATTTAGTGATGAGCGATGTCGCCAGATTAAAAGAGATGCTCTGATGAAGTTGATTCAGGTGTTAAATATATAATTCCCGGAATATTACCGATATTTTACCGGTTTTTTACCAGTTTGGATCGAAAAATCGTGGTAAAATGGTATTGTGGAATTTTGCAAAGAAGAAAATACTTTTACAAAAAATAATTTTGGTAAGGTTGAGACACCGGGGCAAAAAAAGTATGGTAGTATGATAGTGTAAGAAACTCGACAAAGGTAATGATCCTATGTCGGGTTCTTGTTATTTCAATAGGACTAAAAAAACAATTATCGAAAGGGAGTTGTTTTTTATTGGTCGGGAAATGAAAAAAACCTCTTGACATTGTAGCCACAAAAGAGCAATTCAAGGATAAACCCAAGGAAACGGTAATACGAGCAAGGGTAGATAGCGATACGGTAGAGAGATTGGACTTTTGTACCGAAAAGCTGAATACAACCCGATCAAGCATTATCCGAATGGGCATTGAAAGGGTTTATGATGGATTGCAAGGCAAATAAAAAGACACTCGGCTACACCGACCAAAGCATATACGAGCGTCTCTACCAGAAAGAAGTATCTTTCTAAATATGAGTATACCATAGAATCGTACTTCTTTCAAATGTTGAAAGGAGAAAACCATGAAAAACGAAATGCAGGTATTCCGAAATGAAGAGTTTGGAGAAATCAGAAGCGCAGTAGTAAATGGCGAACCGTATTTTGTGGGGAAAGATATTGCGGAGAGATTGGGATATACTGATACAAATCAGGCTATCAGAAAGCATGTCGATGAAGATGACAAGCTGACCCGTCGATTTGACGGCTCAGGTCAAAATCGCGAAATGACAATCATAAACGAATCTGGACTTTACTCTCTCATTCTATCCTCAAAACTTCCGACAGCGAAAGCCTTCAAGCGATGGGTAACCAGTGAAGTATTACCCTCCATCCGAAAGACGGGTTCATACAAAACATCCCTTGCTCCATCCAATCGAGAAGAGATTATGCTGATGAATGCGAAAACCCGAATGGCAAATATGTTCTTGAAGCTCTCGGATGTAGAGACTCTCTCCAAAGAGTACAAGAACATCTTGGTAGCGAAAGCCTCTCAGGTTTTGGCAGGCGAGGAGCTGATTCCGCTTCCGAAAAGCGAGCGGAAAGTCTACTCGGCGGCGGAGATCGGAGAGATTCTGGGGATCTCGGCAAATATGGTCGGACGGCTTGCCAATGCAAACAACCTCAAGACAGGGGAATATGGGCAGTGGCGAAGAAGCAAGTCGGAGCATTCTTCCAAGGAAGTCGATACCTTTATGTACTATTCTGAAACTATCGAACCTCTTAGGAATCTGATTCCGGTAAGAGAAGTGAAATAAGCTGATCATTTTGTTGATGTCAACAAAACGATCAAATTAAGATAATCGAACCGCCTTCAAGCAGGGGCGGTTTTTTCATGCGGAGAATAGGAGAAGAACATGAACTTTGGAGAAGCCATTCAGCGAATGAAAAACGGAGAGTCCGTCCTGCGGTGTGCATGGGGGAAGAAATCACTATTTTTGGTAAAAGGAACAGTACTGCACAATATCATCACGGAAACATATGGAAACGGAGTGCCGGAGGAGACACCGAAGGTGCAGAATTGCATTGCGATGTATTCCGGAGAAGACAAAAAAGTCTTGATCGGATGGACACCGTCACAGGAGGATCTTCTTGCGGAGGATTGGGAAGCACTCTAAGAGAATGAACGGAAATCACATCTATTTGAGGTGTTCACAAATGCAGTACATCAAAAGGCAAGTACATCACGGCTGGATTGTAGTCAATACATACACCGGAGCCCATGCTCATTTTCGAAGTGAGTACGGATGCCGATGTATCATTCGCTTTCTGAAAGAAAACATCGTTCCGGACAACGCATACCTCAGAGAGAGTTATAAAAGGCTCTACGGCGGAAGACGGAAGCAGATGTATATCAACATTCAGAAAGGACCGAAGAAGAATAATAGGTAGTCGAAATGGGGGCGAAGGGGGGATGAAGCTATCATCAAAACAAGAACTGTTTGTGCAGGAAATCATTAAAGGCAAATCACAAAGAGAAGCATATTACATCGCATACCCGAAGAGCAAGAAATGGAAAGTACAGAATGTTGATTCGAGAGCGAGTAATTTACTCAAAAATACCAAGGTTTTGGCAAGGTATCAAGAATTAAAAGAAAAAAGTAAAGATAGAGCCTTGTGGAATAGAGGGAAAGCAAGAGAGAAGCTACTTTGGTGCATAAGTTTGGCGGAGGAAGACATTAAAAAGAATGGAGTACGAAACGTCAATACAACAGCCTTGGTCAATGCGATTAAGGAACTCAATGCGATGGAAGCGATAGGGGAAGAACAAAACGCAAAAGTGCAGAAGATATATGCAGAGATTGAGCGCATAAAAGCAGATACCGACCGTCTGACTACGGAGGAAGCGGAGAATGAGATCAGCATTCAGATATTGAGAAAAGGTGAGAGCGGTGCAGATCACGAAAGAGATTAACCCAAAATTTGAGAACTTCCTCTTTCACTGGGACTCAAAATACCAATTCCTTACCGGCGGATACGGATCATCTAAGAGCTATCATGTAGCACTGAAGCTAATTTTGAAACTGTACGAAGAGAAAAGGACATGCCTTGTGGTTCGAGAGGTATACGAAACCATTCGCGAGAGTTGTTTTTCTTTGTTTTTGGAGATCCTCGACGATATGGATCTATTGGCCGACGGAAAAAGGAGCAGGTCGAAAGTGGTTGCCATCACTTCGCCGATGCAGCTCAAGTTTCCGAATGGTTCCAAAGTGATCTTCAAAGGGATGGATAAGCCGAAGAAATTGAAATCAATCCATAACATCTCAATCATTTGGATCGAGGAATGCTCCGAGGTGAAGTATGAGGGATTCAAAGAGCTGATCGGTCGTATGAGACATCCATCCTTGCCGCTGTACATGATCCTGTCATCCAATCCGGTCGAAAAGGCAAACTGGACCTACAAACATTTTTTTATGGACGAGCTGGCGGCCCCTAAAAGAATCATATTGGACGATGAGACTCTGTATGAGCAGGGAGAAATTAAACTCGATAATACCTACTATCACCACTCGACCGCAGACGACAATCTCTTTCTTCCAAAGAGCTATCTGGAAGAGCTGGAAGAGATGAAAAACTATGATCAAGATCTCTACCGAATCGCAAGAAAAGGGCGATATGGAGTGAATGGGATCTTAGTTCTTCCACAATTTGAAGTGATGGAACATCAGGAGGTACTGAATCATATCGGCGATATCCCGAAGAGGTTCTATCGGGTTGGAATGGACTTTGGATTTGAAGAATCGTTCAATGCGGTGCTGCGGATGGCGATTGATGACAAAGAAAAGGTACTGTACATCTACTGGGAATACTACAAGAACAAGATGACGGATGATAAGACAGCCAAGGAACTGGAGGAGTTCCGCAGGAGCAAAGAACGGATTCGAGCCGACAGCGCCGAGCCAAAAGCGATTGCTTTTTATCAGCAGGAAGGATTTAAGATGATCGGAGCGAAGAAGTTTGCCGGAAGCAGATTGGCAAACACTAAGAAGATGAAACGCTTTCGA
Organism: Peptostreptococcaceae bacterium; assembly: GCA_030528675.1. Taxonomy (GTDB): domain Bacteria; phylum Bacillota; class Clostridia; order Peptostreptococcales; family Filifactoraceae; genus JAUMYL01. The sequence goes on from JAUMYL010000021.1 coordinate 12,117, forward strand.
AAAATCATCTGTTCCGACCAATGTGAAAATGCCATTCGAGAGCTAAAGACGCTTACTTATGCGAAAGATAAAGACGAGCAACTCATCTATGACGAATTCAACATCGACAGTCACTGTATGTCCGCTATGTGGTATGGACTGGATGGATATGAGGTAGCGGATATCAAGAAGAAAATCAATCACTCCGGAAAGGGGGCAAGATGATATGGTCAATATGGACCTCATCAAAAAAGAAATCGAAGGAATCTACGGCGCAGAGGTCACAAGAGACATGACGCAGATCATACGCCTCTACGACATCTACGAGGGAAAAGGGCAGGAATGGGAAACGCCGGTACTGGACTACGAGCCGACGAAGAAGATCACGAACTTCATCAAGAAATTGATCAAAGAAGAGGCGAGATTCCTCTTTGGGAAGAGTCCGGAGATCCGTGTACTGTCGGACAACAAAGAAGCAGCCGAGGAGATACAGGCGTATCTGGAAGAGGTGCTCAAAAAGAGCCTGTTCCGTGACAAGCTCCTCAAAGGAGCAAGAGACTGTTTCATCGGTAAGCGAGTAGCACTCAAACTCAGCGGAGGCGAGGGAACACCCATCAAGGTATCCTTCCGGCCGGCACTGGAATTTGTGTTTGAACCCAAGGACGACGATGTGGATGAACTGGACAAGATCCTCTTTTTTTATGCGATCAATCAAAAGGACGATAAGAGGGAGCAGCGGTTCTGGAAACAGAAATACTACATGGAGAATGAGAGATGTTTTGTCGATGAAGGGATTTACAACGGGAACGGGGAATTGATCGAAAGCATTTTAGATCATCACGATACCGGCCTGAACTTCATTCCTGCGTATGTCATCCTCAACGACGGGCTCACAGGCGACCTTAAAGGCGAATCCGATGTCGAGGAGCTACAGCGCAATCAGATGATTTTCAACAAGCTGTCCTCGGACGATGTGGACGCGCTGCGGTTTAATCTGTTCCCGCAGACCGTGGCGACAGACGCCGAAGAAGAAAGCCTCAAGGACATGATCATCGCTCCAGGGGCGCTCATTGAGCTGCATTCCGATCCGAGCAGCGAGAAGCAGGCGCAGATGGGAAAATTAGAAAGCTCCTTCGGGTACGGGGAAAAGCTGGAAAACACTCTCGACCGAATCAAGAGCGAGCTCTTCGAGGCACTGAACATTCCAATGCTGACGCTGGAGGATCTCAAAGGAGTCATGACCTCCGGAAAGTCCATGAAAGCCCTGTACTGGCAGCTCATCACACGATGCGAGGAAAAATACATGGCGTGGCAGCCGGCGCTGGAGTGGATGTGTCTTGCAATTTTGGAGATGACGAAAGCGTATCATTTACAGGAGCTTCCGGCACTGACAGACCTGAGAATCGAGGTACAGAATGTCTACCCGCTCTTGGAAGATGAACAAGAAGAAAAGACGCTGGATATGCAGGAGGTCACGACGAAGGTGCGCTCCATCAAGTCCTACTTGAAGAAATGGGAGAATCTCGAAGGATCGCAGGCAGACGATGAAATCAACCAGATCAAGGCAGAGAAAGACCTCTTGGAGAGTGATCACATCTTCGGTGAGGCGATGAGGGATGAATAAGACTTATCGGAAGCTGGTAGAAGAGGCAAGAAAGAAGAAGTTGAAAGAGACAGTCAAGTGCAAGAAGGAGCTTGCCAAGCTGTACGCTGCGGCTTATAAGGACATTGCCGGCACGATCCACGCGACGAACCCGAATATCTGGGCGGTACAGTATCAGGAAGAGCTGAGAAAAAGGATTGAAAAGCTGAATCCGGCGCTCCTGAAATCCATTCAGGGATACATTCAAAACGCCGCGAGCTACGGCGTGGCTCCGGAGCAAGGACTATTCATGAACATTCCGGGAGCCAAAGCGCATGAGATCATGGCGAATCTGGCGAAGATCCCGGAGAAAGTCGCCCAGGAACTGATCGCAGGTAAGTTCTATCAGGACGGAGCCGGTCTTTCGGCGAGGATATGGAACTACTCCAAACAGGATCGGAAGGGCGTGGACTACATCATCCGGCAGGGTCTCCTGCAGAAGAAGAGCACGCTGGAGCTGGCGAAAGACCTGGAAACATACCTCCATCCGTCGGCAAAGAAAGATTTTCAGTGGCGCAGGGTCTACCCGAACGCCGGGAACAAAACGATTGATTTTAACGCCTTCCGGCTGGCGAGCACCTCCATCACCCACGCCTATCAGCTGGCGACCATCCGAGCGGCCAAAGAAAATCCGTTTGCCGATGGCATAAAATGGCATTCCGCCCTTTCAACAAGGACTTGCGAGCTGTGCCGAAGCCGGCACGGGCAGGTATTCAAGATGGACGAAGTGCCGCTGGATCATCCGCTGGGGCTCTGTACGACCTACTCGGTGATCACGAAGTCGATGGAGGAAATCGGAGCCGCCTTGGGGCAGATGGCACGAGGAAGTGATCGACCACCATCCAATGAGCCCGAGAAACAAAAAGTATCGGAACAAGAGAAGAAGCACGAGCCCGGAAGACCCTATTATGACAACAGCAAGAAATGGAGAATTGTTGACAGCAAAGGCGCGAAACGAGTATCGGACTTACTGGAATATGAAGTGGATAGTGTTTTGCATAAGGTAGATGGACACCATGTCATTTTGGACTATGGAGAAAATGAAAAGAGGGTTGCTGAACTTATCGCTAAGAAGTACGGAAAAGAAGTGAAGATGGTTCCGAGGATAAATTATCCTAAGAACATAAAGACGCCTGATTACTTGATTGAGAATGTATCGTATGATCTAAAAACACCCACAGGTCAGGGGAAAAATGCCTTATATGATATGGTGAGGCGAAGTAAAGGGCAGGCGGATAGTTTTGTTATAGATGTAAGTAATTCAAAAATCTCTACAGACAAAATAGTGGATCAGGTAAATTTGATCTATTCGTCGAAACATACGAGATTTGTGGATGAGGTGGTAATCATGAGAGACAACAAGATAATAGGATCCTATAAAAAGAGATGAAGGAGAGTCGCCGCTCCCAGCCCTTAAAAAAGGGGTTTAGGGGGAACGGAACCTCCTTCATCCTTAAAAATAGAATACCATAAAAAAGGCTTTGTCGCAAGAGTTTCATAAAGTTTGGTTAGGAGGAAGTAGTGAACTACTTCAAGATCATCTATCAAATACTCAGGTGTATGGAGCAGTCGATGGACAGCGAGATTTTTAATACAGACTGTATCTCGGCTCAGATGCTGGGTATTTCGGTCGCAAGGCGTAACGCTATTTTGGAAATCCTTGTGCAGGAGGGGTATGTTTCAGGGGTTGCCATTCAAAAGATCGGCGAATTAACCTCGGTCAATCCCCAAAATGCCAAGATCACCTTGAAGGGACTGGAATATTTGGAAGAGAACGCTATGATGAAAAAGGCGTATCGCTTACTCAAAGGAGCGAAGGAAGTGACACCGTTTTTATAAAAGCAATGGTCAAGGGACTGTTGCTTTTTTCATGCCTGAAAGGAGAATACCTTGATTTTATCGGGAAAAGAGATCATGAAGCGGCTGGGGAAGGACATCATCATCGACCCTTTCGATGAAAGGAGATTGAATCCTAACAGCTATAATCTTCGTTTACACAACGAGTTGATGGTATACGATACGGATGTATTGGATATGAAAACGCCCAATCCGGTAAAGAAAATCACGATACCGGAAGAGGGACTCCTGCTGAAACCGAACAAACTCTATCTCGGACGGACGCTGGAGTATACGAGAACGGAAAATATCGTGCCTATGCTGGAGGGACGTTCCTCGATTGGACGTCTCGGACTCTCGATTCATGTGACGGCGGGATTCGGTGACGTGGGTTTTGCGGGATATTGGACGCTGGAAATCTACTGTATCCATCCGGTGATCGTGTATCCCGAGGTGGAGATATGCCAAATCTATTATCATGAGATCGAGGGCGAGTACGAAGCCTATAAAAGCGGGAAGTATCAGAACAACAGAGACATCCAGCCGAGTATGCTGTACAAGGATTTTATGGTATCCGGGAAGGGGATATAAGCCCTCTCAGGGGTGCTTTTTTCGTGGGGAAACTCTGGATTGGCGGAAAAGTTTTAGAAACCCCCTTGACTTTTGGATACACATAATATATAATATAAGTACAGCAAGGGAATACTCTAAAGGGCACAAGTACCGAGCGAGTCAGCGGGCAAGAGCGGAAAGGAGAGCGAAATGGAAGGCATGACAAATGAGCAATTCAAGATATTTATCAAAATGGTAATCCAAATCCTCAAGGATGATGGAGTCAAAGAAGAAACGATCAAAAAAATAGAAGCCTTATTAGAAAAATAAGGCTCCAGACACCAAAGACCACAGGGTGAGCTTGCCCTCACCTTGTAAGTCTATTCTATCAAAAGGGCAAGGGAAAGGCAAGGGTGCATTATCGAAAAAGAACAGAAAAAAATGGGCAGACCGACGGACGATCCAAAGATTCATCAAACAAGGATACGGATGACGGATGAGCAATGGAATCGCTTGGAATACTGTGCGAAAAGGTTGGGGCTGACTAAGACGGATGTGGTAAACCAAGGAATCGAAAAAATCTTTCGCGAGTTGTTTGAGAACGGTGTAATTTCATAAGGTAGTTAAAAAAGCACTCGAAAGGGTGCTTTTTCCGAGGGGAAACTCTGGATTGGCGGAAAAGTTTTAGAAAACCTCTTGACTTTTGGATACACATAATATATAATATAAGTACAGTAAGGCAAGAACTTACGAGTTGAGCAAGAGAAAGGAGAACAGGATGGACGATATGACAAACAGTGAAATGGTGCTGTTAATCAAGATGATTCTTCAAATCATCAAAGATACGGATGACAAGGAAGAATTGATAAAAAAAATAGAAGCTCTACTACAGAAATAGTAAAGCTTCAACACCGAAACAAAAATGTATACTATAAGTACAGCATGGGAACACAATAATGTATACTATAAGTACAGCAAGGGAAACCGAGCGAGTATGCAGGCAAGCGGCGGAAGGGAGAAGAGAATGAACGAAGAAATGAATGTTGGAGAACTTCTCAAACAGGTTACGGAAGAAAATACGATTCGTAAAATTCTTGAAATCTTAAATGAAAGTAAAGACCTTGAGGAAGCGAAAGAAAAAGTAAAAGCCCTACTAAATCAATAGCAGGGCAGACTCAAAAGATACTTGGTGGGGCTTGCCACCACCGAGTATCTTCATTATACCACATAAGGGAAGAGGAAGGGAATAGGTGATGGAAAGTAAAAAGGAAAAAAGGTTGCATATTCGGATTGATGAGGAACTTCATGAAGAGATAAAAAAGAAAGCAAAGAAAGAAAACAGAACAATATCCAATTACATTATCCATCTAATACGCAAGGATTTAAGGAAAGAAAACTAAAAAAGTAGCGGACATATTTGACCTGAAAGCCATATGATGCAAGAGGTTGATTAATAAACCACTCGAAAGGGTGGTTTTTTCATGCAAAAAAATGACCTGAGCAAGTCGTTCAAAGGCTCTTTTATAATGTCAAAAATAATTATTAGAAGGGAGTAATTATTATGATGTTGGTTGAAATTACAGGAAAGAAGAATGAAGAACAATTAACAACGAGCAGCAGAAAAGTAGCAGATGCTTTCGAAAAGGAGCATGATAAGGTCATCCGAGATATCGAATCCTTAATCGAAAAGATACCGCCAAAATTGGCGATATCTTACTTCATAGAATCAAGCTACAAAGACAGTATGAATAGATTTCGACGAGAATACCTGATTAACAGGGATGGTTTTTCTTTGCTTGTAATGGGATTCACCGGCGAAAAAGCATTGAAATTCAAAATAGACTTCATACATGCTTTCAACGTCATGGAGAAAGCGTTGAAGCGTATTTATGAAGAGCGTCGTCAATGGGAAATTGAACGCGAAAAAGGCAAGTTGGTTCGACATATCCTGACGGATACTATCAAAATGAAAGTAGCGGAAAGCCCAAATAAAAGGTTTATGTATCCGAATTACACAAAGCTGATCTATAAGACCTTGTTCGGAAAGTCGTTCCATGATCTTAAAGAGCAGTATCGAGTGAAAGGAAAAGAAAGTCTGAGAGATTATATCTCAAGCGAGGAGCTGAAAGAAGTGGAGCAAATGGAGATGTTAATTTCTTCTTTAATCAATCTGGGTTGGGGTTATGAGCGGATAAAGACGTTCATCACTCAGGAGAGCGCAAAGAAGATCGCAGGATAGTTGACTTTGGACAATAGTCGTTAAACAGGTCTACCGTGTGCCCGTAAGGGTATTTTTTATGTCAAAAATGGGTTGGCCGAACCTATAATCGGCAGCGCAAGGGCAAGGCAACGCCCTAAAAAGCCTATGCGGAAAGGAGAGTATCATGAAAACAGAAGAGTTGAAAGCGCAGGGACTGACCGACGAACAGATTCAATTTGTAATGGCGGAAAACGGTAAGGACGTCGGGAAGTACAAGAGCGAAGCGGAAACCGCCAAGGCGCAGGCGAAGACAGTGCAGGAGCAGCTGACGGAGGCAAACAAGACGATTGAGTCCTACAAGGGAATGAATATTGAGGACATCAAGAAGTCGGCGCAGGAGTACAAAGAGAAGTTTGAAGCGGCGGAGAAAAAGAGCAAGGAGGAGCTGGAGAGACTGAAACTGGAATATGCTATCGACAACGCGCTGACCGCAGCAGGAGCGAAGAATCTCAAGGCGGTCAAGGCAACGATGGATCTTTCGGGGGTATCCCTTGATGGAGAACACCTCAAGGGCTTTGATCCGCTTCTGGAGGAGAGCAGGAAAAAGGATTCGTATCTGTATGAGGAAAAGCAGGGAGCGGGAACGGGAGGCTCCGGCAACTTCGGCAGACAGCAGGGAGGAAGTGAGCCGGAAAGTCTCGGACTGCGGCTGGCCAAACAGCAGAACGAAAGCCTGAAAGTGGTCACAGAGAATCCGTATTTTAAGTAGGAGGAGAGACGATGAGTAAATTTGTAGAAACCAATTTTGACAACCGGAAAAACATCCTGAAATTCGAGCCGTCGGTAGCAATGTCTGTCCTGGTGGACGATACCGGCGTATCCGCAGTGGACGGGAAGAAGATCGTACCCGCCGGAACGCCGGTCAAGGGAAAGACAAAGACGGTACTGGAAAATCCGAACGAACCGGTGATCAAGGACGACACGGCGACGGCGGAGGGAATCCTTCTGTACGACGTGGATGTGACGCACGGCAAGAAAGAAGGAGCGATGCTCCTGTTTGGATTTGTGGATCTGACGAAGATGCAGACGCCTCCGTCCGCCGCGGCACAGAAGGCGATGACAATGATTAAGTTTATGAAGTAGGGAGGGAAGACAATGCCGAAAACAATCTATGACTTGGTAAACGCAAAAGAGATTGCGTTGTACTATGCAACAAAGACCAGCAATCGAATCCCGTACCTTGGAGAGGTTCTTTTTCCGAGGAAAAAACAGCTGGGACTCGACATCAGCTGGATTAAAGGATCGCAGGGACTTCCGGTGGCGCTGAAACCGTCTGCCTTCGATGCGAATGTAACCTTTAGAGACCGAATCGGTCTTGCGAAGGTGGAGACGGAGATGCCGTTCTTCAAAGAAGGTTTCCTCATCATGGAGAAGGACAGACAGGAGATCAACAAGCTCCTGCACGCGGATAATTCACAGTATCTCGATCTGATGCTGACGAAGATCTTTGATGATGTGACAAATCTTCTGGACGGAGCGGAGGCGCAGGAGGAGAGACTCCGCATGCAGCTGCTGACGACTGGACGGATCGCAGTCACAGCGAACGGGGTCGCACTGGACTATGACTACAAGATGAAGCCGGAGCACAAAGGAAACGCATCGGTAAGCTGGGCGACGCACGCTACTTCCAATCCGGTGATCGACATTCAGAAAGCGCAGCAGACGGTGGCAAAGAACACCGGAACAAAACCGACCCGTCTCATCATGAACTCAAAAACCTTTGCGAACATGGCGATGAGTAAGTCCATCAAGATGGATATGAATGTTCTCTCCGGAGAGAATATCATCGTGACAGAAGAAATGGCAAAGATGTACTTCAGAAGCAAGCTCGGAATCAACATTCAGGTGTATGACAAGATGTTCAAAGACGAAGCGGGCGTAGAGAAAAACTATGTTCCGGACGATGTAGTGGTTCTCTTTCCGGATGGAATGCTCGGAGCGACTATGTTCGGTACCACGCCGGAGGAATCGGATCTGATGAGCGGTACGGATGCACAAGTAGAGGTCGTCAATGTCGGTATGGCAATCACCACTTCCAAGCGAGTGGATCCGGTGAATGTGGAAACCAAGGTTTCGATGATCACCCTTCCGTCGTTTGAGCGTATCGATGAGATCTACATCATGGATACAACACCGTAATAGAGCGGGAAACCGCTCTTTTTCGAAAGGAGGAAGCGATGAAGATACAAAGAGGCGATTATGTGCTGGATGTGCCGAGGGGCGCATTTGAGCAGGACTACCGGGAGCTGGGGTATGTTCCGGTTGAGGCAGAGGACATCGAATCAGATCAGGAAGACATCGAAAAGATGAATGTCGATGCACTGAGAGACCTTGCGCAGGAACGAGGAATCGAAGGGTTCGAGAAGATGAATGTCGATGCACTGAGAGACCTTGCGCAGGAACGAGGAATCGAAGGGTTCGAGAAGATGAAGAAAGCGGAATTGTTGGAGGCTTTGAAGGCGGGTGAGTAGAGATGCCGAGAGTGCTGACGCAGGAGCAGAAAGAAGCAGCGATCCAGACCATTCGGTTTGATTTGGAAGAGAGGAAGTTTCCCTTTTTTACGGAGGAGGAGCTTCCTTTTCTTTTGGAGAAGAATCTGAATGTGGTGGATTTGGCGATCTACGACGGTCTGATGAAGAAAGCGAGGGTAGACAGTATCAAACTTCCTTCGGGGCTGGAAAAGCCGAACAACCGGGAATATTGGCTTTCTCTGGCAGAGAGGTTCAAAGAAAAGATATTAGCGGGAATCAAGGCCGGTCTGTACGACGATATCAGGGAGGAGATCGCGGGCCTTGGATTTATGAATCCTAAAAAAGGCGGATTCCGTATTCTGAAGCGAGGCGATGCACGATGAATGTGGAGTTTGTCACAGCGCAGGAGATTGCGGACATCTTGAAAGAGTTCGGCGGCCCGATTGAGATTCTTCGAAGGGGAGAAAATGAGTTCGGGGAGCCGGAGGGAGAAAGCACCGTGACGAAGGTGACGGGATATTTCTATGCGAAGAACCCGAACCTCAAGGTCTCGGTCTCGACCTCCGGCGAGACCGCCAAGAGGGATATCGAGTATCGCCTGATGGTCGCCCGGGATGCGGAAAGTGAGAAAATCCGCCTGTATGATGAGTTTTCGTACAACGGCGACCGTTACAAGATCATCGACCTTGGGAAGTTTGAATCCGCCTGTTTTGAGATGTATTGCGAGGTGGTGTGATGAACTGGAATGCACAGGGACTATTCAACGGTCTGACTGCTCTGGAAGAACGGATGGAAAGAGCCATAGAACTTTATGGAGAAACCGCCGGTAAAAAGATGGAGGCTTACGCAAAAGAGAATGCACCTTGGGAAAATCGAAGCGGAACAGCAAGACGGACTATTACAGGCGGTGGTGAATGGGAAGGAGATAAGATGAGAGTCTATGTCTCCGGAAATGTCAGCTATTTCCAATACCTGGAATTTGCGCACGAGAAGAGATACGCCATCCTGAATCCCACGGTTCGGGCTCTTGAATCTGAGATTGTACAAGGGATGGCGAATCTTCTGAATCCGTAGGTGAGGCAGTATGTGGAAGAAAATTTTTAAGCATTTGAAGGCGAAGGGACTGGAGGTGCAGGCTCCGGGGATGAAGAAGGGACCCTATAAGGATTCGTTCGTTGTCCTCAAGCACGGAGGCGAGGCGAGTCACGCCGGCACGAGTCATTCCAGAGGATATTTTGATCTCTTCGTATACATTCCTTTTCAGCGATACTCGACGCTGGAGGAATATCGCAAGAAAGTCGTGGACGCAATGCAGGAACTGACGGACATACGAAAGACCGGAACGGAAACGCCGGTCATCTATGAAGAGGATCCGAGTTGCTACACGTTCCGTATCGAGTATATTTTGATGAAAGCATGATGGAGGTGGAAGGATGGCCGCAATGAAAACAATAAAGTCCATTCCGATGGCGAATATCGTCCGGGTGGAGATCGAGACCTATGACAGCGATCCGCTCAAATACCGTATTACGACCGCGGATGAGATCGGATGCAAGCCCTTTGTATCGGAAGGGAAAGAGGATATTCTGCGCGTATTCAATACGATCATGGCACAGAACAAGCTGGAAGATCTGATCCTGGGATATGATCTGACGCTGAAAGAGGTAGCGATGTCGCCGGAGGCCTTTGCTCTGATCGACGGCGGAAAAGTGAAGTACAAGAACGATGATAATGTCACCTTCGAGAGCTATGAGGGGCCCGAGGTCGGACAGGCGACGAAGAGAAAACCCTTCAAAATTTCCGTGTACTGTGAGGAGAAGGACGCCAACGGAGAGACCCTGTCTTACGCAAAGTTTACCTTTGGCTACGCGAAGGGAAAGCCCGCGGAGTTTTCGTTCAAAAACGGAGAATGGATTATGCCGAGCTACACACTGAGGACATCGGCGAAGATCGGAGAAAAACCGGTCAAAATTGAGGAGCTGGAGACATTGCCGGACTAAGGGGAGCGTGACGCTCCCTTTTTTAGAAGGAGGATATCATGAAAGAGATGAAAAAGGTCATTACCATCGAGGAGCTGAAGAAACGCTCGACGGAGGTGGTTGAGATAGAGGACTTTGCAGGAACGGGGACGATTGCGGTGGAGCTGAAAAGACCGTCCGTTTTGGAGGTCGCACGATCCGGAGAGATTCCAAATGAGCTGATGGGGCTGCTCAAAGACTTGTTCGTCGGTAAGGGCGTGGAGGAGGCTCTCTCCAAGAATGAAGATATCAGCAGGCTCCGCGAGGTGTTCCTTCCGATTGCGAAAGCGGCGCTTGTCAGTCCGAGCTACCGCGAGATCGAAGAGGCGGGAATCACCCTGACGGATATGCAGCTGCAGGAAATCTATTCTTTCGCAACGGGAGGCGTGAAGGAGCTGGAAAACTTTCGCAAAATCCAAGTCCTTTATCAGGATTTTGTCATTAAGTCGGCACAACAGGCAGTCAGTCAGCTCGATCTTAAGGCTAAAAAATAGCTATGAAGCCTTTTGCATGGACGAGTTTGCGATGAACTATCACAGCCTGCTGACAGAGCGAGATGACGATGGAAACCTTGTGAATCATCTTGCTTCTGAGGCGGAGGAGAAGGAGACGCTTACGATGAGTGAACTGATTGCAAGGATCAGCGGAAAAGGATAGCGGGCTCTTTTTTCTTGTGCTTGAGAGCGGCGGTATTTCATAAGGTAGTGAATAAAGCGCTCGAAAGGGTGCTTTTTTCACGCCATCGGATAGAAAAAATCTCTATAAAATCAAATCTCCCTGTTGACTTATACGCACAAAAGGCGTATAATATAAAGTATAAAGGGGGATCGGAAATGAAACGAAGGGATTTGATTCGGATGCTGGAGCAGAACGGTTGGAAACTTCTCCGAAACGGAGCGAAACATGACGTATACGCAAAAGGAGAAAAAATGGAAGCCGTACCGAGACATCGAGAAATTGATGAAATGCTTGCAAGAGCAATCATAAGCAGACAAGGGCTGAAATAAAAAGCCCTTGTCCGGATCATCTTTCGTTGATATAGAGAGGAGCAGGTAAAATGAAAAAGGTCTATCCGATTGTAATGGAGCAGGGAAAAGATGTGTGGGTAGTGGATATCCCGGATTTTGGGATCGGAACACAGGGAAAAGATATGGCGGATGCAATGGAAATGGCAAGGGATGCTATCGGGATGCTGGGACTGGAAATCGAAGATCGATCCAAAGTTCTTCCGGAAGCGACGCCTCTTGAAAAAATTGAAGTCCATCAAGGGCAAATGAAGACACTCGTGGATGTGGATTTTGCGGAATACCGAAGGAAAAATGACCTCAAGACGGTAAAGAAGAATTGTACGATTCCCTCTTGGTTAAGCTATGAGGCGGAAAAGAGAAATATCAATTTTTCAGCGACGCTGCAGGAGGCGTTGAAAGAGAAACTTGGAATACGGTAAGATAAATTAGGAAGGCATTCTTACATCTCAGAATCTTCTATGTTTGACTTTCCGGCGGTTGTGGTATACAATAAAACACAAAGGAGAGGAGAATAATGAATAGAACAGGCTTTCTATTTTCGGAACCGTCTTTTTGGGAAGGAGTAGGGCGTTTATTTGATTGGGCAGGAACATTGAGCAAATATAACGACTCTAAATCATCAAAAGAAGCGGATTATAAAGCAATACAGTCGGATTGGCGCGCTATTGGCGATGACATTCGTGAGGCGATAGAGTTTGAGAATGGTATTTCATAAGGTATTTAATAGAGCACTCGAAAGGGTGCTTTTTTCATGGGGAAATCTGGGTCGGCGGAGAAGTTTTAGAAAACCTCTTAACTTTTGGAACTCAATAGTATATAATATAATTACAGCAAGGGAATACCCTAAAGGGCACAAGTACCGAGCGAGTCGGGCAAGAGAAAGGAGAACAAAATGGACGATATGACAAGATTGGAACTGTTGACACTCCTCTACTCCATCCAAGCATTACTCGAAAGCGGGAATGAGGAAAAAGCGAAAGAGGTCATTGAAAAAGTCATCCAAGAGGCAGAAAAAAACCCTACTAAATAAATAGCAGGGCAATCGCAAAAGTTAAGAACGAGGGACTTGTCCCCCTCTTCTTAACGACCATTTTATCAAGAGGACAAGAGAAAGGCAAGGGATATTATCGAAAAAGAAAAAAAGAAAATGGGCAGACCAACAGACAATCCTCTGACTGTGGACATTAAAGTACGAGTAACAGAAGACTTGAACAAAAAGCTGTTAAACTATGCCAAGAGGAATGCGTTAACCAGAGCCGAAGCAGTTAGAAAAGGTATAGAGTTGATAGTTGCAGAGGAAGAATAACTGTTAGAACAAAAAATAGAGTGTTGCACCGCTACCAACGAAAACAACACTCTAATCCAGAAAGAAAGTTCTTTCTATCAATTATTGTATCACATAGAAAGACTTCTTTCAAATATTGAAAGGAGAATAGTATGAAAAAGCAACTGGAAATCATTGATGAAAGAGTAGTATTGGATAAAGAGTTTCGGGTTTTTGGTGATTTTGAGAATCCACTATTTTTAGCGAAAGATGTTGCGGAGTGGATAGAACATAACAAGCCAAATGAAATGATAAGCAATGTTGATGATGATGAAAAGCTGAAGGCGATAATATCGCCATCAGGTCAAAAAAGAGAAGTTTGGATGCTTACAGAGGACGGCCTTTACGAAGTCCTTATGCAGAGCAGAAAACCGATTGCAAAACAATTCAAGAAGCAAGTCAAAGCAATCTTGAAAGAAATCCGAAAAACAGGAGAGTATCAAACGCCGAGAAAGAAAAGTGAAAAGCTCTCCAGCATCAACAACGCCGCACGGACGATTTTTCCGGTGATGGAAAATAGTTATATTACCCCCTTGACTATTTGCAGTATTGCAGTATAATAGTATTGAGGAGGTGAAAATATTGTCTGAAAAGACGATAACCATACGCATTGACGAGAAACTTCATCGAGAGTTGAAAATCCACATCGCAAAAGAAAATATTACATTAAAGGATTATTTGGTGGAGTTAATCAAGAAAGATTTGTATGGGAATGATGAAAAATAAAGAAACAGCCTGCACTCTTATCTTGGCGGATAGGCAGACTGTTTCAGGTTAGAAGTTTCCTTCTTGTAAATAGTATACTATGAGGAGAAACTTCTTTCAATGACTTTTGGTAAGAATGTGTTTGAAGGAGGTTTTTTGTATGGAAAAAAATCTGATGGCAAATTCAACGAAAAAAGATTACACCTTAGACAGCAGAGAAGTAGCGGAGATGGTAGGGAAAAGGCACGACCATTTAATGAGGGATATTGATTCGTATATACAACACATAAGCGCCGCCCCCAAAATTGGGGTGGGCGATTTTTTCCTGAAATCTCAGTATTTCGACAAGAATAAGCAAGAAAGACCTTGCTATCAAATCACCAAAAAAGGCTGTGAGTTTATAGCGAATAAGCTGACCGGAGAAAAAGGGGCGGTATTTACCGCGGTTTACATCAACAAGTTTCATGAGATGGAGCAAGAACTGACGGGAAGTGGAGCGGTAAAGAGGGTAGCGAAAGAGAAGTTATCCAGCATCAACAACGCCGCACGGACGATTCTTCCGGTGATGGAGAAAGCCGGAATGAAACCGGAGTATCAATTTTATCTTCTGCGTCAGCTCTACGGCAAGGCGGGAGTGGAATTACCGATGGAGCGCTTTGAGCAGGAAAGCAAGCTCTATGACAAGACGGCGATTGCGAAAATCCTTGGAGTGATGTCTCAAAACGGCAATCCACATGCGCAGGCAATCGGAGCGATCTTGACAAAGGTAGGGATTGAGGACGAGGAGAAGGAGCTGACCAGCTTTGAGCGAAACGGGCATACCGGAGTAGAATATCAGTATAAGGAAAGCGTCATTGGCAAGGTGTCAGATTGGCTGACGGAAAGCAACTATCCGCTGATGATCTCCGCCAAGGGGAAGAATTACAAGGTACATTATTCCTTACTGTCGGAGGTGCACTAAGATGAAAAAGAACAAACGAGCACTTGCAAAGAGAAAACGAATCCACCCGTACAATGAAACAGCAAGGCTCTGGAGGGAGTATCACGAACAATGGATCGGGAGGCCGCCTTCGCATGACGAACACGGGAGTTTGTATGGAGCGATTGTGAAAGCGAAGCCGAATTACCAAACGGAGATTCTGGAAAAAATGTTCACAAGGGGATATGAACTGGGGCGAAGGGGATATCGCCTGATACCAAGCAGCTAAGGATTTCAAACCACTCGAAAGGGTGGTTTTTTCATACCATCGGATAAAGAATTTCAATATTCCCATTGACAAACACGTATACACGTAGTAAAATAGAATCAGGAGGTGAGGGAATGAAAGATCGAGAATTGCTAAAGCTTTTCCTAAAGAACGGATGGGAAATCAGGCGAATGAAAGGAAGTCATCACCATCTGTTCAAAGATGGAAAAAGAGAAACGCTGGCAGTTCATAGCGAAGAGATGAACCCGAACCTTGCAAGGAAAATCATTCAGAAACATGGGCTGAAATAAAGCCCTTGTTTCGATGGGGAAAGGAGCCTGATGATGTTATTTCATTATCCGATGATTATTCATGACGAAGACGGATTCTGGGGAGAGTTTCCGGATGTAGACGGATGCAATGCACAAGGGGATACTTTGGAGGAGATTTTGGAGGATGCGAAAGGGGCACTGCATCTTCATTTATCGAGTATGCTGCTGGATGGCGAAAAATTAAATCCGGCAAGCTATCCGAAGGATATTGCGGTGGATGAACATTCTTTTGTCACCATGATCTCTGTGGATATCGATTTAAGCAAAATGGATAAAGCGGTCAAGAAAACACTGACGATTCCAAGTTGGCTTAATGAGAAAGCGGAGCGGGAAGGGATCAACTTCTCGAAGACCTTGCAGGAGGCATTGATCGAGAAATTGGCGATGTAGAAATTGAAATAAGTAAATCAAAAACCACTCTTTACAGGGTGGTTTTTTCTCGGAAAGAATTTTGGAAACCTCTTGACTTTAAGACGTGCAAAGTATATAATATAAGTACAGCAAGGGAAACCAAGCGAGTATGCGGGCAAGAGCGGAAAGGAGAGCAAAATGGAAACGATGGGAATGACGGATAAGCAATTTAACGCTTTTTTGAGAATGTTGATTAAGGAACTCAAAGACGCAAAGGATGAAATCGCAAAGGATGACAAGGTGGAAAAACTTGAAAAGACGATCGAAAATCTACAACAATCACTTGAAAATTAAAAAAGACCTCTAAAGAGGTCGGGGGAAAATTACAGGGTGGGCTTGCCACCACCTTGTAAATTCTATTTTATCAAAGCGGCAAGGGAAAGGCAAGGGATATTATCGAAAAGAAAAAAATGGGAAGGCCTGCAAAAAATAAAGATCCTCGAACAGACAAATTGACATTAAGACTATCCCCAAAGGAGATACTCGATATAGAGGAATGTTCAAGAAAACTTAACGTTTCTCGTACGGACGCAATAGTTATGGGGGTTGAGGAATTAAAGAAGAAACTTTTGAAAATGGTGTAATTTGATAAGTTTTTGAATAAAAACCACTCGCAAGGGTGGTTTTTTCATGCGAAAAAACGTGTGGATTTCGCACGATTTTCACACGATTTAAAAGGTGGTGAGACCATGATTTCAGCCGGTAGTGCGATAGCGTTTCTGGATTTGGATACCAGCCGATTCCGTGCGGGACTGCAAGGAGCAAGACGGGATTTCAGCGTGTTTCTCGATCAGACAAGAACAATGGAACAGCGCGCAGGCTCTCTCTCCCGGGCGATGGGGACGCTTGGCTCAAGCATGACAAGAACCTTTACTCTTCCGCTTGTCGGAATCGGAACGGCGGCGACAAAGCTTTTTTCGGATTTTGAGCAGGGGATCAAAAAAATTAAGACCTTGGATGTGGACGGCGTTTTGAATGTCGATAGGCTGGAAGAGGATATGCTGGACATCTCTTCGAAGTATGGGGTTGCAGTAACGGAAATCAATGAAGCCACTTATCAGCTGGCGTCTGCGCTTGGAGAAGTATCCGACCATATGGCGGATCATGTCGATACGGCGGTCCAGCTTTCCATCGGCGGTTTTACTGATACAGTGACGGCCATCGACGGTATGACGACAGCAATGAACATCTATGGAAATCAATCGGTAGAGTTCGGAAAGCATGTATCGGACGTTCTTCTCACGACGCAAAGGCTGGGTAAGACGACGGCCGGTGAGATCGCAAGCAGTTGGGGGGATATGCTCCCGATTGCCAAACAACTGGGGATTTCGGTAGAGGAAATAGGCGCGTCTTACGTCCAGCTCACGAAAAATGGTCTTGCGACATCGAAAGCAACGACGGGGCTCAAAGCCGCTTTCACGAACATCATCAAGCCATCCTCGGAAGCAAAAGAAGCCGCCGCCGCTTTGGGGCTGGAGTTTCATGCTGCGGCATTTCAGCAGAAGGGCTTTGCGGGTTTTATGCAAGAGGTCAGGGACAAGATCGGAAATGCAGTACCGGCGTACGGTCAGCTGATTGATCGGTATGGAGCGACCGCCGCGGCGATGAGACAGCTGGAAGAGGAAGGGAAAAAGGGATCTGCAGCCTACCAGCAGCAAAAAGAAAAGCTAAAGGAATTGGAGAAACAGATCGAGCAGCTGGGAGAGAGTGCAAACTCCCCAATCGCCATGTTCGGTCAGCTCTTCGGATCGGTAGAAGCACTCAATGCAATGATGATCCTTCTTGCGGATGGGGGGATTGAGGAGTACAACAAGGCCGTCGAAGAGATGAAGAACTCGACTGGAGCAACAGAAGAGGCAGTCAAAGAAATGCTTAGTACCGTCCAAACAGATTGGAAGAAAACCATCAATCAGGCGAAAAATCTTCTGATCGAATTTGGAAAAGAGCTTGCACCTTATGTATCCAAAGGATTGGTGAAGATTTACCAATTCTTAGAGGCGATACGGGGACTTTCTCCGGAAACGAAGAAGCTTATCGTACAGGCAGGACTTTTTGCTGCTGCAGCCGGTCCCGTGATGATGATCGGAAGCAAGATCATCGGTGGATTCCTCGGAATCAGAAGAGCAGTTTTGGGAGTAACGGGTGCCATTCGAGGGATTGTTCCTTTTTTCCGAAACGCTGGAGCGGCGATCAGTTTTATGCGTGGAGGAATGGGGCCCCTGACGGGACAAGCGGCAGGACTGGCAAAAGTATTCACATTCCTCATCAGTCCTTTAGGACTTGTGACGGTTGCTTTGGTAGCGTTAGCCGGATTATTCATAGGAATGCTTGCGAAATCCGAAAAGCTACGAACAGAAATGGGGAGGCTCGGGAAGAATATCCTTCGGCTGGGTTCTTGGATCGTCAAAGGATTGTATGAGAAAGCAAAACCTGTTTTCGACTGGATCGGAAACGCCTTAAAGTGGCTTGGCGATAAACTCGCGAAATTAGTCGGGAAGTTGAATGACGAAATCGAGAGCATTCCGGATATTGCACTTAAGATTGATGAAGAGAAGACGAAAAAGGAACTTGAAAAAACGGGAGAAGAGATCGAAGAAGAAACTTCGAAATGGGATGAAATATTTGAAAAAGCAGGCTTGGATGCAGGACAAGCAGGAGCTGAGGGTCTTGAGCAGGCTCTTCCTGAATTCAATGAAGCCGGATATGATCTTGGAGAATCCGCGTCGGATGGTATTCGAGAAGGCCTTGAAAAGTCCAAAGAACACTATGAGAAACTGGCGGAGGATCTGCAGCGGCAGCTGGATAAAAACAAGGACGCGCTCAACCGATTCGGAGACGCGATTGTCGAAGCACTCAAGAGAAAGTACGACGAAGATAAAAAACACTTCGACCAGCACATGGAAGCGCAGACGGAGAAAGCAAAGAAAGAGTTTGAAAAAATCAAAGATGAGGCAGAAAAAGCACATAGAGCGGCAATGGACGTATTGGATGCGGAGTATGATCCGGCGTTTGCGGATATCGAAAGACAAATCGCGGATATCAACGGTCGGCAGGATGCAGAGGACAAGGCAGAGGACGCAAGGCAACATCAGAATCGGGTCTATGAGATCGAATTCCGTATTCGCAATGCGAAAGACGATAAAGAACGGATTCAGGCAGAAAGAGACCTTGCGGAGCTGCAGCACAGCTGGAATCGAAAACAGCTTAGAGAGCAGCGCAGAGCACAAGTAGAACAGCTCAGACAGCAGAAAGAAGCTCTCAAGCAGCAGCTGGAGGAAAGACGAAAAGCGGCAGAGGAAGAACATCGACTCGATATGGAGGCGAAAGAAAAGCACCATCAGGAAGTCACGCTGAAGAATCTGGAAAAAGAGCGAGAAACATACGAAGAGCATTACAAGAAAAAGACGGAATCCTATGCCCTCAGCGAAGAGGCGAGACAGCTGGTTGTCGAGGGAAAAAATCAGGAGATTCTCGAACTTCTTCAGACCTTTTATCCCGAATGGCAGAATGTCGGACAGAGTTTTTCGGAGAAACTGACGGAAGGACTCAACTCCGGGAAGAAGACGATGCAGCAGGCAATTTCTGAGATGTTGAACTTGAAAAAGGTCATTCCGCAGCAGGAGCAGCTCCTGCGGTCCTATCGCAATCGACTTTCCGAAATCGATGCACAGATGAAGGCACTAACGAATACCGCGAAGACCCTGTCTCGGGCTCTTGTGATGCCAAAAATCCAGCCGACACCGGTGCAAGTACCGATTCCGCAGGCTGTCTATGTACCATCTCCGTACAATCCATATGTGTCAGATCAAATGGCTCATCAGCGAAAGCAGTATGAAGAGGCCTTCAAAAACGCAAGCGTGACAAAAGTTCCGAAACCAATCGCAGGCGGAGGATCCGGCGGCGGAGTGCGCGATACTTGGAAAAAGAAAAATCCAAGGATGCACAGCCACGCCGACGGTCTTCGGAATGTGCCGTATGACGGCTATACGGCGATGCTGCACCGAAACGAGGCGGTACTGACTGCAAAGGACAATGATCGGCTGAAATCGCTGGAAAAGCTCTTGGAATCCACACGATACACCGGAAAGGCCGCGGGAGAGAGCAATAATTTCTCCGTGTCAGTCAGAATCGACAACCTTTCGGTCGGAACATCGGAGAAGGATCGGCGAATGGTCGCAGAAGAGATCACAAGACAGATTCAGCGAAGCAGAAGAGGCTTGGGGGTGAAGTGATGGAAACCTATATCAGTGCAGTAGCGGATTTCAGTTTCAAGGGCAGAAAGATGTCGAGCTTTGGAAGTTTCGGCATTTTTAAGTTAGGGCGGCCAATCGTGCCGCCTTTGGCATATGAGAAAGAAAAAATTCTTGGAGTTGATGGGGAGATCATCTTTGTCGACGGGTACAAGAATATTCCGATTATCATTGAGATTGTCAATGCGAATCCGGACAACAGGGAAAGATATCAGGAGGTCAAGGCGCTCAGCAAACACCTGCAGGGAAAAGGAGAGCTCTTTTTCTCGGATGATGAGTCGGAGAAATACACGGCTCAGGTCTTGGAAGTATCCGCTCCGCAGGATGAACAGACCTACACTCTATTCACAGTACAGCTGGATTGCCTTCCTCTTTTCAGCAGTCCGGGAGGCGGTATCCAGCCGGGAGGGTCAGGCGAAAATACGCAGGGATACGAAGAACTGAAGAGCTTGATCGAGGAAATCAAGCGAAAAAACGCAGAGCAAGATACAACGCTGACGGAGATGCAACAGAAAAACACCGCTCAGGACGCCGCACTCGATCAAAAGCGCGACAAGGCAGTCAAGATCGAAGAGACAGATCTCTCCGCGGAGCTGAGGCAGAAAGTCAATGCGCCCGCGGTGACACCCTATGACGATACGGTTCTGAAACAGCGTATATCCGCCGTAGAGACGAAAAACTCTCAGCAGGACGTAGATATCGCCGCACGTCGAAAAACCGCGGATAAGATCGAATATGACGATCTCTCGACAGCTCTCAAGCAGAAGGTCGATGTAGCGGGGCAGGGCGGATATGACGACAGTGCGATTGGGCAGAGGCTGTCCGCCGTGGAGCAGAAAAACAGCGAACAGGACGCGGCCATCGCAGGGAAGGTCAATCGAGAGGCGGGAAAAGGGCTCTCGGAAGCGAACTTCACGCAGGCGGAAAAGCAGAAGCTGGCAGGGATTACGACGGCAGGCGGATATAACGACGAAGAACTGCGGAATCGAATCTCCGCCGTCGAGCAGAAAAACAATCAGCAGGATGTAGCCATCGCACAGAGGCGTGAAAAAGCCGTGAAGATCACGGAATCAGACCTTGCACCGGCAGTCGTGGAAAAGCTCGGAAAAGGAGAGAAAGGCGATCCCGGTCCGCAAGGTCCGCCGGGGGAGCGAGGACTGCGCGGCTACACAGGAACCCGTGGAAAATCTGCATACGAGGTGTGGAGAGATCTCGATGGAAACGCAGGAAAGACAGAGCAGGAGTTCATCGAGTCTCTTCGTGCGAATCTCACGCAAGAGCAAGTGCAGGCACTGACGAATGCGGTGCAAAATGAGGCGAATGTGAAAAAATTGAAATACGAAGACGGGAAACTGTATGTATTCGACGGAGACACATGGCATGAAACAAAGGGCGGTAGTGGAGGGATCGTTTCAATTCAGCGACAATCTTTCTATTTTCCGGGAAGAAAAGTTACCGCGGGCATGAGGAAAGGAGTCGCGAATGTACAAATATCTGGATAAAACGAATCTTAAAAATGAGCTCAAGGCAGCACTTGCCGCCTTTGGGTTCACAGAGCAAGGAAGCCTCATGGTGAAAGATGGTATAGAGTACGAGTTCAGAGAAGGCTCTTCATGGAATATCAGGATGGCGGGGGAGTTGATATGCTCCAGTTCGTCTTATTTCGCGCATTTATTCACGGATGAAAAGTATTTGATTTTATCAGTTGATAAAACATCTTATCCCGTTTCGTTCATCTTGATTTTTCATGAAGAAAAACTTTTCTGGTTCGATCAGAATGGAAGGGCCAAAAATAAGAAGGACGATAAAACCATATCCGTGGATCCATATGTATTCAAAGATACACATATTACCGCCTCGGAATCGGGCGTCGAGATCGTAGCGTTTGAGAGCTGGATGCGCTATCCGTTTGACACGGAAGTCGCTCCCTTTTTTCGCACTCCGATCAGCAAAAATCTGCGCTGCATATTCGGGATTGCGAAACTTCTCGGCAGCATGGGCGGTTTTTTCATGTTCGAAGAGGAGATCTGGTTTTTTCTTGCAGACTCAAGCAAAACGCTCTGCGTGAAGAAGGTGTAGGCTATGAAACTGAATGAATTGACAGTCCTCGACTGTCGGATCAAAGAGGAGTATACGCTCGATGTGACGGCTCTGCGGCAGGAGGTGATAAAATGCAATTGATCGTCGGCGATGACACTCTTGAGATCTATGTCATGCAGGCAAAAGTGAGAAAAACCCTCAAGGGAGAGCGTACCCTGAGTATCGACTTCCTTGCTCCTCTCGATACAGCGAAAAAAATCAAAAAGGGAGCGGAAATTACGATGGGGAAAGACGTTTTCGTTGTCACGGAGGCGGTAAAACGTCACGGAGGAGCGAATAAGGTGTCTTTTTCCCTGTATGCCGAGCATATCTCCTACAAGCTGTTAGAGTACGATATGAATGGATTCATCGAGGATAAAAAGAAAGACAAAAAAGCCTTTGATAGATCGCAAAAAACAGCTTTGGAAGATTTCAAAAAAGCACAAGAAAAAGCTCTTGAGGAATTCTTGAAGACACACACCGATGCTCAAGAAATTGACGCTTTCAAGAAACAACAGGCGGAGGCGCTCTCCGCTTTTGAAAAAAAGCAGGAGCAAGAAAACAAGGAGTACGAATACAAAGAAAAATCAGCAAGAGAGGTACTGCAAGAAATTCTGAAAAATACAGAGTTCACGCTTGGGAGATGCAAGGATAATACTTCATCGATTCGTTTCAATGCAAAGACAAACAAGAGAGAAATCCTGATGCAGATTGTAAACAATTGGCAAGGGGAGCTGGATTTCGACGGAAAAACGATTCATTTTGATGAAAAGATCGGCCATCCGAACAGCGGATACCGCTTTGCAACGGGGCATAATCTCAAAGGAATCACGGTCACGGAACATCAGGACGGTATCAAATACGCTGTGGATTTTGCAGAGATCGGAAGGATCGATCCGCTGGCCGGATTCGTCGATATCGGAGATACCGTCACAGTTCAGGATGAAACGGTCGGTATCCATGTCACAACACGGGTGATTGAGATCGAATACAATCCGTTTCAACGAAAACAAACTTATGTGGTGCTGGGAAATGGGCTGGACTATACGAATGATTTTTTAGAAGCTTTGCGCGATCAAGATCAGTATTTAGAAGAAAAGATTAATGATCTTCCTGAATGGATGGATCCGAATGATATCTTCTCTGGACTCTGGGATAAACTGCAAGATGAGCTTGATAAAGACCGAAAAAAAGAAGCGGAAAAAATTATTGAAAAGGTCGAAGAAAAGCAAACGGAGATCATTCAAGAAGTTTTCAAAGAGAAAGTAATTGATGTTGAAACGGCGCATATTCTGAACGCATGGATTCGAAATATGCTTGTAGAAAATCTGGAGACCAATTTTGCGGATATGAATCCGGAAAGCACAGAACCAACCAGAAACTACATCTCAGCGAAGGAGATGACGCTGGATTTTATCACGGAAACGCTGGGAGATGAGCTGGAGGATTACAAGGTAGAGGAGGATCAAATTTATTACACTGCGATTGGCAGTCATCCAGAGGCAAAAAAATACCTCACCATCACAGATCCGGGAACCTTTTATAAAAAAGATGAAACTTTGACGGACGAAGAAAATGAGCAGAAGAAAAAGGAGTTTATCGAAAAGTTCAAGGTCAAAAGACGAAAAGTCCTCAGTAAAGCCTCAAAGCTGAAAATCGCTTTCGAAAAAGTACCCGGCACAGACAATATCTTTCCGATGATTACCTTTGGACAGGGGGACGGGACGGAACATGGGCAGAAATGCTTTTGGTACAAGGACACGCAGGGGTTTGTAATGAAGTACTACAAAACAAATGATACATTTGTTGAAATATCCCTCTCTTCGAAGGGAGCGGTCGTAATAAATGAAGACGCAACCGGAAGCGGGCAGCTTCGAAATATCCACATCGGCACGGCAGAGCCACAGGCGGGGGATCTGGAAGAAGGCGATCTCTGGGTGGTGGTATAGATGGCGGACAAAAAATTTGTAAATGGGAAATGGTGGTACAACAAGATCGGAAAAACGGCAAGCGTGAGCTTTCCGGAAAAGGAGTTTGGAGAAACGCTTCTCACCATCGCTTTCCCGAATGGACAGACAAGGCGGATTCCCCCGGGGACGCAAGATCTTTTCCTGTACGATGATTGGAATGTATTTCCGGACGAACAAATTTTGATTCGAGCACACGGTAATTTTGCCGCCAATATTCAGCTACAAGAAAGTTTCATCG
The DNA here is from genome assembly GCA_030528675.1 of Peptostreptococcaceae bacterium. Classification (GTDB taxonomy): domain Bacteria; phylum Bacillota; class Clostridia; order Peptostreptococcales; family Filifactoraceae; genus JAUMYL01. The sequence goes on from JAUMYL010000021.1 coordinate 36,399, forward strand.
GCGTGGTGGGGCAAATTCAGATCGACAACTATGTCAATCAGGGGATATTGACTTGGGAAGTGAAAAGGATCGACCGGCTGAGCGTGGCGATCACAAATTTTTGCGATCCAAGCAACGAGTACGGCGGGAGTATTCGTTTGAATGCGGCGTTTCAACTGACGAACGACTATGTGCCACCGCCGGATCCTCCTGACCCACCCATACAAAATGAGCTGAAACTTTGGTGCAAGGTAGGAGGCGAGGTTCACAAGGCGAAAAAGCTGTTTGTCAAGCAAAACGGGGAGATCGTCCCTGTGAAAAAAATATTTGGGAGGTGAGATCATGACGATGGAACTGAAGTTCATCATCAGCACGGCCGTCTCTCTGCTCGGGGTATATTTTGCATTTTTGAGGATATCAAAAGACTCTAAGGACGCAGAGGAGCGCAGACGCGAGAAGGAGACGGAGCGGCATATCGAGCTCAAGCTCGGCATGGAAAACATCGCGCAGACAGTGAATGCTCTCTCCTCGGCGCATTCTTCGACGGACTCCACGGTGAAGGAATTGGACCGGCGCGTGACGGTCGTGGAGGAGAGCGCAAAGTCTGCGCACAAAAGGATTGATGCCAACACACACTGCATGGAAGAGCTAAGGAGGCGAGAGTGATGGATCTGAAAGAGGTCAGTATCTCAGAACTGAAAAACGAAATCGAGAGCCGCAAGCAGGAGAAGAGGAGTATCGAGTTTTCGAAGCTCATGCTCCTGCTGATTCTGCTGTCTGTATTCTTCGTGATACTGTTCTCGGCGTATGAAATGCACCGAACGGGAGATTTGGACAGTCTGCCGACATTGATCGCCTCTACACTGAGTTTTGGAGGCGTGTCGTCCGCCTTTTACGCGTGGAAAGCCCGCGGAGAAAATATCTCAAAATCCAATGAGCGGATCGAAACACTACGTATGGAGAATGATTTCAGGGGGAGTGTGTGATGAGAGGGTTTATTGTAGAAGTCGAAGCGCTGATCCGGCAGGCGGATCCCCTGCAGCAGATTCTCCCTTCGCTGCTTCTTGCGCAGGCTTGTCTGGAAAGCGACTTCGGACGCTCGAAATTGGCGGTGGAGGGAAAGAATCTGTTCGGGGTCAAAGGCAAAGGATGCGTCTTTCGGACGAAGGAATTCATGGATGGACAGTGGAAAACGGTGCAAGCGGAGTTTCAGAGGTACGATTCCTGGAAGGAGAGCGTACAAGCTCAAATGCTTCGATTCACGACGAAAAGGAGATATCAGGGTCTCATCGGTCTACGAGACTATCAAAAGGCCTGCTACGAGGTCTACAGAGCGGGGTATGCGACGGATCCCCGGTATCCGGAAAAGCTCATTGCAAAAATCGAAGAATGGAAGCTTGATCGCTATGACAAGGAGGGGAATATGGTTGATCGAAAGAAAATAGTAGAGGCCGGAGAGAGGCTGATCGGAACAACGCGGTACAAACTTGGGGCAAAGGCGGCCCCGCCGCAGATCCCTCCGCTCCTCGACTGCTCCGGATTCGTCCGCTATTGCTATCTGGCCGCAGGAGTCCATGTGCCGGATGGAACCTATCATCAGTGGCACGGCAGCGTACCGGTATCGAAACCGAAGATCGGCGATATCGGAATCATGCAGGATCCGGGAAAGTTGAACGGAACCATCAATCACATCGGGATGTACGCCGGCGACGGGTACTGGATTCATTGCAGTTACGGCCATGATGGCGTACGGAAAGAAAAAACGGATATCTTCAAGTATCCGCGGAGATTTAAGGATGTGAAATTTGAGGAGGAAGAGATGAAGATTGCGGTCAGTGAAAAAGAACTGGGATATGGAATCAAGGCCATCGAGCGCCTGGGGGAGCTGGGGATCCTGAACAGTCCCAAGGTGCATATCGACCATCTGAAAAAGGATCCGAGCGTATGGGCGCTTTGGGTGGTTCAGGCGAAGATGGCAGAGAGAATGGAGGAGAAGAAATGAAAATTGATTGGAAAAGAAAATTGAGTTCGAGGAAGTTTCAGGCGGCGGTTGTGGGGATGCTCCTTCCGGTGTTTGCGCTTTCGAAGATGGATGAGATGACGCAGAAACAAATCATTGCGCTTGTGACAGCCGTTCTTTCGCTGGTGGCGTATATGTTCGCGGAAGCGTATGTAGACGGGAAAAGAGAGGAAGGAATCATCCTCATTGAGGATTCAGAGAATGAGGGGTAGGGCTTCGGCTCTCCCTCTTTTTTTGTGGGAGGAAAAAGATACCGCTCGAGGCAATTTAGAGAGAATGGCAGAGTGTCGTTTTTTATCGGAAATGCGAGGTGGGGAAACCTGCCTCTTATTTTTTTTGAAAAAAATTCAGAAAAAGCATTGATTTGTTATAACAGGAGCGTTATAATATACTTAAGAAACAGGGCAAGAAAAGCCCAGAGAGGAGGATAAGATGGGAAAGAAAAAGGGGAAAAAGAAAAGACCCCCTAAAAAAGGGAGTCGGCTCAGAGAACTCCTTGAAATCACAGCTCTGGTAGCAGCCACCATCTACTATCTGATTCAGATTTACAAGGAGTTTGCTTAGGGAAGGGGAGCAATCCCCTCCTTCCCCTTTATTATATCCCATCGAGCAAGGAATGAAAAGTCTGTTTTTCAGTATTCTGCCTGGGATCGTCTTAGTAGGCTTATTAAGCCGAAAAGAAAAAACGCAGGGAATCCGGATCGCGTATATCGCTCTGATCGTTGTCATCGCGGTTCGTATTCTCTTAGCGATACGGTAGGAGGCGAGAGGATGAATAAAGTATCCGATGCGCAGAAGAAAGCTTCGAGAGCTTGGGAAAAGAGGAATCCGGAGCGTACTAAAATGCTGAGATATCGCCGTAGCGCGCGATATTTTATCCATGAGTATGCGCAGGAAGAAGACCTCCAAGAGCTTGAGAGACTCATTGAAGAAAGGAGGGAAAAAAATAAAAATATTTCGTCAAAAAGCATCGACGAAATATAACGGGTGCGTTCGAATCCATGAAGAAAAAGCGCAAGAAAAAAGCCCGCCAAAAAGCGGACTGGGCGAAGACAGTACGAGAAGTCTCCGCAATCATCAGCCTGATCGTTGCCGCGATTGGCTGATAAAAGAATTTTTCGATTAAAGCATGGGGGTGCAAGCCCCCGTGCTTTGGCTCACATATAGTATAACAGAAATGGAGGAGGAAAGCAAATGAGAAAAAAGAAGAACGGATCGCATGGCTGGGGCTGGCCACCGCGATAATAAATTTAGCAGTCACCCTACTAAATATCGAAAGGAGGGGAAGGGAAAGCGGCTCCCCTAAGAAGAAGAGCCGCAAACGAAAATAGCACGATTGAGGGAGGATAACTCCCTCCCTCAAATTTACTATAACACGAAAGGAGAGGAAAATCAATGTTGATAAATATAGCCCTTGCTGCCTCCGTGCTTGCACTGATCGCCTCGTTGTACAGTTTGTATCTGACACTGATGCGAAAATGACAAAGAGAAAAGCTGTATATAATCCCGAAGCGGACGCCCGCTGGCGGGAGAAAAATCGAGAACGAGCGAACTACTTGCGCAGGAAATCCAGTGCGAAAAGTTTCATCCGCCTCAAGGCGACGATGAAGGATATCGAAGAGATCGAGGAGGTGATCGAAGAAAGAAGAAAGTTTTTAGAACAAAATGAAAATCATGGATGACATAGCGTATAGGCCATGTTGTGATTCGACCGGCGAACAATGTAAACGGATCCGCTCAAGTACAACCGGGTAGTCTCTGAGATGTACGAGAGGCTGCCTTTTTTAGTGAGGGCACTGTTCACGGAGAAGGATGTGGATAGGATGATCGAGAAAGCGGTTCTGGAATGAAAGAGAGTTCTGTCCTCCGGAGCGGATCTGATGAGTCTTGTCAAGGAAAAGGAAAGGTTTGAGGAAGGTGATTTTGAGGGGTAGGGGAATCCTACCTCTTTTTTTGTTGCCTAAATAGCTGCAAATAGAAAGGAAGCGCAGACAATCAATCTCACGATCTTTTGGAATGGATGTGCAGCGCCGGAAAACAGGGGTATATATAAAATGACAGAAATAGTGTTTCCAAAAAGATAAAATCTATATATTGTGTTTTTTCTATGGAAAAGAACTATATATAGTGATTGACAACAGTGGTATAATGAGGACAAGAGAAGCTTTCTATAGAAAGAGTGGGGGGTGGCGCTCAATGATGAATGTTTTTGATGTGGCTTCCTATATCATAGGCAAAGTTGGCACGATCACAACAATGAAATTGCAGAAATTGGTGTACTATAGCCAAGCATGGTCTTTAGCTTGGGATGATAAGCCTCTGTTTGAAGAAGATTTTGAGGCGTGGGCGAATGGGCCGGTTTGCAAGTCTCTTTTCAACATTCACAAAGGTTTGTTTTCAATTCCAGACACGTCTATATTCTCCAAGTACCGAAGCAATGGTCAATTTTCGAAAGATGAGGAAGAGACAATGGATGCAGTAATTGATTTTTATGGAGACAAATCTCCAAATTGGCTGAGCGATTTGACTCATTCGGAATTGCCGTGGATTGAAGCAAGAGGTGATTGCAAGGATGGGGATTATTGTTCGGAAATCATTAACAAAGAGACCATGAGGCAATACTATTCAGGGTTGAAGTGATGAAAAACAAGCACCCAAAACATCAAAAGGATCCTTCTCCAGAGAAACGCCCTAAAATTGCCACTGATCCAGATAGCTACTTGTCGAATTATCCTTCATGGCGATTTTCCTTTTGCGACCGGAATCATGCCAGATGGAAAATCGGGGCAAAAGAGCTCGATGAGGTCGGTGTATCTATGGAAAAACTCCCATACTAAGAGGGGGAAGCTTGCCCCAAACGGGTTTATTGGTAGCGCATTGGTAGCAAAAGCCTGTGAAAGTATGGAAAGCCTTATATCTCGTCTTGAATACGA
>JAUMYL010000022.1 GCA_030528675.1 Peptostreptococcaceae bacterium
CTTCGAAAAGCTCTTCCCGAAAATCCTGCCCTTTTGAATCTGTCATCCGGACTGAGCCGCACCCTGCAATATACCCCTCAGAAACTTTTGAACGGGAATCTCCGGCAAAAAGCTTCGGACTTGCTAAGAATCCCTGACTTTGATATACTACGAACAAAGCGGAATATTTTGTTGCGATACGGAAAGCCTTATGCACATGCAAGGTGCCGGCGGCGGGAGGATAGTCTGTATCAGACATTAGGAAGGTGAGATAGATGCATCTGAGCATACGAAAAATGGAAACAAAAGATCTTCACCCTCTGCATGAGATGCTCTCCGATCCTGAGACCATGCAGTATCTGGAGCATCCTTTTTCCATGGAGAAGACGAGAGCTTTTCTCGAAAAAGCGGGACTGACAGATCCTCCGCTGATCTATGCGACCGAGGATGAGAAGGGGCAGTTTGTCGGATATGTGATCTTTCATGATTATGAAGAGAGTTACAAAGAGATAGGCTGGGTCCTGAATAAACAGTTTTGGGGAAGAGGATATGCGCAAAACCTGACCAAGCAGCTGATCGAAAGAACCTCCCTTGAGAAGAAAGGCCTCGTCATAGAATGTGATCCCCTGCAGCAGACCACGAAGAAAATCGCCCGAACATTCGGTTTTCATTATATGGGACGGATCGACGGACTGGATGTTTTCAAACGGGAGCACGAAAAAGACCACCCGCTGCAGCAGGTGGATTTTTCGTGATTTTTCGGATTAGATCCCTGTTTTAGTCATCGATGAAATAACAATGCCAAGTTCTCTCTTTCCAAATACCTCCTACTTAACAATCACCATCCGAGTAAACTTCCGATCCCGCGGGCAATGGATTTTCCTGCATTCAGTACGGCCGTTCCTGCTTTTTTCAATCCGCTTACTACAGTCTTCGCGACATTTTTGGCAACACTGGCGACTTTTTTCCCTGCACTGTAAATAACATCGCCGATTTTCGAGCCACCGAAATATCCGACCATCCCTCCTACGAAGCCGGTGAGAACAGAAAGTGCAGGACCTATGAGCGGAATCCATGCCGTTGCAGCTGCTCCGATGCCGGCTCCTTTCACCATACCGCAAAGTCCGCCTACCATGGAGGTCGTCGTTCGGCCCATCCGGTCGAGCCCTTTCGTCAGAGACAGTTCACCGGAAGCCACCTTTGCCAGAATCTTCAAATTCTCTATGCCGACACAGGCGATATTTGCAATGACTCCGGCGGGAGTCGATTTCGGGATCAGTTGGATGAGACCTTTTCGAACCGCTACCTGCAAGATTCCTGCCGTAACGGTCTTGATGGAAGTGTCGACTCCGGTCTTTATCGCCACTTCCACAAGCTCCTCCGGATCTACAGGCTCTCCCTTAAAGATCCTCTCCGCCGCCGTAAGTCCGGTCGTTACAGCCGCTGACTGCAGGCCCAGGGCTGCAGTGTTTTTTCCTATGGACAGAGCTAGGTTCTTTGTCTGGTAATGGCTGTAATCCAGATTCGGCATTGCTCCGTCTTCCTGCGCTGCGCGCTGAAGCTCTTTTACCTGCTCCTTCGTAAATTTCTTGCCCTGAGCTCCCCAGGCATCGATATGATCCGTGATCGTTTTGTTTGAGCCCTTCTGTTTGAAATAGGACTGTACTTCCTCCAGCTGTTCTGAGGGAACGACGATCCTTTGGTTGTTATAATTTCCTCGCTCGATCAGATCGATCGTCGCTTTGGCATCTTTTCCGAATTTCAGCTGATAATTCTGATATTTTCCAGTGTCCAGATTCGTCGCTCGGACATCAACGGAATTGGAAGTGAAGGATTCGAGTACCTCGACCTTGACATGTTTTCCCTGAAGATGACCGCTGAGCTCCGTCGTCTTGGCGATCATGTTCTCCGCGATGTTTCCGTCCAGATTCCTGCTCATCATAATATGACCGTCTGCGGATCGGCTCAGTGCCTCCGCCATTTCCATATTCTTCTGGTACAGCATGTCGTCCATCGCCTGCAGGGTCTTACCGTATTCATTGACCGACATACCCACGGAGGCCTCCTGCAGTTTGTCTGCGAGCCAGCGCTCTTTGGAAATCCCGTTTTTCGCCGCCTCATCGATGGAGCGGAGGTTCTGATCAAAAATCCCGATAGAATCGACGATCTCTGCGGCATCCCTTCTTGCTTCCTCTTCACTCATTTCCGGAAGCTCCCTGCGAAAAAGCTGTTCCAGCCACTCTCTGTCACTGACGGAGACATCCTTTTCCTTATAGGATCTCAGATATGTTCCGAAGAGCTCTTTCAGAGTCTTTGCCTCTTTCTCCGTCAGATACTCTCTTTTTTCCTCTTGTTCTTCTGTCGCCGTTTTTTTTATTTCTTCCATCTTTCTCACCTCGATGCGTTCTTAAACTTTCGGTTCTCATACTCTTTGGTCATCTTGTCCAGAGCATCCTTCATGATCTCAGACAGGGAGTGGGTGTTTTCTATCGCGGTCAAGATATCCTTTGTCTCCACAGAATCTTTTTCATCAGCAAAAGCCGTCTCCACCGCATCCTTGACGACACCTTCGATATCCGCGCCGCTGAATCCCTCGCTTTTTGACGCCAGTTCAGAAATTTTAATATTCTTCAAATCCTGCGGTCTTCGTTTTTTGATATGGATCGTGAAGATCTTTTCCCTCTCCGCGGCGCTGGGCAGCCCGACATAAAAGATCTCGTCGAACCTTCCCTTGCGCAGCAGTTCCGGAGGGAGTTTCATGATGTCGTTCGCTGTCGCTACAACAAAGGTAGGGCTCTCTTTTTCCTGCATCCAGGTCAGAAAATTTCCGAACAGCCGGGTGGTCACTTCCGCTCCGCCTCCGCTTCCTCCGATGCCTGCAAAGGCCTTTTCCAGCTCGTCGATCCAGAGGACGCAGGGTGATATCGCCTCCGCCAGAGCGATGGCATTTCTGAGATTGCCCTCGGATTCACCGACATACTTGCCCATCAGCCTTCCCATGTCGAGACGCAGCAGAGGCACTTCGAAGAGCCGCGCCACGGCTTTGGCATTCAGTGACTTCCCGCAGCCCGGTACTCCGGCGATCAGGACTCCTTTGGGCATATCGACGCCGAATTCCTTTGCCCGGTTCATCTGCTTGTATACTTTCGCTTTTCGGACGAACCATTCTTTGAGGTTTTCCAGCCCTCCGATATCCTCGATGGTCTCTTTGAGCGGGATCATCTCCAAAATACCCGCCTTTTTGATCATCTGCTGTTTCTGATCAAAGATCAGATGCAGATCTTTTCTCGTCAGCTCTCCGTCGTCCGCATAGGAGAGTGCCAGGAGATTATGGATCTCGAATTCCGTCAGCCCTTTAAAGGCGACAGACAGCTCTTCAATCAGTTCGTCCCGGACGCTGCCGAGGCCGTTCTCCTCGATGAATTTCAGGATGACCTGCCGGATCCCTTCGGTATCCAGATAGTCCATTTCGAGAATCGTGATGAATTTTTCCAGTTCCTTGGGAATGATGAGGGTATTGGACACCAAAATGATCGCCGCATCCGCTCCCCGGTGGATCCGGGTCGCCAGCCCCTTGAGCTTTCCGACGATCTTGGGATCCTGCAGATACGCTGTGATATCTTTGAACACGAGGATCTTACGATCCAGCAGATCCGGATCTCTGTGCTGATCCAGCATCATTTCCAGGGAACAGTCTTCCATCATCGGCGTCTTGTCCTTAAACTCAACATACCCGCTGCTCTCGTTCCACTCATAGAGCTCTCTCTCCTCGGATCGAAAAAAGGATCTCGTCTACCTTGTCTTCTTCAAAAGTATTGATATATAAAACGGGAAACCCCGCATCCATATAGTGTACCATCTTCTCCCTCAGATTCATTTCCTGCATAAACTGCAACCTCCTTGATAATCAATTTCTCTATTCCTTTATTCCTGCTTCGGCACCATTGCTTTGATCCCTCCGAACAGTGGACCGTGACCGTCGGCACCATAGATATATCCCTCTTCATCGATCCCCAAGAGCCCCGCTGCATATCTTAAACGAGGCATTTCCTTTACGGGTTCCAAATTGGAGTCCCTGACGAATTCATTATAGCTTTTTCTGCTTTTCCCCCAGAGATGCAGCTTCCCGTTTTCATCCAAAGCGGAGTAACCACCTTCATGATATGAGGACTGCCCGGAAGATATATCCATGATCGGCGGCAGATCCTCCGGCAGGTCACCGATTCCTTCGATATTTTTTCCCCAAAAATGAATTTTCCCCTTGTCATCCAGAGCCAAAGCACAATCTCCTCTATGAAAGACGGCGATCTTCCGAATAAAGGGCAGATTTTCCGGAAGAATATGAACCGGAACGGAAGGATTTCCCCGATCATCTTCGAAGTAATCCCCCCAGGTGTGTATTTTTCCCTTGCAATCCAAAGCCATGACCACCTCTCCACTACACTCCACCTGAACGATCTCCTCCCGGATCTCCGGCATGGTCTTGTAAACCATCCGATTACGTGCTCTGGTTTTAACTAGGGTCTCTGCAAGATCGAAAAAATCTTTTCCATTTTCTTCTCCCCACGAGTGCAATTGTCCGGACTCATCTATCGCAAATCTGATGTTACTCTTCCCTGTAATTTGTTTGATTTTGGGCAATTCTTTAGAAACCGGACTGTATTTATACAACACATCATCCCATTCATGAACCCGCCCTTGGTTGTCCAAAGCCAATAAATAGTTAGTTAAAAAGAACTTCATTCCATACGACAAGTCGATTATGGGAGCCTCGGTTTCAAGAATACTATACTTCTCACCGGAGTAATTTTTGAAAATACAAACCCTGCCTTCAGGGTCTGCTACAATCCAATAGCCGAAGCTGTTCGAAATAACTGTTCTGCGAAAGAAAATATCTCTTTGTAATTGAATTGTATCGGCATCCACCTCACAAGACGGGCTATCTTTCATTCGAAGCTCGACTTTCTTTGACGAAGTCAGACGCAGGTTTTCAAATTGGATATTCTTCTTCTCTGCGTCAAACCGTTTGTCTGCCCGGATCTGCACAAGAGGCCGGTTGACTCCCTGATACAGGATATTCGGAACGGCATCGGAGATGACAAAGATCTCTCCGCAGAGATACACATTTTTTACTTCCTCTTCTGAGGTCATTTTCTCATATCCTCTCAAGATATTTCCCAGTTCCTCCTGTGTGAAGGCGGTGTGGGCAAGTTTGCTCTCCCACTCTTCCTCATCTGAAAAAGAGCGGAGAATGGATATTTTGGCAGTTTTTTCTTCCAATTCCGCCACATCGAAATCAAGGGTCTGCTCGATATGAAAAATTGCGGCGAGACGCGTGGGAATCTCATTCTTATTTTTCAGATTTTTCAATTCTTCGATTTGGGACAGTTCTTCCATATAGTATCGATCTTGGAGCCAAGTTTTGAGCTTTCCTTCCAGATAATATTCCGTCACTTTTTCTATGCTGAAATGGGTTTTCAGCTCATCCATATTTCTGACTTTGATTCCGTTTTCCATCTCCAGCGGGAATCGTATCTTTCTTGCCATTCGTTTGCACCTCCATATTTTAGGATGATCTTCCGTGCCTCTTCAGTGATTTTGTCTTTCAGAGAGGAGGGATTTACCACCCATACTTTATCTGCCGGCTGACTGAGGATCCATTTGACGAAGCCTGCATCGAAGGCCCACAGCCGAAGCAGGATCTCTTCTTCTCCCCTTTTTATGATCTTAGACTCTCGAAACTTGTCCCGAACATAGGGGTGATAGTCTGGACGGCAGGCGAGATCAATCTCTATAAAATCTCCGCCGTACATCTGGGTGATCCCCTTGGCATAGAGATCCTGATATCGGCTGACGAGACTGTCTTCTCCTCTTGTCCGGCTTCGGATCAGATCAAAGGAATGAATACGATCCAGGCGAAAATACGCCGGATATTCTTCCTCTCTGTCTACAAGATAGGCGATGAGATACAGATAGCCCAGATCGTATTTGAGAGCACAGGGAATCACTTCTCTCTCCACCCGGTCGCCTCCCGCTTTGGTATATCTCAGCCGGATCACCGCCTGATTGCAGATGATCTGAGCAAGATCTCCGTGCATCTTGAGCAGGGATTTCCGATGAAGGGGCTCCTCGTACTTTTCCATAAGGGAGTTCTTTTTCTGCGTCAAGGCTGCGGATTTTTCGGCATTGGATGCCAGATGCAGCAGCAGGGTATCCATCTCATCCTTACGAAGACCTGCGGTGTCGAGGAGGATCCTTTCAATAAACTGATATTCCATGACCTCCAGTTCGCTTCGGAATGTGCCTCGGAGATAATAACTGTTTTCACGCCTGTCATAGAGAAGTTCTCTATCATCGTAAATTTCACTCAAATACAGCCTCATATCTTCAATATCTCTGTCAAAGGAGCGAGGCAGAGAATCCGTCTCCATACAAAAATTGAGTTTACGAACCTTTGCCCCGTCTGCCAGAAGAGAATACAGCAAAAGCATGCGTGCCGTCTTGTCCAAGCTCCCACCTCTCTTTCGATATTACTGATTATACCATTTCAGTTCGTCATAATATGTCGTTATTTTAAAAAAGAAAAAAATTTTTTCAGAATAAAATTTCGAAAAGTAGCTTTCGCTCATATTTTGTCGGATAGCATTTTGATACTAAACTCACAATACTATCTAATATTTCGACATCGTTTCAACGAGCTTTCAGCGAACGGCTCATCATCAGATGATGATTTGATTGGATATTCTTATGATCGAGTATTCGTATAAAAAACCGGGCGGAAGCGTCTTTCCCGCTCCCGCCCGGTCTGTATACGGCTCCTGTCTGCCGGAGCAAAGGCTCCGCGGCAGGACACATCTTTCTTTAGATCCTGTTTTTTAGATCAGATTTCTTGCGACCATCTCTGTCACGGCAAAGGTCGCGACATCGTCGGCGTATTTTCCCATCCCGAAACCGGCGTCGTAGCCGAGCTCTTTAGCAAGCTCATAGCTGATGCGCGGGCCGCCGCAGAGGACGATGACCTTATCGCGGAGGTTCTCCGCCTCGAGCATCTCGATCAGCTCGGTCAGGTTCTGGATATGGACGTCTTTCTGGGTGACGGTCTGAGAGATCAGCAGCACGTCAGCGTTGAGCTCGATTGCTTTCTGAATGAACTCTTCATTCGCCACCTGACTGCCGAGGTTGTGCGCCTCGATCATATCGTAGCGCTCCAGTCCGTAATGTCCCGCGAAGCCTTTCATGTTCATGATCGCATCAATGCCGACGGTATGGGCGTCGGTACCGGTGCTCGCACCGACCATCACGACTTTGCGCTTGATATTGTCACGGATGTACTGGTCGACTTCTTCCATGCTCATCGTGTCGACGTCCACGGTCTGCACGACGATCTCGTCGTAGTTGACGGTATGGGTGATGCCTCCATAGACGACAAAATAGGTAAAGTTCTTGTCGAGCGCTTCGTGGTGCACGACCGAAGGATCGGGGATCCCCATCTTCTTGGCGATCTCTTTCGCCGCCTCGATCGCTTTCTCTCCGTCTTCGACGGGAAGGGTGAAACTTAGCTGCACCTTTCCGTCGTTCATCGTGTCCCCGTAGGGTTTGATCTTCGTCAGATCCAAGGTGGTATCGTAATCTCTTGCTTCTGTTGAATACAGTCCGCCGCTCATTGTTTTCTCACCTCTACTTTTTCAGCATCAATTCGATAAATGGGTTAAAATACTGCTCTTCTTTCGCTACAACGCCGTCCAGCCCTTTTCCGCCGTCCATCGGGCGCTTCACGCCGCCGAATCGGCCGAGAGTCAGGGTCTTGAACAGTCCGTTCTCTTCGATAAAGGAAAGCAGCTCCAGCGCTTCGCTGAGCACCTGCTGCGCCCTTCTCTGCATGATCCCGTCTTCTTTGAACACGAGCTCGTCTTTGAGATCTTTCATTGTACGGAAGATATAGCTTGCGTTTTCGATGGAGAGCGCTCGGTCGGAGAGAAAAGGCGTGTGGATCGCCTCGGTCATCATTCCGAGCAGGCAGAGTTTCTGGTCGGTCAGCACGGTCACCATATTGAAAAGTGCATCTTGCACATGACCTCGGAAGACGTTCCCGGTCATATACTTGGTAGGAGGCATGTATTTGAGCGGCGCTTTCGGGAAGATCTCTCTCGCCATCTGCGCCTGCGCCAGTTCGTAAACAAAAGCGTTCTCGAGGGAGGGATCCATCTCGAAGGCATGGCCGAGTCCCATCTGCTCTTCAGGCAGTCCCGCCGTCAGCGCAAACTGCTCGTTGATGAACTGGGACGCCAGCACGGTATAGGCTTCTTCGTAGGCATCCGCCGTCGTCAGATAGTTGTCTTCTCCGGTATTGATGATAACGCCGGCAAAGCCGTTGATCATGCGTGAGAAATACTGGTCGATCATCGTTCGCTTCATGTTGATGTCGCGGAAGAGGATTCCGTAGAGAGCGTCGTTGAGCATGACGTCCAGCCGCTCGAAAGCTCCCATCGCTGCGATCTCCGGCATGCAAAGACCGGAACAGTAGTTGCACAGACGGATGTATCGGCCCAACTCTTCCCCGATATCGTCCAGCGCCTTTCTCATGAGGCGGAAGTTTTCTTGGGTCGCATAGGTTCCCCCGAAACCTTCCGTTGTCGCGCCGAAAGGCACATAATCCAGCAGAGACTGACCTGTCGTACGGATCACGGCGATGATGTCCGCACCCTGCTTGGCAGCGGCAACAGCCTGGGTGATATCTTCAAAGATGTTTCCGGTTGCAACGATGACATAGAGATAGGGACCGGTCTTGTCGCCGAATTCCTCAAGATAGGCTTCTCTCTTTCTTCGGTTTTCGGCAATGCGCTCAACGGAGGCCCTCGCGATCTCTCCGATCTTCAGACGGATCTCAAAGAGGTCTTTCATCGGCAGCTCCAGGAGATTCAGCTCTCCCGCAGCGACTTTTTCGGCGATCTCCTGCGGAGACAGTCCGGTATTCAGCATCGCGTTTCCGAGGTAGAGCGCCGCTCCTCCTCCAAGTCCCTTGCCCTTATGGATGTGATCGACCACCACATTGGGCAGAGGTACTTTGAATTCGTCGATGCCGTCGACGCCGAGGAGTCTGCAGATCGTCCTCTCCACGGCAACCGTCGTGTGCTTGTCGATAAAACCCTGTACTTCTTCGGCCACCGCCTTGGATTTCCGGCGCGCCTCTTCCACTTGCTTAAAGTTCAGATTCAATTTGCTTTGCATACCTTCACTCCTTGTAAAAGTTCTTGATTATATTGAGGATTTCCGAGTCCAGACCGAGCAGCAGAGCGATATTGAGAGCATCTTTGGGAATCTCGTTCTCGCCTGCTTCTTCCAAATGATAATCCATATTCTGCTGGATGATATCCACGGAGGCTTTTTTGTTGAGGTCGATCTGATATTTGAGTTTTTCAAAGTCGAGATGTTTGAGGCCGACGACCTGGTAGTGCCTGGAGCCTTTGACGTCGATCCCGTCATAATGAGTGGAGATCAACGCATTGACTTTTTTGTCCCTCAGGAAGTAGATGATCGCCTGCACGATATCTCTGCCCTCTTTCGGATTGGTTCCTCGAGCAAGCTCGTCGAGAGCGATGAATCCTTTGGCGACCCTTGAAGCGCCGACCACGGTCCGCAGCTGGATGATCTCGGCGCCGAAGGTGCTCAGTCCTCTCTCCACAGACTGCATATCGTCGGAAATAAAGTATACAAAGTCATATACCGGAATCTCCGCTTCCTCACAAAACACATAAAACCCCATCTGTGCAAGCAGCACATTGAGCGTGATGGTATTTATCGTAACGCTTTTTCCTCCCATATTCGCTCCGGTGATGATGGTCGCTCCCTGCGCCATCTCAATCGAAATCTCGGTAAATCTCTTTTTATTTTTTTGAAGTATATCTTTGACCATGGGATTCGAGGCATTTTTAAGATACAGCCTCTCACCGTCCGTGATCGTCGGCCGAACCGCCCCCTGTTCCATCAGATAGCGGGATTTTGCGATCAGAAAATCCAGTCTTCCGATACAGGTCAGATTCTGCAGGATCTTTTCCGCATAGCCGCGGAGCTTGTCTGAAAGCTCGATGCGGATCCTGCGCTCTTCTTCTTCTTCGGCGACGACATACTGCAGACGCTCATCCAGCAGACTCCGGCTCTCCTCCTGTCCGAGGAGGCCGCTGATCTTCTTCTCCAGCTCCCGTTTCGCCTCTCGAATCTCCCTGAGCGTATCGGAATAGATATCGTAGATGTGAAAGGTCGTCAACTTTTTCTCTTCCGGATCAAGCAGAGCGAAGACTTCTTCAAGGCAATGGAGCTCGACCCCTTCGGCCAGCACCCCGCTTTCGAGGTAGGCTCTTCGAATATCCTCCGAGACCTTCGCAAAATACTTGATCTCATAGAGCTCCACATCATCCATCGCATTGCCGTGCAGCAGGCGGCGCACGGAACCGCTGATGTCCTTGATTTTGCAGAGAGCCTCTCCGATATCATACTCGATCTCGCTCTGTTTGAGGATCTTTTCGATGACTGCTCCGATATCGTCCAATTCTCTTTTGAGCTGCCCGGTTTTTTTAATGCCGAAAGGCATGAGCTCTCTCTTGAACTGCATGCCTATATTCGTGATGATACGAAGGCTGTCCAGAATGTATGAAAAACCGATTTGTTCTCTTTGCTGCGCATCTAAATATCTCAACTGCCAACACCCTTTACATCGTAAACGGGCACGGAAATATACGACGAGATCCCGTTTATTATTTTTGATGAATCCAAGCGGTCCCCTCTCGGCGAGGTCGGATTGATCGTGATCGCGACGACCCGTATCGTCTGCAGAGCCCGCAGCCGGATATTTTTCGCCTCGAGCTTCTGCAGGGTCTCTTCTTTGATGAAGATCTTCGTCCCGTCCTCGACAAGCAGCGTCAGCTGATTCTTGACGCTCATATGCCGAATGAGACTGTCGACGATCTTATCGGTCACCGCTCCTCGCAGCAGAAGTGCCTTGGTCTTTTCATCGATCTCCGCAAGGATCTCCTGATTGAGTTCCAGCGCCGTCAGCACTTCGGCCTCGATCAGCTCCTCCTCTCCCGTCAGGATCAATATCCTCGCATCAGAACGCTCCGCGATCTTCCTAAGCTTTTCTTCCGCCCGCTCAATGCTGAGCAGACGGTAAGTATGTACCGTGTCCCGGATCAGTCTGCGAATATCCGCCGACACCGCTGCACCCGTCGCCATCACGGTCGCCTCGGCGACGCCCGGAGAGGCGAGACTCTTTCTTGAAAGAGCTCCGTCGATGAAGATCTTATCCGTCCCCCAGCTTTGCATACGCCGGATGATCTCTTCCAGCTCTTTGTTCATTGAGGGGCCGGCGATCTCCACATAGCCGTCGCTGAGTGCCCGAACGATTACGATCTCACCCATCGGGGTATTGACGCCCGTCGTCTCGAGGATCTCTCTCGTGATGTCACTGTTTTTGAGACAGGCAAGGGAAGTGGCGATCACAGTGCCGCAGCTGACATAGATGCGGGGTTTTTCTGTCGCTGTGACGCGGTCGATCGTCTCTCCGTCTCTTCCGATTGAGGTGAGACCAAGGGTATATCTTCCCTTGGCCTCCTGAATCAGTTGATTGAGCGTCGTCGTCTTGCCGACATTTTTTTCGAGTCCTGTTATAGAAATTGTCTTGAAAGGCTCAATTTCTTTTAACATTTCTTAGTGATGTCCTTTCTCTCTCTTCTTTCTCTCGAGACCTTCCGGCTCAAGGGCCATTCTCTCTCCGTTGAGCAGGCTTGCCACGCCGACCTTATGCTTCTTGCTCCTGCAGTCTTCGCAGTTGCATTCGAAATGGTAGTTGTCCGGCTCATCGTAGGTCGTGATCACGCCCTCGAAGTTACGCAGGATCACTTTGTTGTGGTTCTGAGAGATGACATAGCTTGGCATCACCGGCGTCTTTCCTCCGCCTCCCGGAGCGTCGACAACAAAGGTCGGCACGCAGTAGCCGGAAGTATGTCCGCGGAGACCTTCGATGATCTCGATTCCCTTTGCAACCGGCGTCCTGAAGTGGGAAAGTCCCATCGAAAGGTCACACTGATAGATATAGTAAGGACGCACGCGGATCTTGACGAGATCATTGACCAGTCTCTTCATCACATGCATGCAGTCGTTGACTCCTGCCAGAAGCACGGACTGATTTCCGAGCGGGATTCCCGCGTCCGCCATCCTTTGACATGCTCTTGCGGATTCTTCTGTTATCTCATTGGAGTGGTTGAAATGGGTATTGAGCCAGATCGGATGGTATTTTTTGAGCATGTCCACCAGCTCCTGCGTGATTCTCTGGGGCATTACGACCGGCACGCGGCTTCCGATACGGATGATCTCCACATGGGGAATCTCGCGCAGCTTTTTGATCGTATACTCAAGCTTTTCGTCGGAGATCAACAGGGCGTCTCCTCCGGAAAGCAGCACATCGCGCACGACCGGCGTATTTCGGATATACTCGATTGCCTGATCGATCTGATTCGTACTGACGGCCGCATCCGTCTGGCCTGCAAATCGCCTTCTGGTACAGTGTCTGCAGTACATGGAGCATTGGTCGGTCATCAGCAGCAGGACGCGATCCGGATAGCGATGCGTCAGTCCCGGCACCGGAGAGTCTCCGTCTTCATGCAGCGGGTCTTCCTGATCCGAGGGTGCGACATGAAGCTCCGCGCCCATCGGGATCGCCTGCTTTCTCACCGGGTCATGGGGATCATCCGGATCGATCAGCGCAAGATAGTAGGGAGTGATCGCCATACGAAGGGTTTCAAGACAGCTCTGCACACCTTTTTCTTCTTCCTCGGTAAGCGGAATGTACTTTTTGAGTTCATCTACCGTCGTAATTCGGTTTCTGACCTGCCATCTCCAGTCATTCCACTGTTCATCGGTAACATTCGGAAACAGTTCCGCTCTTCTGTAGACTTTCATTGTCATATCCTCCACTCTCTAAGAAGGGCGAAGGAGCGCCTCCGCCTCTTCTTGATTTTATTATCCAAATTCAAACAAACTTCGAACATCATTCGACGGCGCAGATTCTCTTTCGGAAAAATCGGATTTGATCGCCGGCAATCCGGGCCGAGTTCAAAACGGCGTCCTGCCGCTTTCGCTCTAACATTTCAGCAGCTCGCTCGTCTCGATTGTTTCTCAAAAGTCCCTCCTTGTCACCTCATGACTTTCGAGGCCTGCCTGCTCTGTCTTCATTCTGATTCTCTTTAATATTCGATTTATTTCATCCGGAATGCTTTTTTCGCATCCCCTTCCGCTATGCCGGCATTTTTTTAGAGATATTTTTTCTCAAAGATCCTGCGGAGCGCTTCGGACTCACGAAGCTCTTCCAGAGTGATCTGCGCGTGATCCTTCGTGTATCCGTTTCCGATGATCATCGTCACGTCTTTTCCGACGCCTTCCGCTCCGAGAGCCGCCTTTGTAAAGGAAGTCGCCATCGAGAAGAAGTAAACGATACCGTTATCCCTCACGGGCAGGATGCTCGCCATCTCTGTGTTTTCAATATTTACCACATTGATGGAGATATCGTACTCTTTGCCGTCGTTCGCCTCAAGAGCACCGTTGAGCACGTCCATCGGTCTGTCCGCACTCGCCAGCACGAACTTGTGGACAAATCCAAGACTGAGCAGCTCTTCTCCCTGCTCTTTTTTGCGTACGACCCCGACTACGTTTCCTGTCGGGCCCACTCTCTTCTTCGCTTCATAGCAGCACATGAGTCCGGATTTTCCCGCCGCTCCAAGGATCAGCACGCTGTCTCCCGGCTTGACGAGCTTTGCAGTCTGCGCCGGCGCTCCTGCCACGTCGAGAGCCGCCAGAGCGAGAGTTTCACTCATATCGGAGGGAAGTTTCGCATAGATACCGCTCTCGAAGAGGATCGCCTGCGCTTTTACCTCGACGCGGTCGATATCCGGCTTGACGTCGATGATCTGCTCGATCTTGAGCGGAGTCAGGGACAGAGATACCAGTGTCGCGATCTTGTCGCCGACTTTGAGATCGATCTTGCCCTGAAGATCTTTTCCGATCTCCGCTACGGTTCCAATCAGCATTCCGCCGGATCCGGTCACCGGGTTCTGCTGTTTTCCTCTCTCGCCGACGATCTCCATGATCTTCGCCTTGATCTTTTCGACGTCGTGTCCCGCCTCTTCTTCGATCTGGGTGAAGCTTGCCGAGTCGATATTGAGCGCCTGCACATCAATGAGGATCTCGTTGTCATAGATCTTCATATCATTGTTGATCTTCTTTGCCGGCTGCGGCAATACTCCTGCCGGTTCAATGACTCTGTGCGTTCCGTACTTGCATCCTTTCATATCAATCTCCTCCTCAAAATAATTAAGTTCCAAACTTCTTCCTGTCTATTTCACAAATTCTCACGCTATTTTTTCAGTCCGAGAATCTCACGAGCCTCATCCGGCGTTGCGATCTCTCTTCCGAGCTCTTTCGCGATGCGCACGACTTTTTCGACCAGTTCTCCGTTGGATTTTGCCAGCACGCCCTTGTCGATATATACATTGTCTTCAAAACCGACGCGCACATGGCCGCCCATAACGATTGCAAGGGCCGCCATCGGGAACTCGTGTCTTCCGATTCCCGCCACCGTCCAGGTCGATCCCTGAGGAATGCTTTCCGCCATAAACACGAGATCTCTCGCTGACGCCGCCATCTGCACCCCGAGGACGAAGTCGAAATGCATCGGCTTTTTGATGAAGCCCTGCTTTTCAAATCGGATCGCATAATCGATCATCCCTTTGTCGAAGACCTCGATCTCCGGCTTGACATTGCGTTCGATCATCAGTTTTCCGAAGTTTTTGATCGTGTTTTCCGTGTTGACGAACACTTCGTCTCCGCCGAAGTTGCAGGTACCGCAGTCCAGCGTCGCCATCTCCGGTCCCAGCTCCGTCGGCTGGAGTCTTTCCAGATCCGTCATGCCGACAGCTCCCCCGGTCGACGGCTGAATGATCGCATCCGGGCATCTTCTCTTGATCTCTTCCATGCAGACACGGAATCTCTCCTTGTCCTGAGTCGGCGTTCCGTCATCATTTCGCACGTGCAGGTGGATGATCGCCGCTCCCGCTTTGTAAGCGGACTCCGCCTCTCGTCCGATCTCTTCCACTGTATACGGTACTGCCGGATTGTTTTCCTTGGTTACTTCCGCGCCGCAGATCGCCGCCGTGATAATCAGCTTTTCCATTCCGAATCCCTCCTATTTTCCTCTTTGCTTATCTTTCGGAACAACGCAGGTTCCGGATGCTCTGCACACGACAATCGGCTCTTCGAGCACATCACAGGCCGAATCATTGATATCGGGCCTTGGGACGATGACCTTTCTCGCTTCGAAAACCATCTTCCGGGACGAGGCTCCCTGACTGACGATCTCTCCCTCCACCTCTATGTAGTCTCCTGCATAGACAGGCGCCATGAACTCCACCATATCATAGGCCTTGAACAGCCCCTCGTCTCCGTCGTTGATGATCAGAAGCTCCGTCGCCACATCACCGAAAAGACCGAGCATTCTCGCTCCGTCTACAAGACCTCCTCCGTAATGGGCGTCATGTGCGCTCATTCGGATTCTCAACTTACTTTTCATAATCTTTCTTTCCTCCTCCCAAAATTAAAAAAGCGCCTGTTTTATGTCACGCATAACGCAGGACATAAATAGCGCTCCATGAACCTCATGGCAGTGACAAGTGCTTGACATTATCACCAGAGGGGCTGCAAGGGAACCGCAGACACTCTTCGGCAAACAAGACATTCACAAAGCCCATCGGAGGTTCCTCTCCTTGACAGGGCTTCGCTACCTTCTTGCTGCGCCTCTATTTACGGGTATTTACAAGCCAAGTCTTGTGATATACACAATTCTCTAAGCTTATTATATTCCTCCCGAAACCATTTGTCAAGAAAATACTTAAGTCAATTTTTTATATAAAAACTCGTAATTTGCACTTTACTTTTTTCTCGATTTTTGATAGAATCGTATCTGTTGACGAATGCGAAGAATTTTGAATACGGGAGGTGAGTACATTGGCAAATATCAAGTCCGCAAAGAAGAGAATCTCTGTAATTGCAAAGAAGACGATGATCAACCGCATCCGCAAGTCTCAGATTAAAACGGCGATAAAAAGATTTGAGGCGGCTCTTGCTGAGGGTAACATCGAGGCAGCTACCAAGAACTTCCGATACGCACAGAAGAAGATTCAGCAGATCGCTTCCAAAGGAACCATTCACAAGAATGCCGCTTCCAGAAAAGTATCCAAGCTGGCTTCCAAACTCAATGCCGCATCTTCGAACTGATATATACATTTCAAAACCCCCGAAAAGGGGTTTTATTTGTTTTTTGCCCCTCTTTCGCGGTCTTCTCTCCGCCTATCTCCTCCCTGCCGCTTCACCGGCCTTTACGATCATCAGCTCGACCCCGATCTCTTCCTCGATTCTTCCGGTCTTTATCCGGTGTTCCGTGTCCAGACAGGCCGCCAGAAGATTCTTTGCCGCCGCAAAGTCCATCCATCTGCAGAGCTCAACGCTCTTTTTCACGGCAAAAGGATGCAGGTCGAGCTTCTGTGCGATGACACTGCTGCCGTATCCTCTTTCGAGGAGCAGATGACAGCGTCCGATCAGGGCAAACTGCCGGCTCATCATCCCAAGGATCATCAGGGGCGCCTGCCCTTTGCCCAGCAGGTCGCGATACATCAGCAGAGCGTCTCTCGTCTTTCCCTTTACCGTCAGATCCGTGAAGCGAAAAATATCCCCTTCCCTCTCTTCGGAAAACAGCCTTTCAATCCGCTCCTCTCCGATCTGTTCTCCGGAGGCTGACAGCGCCGAGAGTTTTTTGATCTCCTGATATATGAAATCCAGATCTCTTGTAGATTCCTTGTAGAGGTAGCCGGTGCGCCGGATCAAAAAATCCCAGAGCTTCTCAGGCATCGAAAAGCCTTCCTCCTGCGCCGCCTCCCTGCAGAAGGAAATCAGCTGTGTCCGATCCAGACGCTTTGTCTCCCAAACGAAGACGGTCTTCTTCATTTTTTTGTAGAGACTGCTTCGCTTGTCCGCCTCCTTAGGTGCAAAAATCAGGATCGTCGACTCCGCCGGTCTCTCGATATACCGCATCAGCAGCTCCTCCTCCTGCCTGCGGAGCGCCTTGCTCCCGGTTTTGAATATCTCACCGGCGCGTACCGTGACAAGGCGGAAACGATCCATGAAGGGAACGGCCTCCAGCGTCTCGATCAACCTCTCAACAGAAAAAGTCTTCTCGTCGATCAGAGACTGATTCAGCAAGGCAAGATCCGGATTCATCAGCTCCTTCACCTTCCCGATCTCCCGCTCGATCAGCAGAGGCTCTTCCCCAAACAACAAAAAGACCCTCTCTCCCGATTCAATACGCCTCTTCAAATCCGCATGCAGCATTTGCATTCTCCTTTAGTTCCCGATACAGCAAAAATCCGTATCCTCCGAAAATAAAAACATACATCAAAACGACTGCCGCCAGGCTCGGCGGTGAAAATTCGGCACAGCTCCAGGAAAAAGACGAGAGAACCTCGTTAATCCGCAAAAACAGCCTCAGATCCATGAGAGCCAGCGTCCGAAATCCCGCTCCGATCAGCGGAAGCTCAAAAAACAGCAGCGCTCCGAAGACCAGCGGGTAAAACAGGGTGATCAGCGGCAAAGACAGGATATTTGAAGCCCCTGCGACTAAAGAGAGTTTCCCGAAGTAATAACAGCTCAGAGGAAGGGTGAGCAGCTGGGCAGACAGCGTCAGCAGCAGCGCCTGCACCGCTCCCCTGTCTGCAAGACGGCTCCCGAAACGCCTGCGGACATACTTCCTCAGGATCGGATGAAACATCCCGATCGACAGCACCGCCAAAAATGAAAGCGCAAAGCCTCTGTCGTAGATCAGATAAGGATTCACTGCGATAAACAGGCTCGCCGTCATACAGGCGGCACTGAGCAGATCATATTCCCGGCCGAGCAGGACGCTTGCGATCAAAAGAAGGCAGAAGACGCCCGCCCTGACCGCCGAGGGTCTTGCTCCTGTCACCAAAACGAAGAAAAAGATCAGGAAAAGCGCAAAAGCATACCGCAGCTTTGCCGGCAGCTTCTTCGTGATCCACAGGGCGGCTCCTGCAAGCATCCCGATATGAAAGCCCGATATCGCAATGATATGAGAAATCCCTGTCCTCGCAAAGATCTCCTGCATCTCCTTCGAGATCTCCTCCCGTTCTCCGTAGATCAGCGCCTTGATCAGCGGACTCTCCTGCCGAAAAATCCCTTCAATCCGATTACGCAGATTTTCCCTGACGCTTCCGATATAATAAAAGATATTCTTTTCCGAAGCGAGATGTTCGATTTGTTCCGCCTGAAGAGTGCAGGCGATCCCGCGGCTGCGCAGATAGTCCGCATATCCCTTATTTTTGATATCCGTAACCGGCTGCAGTCTGCCGATGACCCTCAGGATATCCCCTTCCCTCAGCTCCTTGTCCCTGTCAAAGGTGGAAACGAGGATATTTCCTCCGAACAAAAAGAGCCGATCCGTCTTTCGCTCGATCCGCCTGACCTTGATCCGGTACTCCCCTTTGCCGGGCAGAGTCTGTCCGCCTCCTTCTTCTCCTGCGATCCCGATCATCAGCAGCGCTCCGATCAGAACTGTGATGAAGATCAGCGGAGCATACCGTCTCATTTTGCTTCCCCCTTTTTCGATGCCGCAAAGAACACTCTCCTTATTTTCATAAACTTCCCCTCGCCTCAAGCGGCTCCGCTCATTTTGGAACTCCGACTGCCGAAGCTGCGTCCGACTGTTCCGTTCGATTTTTTGACGGAATTTCTTTAATTCTTTTTCCCTGATCTTCGTGATTTTTCCGCTTTCTCTTCCCTCTTTGTTTTCTTCTTTATTTTACCCTATCTTCAGCCTGTCCGAAAGCCTTTGCGCAGATTATTTTCTCTTTCTTTTTTCCGCATTATTTTTTGAGGTTTCGACTTTCCCCACAGAAAAAAGACCGCGGAAAATCTTCCGACGGCCTCCTCTGTTGCTTTTATTTTCTTGTCTTATTTTTTTGCCTTGTCAATCGCCTCATTGACTTTTTCAGCAGCAGATTCTTTGATCTCTCCTGCTTTTTTCACCACTTCATCCTTGATCTCGTTCAGTTTCTCTCCGGCTTCTCCGGCCATCTTCTGCATTTTTCCCTTGAGTTCAAGCTCCGCGTTGTCCGTCGCTTTTCCCGCTTCTTCCTTTATCTTTCCGATTGCCTGGTTCGCTTTGTTCTTCAGATCTTCAAATGCCATAGTGATTCCTCCTCATCGGTTTTTTAGCTTTCCTTAAGTTTATACCCTGAGAAAATTGCAATAAACGAAAATAATTTATTCTTTTTTCAGAAATTTCACCGCTTTTCAACTCTTTCTTGATTCCACAGGGCTTACTGTAGGACTCCCCAAATTTCTAAGGCTCGATCCGCATCCTCGAAATAGAATCCGCCCTCCCGCCAAAATATGTCCTTCTTGAAGGAAATCCGGTCTGTTCCGATCCGACGCCGATCCTTCATGAGATCTTTGACCTCTGTTCACAGGGTCTTCACATTCGCTCTCTATAATGATATCATAAACTCAAAGAGCCCTGCGGCACACTCCCTTTCAGATTTTGACTCCTTGGGGCATTCGGGTTTGCAAGGCTGCCCCGCGGCCTCGAAGACCGCAGGATCATCGCCTGTACTGTAAGATCGGAAAAGAGATCCCATTTCAAAAGCAGGATGACAACCATTCGATGCTGCTTGATAAAAGAATCTTAGTAAAACTATCTTAGCAACGCTAAAGAAACGGAGGTATACGATGAATTACGACAACAAACAGGAATACAAAAAACAGGAAGAACGCAGTCCCTACAGGACGGAAAATATCGGAGACCCTGTCGTGGACGAACTGGATCCGATGGGACAGATGAGATTCGAGACGGATGAGCCGCAGCAGACCCTCTCTTTTTCGAAGTCGGTTTCAGAAGATACTCTTTCAGAAGATCCGTTTTCGCAGGAGAACGACGCTCCGGAGATCCTCTTTGAAGAACTGTGCTTTGAAACCGCGGATGAAAAAGTTCCCGAAGAGTCCTCCTCTGAATCCCCTCAGACCAGTTTCTCCGCTCTGCAGTCGGAGACGGTAGCCGCTTCTTCCTCTTCAAAACCGGAGACCGAGGGCAGTCTCTTCAACGATTCTTTTGAAGAAGCGAGCGAAACCGCCCTTTATTCCAACGAGGATCGCCCCTTGGAGGAACCTTCCTCTCCTTCGGAGGAAATCCGGAGAGAGAGCCCTTCCGCGTCCTCGGAGACAAAAAGTTCTGAAAGCTCTTTCCCACAGGAGCCCTTCGCATACGCTCCTCCGGAAAGGAAGGAAAAGCCCGTCCAACGGCCGAAAAACTCGACTCTCGCTCTGCTGATGACGATGACCGTCCTTCTGTCCGGGGCTTCCGGGTACGCCGGAAGCTATTTTGCCAATCGGCGCGCTGCCAAAGAGACCCCTCCCCCTGTGAACACGCCGGTCTCGGAATCTATCGAAACCCAGCCGGACGTCAGCTATACTCCTCTCAGTCAGGGACAGGCTCCCTCTCTTTCCGACGTCGTCAGCAAGACTGCGGACAGCGTCGTCGAGATCAACACGAGATCCGTCACGGAGACAGATTTCTTCGGTGATCCCGTCATCGGCGAAGGAGCCGGCAGCGGCGTCATCATCCGCAAAGACGGATATATCGTCACGAATTACCATGTGATCGCAAACGCGCAGGATATCCGAGTGCGCCTGACCAACGGAAAGACCTATGAAGCTGCGCTGACAGGAGCCGACAAAAATCTCGATGTGGCCGTGATCAAGATCGAAGCCCAGGGTCTGACCGCCGCTTCCTACGGAGATTCCGACAAACTGAAGGTCGGCGACACTGCGATTGCAATCGGCAACCCTCTCGGTGAACTCGGCGGAACCGTCACCTCAGGCATCATCTCCGCCCTCAACCGCGATATCACCATCGGGAGCAACTCCTTCAGTCTGATCCAGACCTCCGCCGCCGTCAACCGTGGCAACTCCGGAGGCGGTCTCTTTGACGCGAAGGGCGATCTCGTCGGCATCATCGTCGCCAAATCCGCCTCCCGGGCCTTCATGCCCTCCGTCGAAGGCATCGGCTTCGCGATTCCGATCAATGAAGCCAAGGTTTCTGCCGAATCCATCATCGAGACCGGACGCGTCCCGGGCCGTGTCCACATCGGCATCCGCCTCGCGGAGATCCCGGATAAGGAGACGGCTCTTGCAAACGGCGTTCAGGAGCCGGGTCTTTACATCGCGGGCATCATGAGAGAAAACGGATTCAAACCGGGGGACCGGATCATCAGTATGGAAGGCGGCAAGGTCAGCACCGCCGAAGAAGTTCAAAAAGCCGTTTCTCAGCGCAAGGCCGGAGACAAGATGCGCTTTGAGATCGACCGCGGAGGCAATGTCTTCGAACTGATCGTCACCCTTGTGGAAGATTCGGAATAGATCCGTATTTGTTCTTTCTCCGTTCGAGAAGAGCTCGGCCTCATCCGGCTTTCCTCTTTTCGAACGGTCGTTTATTCCGGGAATTCACCTATTTTTTCATGAACGAGGTGTCTTATGTACAGACTGTTGATCGTCGACGACGAAGAAAAGATTCGGCTTTTAATCAAAAAATACGCCGCCTTCGAAGGACATACCGTCTTCGAAGCCGGAGACGGGCTTTCCGCTGTCGAACTCTGCCGAAAAGAAGATTTCGATCTGATCGTCATGGATATCATGATGCCGGAACTCGACGGTTTTTCAGCGGTCAAAGAGATCCGCAAATTCAAAGACATCCCCGTCATCATGCTCTCGGCGCGAGGAGAAGAATACGATAAGATCCACGGCTTTGAAGCGGGGATTGACGACTATGTCGTCAAGCCTTTCTCCGCCAAAGAGCTGATGATGCGCATCGAGGCGGTCATGCGGCGCTGCGATCCGAAACAGGGAAAAAAACATGAAATATACAAAAGAGAAGGTCTCGTCGTAGACTTCACCGCCCGAAAAATCTCCATCGACGGAAAAGAGATCGACTTCTCCCCCAAGGAGTACGAGCTGCTCTTTTACCTGATACGCAACCGCAATATCGCACTCACACGGGAGAGCCTGATCCGCAATGTCTGGGGATATGATTTTTTCGGCGATGACAGGACGCTCGACACCCATATCAAGCTGCTGCGCAAAGCGCTGGGCGACTATGCGAAATTCATCGTCACCCTGCGCAATGTCGGATACCGATTTGAAGGGTAGGCGCATCCATGAAAAATATCAGCATCCAATGGAAGATCTTCAGTTTTCTGCTCCTTTTCAGCGCGACCCTCCTCATGCTGCTCTGGCTCTTTCAGGTGGTCTTCCTCGATGAGTTCTACCGCTTTGTCAAGGTTCGGGAGCTGAAAGCTGCCGCGGTCTCCATCGAAAAAAACATCGACAGAAAAGAGATCGCCTCCCTTCTCAAATCCATCTCCAAGCATCAGGACATCAGCATCGAACTCTTCAGCAAAGACGGAAGTTCGCTGTACTCCTACAAAATCGGCCGAGACTTCGCTTTGGAGAATATGTCCGTCTTCGAAAAACTCTCGCTTCTGAACGAAGCGGACAAAAACGACGGCGCCTATCTCTCTTCCCTTTCCGAGTCTTTCCCTCCCGGCTTTGAAGGCAAAAAAGAAGGGGAGCGCAGGCGGCTGTCGATGATCCTTGCCAAGACGATCCGCACCGAAGAAGGCGACTCTCTCGGACTGCTGATCGGCTCCACGATCACCCCGATTGATTCCACCGTCGGTACTCTGCGGATGCAGCTTCACTATCTGACCTTTTTCATGCTCCTCTTTTCCGTCTTCCTCGCCTTCCTGCTCGCCAAGAGAGTCTCTGCGCCGATTGAGGCCCTCAATGCCGGGGCGAAGCTCCTGTCCCGGGGAGATTACAGTGTGCGCTTCTGCGGCAAGGGCTATCGGGAAATCGAAGAGCTCTCCGACACTTTGAACACCGCCGCCTGCGAACTTTCAAAAGTCGAGACTCTCCGCCGGGAACTGATCGCCAACATCTCTCACGACCTGCGCACCCCTTTGACCCTGATCGCAGGCTATGCGGAGATCATGAGGGACATCCCCGGGGAAAACACTTCCGAAAACGCGCAGGTGATCATCGACGAGACGGGACGCCTGTCTTCCCTTGTCGACGACGTCCTCACCCTGTCCAAGCTTCAGAGCGATATGCAGATCCTCGAGAAACAGAAGGTCAATCTGACCGAAGCGATCTTTGCGATTGTTTCCCGCCTCAACGAGTTCCTTCGCTCCGAGGGCTATCACATCCAGTTTGACGCAGGGGAGGACGTCATGCTTTCGGCAGATGAAGCCAAACTCTCTCAGATCGTCTACAATCTGCTGATCAACGCGGTCAACTACACCGGGGAAGACAGGCGCGTCCTCATCCGGCAGATCCTTCTTGCGGACTGTGTGCGCGTCGAAGTGGAGGACAGCGGCGAAGGGATCGAAGAGGAGAGACTCCCTCTGATCTGGGATCGCTATTACAAGATCGACAAAAACCACCGCCGCCCTGTCACGGGAACGGGTCTCGGGCTCTCGATTGTCAAGAGCCTCGTCGAAAAGCACGGCGGAAACTGCGGAGCACAGAGCACGGTCGGCAAAGGCAGCCTCTTTTGGTTTACCCTGCCTCTTGATACGAATGGAAGGTAAAACACTCTCTGAAAGATGTCATCATAATTGTACTCGCTGCTATGCTCGGCAATGCGGATAATTGGGTGGAAATGGAGATGTTTGCACGCCTGCATGAAAAAACACTGCGAAAATACTTGGAACTTCCAAGTGGCAGACTGCAGACAAACTGCCTCTTAACTATGATTGGAATCCAATCCGTGAGGGGCGGTTTGTCTGCAGTCTGGTTAAGTATCTCTGGATGTTTATGTGTTTAATGATACCATTCTTAATAATCTTCTAATTGCAAACAAGAATTGCACATTTACTGATGTAAAAAAATATTGTAAAATGGTAGGACTAGACAATGATATATCAATAATGAAGGAACAGTACAATACTATCCTTGGGGTAGATGGTATTGCTGAAAAGGACTTAATTAAGTTAATTTCTGGAATATCAAAGAAATCAATTGTTATTTTAATTACTCATAAGGTAACATCTGCGATGAATAGCGATAAAATTTTTTTGTTAGCCGACGGAAAAATTCATTCATTCGGAAAACATAAACAGCTGATAAAAGAAAATGAATATTATAAGCAATTATTTCAAGTAAGTGAATAAATGGAGAATGCCTTTATGAGAAAGTCTTACAAAAATTTGTTTAAGTTAGATGCTTGGAATATAAAACTAATATTGATATTTTTAATGCTATCAACCCATTTGCAATATGTTTACAACTTGTTATCTCCGGAATGGAATCGTTTTTTTGAAATCGTATCCAGAGGTGTAGCACCTATGTTTGGATATTTGATGGTAGAGGGAATATTTTACACAAGAAGTTTAAAAAAATATTGTCTTCGGATGATCATTTGGGCGGTCATTGTTACCGTTGGAAATTGGATATTGAGCTCCATACTTATAAAATTATCTCCGGATATTCCAATAGATAAATTAATCTATCTAAAAATCAGAACAAACATAACCTTTACATTAGTGATGGGCTTATTATGCATTTCATTCGTAAAATATTCTCAGAATATTTCTGACAGGAAGAAAAAAATAGTCAGCTATTTAATTTCTGCTTTGACCTTTTTGATTGGATTTATCATAGAATGGGGCGTCGTCTTATTGCCATTTATGCTGTTTACCTATTTGACAAAGAACAAAAAGAATGAAAGACTGATAGCCTACATATTGATTGAGGGTATAGCAATTTTTTTCAGGAGCGAAGTTTATTATTTCTTGGTTTTTCCATTTATATATTTATACAATGGAAAAAGAGGAATGAATGGGGCTTTCAATAAATATTTCTTTTATTTTTTCTATCCATTTCATTTATGGAGTATGGCTATTGTCAATTTTTATATACTTGCTAAATTGCAATAACAAATTGAACTATTCCTTTGTACCTTGAAAATCTGTTGCAAGACATCGTTACCGAACATAGATGTGATCGAGCTCCCAGTCAAAGAGTTCTTCCGGTGTTTTGTACCCGAGAATTTTACGAGGCAGACCATTCATCCAGTCCTCCAGGCGGGCGATCGTTTCATGACTGTAACCTTTGATCCACTTTCCTTTGGGCAGGAACCTTCGTAGAAAACCGTTGTGGCGTTCATCAGGACAAACGCATGAAAAATCTCCTTGAAAACATCCCCCGTATTCATCATGAAAAAGCGGATATGAGGGAAGGATTTTTCTTCTATTGATTCATTAAAGTCCAAAGATCTCCTCCAAGAACTGCTCCGGCTTACAGGAAACCGCAAAACGCTTCTTTTTGAGAGAGACTTTTTTCCCCACATCGAGTAATTTTAGGATACCCAGGCAAAATTTCCGAAGAATATTCCGATTCATTGCTGCGTTTTTATCTAAAGTCGCATTATGATCTTCTCGAAAGGTGACATCCAAATGCCAATGCATGCTCTCGACACTCCAATGTCCTCGCACCGCTTCGCGGAAAAGAGGAAGATCCACCGGCAAACTGCGGATGTAGTAGCGTTTTTCTGTTGTTGGCTCTTTTCCCTCCTTACAGATTGTGGATATACTCATGCCGATGCTGCATAGTCCGCTCCACTTTTCCTTATCGTGCATCCAAGCAATCGCATTAGTCTGGTAATATTCTCTTTTTTCGATTTGCCCATGGGCTTTTTCCTTGGTGCAATGATAGCATCCCTTGGATTTTAGGGCATTCAAAAACTCAACCTCCTCAAAATAGAGAAACAGTTGCTCATAGAGAGTTTTCTGATTCTTTTTTACTGCCAGCACATACTCGGCTTTTTTCTTGCGAATCTTTTCGGCGATAGCCGTTTGGGTTCCCATGGCATCGATGGTGATGATCTGCCCTTTCGGGCTCAAAGCATCCGGCAACTCGTCCATCGCCGTGATCTCATTGGATTTTTCGCAAACGGCTCGTTGTCCGAAACAAATGCCTCTTTCTTTGCTCCACGCAGAAACAATATGCAGGGCTTCTTGGTTTTTATTCGCATTTCCCCGCATGGTTTTACCATCGATGCATAAAATCTTCTTGAGTCTTTCTCCTTCGTTGCTGTTTAATAATTCTTCCCAAGCATTTTTAATCTGATGCATTTGCTGCGGATCGAGGATGGAAAGAACTTCAAATAATTCGTTCATCGGGAACTCCTTCTGTTTTTTCTTTACTGTATCATAGATTGAATTATTTGAATAGACTCTTTTAATTTTTTCGTGCGTTTGTCCTGTACTAATTACAAATAGATATTGCTTATTGTTTTCTCTTATGCTATACTCTTACCGTAGACTTTTCGAATGGAAACTGTTATTATTGTGAGAAAGGATGATATCCAATGGCAAATTTCATCGGAAAAAAATTAGAGGATTTCAAAGTTCCGGCTTTTATCGACGACAGCTTCAAAGACGTCAGCCTCGCGGATGTGAAAGGAAAATGGGGATTGTTTTTCTTCTATCCGGGAGACTTCACTTTCGTTTGCCCGACGGAGCTTGAAGATCTGACGAAATACTACGATCAGTTCAAAGAACTCGACTGTGAGATCTATGCGGTATCCACCGACAGCGAATTCGTTCACAAGGCTTGGAAAGACACTTCCGACACGATCAAAAAGATCAAGTACCCGATGCTCTCCGACCGCTCTTTCGTACTTTCAAGGATGTTTGACGTCCTGATGGAAGACGCGGGACAGTCTCACCGCGGCTCTTTCATCGTCAACCCGGAAGGCGAGATCGTCATCTATGAGGTCAGCGCTCCGGGAATCGGAAGAAACGCGAAGGAACTGCTCCGCAAAGTGCAGGCTGCGCAGTTCGTTGCAGCTCACGGAGACAAAGTTTGCCCCGCAAACTGGGAGCCCGGCGAAGACACCCTCTCCCCGGGAATCGACCTCGTTGGAAAAATCTGATCCGAAAGGCAGATCGAATATCAAGGGTTGAATATCCGAGAACGGACACAAAAATCTGAAAAAACAAATGGCTGGATCCAACAAATCAAATGTTGAAATTCAGCCATTTTCATTTTCCGATTTCTCCTCCAAAACCTCACATTTTCATTCTCATATAGACCAAAAGTAAGCGACGATTATTTAATTCCAATCTTTTCGTTTCCAAAATCAAAAAAACTCAGGCGATTCTTTAACAATTGGTATCCGATCACACCGGATACCGATACCTTGGCCTTGATAGCGTCCATATTGTGCATGACGGCGGTAATATCACTGTATTCTTTACCCAATGCATTTACCTTCGGGATCTGAACTATCCCGCCTGCTTCATTTATCACTTTCAAGTGATCCTTCCCGAGCGAGAGATCAAGAAGACAGGTGTTTGCTCCCGTATCCAACACAAACGGATATATATTATCCAAGACCTTAACATCGATCACCGGCAGCACTGCAGTTTTCATTTCAAAGTACTCCAATCCCTCCAGAACCTCTTCATCCAATCTGATCTGCGAATCAGCATAGTCGAGCAATACAGTATGCTCCCTTATCAGATCCATTCCGATCGTTCCAAGGAAATTCAGATCTTTCTTAATCTCTCTAAGGGGTTTTTCAACATAGTTCATGTCGAATAACAAAACAGATGCCTCCGGTATAGACCATTCATGACATCGAATGTCACATATACCTTGTGTTGCTGAAGCTTGCTTCATTTCATTATCAAACTTGGACACTTTTATATCTTTTCCTGCAAAATCCGGAAAGTAATATTTATTGAGGCATGTCTTCATTGCTCCTGTATCAAATGCCATGCAGCCGTTAATGTCATTTACGGATACATTCAGTAAAATAATGCCGTTTACTGTTTCCATGGGTATTCTCATTGCTCTTTCACCTCAAAATCCATCCATTCCGCTTTGTCTCACTCAAGTGCACCACAGCCTGTCACCCTCCGCATTTCACGGTGAGCATCCTCATTCGACGCGCTCCAGACGATAGCCTTCCCCGTATTCCGAGGTTATCGTATAGCCCGATTCCTCCTCCAGCAGTTTCTTTCGTATTTTCGTGATATGCTTCTTCAGGGCGTTCTTATTGTTGAGCAGCGGCATATCCCAGACTTTCTCATAGATATACTCCGCCGAGAGCAGGCGGTCGTCATTCTGCACGAAAAGCAGCAGCAACAGGAACTCCTTCTGCGTCAGGAGCATATCTTTTCCGCCTATGCTCGCGGTCATCGCAATCGGCTTGAGGCTGATCTTCCCTTTGACGATACTCTCCGGCATCTGTTCCACATTGCGGATCATCGCCTCCACCCTCGCTTTGAGCACCTCGTAGGTAAAGGGCTTCGACATATAGTCATTCGCTCCGCTCTTGAGACCCAAGGCGATATCGGAGGGCTTACCCCAAGCCGTCAGCATGATGACCGGGATCGTGCAGCCTTCCCGGCGCAGCTCTCTCAGCAGATCCAACCCGTTCCCGTCCGGGAGCATGATATCGAGCACGATGACATCGGGGCTCTGCTCCGTCAGGCGGCTGCGCGCCTGAGCGACCGTTTCCGCAGTCAGGACATTCCAGCCCTCCAACTCAAAAAAACGCCGATTGTTTTCCAGAATGCTCTGCTCATCTTCAACCAAAAGCACCGTCTTCATATTCTCCCCTCCCTTTCATCACCTTCCGTCAAGGCCGCGTCGATCATTTCCGATATCCGCATGATCTCCTCCTGAGACTTCCCAAGGCGCTGATGATCCGTCTGCTCGCCCATATTCGCTATCTGGATGTTCGTAGATATCCTCGTCAGAGGCGTGCGCAGGTCATGACTCATCTTTCGGTAAAAATGAAGCTTTTCGACGGCCCTCCTCGACTCCTCGATCTCGCGGAACTTCTCCCGAACGATCACCATCCCGATGGAACCGAGAAAGATCGTGAACAAAAGGGCGCTGGTCATCAAAAACATACTCAGTATCTGGGTGAACCTTATCGTATAATTCCAGTACTCAAGCAGAGCACCGCAGAACAGGATCGCAAAGGGCTTTGAGAATCTTTTCGCGATTGGGTTTTTATATCGAAAACGCTCGACGACCGTCGTCAGACCGAGTATCAGAGCCGCGATCCCGTTGAGCAGCTGATAGAGTTTCAGCCATCCGTGCATCGCGGTGACCCCTGTAAATTGAAGGATGACGCTCAGCAGGAGCACTCCCGACAGGACAGCGATCATCCCCTGTATCGGCCATCTGCGCCTCGGTTTCAAAATGTCGATCCCATACTGCAACAGCGGAATGACAAAGCTGATAAATCCGATATAGGTCATCAGATGAAGCATCGAGGGATAGGGTATGAAAAAGGCGGTCGCATTGCACTCACCCAGCCCCCAGCTTCCGAGCAGCAGCGCAAAGGAGCCCAGGTGGATATAGTGATAGAGTATCGCCAGCCTCTTGAGAGAGATCAGGGCAACGACGATCAGCGCCGCTCCGAAGAGGATCATCGTCGTCGACAAAATCAGCAACGCTCCGTTCTGCAGGAGCAGATGATTCATGAGCGCAAGTCCTTTGCCTCCGATGAGAGGCGGAATGACCATCGCAGTCCTCTGAGAAGGCGAGATATATTCGAATCGAAGCTTCGTCGCCGTTTCCGGAAGAGGGACGATCGAGATCAGCGTCGGCGGGTCCATCAGAGCTCCAAGATAACTCCCCTCCTCACCACAGGTGTAGATCAGCTCTTCATCCGCATAGAGCTTCAGTTTTGAATATACGGTCTTCACATAGATATTCGAGTATTTGTAAGGCCGGATCTCGACAATCTCCGTGATCGGCGTATTCGGCGCAAGATCCCTGTAGATCTTCGGCTCTGCGATCTCCTCCACCTCATATATTCGCGAGAACACATCGTGGCGCAAGAAGACCTCCATCACGGAGGGAGCGCTCAGACTCACGATCAGTATTCCCAAAACGGAAAGCGCGACCGGTAAAATATCTTTTCTGAAATTCATAAATTTTCTCCAAAAATTTTCATCAGCGTCTTTTTACACTGCCCTGTTTCTTTCTATTGTATTGCAGAATACTCGGAATTGCAAATCCTATTCTTCAAAAAAGTAACTATCCGGTAACCTTTTCAAAATCCGCTTTTTTTTCTGATAAAATAGGCGGGAGTAAAATATCCGTATCCGAAAACTGAAAAACGGCTGCATGGAATATCCCGGCGCAGCACTCTTTTTAAGCCGGAGCCTATATCGCTTACGAACAGGATATCAGCCTCTTCGGCATTACGGCCGCCTCTTTTGAAACAGAACTTTCCTATGGACTGGAAGCGACCTTCGAGAGCGAAAAGGCCGAGTCGATGGAACAGGCGATCACTTATACCGCAAATGCGGGGAGCGACACCGTCGTCCTCTATTCCATGCCCATCGAAGTCTTCGGCTACGAAGTGTACAAGCCGGACGGAAAAGGAGGATATAACCCGATAAAGATCCGCAGAAACATCCCGCATCCTGCGGCGGTGCGCACGATGGATCTCGAAAAATACCAAGAGATCCAGAAAGATTTCAAGGGAGTCCTTCCGGATATCTCCTCCGATGTGTTCACCCACAGTCTCGGCGATCCCGCCACCTATCCGAGCAGCCTCCCGAGAGAAGGCGGCTCCATCGGTAAAGTGATCGCTTACAGCGGTGAACCCGTCGGCTTCGGATTCAGCGCGAGCGGCTCCGCGATCACCCAGGAGATCTCGATGTCCAAAGAAGATAGCAATCACTTTGAACTTGTCCACGCGCTCGACTTCAAGATCGGCGCCGGCGCCGGCGGCTTCACGGCGGGAACGACTTTCGGCGTCAGCGCCGGCGGCGGAAAAACGACTGTGACGACTTCCGGCAGCTCCTTTTCCGGTACGCTTCAGGCGATGCCGATTGAAGCGGAAGGCTACGGCTACGGACATCTCTGGAAGATCTTCTCTTACCAGTACAACAAAGACAAGATCTCCTTCCCCGTCGTCAACTATATGGTGACCAATGTAAACCGTCCCGCTCCCCTTCCGACGGATTTTGCCCAGGATGTGGAAAAATCCACGGATAAGACGGCAGTTCTCACCTGGAACTACGACCGACCCGTTGCAGGATTCCAGCTGTATAGCCACAACAAGTATCCCGACGGAGCCGGCGTCGATGAGCTCGCCTATGTTCCTTTCACACAGGGCCGACAGGAAGACGGCAGATACTTCTTTGAATACCAAGTCGAAAACCTCAGTCCCTATACGGATTATCAATTCAAGATCCAGACGATCCAAAGCGGCGTCCCCCAAAAGAGCATTCCAAGCCAGACCCTGTCCGTCAAGACCAAAACACAAAACGGCTACCCGAACATCAAGATTCGCAATCTGACGGAAAAGACCGATATCGAAGAGGGAAAGATCGCGCTCTATCCGGACGCGGATCTGGAAATACAGGCTTATATCGACGGCAGCAACGAGAACTACAAGGGTCTCAACTACCAGTGGCAGAAAAAAGACGCCGCCGGTCAGTGGCGGGACCTTTCCGGAAAGACCGAGTCCTCTCTCCGCTTCAAAAAGGCCGGCTACGCGGACCGCGGCGTCTACCGCTGCCGCATCAATCTGCGGTACTTCGATCCGACGGCGCAAAAAGAGTTCTATATCTCCTCTTACAGCGGAGAGCTGACCGCAAGCTATCAGAAACGACCGGTCGATCTGGGCGGCAGAGGCCTGTTTGCATCAGCCTTCAACACGGGCGGCATGAAAGGAGTCAACGCTTCTGCCGAACTCGTTTCCGCCTCGGCGGGCCACTACACCGCACCGACGGGACAAGTCCGCTTCCTGCTGACCGGCGTCGACTACCGTCAGGAAAAGCTCGTCAAACTGAACACGACAGGCAATCCTCCCCAGAACAGCAAAAATGTCGCAAAAGCGGAGACGTCTTTCGAACACTTGAAGGACGGCGTCTATCAGCTGAGCGTCTCCTACCTCGGAGACGGCATCTTCGCGTCACGAGAGATCAGCGAACAGAAGACCGCCGTCGTCGGGAATACCGCCGGTAAGATCGCCTACCTATCCGACGGAAAAGACCGCAAAGAGAGGTTCCTCTACGGAGACCGAATTACCGCCTCCGTGTCCGAGGTCAGCGAAAGCTCCGAAAGAGCTTCAACAGAAAACTATAACTACCGCCTTTACAAATACAAAGACCATGCCTTCTGGCAGCAAAAGAGCAAAAAAGACGAGCATCGGGATTCGGCAGGCTCCCTCTCACAGGCCCCAAGCTGGAACTTCGCGCCGGAGCAGCAGACTGCGGGATACTATCTCCTGCATGTCGAAAACGCGGACGCCAGCTGGTCCAACGACATCTTCTTCAGCATCGAGCGCAGGAAGATCCGTCTGAAAGCCGAGGACAAAAAAGCCTCGCAGGGAAATGTAGACAGCGTGCCGCCCTCCTTCGCCATCGAACCGGAGAATGCCCTCGTCGCCGGAGATGATCTGACAGCGGATATACAGTATGAGTTTTACGATTCCTCAGGCAAAAAAGTCGAGCCCTTCGGCAATACGACGGACCCCGGAAACTACCGCGTCAAGATCGGCGTCAAAGAAAGTTCCGCTTATCACCAAAAATATGAGTTCAGCCTTACAAACGGACTGTATACAATCGTCGGAAGAGCTTTTCAGGTGAATCTGGAGGCGAAAAAGATCGACGGCCTGATCGCAGGAAGCGTGAAAGCCGACGAATTCAGCGGAAACTCCGGACAGATCAGCGCGGGAACCCGGCTGCATCTGACCGCCTCCCCGAATCCCGGCTATGCAGTGGACCGATGGGAGGTCTACGAAGAAGGAAATGACAGCAAACCCATTAACACACAGACCGGAGGCAGCCTCTTCACCCACACGCTGACCTCCTCCGAGACCAAGATCGTCGTCACCTTCAAAAAAGTCGGCCACAGCGTCACCCTCTACCAGCCGAAGTCCGGCGGAAGGATCAAAAATGTAAACGGCACCGAATTCCCCGACGGCGTGAGCATCTCCGTCGCGAAAGGCTCCCGCTTCGACTTCCGGGCAGAGCCCGCAGAAGGCTATAACTTCAAACGGTGGAATATCTCCCCGAACACGACCGACGTCATTTTGGAGACAAAAGGAGATACCGTCAAGATCGCCGCGGCAAAGACCAATATCCAGATCCGTGCCGAATTTGAGCGCGACAAATACAGACTCCGCCTCGGAGAGCATATCGGCGCC
Source organism: Peptostreptococcaceae bacterium (assembly GCA_030528675.1). GTDB lineage: Bacteria > Bacillota > Clostridia > Peptostreptococcales > Filifactoraceae > JAUMYL01. The sequence goes on from JAUMYL010000022.1 coordinate 33,338, forward strand.
TACCATATGCACGACCATGACAACGACACGAGCACAGAAAAAATTAAAAGAGAGATCCTCTCCGGAGAATCCGTCAGCAAGGACGAAGAAGTCTTCTGCTACCTGACGCCCGGCTACCAGAAAGCCGAGGGCGCAAGATGGAAGATCGACGGAAAAGATCAGGACGACAGCCTGATCGTCGGCGACGAACTGAAGATCGCCGCGAACAGCGTCAGCGGAAAAGAGATCACCGTCACCCTCGCCTCCACGAAAAAAAGCCTCGAGATTCGCGCAAAAACCGCAAAAATCGAAGCGGGAGAAGTGCGGGAAGCTGCAGACAGAGGAAACATCTCTGTCAAAGTCAACGACGTCCTCGTCAGCGACGCCGAAGCCCTCAAAAACATCGCCGGCTCCAGCAAAGTCGTCTTCGAGGCGAAGGCCGCACACGGCTTCAAGTTCTCTCACTGGAGAGTCGGCGGCAAGATCATTCCCGGCTCGGATCCGATCTATACGATCCCTCAGCTTGCGGAAACCACAGAAGTCTTCGCCGTCATAGAAGAAGAAGAGGCGCACAGCGTCACAGTGACGATCCACCCTCCGGAAAAAGCGGAGCCCAAATATATCCTGACCGACCGCTACGGCGAGACCCTCGTCGAAAAGAGCTTTGCAAGCGGCGAGGCCATCCCCGTATTCAAGGGAGACAGCCTGAAGATCGCGCTAAAGCTCGACCCCTATACCATCGTCGATCAGTGGCAGATCGAAGATCTTCCTCTGACGCATAACGATCCGGAACACAGCCTCACCGACATCTAAAGCGATCAGCAGGTCCATATCCACCTGACCGCAACCACGGAACACGAACTGACCATCCGGACAGAAGGTGCAGAGCCCGGAGAAAAGATCCTCGTCAAAGCGGGAAATCAAGTGATCTACGAAGGAACAGACCCTAAGATCGTGAAAGTTCCCGGCGGTACAAAACTTCTTTTTACCGCAGAAGGACTCGGCGAAGACCGCAGCATCACCAAATGGAGTGTCAACGGGGAGGATCATCCCTCGCTCGGAAACAGCTATGAGTTTTTCGTCAACAAGAATGCGACGATCGTTGCTCATTTCGGAGCTTTTGAGGGCTATACACTCAGCATTCCCCAGGAGGCTTTATCCGCAGCCGATATAGAGACTGCAGCCTCTCCCGAACTTCTGAACAACGGAAAAATCGCAAAAAATGCCAAACTGACCTTTACGATCACCCCGAAAGAAGGCTATCTCATCGACAAAGACGGCATCCGCCTCCTTCAGGGAACATTTGACAGCATAAAAGAGCAGGACGGAAGCTGGATCGCTGAAATCGAGCAGGTCCGCGGCGATGTGACTCTGCAGCTGCACGCCGACAGACGCCTTCAGATCTTTATGAGAGAAAATGGAACCGACGCCCTGCCGGGAGCCGGAGCAGACAGCCTCAAATACACGGGAGGCAGCGTGCAGCTGAGCGTCGAAGGCAAAGAGCTTCAACGCACCATTGCGGGCGATACGGTCAATCTGTCGGTATTCAGCGAATCCCGTTACCGACTGGAGAGCATCAAAGTGTACGGAAAGACAACCGCAGCGGAGATTCCTCTCGCACAGAGCGGCAGCGGCTATACTTTTACCGCTCCGAAGGAAGATGTCGCTATCGAAGCGAAATTCCTCTATATCTATGTTCCGCCCACACCGTCACCGTCGCCTTCTCCGTCGCCGAATCCTCCGGAAGACAAACCGAAAGAAGAGGTAATCGATCTTCCGAAAGCGATTGACGATTCCGAACAGATCGAAGAAAAGACAACCGCCGATCCGAGCAAAGAATGGATCGTAACCTTGAATCTGAATCTTTCCGGACTCGATGAAAAAGAAGTCTTCCTCCTGGACGAAAACGGAAAAGTGCAGGAAGCGACAGTCCAGATCAATATCCACGCGCCGAACCAGTTCATCCTTCGACCGAAAGAAGCCTATGCCGAAGGCAAGAGATACTATATCTACATCCGCAAAGACGGCCTTCTTTCCGAAAACGGAGGAAAACTGAGGCGCGACGTTCTCTTCAGTTTCATCTACCAAAAATAGAGCCTCGCTCTTTCAAACACAAAGAAACAAAACAGGACTGACTCGAAAGTCCTGAAAAGAAACGCCGCCTGCGGACAGAATCCGCAGGCGGCGTTTCATCTCATCGAAATCGAGTTTCTTCCTCGCTTCAAAACTCTCTCTGTCCGTACCATTTCTTCGAAAGAGCGAAAGAAAACAGGAGCATCCCCAACCAGAAAATCAGGAGCAGGAAGATCAGCAGAAGGAGATTCCCGCCCATCCATGAGATCAGAGGCTCGATCTTTTCCCGCATCCGAATCAAAGCAAAGCTGAGGATACCGACGCCGAGAAAAGGATAGACGATCATGCTCTTCGCTTTGAGATATCCGAACTTGAAATAAAAAGGATACTGAATTCCGATCATCAGCGTCGACAGGAAAAAAGACACCGCCCCATAGACCGCAATTGTGAAAAACATTTCCTCCGTCGGGAAAAGCGATGCGGACAAAAGGACAAAACATCCGCCGACCAGAGTCGCTTTCACCGTGATGAACACCGCGCTCAGATAGCGTCCGAGAACCACGTCACCCGAGCGGATGCCGAGCACGCGGTAGAGCCCGTCGATACCCGAATTCTCACCGACCAGGAAGGGATAGGAAGAAAACAGCAGCGAAAACATCACGGACATGGAGAGAGCACTCATCGGGTTCTTGCTTATGAAGATATAGAAGAGACTGAGAAAACCGAAGATGAACAGGTTTTTCAAAGTCAGATAGGGACGGATCGACAATCTGTCGATCTCAATGATCTTTTTCACGGCTTTCATGCTTTCTCCCTCCCATAAAGCACCATTATTTTGTCGAGGGTCGTCTTCTCCCGAAGGAAATCCCCTTCAACCTTCCCTAAATCTTCCACACGCAGGAGGATTTCCGTCCCGACTGCGGAGGTCTTTCTGCCGAGAATACAGTCTTTGTCGATCCTTTCCGCCTCCGCGATTCCTCCCTTTAAGACGAGATACTCTTCGATAAACTCGTCTTTTCCGCCGAAGAACACGAGCCTCCCCGCATCAATGAAGACGATATAATCCGCAATCGCTTCGAGATCCTGCGTGATATGGGTCGAAAAAAGAACCGTATGACTCTCGTCCCTGACAAATTCCATGATGATATCCGTGAATTCGTCTCGCATGCTCGGATCGAGACCGCCGGTCGGCTCGTCGAGGATCAGCAGCTCCGCTTCGTGAGAGAGCGCAATCGCCAGCATGAGCTTGATCTTCATTCCTCGCGACAGCTCCCTGACCCTTCGCTTTCTGTCGATCCGAAACCGCAGGAGCTGACTGTAAAAGATCTCCTCACTCCATCTGTCATATCCGATCTTCATCGCCCCATTGACCAAATCCATCGTCCAGTCCTTCGCAAGGAGAGGCTCGTCCATGACAACACCGATCTTCTGCAGATAATCTGCATTGCGGAGGCTCCGCCCTCCAAAAAAGACCTCTCCCTGACAGGAGATCAGCGAAAGCATTGATTTGATCGTCGTCGTCTTTCCGGCTCCATTTCCGCCGATGAAGCCGGTCACATAGCCTTTCGGAACACCAAAGGAAAGATCTTTCAACGCGAAATCCCCATAACTCTTTCGCAGACCTCTCACTTCCATCTTATTCTCCATCACTGCCCCACCTTCTCTCTTTTCTTTTTTTGTTTTTTCTCTCTTTTCTCTCTTACTTAGGGCTGGTCTTCGCAGATAAAATTGAACAAATCTCTCAGTTCTTCCCTGCCAAGACCCAGACTCCTGCCGATCCGCACCGCTTCAATCAGACAGCGTTCGAGCTCTTTTTGCTTTTCTTCCCGTCGGAGGACGTCGCCGCTTGGAGCGACAAAGCTCCCCAGTCCCTGCCTCACGACGATGAAACCTTTCGCTTCCAGCTCATCATAGGCCTTTTTTACAGTCAGGATACTGACCTTAAGCTCCCGGGAAAGCTCCCGCACCGAAGGAAGCTGCTCATCTTCGGCGATACTGCCCTGAAGGATATTCTCCCTGATCGCTTCGGCGATCTGCTCATAAAGCGGCACACTGCTTCCGTTCACAATGATGATCTTCATATCTCCCTCCTTTGTATAACAGTATATAACAGTGTATAACATTTGTCAAGCCTCGATTCGTATTTCCCAATAAAAAAAGGCGGCTTTGCGCCGCCGCAGACTGCGGACAAAGATTTTGCCGCAGATTCCGTGCCGTTCGATGGAGTCTTATGAAAAAAATAAAAAAATTGAACCTTTTTCCCTCTTCCGCTATCTTATATATAGGCGCGCCGAAAGGGAGGTTGACGGAGTTGGAAGAAAAAGAACTTGTGATCGCATTCAAAAATGGTGAAGAAGCGGCTTTTGAGACCCTTTTCTCTCTTTACGAGGAGAAGGCGCTGAGGACGGCCTTTCTCCTTTGTCAAAACCGGGAGACGGCCCGGGACATCGTGCAGGAGAGTTTCGTCCACTGTTGTCTCAACATCGGCAAACTCAGATCCGCCGAGGCGTTTCGCCCGTGGTTTTACCGGATCCTGACCCGAACCGCCTTCGCCACCATGAAAAAAGAGAAAAAATATCTGCCTGTGGAAGAATTTTTCGAAACGGATACGGAATCTTTCGCCGACGAACCCTTTGAACGATATGCGGAAAAAGAGCGGGCGGAGATCCTCCGAAGAGAGATCCTGCGCCTGAGCGACAAACAGCGGGCCGTCATCGTCCTGCACTATTTCAACGGCCTCTCTGTCGAAGAGATCGCCGCTGCAACCGGTTCCTTTCAAGGCACGGTCAAATCCCGGCTCTTTTTCGCCCGGGAAAAGCTCAAAGCCGAGCTTTCCAAGCAGAATCACAAATTTCAAGGAGATGAGATTCATGAATCATAGACCAGATCCTCTGTTCGAACAGGAAATCCGTCACACCCTGCATCAAATGTCAGAAGCCCTTCCCGAGGATGACCGACTCCTGCACAAAATACAAACCGCTGTCAAAGAAGAAAAGGAGAGAAGATCCATGAAAAAACTGTTTTCATCCAAAAAATTCGCTGCCATCGCAGCCTCCGCCCTCATACTGATCGGAGGTCTGTCCTATGCGGCCGGCAATATCAGCCACTTAATCAGCATCAGCGACAATACGAAAAGCTATCCGGGCGTCATGCCGGAAGCAGTCATGCAGAGTGAGCTTGGCAAAGTCCCCAAATATATCGAGTCCTTTGCAAACGGATTCGTAATCGAAGAGAGCAATATCGCGGAGACGACCGCCTATGACGAAAACAATCAGAACGCCGGAGAGACCAAAGAGCTCTATCTGTCCTATCAGCGCGGAGGCGCCCGTCTCACCCTCAACATCCTCCCCAACCCCGCCGCCATCGGCATGACGACGGAACCCGGAGCGGATACTACCCTCTACAAAGACATCGCCCTCAGCTACAGCAAGTTCCCCTTCAAGTTCGTGCCGCCGGATTATAAGGCAACGGAAGAAGAGCTCCGCCTTGCCGAAGAGGGCAAGCTCAACCTCTCTTACGGCAGCAGTGAGATAGAGACCGGTTTTGACAGCTTTCTCAGCTGGATCGAAGACGGTAGCTCCTACCAGCTGCTGACAGAAGAGGAACTCTCCAGGGAAGAACTGATCGAAATGGCGAAAGAAGTGATCGACTCCAAATAGAGAGCACCGATTCCAAATAAAGTTTCCTCTGTCCGGGCCTGCCGAAAAACTTCGGCAGCCCGGTTTTTTCATGCTATTCACTATAGTACATCTGTTTCGGACTCCTCGGTTTGTCCGGAAGGCTCATCTTGATTTTGCCGGCTTGGATCAGCGGCATGACATAGGTCTGAATCGCGTAGGATACGGAAGATATTCCGAGATGAGCGGCAATTTCCTTTCTCGTCCTCGGTGTTTTGCAAAACTGAATGAGGCGGATTGCCTCTTCATCCTCTTCCGAGACTGCACCGAGATTCTCCTCATCCTTCGCTTTATAGAATTTAACCGAGAACTGCCCTCTCTGATCCGCAAACTCCGGCTCCGGCAGTCCATATTTATTCAGCTCCTTCTTGATAGTGGGGATGCCAAAATAGCGATTTTCCGTAATTCCCAGCACCTCAAGCGCCGTTGCCAATACAGGATTTCTCGTATCCGGCTGTACCTTGCCCAACTGATCGATTTTGATACGGCTGTAAATGCCTCCGGGATTGTAAATCTCGATTCTGTCGTCAAACATTTTGATCTGAATCGGCATGCCTTCCGTATGGATGCTGTAGTCCCGGTGCACAAGCGCATTGAGAACCGCTTCTCTGACTGCGGTGATCGGATAGTCCGTCCTATCCTCCCGCTGCCCGCTCTTGGGATCTATCATCGTTTTCGTTCTCATATTTCTGCGTACAAAATGGATCGCTTCGTTCAGCATCTCCGGGATAGTTCCTTCTATGCGCTGATTATCTGAAAATCGTTCGCCTTCGACGCCTTCGTTTCCGACCTGCGTTCCCAAAACGACAACTGCCGTAATACCCAGCTGCGGAAAATACGCCTGCGGGTATGGACTGAACAGCATTGTCGCAGTCAATGTGATTTCATCATTGCGCTTAATGCTCATCAATTCATAGATCATTTCCTCATCAATTGCTCTCAGATGCGCTTTACCGGTCTTTAATCTCGTGAGATAATCCTCCAGTTTTTGCCTGTTAAGCGCCGCCATAGTCGCTCTGGGAACTTCACGTATATCATCCTGATACCTGCATCTGAAAGCTTCATAACTGTAAATCTCATATTCGGTCATCGGCTCATCACGGTCTCCTACACGTATGCAGGAACCTTTCAGTCTGCCTTTGCCGCGATAAAAACAGAGGCGCTCCGTTATGTCCATCCCCGGGATTTCCGCAGATACAAAAGACTTCCCGTCTTTCTCGAGCACGGTGAGCAAAGGACGAACTGTCGGCTCCATTTGAAGACACTGTTCATTGATTTTCTTCTGTATATCATTGGAATCGTAAACTCCCACTTCTCGGAATCCATCCTCTTCATCGACGCCGAACACGATCACGCCGCCGTCATCCTGATTAGAGAAACTGGACAAGGTGTCAAATAATTTTTGGGGACAATCCTTAGCTGCACTTTTAAGTTCCAACGTCTGCGTTTCACATTTCATTTTCTGAATTATTTCTAATTTTTCCTTTAATTCCTCATTTGTCATTTTTATTTCTTCCTTTTTATTTTCATTTTCTTCTTTTTTATTTTATATTTTATCATATTTATTTGAGTTTCTTTAACAAACTCAAATAAAATCCAAAGAAATAAAAAAGAAACTCAAATTTGTATTTCTTTTTTGAGTTTCTTCCTTCATATTTTTATATATCCATTATGATTCAGACTGAAGACAAAGCGGACAAACTTCAAAATTCATGAGACGAAGATGAGGA
>JAUMYL010000023.1 GCA_030528675.1 Peptostreptococcaceae bacterium
GCTCGGTACGATATTTGATTGGACCGGGCGGTGTTTTATTGTGTAAAAAACAGATCTTTTTTGATAGAATAGAGATATTCCTGAAATTCTGAAATTTCAAAAACAAATTGGCATGAATGGGAAGAAATGCCATTATATAAACCGATTGAAGAGGGGAAAAGTCTTATGAGCGATAAAATCAAAGGGATCATCTACACTATATGCTCGGCTGTCATCTTCGGATTTACGCCGATTCTTGCGAGGATGGCTTTTGACGGAGGAGCCAACGGGATAACCGCCACTTTTCTCAGGGGGAGTATTTCAATCCCCTTTTTATTTTTGTTTCTCAAACATAAGAAAATTTCCCTGAGTCCGGGAGAGGAATGGAAGATGTTGTTGACGGCGGGGATTCCGGGTATGGGAATGACCACTTTGCTGCTTTACAGCTCCTATAGCTATATTTCGGTCGGAATGGCGACAACGATTCATTTTACGTATCCGATCATAGTGACCTTCGTTTGTTTTTTGCTGTTTAAGGATTCTATGAACCGCCGAAAAGTGGCGGCGTTGATCCTCTGCACTGCAGGGATAGCTGCATTTATGGAAAAAATCAGCTTTCAGGGAGGCAAAGGCATTCTCCTTTCCTTGCTTTCCGGAGTGACGTATGCGCTTTATATGCTTTGTGTCGACAAAGGAAGACTGAAAGAGATCCATTATCTGAAACTGACTCTTTATCTGAATCTCTGCATGAGTTTCACCTCGGGAATCTGGGGTGTATATACAGGAGAGCTGAATCTTGCGCTGACCCCGAAAGCCTGGCTGCTTTGTTCGATGGTATCTCTGTTTGTCTCTTTCGGCGCCGTACCCTTGCTTCAGCTCGGCATCAAATGGACAAATGCTTCGACGGCGGCGATCTTGTCGACGATGGAACCGATTACGAGCGTCTTTTTGGGAATCCTGTTTCTAAATGAAAGCTTGACTTGGATTAAGTGGATCGGCTGCATTTTGATTTTGATGAGTATCTGGCTGATCGCTTCAGGGGAGCCGAAATTCTCTGTTCGAACGGATTGAAGCAAAAGCTTCAGAGGACTCAAATGGATCCCTGACCTGTCATCCGAAATTTCATTGAAAGTAGGTCGGAATATCGGAGGGTATTTCAAACAGGGTTTAGTATTCAATCTTTGTTTTTTCGATCAAAGAAAGAATGTCGTCGAGAATTTCGAAGAGATAGTCTCCTGCGAGGTAAGAGGTCCTTTCCGTTTCGGAGGCAAAGGAGAGCAGACGCTCTTTGACTTTGAGAGGACGCTCGGTCAGATAGCCGAGAAGCTCGCCTTTCTCATCCATCAGCAGGAAGGTCGGGATCTTGATGCTGCCGTCTTCCTGAAAGTCTTCGAGGACTTTTTCGTTTCCGTCTCTGCGCACGAAGGAGAGAGAGAAGTTCGGCAGACTTTCAAGCAGGGATATCGGCGCCGTGTTGATATGACAGTCCGGACAGTAACTCTCGGTGAAGATCAGCAGACGATAGTTCCTGTCGAGGCCTTCAAAACGTTTTTTATAGTCCTCAAGGAGAGAGCGGTTTGTTTCGGAAAAGAGGAGTCCGCGGTATTTTAGAAATTTCTCCCTGTGTTCGTCAGGCGTCTCTTCCAGCATCTGATCGTAGGACTCTCCGGAGAGAAAGAGCTGTTCAAGGGGAGAGGGAATCCTTTCCCGCTTCTGTACACAGTCTGCGATATAGGGAGAGATGAACTCCCCTGCGAGAATGTCCATATAGATTGTGTCGTAGACCTTTCCTCCGATGCGTTTGGACTCGCGGAGCCGTCCGGCTTCCCGAAAGCCGACTTTTTCGTAGCAGCGTTTTGCGATCCGGTTGTATTCATAAACTTGCAGATAGATATTGTGCAGATTGAGAATGTGAAAGCCGAAGTCGAGCAGCAAGGACAGAGCATCCGATCCATAGCCTTTGCCCAGTCTTTCGGGATCTCCGAGAAAAAGGCCGGCCTCGGCTTTGCGGTCGATCCAGTCGATATTCATCAGTCCTGCATTTCCCAGAAGCTCATCGGTTTCTTTGTCGATGACGGAGAAATTGTAGGGCTCTTTTTGCAGTTTTTTGAGGATCTCCTCTTCTTCCCGGGGTTCAATGAGAAGGCGGGTCGACATCAGACCGATGGAAGTTTCTGTGTCGTTGAGCCATTTTGTGAACTGCAGGGCGTCTTCCGGACAGATCGGAGAGAGATAGCATTTGCGGCCGATCAGTTTTTTGAAATACATAAAAGACCTCCTTAATAATAAAGATAAGCTGTTCAGTGTAAGGCGAACCATATCGAAATGAAGATATCAACTGTTTTGCCGCATCATGTCCAGCAGATGTACAGGATACGGGACATATCGGAATGAAGATCTGATCTCCTGTTCATTCCTGACATTCTGCAATTTCAAAAGCGGATTCGTATGAATAGACAGTTTCTTTTTCAATGGAGAATAATATCAGTATATAAGAAAACAGGCAGAGGCGCAATCCTCTGCGCTCATTCTGTTCAGTCCGTTTCATCCTATCCCGCACACCCATAGCAAACACCTTGTGAATATCCGCTGTTGATTGGATAGATTCTGTAATTTCAAACAGTCGTCGGTATCAACGGTCGATTCTTATGAGGTGAATCGGAAGCGGAAGAGAAGTATTTCGTGAAATATCGGAATCGGTTCGATCTTTCGGAGTGAAATTGACAGTCAAAAAGAAGATATGTTAAAATTGTCGCGAGATGACCGAGAGAGGAGTGTGATATATGCTGAATTACGGAATGAAGAGAGTGCTTGAGCCGAAAAATGTCATACCGGTTCTTGCATGGAGGCTGGACAACCGTATCGAGGTCGACGAGCATGAAATAAGGATATCGATCAGCAAGATACAGCTTGAAAACAGTAATTTCAGACAGATTGCGGCGGAAAACAGCTTTGATGCGGAAAAGATAAAAAAAGCGATCCTCGATATTGTGGTGAGCAGGGGAAAGTTACATAATCCGAGTACGGATACGGGAGGAATCGTATTTGGAACGGTCGAGCAGATCGGCAGAAGCTATGCCAACCGATTCGATCTCAGGATCGGAGACAGAGTGATCTATAATACTTCGCTGACTGCAGTACCTCTTCGTATCTATAAAATCAAGAGCATAAACTTTCTGCTTTCACAGATCGAAGTCGAGGGACATGCAATCGCCTTTGAAAGCTGTCAGATCATCAAATGCAAGAAGGACACAAATATAGAGCTTTCGATGATGACTCTTGATGAATCCGGTTCGCTTTTATCTTTGGAAAAATATATAAAAGGAAAAAAGGATTTTCTTGTCATCGGGAACAGTATGCTGACGAGTCTGCTTTACGGTTATTCCATTAAAAAATTCGCAGGGAGCGATGCACGGGTCGTAAGCGTCATGGATGAGGGTGCGGACTTTCGGCTGAAAGGAAAGAAATTGAATCAGATCTTTTTTGAGGTCTTTGATGAGATTTATTATCTGAATATTTTAAGGCCGATAGAATGCATGGAGAAGATCGGGGGAGTGCAGTTCGATCTTTGTGTCAACTGCAGTTATCTCAACGGCGCGGAGACGATCAGCGTTCTGGCCGCGAGACCGAAGGGAGGCGTGTATTTCACGAACCTCGTCAATAACTACAACTTGGCTCTTTATATTACGGAGATGATATCCAAAGAGATCGAGCTGAAATGTCCTGTAGGTTATGTCGAAGAGTATGGGGCTTTCAGCATGCAGTTGTCTGAAGACTTATCAGAATATTTTGAAGATGTCAGCTGGGATTTTGCGGTCGATGAGCAGATTGCGCAGGAACAGATGCCGGAAGAAGAAAAACAGGATCGGGAAGAGTATGATTTTTACAAAAAAAGAGCGCTCAGCGACGGTTTCATCTACGGGAGCCGGGTGATGTCAAAGGTGCTCGATGAAGCGATCAATGTGGCGAAATATGACTGCAGCGTCCTCGTCGTCGGAGAGACGGGTGTCGGGAAGGAGAAGATCGCTTCGATCATTCATAAAAACAGCCTGCGGAAGATGCAGCCCTTTGTCAAGATCAACTGCGCTTCGGTGACGGATACCCTCTTGGAATCGGAGTTTTTCGGCTATGAAAAGGGAGCTTTTACAGGAGCGAATTCCGCCGGAAAAAAAGGGTATTTTGAATTGGCGAACAAGGGCACGATATTCCTGGATGAGATCGGAGAGCTTTCGGTCGATCTTCAGGCGAAGCTGCTTCGGGTGATTCAGGACGGAGAGTTCTATCGCGTGGGGGGAGTCAGGCCGATCAGTGTCGATGTGCGCATCATCGCCGCGACAAACAGAAATCTTGAAAAGATGGTCGAAAAAGAGGAATTCCGTCAGGATCTGTATTTTCGTCTCAATGTCTTTCCCATAAAGATACCGCCGCTTAGAGAGCGCCTCTGCGAAATAGCCATTTTTGCGGAGCGTTTTACGGAGATTTACAATGATAAGTTCAGAATGAATAAAAAACTGACGCCGGAGGCGATTGACTATCTTAAAAAGCATCTTTGGCTTGGAAATATTCGAGAACTGGAAAATGTGATCCAGAGGCTGATGATCAATACGCCGGAGGATATAATTGATCTGCCGGCTGTAGTAAAAGAGCTGCACAAGGATATCTTTCATAAGATTCAGATGGACGAAGCGGGGCTGGATATCGGTACGCAGCCTTTCAGGCTCGAAGAGATGGTCGAATCCTATGAGAGGCAGATCATTCAATATGCCACGGATCTTTACGGTTCGTCGAGAAAAGTCGCAAATATGCTCGGCATCAGTCAGTCGCAGTATATGCGCAAGAAAAACAAATATCGGATATAAGAGAGCGAAGGCCGTTTCAACGGCGAAAAATGCTTCCTGTTGTTGGAAATTCAATAACAGGAAGCATTTTTTTCTAAGGGGGATCTCATGCTGACCACCTGTTATACCTGTTATACTAAAGCCTTATGGAAGCGACACTGCCGGAAATCATATCCATGTTAATACGAATACCCGATCAGGATGCCCTTCGATACAATGTACTCCTGATCTGTCATCCGAAATCTCATTGAAAACAGGTCGGAAAATAGGATGGTATTTCGAACAGAGTCTATCAGGAATCGGCTTTTCGTAAATCCGTCCGCTTTCCCGATTGTTCCTGAAATGATGCTGTTGCAAAAGGAAATTAGCATAAAGTCTGAAAAAGAGTATCGCAGACTGAAGACAAAGCGGACAAGCTTCAAAATTCATGAGACGAAGAGGAGGAACTTTCGTGAAAAAATCGAGAGGAGCGGGCCGCTGAAATTTTAGAAAAATCAGCAGGACGCTGATTTTAGAGCGAAAGCGGCAGGACGCCGTTTTGAGCTCGGTCGAAATTTCCGGCAAGCAAGTCCGATTTTTCCGAAAGAGAATCCGCGCCGGCGAATGATTTTTGAAGTTTGTCTGCAATCTGAGAGTATCGGTAGGGTGAAATGAGTCGATTTTTGAAGGGAGAAAAGGAGGCGGTGTGGTCAAAAATGATTCAATGGATCGGAGAGGAGAAAAAACGAGATTCCGAAAAATGGCTGAATTTGAGGATTTTGTCAAAATCGGTTCAAAAAAGAAATCGAATTTTTTTTGGCATGCTTGTTGCAGTTCTATCAAATGGCGGAGACGGGATCCGGATGGACGCGGAAAACAAGGTCAAGCCATGCAGGCGGATCGATCCCTATGTAAGACAGGCGTTTGTTCGGATTCCGGAGCCTCCCGGAAAAAATCATGGAAAGGATGGTGAAGTATGAGCGTTGACAACAAGTTCGGTAAGGTGAAGACCGTAGAGGAAGCGATGGCTCATATAAGAGACGGCATGACGATTATGATCGCCGGATTCGGCGGGATCGGTTCATCCTGCACTTTAATCAATGAAATCATCAAAAAGAAGGTCAGGAATCTGACCTTGATATCCATTGATGCGGGGGATCCGGATGTGGGACCGGACCATATCGTCAGAAATGAGCAGGTCAAAAAGCTGATCACCAGTCATATCGGAGCAACGCCGACGACGGGACAGCTGATGAATGCAGGAAAGATGGAAGTGGAATTCAGTCCGCAGGGAACTCTGGCAGAGAGGATAAGGGCCGGCGGAGCGGGCATCGCAGGCATACTCACAGATGTGGGAATGGGTACGACCGTGGAAGAAGGCAAGCAGAAGATAGAAGTCGACGGAAAGACCTACCTTCTGGAAACGGCTCTTCGCGCGGATGTGGCGATTGTCTATGCGAAAAAGGCGGATGTTTTCGGCAATCTTGTCTATGACAAGACGGCAAGGGGACTCAATCCCGCGATGGCGATGGCCGCCGATCTGACGATTGTCGATGCGGAAGAGATCGTCGACATCGGGGAGATCGACCCGGAAGATGTGATCACTCCGGGAGCTTTTGTGGATATTATCGTACACGGAGGAGGTAAGTGGAAATGGGGATGGCAATAAGAGAGTTGATGGCGAAGAGAGCCGCGGAAGAGATTCAGGACGGCAATATCGTCAATCTCGGTTTCGGGATCCCTCAGCTTGCGGTGAAGTATATCCCGAAGGAAAAGACTGTGTTTTTCCATGCGGAAAACGGGATTCTCGGAGCGGGACCTCCGGCGGAAAAGGGACAGGAAGACGAGAACCTCATTGACGCGGGCTGCGTTCCGATCACAGTGACGAAGGGCGCTTCCTATTTTGACAGTGTGGATTCCTTTGCTTTGGTTCGAAGAGGAAAGCTGGATATCACGATCCTCGGCGCTCTGGAAGTCTCTGAAAAGGGAGATCTTGCCAATTGGATCGTGCCCGGTTCGATTGTTCCGGGCATGGGCGGCGCGATGGATCTTGCGAAAAAAGCAAAGAAGGTCATAGTCATCACCACGCATACGGATAAGAAAGGGAATCCGAAAATCAAGAAGAGCTGCGATCTGCCCTTGACAGCCGACGCCTGCGTGTCTTTGATCATTACGGATCTTGCAGTCATCGCCGTCGAGGAGAGAGGACTCGTACTCAAAGAAATCTTCGAGGGAAATACGGTGGAGGATATTGTCGCCAAGACCGACGCGCCCCTGATCGTCGAGGAAAATCTGAAATATCTCTCCTGTGAAGCTTGACGAAGAAAGGTTTACGAAAGAAATAAAATATCAGAAATCGAAGGAGGAAAAATATGAGCAGAGAAGCCGTGATTGTATCCGCAGTGAGGACGCCTGTTGCAAAATACGGAGGGACGCTCTCCGGTCTCAGAGACTATGAGCTGGCAGGTCTGGTGATTCATGAGGCGATCAGCCGTATCGGTCTTGATCCGGAGCTGATCGACGATGTGTACTTTGGAAATGCGGAAGGGATGCCCGGCGATCTTGCAAGGATCGGCGTACTGCAGGCGGATCTTCCGATCAAAGTGCCCGGAGCAACGGTCGACAGGCAGTGCGCTTCAGGACTGGAGGCGATCAAGATCGCTGCGGCAATGGTGAGGAGCGGTCTGGGCGATGTGTACATAGCGGGAGGAGCGGAGTCTCAGTCGACGAACCCCTGGTTCATGGAAAAGTCTGCAAGACCCTATTCCTATCAGCCACCCGAGTTTACCTATGTGCGAATGTCGCCCCCGAAGACCGGAGATCCGGCGATGGGAGAGACTGCGGAAAATGTGCTCGACCGTTATCCGCAGATCACGAGAGAAGATATGGATCGCTTCGCGCTGGAAAGTCACAGGAGAGCGCTGGAGGCGATCAAAAAAGGGGTTTTTGCAGAGCAGATCGTTCCCGTTCCGGTCAAAGTGAAGCGGAAAGAGGTCGTCTTCTCTCAGGACGAGTGCCCGAGAGAAGAGACGAATATGGAGCAGCTTGCTTCTCTGAAACCGATCTTCCGAAAGGGCGGACAGGTGACGGCGGGAAACAGCTGCCCGATGAACGACGGAGCGGCGGCGGTTGTAGTGATGAGCAGGGAGAAGGCGGAGGAGCTGAAGCTGCCTTATCTGCTGATCGTCAAAGATTTTGCCACTGTGGGCCTGGAACCCGAAGTCATGGGGCTGGGACCGATCTATGCCGTGCAGAAACTGCTTGAAAGGAACAAATTGACTTTGGACGATATCGAGATGATCGAACTCAACGAGGCCTTTGCCTCTCAGTCTCTGGCCTGCATCCGAGATCTGGGGCTCGATATGGGACGGGTCAATCCCAACGGAGGAGCGATTGCGCTGGGACACCCTCTGGGTGCGACGGGTACGCTGCTGACCGTTAAACTGGCTCATGCGATGAAGGGTTCTGAAAGAAAATACGGTATCGTGACGATGTGCGTAGGCGGAGGACAGGGCGCCGCAGCCCTCTTTGAAAGACCGTAGAAATCAATCAAGTGAGGTGAAGGATCGATGGAAGATTTGAAATTCATGTACGAAAAGGATGAAAAAGAAAATAAGGTGCTCAGTCTGGACTTCTTCCGAAAATACCCGAAGATATCTCATGGAAAAGGGATCTATATGTATGCGGAGGACGGAACGGAGATCATCGACGCGGCGAGCGGACCGGTGCTGGTCAGCCTGGGTCACGGCAATCCTGAAATGGCGGAAGTGCTCAAAGAGCAGGCGCTGAAACTTGCCTTCGCCCATAGAGACGATTGTATCACGAGCGTGCTGGAAGAAGCCTGCGAGAAAGTTGTCGAAGCCTCGGATCATGATCTGGAAAAGATATTCTTCGTCTCAGGAGGGTCAGAAGCGAACGAGATCGCGATCAAGCTGGCCAGAACCTATCACCTGCTTCGAGGAAACGAGAGAAAATACAAGGTGATTTCCAGATGGCAGAGCTACCATGGAAGCAGCAACGGGGTGCTGGCTCTGAGCGGATTTACAAAGAGGCGCAGCGGGTATGAACCCTATCTTGCGGAGTTCGGCCATATTCCGCCTTCTTATTGTTACCGCTGCTGGTTCAGAGGAGAGCATGAGAGCGAAGGAGACTGCGATCTGCGCTGCGCCAAAGCTCTCGAAAACGAGATCCTCTGCCAAGGTCCGGAGACGGTCTCCGCCTTTATCGCAGAGCCGATCTCAGGGATGTCTCTCTGCGGAGTGGAGCCCTGCGAGGGATATTTCAAAAAAGTCCGCGAGATCTGCGACAAATACGATGTGCTGCTGATCATGGATGAGGTGATGACCGGAATCGGAAGAACCGGAAAATATTTCGCTTACAAGCATTATGATATTGTCCCCGACATTGTGTCGATGGGAAAAGCGATCAGCGGAGGATACTTCCCCCTTGGAGCGGTCGGCATTACGCCGAAGATGTACCATTCCATGAGAGACAATAAAGGTTCCTTCCCGCCGGGATATTCCTGGTCGGGCAATCCTCTCGGAGCGGCGGTGGCGGTAAAGACTTTCGAGATCCTGAAAGAGCAAAATCTGGTGGAGCGATCCCGCATCATGGGGGACTATCTCAGGAAGAGACTGGAAGAAAAGCTCTATCCCCATCCGACAGTGGGAGATATTCGCGGCAAAGGGCTCATGATCGGTATCGAGCTGGTCAAAGATAAGAAGACGAAAGAGACCTTTCCGGCAAAACTGAAATTTTCGGCTCAGGTCAATGCGGAGGCGCTCAAACACAATATGATCATCGAGTCCAGCGCAGGCTGCAACAGAGGGCAGTCCGGGGATACCCTGATGATATCGCCGGCATTTATAGTGACAGAGGAAGAGATTGATATGATCGTCGACCGACTCGACAAGGTTCTTACGATCGTGGAAGAAAAAAACGGATTTTAAGATCGGTTAGAGTATCGGATTAAGATAACGCAGTGGATGCTGATACATATGCAGGAGATACACCCTGTATATGTATCAGACGGATCCTGCTGAGACTATAATACCAAGGAGGAAGAAGCACAGATGAGCGATTTGAGAAGCAGCCTGCCGCAGCTGAAGACGGCGATTCCGGGACCGAAATCCCAGGAACTGATGAAACTTCGAAAAGACAATGTCCCCGAAGGCGTGTTTTACGGAATCCAAACCTTCATCAAGCGCGGAGAAGGCGCGATGATAGAGGACGTCGACGGCAATTTTCTGCTGGATTTTGCCGGAGGAATCGGAGTGCTCAACATCGGATACAGCAATGAGGAAGTCGTGAACGCAGTGAAACAGCAGTGTGAAAAATTCTTCCACTCGAGCATCAATGTCATTCAGTACGAGCAGTATATCTATCTGGCGAAAAAGCTCAATGAGATGCTGCCCGGAGATTTCAAAAAGAAGACCATGTTCGTCAACAGCGGCTCCGAGGCGAACGAAAATGCGATCAAGCTGGCCCACCGCTACACGGGAAGGAGTGAAGTCATCGCCTTCACAGGAGCTTTCCACGGCAGGACGGCCCTGACGATGGGATTGACCAGCAAGGTCAAGCCCTATAAGTACGGCTTCGGTCCTTTCCCCGCCGGAATACACAGAGCGGAATATCCTTATATTTATCGCAGGCCCGAGGGCATATCCGAAGAAGAGGCCACAGCGTATTTTATCAATCAGCTCCATAAACTTTTCCTCGAGGATGTATCTCCGGATGAGGTGGCAGCCGTCATCATCGAGCCGGTACAGGGCGAAGGAGGGTTCGTGCAGGCTCCGATTGAATTTGTAAAGGTACTGCGAAAGATCTGTGATGAAAACGGTATCCTCCTGATCTGCGATGAAGTGCAGACCGGATACGGAAGGACCGGAAAGATGTTTGCCTGCGAGTATTGGGCGGAGGAGGGGATCTACCCGGATATCATAACGACCGCCAAGTCGATTGCGGCGGGAATGCCGCTGAGCACCGTGACCGCAAGAGAGGAGATCATGGAGTCCTCTCAGGTCGGCGGAATCGGAGGAACCTATGCCGGAAACCCTGTCGCCGTTACTGCGGCTCTTAAAGTGATCGAGATCATGGAAAGGGAAGATTTCGCCTCAAAGGCAAATCATATCGGAAAAATTGCTGCAGACCGTCTCGCCGCAATGAAAGAAAAATATGCTATAATAGGAGACATAAGAGCTCTCGGTGCGATGATCGCGGTTGAATTCGTCAAAGACCGGAAGACAAAAGAGCCGGCGAAAGAGATGACCAAGGCGATTGTCGAGCATTGCAACAAGAAAGGCCTCGTCATCCTCGATTCCGGTATCCGCGGAAACAATATCCGCATGTTGATGCCTCTTGTGATCACAGAGGAACAGCTCAAAGCGGGGCTGGATATTCTTGAAGAAGCCGTCGAAGAGGTCTCCTCAAAATAAATGAAGGTGGAAGTGAACTCATATGAAGATAAACAGAGCCTATGCCGCAAGAGTTTTCGAAGAAAATCTGTCTGAGGATTTTTTGATCAAACACTGTCTGGCTGTTGAGATCGGCATGAGAGCCTATGCGAAAAAATTCGGTCAGGACGTCGAATACTGGGGGGCTGTCGGACTGCTGCACGATATCGACTATGAGAAATATCCGGATCAGCATCCGCTGCGCGCCGGAGAATTTCTCGAAAAATACGGATTTGACGACTATTTCATCGACGTCGTGATATCCCACGGCTACGAATGGGAAAAAGAAAGAGATCTGCTGCAGAACACTTTGGTCGCCGTCGATTCAGTCGTCAGTTTCATCCTGAGCTGCGCAAAGAAGAGTCCGGAGCGGACGATTCATTCTCTGACCGCCGATGCGGTGCTTGACAGATTGGAGGACGAGAGTTTCGCCCCTTATGCGGATAGGAAGAGGATCTGTGAGTTTCCCAAATATATTGAAATGGAATTGAAAGAGCATATTGCATTTTTGATCGAAGCGATGCGGGAGGCTCTGCTCCTCCCGCAGTATGCCCTCTTGGAACAGAAGAAATAAAAGAGCGGGAAACAAAGGCTTTGTGAAAGTGGCGGAAGGAATGTATCGGCAGGGCGTGTTCTAAAATCATAAAGAAAAGAGTCGCAGGGGGAAAAGTCCGGCGGCTTTTTTTGATTTGATATCGACGATTTGTAAAATATGTTTCGTCCGGACGATTTTGCTCTGAAAGCAGTGTATCTTCTCTGTCGGAATTCCAATCAGGACTCGTTTTCGCCTTTTGAAAGCAGGAAAAAATTGTTCTGGAACTCTACAAGATATTGTGGTATGATGATTTTTATAAAGAGAATCACACAATATATTGTGGATAACCGGTGGACAAACTTGTGGATGAGCCCGCTGCATAATGCGGGAGCGGATGCTGGAAAAGATCCTGTGATTTGCTTGGAATCATAGGAGTACCCGCTCGAAACGCCGTCCGATGAAAGGCAGCCGCGAGCGGTGATGCGAAATTTCGTTGCGTATATATCGGAATATCGGGCGGTATTTTGAATGGAGTTCAATAGAAGTCGGCCTGTTGAAAAAAGAGGGAAAGGGTCGCTGACGAGGGTCGTGATCATTGGATATGGAGATACGGAGGGATAGGGTTTTGAAAATCGAGAAACGAGACGGACGGATCATGGATTTTAACTTCATGAAGATAAAAAATGCGATTGAAAAAGCGATGAGCGAGACGATGGAAGGGATCGACAAAGAGCTGAGCTTTGAGATCGCCAAGCATATCGAGGTGGATTTTTCCGACAGCAGGATTCCGATCAAGGTCGACGAGATCCAGGATATGGTCGAGATCATGCTGATGGACAGTCAGCGCAAGGATGTAGCCAAGGCGTACATCATCTATCGAAGCGAGCAGGACAAGCGACGCGCGAAAAAGCAGACCGGAGAGAACGAGCTGCTCAGCGATGAGTTTTTGAGCAGGTACAAGCACGCGATCTCCCCGATGGGCGAGATGGGGAGCTTTGTCTTTTATCGCACCTACTCCCGCTATCTCAGGGAGGAAGGACGAAGGGAATACTGGTGGGAGACGGTGAGAAGGGCGGTCAGCTACAACACCGGCCTCGTCAAGACTTCCGCAGAAGAGGCGCAGAAGCTCTATGACAATATCTTTCATCTGCGTCAGTTCCTTTCAGGCAGGACTTTCTGGATAGGCAATACGGAGGTGTCTCATTATTATCCGATGGCGAATTTCAACTGCGCCTTTGAAGTCATTGATTCTCTGGAATCTTTCAAAGACCTGTTTTACCTCCTGATGATCGGCTCGGGCGTCGGCGTGCGCGTGCTTCGGGAAGACGTGCGTCAAATCCCGAAGATCCGTACGGACTATAAGCTGATTCATAAGGATTACACGGCGATCCCTCCGGACAGAAGGATGGAGAGCACGAGCCTCAATTTCCTCTCGGAGGACGAGGTGGAGATCATCGTCGGCGACTCGAAGGAGGGGTGGGTGCAGTCGCTGGACTTCTTCTTCAGCATTCTTGCGAATCACGACTACCGAAAGGTCCAGACGATACTGATCGACTATTCGAATGTGCGAAAAAAAGGCGAGATGCTGCGGACTTTCGGAGGGACGGCCTCAGGACACGAAAGTCTCAAGCAGATGTTCATCAAGATCAACCATGTCATCCATAAAAAAGGTATCTCGCTCAGTCACAAAAAAGTGAAGCTTGAGCCGATTGACTGCCTCGACATCGCCAATATCATCGGTGAGAATGTCGTAGTCGGCGGAGTGCGCAGGACCGCGGAGATGGTGATCGTCGATCAGGAGGACCGGGTCGCCATTGATGCGAAATCCAACCTCTATATGCAGAAAAACGGAAAATGGATGATGGATGAGGATATCGCCCATCGTCAGATGAGCAACAACTCGATCTATTATACGAAGAAACCTTCCCGAGAGCAGCTCAAATGGCAGATCGACAAGATGAGATACAGCGGAGAGCCGGGATTTATCAATGCGGAAGCCGCGATGAAGCGCAGGCCGGATATGAACGGCGTCAACCCCTGCGGCGAGATCCTGCTCGATTCCAAGGGGCTGTGTAATCTGACGACGGTCAATGTCTACGCCTTTGTCGATGCGGAGGGAAGACTGGACGAGGAGGCGCTGATGGAAGCCCAGAGACTCTCCGCAAGGGCAGGCTATCGTATGACTCTCGTGGAGCTGGAGCTGCCGAAATGGGACAGCGTCCAGCAGAGAGACAAACTGATCGGCTGCTCTCTGACCGGCTGGCAGGATATGGTAAACGCGACCGGGATCAGCAGGGAAGAAGAGGCGCAGCTGCTGGCAAGGCTGCGGGAAGAGGCGCATAAGGCTGCGAAGGACTATGCGAAAGAGCTCGGACAGAATCCGCCTCTGCTGATGACGACCGTGAAGCCGGAGGGAACGCTCTCTCAGCTGCCGACGGTATCTTCCGGCGTCCACTACTCCCATTCGCCCTGTTTCATCCGCCGGGTGCGCATCTCCGCCTCCGATCCGCTGCTCAAGGTCTGCGAGGAGCTGGGCTATCCGGTCTTTCCTGAAGTGGGTCAGGATCCGGCGAACCCTTCGACCAAGGTGGTCGAGTTTCCGATCCGTGCGCCCAAAGGCAGGACGAAATACGACGTCTCCGCCATCGAGCAGCTGGAAAACTACAGGATGTTCATGGAGAACTATGTGGATCACAACTGCTCCATCACCGTCAGTGTACGAGATCACGAATGGGAAGAGGTCGAGCAGTGGGTATGGGATCACTGGGACGATATCGTCGCCGTCTCCTTCCTTGCGCTGGACGACAGTTTTTACGAGCTGCTGCCCTACGAGGCGATTGACGAAGGAGAGTACGAGAGGAGAAAGGCTCTGATGAAACCCTTCATCCCTTCTCTCATTTCCAAATACGAAAGAGAGGAAAAGGAGTACGAGCTGTCTGCGGACGCCTGCGAGAGCGGAATTTGTCCGGTGAGATAAGCCTTGTCAAAGCGCGTATAAAATTCTAAACGGCGTATGATATAAACTCGGGAAGTAGCTTTCCCACCATACGGGATCTTGCGAAACTAAGGGCTTTATTATGTATTATGATGAAAAATTTTTGATTTGTGCTATAATGTTCTTACAGAGAATCAATTTGCAAAAACGGCAAATAGTGAGGAGGCAAAGATGGAAAAAAAGGACAAACCGGTCCATGAGGGATGCTGCGGAGGTCGTCACCACCACGAAGGCGGAGGCTGCGGCTGCGGCCATCATCACGAGGAAGAAGAGACGATCACCCTGAACCTCGTCCTTGATGACGGACAGGAGATCCGCTGTGAGGTGATCGGCGTCTTCGAAGTGGACGAGAAAGAGTATATCGCGCTGATGGCGGAAGGCGACGACCGCGTCATGCTCTATTCTTACGAGGAAGAAGAGGAGGAGCCTGTGCTTGAGAATATCGAAGATGAAGAAGAGTTCGAAAAAGTATCGGAAGTCTTCTGGGAGATCTTCGGAGAGGACGCGCAGGAAGAAGAACAGGAATAAGAATACAGGGGGCTGTCGGAAGGATCTTTCGGCAGCTTTTTCTATTTCTATCAGACTGGAAGCCTGTCCGCTTTGTTTTCGCTCCGCTATTTATACGAAACTCTGTTCGAGATACCGTCCGATATCCCGACCTGCGTTCAATGAAATTTTGGATGACAGGTCAGGGGTATATTTTATCGGAGGGCATTTTGATTCGGTATTCGTATTATAGGTTTCGAACAGAGGGCAAGATCCGGGAAAACGATTCTAAAAAATTTGAAATTATAAGAAAAATAAAGTATACTAAAAGGACAACAACACTGATTTTTTAATTTTTGTAGCAAGGGAGGAATATTTTTATGGAAAATGTAAAAAAAGAAAAGTTTTCCACCGGGCAGATTCTGCTGTTTGTGATCCCCTCCATCATCGGGGTTCTGCTCCTGATGACGCCCTTTAAGGAAGGAGAGGGATCGACGGTCATCGTCGCAAAGATGGCGAAGTTCATCCGGGAAGGCGTTGACGGCGTTGTGAAGATTCACATTCTCGTCATGATCACGATCACGGCTTCCTGTCTGCTCGCTCTGCTGTACAGGTTCACAAAGCCGGCTTTTATCGAGAACAATCCGGTGCTCAAAGAGGCCTCGGATATCTCGCCTTTCTGGCTCGTCGTGCGTCTTATCGGCCTCGTGCTCGGTTTCATGACCGCATTTGAGGCGGGGCCGGAGCTGGTCTGGGGAGAGAACACCGGCTCTCTGATACTGCACGATCTGATCTGCGGACTCTTCATCATCTTTCTCGTAGCGGGATTCATCCTGCCTTTTCTGACGGAATTTGGACTTCTGGAATACATAGGGGTCTTTCTGACCGGAATCATGAGACCGGTGTTCAATCTTCCGGGACGCTCCGCCGTCGACTGCGTCGCGTCCTGGATCGGCGACGGAACAATCGGGGTCGCTCTGACGAACAAACAGTATGAAGAAGGGCATTACACCGCAAGAGAAGCCGCCGTCATCGCGACGACTTTTTCCGCCGTATCCATTACCTTCTGCCTTGTCGTTCTTCAAAATGTCGAACTGACGCAGTATTTCGGCCAGTACTACCTGACGGTCGGCGTCGCGGGGATCGTTGCGGCTCTGATCGTGCCGCGCATCCCGCCGCTGTCCCGCAAAAAAGACTCCCGCCTTAAAGAGCAGAGCAAGGTCAATACGGAAGTGATTCCGAGGGGATTCTCCAAACATGAATGGGGGCTCCACCTGGCTGTGAAAAAGGCGGAATCCAGCGGAAGCGTTTCCGGCTATCTCGCAAGCGGAGCGAAGACCGTCCTCAGCATGTGGCTGGGCGTGACGCCGGTCATCATGGCGGCAGGAACCATCGCCCTGATGCTTTCGGAAGGAACACCGCTCTTCGCGATCCTCGGAACGCCTTTCGTGCCGCTGCTGGAGCTTTTGCAGGTGCCGGAGGCGAAAGCGGCGAGCGAGACGATGGTGGTCGGTTTCGCGGATATGGTCGTGCCTTCGATCCTTGCGGCAGAGATCGCAAACCCGATGACGAGATTCATCGTGGCGGCGGTATCCGTCACTCAGCTGATCTATATGTCCGAGACCGGCGCCGTGATCTTAGGCTCCCATCTGCCGGTCAATATCCTCGACCTCTTTGTGCTCTTCATCGAAAGAACGCTGATCACCCTGCCTGTCGTCGTGCTCATGGCGCATCTGTTCTTCTGATGACGTCTCGTCGGCTTGTTCGTCCCGATTTTTTCATGAAAGTTCACGCTTTTCCTCTCGGGACTTTCGAAGCCTGTCTGTTTTGTTTTCGCTTTGCCGCTCCGAAAATCTTCGGGGCGGCTTTTGCTTTGGAGGCGCAACTGCCTCCGGCTGAAAAAGATTTGATTTATGCCGTATATATGCTATATAATAGAGGGCAAGGAGGACGCACTCCAATAAAAAATTTACAAGCAAAAGATTAAATATTCTGAAAAGTGTATTTAATCCGCAGAGAGGAGCATAAGTATGAGGGTGTATGAAAGCGAAAAGATCAGAAACATCGCAATACTGGGACACAGCGGCTCAGGAAAGACGAACCTCACGGAGGCGATTTTGTATACGGCGAAACTGCTGTCCAGAATCTCCAAGCCGACGGACGATGCCAAGCTCACATCGTCGATGAGCCTGTTTTCTCTGGAGTGGAACGACTATAAGTACAACTTTTTAGATACACCGGGATATTTTGACTTCGACGGAGAGATCGTGTCCGCGATGGCGGCGGCTTCCGCCAGCATCATCGTCGTGGATGGAACGACGGATCTGCAGGTGGGAACGGACAAGGCGCTGGAGATCACCGATGAATACCGGACGCCGCGGTTCATCTTCGTCAACAAGATCGACAGCGACAAGGCGGATTTCGAGAAGATCCTCGAACAGCTGAGAGAGCGCTACGGAAAGAAGATCGCGCCCTTCCAGCTCCCTTGGGGAAAAGCCGACAGCTTCAAAGGCTTCGTCAATGTCGTGGATCTCTTTGCCAGAGAGTACAACGGCAAAGAGTGCGTGACCGTCACGACCCCCAGCGATATGCTCGGAGCCATCGGACCCGTGCGGGATATGCTGATGGAATCCGTTGCGGAATCGGATGAAGAGCTGATGGAGAAGTTCTTTGCGGGAGAGCAGTTCACGGTGGAAGAGATCCACAAAGGCCTGCGCGCCGGCGTCCTAAACGGCGATATCATCCCCGTGCTCTGCGGATCGACGGCGAAGAATATCGGGATGCACACCCTGCTGGATATGATCCTCGACTATATGCCTTCTCCCCTTGATGAAAAGGACGTCGCTCCGGAGGCGCCTTTTGCGGGACAGGTCTTCAAGACCGTCATCGACGCCTTCGTCGGAAGGATCTCCTATGTGAAGATCCATGAGGGCAGTCTCGCCCCCGACAGTGAGATCTACAATCTGCGCAGCGGACAGAAAGAGAAGATCTCCAAGGTGTTCACCGTCATAAGCGGCGAATACAAAGAGATGGAAAAAGCAAGCGCCGGAGATATCGTCGCGCTGACGAAGCTCTCCGACGCGAAGACTTCAGACACCCTCTCCGCGGATGCGAACAAAGACCCCTACGCTCCCCTCTCCTTCCCGAAAGCTCAGATGCTTGTCGCCATCGAGCCGGTCAACAAGGGAGACGAGGAAAAGATCTCGACGGGTCTGGCAAGGCTCCTTGACGAGGATCCTTCTTTTGAGGTCAGCCGAAATGCGGAGACCAAGCAGACGGTGCTCGGCGTGCAGGGAGAGATCCACGTCAACGCAATCAAGGACAAACTCAAGGATAAATTCGGCGTCGACGTGGTGCTCCACGACCTCAAAGTCCCCTACCGCGAGACGATCAAAGGCAAGTCCGACGTTCAGGGCAAACATAAGAAGCAAAGCGGCGGCCACGGTCAGTACGGCGACGTCAAGATCCGCTTCGAACATTCCGAGCAGGAGTTCGAATTCTCGGAAGAACTCTTCGGCGGGTCCGTTCCGAAGTCCTATGTGCCGGCCGTTGAAAAGGGGCTGCGGGAGTCGATGGAAAAAGGGGTGCTCGCCGGTTATCCGGTGACAAACCTCAAGGCTGTGCTCTACGACGGATCCTACCACGATGTGGACTCTTCCGAGATGGCCTTCAAACTTGCGGCAAACCTCGCCTTCAAAAAGGGAATGGAAGAGGCGAAGCCCGTGCTCCTGGAGCCGATCATGAAGCTGCGGGTCATCGTGCCGGAAGAATTCATGGGAGATATCAATAAGAAACGAGGAAAAGTACTCGGCATGGAGCCCTATAAGAACGGCAAGCAGCTGATCATGGCGGAGGCTCCCCAGGCGGAGACCTTCAAATATGCCATCGACCTCAAAGCGATGACGCAGGGCAAGGGATATTTCGAGATGGAGTTCGAGCGTTATGAAGAAGTGCCGGCTCAGCTGGCTCAGAAGATCATCGAAGAGAGAAAAGCGGAACTCGAAAAATAAAAAGACGGAAAAACTCACCGGAGAAAAAGGGTGAAGGGGCTGAAAGATTCGCTCCTCCGCCCTGTATTTTCCCTGAAAGATCCGAAAAAATCCTCAATCGAGATGAGAAAGAGGAAGGAGGAAGATCTGAATCATAAAGAAATTTGAATCTTCAGAATCTCTGTTTTTTGCCTTTTTTCAGTCCTCAAGAGAGAAAAAAGAGATAAAAATTTGACAGATCTGCAATTTTTAATTGACAATTCTGTTATAATTTTGTAATATGTAAGAAATATCTTTTATGCACAATTTTATACAGACAGGGTGCATGAGATTTTATTCAACCATTTGAAGGAGGAAATCGAAAAATGAAGCGTTTGAAGTGGAAAGGCTTAACAGCTGTCCTGCTTGCAGGCATGATCGCACTGACAGGATGTGGAGGCGACGGCGGTCAGCAGAAGCCCGCTGAGGGGGATCAGCCCTCTACCGAAGAACCGGCAACGGGAGAACCGGAAACGGATCTTGCAAAGACGGCGATCGACTACAGAGCGGCGGCGGATCCGTCGATGAACCCGACCGAGGCGGCAAACCGCAAGGATACGATCATTGCGGGCGTGACGGATTTTAACGGAGTCTTTAACCCCTGGCTCTCTTTTACGGTCTATGATAGATATGTCAATCAGATGGTCTTCGGAGAGGGGATCACGGACAACGATGATACGGGAAGACCGATCGACGGAATCGGAAGCTTTACGGTCAGCGAAGACGGAAAGACCTA
The DNA here is from genome assembly GCA_030528675.1 of Peptostreptococcaceae bacterium. Classification (GTDB taxonomy): domain Bacteria; phylum Bacillota; class Clostridia; order Peptostreptococcales; family Filifactoraceae; genus JAUMYL01. The sequence goes on from JAUMYL010000023.1 coordinate 20,029, forward strand.
CAGCATCAAGATCAACGACGATGTGAATTTCTCCGACGGAAAACCGGTGACTTCCGACGACTTCATCTTCAGCTATGAGCTGCTTGCGGATCCGACTTACGACGGGCCCAGCGACATCATGAAAGAGAAGATCGTTGGCGTGCAGGAGTTCAAAGAAGGAAAAGCGGACTCCATCTCCGGAATCAAGAAGATCGACGACAAGAATTTTGAGATCACTCTGGAAGAGCCGAACGCACCGTTCTGGGCCTTCCTCGGAACTCCGGCCCTGCCGAAGCACTACTACGGACCGGTGCATAAGAGAGGCGATATGACGGCGATCCACTCTCTCGACGCGAAGCCGCTGGGAGCGGGACCCTATAAGCTCGTCGAGTACAAAGAAGGACAGTCCGTGACCTTTGAAGCCAATGACGGCTACTGGAGAGGCACTCCGAAGACGAAAAACGTCATCTTCACAGTGACAAGCTCGGACAACAGTTTGCAGATGGTGAGCAGCGGAGCTGTGGATATCCAGGATCTCGATGTAAACGAAGACAACGTCATGGCGGTTGCGGATGCAGGCTTCCTGGATCTGACGATCTTCCCGACCAACGGATACGGATACATGGGCTTCAACGTGGAGTCAAACCCGATGCTTGCGGATCTCAAGGTGAGACAGGCGCTGATCTACGGAACCAACCGTAAGGATATCGTAGCCAATGTCTACGGACCTTATGCGAAGGTGCTCAACGTGCCCCAGTCCAGACTTTCCTGGTCTTATACGGACGAAGGCGTGGAGCCTTATGACTACGATATGGAAAAAGCGGCGGCTCTGTTTGCCGAAGCGGGATACACGAAAGGATCGGACGGCATCCTGGAGAAAGACGGAAAGAAATTCGTCATCAACTTCATCGGAACCGCGCAGAATCCGGTGGTGGACGCGATCATCCCGGTCATCGCAAAAGACTGGAAAGATCTGGGCGTCGATCTCAAGGTGGAATTCCTCGACTTCCCGACCCTTTCCGACAAGGTGAAGAAGCATACAGTGGATATGTGGTTCATGGCATGGGGACTGACAGCGGATCCGCATTCCGCAGAGGAGACTTATACGACCGGCGGAGGAAACAACCATTACTCCTTCTCCAGTGCAAAAGTCGACGACCTCTTTGATCAGGCGAGACGCGAGATCGATCAGGACAAGAGAGGCGAGATCTATAGAGAGATCTATCGTGAACTGAACGCCAATCTTCCGGAGATCCTCGTATATCAGAGAAGCGATATGTGGGCGGTCAACTCGAGAATCAAGGGCCTTGAGCCGTCTCCGTACAAATACTTCACAAGAACCATGTGGAAAGCGGAGATCGCAGAGTAATTAGGTGGGAATCTATGCAGGAGAAGCCCGGCTGGTGCAGCCGGGCTTTTTTAAGAATCAGGAGGACGCTTTAGATGATTCAATATATCGTGAGAAGACTGCTCCAGATGGTGCCGATCATTATCGGGATCTCCTTCATCATCTTCGGGATCTTTGCGCTGGCGCCCGGGGATTTTATTGATGCGAATATGTCGACGGCAAGTATGAGTGCGGAGCGCATCGAAGAGCTCAAAGAGGTCTACGGACTGAAGGGACCGATCCATGAACGCTATGTCAAATGGGCCTCCAGAGCCGTGCTCGGCGACTGGGGACAGTCTCTGCAGTTCAAAAAGCCGGTGATGGACGTCATTGACGACTATATCTGGAACTCATTCATACTTTCGGTCGTGGCGCAGTTCATCTCGATCCTGATCGCCGTGCCGATCGGGGTGCTTTCGGCGACCAAACAGTACTCATTTCTCGATAAATTCTTTACAGTCTTTGCCTTTATCGGCCTCGCCCTGCCTTCTTTCTTCATGGGCCTCGTATGTATGAAGATCTTTGCAGTGGATATGAAGGTCCTGCCCCTCGGGGGTCTCGTGACGGCGGGAGCGAATTATACGGGCTGGGCGCATATCAAGGATATGGCTCTTCACCTGATCATGCCGGTCTTCGTCCTCTCCTTCCTCGGCATCGGAAGCCTCGTGCGCTATACGAGGACGGCGATGCTGGAAGTGATCAAGCAGGACTATATCCGTACCGCGAGAGCCAAGGGTCTTTCGGAGCGGACGGTCATCTACAAGCATGCCTTCCGCAACGCGCTGATCCCGATCATCACCCTGCTGGGACTGATGCTGCCTTCACTGTTCTCGGGAGCGATTCTCACCGAGACGATCTTCGCCTATCCCGGCATCGGAAAAGTCGCCCTCGGAGCGATCCTCAAGAGGGATTACTTCCTGCTGATGGGCTTTAACATGCTGATGGCGATACTCACTCTGGCCGGAAATCTCATCGCGGATCTGCTCTATGCGGCAGCGGACCCGAGAGTAAGATTGAAATAAGGAGGATACGATGGAACAGGCAAATGTAAAGGTGAAAAAAGCGGAAGCCATTGAATCCCCTTGGAGAATGGCCTTTCGAAGACTGAGAAAAAACAAGCTGGCGATGATCGGACTGGGTATTTTGCTTCTGATGCTGCTCTTCTGCGTGATCGGACCGATCCTTTCGCCCTATGATACTTTGGACAACAACCCCCTCAACAAAAAGCTGGCGCCCAGCGCGGCTCACTGGCTCGGTACGGACCAGGCGGGACGGGATGTGCTGCTGCGCCTGATGGAAGGCGGCAGAGTCTCTCTGCTCGTCGGTATTGTCGTGGTCGGCGTACAGGTGATCATCGGGATCATCATCGGCGGCCTTGCCGGATTCTATGGGAAATGGGTGGATACGATCCTGATGAGGGTCACGGATATCTTCCTTGCCGTGCCTTTCTTCCCGACCCTGATCGTCCTCGGCGCGATCATGAGCGACCTCAAGATCGAACCGAAACGGCGTATTTTCATCGTCATGTTCATCATCGGAGCCATGAGCTGGCCTTCGCTGGCGAGACTGATACGAGGACAGATCCTCTCCCTGCGGGAACAGGAGTTCATGCAGGCGGCGGAGGCGCTGGGGATCCGCGACAGCAAGAAGATCTTCCGCCACCTGATACCGAATGTGGTGCCGACGATCATCGTAAGCGCGACCCTCGGTATCGGAGGAGCGATCCTCACGGAGTCCGCTCTTTCTTTCATAGGTCTTGGAGTTGCGCCGCCGTACGCCTCTTGGGGCAATATGATGCAGACGGCAAGGAATGCAATCGACCTTGCGAAGAGGCCTTGGCTTTGGGTGCCGCCGGGAATCTGTATCTTTGTGACGGTTATGGCGATCAACTTACTCGGAGACGGGCTCAGGGATGCGCTTGATCCGAAAATGAAGCGGTAGGAGGATGAACATGGGAAAATATTTGGTAGAATTTAACAACCTTCATACCTACTTCGAGACGGAGGCGGGCACGGTCAAGGCGGTCAACGGCGTCAGCTACCGCATCAAAGAAGGAGAGACCGTCGGCGTCGTCGGCGAGTCCGGCTGCGGAAAATCCGTGACTGCCATGTCGCTGATGGGACTGATCGCAGCGCCGCAGGGAAAGATCGTCGAGGGAAATATCCTCTTTGACGGCAGAGACGTCACAAAGATGACGCAGGAAGAACTGATGGATATGCGGGGAAATGATGTGGCGATGATCTTCCAGGAGCCGATGACTTCGCTCAACCCGGTATTTACCGTAGGTTTTCAGATCATGGAGGCGATCATCCTCCATCAGAAGCTCAGCAAGGAGCAGGCGCGAGAGAAGGCGATTGAGATGATCAAACTCGTCGGTATCCCGAGGGCCGAGCAGATCGTCGATGCCTATCCCCATGAGCTCTCAGGCGGTATGCGCCAGAGGATCATGATCGCGATGGCGCTCTCCTGCAACCCGAAGCTGCTGATTGCGGACGAGCCGACGACGGCTCTTGATGTGACGATTCAGGCGCAAATCCTCGATCTGATGCGGGATATCAAGGCGAAGACCAACACCTCGATCATGCTGATCACCCACGACCTAGGCGTCGTCGCGGAGATGGCGGACTATGTGGTCGTCATGTACGCGGGCAAAGTCATTGAAGAGGGGCCGGTGCTTGATATCTTCAAAAATCCGCTGCATCCCTACACGAAAGGGCTGCTCAAATCTAAACCGGTCATCAACCAGCACGCGGACAGGCTGTATTCGATCCCGGGTCAGGTGCCCAATCCCATCGGCATGAAAGACAGCTGCTACTTCCATGAGCGCTGCGAGTCCTGCATGGAAAAATGCAAGAGCCAGATCCCGGCGATCCGAAACTACGATGATGTACACAAAGTTTCATGTTTTCTGTATGACGGGGAGGGAAAGTAGATGTCAGAAGTACTGATCAGTATTAAGGACCTGAAAAAATACTTCCCGATCAAGGGCGGAGTATTCCAGCGCACCGTCGGTCATGTCAAAGCGGTGGACGGGGTCAGCTTTGAGATCAAGCGAGGGGAGACCCTCGGTATCGTCGGCGAGTCCGGCTGCGGAAAGTCGACGACCGGAAGGGCGATCATCCGTCTCTTCGAAAAAACCGCCGGACAGGTGTTCTTTGAAGGGCAGGATATCCACGCTCTCAGCAGACAGGAGATGCGCGCGATGCGCCCGAAGATGCAGATGATCTTTCAGGATCCCTACAGTTCGCTCAATCCCCGAATGACCGTAGGACAGATCGTCGGAGAGGCGCTGGAAGACCACGGCATCATCACGGACAAAGCCGAACTTCGCCGCAAGGTGATCCGAACGATTGAAGAGTGCGGTCTTGCTTCCTACCATATCGACCGATATCCCCACGAGTTTTCCGGCGGGCAGCGTCAGCGTATCGGTATCGCAAGAGCTCTGGCTCTCGATCCGGAGTTTATCATCGCCGATGAACCGGTATCCGCTCTGGACGTGTCGATTCAGGCACAGATCATCAACCTGCTGATGGATCTGCAGAAGGACAGAGGCTTCACCTATCTGTTCATCTCCCACGACCTTTCCGTGGTCGAGCATATCTCCACGAGGGTCGGCGTCATGTATCTCGGCTCGATGGTGGAGATGGCGCCGAAGGAGAAGATCTATTCCAACCCGCTCCATCCCTATACTCAGGCACTGATGTCGGCAGCACCGACACCGGATCCGACGGTCAAGCCCAACCGCATCATCCTTGAGGGAGATATCCCTTCTCCGGCGAATCCGCCCTCCGGCTGCAAGTTCCACACGAGATGCCGTTATGCGATGGATATCTGCAAGAGCCAGAACCCGGAGTTCAAGGATTATGGAGGAGAGCAGTTCGTCGCCTGCCACTATGTTGAGAAGAATATGAAACAAAACGGATAAAGGAGAAGAGGATGTTTTTCAAGCGAAGACAGGAATTTATCGAAAAGATGAAAGAACTGGAAGAAAATCACGAGCCCGTTGAACTGACCTTTCGGGAGTTTGTCAAGATTTGTCTCGCGCAGTATTCGATCCTCCTGCCGATCTCTTTTGGGATCACGGCAGTGTTCTTCCTCTTGATTTTCTTCATTACGAAAGTCTGGTACAGGGGCTGAAAATAAAGGGCTGCTCTGCATTGCAGGGCGGTCCTTTTGCATGGCGCGGCGTCATAATAATCATCATCTGAATTTGCATAATCAATGAAATAAGCCGGAAGATAGAAGACGGTATACGCCAATCGGAAGAAGCTTGTGAAAGCGTTCAAGTCAAAGAGCGGACAAGTCCGAACATCAGGAGGCCGCGCGGATGCTCGTCTGGAACAATCGGTCATCCGTATCAGTATCGGCCAATGATGAAAGAAAGGAGAGAAGTATGATTCATCGCGGGGATGAGGGACTGGGATTTTTGCTGCGTTATGAAAATGTGGCCTGGTATGAAAGCGGAGAAGTGAGGATCCTGGATCGAAGGATTTATCCGAGGCAGATCCGTTTCGTCTCCTGTCGCAGTCACAGGGAGGTCGCCTCTGCGATCCGGGATATGGTGACCCAGAGCGCCGGCCCCTATACGGCGGCGGGAATGGGAATGGCGCTGGCAGCCTATGAGTGCAGGGACAAAAAGCGGGAGGAGCAGAGACTGTATCTGAGAGAGGCGGCGGAGCGCATCGCCACCGCACGGCCGACGACGGAAAATCGGATGCGGCTGATCACCGGCGGCTGTTTGGAAGCTGCGGAAAAAGCGATGAGAAGCGGCGTGAAGGCGGATCGGGCGATCTTTGAGGCGACTTTGGAAAGTCTTGAGAGAAGATACCGCCGGATGAGCGAAGTCGCAAAATATCTGGTCGATCTCTTCCCGAGAGAAGGAAGCCTGATGACCCAGTGTTTCGGAGAGACCATCGTCGGAACGATGCTCAGAGAAGCGCGAGAGAGAAACCTTTCCCTGCGGCTGTTCTGTCCGGAGACCCGCCCCTATCTTCAGGGAGCGAGGCTGACGGCAAGTCTCGCCGCGGATATGGGCTTTGAAGTCTTCGTCGTCACGGACAATATGGCGGCGGCGATGATGCAGAAGGAAAAGATCGACTTGTTTACCTCGGCGGCGGACAGGATCTGTCTGGACGGGCATATCGTCAACAAAATCGGTACCTTTCAGCTTGCGATCCTTGCGAAGTATTTTGCCCTTCCCTATTTTGTCACGGGTATTCCGGATGCGGACAGGCTTTTTGTCGATCAGGTGCGGATGGAAGAGAGAGATCCCTCGGAAGTGCTGATGGCGGGCGGCAAGCGCCATACGGCGGAGGGCGTGCAGGCGAGATACCCTTCCTTTGATATCACTCCGCCTCATCTGATCAGCGGCATCGTCACGGATAAAGGGATCTATGCTCCCTATGATCTTGGGCGGTATTTTGAGACGGAGACGGAGCGGTTTTATTAGGATTCCACAACAGGAAGCTGTCGCAAAGGAGAAGGTAGAGTTAAGAAAACCGGAGAAAACAGGAAAGAAGGTGTACAATGCTGAGGCTGAAAGCGGAAAATATCGAGGAGTATCTGAGCTCTCGTCCGGAGAAAGATTGGAAGGAAAAGCTCGGAGAGGACTGGAAAGAGGAGGATATCGAGCTTTTGGAGATCGGAGACGGCAATATCAACTATGTCTACCGTCTGCGTCACAAAAGACGGAAAGTCAGTCTCGTGCTCAAGCAGTCGGATCAGCTGCTGAGAAGCTCCGGCAGGCCGCTGGACACGGGCAGGAGCCGTATCGAAGAGAAGGTGCTGCGCCTTCATGGAGAGCTGGCGCCTTCTTTCGTGCCGGAGGTCTATTTTTACGATGCGGAGAATCATATCATCGCCATGGAGGATCTGTCGGACTGCGAAAACCTCCGCTACGCTTTGCTGGAAGGGAAGCGATTTGCGGATCTCGGAGAGCGGGTCGGAGATTTTGTCGCTTCGGTGAGCCTGCCGACGACGGATCTCGTCCTGGATCGAAAGGAAAAAAAGCGATGGGCGGCGGGCTATGTCAATCCGGATCTCTGTGATATCACCGAAGATCTCGTACTCTCGGAGCCCTATACGGATTACAGGGGAAGAAATCTGCTGACGGAGGGAAACGAGTCTTTCGTCGAAAAGGAGATCTATGGGGACAAAAGACTGTATCTGGAAGCAGGGAAACTGAGGGTGAGATTCATGAACCATGGGCAGGCACTGATCCACGGAGATCTGCATACGGGATCTCTCTTCGTGGGGGAGGGCGAAGTTCGGGTCATTGATCCGGAGTTTGCCTTCTATGGACCCATCGGCTATGATCTTGGCAATTTTATCGCGAATCTCCTCTTTGCGAGAGAATACTCGAGAACGCTTTATGCGGAGGAGAGAGCGGATTTTCTCCTGTGGATCGAGGGGGAGGTTTGCACCTTTATAGATTCTTTTTGCAGGAGATTTCTCTCTCTTTATGAAAAGATGGTACGGGAGCCGATGGCGAGGGAAGAGAGCTTTCGGGACTGGTATCTTTCGGAGATCCTCTCAGACGCCGCAGGCTATGCGGGTACAGAGCTGATCCGCCGCATCGTCGGCGATGCCAAGGTTCGGGATCTCACCTTGATCCCGCAGGACGGGAGAAGACAGGAGGCGGAGCGGAGGCTTATTCTGACGGCGAAGCGGCTGATACTCTCAAGGGGAGAGTTTCAGTCGGGAGAGCGGTATCGCTGTCTTCTGTACTGATATGAATCGGCTTTTGAAATTGCGAATTTCATTCTTCGGCAGCGGCTGTTTCTCATAAGAGTGCAGTCTCTCATTTCCGGGGTGCAGAAAAATTTCGAAAATCAGATTTTCTTCTTTGACAGGATGATGGGCGAGATTGGAAAGGGGGGATGTATATCTCCGCAGAGCGAAGAAAAAGCAGGAAAGCTTCAAAAGTTATGAGACGAAGATGAGGAGCTTTCGTGAAAAATCGAGACGAGGGAGCCGATGAAATTTCAGAAAAATCAGCAGGACGCTGATTTTAGAACGAAAGCGGCAGGACGCCGCTTTGAGATTGTTCGAAATTTCCGGCGAGCGAGTCCGATTTTCCCAAAGCAAGTCCGCGCCGGCGAATGACTTTTGAAGTTTGTCTACAGTCTGGGGGGATGTATATCCCTGAAAAAGATCCCGTCTCCTGCGGATTTTATGTTACAATAAAAGAGATATATCTTTCAAGGTCTGTGGTTGCAAGTCCAAGCCAGATGCGGGCGAAAGGACCCACGTAAGCCTCCCCAAAAAGGAGGAGGCGAGCATGGCGCATCTTAGAGGTAAGTCCTGCCGGCGCGACGCCGAGAGGGTCAGTAGTGAGGCAGCCCCGAGCGAACTCCCCTGCAGGCGGGTGTGGGGGCAAAGACCAGGTCAGCTTGAAAGATATATTTTTTTACGAATAACCATTTGAAATAGAAGAATCCATGGAATGAAGGGGAGAGCGGAAGGGGTTTCGGAATGTTTGAAGAGCGGATTAAAAGGATTTCAAAAATCGGCTCGGATTCATCTTTCGAACGGGATGAGATCGAAAAATGCGGAGTGTGAAGGAGGACGGGATGGAAAATCGAAAGGAACGGGGCGCTTCGCTGTTGATCCTGATCGCCGGATGCTGCTGGGGGATGATCGGTCTTTTTTCACGCGCTCTTGCGAAGGCGGGGCTGGATCCTTTGCAGCTCACGATGCTGCGCTCGCTGGTGCTGGCTCTTTCCACAGGGGCGTTCATCGGGGTGAAGGATCGGGAAAAGCTGCGGCTTGCGGGAAGGGATCTCCCTTTGTTTCTCGGATCGGGAATAGGCAGCATTGCGTTTTTCAATATCTGTTACTTCCTGAGCATAAGGGAGAACACTCTCTCTCTGGCCGCGCTGCTCCTGTATACGGCTCCTTCTTTTGTCGTCCTCCTCTCCCGTTTTATCTTCCATGAAAAAATAACCCCGAGAAAGCAGATCTCGCTGCTGCTTTCCTTTACGGGATTATTTTTTGCGGCGGGCGTCTTCCGCAGCTCTCAGCCGATCCATCTGCCGGGGATTGCGGCGGGTCTCGGCTCCGGGATCGGCTACGCCCTCTATACGATATTCAGCCGTCTTGCGCTCAAAAAATATCATCTGTCGACGGTGATCCATTACACTTTTCTCATCTCGGCGGCGGCTCTGCTGCCTTTCAGCAGACCGGCAGAGATTGCAGCTCTGATCGCGGAGGATCCGCGGATGCTGCGGAACATTCTCCTGCTCGGCTGGCTCTGCACCTTACTGCCTTTTGTGCTCTACACGAAGGGGATGGAGCGTATGGAGGCGGGAAAAGCCGCGATTTTTGCGTTTGTCGAGCCGGCCGTAGCGACCCTGATCGGGGTGAGCGTCTTCGGGGAGAAACTGACGGTCATGAACCTCGGAGGCATCGCGCTGATCGTTCTTTCGATTGTGATTTTGAACTCAAGGTCTTCGGATATCAGATCGGAATAAGCGGCGAGATCAAAACAGTTCTCTGTAAGGAAGACTGCGGATCGCGGTGCCGAGGAGGCGCCGGGTCAGGGGACTGTGAAGCTGCAACTCTCCGTCGAGATCTTCGAGGACGTCGATGATCCGGCCGCTGTCCATGACGAAGATCTTGTCGCAGAGGTGGTAGCAGGCGCCGAAGTCGTGGGAGATGAAGAGGTAGGTGAGGCGCAGATTTTTCTGCAGCTCTCCGAGCAGGGTCAGCATCTGCCGCTGCACGAGGGGATCAAGGCCGCTGAGGGATTCGTCGAGGATCAGCACCGAGGGACGCAGGATCAGGGCTCTTGCAAGGCACAGGCGCTGGAGCTGTCCTCCGCTGAGCTGCCTTGCCGGGCGGGAGAGGGAGACTGTTTCAAGTCCGACCTGACGCATTTTCTCCTGGGCCTGATCGAGCTTTTCTTCTTTTTTCATCTTCTTTTTGAAGCAGATGTCCAAAGGTTCGAGCAGGACTTCTTCGACGCTGAAATTCGGATTGACGGCGCCGAGAGCGTTTTGGAAGACGAGCTGGATGTTTCGCCTGCGGTGCAGCTCCTGCTCGCCGTTCATCTGTGAATAGGGTATATCTTCGAAGGAGAGGCTGCCGGAGTCCGGTTTTTCCAGCCCTGCGATCAGGCGTGCGACCGTGCTTTTTCCGCAGCCGCTCTCGCCCATGATCCCGATGCAGGAGCCTTCTTCGGCGGAAAAGCTGATGTTGTCGAGGACGGTATGAGAATCGTATTTTTTGACGATCTGTGAAAGGCTCAGTTTCATGAGGATTTCTCCTTTCCTGCAAAGCGGGTGTAGCCGGCGTCGGTCAGCAGAGCCTTCGCGTATTCGGTCGCGGGGTTCTTGAGGATGACGGAGGCCGGAGCCTGTTCGATGATGCGCCCTTCTCTCATGACGATCACATCGTCGGCGAGCTGGTGGACGAGTTCGTAGTTGTGGGTGATGACGATCATGGTGACGCCTGCCCGCTGGCATTCCCGAAGGGTGTCGATGATGGTCTGGGTGTTGTGGCGGTCGAGGGCGGAGGTGGGTTCGTCGGCGATGATCAGCTTCGGCCGCAGCTGCATCATCATCGCGAACATGATGCGCTGCAGCATTCCTCCGCTCAGCTGAAAGGGGTATTTGTCCGCGATCTCTCTCGGATTTTTCAGGTGAAAGAGTGAAAGCGCGTCGATCAGCATCTTCAGGCTCTCCTCGGGATTCAGGGAGAGCCTGCTCTTGAAAAGCTCCTGTGCATGGGAGCGCACGGTCTGCATCGGATTGAAAAGCGCCATCGGATTCTGTGCGATATAGGCGATGACGCTCCCTCGATAAGCCTGCCATTTCCGGCTGTCGAGGGTGAGCAGATTTTCTCCCTCAAAGAGGATCTCGCCGCTGACGACGGCGTCTTCGGGCTTTTTTCCGATCAGCAGCCTGGAGAGAAGGGTCTTTCCGGAGCCGCTCTCCCCGATGATGACAAGGGTCTTCCCTTCGTCCAGCTCAAAGCGGATCTCATGCAGGAGGATCCTTTTTTCTTCTTTTACCTGTACTCCTTGAACTTTTAATTTTCCCATAGTCGCGTCAGTCCTTTTTTATCGAAATTTTCCCCGATCAGGTTGAAGGTGAGCACGGTGATGAAGATCGAAAGCCCCGGATAGAGCACGAGGCCCGGGATGCGTCGGAAATAGGGCTTCGCGTCGTTGAGCATCATCCCCCATTCGGAGATATTCGGCTGTACGCCGATCCCGAGGAAGGAAAAGCTGGAGATCATCAAAATGATCGTACCGATGTTCATCAGGGCGATGATCAGGATCGGCCGAAACACGAAGGGCAGGATATGCTTTCGGATGATGTGGAAGGGGGAGGCGCCCATCGCTTGGGCCACCAGTACATATTCGTGATTTTTCGCGCTGAGAACCATATTGCGGAGGATTCTCGCATAGTAGATCCATTCGACGATGGTCACCGCGAAGACGATATTGTCGATCCCCTGTCCGAGGATGCCTGCAAAGGCCATGGAGAGCAGGAAGCCGGGAAAGGCCATGATCAGATTGACGATCCAGGAGAAGATCTTTTCGGTGCGTCCCCCGAGATAACCCGCCGCAAGTCCGATAGGAAAGGCGATGATCAGCGTCAGCAGGGTGATCAGTGCGGAGATCGACAGAGAAAGTCTCGCGCCGTGGATCAGGCGGGAGAGCACATCCCTTCCCAGATGATCGGTGCCCAGAAGATGAGAAGGACCGGGCGGCTGGAGCTTTTGAGACAGGTCGATATACTGGGGGTCGTAGGGCGCCAGCAGCGGTGCAAAGAGAGCGATCAGTATCAGCAGAGCCGCCATAAGGACTGCAAGATAAAACAGTTTATTCCGCTTCATGGTAAGCACCTCGATTCTGGATTTTCAGATGGGGATCGAGCTGATATACACCCTGCTGTATCAGCCCATTGATGAAGATCGTCAGAACGCCGAACAGGAGCAGGGAGGCCTGGATGACCGGCAGATCGCCTCCTTTGACGGCTGTGACGAACATTTTGCCGACGCCGGGCCAGGCGAAGACTTCTTCGATCAGGACGCTGCCGGTGATCAGATGGAAGATATTGGAGCCTAGGACGGTCAGGATCGGGATCGAGGCGTTGCGCAGCAGGTGGTTGAAAATGATAAATCGTTTGTCGACGCCTCGCAGGACGGCGCTGGCGACATGGGGTTTGTTCATCTCTTCCAGCAGGCTCTTGCGTATCAGCAGCGCGGTCTGTCCGACAAGCGGCGTGATCAGGGTCAGGCAGGGCAGGATCATATGCAGGAAACTCCCGCGCCCCGAGACCGGCAGGACTTTCATGACGACGGCGAAGAGGATGATCAGCATATAGCCCAGCCAGAAAGTTGGGATCGAGGCGCAGACGAAAGCAAATCCCTGCACCGCATAGTCCCAAGGTCTGTCGTGGGCGAGGGCGCTGCTGATCCCCAGCATAAGAGAGAGGAAGAAAAGCAGTCCGAAGGCGGTCAGTCCCAGCTGGACCGTCGGGGCAAGAGAGCCTGCGATCACGTGGAGGACGGGGATTTTTTTCAGATAGGATCTGCCGAGATCTCCACGGAGGACGCGAGCGAGCCAGTCGAGGTACTGGAGGGGGAGAGGTTTGTCCAGTCCGAGCTCGGCTCTGGCGGCGGCGATGGTCTCTTCCGTGACGCCGATACGGGAGATGCGCAGGTAGTTTATGGCGGGATCTCCGGGAGAGAGTTTGACGAGGAGGAAGGTCAGCAGAGAGATGGCGACCAGCGTCAGGAAGAGCAGGGTCGTTTTTCTGAGGGTTTGGACGAGCCGTTTTTTGAAAAGGCGGTTCATGAAAAGACACTCCTTTGATAAGATGGCGGGTTTGGCGGGAGGGGCGAAAGAAAAAAGGATCTGCGGCGATCCTCAGGAAGAGAAAGAGGAGGCCGCGACGCGCAAGGCCGGGGACGACTCCGCTTTCTTTCGGGATGGCTGCAGACCCTGAGGGGGCTTAGAGTCAGTGTTTAAGCCCGAGCGCTCTCTTTCATAGAGGGCCTATTTTACTTTTTTGGTCTTCCAGACGGGAATGCGGTTTTCTTCCGGCATGAATTCCACGCCTTCAAGTTCTCCGGCTCGGTATACGCTGAGGATCGCCTGGTAGCTGATCGGGATATAGACCGCCTGCTCGTGCAGCGTGGTGAGAACATAATTATACATTTCCTGAAGTTTCTGCTCTTCCGGCTCGATCAGCAGCTGCTGGATCGTTTTGTCGAGATCCGCCTTCATCGGAAGGGCTTTCTGCGCCGCATAATCCGGTCCGCCGTTGTCGGAGACCTCAGTCATCGAGGTCAGGAAGGCGTGGGGATCCCAGGGAGCTCCCCAAGAGAAGTTGAGGATGACGTCAAAGTCGCCTTTAGAGGCGTTCGACCAGTGGGTTTTTTCCTCGAGAGCCTTGAGATCGACCTGAACACCGATCTTCTGCCATTCGCCCTGTACATATTCGCCGACGCTCTTGTCCGTGATCTTGGAGGCGATATAAGGGAAGTAGACAGACAGTTTCTGTCCGTCTTTTTCGCGGACGCCGTCCGCGCCCTTCTTCCATCCCGCTTCCTCCAGCATCTGCTCGGCCTTTGTGAGATCGTAGGCGTATTTTTCGAGGGGTATGTTCGTATGGGGAACATTCGGTGCAAAGATCGTGTCCGCCGGCTTTTCGACGCCGCCGAAGATATTGTCGGCGACACTCTGCTTGTCGATTGCATGGCTGAGCGCCTGACGCACCCTGACGTCGGAAAGCACGGGGCTGCCGGTGTTGAGCAGCAGCATGCGGGTGGACATCGGTTCGGAAGTCGCCGTTACATACTGAGAGTCTTCCTTATAGACATTGAAGCGATCCAGGCTGATCAGTCCGTTTCCGTAAATCAGGTCGATATCTCCGGATTCGAACTGGAGGGCGAGGGTCTCGCTGTCCGGCACGACCTTGATGACCACTTCGGAAGCCGCCGGTTTTTCGCCCCAGTAGTGCTCGTTGGGCACGAAGACCGCGTACTCGTCCGGTTTGTGTTCCTTGAGCATCCAGGCTCCCGTGCCGATCGGGGACTTGATCTCTTTGGCAGTGTTGCCGTCATCCGGGAAGCCCGCATCGCCGAGGAAACGGATCGGACGGATCATCGCCAGATCGTAGAGGGCGGCCGAATATGCGTTTGACAGCGCCAGTTCGAAGGTCATATCATCGACGGCGCGATAGGATTCCAGATAGTTTGTAAAGGCGAACCAGGCGTGATTTTCCTTATTGTCGGCTGCAAAGATCGCATCGAAGTTTTTGACGACATTTTGGGCGTTAAAGTCGGAACCGTCAGAAAACTTGACGCCCGGTCGAAGCTTGAAAGTATAGGTCTTTCCATCCTCGGAGATCTCCCAGGACTGTGCGAGCATCGGCTTGATTTCGCCGTTTTCGCCGTAGACCACCAGTCCGTCATAGACCATATCCTGAGTGATGAACTGACTGGGCAGATACATATGGGGGTTCAGTGTGCCTACCGAATCTTCATGATAGGCGAGGGTCAGCCTGTTTTCCGCTGCAGGCGGAGCGCTTTCGCCTTCCGGAGTGGGCTGAGGCCCCGTATCGCTCTGGCAGGCGGCAAGCAGGCCCACGAGCAGCAGGGGAATCAATTTTTTGAACATTCTTTTCATAGAATCATCCTCCGATCTTTTTTTCTTTCGTGATTTTCGCTGATATCCGAGGTTCAGATACAAAGTCAGACAAGCCGGCATGGATGATGCGATGCCGACAGCATTTAGAGTCAGATAATAAAACCTTGTCTGCCTGTCTCCGCTGCCGCCTCGCCTTATCTTGAATATTCAACAGGCGATAGCAGGAGGCGGTGCAAGGCGCATTTCGGGATGAAATTTTCCGGAAGAGTTCATATTTCAGCAGATCCGAGATGCCGGAGCCTTGCTGCTGTAAGCCCCGGAGCGGGAAAAAATAAAAGCTCGTCTGATCGACAAACGAGCGTAATGAACGGATATTCCCTTTCTCATCTCGCCATCACTCGCGGCTTGGAATGAAATGTTCACTGCGGGTAGTTATCCGGCTAAAACAGGGCTTTGTTTCTACGGCTGCGGGACAGCGGAGCGTTACTCTCTTCCCTACCTTTCAATCATCGGAGCGTTCAGCTGCTTGAGATGATTTGTCACAGTGCGGATTATTCAGTTGGAAACGCGGCTCTCTCTTTGGAAGATCTCCGAAAAGAGATACAGATATCAGCTTGTGCTCATCGTACCACAAGAGAGCAAAGAATTCAACAGCGAAAATGCCAAAGGAGAAGAAGTGGAGAGAACAATATATTTTGAATGGGGTTTATGGTATACTGATAGTGATTTTTGTGGACGAATTAGAATATAGGAGAATGCAAAATGGCTGAAAGAAATAATGCGAAAATCGGTTTTGAAAAACAAATCTGGGATGCAGCCTGTGTGCTTTGGGGGCATATTCCCGCGGCTGAGTACAGAAAAGTAATTGTCGGACTCATATTTCTCCGCTATATCTCCAGCGCCTTTGACAAACGTTATCAGGAGCTGCTGAAAGAAGGAGACGGTTTTGAGAACGACAGAGACGCTTATGCGGCGGAAAACATCTTCTTCGTTCCGCAAGAGGCTCGTTGGAGCAGAATTTCCTCCGCGGCGCATACTCCGGAGATTGGAACAGTGATTGATGACGCCATGAGAGCGATTGAAAAAGAAAACGCCTCTCTTAAAAATGTTTTGCCTAAAAATTATGCAAGCCCGGATCTGGATAAAAGAGTATTGGGAGAAGTGGTGGATTTATTCACCAATGAAATAAAAATGGACGGCACGGACGAAAGCAAGGATCTGCTCGGTCGTACCTATGAATACTGTATTGCACAGTTTGCCGCTTATGAAGGAACAAAAGGCGGAGAGTTTTATACGCCCTCAAGTATCGTGAAAACGATTATTGCAATCTTAAAGCCCTTTAATAATTGTCGCGTATACGATCCGTGTATGGGCAGCGGCGGAATGTTTGTCCAAAGCGCAAAATTCATACAGGCGCATAGCGGCAATCGAGGAGCGATTTCGGTCTATGGTCAGGAGTCCAATGCCGATACTTGGAAAATGGCGAAGATGAATATGGCGATTCGAGGGATCGACGCCAATTTCGGCTCTTATCACGCAGACACCTTTTTTAATGATCTGCATAAGACGCTCAAAGCGGACTTCATTATGGCAAATCCGCCGTTTAACCTGTCAAATTGGGGAGCAGATAAATTAAGAGAGGATGTTCGTTGGAAATATGGGACACCTCCATCAGGGAATGCAAACTACGCATGGATTCAGCATATGATTCATCATCTTGCACCAAATGGAAAAATCGGACTGGTGCTTGCCAATGGAGCGCTCTCTTCCCAATCGTCAGGAGAAGGTGAGATACGAAAAAAAATAATAGAGGACGATTTGGTCGAGGGAATTGTGGCTTTGCCGACGCAACTCTTTTATAGTGTGACGATACCGGTGACCTTGTGGTTTATCAGCAAGAATAAAAGTCAAAAAGGCAGGACTTTGTTTGTGGACGCCCGTAAGCTGGGTTATATGGTCGATCGGAAACACAGAGATTTCACTGAGGGAGCGCAGAGCGACGGCAGTCTCGGAGATATTGATTTGCTGGCAAAAACATTCGAAGACTTTCAAAATGGGATATTGGAAGAAAAAAAGGGATTTTCCGCCATTGCGACGATAGAGGATATCGCAAAACAGGATTATATCCTTACGCCGGGCCGCTATGTAGGGGTGGAAGAACAAGAAGATGACGGCGAGCCCTTTGAAGAAAAAATGAAGAGGCTGACGTCCGAGTTGTCGGAGATGTTCGCAAAGTCGCATGAATTGGAAGAAGAGATACGCAAGAAATTGGGGGCGATGGGGTATGAAATTTGAATGGAAAAGAAAAAGGCTGGATTATTTTGCTGAGGTAAAAGGTGGGAAGAGGCTTCCAAAAGGGAAAAATCTAACGACCGATCCAAAGGAGCATCCATACATACGAATCCGAGATATAGGAACATCGAAGATACTTGAATTGAATGCGAATTATGAATATGTAGACAGTGAAACACAGAAATTGATCTCACGATATACTGTTTCGGAAGATGATATCTTGATTAGTATTGTTGGAACCATAGGTCTAATTGGTATTGTGGGTAAATCATTGAATAATGCAAATTTAACGGAAAACTGTGTCAAGATAACCAATCTTACAGGAATAGACAAGGATTATCTTTACTACTACCTGATTTCCACATGGGGGCAGTATGAAATTTCAAAAGCGACTGTGGGAGCTGTTCAGTTGAAGCTTCCCATAAAAAACATTCAGGCAATAGAAATCGTATATCCTGAGGAACGGGAAATACAAAGAAAAATTGTCTCAATCTTGTCGCTGTTGGATCAAAAAATCCAGTTAAATAATGATATAAACAATAATTT
>JAUMYL010000008.1:0-85258 GCA_030528675.1 Peptostreptococcaceae bacterium
TTTGAAGTATTTGTCATGCGGATGGATCAAAGCGTTCATGGTTTCCTCGTCTTCACTCTTTTTTCTATTATACCATTTTCAGAATATTTTTTCTATACGTTGTAAATATCTGTCTTGTAGTGATACAGATTCTCTCTCATCCATTCGATGGTCTCCGCAAGTCCCTGCTTCAAACTGTACTTCGGTCTCCAATCGGTAAGACTTCTTATCTTCTCGTTGGAACCAAGAAGACGATTGACTTCGCTTTTTTCGGGACGCAGCCGTTCTTCTTCACAGAGGACGACGGCCTGCGGATTGATCTGCCGGATCATTTCATCCGCCAGCTCTCCGATGGAGATCTCCTGCTGCGTAGCGATATTGATCTCTTCTCCGATAGTCTTCTCGCTCTTTGCAATTTGGACAAAGCCCTCCGCGGTATCTTTGACATAGTTGAAATCCCGGGTCGGAGACAGAGCGCCGAGCTTGATCTCTTTCGCTCCGGACAGCAGCTGGGTGATGATCGTCGGAATGACAGCTCTCGCGGATTGACGCGGCCCGTAAGTATTGAAGGGACGCACGATGGTGATCGGCGTCTCGAAACTGCGGTAAAAGGACTCTGCCAGTCGGTCGGCGCCGATCTTCGTCGCAGAATAGGGCGACTGGCCCTGATAGGGATGTTTTTCGTCGATTGGCGCATACTGCGCGGTTCCGTAAACTTCCGAAGTCGAAGTGATCAATAGACGCTTTGTACCCAGATCTCTTCCCGCCTGCAGGACATTGAGCGTCCCTTTGATATTGGTATCGACATAGGAATCCGGGGAGTGATAGCTGAAGGGGATCGCGATCAATGCCGCCAGATGATATACTGTGTCTGCGCCTCGCATCGCCTCTCGGACGCCGTTCGGGTCTCGGATATCTCCCGCGAAGATCTCGATTTCCCGCAGCTTTTCCTTGGAAAAGCTGTCGAGCCATCCCCAGCTGTTGAAAGAATTGTAGTACACAAAGGCTCTAACCTGCTTTCCCTCTTCCATCAGTCTCTCGACCAGATGGCTGCCGATAAATCCGTCGGCGCCGGTGACAAGTACTTTTTCCATAGACTTTGCTCCTTTTCTCATCAGGATAAAAAACAACTTGTAAAAACCCTCCGCATGAAATTGCAGAGGGCTTCTTTTGCTTTATTTTTTCATGACCTTCTTAAGAGCTTCTTTGCTGACAATTCTGCTGCTCAGCGCCGCTTTGTTTTCTTCTTTCGCGGCCTCCAGAACTTCGCTTCGCAGAA
This sequence comes from Peptostreptococcaceae bacterium, assembly GCA_030528675.1. Taxonomy (GTDB): domain Bacteria; phylum Bacillota; class Clostridia; order Peptostreptococcales; family Filifactoraceae; genus JAUMYL01. Next base: position 1,259 of record JAUMYL010000008.1, read on the forward strand.
TCGTCACATTCTTAGGCGCTTCGACGCCGATCTTGACCTTGCCCTCTTCCACTTCGATGATGCGCACTTCAATATTGTCCCCGATCAGCAGGCTCTCTCCGGATTTTCGTTTGAGTACGAGCATCGCTATTCACCCACCTTGTCGTAAAACTCATAGCGCATCGGGTAGGCGTCGTCCAAAAGGATCTGCATCGCTTTTTTGCCTTTCATATTGATAATGACCGGCGCTTGGAGATTGGTGCGGATCTTTTGCAAATCTTCGGGAATGATGACGACCGTTCGAACCGCGACGTCGGCGGCGTCTTCAATTTCAAGTTTCTGCAAAACTGCCTCCGGAATCTCAAATTCATAGGACTTTTTTATCAAAAAGGGATCGACGACGGCAAAAGACACCTCTTCCTCCGTACTCTGCATCCACTCAAGAAAAATTTCTTCATCTTTGAGGAGAACATAGTTTTTGAGCAGCTCAAAGCCGAGCATCCCCTCTTCCATGCGAATGATTTCATCTTCATTGACTTCGACTTCTCCGAAGTATCCGGTCTTGATCGTCATCATTTCACTTCACTCCTTTAGCTGTATTCTCAGAACTGCATACAAACTCGGACCATTCTCGGCGACTGATCCGCCTCGTCTTCACTCCTTACCGCGGATTCTTCAACCTATCTCAGAAAATCGACCAGCGTCGGCTGAATGATACGCCCTGCAACGGCAAGAGAGGATCTGTAGATCGCCTCGTAGGACATGAACTGGGTATAGGCCGCCGCCATATCGGTATCTCTTGTCTTGGAAAGCAGTTTTTTGAGATTGAGGCTGTCGTCCGTCATTCGGTCTTCGATGACTTCGATGGTCTTGACCTTGGCTCCCACCTCTCCCCGCACCTCGAGAATGTCTTTGAGGGAGGCTTCCATATCTCCGATGCTCTTGGAGACTTCTTCCGAATTCCCGTCGTTGAGATTTTTGATCAGGCGATCGATATCTCGAATGAGCTTGGGTTTCTTTGTATAATCATAGGGATTTGTCGCCGCATCATAAGGCTGATCCGGATTTACCGGCACCGGACGGAAGACCTTGTCTCCGGTGATATTCATCTCAAACTTCTGCTGATCTCCGATCTTGAGCTCGATCTTCTGATTTGCAAGAGTTCCCATCTGGATATCTGCCATATTAAAGGTTCCGTCTTGATTCAGCAGGTCTTTGTCCGTTCGAAATCCACTGAATATCCTCCTGCCCGTCAGGGTCTGATTGGCTACGGTCACCAGATGAGATTTCAGCTGTTTCAGCTCTTCCGAGACTTTCTTCTTGTCATCCGTTCCCAGCGTACCGTTCGCACCCTGAACCGCAAGTTCCCTCGCACGGTGAAGGATGGAATTGATCTCCTTGAGGGCGCCGTCCGTCGTCTCCAGCCAAGATTTCGCGTAGGAGATATTATCCTGATACTGCTCATTGAGACGGACGTCCGCCGTGAACCTCAGGGCTCTCGTCACCCTTATCGGATCGTCGGACGGTCTGTGCAGCGACCTCGTACTGCTGATATCTTCGTAGAGTTTGTTCATATTGTAAAGATTGTTCTGCTGATTCATCAGATTTCGCGCGATGATCATATTATTGGTAATGCGCATACTCATGAGACTTCCTCCTTGCTCTTCCCTCTCAATGTATTCTTTTTTATCCTTATGCCGTCACACTTTGAATATGCCGGTTTCGACGGCTCTCTGCCGCATCTCTCCGCTTGTATGACAGTGGGATCTTTTCTTCTGCGGACCGGAAAAATTTTACAAGCCGACTCTTCCCATGCGGTTGATCAGAACGTCGATCATCTCATCAATGGTCGTGATCATCCTCGCGGAGGCGTTGTAGGCGTGCTGATATTTGATCATATTGGACATTTCCTCGTCCTGACTGACTCCGGAAACCGACTTTCTGTATCCATTGACCGACTCTGTGATCATCTCCTGATTTTTCGTCTTGCGCTTCGCCTCCGCTCCGTCGACGCCGAGGACGCCGATCAGGGACTTCATAACGTCGTCGGGCTTTCCTTCTCCCAATGTGACAGTTCCACTCGCACCGTAATCCAATTTCAACACGAAATCTTTCCAAGTGCTCGATCCCTCATCCCAGACTTTTCCTTCCCTTATACGCAGAAGCCTGTCGATATTTTTCGCATTGTCGATCCCGCTTTCGTCCGCTGCCTGCGGAGTACTGTGCAAAGAAGCCGCCACTAAGGACGGAGAGTTGAGGATCCGTGAGTTGACACGGATATTCTTGGCAGTGATCCTCTGCGCGCTCCCTTCATTCCCGTCCGGCGCAAAGAATTTTTTGCCGTTGCCTCCATTCAGGTCTTTCCCCCCTTGATGGATGACATTGAAAGCCGTCGCAAAGGTGTTTGCAAATTCATTGATCATTCGCAGATAATAAGGAATCCCCTTCTCATCCCCGTCAAAATTGTCCCTCATATCGATCTGTCCGCCGAGAGTGCCTCCGAGTGCGTTTGGATTGATATAGGATCCCGTCGACCATTTGAGATTCGTCACGCGCAGGGTGGAGAGATCGTCCCTTGGAGGATTGGCTCTTTTTCCGTCGAGAGTCAGAGGATGCTCCTGATTCTTCTCAAGAGCAATCTCGTTTACATAATCGTGCAGCACCAGTCCCGTTCCGTTGATCAGGACGTTCATCTTCATATATTTTCCGTCGCTGGCATGGTCGGGCACATGGACCACCTGAATATTGACGAGCTTGGAGAGCTGATCGAGAGCAAGATTTCTCTTGTCTCTGAGGTCGTTGGCATGGCTGCCGTCCACCTCCACCTCGTAGATCTGACGGTTGAGCGTCGAGATCTGCTGAGCATAGGTATTGATCTGCCTTACCGTTGCCTCCACCTCGCTGTTGAGGTCTTCGATGAGTTTTTCAAAACGCCCCGCCATGAAATTGAGATTTTCCGAGAGTGCGACCGCGTTTTGAACCATGACTTTTCGCGCAGTGGGATCCGCCGCGGACTTGGCGACTTCGTGCATGGAGGCGTAAAATTTGTTCATTGCAGAAGCGATGGACTTATCGGAAGGCTCGTTGAAGGTGGATTCGATCTGCGTGAGATAGGTCGTTCGTTCTTCCCACATCCCCAAGGTCTCGCTTTCTTTCCGGTACTGAATATCCAAAAATTCGTTTCTGATCTGGGTGATGCTGACCATCTCGACGCCGAGTCCGATGGGGCCTTTCCCCCCGGGAATATTCATCGGCCTTGCATTGGTCTGGTTCAGTCTCTGCCTCGTGTAGCCGGGCGTATTGACATTGGACAGGTTGTGTCCGACGACGTCGAGAGCTCTCTGAGCCGCAAAGAGACCGGAGGTCGCCGCTCCGAAGGAGCCGAAGGTGGATCGCATACTATCATCCTTTCCTGAATCTCCATATTATAAAATATGCAAAAATTCTTTCAGATTGCAGACAAACTTCAAAAATCATTCGTCGGCGCGGACTCTCTTTCGGAAAAATCGGACTTGCTCGCCGGAAATTTTGACCGAGCTCAAAACGGCGTCCTGCCGCTTTCGCTCTAAAATCAGCGTCCTGCTGATTTTTCTGAAATTTCAACGGCTCGCTCCTCTCGATTTTTTCACGAAAGTTCCTCATCTTCGTCTCATGAATTTTGAGGTTTGTCCGCTTTGTCTTCACTCTGAAATTCTTTTTTACTTTGATCCGCTTTTCTGCAATCCGGTCTTCCGCCTCGGAAAATCGGATCCGCGGATCCGTGTATTATAGTGAACGCAAGTATTATTTTTATTTTGCCGAATCCCTGTTCCGAAAAATGAAACCGGGGTACATTTCGAAAGTACAGATATTATCAAACCGTAGACAAACTTCAAAAATCATTCGCCGGCGCGCTGTCTTTTACGCTTTTCCTTCGAAGAATCTCTTATCCGTCTTTCCTTGCTCTTTCGCGTATTTTCCATAGTTCGAAGGTGTCTCGTCCGACAGGATGAAATTTTTGATGATCTCCATCTGCTCCAGCGTCAGGTTCATGACGGTCTGATTGAGCTCGTTCTGCAATTTCAGCTCCTGAAGCACGGACTTCAGGCGTTCCGCCGTCTCTTTAAGCGCGGCGGCCGTCTCTTCATCGGCCTGACGGATCAGTCCATGGATGTCGCTGACGTCCCGACCCTGATTTTTGAGACGCTCAATGCTTGCACCCCGCTCTTTCTCAAGCTCGATAATCTGACGAAGGATCTTTTCTTCCTCGCCCGAGATCGAAACCAGAGCCGCGGTATCGTTGTCCCTGAGGACTTCTAATTTTTCACGGGAAAAAATAAGCAGCTCTTCATTGAGCTGCAGCTGCTTATTCAGTGTATTCAGTATACTCTGATAATGATTCATGCCGGTCTCCTCAGTGCATGGCGTCGGACAGCAGGTAGCTTCTCATCGTCTGTGCAAGTCTTTTCGTATCGACCTTGTATGTGCCGTCCTTGATCTTTTCAGAAATCGCCTCAACCTTGTCACGGCGAATATCGGGAACCTTCCTGAGCTGTTCCATCGCAAACTGGAAATCCTTTCCTTTTGATGAGATCTCTATATTCAAATTCGGCTTTGCCGTCTCCTGAACTTTCCCGGATCTTTGTACTTTTTGTGTTTGATATACCTGATAGGCTTGTGAAACATTGAATATTTTCACTGATATCCTCCTTTTGCCTCAATTCTTTCTGTTTGTTTCCCGAGGGCATATCCTCCCGGATATGTCCTGCTCACAGTATATATCGCGGATTTTTAAGAGAACTTAATACTTTTCTCAAGAAAATCTTTCTCTTTTATCCGCCGGTATTATCGCGTTTTTGAATGAAAGCGGTTTTCTCTTTTTTCTTCTCGAGAAAAACTCTCTTCGCTCTTGCTCGTTCTGAGCTCTTCCGCCGTCTTCATCAGAGCTTTTGCGAAGTCGAGCCTGCATTCCTCGCATTTTCTGCCGGATTTGATGCTTTTGCCGCAGACCTCGCATCTCAGCACGATATTGTCTTCGCTGATCACTTCGATGCGCTCATCTTTGAGCAGTTTGAGGATGACGGCCTTTGCCACCCCCGTCGCTGCCGACACTTCGGTCACATCGGCCCCGGGATGGTCGTACAGATAGTCTCTGACGAGCCTGAAATCATCTTCTATATTGATGAGCAGACATTTGGTGCAGAGCGTCTGCCCCTCCTCGGATGCGAAGGTTCTTCCGCATTTTTTGCAGTTTAGAAGCTCCATATGTAAATCCTCCTTCAACGCTTTTTCTATCGAAAATCTTCTTTCCCCCCACCGTCCGGATCGCCCCACAAATCGCCGCTTTCCTTTCCGCCTCCGGAGAGAACGAGAAAAGCGATCTCCGCTTCGCTCTGCGCCCCGGAAATGGCGTCCGCCGCTTCCCGCATCGTCGCTCCTGTAGTTAATATATCGTCTATGATCAGAATTTTTTTACCCCGAATCTTCGGGATTTCCTCTTTGATCCTAAAAGCCTCGGCAAGCTCCAGCGCTCTCTCGAGAGGATCCAGTCCGGTCAGAGGCCTCGTCTCTTTGACCCGCTCCAGCAGGGAACAAAAAGGGATCCCGCTGAGATCGGAAAGCCGCTTTGCCAGCAGCTCGGACTGATTATACCCCCTTCTTCTCATCCTCTCCCGCGAGGAAGGAATGCTCGTCAGCAGATCGGCGCCGATCCCGTGATAATCCATCTTCTGCTTGAGCATCCGGGCGAAGGGCTTTGCCAGATGGGTCTTGCCCCGGTACTTGAAGGCGTGGATCAGCGGGACGATCACCCCTTCATAGCGGGTGCAGATCCTCTCGTCATCTTTCCGAAACCGGAGATCTCGAAAACAGTCTGCGCAGAGGGCATAGGAATTGCTTCTCGGGATCGGAACTGCACAGGCTATGCACTTGACGTCAGAAGGGAAGAAGATCTCCATGGTTCGTCTCCTTTAGAATGAATCCGCTTTCAACGAAGAGACGGAGCTTGTCGCCAAGGGTCGTATTCCTCTGCTCTTCGTAGATATTCTCCGTCATATCCTGAAGATAACGTCTCCCGCCGACGAGGACGACGATCTTTTTCGCTCTTGTGATCGCGGTATAGAGGATCCTTCGGTTCATCAGCATCGGCGGCGTCGAAAAGATCGGCATGACGACGCAGGGGAACTCGGAGCCCTGACTTTTGTGGACCGTCGTCGCAAAGGCATGCTCGATCTCGTCCAGCTCTGTAAAGTCGTATTCGACTCGTTTTCCGTCGTCAAAACGCAGATAGAGCTTTTTTTCGGAGGGCTCGATATAGTCGATATATCCGATATCTCCGTTGAAGATCCCTTCTCCGCTCGCGCCGGTGTCTTCGTTCTTCCAGTTTTTTTCGTAGTTGTTTTTGATATGCATGACCCGGTCCCCCATGCGCAGGATCCTGCCGAGATGCTTGTGCTCCCGCCTGCCGGTCTGCGGCGGATTGACGGCTTCCTGAAGGATCTCATTGAGGCGCAGCACTCCAGTCTCAGATTTTCGCATCGGCGAAAGAACCTGGATCTCTCCGTCTGCAAAACCGTAATAGTTTTTCAGTCTTCGACTGACCAGCTCAACGATCAGCTCCGCGGTCTCGACCTGCGATCCTCTCTCCATGAAGAAAAAGTCCCGGCCTTCCCGGTTGCAGATCGGCGTCAGGGCGGACTGGATCCGGTGGGCGTTTACGACGATCAGACTCTCCTTGGCCTGCCGAAAGATCTCGGTCAGCCGAATCACGGGAATCGCCCCGGAGCTGAGAATGTCCTGAAAGACTTTTCCCGCGCCGACGGAGGGAAGCTGATCCTTGTCTCCGACGAGCAAAAGCGTCGTTCCGGGCCTAAGCGCGGACAGCAGAGAGTCCATCAGAAGCGTATCCACCATCGAGATCTCATCGACGATCAGCACATCCGCCTGCACCGGGTTGTCCTCGTCTCTCTGGAAACTCATGTATTCGTCGTTGCCGACGGCGGCTTCAAGGAGGCGATGGATCGTACAGGCCGCCTTTCCGGTCGCTTCGCTCATGCGTTTTGCAGCCCTTCCGGTCGGGGCGCAGAGGAGAACCTTTTTGCCGATATGCTCCATGGTTCTCAGGATGAAACCCAGGGTCGTCGTCTTTCCGGTTCCCGGACCGCCTGTGATGATGAGGACTTTGGAGATCAGCGCCGCCTCCGCAGCGCGCATCTGCTCTGCGGACAGCTCGATATGCTGTTTTTTCTGCAGCTCTTTTATCAGCTCTTTCGCCTCCTCTTCGGAGGACAGGAATCTTCCCTGCTCGGAGGAAGCAAGTCTTATCAAATTGGCCGCGCAGCGCGTCTCCGCCAGACTGAACCGCAGCAGAGAGATCCTCTCTTCCTCTTCCTGATATTCGATATTGAGCAGATCCCCGCCCGCAAGATCTTCAATGCCTTCCCGAATACGATCTTTTGAAAGCAGCAGCAGAGCTTTCGCACGAGCGATCAGCTGATCCTCTCTCAAATAGGTATGGCCTTCCGCCGCCGCTTCCTGGAGCAGATACAGAAGACCCTGCTCGACACGCTCTTTGGAGTCCAGTCCCTGCTCGAGCTTTCGTGCCAGTTCGTCCGCTTTTTTGAATCCGACGCCTCGGATATCTCTGCAGAGCCGATAAGGATTTTCCATAACCTTAGCGACCGCATTCTCCTTATATTTTTGATGGATCTTCATACAGTAGAACGGACTGACTCCGTAGGGAACCAGAAGACTGATCACCTCGCGCAGCTCTCTGCCTTCGTTGTGACTCTCGACGATCATCTGCAGTTTCTTCTTCCCGACGCCTTCGATCTCCAGATAGGCCTTTGGATCCTTTTCCAGCACTTCGATTGCACGCCCTCCGAATCTGCGCACGATCCGCTGCGCCATCTTCCGCCCGACTCCGCTGATCGCTCCCGAAGACAGGTAGGCGAGCGCGCCGTCCGCCGTTTCGATCTTCGCATATTCAAAGCGCTCGACCTGATACTGTCTTCCATAGATCTCGTGGTTCTTCCACTGACCCACCACTTTGAGAAGGTCATTTTCCCGAATCGAGGGCATACAGCCGGTCAGCGTCGTTTCTCCGACTTCTTCCGCAAGGATGACCGCGACGGTATATCCGTTTTCCTCATTCTGATAGATAATCTCCTTGACTTTTCCCCGCAGCATCGTTCTCCCTTTCCCTGTTTTTATAGATCTTTTTCACAATTCGAGTTTTTGACAATTCTACCATAAGCACCCTCTCTTTTCAAGGGAGAGCGAGGAATGAAAAAAGCCGCGGGACTGAGGCTCTCCTTCATCCATGCGGCTCAATACTCTTTTTTGTTTTTTCATAAGGCAGTTTTCCTGCTGTTTTGCCAAAGGATCCGTCTTTTCTCAGATTTTGAAGACCGAGATCATACGGGCAAGATCCTGTGCAAGTTCCGCAAGATTTGCGCTCGCGCCGGCGATCTCTTCCGCCGAAGCGCTCTGTTCTTCGACGATTCCCGCAGTCTGCTGCGCCGAGGCGGCATTTTCTTCAGAGAGAGCGGAAAGATTTTCGATCACCTGCGTCAGGCTCTCTTTCATCTTCTCAAGGGACTCTCCGGAAAGATTGAGCTTTCCGATCACGGACTGCGTGTTTTCGATCTCTTCGGCGATGGATCTGAACTGTACGTCGGTCTCTTCGACTTTCTCGGACTGACCGGCAACGATGTTCTCCACGGAATTCACGATCCCGACAGCCTGAGAGGTCTTCGAGGTCAGGCCTTCCACAATCAGGCTGATATCCTCGGTGAACTTCGTCGACTGTTCCGCAAGCTTACGAATCTCTTCGGCGACGACGGCAAAGCCTCTTCCCGACTCTCCGGCTCTTGCCGCCTCGATGGCCGCATTGAGCGCCAGCAGATTCGTCTGATCGGCAATCGACTGGATCATATCGCTGGCGGAGGCGATCTGCATCGCGCTTTCATTGGTACCGGAAATGACCTCTTTGACTCGCGCCGCCGCTTGGCGGACTTCAGCGGTCGCTTCGATCAGCTTGCCGATGGAATCGCTACCTCTCTGTTTGGCGCGAAAGACTCCTGCGGAAGTCAAGTTGAGCTCGGAGACGCTCTTTTTATTGATTAAAAGAGCCTCTCTCATCTTCTCCATCTCCCCGGCGCCGCGCTGCATATCCTCCGCCTGCGCCGTCACGCCTTTCGCGATATCTTCGACCAGTCTTGCGGCTTCTTCGGCGGTATTGGCGGAAGCCTCGCTGGTGGCGGTCAGTTCCTCGGAAGACGCGCTTACATTGTCGGCGACGTCATGGATCTTCGAGATGAGTTCCTGAAAAGTCGTCTTCACCTTGATCAGCGAGCGGGATATCGTTCCGATCTCATCCTTGTTTTTCGAATAGATCATCGAAGGCGACTCCTTCGTCAAGGTGAGATCGTAAGCCGCCATGCCTTCAATGCAGTCGCTCAGTCTGACAATCGGTCTGCTCATCCGATCCGCTGTCAAATAGAGGATCAACAGGACACCTGCCAGACAGAGCAGTCCGAGAACCGTCATATATTTCATCAACTGATCGGAGGCTTTGAGCGCTTCCTTTCTCGGCGCCTCCAAAACGAGAAACCAGTCCGTATCCGCAATCGGCGTCCTCGTCCAGAGCTTTGCGCTCATGCCTTTTCCGCTCCGGAAAGAATTGTCCTCACCAAGGAGCTTCTCATAGATCTCCGCCATCTTTCCGTTCTCCACCGTCTGAATATTCTCCTCGATGGAATATTCGCCATGGGCGATGAACCTTCCCGCTGCGTCGACGATAAAGGCTTTTCCGCTCTCATAGAGCCTGATCCCTTCGACGAGATCCCGAATCTCCTGAAGGCTGATATCCGTTCCGAGAACGCCGACCGTTTTCCCTCCGCTTTTGATCTTTGAAGAAGCCGTCATGACGAGGAGATTCTCAGAAGCATTGTAGTATGGAGACGACACGATGATCCCATCCGTTTCAAGCGCTCTCTTATACCATTCTTTTTCTCTCGGATCATAGTCCGCAGGAGCCTCCCAGCCCGCCCCGTCGAGGAAGGAGCGATCTTCAAATCCCATGAAAAGATCCGTGAAACTTACAATTTCATCATTCAGATACATAAGTTCCGAGAGCAGTACCTCTTTCGGCGGCAGTGCCCGATTGGACAGCTCTTTTGCCAGCATCTCGACATAGGCCTTCTTTTCCGTCATGATCGTACGAATTTCCGAAGCGCAGTTCGCCGAGTAATTTTCCATGACCAAGACGCTCTGTGCAATGATCAGCCGGCTGGAAAACCGAAACGCCGCAAAGCAGATCCCGATAATGACGAAAAGAACCGGAAGTCCGACCCACGCGATCATCTTTTGCTTCATTTTCATCTCTCTGGCCTCCTTTTGTTCATCCTTTCAGATTTGTGATTTTTTACCAATACTAAAATACCCTGTCCCCACTCAGCATAAGCCGCCCTTTCAAAAATTGCGGCGTATCGAAGCAAGCTTTGTGAAGTTTTCTGACAATTTTATCATAAAAATTTCATCTTGTGAACTACCCACTGTCTAAAGCCAATGGGCTTCCTGCTTCTAAGACCTCGTAGCCTGTCATACCATGAGACATCGCTTATGGATTTTGCCAAACGATGCTCTTTCCAAAACTGTTTTTGCAAATACTTCGGATATTCTCCCCCTATATGGTACGTCGTGGAGCTTTTCATTAAATTTACGATCTTACTCACTGACATTGTGGGGTCTGTTTCTATCATGGAATGAATAGGGTCTTTGTCCGTTTCCATATATTTGATCCTTACCTTATGCCTTTGACGATTCCTTTTGGCTACCTTAATCCACCGTCTAAAGCCAGTGGGATTGCGGTAGCCCTATTTCAAGAATGAAGAGAAAGCGAAGAGGTCTCTGAAATTTTTGAGCAAAAAGAAAAGCCGCATGGTATGAAACGACTCTCCATCCATGCAGCTTGATACTCTTTTTCTCCGTCTCCGAGGCGAAGCTTCTTTTATTTCATTGTCAGGAATCTTTTTTTGTTCTAAATTTTGAATACGGATACCATGCGCGCCATCTCCTGAGCCATCTCGGCGAGGTTCGCGCTCGCATTGGCAATCTCTTCGGCAGAGACGGCCTGTTCCTCGACGGATTCCGCCGTCTGATGGGCGGACGCCGCGTTCTCCTGTGAGAGAGCCGAAAGATTCTCTATGATCTGCATCAAGTCCTCTTTTATCGTCTCAAGGGAGCCTCCGGAAAGATTGAGTTTTTCGATTGCGGTTCTCGTCTGCTCCAATTCCGAGGCAATGATCCCGAACTGTTTATCCGTCTCTTCGACCTTATTTGACTGATCGGCGACGATGCACTCGACGGAATCCATGATCTGCACCGCCTGAGAGGTCTTCGAGGTCAGTCCCTCGACGATCAGGCTGATATCCTCGGTGAACTTCGTGGACTGTTCCGCCAGTTTGCGGATCTCTTCAGCGACGACGGCGAATCCTCTGCCCGCCTCTCCGGCTCTTGCCGCTTCAATCGCCGCATTGAGCGCCAGCAGATTCGTCTGGTCGGCGATCGACTTGATCATATCGCTGGCGGATTCAATCTGCATCGCACTCTCATTGGTGTTTGCGATCACTTCATTCACATGCTTGGCCGCCTGTTTGACCTCTTCCGTCGCTTCGATCAGTTCCCGTATCGTACCGCTGCCGCTCTCTTTGGCACGGAAAACGCCTTCAGCCGTCAGGTTGAGTTCCGATATCGTCTCCTTGTTGTCCGAAAGCGCCTTCTGCATCACTTCCATCGCCTCGGTTCCCTTCTCCATATCCTCCGCCTGAGCCGTGACGCCCCTTGCAATGTCTTCGACCAGCCTTGCCACATTCTCCGAGCCGGAAGCGGAGCCTTCGCTGGTTGCCGTCAGCTGCTGAGAGGAGGCGCTTACGTTGTCCGCCGTCTCCTGAATCTTCGTGATCACCTCGGCGAAGGTGTTCTTGACCTTGACGAGAGCCCGGGATATCGTTCCGATCTCATCTTTGCTTTTCGAGTAGATCACTGAGGGTGACTTTTCCGTCAGCGTCAGATCATAGGAGGCCATGCCTTCGATGCAGCCGCTGAGCTCGGCAATCGGTCTTGCGATCCGTCCGGCGGAAAGATAGAGAGCCGCAAGAATCCATACGAAGACGACCAGTCCCAGTATCGACATAAAGCCCATCAGCTTTCGGGAGAAAGAGAGCACCTCCTGTTTTGCGATACGCAGGACCAAAAACCAATCCGTCCCTTCGATTCTGGCTTTCGCATAGAGATTTCTGCTTCCTTCGTACTCCGCTTCAAACACCCTGTCCTCTTCTAAAACAATCTTTTCATACAAAGAGGCGTAGGGTCCCTCCTTGATCCCCTGAGGATCGCTGTCGTATTTGAGCTGAGGATGACGGATGAAATGACCCTCTTCACTGATGATAAAAGCCGCCTGCGTCTCATTGATCCCGATGCCGTCCACCATCTCCGAGATCTTGTCCAGATGCATGTCTCCTCCGAGAACTCCCCGCGTCGACGAGCCGTCCTTGATCTCTCTGGTCAGCGACACGACCAATCTTCCGGTCTCGGAATCCATATATGGCTTGGAAAGAGTCACGCCCTCCTTGCCGAGAGCCTCTTTGTACCAGTCTCTCTCGGGAGCATGGTAATCATCGGGAGGAGTCCAGTTCGGATCGATCATCCGGCCGTCCTGCATACCGAAAAAAATTCCTGTCAGATGGTTCTCTCTTTCCCAAAAACCCGCCAGCTGCGCTCGTATCTCCTCCGCGCTTCGCTCTTGATGCAGTTCGATATCTCTGGCGACCATGTCGATATATGTTCGGTTCTCCAGCAGGATCGCTTCGATATCGCCCGCATATTTTGCCACCCGGTTCTCCATGATCAGCCAATTTTGATCGAGCACCATCTGATTGGAAAAGCGAAAGGCTGCGGCAAGCAGGCTGAGAAGTGCGATCAAGACCGGCAGTCCGACGGAAATGATGATCCTGTTTTTCAAACTCATAGTGTGACCCCTTCCTCTGTCTGTCATTCAATGGCGTTCATATTACCAAAGGGTATCACAATTACCGCACTCTTGCAATGATTCGCCGCTGATATATAAATCTTATTTAACAAAATCCCTCTTTTTTGGATTTCTTCCCCCGATCAGTTCGAAAAGCGGCGAAAAACTTCTTTTTTAATCTGCCTGCTTCGCTCGAAATAGAGGATCTGATATCTTCCTTCCGGCAAAGCCTTGTAGATCAGATAACCGTACTCTTTCGGGTAGTGGAAGAGGTGATCGTCGGTGACCCGGATCCCCTCCTCGGCAAACGCCTGAAGGTCTTCCTCCGTGAACTCCTGCATCGGACCGCTGTACTTGGGAAAAAAGGTGATCTCAGCAAGGTAGATATCCTTTTTAAGCTTTCTGATCCTGTCGATCTCGGGATCCGGGATATGCCTTCCTCCGGCGTAAGGAACCTCCTCACTGTCTTCCGCATAACCGACGCCATCGAAGGTATAGATCCCCTCCTGCAGATGCTGCCCAAGCAGATTTTTAATCTTATCTTTCGAAGGAAAGCCGCAGAATATATCTTCGATCAGCTTGTCGATCTTCTTTTCGCTGATCGAATAGACCATACCCTCGGAAAAGTCGATGCCGTAAGGGTCTTTTGCCCCTCTGAAAACACTGCTTTCCACTCTTTCCATCTTCTTTGCCAGAAGAAAGACCGCCTGCTCATAGCGAATTTTTACCGCATCGTAATTCGCCATCCTCGTAAAGATCTCGATCTTCTCATAGAGTTCCTCCGGGATCTTTACGCCGTACCGCTCTTCTTCACTCATGTCTCCGTGAGGCGCCCGGTGGGAGAGGTTCTTGTCGATCTCCTCCATATACGAGGAGATATCCAAGGGCAGCTCTTTTCCGAAGACCGCCTTTTTGCCTTTTTCATCGAGACGGAGCGAACGGTTGAACAATTTTGCGATCTCGTCCGCCGCCATGAAGGTCACGCCGTTTCGGACAAGGGGCGGCGTATCAAACTCCATATAGGTATTATATTCGCCCAAAATATGGGAGACATGCATCAGGTGATGATGGAAATAGAAGATCCAGACGAGATTGTCCGTCGTCAGTTTTTTTCCCTTGCCTTCCTCTTCACTGTAGATGAGGTGATTTTTCGTCCGGACAATCGTCTTCCCTCCCATTTTTTCCTCCTCCATGACGAGGCCGAGAGCCTCGACGGCCGAACGAATCGGGATCATCAGCTTTCCGTTCTGCAGGAAAGAAGCCGCCTTCATCTTCTTTTCGAAACTCTTCCCTTTTTCCGTCAGGCGGTAGGAAGGGACTCCCTCCTTAAATTCGACGCTTCGCTCTCCCGCCGCCGCGGCATATGTCGGCAGACTCAGCAGCAATGCCAGCATCAGAAACAGTACCTGAACTCTCTTCCCGCTTTTACTCCTCATCTTCATACCCTCCTCATCTCTTAAAAGTCCGTACGGCGCTGCTCCTCCAATCGCTCCCCGCTTCAGATCTTCGGCGGGCAGACCTCATATTTTTGAAGACGGATGCGGGCCGCCGGCGACTTGCAGGCTTGCCCGCATTTCAGGCAGTACGGCTCCGAACGGGAAACAGCAGGATCACTCATTCCTCAAACTCTCCAGCGCAGAAAGGTTCATCGCCCTCCTTGCCGGATAATAGCCCGAGGCGATCCCGATAAAGATGGAGAACACCAGCGCCGCTGCGAGCAGCCACGGCGGGATCACGGAAAGTTTCCCCTCTCCGCCCATCATCCCCATCATGCCCATCATGCTTGAGTTTCCGAAGATTCCCCGGAAGACCTCAAGGTTGTTCATCGCAAAAGAGATCAGCAGACTGAGAAGATTTCCGGCTATCCCTCCGAAGAGACCGATCAGGGCAGCCTCCGTCAAAAAGAGGTTGCGAATATCCCGCAGTCCGGCTCCCAAGACTTTCATGACGCCGATCTCCCGCGTCCTTTCATAGATAGACATCAGCATCGTGTTGGCGATGCCGAGGGCCGCAACGAGCAGAGACACCGCACCGATGCCTCCGAGCGTCGCCTGGTTGGAGGCAGCCATCTCTTTGAATTCATTGACGATATCAATGAGACTGTCGACCATAAAGCCCTGCTCTTCCAGACTTTTTGCGACATTCTCCACCTCATGGATGTCCTCGACATAGATCATCGCCTGTTCATATCCGTCTTTTTTGATATCTCTGGAGTAGACCCTGCTCCCCGCGTCTTTTTCCGCTTTTTCATCGCTCTGCTTGATCTTCTGCAAGGCCTCCAGCCCCATGATGACCCTGTAGGAAAAACGGTCGTAGGACTTTTCAAGGACGCCGACTCCTTTGACCTTGTGCAGCTCGAACTTCACTCTGGGTCCCTGTTCTCCCATCATCTCGCCGCCTCGGCGGCCGCCCATATACTGATCGTCCCTCGTGAAGATCAGTTTGTCCGTCATGAGGTTCATCATGGGGTTTCCCTCCTTGTCCATCGGCGGAGGCATCCCGGAACGCTCGTCCCAAAAACCCATCGGCAGATCCGATCCCAAAACGACTGTATTTTTGTCCGTCTTCTGGATCATCCGTCCCTCGGCCAGTTTCTTTCCGAAGGCTTCAAAATCGACGGGATCGACGCCGAGGATGCTGACATAGGTGCTGTATCTGCCAAGCACGAGACGCCCGTGATAGTTCTCCAGCGGCGTCACCGCCGTAACGCCTTTCATCTTTTTGATCGAGGAGATCGTCTTATCGGTGATCTTGCCCTTGTCCTTGTCCTGCGGACCTTTGCTGATCATGCCTCTTCCGCCGAAGCGTCCTCCTCCCCCTTCATAGATATTGATCATATGGATATCGCCCATCTCTTTGACTTGCTGCTCAAACCCCTCACTCATCGCCAGTCCGAGGGAAAGCATGACGACAATCGCGCTCGTTCCGATGATGACGCCCATGACGGCGAGCAGAGTTCTCATTTTTCTCCGCTTGAGGTTGAGCAGAGCCATACGCAGAATTTCAGCTCTATTCATCAAGACTCATCTCCTGCTCTTTTTTCTTCTTTCTTCTCCTTCTCCAGATGAAAATCCCGAGGATCAGGACAGCGGCCGCTCCCCCTATATAATAGGGCTTGTAGTTCTTCTGCGCGGGGAGCTCCTCCATCATCTCCTCGTCCATCAGCGGAGGTTCCATCGCGGACATGGAAAAGGTCTTTTCGACTGTGCGGATCTCGCCCTGGACGTCTTCATAAGTGAAAGAGACGGTTCCGCTGACTTCCCCCGGCTCTCTCGGAATCAGCAGCAGGTCGTAGCTGTCATTTTTTCCCGGCTCCATATTGCCGACAAAATAACTGACATTCCCTTGGGTATCGAAATTTCCCTCTCCGGTGATCTTGAGATTGCGCAGGACATTTTTCCCCGTGTTGTAAAAACTGAAGCTGACGGAAGTCGGCTGACCGACATAGGCCTCCGGAGGAATCGACGCGTCGTCGATATCCAGTTTGGTCACCTGCATGACGGGAATCGAGATGATGTCCTTGGCGGTCAGGGCGTTGCCCTTCATATCTTCATAGGCGGAGTCAAGATTGAGGGCGATTGTCTGGGCCTTCGCATCCGGCTTGGTCGAAAAGGTAATCTCCTTCTTCGTCCTCGCCCCCGGCGCCAGAGCGTCAATATAGAAGGAATTGCTCGTGTTGTAGGGGATGAAGGTTCCTTCTTCCGAGGTCAGAGAGATCTTGATATTTCGAAGCGCCTTCTCTCTGCTGGTATTGACCATGGTCAGACTGAGGGTGAAGTTCTTGCCCGCCTCGACATAGCTGCCCCCATAGCTGTAGTTTTCCACCATCAGCTGAGGCGATTTCACGCCGTCGGAACCGGAAGATTCTTCCTTGCCTTTCTGTCCGAGGATCAGGATATCCGCATACTGGCTGAGAGAGATGACTTCCGGGGTCTCGCCCTCCTTGCCGGAGGAAGGCGCTCCCGTCGACTCGACGCTGATCTTGATCGGGAAATTCTTCTCGTCGACCTTTTCTTCCTTGCCTGCGGAAGGTGCGTAGAAAGTCACGCTGTAGTCTTTTGACTTTCCGGCTTCGAGAACCGTCTCCAAAAATACATTCCGGCTCTTGTTGATCAGCGTTCCGCTCGGTTCGGCGGTGATCTTGAGGTTTTCCGCCTTGGAAGCCCCGTTGTTGACGACGCGGAAGCTCAGCGCGAACTCCTGCCCGAGGGCGGCGGCTCTGGGAAGGACGACATTCGTGATCCCGAGCTTCGAAGGCTCTTTCTTCTTCTCGTCGTTCGTGATCTCCATATAAAAAGTCTGACTGAAGCTGTAGTCTCTGTCGCTGTTCTTTCCGTAAAGCCCCGAAAAAGTGAAACCGATCGGATAGCTTCCGGTCTTGACCTGCTTGTCGATCAGCAGCACAAACTCCGTAGACTTATCCTGTCCGCCGAGAAGTTCTCCGATCTTAGCGAGCGTACTCGAAGTATTCTTGAGCGCCGCCCCCTCGGGAAGAGTGCTCAGGGTCAGGACTCCGTTGCTGAAATTGGCTCCGCTGGTATTTTTCACCTGCACCTTGACGACCGCCTCCGCGCCCGCCTTCGCTCCCAAAAACTCGGCGCTTATATTGACGCGCGGCGTCGCCGCCTTCTCCTTCTGCTCTTCCAGCAGTTTGTTGTACTGTTCCAGCAGGTTGTTATAGCGATCATCCCCGCTCTTCCTCGCCTCCTCGAGCTCTCTCTCCAGTCGCCGTATCTTCTCCTGATCGCTCTCTGTCGCATAAGAGGGCGGGATCATCGCTCCCCAAAACAGCAGCGCCGCCAAGACGACGCAAAAAATGATCTTACACTTCTTCATCTCTTCTAAACTCCTCTCCGGTCTTGATCTGCAAAATATTTCCATCCTGTATCGTGACGATCCTGTCCGCATAAGCGGCAATCTTTCGGTCATGGGTGACGATGATCAAAGTCGATTCGTTCTTTCGAACCATTTCGACCATGATGTCCATCACCTCCTTCGTCGTGTGAGTGTCGAGATTTCCCGTCGGCTCATCGGCAAAGATGATCTTGGACTTTCCGACGAGAGCTCTTGCGATGCCGACCCTCTGCTGCTGACCTCCGCTCATCTGCGTCGGCTTCCTGCCGTAATAGCCCTTGAGTCCCACCTGATCGAGGGCTTTTTTCGCCATCGCTTCCCGTTTCCCCTTCCCCATCCCGCGAAAAACGAGAGGCAAAGAGACATTTTCAAGGGCCGTCAGCATCGGCAGCAGCTGGTAGGACTGAAAGATAAATCCGATGTTCTTCTGACGAAAGAGGGTCACCTCTTCTTCGGTGAGTTTGTGGATCGGGATCTTTCCGATATGGATCTCGCCTCTGGTCGGCTTTTCCAGTCCCGCCACCATATTGAGAAAGGTGGATTTTCCGGAGCCGGAAGTCCCCAAAAAGCAGACGATCTCTCCTCTTCGGATATCGAGGCTCACATCGTCAAGAGCGACGACTTTCTCCTCTCCCATGCGATAGACCTTCCGTATATGGGAGATCCTTATCAGCGCGGCCTCCTTTTCCGCAGGTCCGCGAATTTCTCTTTCCTCCATTTTCCTCATCCTTCCATCATCTCAAAGCAGCAAAACTTTAATCCGTTCTCCCTCCGGCGCTCCGAATCTTTCGCGAATGCAATCCTTTCCTTTGAAAAGAGCTCCTCAGGACGCCCGACGCCTGTTACCTCTGCCTGTACTTATCATTATACCTGTTTTCCGAACCTCAATTCTTGTCAAATCGTTTACAAAACCCTTCTCCTACGGATCATTTTTTCAAATTACGATGTTGCAAAGAAGAATTTTCACGAAAGTTCCCCCTCTTCGTCTCACGACTTTTGGCGTTTGTCCGTTTTGTCCTCCGTCCGGAATAGGGTAAAATATCGGGTATCGCTTCCTCTTATTTGTGGTACGGCTCGTGATGCAGGATACGAAAGCTTCGATAGATCTGTTCCAGCAGGAGCAGGCGCATCATCTGATGAGGGAAAGTCAGTTTCGAAAAAGACCACTGTTCATCCGCCCTGCCAAGCAGCCGCTCCGAAAGCCCGAAAGATCCGCCGATCAAAAAGGTCAGCTCGCTCTTTCCCGTAAGGGCAAGGCTGCCGATATGATCGGCCATCTCCTCGGAAGAACGCATCTTTCCGTCGATGGCAAGAGCAATGACATAAGAGCTTTTAGGCAGAGCGGAAAGAATCTTCTCCGCTTCCTTCTGTCTGATCTGCTCTTTCTCCCGCTCACTGAGCCGCTCCGGCGCTTTTTCCTCGTCGAATTCCCGAATATCCAGCCTGCAATAAGCCGACGTCCTTTTAGAAAACTCGGCGATCCCCTCTCTGAGGTAGGCTTCTTTGATCTTTCCGACACAGAAAAGATGTATTTTCATTTTTTCCTCCGCTCTCTCCCGTATTTGGGACTGCCGTCTTTTATCCGGTATGGTATAATCATCTTATCACAGATCCCCGCTTTGCAAAAGCGGCCTCATCTAAAAAGAAGGCTGTATCCGCCCTCTGATCGAATCTGACAGACGGGAGATCTGAGGAAACTGTTGAAAATAAAAACCCCGAAAGGATGTGCCTCCCATGAAAGTCTATACTCTTGATGCCTTCACCTCCGCCGCCGGAGGAGGAAACCCGGCAGGAGTCGTCCTTGACTCTGCAGGGCTGACGGATCGACAGATGCTCTTGATCGCCGCCAAGGTCGGCTTTTCGGAAACCGCCTTCATCTTCCCCTCAGACAAGGCAAACTTCCGCCTGCGCTTTTTCACGCCGAGGGAAGAAGTACCGCTCTGCGGACATGCGACGATTGCGGCCTTCAAGCTTCTCCATCTCAAAGGCCTCCTCCCCTCCAAAGAGCTCTGTCAGGAGACCGGCGCAGGTCTCCTCCGTCTGCGGGTCGAAGAGGGCCTCATCCATATGGAGCAGGCTCTGCCCAAGTTCACGGATGTCCTGCCCGGGGAAGAGATCGCAGACAGTCTGGGGCTCTCCGCTTCCGACCTGCACGAGCACCTTCCGCCTCAGATCGTCTCCACCGGACTCGCAGACATCATGATCCCTCTCCGATCTCTGGAAGCCCTGAGGACTTTCCGTCCGGATTTTGAAAAAATCAAAAAGATCAGCGCGAAATACGCGGTGATCGGCTACCATGTCTTCTCTCTTGAGACGCTGCACGGCGCCTGCGCCTGCTGCCGAAACCTCGCACCCCTCTGCGGAATCGACGAGGAAGCGGCCACCGGAACGTCAAACGGAGCTCTCAGCTGCTATCTCTACAAGCAGGGCAGACTCAGGGAAGAGGATCTTCGCTCGCTGCGGTTCGAGCAAGGCTATTTCATGGATCGCCCTTCGGAGATCTTCGCTTCTCTGAAGACCGAAAACGGCAAGATCCGTCAGGTCTTCGTCGGCGGAGATGCGGTTCTGAGAGAGAGCCTCGAGATCTCCTTCTGATACTGTACCCTGTTCGAAATGCTCTCCGATATTCCGACCTGTTTGCAATGAAATTTCAGATGACGGATCCGGGATACCTTTTATCGGAGGGCATTTCGATTGGGCATTATACTAAAGCCTTATTGAATCGACGCCACGGAAACCATATCCATGTCAAAACGACAAATGAGGCGTTTTGACAGCTGACAATTCAGACAGGCAATAGTATGTACCGGGAGGGAGGACTATGCCCTGTTTTCCCTTTTTCAAAAAATCCGCAGGCAAAAAGATAGCGATCTTTCATAAAAGCGAAAAGGCTGCCGGAATCATCTTCCGACAGCCCCTTATTTTTACAGACGCTGTTTAGGTTCAAAAAGTTTGAACCAAAGTTTGAACCTTGGTCTCTTTTTTTATCTTTCAAATCGATGGGCATTTTTTTTCAGATAGATCTCCGGCTCATTTGGCATCTTGAACCGAGGAATCAGATTATCCAGTCCCGTGAAGGTCAGGACGAGCATGCTTCCCACTGCGACCATCGCCATGAAATTGTAGCGGATGATATCAAGAGCTACAAACTTATGGATGGGATAGACCGCCGAAGCGATACCGATATAGAACCCGATATACACATGCCAGGGGATCAGCTGAGAGCCGAACACCCCCATCGCATCGGAGAAAGTCGCATTTCTCAGATGAAGTGCGTACTTCGCCTTTTCGTCGCAGACGATGTTCTCGTCGACGAGCTCCTTGATGATCGGACCCACAGTCACGATCTGGGCCATCTCATCAGAGAGAGCCGCATTTCCGAACAGACAGAGCAGGGCGTTGCAGGTCATGAGATCCCGCACCCTTCGGCTGATCAGCGTCACGAACCTAGACAGAGGCTCGAAGGCTTTCATCTTCGCCATGATACCTCCAAAGGCGCCGACCCACATCATCATGATGATGACCCAGCTTCCCGCTCCTTCAAATCCGCCATAGATCAGATCGACAAAGGACTGTACGCTTTCGACGGTTCCCGCAAAACTTCCGAGAACGAAAGAGGAGATGATGCCGGCGCCGAGACAGAGCAGGGTCTGCACTCCTTTGACCGCCAGTCCGATAACGAGGATCAGCGGGATGATCATATAGATCGGAACACCGCTTTTCACCTGGTCAAGGAGATCAACCGCCGCAGGCCTTTGTTCTCTCAGCGCTTCAATGACGTCCGGCGTGATCTGGTCAATCGCGGCGGCCGCGCTGGAGACCTCCGATGGAAGCCCCATCCCCAAGCCTACAATAATCGTAATTACAAAGGCGGTCAGCAGGCAAAGTCCCGACCAGACGCCCTGATAACGGATACGATCCACGACGCTGACCCCTTGGATACCCGAGCTGACCACCGTCGTGTCGGAGATCAGACCGATATTGTCTCCAAAGCAGGCCCCTCCGGCGATTGCCGCCGTCGTCAGCAGGAGACTTCCTCCTACGAGATGGTTGAGCCAGAGGAAGATCGGCGCACAGGCCGCAAAAGTCCCCCAGGAAGTTCCTGTCGCAATCGAGAGGATCGCCGTGACGAGAAGTCCCACCGGAGCGACAAATTTTGCATTCAATCCCAAAGATAAGGCCAGATTGACAATCGAAGCGCCGACGCCCGTCGTCATAAAGGCGTCCGCCATCGCATAGGCGAACATCAGGATGAAAAATACGAGCTGCATATTCTGAATATTGTCCACCGAGGCTTTCACCATTTCATCCAATTTGAACTTTTCTGTTATGTACCCTATGAGCATTGCGTAAATCGTCGCTGCCGGCGCCGCGATCAGCGCGTCCTGTCCGGAGATCATCAGACCGGCCAGCAATAAGATCGGCGTCAGCTTCAGCAGCGCCTTTCCCCAGTTCATATCCTGATAACTACCCAATTCCCTTTCCTCCTTGTTTTGATATTTTACGGCTTTGTCCTTCGTTTACCATACTCCCTCATCCATCACCCTCTTTGACGACTTCCGACCTTATGCCGAATACTCCCGTTTCCGTCTCAGGCTTCGGCGTTTAAGCTTTGATCCTTTCGCCGGCCAAATCCTGCCGGCGTCCTCGATGAAAACAGGGATCCGCTCGTTTTTCCGTTATCATTATAGACCTTTATCATTTATTTGTCAAGCCGGGGATCCGTATGAAGAAAAGCGAAAAAAAGCCGGACTCCGGCTCTCTTTCCCTGTTCCTGCAATCCTTTGGAAAACATTTTTCCGTTTTGTTTGTCG
This sequence comes from Peptostreptococcaceae bacterium, assembly GCA_030528675.1. Classification (GTDB taxonomy): domain Bacteria; phylum Bacillota; class Clostridia; order Peptostreptococcales; family Filifactoraceae; genus JAUMYL01. The sequence goes on from JAUMYL010000008.1 coordinate 23,915, forward strand.
GGCAGAATAAAAGACAAAGCGGACAAGCTTCAAAAGTCAACAGTCATGAGTCGAAGATGATTCACTTCGTGAAAAAATCGAGAGGAGCGAGCCGCCGAAATTTCAGAAAAATCAGCAGAAGGCTGATTTTAGAGCAAAAGCGGCGGGACGGTACTCCCCTCGGTCAAAACTTCCGGCGGGCAGGTCCGATCTTTCCGAAAGAGAATCTGCGCCGGCAAATGATATTTGAAGTTTGTCCGCAGTCTGCGTCAGGATTTTATTTGTTGGGTTCAGCCATTTTTTCTTTTGCAGAGCTTTTGAATCAGTCTCTTTCGAGATCCTTTCTCTGTTCTATACCAATTTTGTTCCGCAGTTGGAGCAGAATTTCGCCCCCTCGGTCTTATTCCCGCATTCCGGACAGAACTTGGGCGTCTGACCGCTTCCCGCAGGCGCCGAAGGAGATTGAGCGGGCGTCTGCCCCCCGCCCTGCGACTGAGGATTCATCTGATTCATCATCTGCTGTCCCATCATCATGCCCATCTGCATGCCCATCATATTGCCGGCCATCGCTCCGGCGCTGCCGCCGCTTCCGCGTTCCATCGAATCGGCCATCGCGATCTGGGTGTATCTGCTCATATCGCCGACCATGCTCTGCGCCGCAGCCTTTTCCTGCATCTTCTTGATCTCTTCCGGATAACTGAAGCTTGCAATCGAAAAGCTCGGCACCGCAAGCCCGATCTTGCGCATCTCCATATCGAGGTCTCCTCGAATCCCCCCGCCGATCTCATGGGCGTTGGCCTGAAGATTGAACATATCTTTTCCTTCTCTGGATATCCACTTCATCAGGAGCTGATCCAGCACGGAGATCACACGCTCTCTGACGTCTTCGATATCGTACTGCTGCTTGACGCCTGCGATCTTCTCGATCAGGATATTGTGGTCGTCTATACGGCAGGCCATCGTTCCGAAGGCTCGGATCGGCATTCCCCCCGGCAGTCCCGGAGCTTGGATATTGATCGCATTCTTCGTCCCCCATTTCACCGTGACCTCCTTGGTATTGATGAAGAGGACTTCCGCTCTCATGCCGGAATTGAAGCCGAATTTGAAGCCTTTGAGCGTCGACAGAAAAGGCACGATCTGCGACTCGATATCGTAGTCTCCGTCATCCCGGAACACCCCCTCGACCTTTCCGTTAAAGAGAAAGATCGCGTCCTGCCCCGGCCTTATAATCAGTCTCGAACCCTTTTTGATCTCCCGGTTGCTCCACTTCCAAAAAAGCGTTTCGTCGTTGTACTGCTCCCATTCGACGACATTGGCAAACTGTCCGCTGAAAAATCCCATTTCCCGTCTCCTTTCCCCTTATAAGCCAAGGTCTTTTTTCATTTTTTCCAGCTCTTCATCAATCTTGGACGAACTGACTCCTGCGGACTCTGTGCTGTCGTATTTCTTGGCCAGTTCCTCCACATCATCCTGAGCCTGAGAGTTCAGTTCGATCATCGCGTCCGCTTCGTCCATCATGCGGTTCGCCTTCTCTTCCATAGCTTCAAAAGCCGAGATGCTGCCTCCGGTCCTCGTCACTGTCGTCATCGAAGTGATCTTCTCCGTCGTCTTGGCCATCTTGACCTTCGCCCTGATCTCGTCTCTTCGGCTGCGGAGTTTTTGGACATCGTCTGTCAGCTTGTCATGCATCTGCCTCATTTTGAGAGCATTCGCCGCCGCCGTCTCGCTGCTCTTCTGCAGAGATTCCAATTTTATCTTAAACGATTCCTTCTTTTCTAGGAAGAGTCTGGCGTCCGCTTCATTTCCCGCCTGCAACGCCTTTCTTGCATAGTCTTCCATCTTCCCGATCTCGTCCCGGCATTCGATGACCTTGCGCTTCATTGCGCTGTCCTCAGCCATGACGGCGGCGGTCTCCGCCTTTACCGCACCCAGATCTCTCTCCATATTGCGCAGATACTGATCGATCATTTTTTCCGGATCTTCCGCCTTGTCGAGCAGCGCATTGATATTTGCAGACATGATATCCTTGAATCTTCCCAAAATCCCTGCCATCTTCGTTTCCTCCTTCGCTAAGCAAAATGGTCCGTCTCCTCTGCCGGATGACGGATATCGACTTCCTACCGACACTCCGCCCTTCTCGATCAAAATCTGAGTGCCCGCTGATCTTTCGCTTTTTATTATACCTCTATGTGCGGCAAAAAAAAAGAAACTTAAGTACTTTAATTTCATCCGCTCTTCGTCTCCATCCCCTCCATGCCGCGAAAGCAAGGCGTGTTTCACAAAAAGCAAGCCCTCGTCCGACCACTCGGCTTCGCTTGTATAATCCTTAAAAAACCGATACAATAGAAATAAAGAAAAACGGAAGGAGGCGACAGAATGATACGAATCCTTTTGGTGGAAGACCAGCAGATCCTCAGAGATTCCCTGGCAAGCGCCCTCAATGAGATACCAAAGCTCCATGTTGAGGTCTCTCTGAGCAGTTCGGATCTTTTGGAGGAAACTTACCGGCTTTATGAGCCGGATATCGTCATCATGGACATCTGCATCGGAGAAGAAAGCGGCGTCGATGCGACGTTGCGTCTCAAGAGTTCTTATCCGAAGGCGAAGGTGATCCTGATCACCGGCATGATGGACGTCGGATTCGTCGAGGCGGCCAGGAGGGCCGGCGCGGACAGTTTCGTCTATAAAAATGTCAGCATCTCCGAGCTTGTGCACAGCATCGAGCTGACCTTTGCCGGCGAGAAGATCTATCCCGAGGATCGCCCTGTCCGCTTTCCCAACGATGCGATCCTGACGAAAAAAGAGATCTCGATCCTGCGTCTCGTCTGCATGGAGTATTCGCGGAAAGAGATCTCTCAAAAACTCAATATGTCTGAAAACACGATACGCAATTATATCAACCGCATCCTTGACAAGACCGGGTACGACAATATCGCAAGGCTTGCGATCTTCGCAATCGCCAACGGATACATCTCGCAGAACAGGGAAAAGGATCTCGACTCGATCTATCGGAGTTTCTACGGACATACAAAGGAAAAATGAACGCCTCTCTCCTTCTGCCGTCCGCGCCTGAGGGGAGGGGCGTCGCCCAAATCCGTATCCTTCCGCCTGTTATCGGATCGTTTGACGACATACGGGAGGTTTCAAGCCGCTCATGAGTTTGACTGCGGATCTTGTGAATCCTACTATCTTCCTGTTCGAGGTTCTTCGGACTTTTTCGGCAAACGGAGCAGAACCGCAAAGATCGGACGGCTTATGATATGGATGTGTCCGTCCTGCTCGGCGGCGCGCCTCCTCATGCCCGAAATCCCTTGTTTCTCGGAAATCGAGTCTTGCGGAAGCTCTCCGTCGTTTACGATCTTCATATGGATCTCATCGAGACTTTCGGAAATATCCACCTCTATTTTTTTGGCCCTGGCGTGACGCACCGCATTGGTGACCGCCTCACGGATCACCTTCATCATCAGTTTCTTCTGGTCTTCGGTTCCGATAAATTCTCCCTGAAGGCTCAGAGAGACTCCTATCAGCGCACAGCTCCGCTTTATGTTTTCAAAAATCCTTTTCGGATCTTCCGCTTCCCTGTCTTTGAGATCGAAGAGCATCGTGCCGAGAAGCCTCTGCAATTCTTTGAGAGAAAGACTGAGATGACGGTTGGATTCGAGGATCTGATGGATGATCGACAGGCGCTGTCCCATGATATCATGGATGCGGTTTTTCAGTTCCAGCACCGCCTGCTCCTGCTGGCTCTTGCGGATCGTCTCCCCCATCTTTCTCAGCTCCCGCTCGATCTCCCGAAGCTCCTCGTACTGGTTGTTGAGGACGATATTGAGCTTGTCCTTTTCGCTGACGTCAATCGCGGAGATATTCATGTATCGCCTGTCTCTGATCCGCACCTCCGTTTTGGAAAACTCCCAGGAGCTTCCCTCGTCGGTCCTCAGGATGCAGACGTCCCGTTCCTGCTCGCAAGCGGACTCACAGCGGATATTGCTTCCCACGACGTCCATCCCGCATATCTTGCTCCAAAACCGTTCTCCGCTCTCATATTCCCGAAAGCCGAGCTCTTTCATCGCCCGGTTCATCGCCGGATTGACAAAGAGAATGCGGTCGTCCTCCGAACAGAACATATTGCCGACCGGGATCTTGTCCATCGCTTCCTTGATGGAAAGTCTCGTGATCGAAGTGGAGATCTCATACCAACAGGTGAAAAAATCCGCTGCGACCTTCGTGATGAGAAGTATATTGAGGACGATGAAGCCGACAAGGACGAGCCTTGCATACTCCGGAGCGATCTTTATCAGAGGGAGCGGATCTGCGAAAGTTCCATAGTACACATTCATAAACAGACGGCTCAGGATGTAGATGGAAAGAATCAGGCAGGCGAGGATCGCAACGGATATCAGATTTCGAATTTTTTTCCGTTCCACGCGCTGCCCCATATTGAGCAGAACGATATTGCCGGCCTGAAGCCCGATTGCCAGATAGAGAAAGATCACCATGATCGTCCTCGCCTCACCGGAAAGCTGATATAAAGCGCTCATCGCTCTCTCCTTTCTCCTCTCTATGCACGGAGGGGTCGGGTATCAGCAGGATCTCCAGAGAATTGTATTCGCTTTCCGTCTCCTGCCGATAGCCTCTTTTTCCCGGCTCTTCCCCCATCAGAGTTTCAAAGCGAAAGTCTTCCTTGCACAGCTCCTCCCCTTCCGCGGAGAGAACCAATTTGAGGCGGATCTTCTTTTCCTCTGTCGAAAGATGAATGAACACAACCGGCTTTTGGCTCCGCATTGCGGTCTCAACGACCCGATAGATGTATTCGTAGATGAACAGAGCGTCCTGAACTGAAATTTCTCCTTCTTCCCGCAGCACGAGCGCGTATTCGATCCCCGCCGTCTCGCTGTCCTGTAAAGTCTCGCGCAGCGCTTTGACGAGCTCGTCCGTCAAAAAACGGTCGCTTTGCCGCGAAAGCATGATGAAGTTGCTGATCCGCTTGCAGTAGCTGACCATCATTTTGATACAGGCGATCTTGCTGCGAACTCCCCGCTCGTCGTTCTCCATATATCTCTCTTCGAGAGTGGACGCGATATGGGTGATCGCGTCGATCTTATCCGCGATCGCCTGCTCGATCTCATCCATGAGCCGCCTTCGTATCCTCATGCGATACAGATTCTGTTTCAGCTGATTTTCCCTCTCCCGCATCTGATTTTTCGCCAGAAGCTCCTCGGCGTTTTCTTCAAGCCGCCTTCGCATCGACAGCAAAATCTGAAGATCTTCCTCCCAGAGCACATAGCCTCCCCGTATCCTGCCGACGCGGTATTGCCTGCCTTCCCTTTCGCTCAGGTACCTGTTGATATTGGCGCGGTCGAAAAAGAGAGATTGAGCGAAGTCTTCCGACAACACCTCCGCCGACTTCGTCTTCATCATGATCGTCTTGTCTCTTGAGAGCAGATAGATCTTCTGCGGGTTATTGACGAAAAAACTCCGGTAAGTCGTATTCGTGTTGATGACTCCGATATACAGCATCGACTCGAGCATAAGGCAGATAAAAAGGATATAGCTCATCGTCATATCTGTCCGAAAGATTGGTTGATAACGAAGAATATAGAGGCTGTGGTAGGCAAGGATCGAGAGCCCGACAAAGATCGGAGCCCATATCCTCCTTCTGTGCATACGCTCTTTCCGTCTGAGAAAGAGCAGGATGATCGAACCCGCCGTCGTCAGGATCATCGCTGCGGCGATCAGGTGATACAGCGGCGTGTAGTGATAGGGACCGCTCTTTTCCGCATTTTCAAAACGAAAGACCAGACTGTGAAATCCGTTGGTCAGTATCAGCAGCATCGCAGACACTGCCATCAGAATGATCTGTGTTCTGTACTTTCGAATCCTTTCCGACTCCGTCAGCTCTCCACAGAGGATCAGCCAGGTCGTCACTATGCCGATAAAAGGGACATAGTAAGCATACCAGAAAATATGCGTCGCCTCGTCCACGACGCCCATATGGCGCAGTATCCTTATCAGCAGCCAAAGGACGATGAAGAGGAAGATCAGCCGCACAAACAGCCGCACCTCATCCTCGACGATCCTTATCTGCATCCATCCCGTCCACAAAGCGACGCAGAGCAGCAAAAGCACATAGTCCATGATCCGGTTGAGATGAAGGATGGAACGATATTTTTTCTTTTGATGAACCTCTCGTTCATAGTGCTCGTACAGACGGCTTGCGGCAAGGTTATACCCCTCGATATTCTCGATGAAATAAAAACTCTGTTCCCCTTTGCCGAAGGATCGTCCGCCCTCCTTCTCAGTCTTGTTTCGTATGGAATCCGACTGCTTCGCAAGCCTTGCTCCAATGGCTTTTTGGCTTGCCCTTTGCCTTAATGAAGTCTGAAGCCCCAGACCCCTGTGCATCGCGAGACTTCCTTCCTTCGGCGCGATGATATCGAGTTTTGCTCCTTTTGCCTGCAGCTCCTCCGCTCTGCTTTGCGGCAGGATCATCACCGGGGCCCGCGCCGGGTCGAGGGTTTCCATATCTTCATCAATCACGATCAGGCGCCCGCTTCTCTTCAGCTTCTTCAAAAAATCCACCGTCTCCGGAATCTGTACAGACGCCGGCGTCCCCTTTCCCGCAAGGAGAAAATCCCGAAATTCCCGATCCAGCCCCGCCGCAATCGCAAACAAACTCTCCTCCTTCGAAATCATCAACACAGAAAAAGGCTGTTTTTCGAGATCTCTCCATCCCCTTATATCTTCGCTGATCCTTGAGCGATCCACCGCAATGACGATACCGTCGACATAATGCGGATAAAAAGCGTCCAGTTTTCCCGCAGCGAGCAGGGGCTGCGCTTTCCATTCCGAGATCTCGACAAGAGGCACTCTCCCCTCATCCAGGCAGCGGAGAAATTCACTTCTTTCAAGCCGCCGCATCTCCAGATCCGGAAATTCCAGGGAGAGGATCTCGATATAACGGTCGGCGGCATAGGAATCAAAGACAATCGAAGGCTTTTGCTCCTCCTCGGAGAGGACAAAGAGTTTCGGCATATGGGAAACAAGAGCAAGGCAAAGCAGCCATGCCGCCAAGATCAGAACAAAAAGAAGCGTCCATGTTTTTTTCGTCCCCAGACCGCCGTAAAACTTCTTCATCCGATCACCCCTCTTTCTCAGACCCTTCTGCAATATGAGACTATGATATCCTGATAACAAAATACTTGTCAAGAACCTGATTTTTTTATTGTCTGCCCACCTATATCCTGCTATACTTTTATTGAGGAGGACGGATATACAGATATGGCAAGCGGAAGGAAAGCGTTTTTCCGCTCCCCGTCGGCTTCTCGGTCTGTAAAACTGAATATTTTTTGGGAGGAGGACATTTTATGTCAACAGAAACGAAAGTTGTTAGCAAAGCAAGGCTCAGCGAGGCCCTGATCTCGTTTCTCGGTCTCATCGCCGTCATGGCCGTCGGAATCATGGTCTATGAAGTGGATCCGCATATTCCGATGTTCATCGGCGTGATCATCGCGGCCTGCGTCTCGCTCTATATCGGCTACAGCTGGGAGGAGATCGAAGAGTCGATGATCCATGGGATCTCCAAAGCGATGCAGTCGATCCTGATCCTCGCGATCATCGGTATCCTGATCGGCGTATGGATGGTATCCGGCGTCGTGCCTTCAATGATTTATTACGGATTGAATATCTTATCGCCGAAGATCTTTCTGCCGGCGACTCTGGTCATCTGCTCGATCACCTCGCTTGCCACCGGAACCTCCTGGGGAACGGCGGGAACGATGGGGATCGCGCTGATGGGGATCGCGCAGGGACTGGGCATTCCCGCTCCGATCACCGCAGGAGCCGTCATCTCCGGCGCTTACTTCGGAGACAAGATGTCTCCGCTCTCCGACACGACCAACCTCGCCCCCGCCATGGCGGGAACCGACGTGTTCACTCATGTGAAATTCATGCTGAAAGCGACCGTCCTTACATATGTGATCACTCTGGTCGCCTTTACGGTGATGGGAATGCAATACGGTTCCGGCAGTGCGGAGCTGACCAGCATTGCGAAAATGCAGACGGCGATCTCTGCGGAATTCAATGTCAGCCCGCTGCTGTTGCTGCCTCCGGTCGTCGTCATCCTCTCCATCGCGAAAAAGATGCCCGCGATCCCGGGAATCACCCTCGGCATCATCGTCGCCGCGATCCTGTGCCCCTTCTTCCAAGGCGCGCACAGCAATTTCGGAGACATTTTGAGTTGCGGGATGTACGGCTATGAAAGCGATATCACCAAGGTGATGACCGATGCCGGAAAACCGGACTTCCTGACGCTGCAAGAAGCCGCGGCCATCGATAAGCTGCTCACCAAAGGCGGTCTGATGAGTATGATGTTCTCGATCTCCATGACGATCATCGCGATGATGTTCGGCGGTATCGTCGAGATGACCGGGCAGATGGAAGTCATCGTCAACAATATCTTAAAACTCGTCCGCTCCGACGCGGGACTGGTCGTCGCTACCGAAGCGACCTGCATCCTCAGCAACTGCACGATGCCCGAACAGTACATCTCCATCGTCGTTCCGGGCCGTATGTACGCAAAATCCTATCAGGAAAGAGGACTGCATCCGAAGACTCTCTCCAATGCGCTCGAATCCGCCGGTACCGTATCCGGCGCCCTGATCCCGTGGAACACCTGCGGAGCCTATATGACTAAGACTCTCGGGCTTCCCCTTTACGGATCCGGAGGATATGTGCCCTACGCGATCTTCAACTATCTGATGATCATCGTCACCGCGGTTCTCGCCTTTGCGGGCGTCACCGTCGCCAAGATGACCGACGAACAGAAGAAGACCCTCGCCGAAACCGGACGCGTCTCCTAATACTGATACCTGATCAAACTGCCGTCCGATACAATCTACCCCGGATCTGTCATCCGAAATTCCATTGAAAATAGATCGGAATATCGGAGGGTATTTCGAACAGGGTTTCGTATACGGTCAAACCCGCAAGCATTTTCATATCTCTATGTACTGAAAAAGGCTGCCAAGCGATACGGCAGCCTTTCTTTCCTGCGGATCTCACAGGGATAACATCTGTTCAAATCACGGCATTCATTCACCCTTCCGTCCTCGACTGGAGCTGATACATCCTGTAATATCTTCCTTTGAGAGCGATCAGTTCATCATGCCTGCCCTGCTCGACGATCTCTCCTTTGTGAAGGACGAGGATCTGATCCGCATTTTTGATCGTCGACAGCCGATGAGCGATGATGAAGGTGGTTCTGCCCCTCTGCAGAACCTCCATCGCATCGCGGATGATCTGCTCGGTCTCGGAATCGATGGAGGAAGTCGCTTCGTCGAGGATCAGGATCGACGGATCGTAAGCAAGGGCTCTGGCAAAGGAGATCAGCTGCCTCTGTCCCGAAGAGAGGGTGTTTCCTTTTTCGATCACCTTTTCATCCAGCCCCTTTTCCAGACCGCGCAGCACCCGATTGCCTCCGACGGCGAGCAGAGCCTGCTCCGCTTTTTCCCTCGTGATCGAGGGATCGTTTAATGTGATATTGCTCAGGATGGTCCCTGTAAAGAGATAGGGATCCTGAAGGACGACGCCCATATGCTTTCGAAGGCTCTGCCTGCCGATACCCCGGATATCCTTGCCGTCGATGAGAATCCTGCCTTGCTGCGGATCGTAAAAACGCAGCAGCAGATTCATCACCGAACTCTTGCCGGAACCGGTATGACCCACGAGACCGACCGTCTGTCCCTGCTCCGCATGAAAATCTACATTCCTCAGCACATAATGATCTTCTTTATAGGCAAAGCTCACATTTTCGAAATCCACCTTCCCTGCAAAGCGATCCATGTCTGCATCCCTGACGTCTTCTCCCTGCTCGTCCAGCATCTCAAATACATGGTTGGAGGCGACGAAGGCGCGTTCGAGATTTCCCATCCGGTCGATGATCCCGTTGATCTGGTTGAAGATCTTCGTGATGTACTCGACAAAAATGTACATCATCCCGATACTTGCCGCATCTCCCATACGCAGAGATTTCATGCCGAAATAGTAAAGCATCATCGCAAAAAGAACAATCTTGATCACATTGACGATATTGTGGGTGATGATGCTCTCCAGCAGCAGCAGCTTTCTCTCTTCCTGATAATTCGCTTCGTTGATCGCCTCAAATTCCTCTGCGATCCTGCGCTGCCTGCCGAAGGCCTGGATGATGCGCATCCCTTGGATCGACTCGTTGATCATAGCGTTGATCTCGCTGATCTTCCTCCGGATCACATCATTGTACCGCCCCGCCTTCCTGCGGTAAAAACGGATGATCCCGTAGAACAGGGGCAGCAGGATCAGACAGATCGCCGCAAAATACGCCTCGACAAAGAAGAGGGTCAGATAGATCGCGATCAGATAGACCCCGCTGGTCAAAAACTGTGCCAGCACGAGATCATAGAGGTTGCGCACCGCTTCCGTATCGTTGGTGACTCGGGAGACGATCTTTCCCGCCGGCCGGTCGTCAAAAAACGAAATGGCCAATCTCTGCAGGTTTTGGAAAAGATCGTTGCACCACATGGTTGGCGGTCATCTGAAGACAGACGAGGCTGTAATACCTCGCCCCCGCCGACAATGCCGCCGTGATCAGATAGACCGCAAGAAGATAGATCACCTGTTGCGGCAAAACTGCACGCGTCATCGCCGGAAGCTCATGATCGAGAATATGCCCGATGATGAAAGGCCCGATCAATTCCAGCCCCACGGCCAGAAGGAGGAAGAAGAGGCCGAAAAACAGAGGCCGTCTGAAGCTCAGCGCATACCCGGCCAGTCTCCCGTCCAAACGTCCTTTTTTCTCCTGCATCAGGCGTTCACCTCCTCCAATTTTTGAATGTCAAACTGCTCCCTGTACCATCCGCCGAGAGCCATCAGGCTCTCATGAGTGCCCCGCTCGATGATCCTGCCTTCGTCTAGGACAATGATCTCATCCGCATGCCGAACCGCGGAAAGACGATGAGCGGAGATCAGCGTCGTCTTGCCTTCTCTGTTCCTGCGGATATTTTCGATGATACGGCTCTCCGTCGCCGCGTCCACTGCCGAGAGGGAGTCGTCCAGGATCAGAATTTCCGGATCTTTGATGACTGCCCGCGCAATGGACAGACGCTGTTTCTGTCCTCCTGAAATCGAAATCCCTCTCTCTCCGACCATCGTCTCCAGCCCCATCGGAAGCAGAGCAATGTCCTTTTCAAAATCCGCAACCCGCACGGCTTCCATCACCTGCTCCTCATCGGCGTCTTCCCTTCCGAAGAGGATGTTTTCATAGATCGTTCGCGAAAAAAGCACATGGTCCTGAGGGACATACCCGATATGGGAGAGCAGGCTCTGCTTGTCGACGCTCTCGATATCAAAGCCTCCTATAGAGAAATGTCCTCTTCCTCGCGGGTACTCGCGCAGGATCTGACGGATCAGCGTCGTCTTCCCGCTTCCGGTCTTGCCGACAATGCCGACGGTCCTGCCCTTTTCAATCACCCAGTCGATGCCGCTCAGCATGGGAACGGAGGATTTCGGATACATGAAGCCGTAGCCCTGCATCTCTATTGCGGGCACTCCCTCTAAAACCGCATCCTCTTTGTGAGAGGGCAACTCTTCTTCGTAATTCAAAGTCTCCATTACTCTGTCGAGAGAGGCATTTCCCCTCTGCACCGTACTGATGAACTCACCCACTGCAATCATCGGCCAAATGATCGCATGCAGATAGACATTAAAAGAGATCAGATCCCCCATCGTCATCTCTCTTCCCGCGATGAGAAGAGCTCCGTAGCCCGCCGCCAGCGTGTAGCTGACGGCGGAGAGCAGGCGCACCGCAGGGATGAAGAGGGATTCCAGTCTTTTGACACGCATAGTTTTTTCAAAAACATCCGCCGTCCTCTCTTGGAGATCTCCTTCCGTAAACCGCTCTCTGACATAGGAGCGGACGACGCGGACGCCGACGATGTATTCCAGCACCTTGTCGTTCATCTCACCGAAGGCGTTCTGCGCCTTGAGATAACGCTCGTGGATCAGATCGCCCGCATACTTTCCTCCAATCGCCAGCAGAGGCAGCGGCAGCATACAGACGAGGGTCAGCTTCCGGGAGATCAGCGCCATCATGAAAAGGATCGTCCCCATATAGGTCGTCGCATCCGTGAAGGCCAGCACACCGAACCCCGCCATCTCCGCGATCGAGGACAGGTCGTTCGTCGCCTTCGCCATCAGATCTCCGGTGGAATTTTTCTCATAAAAGCTCGGCGTCATCCGCAAGAACTTCTCCATGAGCGACCGTCTCAGATTCCTCTGCAGCAGGATCGCGTTGTTGAACAGCTTGTAGATCCACAGCACCGTGAATCCGAAATCCACCGAGGCGAGGCACAGCAGAGCCGCCACATAGAAGATCAGCAGCTGCGCATCCAGCCTCCCCCGGTGCAGCTCATCAATCGCTTTTCCGAGAAGCCTCGGCGGGACGACGATCAGAATGTTGACGAGGATCAGGCTCCCCACTGCAATCAGGTAATCCTTTTTCCTCTCCCTGAAAAACCATTTTAATTTTTTGACTGCATCAAACAAACAATCTCCTTCTTTCTTCTTTTCACCGGAAACGCCGGAGGGATATTCATACGAAACACGGGTTCCATATTCAACATCCATTGCAACCGGATGAACAGCAATCTCCAAAAACTGAAAAAGAGGACGCAGTGCACACCACGTCCCGGTCAATCACCCCTGCATCAACCTTCTCCTGCGCTTAAACTCTCTTTTGAACAAATACATCCTCTCATCCGCAAGGCGGAGCAGACTGTTATAATCTTTCGCTTCTTGAGGAAAAGAAACGATCCCGTAGCTGAAAACGGAGTCGATATCCAGCATCTTCCTGAAGCGTCCGTCCCGCATGAAAAACTCCTCGATCTCCCTCATTCGAAAGAGGATCGTCGTCGGATTTCCCCCGGGAAAAACAAGGATGAACTCGTCTCCTCCGTATCTTGCAAAGACCGTCTCTTCCTCGATGCGCTCCCCTACGGCCTGAACGAAATAGTTTATATATTCATCCCCCATCTCATGACCCATCGTGTCGTTGACGAGCTTCAGGTCATTCATATCCATGGAGACGAGCACAAAAGGCTCCGCCTCTTCGACAAATGCTTTGATCAGCTGACTTGCATAGCGGCGATTGAATATCCCGGTCATATCGTCATAGCGCAAAAGATAATTTTTCATCTCGATATTCTCAACCAGTCTCATGAGTCCCGCCAGTTCGAGGGCAAATACCTCGAGGATCCGAATATCTTCCGACTGAAAGACGCCGGATTTCGAACTGTCCAAATGCAGACTGCCTACAGTCCTCTTGTTGGAGGTGATCGGAACCGAAAGCGAAGAACGGATCACAGAAGATCCCGCCTTCCGGAGCAGCTCATAGTCCTGCTCCGAACAATTTAGCGCGTTTTTTTCTGAAAAACCCTCGATGATGACCGCCTTGTCCATCCGGCCCTCCGTCTCTTTGTACAGGAGGGTATCTTTCGTTTTCAGCCGGATCTTCGAGAGATATGTTTCATTCAGGCCGAAGGAAGCCGCATATTCCATATATTCTCCTCGGATGATCAGGATCGAGCCGAGCTCCGCTTCCGGAATCGCCTCCGCCGCAGCGTCGAGGATGACGGAGTAGATATCTTTCTCCGTATCCATATCCGCAAGTTCCTTGAGGAGCCGGTAGAGAATTCCGAACAAATTTGCTTTTTGCGCATCTTCGAGCAAGGTCTCTCGAAGAGAAAAATGCCTTTTCATACTTACTTTCCTTTCGCGCTTTTCAGGGCGCCTTTCCGAATTTATTCATAGATTGTATCAAAACCATTTGCAAATTGCAACTATTTGTCTAAGCAATTAGGTACAAAGTACGAATGATTTTTCTGATTAAATTCGTTTGAACCGCTCGATATTCAATGGTATAATCTCCATAAGCATCTCAGAAAATCGTTTTGAATGGAGGAGATCTCTCTTGGCTTCAACCTTGCTTTGGGTTTCCGTCGTCATCTTTGCCGCGGTACTTTTTAATCGAATCTCCGGAAAGCTCGGCATTCCGACCCTGCTTGCCTTCATCCTGCTCGGCATGATCTTCGGCGTCGATGGGATCGTCAAGATCCCTTTTGACAATTACCTTCTCTCCAATTCGGTCTGCTCCGCCTCTCTGATCTTCATCATGTTCTATGGAGGCTTCGGAACGAAGTGGAGCGCGGCAAGGCCCGTCGCCCTTCATGCAGGTCTTCTTGCGACCCTGGGCGTGATCCTGACCGCGGGACTCACCGGTCTCTTCTGCCACTTCCTCCTCGGCATGGACCTTCCGGAAGGCCTGCTTCTCGGGTCGATCATCAGCTCGACGGACGCCGCCTCCGTCTTTTCCATCCTGCGCTCTCAAAAGCTCAATCTTCGCTACGGCACCGCCTCGATGCTTGAGATCGAAAGCGGGAGCAACGACCCTTTCGCCTATATGCTGACCGCGATTCTTCTGACGGTCATGCGGGGCGAAGTCCATGCCCGGAGCATCCTCTTCCTGATCTTCACACAGATCTCCTACGCCGTTATTTTCGGGATTCTGATCGCCTCTCTGACCCTGCTGACCTTTCGCCGTTTCAAGTTCCGGACGGAGGGCATGGACGCGATCATGATGGTCGCCGTCGCGCTGATCTCCTACGCTTTGCCCTCCGCTCTCGGCGGGAACGGCTATCTCTCGGCCTACCTCGTCGGAATCATCGTCGGCAACTCAACGCTGCGGTCGAAAAAGTCTCTCGTACATTTCTTCGACGGCCTGACCGGTCTGATGCAAATGCTGATCTTCTTTCTCCTCGGTCTGCTTTCGACCCCTTCGGAGCTCCCCTTTGTCTTCGGCTCTGCGGTCGTCGTCATGTTCTTTCTGACCTTCGTCGCAAGACCTCTTGCCGTCTTCGGAATCCTCTCTCCCCTTCGCTGCCCTTTCAATCAGAGCCTGCTCGTATCCTGGGCGGGGCTGCGGGGAGCCGCTTCCATCGTATTTGCGACGATGGCGATCATCGACCCCGCCTACGGTAAGACCGAGATCTATCATATGGTCTTCTGCATCGTCCTGATTTCGATTCTCCTTCAGGGAACTTTGATCCCGAAAGTTTCCTTGAGACTCGATATGATCGACAAAAACGCCAATGTCCTCAAAACCTTCACCGACTACAGCGAAGCAACCGATATTCAGTTCACCAAACTTCATCTGCCCTCCGATCACCCCTGGGTCATGAAGAAGGTCAAAGAGCTGCTCTTCCCGCCGGACTGCCTGCTCAATCTCATCGTCCGCGGCGGACAGCGGATCGTCCCGAGCGGAAACACCCTTCTTATGGCCGATGACATCCTGGTTCTCAGCGCGCCGGGGCTGAACCAGACCTATGATATCGAACTGGACGAGCTGATCCTCGAAAAGGGACACGAGTGGATCAATCAGCGGATCTGCGACGTCGCTCCGGGCGATGGTCGCCTGATCGTCATGATACAGCGGGGAAGCCGGATCATCATTCCAAGCGGCGGCACCCTGCTGAAAGAGGAGGACTCTCTGATACTCATAGAGTGAACATGCAGCGGAAGAAATATCCCTCTTCGATCTTTATCCGCAGTTCTCATGCTATTCCCTGTTTGAATGGTTGAATGACAGAACTCCTGATCTTTCGTTTTAACGTGGATATGATTTCCTGCGGATGGCGTTTCAATAGGGTTTTCGTGTCAGAACAAATCCAATAAAAAACGGACTATAGAGCAATTATCCTGCATCTACAGTCCGTTCTTTACGCTGAAAACCAAGCTTATACTAAAACCTTACTGAAGCGCCGCCACCGGAAACAACATCCCTGTTAAAACGACATTCAGGCGTTTTGTCCGATGGCTATTCAGACAGGTGATCGTATTATTTCATATTTCGCCCCATCAGATCTTGAAGCGCTCCACCTGCTCTCTCATGCTCATCGCAACCTCTGCAAGGCTCTCGCTCGCATGGGCCATCTGACCGATCGAGGCCGTCTGCTCCGCAATTGTGGCGGATACCTGCTGCGTGCTTGCGGCGTTCTCCTCGGCAATCGCGGAGAGGTTCTGCATGATATCGACCACTTCCGATTTTCTCTCCTGGAGGATCTTTGTTGTCTTTTCGAGCTTGCCGACGATCTCTCTCGTCCTCGCAACGGAATCCGCGATTCCTGCAAACCGTTCTTCCGTTCGGTAGACGCCCTGCGTCTGACTTTGGATCATCGCGGTGTTTCCTTCCATGATGCTTACGGCTTTCTCCGATTTTTCCTTCAGCTCGCCGATGACGGATTTTATCTCTTCCGTAAAGCCGGTGGACTGCTCCGCAAGCTTTCGGATCTCCTCGGCGACGACGGCAAAGCCTCTTCCCGCATCTCCGGCCCGTGCCGCCTCAATCGCGGCATTGAGGGCCAGCAGATTCGTCTGATCCGCGATGCTCTGTATCATCTGACTTGCGGATTCGATTTTCGCGGCGGATTCGTTGGCGGAAAGAACCACCTGATGGACTTCTCTGCCGGAGATCTCGCTTTCCTTCGCTTTTTCAATCAGCTCCTGCAGAATCTTTGAACCTTCGTTCTTCTCTCTTTCGATATCATTTGAGGCGGCGATCAGCTCCTGAACATGCAGAGCGTCCTCTTCGATCACCTCGCCCATCTCGTCGATCTTCATCGCGGAGCTCTCCGTATCCTGTGCCTGATCCGCCGCACCCCTGGCCATCTCTTCGATTGTCCGCGCCACTTCCTCGGCGGCCGTCGCCGTCTGATCCCCCATTGCCGTCAGCTGCTGTGAAGTCGAAGCGACCGTCTCCGCCTCATGAGTGATATTTCCCATGAACTCGGTCATATTTCGGATCATCTTGTTCACGGCTTTTGTGATATTCCCGATCTCATCTTTGCGGCCGAGATATTTCTTGGTCTTTCGGTCTTCTCTAAGCACAAAATCAAACTCCGAAAGCCGGAAGATCAGCTCCTCCAGATCCGCCACCGGCCTTACGACCATTTTATTCAGCAGCAGATAGATCACAACCAAGATGATCAGAACGACCGCGATCCCGACCAGGATCAGTATCCGCACCATCTTTGTCACATCTTTCATGAAGACCTGCTTCTCCGTGACAGAGGCGACACTCCAGCTCTTGTCGATTCCGAAGAACTGGAAAGGTACAAAGACTTTGATTGATTCGATCCCGGTCGAGGCCGATTTTTCGATATCGTGAAAAGCTTCTGTACCCTTTATTTTTCCGAGGCTCTCTTTTGATTGTTCGCCGAAATCCGCAAGGTTTTTTCCTAAAAATGCGGAGTCTCCTCCATGGGTGATCAAATTTCCCTCGTCGGTCACAAAGAAAAAGTATTCCTCCTCTGTACTGATCTGCTCCACCATTTTTTGAAGCTGGTTGAGGGCCGTATCGAGATAAAGGACCCCGACAAACTTCCCTCCGCCGTCCCTGATCGGCATCGCCAGCGTGACGAGGATCGTCTCCTGTCCGTTGATCGTGTATAGGATCGGTTCGGAGATAAATTCTTTACCGCTCTCCCTGACTTTTCTATACCAGTCTCCGTCCTCATAACCGGTCGTCGCCTCAACGACGAAACCGCCTCCTTCTCCCCTGCTGACCAGGGGGATGAAGCGTCCGGTTCCGTCATGGTGAACCGTTCCCGCAAACTCTGCATCCCGTCCGTCCAGCGCATTCGGTTCAAAGACGACGCCGAGATTATACAGTCCCTCATTCACCTGCAGCGCTTCTTCAAGGATCTCGATCAGCGCCAAACGGTCGATCTGATCCTTCTGCACCTTCATCCTTCGATTGAGCCGAATCATGATATCTCTTCCCGACTGATGATTCTGCTCGAATTTCGAGAGCACCTGCTCCGCCATCACACGATTGCCCTGTTCTTTCGCAGCGACGGCGTTCTTCATCGTCCTGTCATAGGAGCTTTTCCCTATCCACGCGAACATCAGCGTAAAAGACAGCAGCAGGATCAAAGCCACTGCCGCGTTCAATTTGAACCCCAATCCTTTCCGTTTCATCGCTCACCCTCCATAGCATTTGAATTCTTTCCCTTGGATCATATCATCCACCATATCGTCGGATTTTTTTCCCTTTCATTTATATCATCCTTTGCATGTTTTAATCAGAACGAGACCGATTTTTCCGAGAAAACAGTCCTATTCTCTCCTTTTTGCAAGCGTTTGCAAAATCTTTAAGAAAATTTTATACTCTCATGGAAAACATTCGCGGGAAATAAACGGAAAGAGCTTACATTCTCTCTGTGCTTGTGCTATAATTTTAGAAAAGGTGGAAGTCAAAACTCCCCTTTTCTGTTTACATAGGGTTCGATTTCCTCCTGTGGTAACATTCAAAATTATTTTTCGATAAGGAGATGTTGTCAATGAAGCAGTATATTGATGAGGTATTCGAGAGAGTCAAAGCGAGAAATGCGGGAGAGCCGGAGTTCATCCAGGCCGTAGAAGAGATTTTCTACTCCTTGGGACCGATCCTGGAAAAACACCCGGAGTGGGTGGAGGCAAATATCCTCGAGAGAATCGCGGAGCCGGAAAGAGCGATCTCTTTCAAAATTTCCTGGGTGGACGATCAGGGCAAGACACAGGTCAACCGCGGATTCCGCGTCCAGTTCAACGGAGCCATCGGACCTTACAAAGGCGGACTGCGCTTTCATCCTTCCGTATACATGGGAATCATCAAATTCCTCGGATTTGAGCAGATCCTCAAAAACTCCCTGACCGGACTTCCCATCGGCGGCGGAAAAGGAGGTTCCGACTTTGATCCCAGAGGAAAATCCGACGGGGAGATCATGCGATTCTGCCAGGCCTTCATGACGGAACTCTTCCGCCACATCGGACCGGATGTGGACGTACCGGCGGGAGATATCGGAGTGGGCGCAAGAGAGATCGGCTACCTCTACGGACAGTACCGAAGAATTCGCGGCGCTTTTGAAAACGGCGTACTGACAGGAAAAGGACTCACTTACGGCGGATCCCTCATCCGTCCGGAAGCGACCGGATACGGCGTGACCTACTTCGCAAACGAAGTGCTCAAACATGAAAACGACAGCTTTGAAGGAAAGACGGTAGCGATTTCCGGATTCGGAAACGTATCTTGGGGAATCTGCAAAAAAGTACGGGATCTGGGCGGAAAAGTCATCACTCTTTCCGGACCGGACGGCTATGTCTACGATCCGGACGGCGTCGTCACCGATGAGAAGATCGATTACCTCGTGACGATGAGAAACTCCGGACGCGACAAAGTACAGGATTACGCGGACAAATTCGGCGTACAGTTCTTCGCAGGCCAGAAGCCCTGGGGACAGAAAGCGGATATCGTCATTCCTTCCGCAACCCAGAACGACGTCCATCTGGAGCATGCGAAACAGATCGTCGCAAACGGCGTGAAATACTATATCGAGGCGGCGAATATGCCGACGACCAACGAGGCGCTGAATTTCCTTCTGGAAAACAAAGTGCTGGTAGGACCGGCAAAGGCAGCCAATGCCGGCGGAGTGGCCACCTCCGCTCTGGAGATGGCGCAAAACTCGATGCGTTACTCCTGGACAGCGGAAGAAGTGGACGCAAAACTGCATCAGATCATGAAAGACATCCACGACAACGCGGCAAGAGTCGCCGAAGAGTTCGGACTCGGATACAACCTCGTTGCCGGAGCAAATATGGTGGGCTTTGTGAAAGTGGCGGAAGCCATGTATCAGCAAGGCGTATTCTAAGATCAAAAGGCAAAAGCCGCCGGGAAAACATTCCGGCGGCTTTTTTACAGAGTTCTTTTTGAACCTAAGGCTTCAAAAACAGCTGCACCCAGTAATGCTCATAATAGGATCCGGGTTCATAGCGATAGCCAATCGCTACCTGTGTGTACTCCGGACGCAGGATATTGCGTCTGTGTCCGGAAGAATTCATGAGCTGATCCATCGTTCCGGCGGCAGTGTCCCTTCCGGCGGCGATATTCTCGCCGACCCAGGAATACGGAACCGGCATCCCTGAATGAAACTTACTTCCATCCGGACGAGTGTGGTCGAACTTCTGTACGATCTCTCTCGCCCGAAGATCCGCATAGGCAACGACCTCCTCCCGAAGGGCCAGCTCACCGACACCCGCCTTTCGTCGCTCCTGATTGATCAGCTCCAGCATCGCTTTCTTTTTGGCGTACTCTTCCTCCGGTATCGAATGAGGCGATCGGATGCGAAAATCCATCCTGACCGGCTCGCGAAGTCTTCCGCCGCTTTTTTTCCGAATATCCCTGACAAAGAGAGTGTACTTCTCCCCCGCCGCATATTTTCCGTTTGAGACACTAAGCTCTATCGAGCGGCCGTCGAGGGAAATGATTGCCCTCGTTGACACTCTGTTTGAATAGGCGTCCTCGACATAGACCGTATCTCTGTTCACTGAAGAGGCGTCGATCTCGTGGCTGAAAGATATCCTCCAGACCTTGTCTTCCGCCACCGGTCCCTTCCAGTCCCAGATCTTCCACTGGGTCTGCGAAAAGGCCCGCGGTGAAAAAATCACGGCGAGAAAAAGCAGAAAAGCCGCTGCAAGGTATCTCTTTTGACTTAGCTTCATTTGCAGTCCCCCCTTACCCGAATACGGCGTCTTTCTTCGCCGGTCGGAAGAGCCTGTCCTTGACGGTTTCGGCTCCCCGCGCAAAACCTGACCGGCAAAAGAAAAAATCCCGAAAAAATTCTCCTACTCGTCCTTTCCTTTGAAATAATCATCATTGAGCATATATGAGAGCACAAAGAGGCTCTCGGAGAGATTGACCTTTTCGATCTTGACATGCTCCGGCGCCGTGATATCCGTCGGCGCAAAATTCCATATCCCTTTGATCCCCGCCGCAACGAGGCGGTTTGCATTCTCCTGAGCGCGATCCTTCGGCGTGCAGATGATCGCAATGCTGACCTTCTCGCGGCGGATAAATTTTTCCATCCCCGCCATGTCCAGTACCTCAAGATCCTTGATCTTCGTTCCGATCACCTTCGGATTGATGTCGAAGAGGGCCTTGATCTCAAAGCCGGACTTTTCAAATCCGCTGTAGTTCGCAATCGCCTGTCCGAGATTTCCGGCTCCGAGGATGATCGTACTGTATTTCTTGTGCAGACCGAGAATCTTTTCCAGCTCCTTATAGAGCTGGTCGGCATTGTATCCGTATCCCTGCAGCCCGAAGCCGCCGAAATTGTTAAGATCCTGCCTGATCTGAGACGCGGTGAATCCCATCATTTCACTGAGTTCTCTTGAGGAGACACGGTTGATCCCCCTGTCTATAAGATTGCCCAGATACCTGTGGTACTTCGGAAGTCTTCGAATGACCGCCATAGATATTTTTTTTGACACTCTAACACTCTCCTTTCGAACTTCTATGGAAAATTGGTATTGAAAACATATTTCAATGCTATTATTATAACGAAAGGAAATTTGCTTGTCAAACAGTATCCTGAACTTGTAAAATAGAACTGTATCCCGAAAAGACGAAACCGAAGGAAATTCCATCCTCTTTTCCCGTGTTGTCGCAAGGCTTTGCAGGAAATAAACCACAAGATGAACAGGAGTATTCTCATGATCGCACTCTCTATGAATAAAATAAAAAAAACTTACGGCGTCACTTCCATTCTTGAAGAGATTTCCTTTTCGATCCGTGAAGGAGAGAGAGTCGCTCTCGTCGGAGCAAACGGCTGCGGCAAGACGACCCTGTTTCGGATCCTGACCGGAGAGACCGACTATGACTGCGGCGAGATCTATTACGGGAAAGATCTCAGCCTCGGCCATCTCTCCCAGAATCTCGACGCCGACGAAGGCAACACCCTGCTTGAGGAAGTGCTGAAGGTCTTCGAAGACGTCATGCTGCTGGAAAGAGAACTGCGTCATCTTGAAGAAGCGATCTCCGAAGCGGGAAAGTTCGAAGATCACGGGAAGCTTGACTCCCTGATGACTCTCTACGGCAAGAAAACGGAAGAGTTTCAGAAGCTCAACGGCTATGCCTGTCAGTCCGAGGCCAAGGGCGTCCTCATCGGACTCGGATTTTCGGAGGCGGAGCTGAACAAGCGCGTCGATACTCTTTCCGGAGGTGAAAAGACCCGGCTCATGCTCGGCAAGATCCTCCTCCGAAAACCGAATATCCTGCTGCTGGACGAACCGACCAACCACCTAGATACCCTGTCGATCCAGTGGCTGGAGACTTTCCTCAAGCAGTACGCCGGTACGATCTTCCTCATCTCCCATGACCGTTACTTCCTCGATCAGCTGACGAGCCGCACCTTTGAGATCGCAAACAAAAAACTTCGTACCTACAGCGGAAACTATTCCTATTACATCCGTCAGAGGGAGATCGAGGCGGAGATCGAAGAGAAACATTATGAGGAACACCGCGCCGAGATCAAACGCCAGCAGGAGGTCATCAGCAAACTGCGCTCCTTCGGACGGGAGAAGCAGGTCAAAAGAGCTCGAAGCCGTGAAAAACTGTTGGAGAAGATCGAAGCCGTCGAGCGGCCGGACACGGTGAAGAAGCAGGCGCAAATCCGCTTTCGTCCCAATATCCTCAGCGGAAAAGACGTACTGCAGGCGAAGGGCCTTAGAAAATCCTACGGAGAACGACTGCTCTTTGAGGGGGTGGATCTTGAGATCTTCCGCGGTGAGAAGATCGCTCTGATCGGCGCCAACGGAACCGGCAAATCCACGCTCTTCAATATCCTGCTGGGAGAAGACCCGGAGTTTGCAGGGGAAGTCTGTTTCGGCAAGGGCGTCCATCCCGTCTATTTCGACCAGAAGCGAGAGGATCTCGATCCCGAGGATCTCGTCCTCGACGCGGTCTGGAACGCCTATCCCCGCCTGACGGAAACGCAGGTACGCAATATGCTCGGCGCTTTCCTCTTCACCGGCGAGGAGGTATACAAGCAGATCAAAAGTCTCAGCGGAGGTGAAAAAGCCAGGATCTCCCTGCTCAAACTGATGCTCTCCGATTCCAACTTTTTATTTTTGGACGAACCGACCAACCATCTGGACGTCCGTTCGAAAGAAATCCTCGAAGACGCTCTCTGCGCCTACGAAGGGACGGCTTTCGTCATCTCTCATGACCGGTATTTTCTCAACAAAGTTCCCGACCGCATCCTCTTGCTGGAAGATCGGAAGATCACGCAGTACCACGGAAATTACGATTATTATATCGAAAAGAAAAAGATGAGTGAAGAACAGGCTCTCTTCCTCTCGGAAGAGACGGCTCCGACGAAAACACAGCAAAAGCTGCAAAAGAAAAAAGACAAGGATAAAGAAAGAGAAGAGCGAAAACAAAAAGCCTGTCTGAAATCTCTCGAAGAGCAGATCCATGAGATCGAAGGAGCTCTTCAATCTCTTGACGAGGCTCTCTGCGATCCCGCCATCTACGCCGATCCCGAAAAGGTACGCTCGATCACGGAAAAGCAGGGTACTCTGAAGGAAGTCTTAGAGGGAAAAATGAGCGAGTGGGAAAAGCTCCTGCTCGAGCTTGAAGAATAATTTACAGTAAACGCAAAAATTATTTTCAATTTGCCGAATCTCTGTTCTGTAAAATGAAATCGGAATACATTTCGAAAGGGTGGATATTGATGTCGTTTGCTGTAATAAGCAAAAGCCGGCTTCGGAAGATGGCTCTCCTTCCGCCGGCTTTTTTGAGTGCATGGGTAAAATGTTTCGATCACTGCTCGAGCCTGAATTTTTCGACGATCTCCCGCAGCTCTTCCGCAAGCTTCTGCAGACCGCCGCTCTCTTCGGCGATCTTTTCGAAAGCCCTCGACTGCTGCTGCGCCGAAGCCGAGATCTCCTGTGTCGAAGCCGCATTTTCCTCTGAAAGCGCCGAGGCGTTCTCCATCACCTCATAGAGTGCGCTCTGGGATTCATTGATCTTCTCATTGGAATCTAAGATGCTTTCGATGGAGCGCTTGAGGCTTTGGATCGAATCGGCGATCCCCTCAAACCTTCGCCGGGCTTCCTGCACATTCGCAGACTGCTCCTGTACGACGGCTGCGGATTCCCCGATGCAGGCGACCGCATACTCCGTTCTGGAGTTGAGTTCCTCAACGGACTGATTGATCTTTTCAGTAAAAGAATTGGAATGCTCCGCAAGTTTGCGGATCTCATCGGCGACGACCGCAAAGCCTCTTCCGCTTTCGCCGGCTCTTGCGGCTTCAATCGCGGCATTGAGAGAGAGGAGATTCGTCTGCTCGGCGATGGTATGGATCATCTCTCCCGCCTCTCTTATCTCGTCCACACTGTTTTTCGTCTGACGGATCGCCTCCCGGATCTGATCGGAGATCTGTCTGTTTTTCTCCGTGGAAGCCATCAGGACGGACATTGTCGTCATACCCTCCTCTTTGAGTTTCTCGCTTTCTTCAGAAGCCTTGCTCAGACACTCAAGGTTTTCATTATTGCTCCTGATCCTTTCATTCATCGACTGGATCTTTTCGACTCCGTTCTGCGTGTCTTCCGCCTGAGCGGTCGCTCCGTGGGCGATCTCCTCCACACTTCTTTCCATATCCGCAGCCAGCAGACTCGCCTGATCGCAATGCTCGCGGAAAGCGACCGAAGAGTTTTCCATCATTTCCACCGAATTTTTGATCCGCAGCACGATCTCCTGCAAACTTTCCTTCAGGCGCAGGCAGGCTCGAAAGATATCGCCGACCTCGTCGGGACGACTGCCGTAATCCTTTGAGGGAGGCGCGGTCAAATTGTACTTTGCCAGTTCCTCGATATCCTTGCGAAGGTTGCTGAAGCCGCTCGACAGATCGCGAACCGTCGTAAAATATATAAACAGTACTCCAAGAAGAGCAATCAGCAGAGATACAAGCCGGAGGATCCCTTTGAGATTATTGAGAGAAGCGAAGATCTCCGTCTTATTGATGGATGAAAGTATCGTGTAGCCTCGATCCTTCAGATTGTAAAAACCTGCAAGCTTTTCATCTCCGAGGAAATAATATTCTCCGACTCCCTGATCTTTTTGATAGGCCTGATCTCGGAAAAAAGCCGCAACCTCCGCAAAATCTCCGTCTGTTTTCTCTTTTTCAAAGATATTGAGATCGCTCTCGACGAGTTCTTCTCTCGTATGTCCGAGAATCTGGGTATTCCTGTCGTAGACGGCGACGATTCCGGATTCTTTCCATTTGAAGTCCGAACAGATCTCACTGATAAAGGAAAGATTTTTCACTCCGCCGAAGACTCCGACAATCTCTCCTTCGCGATAGATGGGAGCCGTCAGGATAAAGACCTTCTTCCCCGTGCGCAGATCCGTCGATATCTCCGAGATATAGGGCTTTCCTTTCATCGCCTCTATAAAATAGGGCTGATCCGCAAGCTCGAAAACATCCCCCGCGGCTGTCAGATTGAAACTCCTTCCGCTCTTATCGGAATAAAAGAAGACCTCAAAACCGAACTCTTTCGAAGCTCCTTCATAATAAGACACTTTGCGGGGATCCTCTTCTGTCAGCATCGGGATCTTCGCAAGCTCAAGCAGTATCTTTTCCTTAATTTTCAGCTCTGAATCAATCTGATTCGCAACCTGCCTCGTCAGTACCAGTATATCGTCCTCGACCTGAGCTACAAAATACTCTTCGACAAAATGCTGATTCAGCCCCAGTACGATCAGGTTTGAAACGATCAGCACCAAGCCGATGGAAACCGACAGGATCCATTTTATATTTCTTCTCTTAAACATCCATTACATCCTTCCTTTTGCATCTCTCTTTCGTTTTTCAATTTTACTTACAGCGCCGATTTCTTCCCTCGGATTCTTACTGTTCGCCGAGCCTGAGATTCGGCTTTGCGTTCAGGTCGAGAGCGGAGCGCTTGCCGCCGATATAGTCGAAATATCCCGCGCTGCCTATCATCGCCGCATTATCGGTACACAGACTGAGCGGCGGATAATAAAAACGCAGACCTTTCTTTTCACAGAGACTCTTAAGCCGCTGCCTGAGAGCGGAGTTTGCGGAAACGCCGCCCGCGATCGCGATCCTTTCCATACCCTCTTCCTCTGCCGCCGTCAGAAGACGCGTGCTCAGCACTTCGATCACCGCTTCCTGAAAAGAAGCCGCCACATCCTCCCGGCAGATCGCTTCATGTTTCATCTTTTTTGAGTTGACATAGTTGAGAACCGCGGATTTCAGTCCCGAAAAACTGAAATCCCTCGTTCCTTCCTCCATATAGGCTCTCGGAAAATCAATGGCCCGAGGGTTTCCCTTTTTGGCGAGCTCGTCAATCAGAGGCCCTCCCGGATAGCCCAGACCCAAAGTCCTCGCCACCTTGTCATACGCCTCCCCCGCCGCGTCATCCCTCGTCCTTCCGAGGATCTCGTAGCGTGAATAGTCCAGCACCTTGACGAGATGCGTATGTCCGCCGGAGACGATCAGACAGAGAAACGGCGGCTCCAGCTCCTTATGGGCGATATAATTTGCCGCAATATGCCCTTCAATATGGTGAACGCCGACAAGGTCGATCCCCAGTCCGAAGGCGAGCCCTTTGGCGGCGGACAGTCCGACAAGGAGAGCGCCGACGAGACCCGGTCCGTAGGTGACGGAGATAAAGTCGAGATCCTCCAACTGCTTTTCGGCTTTTTCCATCGCCTCGATGATCACGGGATTGATATCGAGGATATGATTACGGGAAGCGACTTCGGGAACGACGCCGCCGAATCGCTTGTGAATGTCGATCTGTGTCATGACGACATTGGAGAGCACCTCTCTGCCGCCGCAAAGCACCGCCGCCGCCGTCTCGTCGCAGCTCGTCTCGATTGCAAGACTGATGAGAGGGCTCTCTCCGGTTTGTCCGCTATAATACTTCACTGTTTTCACCTCTCCACAAGATCAGCGCATCCTCGCGATTGTCCGTATAGTACTCCTTGCGGATGCCGCCGAGCTTAAAACCGTACTTTTCATAGAGATTTTTCGCCGCTTCGTTTGAAGCTCTCACTTCAAGGGTCATCTCCGTGATCTGCAGCTCTTTCGCCTTTTCCAGCAGAGCCTCGACGATCCTGCGGCCGACTCCCAGTCCCCGGTAATCCGGATGGACTGCGATATTGCAGATATGCGCCTGCTCCAAAACCTTCCAAAAACCGCCGAAGGCGACGATCTTTCCGCTCTCTTCTTCCCTGATGACCATATAATGCGCATTTGGATTTTTCAGCTCATCATAAAAGGAGGTCCTCCTCCAAGGCTGCACAAAGGAGAGCATCTCCACCTGATAGGCGCCCTCCACATTATCCCTGTCCATCGGCAGCGCCTGATAGCTTTGTTTTCGAAGCTTTTCCTCAAACTGAATCTCCGCCTGAGACTTTCGCAGATAGACGGGTCTGGGGCACTGTGCCGTCCCTGAGCGCAGCTTCCTTTCCGTCAGCAGGCAGACGGAAGAGGCGCGAATATACCGTTCATGGCGCTCTCCGAGGATCACCGCCTTCGGAAAACGCTCCATCATACGCAGCGCATCCCCGAGCAGGATCGCCTTCTCCTGATGCGCAAGCTCTCTTTCCAGCTGATCCAGCCCGATGACGTCCTCCGCATGGACGATCTTGCTCCCTTCCTCAAAACGGCAGGCGAGACGGTAGACCCTCTCCCTCTGTGCATCAAGAGTCGCAAAAACCGTCCCCGGAAACCTTGCGACTCCATAAGCCATCGCCTCAAGGGAGGAGATCCCGACCGCGGGAATGGAAAGCGCCATCGCCATCGCATTGACCGCCGCGATCCCGATGCGCACGCCGGTGAAGGAGCCCGGACCGACGCAGACTCCGATCCCATCCAGATCCTTCGGCCGGCAGTCCAGACTCTTCAGCATCCGATCAACGGCGGGCATCAACTGTTCCGAATGTGTCAGCCTGTGATGAATGCTGTATTCCGACTGCAGGCGATCCTCGTCGATCACGGCAATCGAAAGAGAGGCGCTCGATGTATCTATTCCTAAAATCCTCATTCGTTTCCTTTCCGCATTCCAAGGGCGGTACCTCTCCGCCTTTTTCTGCTGTTCTGTAATAACGCTCATTGAACGCCCTTTGATCTATGAAATGAACATTCCGACCCCAAGCCATAAAAAAACGGGGTTCGGGAAGGGACGGCGAAAACTTTTTCTCCGCCTGAACCGACTCTTGTGCTTTATCCCGACTTTCCTTCCCGACGCCCGTTTTCGCTCTTCACATCTGAAACAGCTTTCCTATCCGCCTTGCAAATCCGTACCTCTCGCCTCTTATCCTCAGTCGAGCCTCCCGTCCGCCCTCTGCCCCATAAGTCAGAAAAAGATCCAGTCTTTCAGCGGGCAGGATCCCTTCGATCCGCTCCGCCCATTCGATCACGCAGACGCCGCCTCTTGTAAGATATTCCTCAAATCCGATGAAATACATCTCCTCTTCATCGGCGATGCGGTAAGCGTCAAAGTGAAAGAGGGGCAGCCTCCCCTCGTACTCCTGCACGATGGTAAAGGTCGGACTGACAATCGACTCATCCACTCCAAGCGCCAGCGCGATTCCTTTCGTCAGCATCGTCTTTCCGCTGCCGAGATCCCCGTTCAGAGTAATCACCGCACCGGCCTGCAAAGAGGCTCCCAGAATCCTGCCGAGCTTCAGCGTCTCTTCCTCATCTTTCAGATGCAATATCCTTTCTTCCATCCGAATCATCCTCCGTCAATTCTCTCCGCCGATGCGGAAGAAGCGGCAGGCATTTTCTTTCGTCTGCGCCGCAATCGACGCAAGATCCGTTCCCTTGAGCCTTGCCATCTCAAGCGCGACCTGTCTGACCTTTGAAGGATCGTTGCGCTTGCCTCGGAAAGGCTCCGGAGCGAGGTAGGGGGAATCCGTCTCAATAAAGAGCCTGTCCATCGGCGTCAGACGAACCGCCTCCTTGAGCTTGGCCGCGTTCCTGAAAGTCAGCGGACCGGCAAAAGACAAAAAGCAGCCCAGCTTCAGATATCGCTCCGCCATCTCCGGACTCTGGGAAAAACAGTGGAGCACCGCTTTGCGCGAAGGCATATACTTCGCAAGGATCTCATAAGTCTCCTCCGCCGCATCCCTGCTGTGGATGATCACCGGAAGATCCAGCTCCTCCGCCAGCTGCAACTGACGGATAAAATACTCTCTCTGCCTCTCCCTCGGCGAATGGTCATAATAATAGTCCAGACCGATTTCGCCGATTGCGATGACCTTCTCATCCTTTGCCATCTCCCGGAGCTCGTCAAAATCCTCTTCCTTCATATCCTTGACCTCATGGGGGTGAACGCCCGCCGCCGCATAGATGAAATCATATTTTCGCGCAAGAGCGAGAGCCGCCCTCGACGAAGGCATATCCGCCCCCGGATTGATCAGCAGCGAGACCCCTTCCCTCTGTATCCTTGCAATCAGAGCTTCCCGATCTTCTTCAAAGCGCAGATGATCCATATGCGCATGGGTATCAAATAACATCAGCTCACCTCAGCTCCGTCCTCAACGCCGCTTGCTTCCACAACCACCAGATGCTCATCTCCTTCGTCTGCGGCCGAAAGTATCATGCCCTGGGATTCGATCCCCCTGAGCTTCACCGGTTTCAAGTTCGCGACGATGACCACATTCCTGCCCACCAGCTCCTCCGGCTTGTAAAACTTCGCAATCCCCGAGACGATGGTGCGGATCTGCGCGCCGACCTTGACCTTGAAAACGAGCAGCTTGTCCGCTTTCGGATGGTTCCGCGCCTCCAGCACCTTTCCGACGCGAAGATCCGCTCTTCTGAACTCATCAATCGTGATCTCCTGCTTGGATGCTTTCGCTTCGGCAGATGCGGATTGTTGCGCCTCCGACTTTTCATTCTTCCCCTTTTCCTCTTTCGGACGGAAGATCTCTTCCAGCACCGCCAGCTCCTTGTCGATGTCGAGCCTCGGGAAGAGGATCTCCCCCTTGTGCAGCTTCGTTCCGCTCTTCATCCCTCCGAAACGCCTTACGCTCTCATAGGTTCTCAGATCTTCCCCGACGCCGAGCTGGGCAAAGATCTTCTCCGCCGTCACATGGAGGATCGGACTGATCATGACCGTCGCGATGCGCAGCGCCTCCGCAAGGTTGTAAAGGACGGTATCCAGCTCCGCTTTTTTGCTCTCCTCCTTCGCCAATGCCCAAGGCATCGTTTCATCCACGTATTTATTGCTTCTTCGAATCAGCTTCCAGATCTCCTCCAGCGCCTCATTGAACTGTAGCCGGTCCATCGCGTCGTCGACCTTCGGAACCATCGCCTCGGCCGTCTCTTTCAGCTGCTGATGGAAAGAACCCTCTGCCGAAGGAGCCGGCAGGATACCCTCCGCGTATTTTTCCACCATGGACACAGTACGGGAAAGCAGATTTCCCAAGTCGTTGGCAAGATCCGAATTGATGCGGGAGAGGAAGTTTCGGTTCGTGTAATTTCCGTCCTGTCCGAAAGTGAACTCCCGAAGCAGGAAATATTTCAGCGCATCGACGCCGTAGCGTTCGATCAACGGCTCCGGATAGACCACATTCCCCTTGGACTTGCTCATCTTGTCCTCAGAAAAGAGGATCCATCCATGGCCGTACACCTTGTCCGGCAGAGGCAGGTCCAGCGCCATCAGCAGCGCCGGCCAGATGATCGTATGAAAGCGCACGATCTCTTTTCCGACGATCTGCACATTCGCAGGCCAGTAGCGCATCAGGCTGTCGTCCTCCGACTCGTAGCCCAGAGCCGTGATATAGTTTGCCAGCGCGTCGATCCACACATAGATCACATGCTTTTCATCAAAGGGCACGGGGATCCCCCAGTCGAACGTCGTCCTGGAGACCGAGAGATCTTCAAGACCCGCGTTGATGAAGTTGTTGAGCATCTCGTTCTTCCTCGACTCCGGAAAACAGAAATCCGGATGCTGCTCATAATAGTCCACCAGCTTCTGCTGGTACTTCGAAAGACGGAAAAAGTAAGAGCTCTCCTTTTTCCTGTCGACGGCTCTTTTGCAGTCGGGGCAGAGACGCTCCTCACCGACCTGCGTATCTGTCCAGAGCGCCTCACATTCGACGCAGTACCAGCCCTCATACTCTCCAAGATAGATATCTCCCTTGTCATAAAGCTTTTGGAAGATCTTCTGCACCGCTCTTACATGGCGCTCCTCCGTCGTACGGATGAAATCATCATAGGAGATCTCCATCGTCGCCCAAAGCTTTTTGATATCCTCAATCATCCCGTCCAGATAAGCCTTCGGCTCCATTCCATGCTTTTTCGCGGTCTTCTGAATCTTTTCTCCGTGTTCGTCCGTTCCTGTCAGAAAGCGGACGTCATGACCTGTAAACCGCTTGTACCTGGCGATGGCGTCCGTCGACACCGTCGCATAGGTATGCCCGATATGCAGCTTGCCCGAAGGATAGTAGATCGGGGTCGTCACATAAAATTTTTTATCCGGCATTGCTTCATCTCTCCCATCCTGAATATTTTATGAATAGTTTCTTTACATCCCGAATTGACTTCATCAGATCGTAGACTGTCGGTGAAAAAGATGTCAGCCGCTCTCCCCGTGAACATATTTTTCTCCAGTGCAGCAAATCATTCGGGGCGGATAAACTCCGGATGACTTCGAGAATACTTGTTTTTCCTGTGTTATTGGCTCCGGCGATAATATTGATTTTTCCCAGTTCCTCTAACCGAAGATTCTGTATTCCGCGGTATTTTTCAATATGCAGTTCCGAAATCATCCATCCCTTACCTCCTTCCCATCCATCTGTCGCCTGTTCTCTCCGACATCTGTCTCTTCAGCCGTATAATCTGAAAGTCGCGACGTCGCCATGTACTAATAATACCATAAGAGCAGGCGGTTTCACAGTGCAAAATCACTGCGGATCCGCCGTGAAAACGAGTTAAATAAAAGACAAAGCTTTCTTTATTTGTTTTTTTTGATACAATAAGATTATCATGTGAAAAAGGAAGGGCCATAACCATGCGTAATTTTACGATGCTCACCGATCTCTACCAACTGACGATGATGAACGGCTATTTCAACGAAGGAATCCACGAAGACGTCCTCGTCTTTGACGCCTTCTTCCGAAAAAACCCCTGCAATGGAGGCTATACGATCATCGCCGGCGTCGACCAGATCATCGACTACATAGAAAACCTCCGGTTCACAGAAGAAGATCTCCGCTACCTCAAGAGCCTGAACCTGCTCGGCGACGACTTTCTGCGCTACCTGAAGGACTTTCGGTTCACAGGAGAGATTTACGCTGTCGAAGAAGGCACGCTCCTCTTTCCCAACGAGCCGATCCTCCGCGTCAAAGCCAAGGCGGTCGAAGCGCAGCTGATCGAGACCGCGATGCTCAATATGGTCAACTTCCAGTCCCTGATCGCCACGAAAGCCTCCCGAGTCTGCTTCGCGGCCGGAAAAGATCCCGTGATGGAATTCGGTCTGCGAAGAGCGCAGGGTCCGGACGCGGGACTTTACGGCGCCCGCGCCGCGATCATCGGCGGCTGCGTCGGCACCTCCAATGTCATGACCGGCCAGCTCTTCGATGTGCCGATCCTCGGAACCCATGCCCACAGCTGGGTGCAAAAATTCCCCTCGGAGCTGGAGGCCTTCCGCGCCTATGCGAAAGCCTATCCCGATAAGACCATGCTGCTGATCGACACCTATAATACCATGGAATCGGGACTCCCCAACGCGATCAAAGTCTTTGACGAGCTGCGTGAAAAAGGCTATGAGCCGATTGGCGTACGCATCGATTCCGGAGACCTAGACTATCTCTCCAAAGAGGTGCGCAGCGTCCTCGACGCCGCGGGCTACCCGGATGCAAAAATCACAGCCTCCAACGATCTGGACGAATATACGATCACAAGCCTCAAGTCTCAGGGCGCCAAGATCGACGTCTGGGGCGTCGGTACGAGACTGATCACCTCAAGCGACTGGTCCTCCCTCGGCGGCGTATACAAGCTGAGCGCGGCCGTCGAGAACGGTGTGCTGACGCCGAAGATCAAGCTTTCCGAAGCGCCTGAAAAAATCAACAATCCCGGATACAAAAAACTCGTCCGCATCTACAACAAAAACAACCATATGGCGGAAGCCGACCTTTTGATGCTCGAGGAAGAAAATGTTGATGAGAAAATACCGCTGACGATCTTCGACCCGACCTATACCTGGAAGAAGAAGACCTTCCGCAGCTATTACACCAAAGAGCTTCTCAAACCCCTCTTTGTGGAAGGCAAATGCGTCTATGAACGAAAGAGTGTTTCCGAGATCAAGGCTTTTGCAGAACGGGAAAAAGCTTCCTTCTGGCCTCAATATCGGCGAAACGCCGCTCCGGAAAAATTCAAAGTCGACCTTTCACAGAAACTCTGGAATCTGAAAGCGAGACTGATCGAAGAGAGAAAAAGAGAGAGCTGAGGCCCTCTCTTTCATCCATATTGATATCTGATCATAAATGAACCTATGCCGCAAAGGGGTGCTATTTTGATTTATCAATCTCTAAAAAACCATGTCTATGATTATATATCCGACGAAATAAAAAATAAAAAACTCAGTCCCAACGAAAAAATCAATGAGCAAGCCATCTGTACTCAGCTCAACGTCTCGAGAACACCGGTGCGAGAAGCCCTGATTCAGCTGAGCAGCGACGGATTATTGGAAATAACCCCTCGCAAAGGATTCCGAGTAAAAGCGCTCAGCTTAAAAGAAGCACAGGATCTCTACGCGGTGATCGCCCAGCTGGATGTAATGGCCGCCATGATTTCCTTAGAAAAACTGACCCCGGCCGATTTTGAAGCGATGCAGTCCGCGATCGATTCCATGGACGTCGCCATCCGCAGCTATACATTCCGTGACTATTACAAGCTCCAGATGGATTTTCACAATATTTATCTCCTGAAGACGGAAAACGAACCTTTGATCGATACGATGTACCGTCTCAAAAAAAGATTCATCCGCCAAAGCTATACCGACGAGATCAGCGATACGATCCGAGATATTCTGCTTACGACAAATCAGGAACATGTACAAATCCTGGATTTGTTTAGAAACAAAAGAGAAGAGGAACTGAAAGAATGTTTGAGACGTCATTGGAATTTGAATTACGCGGAAATGGATTCTCTCGACTGAAATCCTTTGACGCCTTACCGCGACTCTTTCTGATTTTTTGCAATCTGATTTTTCTGAAACTTCACCGGCTCGCTCATCTCGATTTTTTCACAAAAGTTCGTCCTCTTCGTCTCATGACTTTTGAAGATTAGCCGCTTTTTTTCATTCTGAAATAATTTTTGCGTTCACTATACGCTCGGCAAGATTTGAAACGGCTTACCGGAATTTTAATTCCTCCTCCCCTTTCGGCATCTATGCCTTCAGAGGATTGTCTGTTTGACAACCTATATCGTTTTAATTGCAAAATCAACTTTCCCACGAAGAAATCGAAAAATTTGAATTCCTCCGGAGAAAGTTGATTTCATTTTTTCACTCCAGTATAAATTTGACGGCATAATCTACGATTGCAGGAGTTCGCTCAAATACATCCTCCTTATATACCCTCTCCGTAAGTTTATGGAAATCCTTGCCCCAGGGACCGATGTTCACGCAGGGCATGGAAATCCTTTGTATATCGTAGATTGGCAGATTATAGATCTTTCCCCAAAAAGGCATTGCATTTTTCAGGCTCTCTATGCTCTCATCGATATTGTGCACATCTGAATAACTCAGATCCGAAATTCCGGTGTAAAAATATTCCTGTGTATATCTTTGCTCATACTTCCTTTGCACGAAATCACTCAAAACATCATACAAATCAACAATTTTTCTTTCCTGATTTTCCCTGAAAAAATTTGATACATTGGGATAATACGGAGGCACCAATCCGATGACCACTCTCGGAGACAAGTCGTCGATGAAATCATATACAAATTCCACCAAATGAAAATTAGCGGTTATCAAAGATTCTTCGTTACTGTGTATCTTTCGGTACAGATCCTCAAGAAACCGGTCATATTCCTCAACGAACTTTTCTCCATACCGTATCTGCGCTTCTCTGTAAAGCTCTCCGAATTCAACCACCTTAGGCTTCCACATCAGATCCTTCTCTTCCTGTTTCGTCGCCTTCAAAAAGAGTCTATAGTTTCTGTTCATTTCTTCAAGCACTTTTTCAAAAGAAGCAAAACAAATGTCTTTCAGTTTCGAGAGGATCGATTTTGGAGTTTGATTCAATGTGAGGACGCTCAGACATCCTTGGACAGAAAGGGGCATCGAAACATCATAGTTCTCCTTGTTCTCTCTCAGATACAGCCAGGTCGGCGGCGGCGATGCTTCTCCCTTGACGACATCGCTGAACTCCATATTGACCTCCGTATTCCTGACGATTTCAGCCATGATATTGGCCGGATTCAATCCCTCAAAAACCTTGCCGGCATGGGCCAAAAAACCTCTCACATACACATAAGGCATCAATTTGCCGATCGATCCGAAGGAAAATATTCCCTTTTTCCGATCTTTTCTCTGATGAGGTTCCGAGTTTATCATCAATTTATAATCGAACTTGTGGATTTCTTTCAACTCATTCAATAAAATGACAGCTGCCCTCATTCCTGCCGACAAGTTTTCTTCATCCGGAAGCGCCAGCAAAATAACATTGCCGCTGAAATCCTCCCTCTCGGCATATTCAGACAACAGCGCCATCTGAACAGCCCCTCCGCCTTTCATATCGCAAACGCCTCTGCCAAAGAGATAGTTTCCGCTTTCCAGATCCTCCCTCGCTTCTTTTGACAGATTCTCCTTCATCTTGAAAAGTTCTTTTTCAAGTTTCTGAGGGCAAAAGGCGTATTCTTTCAGCGATTTGAAATCTTCGACCGTCACAACATCATTATGGTGTATCAACACGACGGCAGAGGATCCCTTTCCCTTTACCATTGCCCACGCTACGGCTCGCTCATGAGGATCATCAAAAATCGGAAACCTTCCATAATGCTCTTTATTCCTCTGAAAATACTCCTGCCGAGAAAAAAAATCGATAAAATAATTCTCCGCTTCTTTTTCTTTTTCAGAATCGCTGATACTCTCTCTCCCGACATATTCATACAGGATCTGTTCTATCTTGGCCGCCCTCATGCCATCCACCGGTATATCTCCTCCTTAACTGAAATTTTTCACTTTTCTCCGTGAAGCGCAGATCGCAATATATCAAAGATTCAAGCTGCCGTCTTACCTCCGCTCTTCACTTAGCGGCTCGTCTACCTGATTCTCTTCATTGCTTCCTTCATAGAACACCGGATAGTTTTCTCTTATCCTGCCGACCCCCATATATCTCGCCTTATAATCCTTGACAATCTCGATAAATTTAGGAGTCAAAATCAAAAGAGTGAGTATATTGGCAAAAATCGGCAGTGCCGTAGAAGCATCCGAAAACAGCCATACGGTTGTTCCCGGCAGTCCATGTTTTGATGCTATGAAGACAAGCGCTATGCTCGGTATAGGATAAAACCACTTATATCCAATCAGCAGGCTTTTCTTTATTTTGCTGTTTCCGAAAACATACCTCAGCACGACTTCCACCTGACTGTAGACACCGCCGGAGGTAGTCAGACCGAAGAAAAAAATACCTACGGCCAGAACGATCCGTCCCAATGTGCCCATCCCGGTTTCGAAAGCACTTAAAGTCAGAGTCGCTCCGTCCAAACCGCTTTGCCATTGTCCGGTCACGATTATAACCAGCGCAGTCAAACTGCAGATAATAATCGTATCAAAAAATACTTCGAATATTCCGAGCAGACCCTGCTTGAGAGGATGATTGACTTTTGCCGAAGCATGAATCATCGGTGCGGATCCCCATCCCGCTTCATTACTGAACACCGAACGGCTCATTCCCGATTTCAGCGCCAGACTCACTCCTGCTCCTGTAAAACCCCCTGCAGCAGCTACAGGTGTGAAAGCCGACTTAACTATCAGAGCGAGAGAAGGAATCAGATTCCCAATATTCGATAAAAGGACCACAATTCCCCCGATGATATAGAAAATACACATAATAGGCACAATGTAGGTCGCAATTTGTCCGATTTTTTTCATTCCTCCGCTGATCATTGCATAAAGAGCGATCGTGTAGACAACGGCAACCATATTTATATCCAAGTTAAATGTTCCTGCAACTGCTTCCGATACCGTGTATGTCTGTATATTTAGAAAAATTCCCAGTATAAAACCAAAAGCAAAGACAAAACCTAAAAATCGAGCCAGCATCCTATGCTTTTTTTCAATTCCGATGCCTTTTTGAATATAATAGTTCGGTCCCCCATAAGATTCGTTGTTCTCATCTTTTGAGCGGTAATATACAGCAAGAGTAATCTCCACCGTTTTGATGACCAACCCGAGTATCCCTGCCACCCACATCCAAAATATCGCGCCGGGGCCTCCCATGGCAATAGCCGTGGCTACTCCTCCAATATTCCCCACACCTATCGTCGTTCCAAGAGCCATACTCATCGCCTCAAAGGAGGACAACACACCTGTTCTGCTTCCGCCCCGCTCCTTTGCTTCTCCAAACAGGCTTTTCTTTGTTTGAACAAAAGATTGTTTCAAAAACTTAAACTGAAAAAATCCGGTTTTCACAGTAAGATAGATCCCTGCTCCAAGAACCAAGAAAATCAAAGGCAAGCCCCATAAATAATCATATACTACTACCGTTACCAAATCCGTAAGACTCATCCCTGCCGACCTCCTCTACATACTATCTTCCTGTTTCGATATAGATCACTCTTGATATCGAAGTTCTCCGGCGCAGCGTGGAGCTCTATCCGATTCCTATACCTGCCTTCTTTTTAAGGGCGCTGTAAGACAGGTCGGACCCCCTGTTCCTCTGTAAGATACCTCCTTGCCCGGATAAGTGTAGACCTTGCATCCGCTTTCCTCCATTTTTCTCTTAATTTCAGGCACTCCCTCTATCACGACGCAGACTCTCGGTGCAAGCGCCAGAACATTGCATCCCAAATACGCATATTCTTCATCCTCGACTTCCAATAGGCGAATCCCTCTTTGTTTCAGAAACTCCCTGAATACCACCGGCATATATTTTGAGTACACAACCGCCAAATCGACATCTATCATACTGAGGATACTCATGAGATGCAGACACTCATCTTCCCCCTCTCCATGAGGCATGTCCACAACGATATATTCATCTATGAGATCCTTTGTCAGATTCTTAAATTGACGGATTCCCTCTTCATTTGTCCGATATCCTCTTCCAATAGCCACTGTACGCTCATCGATCCAAACCACGTCACCGCCTTCCATCTTTCCGGGAGCCTCAATATATCCTAATGTCGGAATCCCGACAGACTTCAGATACTCTTCTGTCGCTGTTTTTTCATTCCTTCGCAACTCTTTGCCCATAGAAAAATAAATAACGCCCTTCTTTGTCACTTTTAGAGAGTCGTGCGCATAAATGGAGTCGAGTCCCACACTCTGATGTTCCGGAAGATAATGGATCTCCGCTACCTCTTTTTTCAATATTTCTTCAAACTCGGCATATTCTTCCAACACTTTTTCATAATCCGGGCATCCGATGTAATTAAATTTCTCATAATTCTCCTCCAGATGTCTTTGATTAAAGAAAACCTTTTCCGGATGCTTGATCAAAATTGATTCGATTTTTCCCACCATTGATTGACATCCATAATTCATCTCCATACTCCTCCTCTCATTTTTGTATATAGTATATTTTATTCTATATATAAAATATCATTATTTTACGTATGCGTCAAGTTGTTCATTCAAAATTTTCAGAAATCTTGATGATGATTTTGCATCAAGACAACTTGACTATCGACTCCAGAAATAGAGGCCTTATAAGCTTTTCTGTTCATTCTATTGCAGGCTGTGCTGAATATGGATACAGTGTTTCGTATGAAAACATACAGAGCTTGAAAGTAAGTGTTACCGAAGGAAAAAACATCTCCATCCTTAAAAAAAAGGACAGAAATAAACTGTTATAAACAGAAAAAGAGCCGCCGAAAATTTCCGGGCAGCCCTTTTCCAATTTGATTTTATAGGTTTGATTTAGTAAGATTGTATATCGAGAATGATGCGCTGCGCGTCGATGCCGCCGACTCCCTGATAGCCGGTGACGCTGATCTTGTCGCCCTTGTAGAGGCGGGAGGGGCTCAGATAGAAGCCGCGGATATCTTCAATGACGGTGCGGGAATCATAGTAGACATTGATCTTATCACGGGGACTCGCTTCAATCTCGATCAGCCGTCTGCTCTCGTCGACGCTGAGGATCCTGCCGTCCACTTTCGAAAGCTTGTAGTTTCCTTCCGTCAGCACCTCATCCGCATGAGAACCCGTCGCATAGATATCTGCCAGATATCCGACGCGAAGAGATTGGATGTCCTCCTTGAGATTCTTATAGCGGATCGCGGTCTTATCCGTCACTTCAAATTCATAGGTTCTGCCGTTGACGTCCTCAACGAAAAGGCGGTTGCCCGCGGTCGTCAGACGAATCTCACGGATCAGCGCGTTCTTGAGGTTGTAGTTCTGTTTGTCCTCATTCTTTCGCTCTCGGGCAAAAGCGCGGATCTCCGCAGCCTTGCCGTCAACGAGATACAGCTCCACGCTGTCCTGCTCGCGTATATCGGAAAGTTCGGTCGGTTTTCCGTCCAGCGTCACCTTGAGATCCGTCCTTGCCGGATACTCCATGACCCGTTCTCCCACTTTGAGGCGGATGCTCGAAGTCGTTCCCGCTCCGACAAAAGAGCCTTTGATCAGACTCTCTTCGTCCAAGATGACCGACATGAGTCTGCGGCCTTCCCCGATCAGCAGACGCACCCGATCTCCGTTTTGAATCGTCGAAAAGTCCACCGGCGTATTGCCCATCCTCACCTGTACGTCTGCGGCCCGGTTCGTATAGACTTCCGTCTTTCCGTCCGCTGTCGTGACGACAAGGCTGACGTCGGCGGCCGTACGATTTGCCAGACTCACTTTTCCGTCGATGACGACGAGATTTTCCGTCTGGGATATCCTGACGGGCGCCGTCTGAGAAGGGGGATTGACAGCGGTCTGCGCCGACGCCCCCTGCGGGTTCGCATCGGAAGGCGGTGCGGGCGTCTGAGCTAATTGAGCCTGTCTGCTCTTTTCCGAATGCTTATAGGCATTGGCGAGCATCAGCGCCATCTCTCCGCGGGTCACTCCTTTTTTCGCGCCGAAATTTCCGTTGTTGTCTCCGGTCTCTCCGATGATCCCTTTGCGGATCAGCACATCAATATAGGGTCGCGCCCTCTCGTCGATCTCTCTTGTATCCTTGTATTTGAGAACGACGACAGCGCTTCTCTCATTCGTCCAGCCCAGCGCATTGACGAGGAAGACCACCGCCTCGTATTTGAAGGCGCGGATCTGATCTTTCCTGCTGGTCTTGCTCATCAGGGATCCGAGCATCGCATCGCTGTCCGGGATGATCTTCTTCTCCAGAGCGAAGACCATATGCTTCCAAGACCAGTCCGGGATATTGTTCTTTCGAAATTTGTCCAGCCATTTGGACTGATGGGTCGCATAGGCCTCTTCGATCTGATCCATCGGGAACAAATTGCAGATCATGATGATCGCCTCGAGTCGCGACACCTCGTTGTCCGGACGGAAACGCCCGTCCTCATAGCCTGAGATCAGCCTGTTTTCGCTGATCTGCTCGATATATGACTTCGCCCAGTGCCTCTCGATATCCGGATAGACTGAGGCCTGCGCGCTGATACAGGAGGCCGAAAAGAGCATCGCCGCAAGCAGCCCTGCTCCACATCGTCTCTTCCACTTCATATTCTTCACTCCCTTAGATTCTGACTGCAAAAAATACTTCTCCATCATTCTATTATAACCCGAGAATCTCCCGGCAAAACGACAAACAGATTACATCTTTGTTATTTTTTGAAGATAGGCGAGCAGATCTTCCCGCAGCTGCGGACGCTTCAGGGCAAAATCAATCGTCGCCTCAAGAAATCCGAGCTTGTCTCCCACATCATAGCGCCTTCCTTCGAAAACATAGGCGTACATCGCCTGTTTCCCGCAGAGCTCCCGCAGTCCGTCCGTCAGCTGGATCTCCCCCTTTTTTCCCGGTTTGAGACGTCTGAGGATCTCGAAGATCTGCGGCGTGATGATATAGCGTCCGAGCACGGCGATCTCCGAAGGCGCTTCCTCCGGCTCCGGCTTTTCCACCATATCCTTGACCTTGTAAATCCTGTCTTCGATGAGCTTTCCGCTGATGACGCCGTATTTGTTCGTCTCCTCCCGAGCGACCTTCTGCACGCCGAGAATCGTCGTCTGATACTCCTCATAGGCGTCGATCAGCTGACGGATACAAGGCGTCTTCGCATCGACGACATCGTCGCCGAGCATGACGGCAAAGGGTTCGTCCCCGATGAAACTGCGGGCGCAGTAGATCGCGTCGCCGAGCCCTCTGGGCTCTTTTTGACGGATGTAGTGGATATTGATCATCTCACCGACGCCCCGCACCATCGAGAGCAGCTCCGCATCTCCCTTTCGCTCCAGCTCCAGTTCCAGCTCCACGGATTTGTCAAAATGGTCTTCGATGGATTTTTTGTTTCTTCCGGTGACGATCAGGATCTCCGTGATGCCCGATTCGACGGCTTCCTCGACGATGTACTGCAGCGTCGGCTTGTCGACGATCGGCAGCATCTCCTTCGGCTGCGCCTTGGTCGCCGGCAGAAACCTCGTTCCCAGTCCCGCCGCGGGTATGATCGCCTTCTTTACAGTCTGCATGATCCGCCTCCCTCCTTTTATTCTTCTATTACCTATTGTACCATAGAACCGCAAATTTTTTACCACCCTTTTTGAGCCTGCGTACATATAGCTTATCGAAAGGAGGGATGAGAGATGAAAACGAAAAAAATGCCCGGTTCTCTTCGGCTGAAATATTCGGCCGGCATGGGAGCAAACGGCAAAGAAAGCTTCCTGACCCGCACGATGGGAAACATCCATCCGGAGGCGACGGATGAAGCGGTCTATGCACTGAAAGCTCTGCTCGCCGCCGTACAGGAACAGCCGATTGCGGAGTTCGTCCGCAGTGAATCCAAGACCATGACACAGGAATAGGAGGTGAAATGACATGTTTACGCTCAATCTGACCTTTGCCAAAGCCAGCGGCAAAAAACACAGCATGAAGATCGCGGGAGCCAAAGAAGTACAGGATCCCGCCGCTGTCAAGGCGCTCATGCAGCATATCGTCGATCAGAACGTCCTCTACACGAAGGCCGACCCGATCGTCTCCGCTCATGAAGCGAAGCTGCAGAGACTTACAGAGTCTGAGATCAGCCTGTAGGTCGTCTGAGGCGAACCGCCAAAAACCCCCGCATCCGTTTGGATGCGGGGGTTTTTCCATACCTTGAAGCGCTTTTCCTGCACTTATTTTTTCTCGCCTGCCCAGATCTTTTTGAAATCCTCATAGGGGATCGGCGTCATCGCAAGGGCTCTCTTGCCGTTTGCGGCGTCTTTGAGCAGGATGATGTCCCGGTTGTTGTACCTGAGCTTCTCGACGACGAAGCTTCCGTTTACGATATCCGAAGTCAGGCTGACTGAAGTTCCGGAGACCGTATAGCTTCCGGAGCTCTCTTTTTTTGTCCCGAGATTCTTGAGCTGCAGAGCGTTTTTCGAGCCGAACTGCACGACAAACTTCTCCTTCTGCAGATTCTGCAGAGCATAGGTCCCGGAGATCATCTCGGAGGAGGAGGCGCCATCCTGCGCCGGAGGCTGCTGAGGCGCTGCCGGCTCGGGAGCTTTCGGCTCCGGGAGTGCAGGAGGCTTATCCTCGGGCTTTGGCAACGCAGGAGCGGGATCGAGAATCGGCGCGGGCTCCGTCACGGCGACCTGAGAAGAGGGATCGGAACCGCCCGCAAAGAGATCTTCCAGCGCCGTCGGCTGGGAAGTATTGACGCCGGCGATATAATTGACCCCGTCCCAGGTCACCTCGGCTCCGAGGTTGGACGAGACGAATTTGAGCGGCACCATCGTCCGGCTGCCTATGATCTGCACCGGTGCGTCGAGTTTGACTTTCTTTCCGTTGACCTGCGCCACATCTTTGTTGATGAAGAGCTCAATGAGGAGATCTCCTTTTTTCCCCGTCACTTTCTGCTCTTTTTCACTCCAGGAGACTTCCGCCCCGAGAGCGGAAAAAATCGCGTTGAAAGGCACCATGGTTCGGCTGTTTCGTATCACCGCCGGCTGATCGGTCTGCAGCGGTGTTCCGTTGATCAGCACGAGCACCGTCGAAGGCGCTGCGGCGGGCTGCAGGATCAGGCTCCCCGCCATCAACACCGCAGTCAGCGCCGCCGCCACGGTTTTTTTCTTCTGACTTTTCTTTTTGTTTCCTTGAACCGACGTCTTCATCGGTCATCACCACCTATTCATATCGTAAGGCATCGATCGGATCGAGCTTTGCAGCACGATTTGCCGGCATGATCCCGAAAAACACTCCCACAACGGCGGAGAAGAGCACCGAGGTCACGACCATCTTCGGATCGACGACCGGATCCACCTTGAGGAAGACCGCAATCGCGGAAGAGAGCAAAAGACCGAGTCCTGTTCCTATTATACCACCGGTGGCGGACACAAGCATAGCCTCGACAAGAAATTGTAATAATATATCTTTTCGGCGGGCACCGAGGGATTTTCGAATCCCGATCTCCTTCGTCCTCTCGGTGACGGAGACCAGCATGATGTTCATAATCCCGATGCCGCCGACGACGAGGGAGATCGCCGCAATCGCACCGAGGGCGAGGGAAAGGGTTCCAAGAATCCCGTCCATCATCGACTGCTGTCCCTCGGTACTCTCCATTCCGTAGCGGCTCTCATCGCCTTTTTTCAGCTTGAAGACGAAATTTTTCACTCTCTCCGCCACCGCTTTGGAGGGCTTGCTTTCCGTGGTCTTGAAATCCAGCATCCCCATATAGTCCAGCTGGGCGGGATATTTGGTATAGGGCATGAAAAACTCCGTCGTGTCCGAAGTGATCAGCCCGCCGAAGATGCTCGCTTCCTTCTCATAGACCCCGATGATCGTCACGCTCGTCGGGTTGCCGTCGACGATCATTTTGATCGTCCTGCCGAGAGCATCCGCCGTCCCGAAGAGTTTTTCCACGAGAACCTTGTCCGCGATCCCCACATCTCTGCGGGCCTTGACGTCCGCCTCGTTGAGGAAGCGTCCGCGGATCATCTTCAGATTCGTCATCTCCTCATAGCCTTTGTCGACGCCGGTGATACTGACTTTCGCCTTGCTCCTCCCGGAAAACACATCGGAGCTTCCGCCGGTGCGGGGCGAGAGATAGGCGATATCTTCACCGAAACGCTCTTTGATGATCTTCATGTCTTCCAGAGTGAAAAAATCGGAATCCCGAATATCATTACTTCCTTTGATATAGATGATGACACGATTCTTTCCGAAAGAGTCAAACTCTTT
This sequence comes from Peptostreptococcaceae bacterium, assembly GCA_030528675.1. Lineage (GTDB taxonomy): Bacteria > Bacillota > Clostridia > Peptostreptococcales > Filifactoraceae > JAUMYL01. The sequence goes on from JAUMYL010000008.1 coordinate 68,322, forward strand.
TGCCAGCACTCTCTTGGAGGTGTCCCCGAGGGAGCCGATGGTGATCACCGAGGAGATCCCGATGATGATGCCGAGCATCGTCAGAAAAGAACGCATCTTGTTCGCTTTGATACTGGACAGCGCCAGCTTGACATTTTCCATGATCAGAAACACGGCTTCACCTTCTTTCGTCTGAAATGATCTGTCCGTCCCGGAAAGTGACGATACGGTTCGTGAACTCTGCAATATCCCGCTCGTGGGTGACGATGATCACGCTCTTGCCCTCTTTGTTGAGATCGCGGAAGATCTCCATGATCTCGACGCTGGACTTGGTATCCAGGTTTCCGGTGGGCTCGTCCGCCAGCACGATCGGCGGTTCGTTCGTCAATGCCCGGGCGATGGCGACTCTCTGCCGCTGTCCGCCGGAAAGCTCGTTGGGCATATGATCCAGGCGCTCTCCCAGACCGACCTTTTCCAGCAGCTCCACGGCTCTCTCATGACGCTGATGCGCATTTTTTTTCGCGTAAATCATCGGCAGCTCCACATTCTTGAGGGCGGAGGTCCTTGCGATCAGGTTAAAGGACTGAAAGACAAAGCCGATCTTCTGATTGCGTATATAAGAAAGTTCATCCTCCGTCTTGGATTTGATGTCGAGCCCTTCCAGAAAATAATCCCCGCTGGTGGGACGGTCCAAACAGCCCATAATGTTCATCAGCGTCGATTTTCCGGAGCCGGAGGTCCCCATGATCGCGACAAATTCCCCGTTGCCGATCTGCAGGCTGACGCCTTTCAGCGCCGCCAGCTCCACTTCTCCCATCTGATAGATCTTGTACAGATCCTTCATCTCTATCAAACTGCTCGCCTTGTTATTCATCTTTTTTCTCTTCTTTCTTTTCTCCGTCCTTTTCGTCCTTCTCCTCTTCCTTCTTCTCCTCCTGCTTTTCCTCCTCGACTTGTTTTCCCTGCGCCTGCATTATCAGACTCTCAAGCATCACCTGATCTCCGTCTTCAAAATCCAGACGCGGACTGAGGATCACCTGATCTCCCTCTTTGAGCTCTGCGGAACTCACTTCCGCCTCCGTCGCGGACTCGAGGCCCGTCTTGACCTTGAGGACCTTGACCTTTCCACCGTTTTTCACAGAAGCGTCCTCACGGAAGAGGACGATATAATTTTCTCCTTCTTTTTCATAGAGAGCGTCTACAGGCACTTTGAGCACATTGTCCTTCTTTTCGATCTCGATGGTCGCCTGAGCCGTGATCCCGGCGATCAGGCGCGGATCTCTCCTGGTGATATGCAGCTCCACCGGGATGACCATCTCACGATTCGCCGAGCCTTCCTTGAGCTCTCCGGTCGGCGCGATCCTTGCAACGACCGCCTCCGCCTCGTCATCCCCCAGTACATCCGAAGTGATGCGCACCTTCTGTCCGATCTTGATCTTGCCGATATCGTATTCGCTGACCTTGACGGAGATGCGCAGATCACTGAGATTCTCGACGACAAAGAGCGCCCGGCTCGTCATGGAATTTCCCTCGCCGACCGCGGTGGCAAGCCTTCCCAGCTTCGCGTTGACCCTCGTCACCGTCCCGTCGATCGGCGTTATGATCCGCACTTTTTCCAGATCGCTCTTCTTGCGGCTGATGATCTGCTCCTTGATCTCGAGGGCTTTGAGCTGCGATCCTTTCACCTGAGCGGCTTCCACCGCCTTTTTGATTTCTGATTGCGTCCTGCGGAGATTTTCCTCCGCCGTCTCTACCGCAGCCTTGGATTTTTTGACCATCAGCTCCGCCTGCATATACTCTTCCTGCGGGATCGCTCCGCTGTCCAGCAGAGATTTTTTGATCGCAAGCTGCCTTTCCGCCTCTTTCTGATCCTCCTGAGCCTGCCTGACCTGGATCTGAGCACCCTCGGTGGAAGTGTCGATCTTCGTATTCCTCTGCTCCTGAATCTGCATACGGGAAAGCTCCAGATCACTGACCGCCATATCCAGATCATCCCGGAGCACCCGGTCGTCCAGGACGGCAAGCACATCGCCTTTTTTGACGATATCCCCCTCTTTGACGTTGATCTGCAGGATCTCATAGGGCAGGCTGGAGGAAATCTCCGCGGAATCCGTTCCCGAAATCGTGCCGTTGATGCCGATCTTCTCCTCGAGCAGACCTTTCGTGACTTCTCCGACACTGACGATCTCCCCGGCCGCCCCGGCGAATTTCTTCGACAGCATATAGCCTCCGCCGATCAGAACCGCCAGTAGGACTGTGATGATGATCCATTTTTTCTTTCCCTTTTTTCCGTTTCTGTTTTTCTTTGAAAACAAACCTTTTTTTTCCGAATTTTTCGACGCCAGTTCTGACATTGGTCTTCCCCCTCTTGATTCAAAGTTCTGTTTTTATCTACTGTATCATCTATGCTCATACAGCTTAAAGTGTTATATTCTACATATTATACATAAAAATCTCAAAAAATCTATCCTTCAGCTGAAACTGTAAATTTTTCGTAACTATTCGGGGGCCTTTTTTCCGCTCATCTTTCCTTATCCTTTTCCGCCTGAAACTTCTGAAGATTTTTTTCCGCTTCATCGAGAGCTTCCTTGATCACCTTTTGTCTAAGTTCCGACCGCACATTTTCCTTATTCGCCTCTTTCTCCGAAAGAGCTCTTGCCTCCTCGATCGTCAATCCTATGTACTGCGGCTGATGCCGGAAATTCCCCAAACCCTGCCTGCGTACCATCAAAGCTTGGATCTTCCCTGAGTCATCGACGAAGCTTTCTCTTCACTGCTCTTCCTCTTCCCAAAGGCTGTCTGCCGGCTCTTCCATATGCAGACTCCCAAGCCGGCGGATTCTCTCCTGCTCCTCCCGAAGCTCCCGAAGCTTCTTCTCTGCTTCGTCAAGAGCCTTCCAGATCGCCTCTCCTCTGACTGGCGGCCAGAAGATATTGCTTGCCGTCTCTTTCGCCGTAAGCGCCCTTGCCTCCTCGATGGTCAGTCCTATGTACTGCATCAGATGCCGGAAATTTTCCAGACCTGCCCCGCGTATCATCAGGGCTTCGATCCGGCCTGAAGGATTGATGACCGCAACACAGCTCTCCCTTCTGGATCTGAGAAAATAGCCTCTGATCAAAGGAGAGCGTACGATCATTCCTTTCTCCTTCATCTCCTTTTCCATTTTCAAATTGAGCTCCCGATCAAAGAGACGTTCTATGACCGAAAGAATACAGATATAGATCCCCAGCAGGATAAAATGGGCCCACCCGGGATTGCGCAAATCAAAATCCAAATCCATAACCACAATGAAAAGGAGGGGACTGGGCACCGCAAGAACGAACAGAATCCGTAAAAACCATGTTTCCCAGCTCATCACAGCCTCTCCCCTCCTCTAAAAATCTTCTTTCTCAGCTCCCTTTTTTCCCCGGCTCTCTCTTTTCTTCATTTTCCGGCCCTCTTCAAGTGCTGCAGACAAGTTTTTATTCCTCTTCCCAGAGACTGTCTTCCGGCTCCTCGATTTGCGTATTGCCATTCGTCAGGCTTTTGTTCCGCAGCTCTTCGGATTTCCCATGAAATTTCCGAAGATTCTCTTCCGCATCATCCAGAGCCGCAAGAATGACTTTTTCTCTCTCTTTTTTTTGTTCACTCCGGAAAATCGACCTCTCTCTTTCACGTTTGACAAGCTGCCGCGCTTCTTCCATCGTCAGACCGACATACTCTTCCATCGGACGCAGTTTTCCGGTTATCCTTCCCGCTATTGCCGCATCAAGGATCCTGCCGGTCGTACTCAGAGCAAATGCCGCAAACCCGATCTCCCACTCTGTCAGAGCCGGCGAGATTCCGATAATTCCCTTCCTCCTCATCGCATCCTCCGCCTCCTGCCGCCGATCCTTGGAAAAGAGAGGAAAAAGAGATATGAATCCCTCTGCTACAAGGAGCTCCAAAATCTTGGCCACAGCTTTGAGAAATACTATACGGAAGAAAGTTGCTATTGCCGGGAAGAAAGATATGACAAATATAATAAGAATCACCATTCGAAAATCACGAACATCATCCGCTACGCTTTTCACTCAAATCTTCCCCCTGTTCTCCAAACGATCCTCTTCCTCATTCCTGTTAAAAAGACAGAGCTCCGCTCCGCCCCCTCCCGTCATACTATTGCCTGTCTGAACTGTCATCTGACAAAACGACTGATTTGTTATTTTTACAAGGAAGATTCCCTTTCATGAGAACATCAATCAAGACAAACATGCCGAGCAGCACTGTTATATAGAACAGCAGACGAACCCCAAAACTCCATGCCCTCATTGCCGATGCCCCTCTCTTTCCTTCCGGAAAACAGTTTCTTACAATTATTATACAAAATACGGAAAAAGAATTGCAATGCCCTCGTCCGGAGTTTATTAAATTTTCTTCACTTTTCAGAAGATGAATTTCATTTTCCGATTTTCCTCTCTTCTTCGTCAGAAACAGAATGAAAACTATAGAAAGCAACGCTTCTTCATCCTTATGGAAAAAATTTGAAGAACAGACCTCCCCCGAAATGAACAAAAAAACCTCTTTGTAATTTTTTTGTAACAAAAAGGTTTTTTTTACTTGAATTTTGTGCTATAATCTGAAAGTGATCAGCAGACAAAATATCGGATGATGAAGCTCAAAAAAGAATAAAAAGATTATCAATACGGAGGATTTTTACTTATGATTACGATGCCGAAAGAATTCAAGCGGAAACTGCTGCAGAACCGGATCTATCTCGTTGCACTGATCGCACTGATCGCGGTTTTTGTATTTCTCGTATCTCAGCAGCCGGGGATCGGCTACGAGGTGCGCTTAAACGGCAAACACATCGCTTTCGTCAAACATATCTCCCATGTGGAAGAGATCGCGGAGCAGGTCGATGCACAGCTTCGAGCCGCCAAGGGAGAGGATATCGTCTATGAAAGCAAATTCGAATATGTAAAAGGAAGGCTCGGCGGCAACGCCCTCACCGACGATGTAAGCCTGCAGGCCAATATCATCAGCAGCCTGGACATCAAAGCGCCCGCCTGTCTGATCAAGGCGGACGGGAACGTTCTGATGGCAGTCAAAGCGGAGGAAGATGCCTCCCTCGTTCTTGACAAGATCAAAGAACCCTTTGTCGCAGGCAAGGAAAATGCCAAAGCGGAATTCATCCAGCAGGTCGCTGTTGTCGACGCCCATAAAGTCAGTGTGGACAAGGTCATTTCACGAAATCAGGCTCTCTCAATGGTCAGCCCGGCGAAAGAACTCGCTCTCGTCACTCGTTCCAACCTCTTCCGAGGCGCCGGTGAAAATCATGTGATCCCGAACATCGAAAGTACAAGGCCGATCCTCGACGTCAAAGTGACCTATAACGACAAGGCGAAACTTCCGGTCTACAAGGGAGAAAAACGGGTTCCCGATTCTTCGATGACCGAAGGCAAGACCAAGGTGATCGAGGAAGGATCCAACGGAGTCAAGGAAGTTTACCGCGAAGTGATTGAAGTAAACGGAAAAATCACAGATAAGACGGTTCTCTCCGAGACGGTGCTCACGGCGTCCAAACCGAGGATCATCGCCTACGGAACAAAACCCAAGGTATCCGGCATTGTCGGCATCGCCAAACAGTACATCGGCGTTCCTTACCGATGGGGAGGCACGACGCCCAAAGGGTTTGACTGCTCCGGATTCACCCAATATGTCTACCGCAAGGCGGGTATCTCCCTCCCGAGAACATCCTATGAACAGCGTTTCGTCGGAAAGAAGATCTCTCGAAGCGACCTTCGCTCCGGCGACCTGGTTCTCTTCCCGGGACATGTAGGCATCTATGTCGGCGGCGGAATGTACATCCATGCACCGCAGCCGGGAGAATCCGTCAAGATCAGCAGCCTCAGCAGCGCCGGAAGAAGCTTCCTCTATGGCAGACGAGTCAACTAAATTCCAATCAGGAGGTGTATCATGAGAAACACAGTGCAAAAGATATTCTTTCTTTTGTCCCTCTTTGTCCTCATGATCTCCGGATCCGTCTTTGCGGAAGAAAACGACAGCCATTTTCGAATAGAAATCAATCAAAAGCCGATCTCTGTGACCGGCTTTTTGACTGAAAAAGAAATGGCCTTTCTTCCCTTCCGCGGGATCGGAGAACATTTGGGCTTTGAATTTCACTGGGATCCAAAAACAAGGATCGTCACCGCAAAAAACGGCAGCCGGACGATCGAGCTCCAAAGCGGCAGCAAGAAAGCAAAAATCAACAACAAGATCGTCACCCTCTATCGACCGGCTCAGATTTATAATGGGCATCTGATGATCCCTCTTTCCTTTTCGGCAGAATGCTTTTCTTCGAGTATCCGCTGGAATCCTCATAAGAGGCTCTTTTCGATGGAGGTGGATCGGGTGCCTGCCGTCTATAACGATGTTCTCCGTGAAACCGCTCTTCTCTTCGAAGAGATCCAGGATCCTCACAACTATCCGATCTTCCAATCCGGCGCTTATATCCGTCCGGATTACCCCGGCTCAGTCAATCAGGAACCCTCTACCGCAATACTTCAAGAAGGAGAATTTACCTATGTCTTCATCGGATACGGCATGAGACCCAGCGGCGGCTATTCCGCGGAGATTCGGGATGTATGGGTCAATGAGAAAAAGGAGATCATCGTCGATTCCTATCTCTCCTCTGCGCCTCCCGGTGCATTAGTCACGACGGCTCTCACTTATCCCACCGTCTATCTGCGCTTTGAAAACAAAGAAAATCTGCCGGTTCGGATTCTGATGGATCCAGATAAGAGATCGGACGCCGCTCTCCGGTAACATACTAAAACCTTATTGAATCGACACCGCCGGAAACCAGATCCATGTTAAAACAACAAATGCGGCTTTTTGTCAGATGACATTCAGATAAGTAATAGTATAAAACGAAGATATCGCATACAGGCTTCGAAAGTCCTGAGACAAAAAATAAAAAATGGCTGAACTCAACAAATGAAATGTTGAAGTTCAGCCATTTTAATGTTTTAATTTCTCTCAAACACTTACTTGGGATGGATCTCTTTTCTATGGATGATCTATGGATCCGATTCTGATTTTTACTTGCCGTTCTCCATCTGACGATAGAGCATCATCGCAAGCTCCGCTCGGCTGACCGGAGACTTCGGTCGGAAGCTTCCGTCTTCAAAGCCGCTGACCAGAGCATTTGCCTGTGCCTTTTCCACATAGGACTTCGCCCAGACGCTGATGCTGTCCGCATCTGTGAAGCTCAGTTCTTTTCCTTCGAGCGTCTTTCCGCTCTTCTCCATCGCTTTCACTAGGAGCACCATCATCTGTTCCCGATCCACCTTTGCCTGCGGACGGAAACTGTTGTCCGGGAATCCGCTCATGACGCCCAGACTGCTCAGCGTTTTCACAGACTCCGCATACCAGGCGTCTTCAGGTACATCCGAGAATTTCACTCCCGTATCCGCCGCTTTGAGATCGAAGACTTTGACGAGCACCAGTGCAGCTTCCGCTCGGCTTATCGTATTTTTCGGTCGGAAACTTCCGTCGGGATATCCGCTGAACCATCCTTTTTCCGTGACCGCAGTAATCGCCTCCTTGGCCCAATGGCTGCTTTCCACATCGGTAAACCTCTTTTCGGACGGCTTGGAGTCGGTCGCCTTATCCTTATCGGCAGACTTGTCTTCCATTTTTTGTGAAGGAGGAGCGATCTCGTCATCTCCCTTATCCATATCCGGTTTGCCTGCTCCGCCGGAATCTTCTTTTTTCTCCTGCTCCGCCTCTTTTTCGAGAGTGACGATATTATGGGCATTGTCAATGACAAAGTACTTTCTCCTAGTCTTTTTCAGCTCCGGGATATCGAGTCCTTCAAAGATTCCGTTTTCGCTGAATAATGTCTCTTTTCCCTCTTGCTCCAGGCGATATTCTCGAATACCTGCCGCACTGTCCACTGCGGTCAGTTTCACTTCCTTATCTCCTTCATCCACTTCGACGAGGATCGGATCTACCGTGTCGATCTTAATCGGCATCTCCATCACTTGATACTCGGCGTCTTTCACTCCAAGCTTCACCTTGACTACAAATTTATAGTCTCCGTCCGGAGCCTGTGTTCCCGAGGCGAGTTTTCCATCCCAGCTCCAGTCTTCTTCGGCATGGAAGAGCGGGTTTTGGTCATTTCCGTCATAGAAGTTTTTCGGGATGAACTCGGATTTATCCAGCTGATATGGCGTGGCGATCACTTTTCCGTCTTTATCTTGGATCTCGATGCTCATCTCACGGGCATTTCGCAGGAAGGTCGCGCCGAAGAAAGCCTTGTCTCCGTTTTCATCTCCATCCGGTGAAAAAGCGATATTCTCCTTTTTATAGTCCTTTCCGTCTCTTGTCGAGCCCAGATCCTGATACTTTCCTTCTTCCGGATTATAAGAAACGGTCGTATACAGTCCGGTATACAGATCGTAGAAAGGCCTTCCCTCTCCGGCGAAGATCTCATAGTTGTTGTAATCTAAGATCCTGGCCTGTTTCCAGTCTCCTTTGAATCCGACAAAGGGGATCGAAAGAGTCGGGTTCGGCTCGATCTCATCCGCATCTTTAAGCAGGACGAATCCCTCCACAAAGAATCCGTTCGGCAAGCTCGTTTCAAAGGATGACAAGCCTGAGAAATCATAGCTTACCGTGATCGTCTCACGCGATCCGGCTCCTACCGTGACCGTCTGCGGATGAGACAGTGTGATCTGCGAACTTATGCTCTGCGGCATATTCGGATTGACCTTTCCTTCAGAAACGGAGTCCATCGTTGCCTGCGCCGTAATATTATAAGTGACCGGCTCATCCGAGAAGTTGACGATCTCAAAATCAAAATTTCCGGAGTTCACCTTGTCTCCAAGCTCCACCTTCGCCTGCTTCGTCTTCCCATTGCGCAGGTAGGCCGGCGTATTGACGGCTCCTGTCAGGCTCAGTATTCCCGCACCCTGTCTTCGCGGAGATTCATAGACGCCTTTGTCGTACTCTACCGGAACAGCCGTACTCATGAAGATGTTTTTCGTAAGCAATACCTTTTCCATTTCCGTCTTTCCTTTGAGCAGACTGTCTTTCTTCGCTTCGAGGAAAAGCGCCGTCGCTCCGGCTATATGCGGTGTCGCCATCGAAGTGCCGCTCATTTGCTGATATCCGTTGCCGTTATCCAAGGAGCGGATATCTCCTCCCGGCGCCGTGATCTCCGGCTTGAGAGTGAGATCCGCCGTGACTCCCCAGGAAGTGAAATCTGACATCTTTCCGCCTTTCGGATTGACGATATCGACGGTTTCACCATTTGTAAAAGTCGCAACGAGATCTTTTTTCTCCTTCAAAGAGAGGGCGTCCGCCCGGAGCATAGAAGCGACCGGGATCTTCGCTTCTTCCAATCCCGCCATGCCGATGAAACTGTTTCCCCCGGCTTCATGATTGTAGATCATCGCCATTACCGCTCCCTTGCTATGCGCGTTCTCCGCTTTTTCCGCAAAGGTGATCTTTCCTCTTTCAATGATGACGAGTTTCCCTGTAAAGTCCTTATCCGCGACTTCTTCTTTCGTTCCAAGTCCTGCAAATTCAACGGAAAGCGGCGTTCCTGTCGTCACCGGAAGAGCCCCTCCGACGCGGAAAGGCATCTTGAAGGATTTTTCGCCTTCCTGTATCGTCATCGCATCCAATCCGTTAATATTGACATTGTTGATCGAAGCGACCGCAAAGGACTCCTCATAGGCTGCCGGCGTCCCGACAACTCCATAGTCCGGATTTGCAACGCCCGGCAAAAACTGTGTCGCCGTGCCATAATGGTTCGCGTTGCCTGCGGCGATCACCATCACGACGCCCGCATTCGCCGCTCTTTGCACTGCAAGACGCTCAAAATCAAAAGCGTCCTCAATCGCCATGCCGGCGTCGGAACCGAGACTGAGATTCATGACGTCCGCTCTCAGCTTGACGGAATCATCAATCGCACGAATGATCACATCGTCGGAAGCTGTCGGCCTGTCATCCGGAAATACCTTCATCGCAAGGATCTGGGCGTCGGGAGCCACTCCTCGTATACCCCCTTTTCCATCCGTACCGTTTGCAGAAATCGTTCCCGCTACATGCATTCCATGGCTGCCAAAGCCTTTTTCCACGGTATCCCTGTCCTCATCGGCATAGTCATATCCATAGGGAATCTTTTCTGATTTGTACTCTCCCGGAAGCCCGAGAGCCGAAACATCCGCAGGCCTCAGCTTCACTTCAGAAGCGTCTCCCAGAGTCAGATCCGGGTGAGAAGGATCAAAACCCGAGTCGATCACCGAAACGACGATCCCTTTTCCGGTATGCCCCTCCCCTTGGAGGATATCCGCTCCGATCATTCCTTTACCGCTCTCCATCGCCGGTATCGGCTTAGGCTTTCTGTACTGACGGCTCTTTCGCACCGCAATGACTCCCGGCATCTCAGCGATCCTGAGGGCGTCCTGAGCTTTTACCGTCGCAGAAAAACCGTTGACAATCGTGTCATAGGAAAAATGGTAAGTGATATCAATGTTTTCATCTGAAATCTCTCTCTTTACGACCTCCTGCTGTCTCCTTGCCTCCATAGCCGAAGAATCCATCATGGAATCCGACAGCTCCGACAGGGAGACTCCCCTCCTTACGGCTTCGTCCACTGCGGTTCCTCCGCTCAAAAGAACGATGATCTTGACTTTTTCATCAGGTGCAAGACCTGCAAACCCGATGCTCGTCTGCTCGGCTTTCATCTGATCTTTCTTTGCGAGGCCCTTGACGAGCGCGCTGTCCGCATAGGCCGGAAAGACGGACGAAAAGGCCGTCACCAGTGTGAGCAGCCAAGCTGCTCTCTTTTTGGATTTTTTCATCTCAGTGTTCCTTTCTCAAAAAATTTCCAAGACAACGGTCCTGACTTCATCTATTTTACCATTAAATCTATAGTTTATCAATCTTTTTATGAAATGCTCCTGCGGAGTTTTTTAAGAGCATTGCGTTTGACTTCCTTCGCATAGAGATACGAGATTCCAATCTCCTCAGCGACCCTTATCAGCTTCTGTCCGAGGATCACATTCTCCCGCACGATGCGCTCCTCCTTTTCGTTGAGCACCCGCAGCAGATCTTCGATTTCGATATCTCGAAGGCGCAGATCCTCTTCCGGCTGCATGTACTGCTCATCGAAAAAGCAGCGATTTTCCGCCTTTGCCGCCGCTTTGCGCCTGTCGAAGTAAAAACAGCCCAGCATCCGCTTCATATAGCCGAGAAAAGGGATCCCTCTTTCCATATCGAAGGCTTCGATCAGCTCAATCGAACGCAGATAACCGTCGTGCAGCAGATCCTCCCTGCCTTCCCTCTCCAAAGATCCGAAATAATGGCGTATCTTCTTTTGCAGCAGAGGGGTCAGATAGGTCAGCAGCGCTTCGAGACAAGTCTCCTTGACGCTCTCCTCCTCTGCCTGCTTATATCCGCAGAGCGCCTGCTCTACCTGCTCATAGCTATATTTTTCCATCCCGATCTTCCCCCTCCATTCCGAACATATGTTCTATTTCAGTATAGTATATGCTCGACAAAAAGAAAAGGGTGGTTTTTTATTTCAGGAAGGAAGATCGAACATCTCGTCAAAATAGTAAAGGCTCGTGGGTGAATACAGGAATATCACCTGCTCCGGCCGTTTTTCGCCGATCAGCGCCCACAGCCTTTCCTTCATCTTCGCATTTCGCAGATCCACAAGATAGAGCTCGTGGACTTGGGTACTCAGATAGGCGGCAAGAGGCATCCCGAAGGAGTCTTTGATCATGAGAACCTTTCCCCGGCTCAGATTCTCGTTGCGGATGTATTCCAGAGCCGTCCCGTAGCCCATCATCGCCGTATAGCGGTCGATATACTCATCCTCCGAATCGAGCACCTCCTCCCGCAGGAAGACCTCTTCAAAGCTGCCGCGCTTCTCCCACTCCCTCTCATCCGGATCCTCGGTCTTCATATAATAGTAAGAAGTCATCTCATCCGGGAGAAGCAGGGTATAGTCGTCCTTTCCATCGAAAAAATATTTGCCGCTGCGTTTGCCCATCGATCCGATATACAAAGCCGGATAAAAGCGCTCCCGATAATACATCTCCTTCCTGCCCTGAGGCAGGAGAGTCCGGGGAAAACTCTCCGCAAGGATCTCCGCGGCCTCAAGCGCAAAGGCATTGCGCCAGTGGGTGTCCGTTCGGTAGAAAACCGAATCGCCTTCAGCTCCCGCAAAACGCTCCTGCAGATCGAGGGTCTCGACCCCTCTCTTGGCAAGTTCTGAAAGAAACCCCTCCCGATTCTCCCGGGAAAAGTCCGCCGTTCCCTTCGGCAGATACGAACAAAGCAGTTCGTTTCGATTCGGCGCGCTCACCATGACGAAATCGACGCCCTCCTCCTCTAAGCGACCCGCAAAAGCCGCGATGGAATCCGCCATCTCCTCAAGCTTCGCAGCCTTTATCCTCCTCGGGATCGCATAAAAAAGCCTCTCTCCTTCTCCCCGGTAGACCCGCATATCTTCCTTCGGATCGTCGAGCATCCGCTTGCCCAGCGCCCGCTGCAGCCCTCCGTAACGCTCCGCGAAGCCGAGCCTCTCAAAGAGATGGTCATTATAGAGCTTTTCCCTCTCCGCGATCAGCTTTTTCAGGCTCCGATCCTTCTCCCGCATCGGGACTCTCTCCCCATACATCTCGAAGAGCCGCCGACCGTATCCTTCCCGCTGCGCCTTTGGCATATAGAGAGACTGATTGTTCCACAGGAAGAAAAGACAGCAGAGAAAAAACAGCGCCGCCGTCCACAGATCTCTTTTTCCGGCCTTCATCCGATCACCCGCCTAAAAATTAAAATAGATGAAGGGGTTGTAGCTGCCCTTCATGATATAGAGAATACAAAGATAAAACAGCCCGCCGTAGATCGCCGTCTCAAGGATTCCGAAAGCCTGGATCCCGCGAAGCTTTTCCGTGGGGCTCGCAAGCAGCCTCCGGGGGATATCCGTCGCAAAAATTATGCAGGCGAGATATTCCCAGCGGAAATTGAGCAGGTAAAAAGCCGCCCTTCCCGGAAAGAGACCGCCGGCCAAAAAATCGAGCATCCCCCGCAGATAAGCGAGGGCGGCGGCTGCCGAAGGGGAGTTGAAGAGCACCCAGCCGATCAGGACGACGCTCATCGTGTACAGATAGGTCAAAAAAGAGGGCAAGACCTCCTCGACCGGCTTTCCCAGCTTTTTTTGCAGGAGCTTTTCCCCAGTCAAAAAACAAAAATACCAGAGTCCCCAGAGGACAAAGGTCCAGTTCGCTCCATGCCACAGTCCCGTAAAAGTCCAGACGATCAGGAGGTTGCGTATCCTTCGCCCCTCTCCTTTCCGCGATCCCCCCAGAGGAATGTAAAGATAATCCCGAAACCACTGAGAGAGCGAGATATGCCAGCGCCGCCAAAAATCCGTCACCGAGAGAGCCCGGTAAGGATAGTCGAAGTTTTCCCGAAAGGAAAAGCCCATCATACGGCCAAGGCCGATCGCCATATCCGAATACCCGGAAAAATCATAATAGATCTGAAAACTGTACGAAAGCGCGCCCAGCAGCAGAAAGAGAGCGCCCGCCTCGGAGGGCTGCTCCGCGAAGACGTCGGCGGAGATCCTCCCCATCGCATTTGCCAGCAGGAGCTTTTTCGACAACCCGATCAAAAACCGCCGGATGCCCCCGGCCGTCGCCGAGACCGAAAGACGCCTGCTGCGGATCTGCGATGCGATATCCCGGTAGCGGACGATGGGGCCTGCGATCAGCTGGGGAAACATACTGATATACAGTCCGAGATCCAGCGGATTCCTCTGGAGATAGGCCTGTCTGTCCTCCTGTATGTAGACATCGTAGACATAAGAATAGGCCTGAAAGGTGAAAAAAGAGATCCCAATCGGCAGAGGGATCTGTGGCGCCTTCCACTGCAGATGCAGGAGAGCATTCGCCGTCTCCACGAAAAAATCCAGATATTTGAAGATAAAGAGCAGGGTGAAGTTGAAGAAGACACTTCCGATCCACAGGCCCTTCATCCGCGCCTTCGAATCCCGAAAAGCATAGATTCCCAGACCGAAAAGATAGTTGACCAGGATCGAGACCCCCATCAAAACGACGAAGAGAGGTTCCCCGTAGCCGTAAAAATACAGGCTCGCCACCAACGCCCAGAGATTGCGCAGACGAATGGTCGGCAGCAGATAATAGCCGATGAAAAAAATCGGCAGAAACTGAAATAAGAAAATCCCGCTTGAAAAAACCATAGTATCCTTTCATTTCCAATCCATAGAATCAAACGCTCTGAATCTCGTCTCAATATGCGTTTTTGTTGACAAAACCTCTGAACACCGTCAAAAAGATGATCTTCAGGTCGAAGAAAAAGGTCCAGTTTTCGATATAATAAAGGTCAAATTCGATCCTGCGAAGAATCGAGGTGTCGCCCCGCCAGCCATTGACCTGCGCCCAGCCCGTGATCCCCGGACGCACCTGATGCTTGATCATATACTTGGGGATTTCCTCCTTGAACTGCTCGACAAAAAAGGGCCTCTCTGGACGAGGTCCGACGATGCTCATATCGCCGAGCAGCACATTGAAAAACTGCGGAAGTTCGTCGATGCTCGTCTTTCGCATGAAGCTGCCCCATCTCGTCTTGCGCGGATCGTCCTTCCTCGTCCACTCCTTCTTTTCCTCCTCGGCCGCCTGCACCCGCATCGAGCGAAACTTGTACATCTGAAAGGTTCTGCGGTTTTTTCCCACCCGCTCCTGCCTGTAGATGACGGGACCCGGTGAAGTCAGCTTCGTCAAAGCCGCCGCCAGCAGCAGCAAAGGAGAGAGCAGCAGGAGAGCCGACAGCGAAAAGAGGACGTCAAAAGCCCTCTTGCAGGCCGCCTTGAGCAGATTGTCCAAGGGGACATGACGGGTGTCGATGATCGGCAGCCCGTCGAGATCGTCCATATAGGGCTGCGCCGGGATATATTTGTAGTAATAGGGGATGAGATTCGTCTTGACGCCCGCCTTTTCACAGGCGGCGATCAGCATTCCGAGACGCTCATAGTCCCCGCCGTAGATCGTGATGATCACGATGTCGATATAATATTCCTCCAGAACGGCGGCGATCTCATCCATCCCGCCGAGCCTTCGAAGATCCGGACAGTGCTGTTGCACCTGCTCCTCCTCATCGAGGATGCCGACCAGATGGTAGCCCCAGTGCGGATTCTTCCTGACCTTTTCCAAAAAATCCAGTCCCGCCGGTGTCGCTCCCACCAACAGACAGTGCTTGAGATTATAGCCGTCCCGACGATATTTGCGCAGGATCAGGCGGATTATCAAACGGCTGCCCGAAGTCAGCAGGATGTTTAAGATATAGAAAGTCAGCAGCACATACCGGGAGAAGTTGATTAGCTTAAAGGCGAAGAGCAGCAGCGTCAAAATCAGAAATCCGAGAGAATTTCCCCGCACGACGCCTCGAATCTCGTCTCCGAGACGTTTCGTCCGCCTCGGCTGATACAGATCCGTCAGGCTGTAGGCGGATAAGTAGACCGGAATGCTGGCAAAGATCGGAACCAGCGCCTTTTCCAGCTCGAGAGATATCGTTCCCTTGGAAAAGATCCCCGTGTAAAAACGCAGGTAAAAAGCCAGAAGAAAAGAGAGCACGACCGTCCCCGCGTCAAGAAAGATCTGGATCCGGTTGAGATATTTCTGATTTTCCCGGATCATTTCGCCTTCACCGAGCGAACCCAATCCTCATTTTCGAGATACCAGTCGATGGTCTCCTCGATGCCCTGCTCAAAGGTATAGCTCGGCCTCCATCCCAGCTCCCGGCAGATCTTCGAATTGTCGATTGCATAGCGCCTGTCGTGACCGAGCCGATCCTCCACGTAAGAAATCAGCGACTGCGGCTTGTTCAGCCTGTCCAAAATCAGACCCACGATCTCGATATTCGTCTTTTCGTTGTTGCCGCCGATATTGTAGACCTCGCCCGAAACCCCTTTTTCCAGTACGGTACGAATCGCCCTGCAGTGATCCTTCACATGCAGCCAGTCCCGGATCTGCATCCCGTCTCCGTAAACCGGCAGGCTCTCATCCGCTCCCGCCCTCGTGATCATCAGCGGGATCAGCTTCTCCGGGAACTGATAGGGACCGTAGTTGTTCGAACAGCGCGTGATCTGCACCGGCAGATGAAAGGTCTCATGATAGGCACGCGCCATCAGGTCCGCCGATGCCTTGGAAGCCGAATACGGACTGTTCGGGCAGATCGGACTGCTCTCGGTGAACAGTCCCTCCTTTCCGAGACTGCCGTAGACCTCGTCCGTCGACACCTGAAGAAATTTCACTCCACTGCGGTAATCCCGGCATCTCGCATCCTGCCTGTCCAGCCGCCAGAACTCCCTCGCCGTGTCCAAAAGCGCCTGCGTCCCGAGGATATTCGTCCTCAGAAACACCTCCGGGGACTCAATGCTGCGATCCACATGCGACTCCGCCGCGAAATTGACGACCGCGTCGATCTCATGGCGCCGGAACAGTTCTTTCAGCAGCTCTCGATCACAGATATCCCCCTGCACAAAGAGATAGCGGGGATGGGATTCCACCTCCGTCAGATTCTCCCGACGCCCCGCATAGGTCAGTTTATCAAGATTGATCAGATTATAATCGGTCTCTTCCAAAATATACTTTACAAAATTCGAGCCGATAAAACCGGCTCCTCCCGTCACCAAAAGATTCATTTGTCCTCATCCCTTCCTTCCCGCATCTCCGGCCGCAGCTTTTCCGCCATACTTGTCAGCCGCTCTCCCCTTTCTGATGAAAAAACCGCAGTCTATCTCTCTTCGCTCAAGATCTCTTACTTCTCTTGTTTCATCTCCCACCGCAGGCGATGGATATGATCTTCGCTCAATCCCGTCACATGGGCTATAAAGGAGACCGGCGTATCCACTTCCAGCATTCTCTCCGCGATTCGTTCCTTTTCTTCCAGTTTTCCTT
>JAUMYL010000008.1:85358-127421 GCA_030528675.1 Peptostreptococcaceae bacterium
TCAACAGAAAATCCTTCGCGATTTCCGGATCTCCCAGCGTCTCTTTGAAAAATTTATCGTGGGGCCGTTTCACAAGATGCTTCATCGGAGCGTCTCCCCTCTTTTCATACTCTTTCTTCTATTATACCATCTTCGGCAGATAAATTACATCCCATACTGCTCCATCAGGCGGTCTCCTTGATCCAAAGATCCGAAGAGGATCCTTCTGCGCAAGTTCTCCCTCGGAAGAATAGCTGAGGCTTTCTTCCGCTGAACCAAAACTTTTCATACTATTACCTATTCGAACGGCCGAATGACGGGACTCTTGATTTTTCGTTTTCACTATGGATATGGTTTCCTATCAAAGATGTTTGTGGTTTGGTAGGATAACTGGCAATTATAGAGAATAGAAAAGAGAGGGCGGGAAACGGTGGGATATGTTGGTATAGGTAGGGAAAGGGCGGTTTTTGGAGTGAAAAAATATGCCAAATAAAATGAACAGGATTTTTTTGGTGAAATAGATCAAAAAGCGGGAGAAAGCACTGTATACATTGAAATATGCGGAATACGGTGCTTTTTTCATGTTCATTTTCTATTTTCCGGATTTTGAAGTGTGCAAAGTGCGCGTGCAAAGGCGTGCAAAGCGTGCAATTTTTGCAACGAAAAAATATTAGATGTAGTGATTGCAAAGCATACAGGATTGCACGCCAATTTATCTTGGCGTGCAGAAAACGCAAAAAAGACCCCGTTTTTTTGAAAAAGCAATTCTGCAAATCCACTTTTTTGCGTTTTTTTGCAGAATTGGCATAATATCAATACTTTGAAGGCTATAAAAATGCCTTGAATTTCAAAAAAGCAATTCTGCAGGTTGAAAGACTATTAAAAAACAATTCCTATTGTTGAAATTTCAATAGGCACAATCGATTTTCAACAGATATAAAAATATATCCAAAATCAAGAAAAAAATAAAGAACTTATAGTCTCACTCCGATGATCCTGAAATCAATAAATTCAGAAGAAATTTTAATAGGTGGATATTTGGGGTTGATTGAGTGTAACTCAATACGATCCGGATATCTGTAAATCTTCTTTAAGGTCGCAGTATTATCAATAGAAGCTACAACAATTTGACCATTGTAAGAATCCGGCTGCATCTTAACCAAAACAATTTCTCCATCCTCTATAAGAGGTTCCATAGAGTCCCCTTTTACCTTAAGAGCAAAGTCAGCTTGTTCAGAAGCTTTGTTTTTAGGTAGAGAAACAATATCAGTCATAGAGTATTCATCAGGAAGATCGATTAGTTCCCCTGCCGCAACATATCCTTTCATTGGGAGTTCTGTATATTCGTCCTCATAAGAATTTATTTCCTCGCATCGATCAGATTCTTCTTTATTAGATTCGCATTGAAGTGTCCCCTTACTATCTTTATATTCGAGATAATCAAGATACTCCATCAGTTCTAATTGATTTGGAGCGGATAAGAGATTTGCTCTGTCTTCAAGAGAATTCAAGGAGACTTTTTTTCTCGGTATTTCTCTGATCTTAGAATCAGAAATTTCTTTTCCATGAATAATGTAATCTAATGATAGGTTCAAATATTTGGATATCTTAGATATTTTCAAGTAAGAAGGCTCCATGATCTTTCCGCTTCTTGCGGTTTTCTTCCAATCATTGAAAAAACTTGTATTGATCTTACAAGCTACTAATATAGCTCTTTCATCCATCCCTGAATCATTGATAGCAATCAATATTCTATTCAAAACATCATCAACACTATTTTCAAATCGTGCAGCCATAAAAAAACCTCCAAAATCAGAAATATCTCATTATTTATATTTACAAATGAGATATTTCTGATATAATTAAAAATAGGGATATAAAAAGATATCTCTTTGTTTAGAAAATTCTATCATAGAAATTCGGAAAATAATACGAATTTCCACATGAAAAATAGGATAAAAATCAGATTCTTGTCCTCGCCCGGTTCCTACATGATGCGGCCGCGACAGTAAAAGCCTGTTGAGCAGGAGAAAATCAGATATATCGGATCGAGAAAGGAAAGGGGTGCGATGTCCAAAAATGCGTACCGGATTGCGAAAAAATAGAAAGGGGGAATGGAGGATTCGAGTAGAAAAAAATCTCTTGAAGGATGAAGTTATTGATATCAACAAGGAGAACCCCACAGGAAAGTAGCGAGGTTCTTGAGAGAAGGAGTGTGTGAATGAACTTTATAGATGAAACACTGATCGCATCGATGTACATTCTTCTGGCAGTCGGTATTTTGGGCAGAAAGAATGCGGAAAAGATTATGATCATCATCCTGTTGTTCATGATGAATCTGCTATCCATAAAACTGATCTTACTCTCTTGGTACTACGCAAAATGGACATTAATTTTTTCCGGATGGTTTGGATTCTCCATTTTTGAGGGCTCTTGGACATATCTCACAAAAGACGGATCCCGTGGCAAGTCAAAGGAAGAGAACCACTCTGCCGAGGAAGAAAGGAGTCCTTATGATTCGAGAAGAAGAATTTGAACTGGCGCAAAGACGATTAGGAGAATTGATCTACACAAGGCAATCCCTAATAGAAAAATTCCCCCATTTGGGGGATGAAATTTATGGGAATCCGGATTTAGAAAAAGCGTATCGAGAGTTTGATGAAGCGTGGAAAAAACTTATTCTTGAGGAAGCTAAGTTTCTAAATTCCTAATTTATTTTGATTATCCTCAATCGAAAGGAGTGTGCTGATGAAAAACGAACTAAGCGTGCTTCAAGAGCCGCAGAAAGGGAAAAATTATTTTCTTGAAAAATTTCCAAGGGAAAAGGAACTAATAGTGCATGGCTTTTCAGAAAGTGTGATTGAGGTTTCTGAGAAAGTCATTTCCTCATTAAAAGAACAAGAACTGACCTATGAGGAAGCATACGCAGTTCTTGAACTTTGCTATAAACAGCTGAAATATGAATCTAATTTTATTACGCTTCCTTCAAAGCAATCAAACGGTGTTTCGGGTAAATAGAGGAGCAAGCGGCAAAAGGAACACCTCCTCTACTCTAACTCATTCAGAGAGCCACAATGCGGACACTGTAAAGTCTTTGATAGCGTCATTTTCCTTAAAGCATTACCACAGCTAAAACAAGCATGTTTGATTAGTGAATTCCTTTGTGTGTTTAACGAAATTTTGCCTTTTCTACGCTTTGCAAAGGAGTATTTAGCCGATGCAAGACTGAATACTCCCTGCATAGTTGCATGGTTATTCATAATTACCCTTTTGCCGCTTATGATAAGTATAACAGAAAAAGAAGTTTCTCAAAATATTAAGTGTTTTATAAAAATGAAGGAGGAGGGTGTATGCAGAAAACAAGGAAAAGCACTCGAAGGCTCACACCCTTTGGGATTGCAGTAAAAAAGATATTACTTGAACGAGGGATGACACAAAGGGAATTGGCAAAAGAGATAGGGACAAGTGGTCAGTAGCTGAATCTTGTTTTTCATGGAGAGAGAGCACGCTCCATCTATGTGGATCGAATTGTTCAGTATTTAGAAATGGAGAAAATATCATGAAAGGAGGCAAACAAAAAAGAGTGTCCTCCGGCAAGATGCGACACTCTTTCATAAAACGCAATGGAAAAATCCATTTGCCCATAGTATAGCAGAGAACAAGGTTATTTGTAAAGGGGGTGCATCCATGGCAAAAACATTTGTCAGTTTGGAGGAAGCCGCACGGTTGGAGAATCTAAGCTATAAAGGAATGACATCAAAAATTCAAAGGAATCCGGAAGAGTATCACATAAAAAATGAAGCCGGCAAAAGCGGAGGGAAAGACCGTGTACTCATTGAGCTATCCTCTCTCTCCAAGAACGCCAGAAGAAGATATAAGGAGTCGTTAAAAGTGGATGTACAAAAACTCTTGGACAGCAAAAGCCCCGAAGAGCAGGAAATTCCGTGGTATGTCACCGTGGATGTGAACTGGTATGTAGAGAACTACAAAAAAGCCTATTATGAGGCCATCGAATACAGCAAATACATCAAGGAATTTTTGGAATGCCCCAAGCGAACCAGTCGCTTGGAACTGGCGAAGATTCTGGCCGAAGAAGCCGGCGTCGGTATGCGGACTTTTCAGCGTCATGTGCAGGAATACTTGGAAGCGTCGATTTGGGCGATGCGAATGCAGCAGCAAGATCAAAAGAACTATGACTTTTTCATGATCCTTGCCCTCTGTCGAAAGCCGCGAGAAAAAGATACCTTCCCTTCCCTGTCGGAGCGGGTGCGAGCCTACATTGAAAACATCTGGTTTCACAAGGCATTTGCCGCCAATCGGGGAACGGTAGAGATGCTCTACGGAAAATTAGGAGAGCTTTCCCAAGAGTACGGATTTGAATACCCTTCCTATTGGACGGTCAACCGATACATTCAACACCTCATGAACGAAAAACGAGCGAAGAACGCACACTTTCTTGCAGCACATGGCGAGCGAGAATATAAGAATCGGGTCATGGTGAAAGGAAGGCGAAACACCAAACAAGCGAAAGTGATGGAGTACCTGCAAGGAGACGAGCACACCTTTGACTGCTGGGTGGCCTATACCAATCCGAGCAATGGAAAAGTGCAAGCGATCCGCCCGACGCTGGTCGCTTGGATCGATACCAAAAGCCGCATGGTGCTGGGGGATGTGATCTGTAAGAAAGCCAATGCGGACATCCTGAAGCAGTCGCTGCTCAAAGTCATCTACGGCGAGCAGGGCGGCGTTCCCCGCTATCTCATCATCGACAACGGAAAGGACTACACCGCGGAGGAAATGACCGGACGAAACCGAAAAGATCGAAGTGGGCTCTATCCGGATGCGGATACCAAAGGATTTTACAAGAGTTTGGGGATTGAGGACGATTACCGCACGCTGCCATATCAGCCTTGGGGAAAAGGACAGATCGAACGATTTTTCGGCAGTGTCTGCGAAGGCTTTACAAAATGGTTGGAATCCTATACCGGAACCCTGACCGGATCGAAAACCGTCGGCAAAGTCAAAAAGGACATTCAAAAGATGTTGGATAGTGGAAATCTCCTGACTTTGGATGAGTTTTACGCACACTGGAAGAAATGGCTGCACGAACAGTATGAGGTCAAGAAACATCACGGACTGAAGCTTCAGAAGGAAAAATACCTGACACCGAAAGAGGTCTTTGAAAACGAAGAGCGATACTATAAGGCGGCTCCGCCGAAGGAGTATGCGGCGATGCTGATGATGAAATCGGAGCGCGTGTATGTCTATAACATTGGAATTCGAAAGTTCGGACAGGAATATCGTTCGCAGGAACTGACGGCCTATATCGGCGAAAAGGTCGACATCCGCTGGGATTTGGAAGACATCACGAAAATCTATGTCTATACGACGGAGGGAACCTTCATCGGAGAGGCGCTCTCGCAGGAGCTGCTTCTGATTGCACCGCGGGTATCACAAAAGGCACTGGAAGAACACCTGCGGATGCAAAACAAACAGATCCAAGAAGATCGCAAGCGGCTCGAAGAATATACCACGCCCTTTGAGCAGCGGGTGCAGCAGCACGAACAAGCCAAAACGGCGGCGGGACTGGAGAATCTTCTTCTGCAAGGAAAAGCGACCGAGGAAGAGAAGATCGTTTCCCTGCCTCAAGATAAGCAATATGCGCAGATGATGAAACAGAAGAAGAAAGCAAAACCGGTCGAAAATGACTTTTTGAGGCAGCAAGGGGAACAAGCACTGAAGAAATTAAGAGCGATGAATGGATAAGAAGGAGTAAAAAGCGATGAAAGAAAAGCAGGAACTCATCCAGCGAACACTGGAGTATTTGGAAAGAAAGAAGACAACGAAAGCACAATTGGCCATCGCGCTGGGGTACTCCCGAACCACGCTTTCGCGCTTTCTGCAAGGCTCCTATGAAGGAGACAGCAGTGAAGTCGAAATGCGGCTGACGCAATATCTGCAGCAAGAGGAAGAAAAGCCGAAAAAGCATACCTACTGCAAAGAAGACTTTCGAAAACAAAAGACCTTCTTTGAAAGCAGAGATTCGAAAAGTGTGCTGGGGGTCTGCTCTTCCTGTCAGGAAGATATGGGGCTTGGGATCATCGTAGGAAAATCCGGATTTGGAAAGACCTACTCCCTGAAATACTACGCACAAATGCCCAAAGTGGCGTATCTGGAATGCGATGACACCATGTCCAGCCGAGACCTTGTGGAAGCCATCGAGCGGGCATTGGGTATTCCGCAAAGCTACGGAACGATCTGGAAGCGTGTGGGCGGGATCCGGGAGTTTTTCCGGGTCAACAGTGGATACCTGCTCATCATTGATGAGGCGGATAAGCTGATTAGTAAGTACACGCAGAAGAAAATGGAGATCCTCCGGGGGATCTATGATCAGTCGGATGTCGGGATGGTGATTGCCGGAGAGCCGAAACTGGAGGCGCAGATCAAAAGCTATCTGACCCGCTTTGCCAACCGGGTGGACTTTTACGCTTGCTTTCAAGGGCTGACGGAAAAGGAAGTGCGGTCGTATCTTTCCGGATACGAAGTGGAAGAGGATGCCATGCGCGAACTGATCCACCGGGCAAACGGAAATCAAAACGGCTGCTTTCGGCTGCTGGATCGCACGCTGAGTAATGCTCTTCGGATCATCAGCTGCAGCGAGCAGCAAATCATCACACCGGCCATCATTGCACAGGCCAGCAGCATGATGATGCTGTAACATTTTCAAGATATATGGAATGAGAGAAATGGAGGAAATCATGAACACGAAGCTCACACTCAGTTTCAAGCAGCTCCTTTCCTATGGACTGCTGATGATGATCACAGGAATTCTGACAGGGATCGGGCTGAAAGACAGCATCGAAACGCTGCTTCTTCGCACCGGACCTTTTGGGGGAGAGATCTTATTTCTCCCCATGATCGCCCTGCAGTTTGCCGCAGGCTACTTCAGCGGACGATTTTTTCTAAAAAGCCGGGAGATCGAATCTTTTGAAATCGGTCTTCGAAGAGGACAGTCTACGGGAATCTCGATGGGCATGCAACTCATCGAGCAGTTACAGAGAGAATACGGAGGGGAAGAACATGGCGAAGGAAATGATCATCTCAAGAAAGCGGTATAAGGAAATCCGGCGCATGGATCATCAGCAGATGGCAAGGTTTATGGAGGATCTGCTTCGTAATCACGCCGTCGTTTCACTGGAAAAGGTTCTGGAAGTCGCAGAGGAGACGATGCTGCGAGCACTGGATGAGACGAAAGGAATCGGTCCGAAGACGAAAGAAGCCTTTTTGCAAAACTTCAAGCGGCTGATGGAGGAAGAGGATGCGCATTAAGATGGAAGTACAAGTGGAAGAGGAAGTGCTGAAACAGCAGATGAGGCGGCGAAATCTTCGGATGGATGCCGGAAATAAGAAGCACTTTTTGTCTATGGTGAAAAGCCGGACGCTCACTCTTTCGGATGCCTTTTGGGAGAGTCTTCCGAAAGAAGAGGGACTGCTGAAAGCTATGGGCTTTGGGATCGCAGGAGAGCAAGAGGAGATGATCTGCGCAGAGGCGGCCAAACAATGCGTTGCGGAGGATGTGTATCTATCTGAAAGGGAGATCGAGGCTCTTAAAACGAAGTACGGAGAGCCGGCATATGAGTGGATGGTGCAAAAGCTCAGTCACTACAAGGGAAGTCATGGCAGAGTGTATGAGTCGGATTACCGGGCAATCTTAAACTGGGTGAACAAGGCGTATGAGGAGGAGAAGAAAAAAGGGAGTTTCCGGGCATCTTCCCCTCCCCCGTCGCTTGCAGAGGAAGATCTGGAACGACGGCTAATTGAAAAAAGAGAAACCATCAATCGGCAAGCAGAACAAAGACAAAGAGAACAATCAAGAAGAAAGGTGGAAATCGAAAATGAAGGTGGAATTGACGCTGGATATCGATCTTCGCAGCGCGGGGATCACGGAGGAAGAATTTGAAGAGAGCGCCTACACGATTCTGGCGGATATGCTGAGCGGAAACATCGAGGAGATCGGGGCGAAGATCCTGCAGATTGAAAAAGTAGAGGAGGAGTGAGCGTGGGGAAAAGGAGAAAGCTGATCGAGGGAAGATTTTATCCGGTGGAACGACTGACAGCCGGAAAGCGGGATGAACAGACGCGTCTTTTGGTAATGGAATATCTGGGGGAATTTGGGGAAGTGTACTTATTCCGTCATCCGGCCGGATACCGGGAAAGCTTTATGAAAAAGGACTTAGGGATTCGGTTTTTAGTGCATAAGCAAAGGAGGGCAAGTTAAATGATGAGAGAAAAAAGACTCAGTAAGGGTGGTTCCCTGACCATTCCGGCAGATCTTCGAAGAGAGCTTGGAATTGGCGAGGGAGAAAAGTTTAAGGTAGAGGTAGCGCCAAAGGGAGAAATCCTGCTTTCAAGAATCGACGGAAGCTGTATCGTATGCGGAAGCAGTGAAGAGCTAAGGCACATCGAGAAGGTCTATCTTTGCAGAGGTTGTTATGAAAAGATGAAGGAGGTCTTTGAAGATGCTCGATAAAGAGACGGCCTATACCTTGATTACAAGAGCGAAGGAAATCGAGGAGCAGATGAAGCAGCTGAAAAAAGAAAATGACCGCATCAAGGCACAATTTGAAGCAGAGGGACAGGAGATTCTCAGCAATAAGAATATCTCGTATTTCAGTTTTGAGACGCCTGCCGGATCGTGCCATGTTTCGCTGAAGAATAAACTGTCGGTAGACAGTGCCAAAGCATTGGAAGAAACCCTCGGCAGCATTGTGGCGGAGAAGATGACCGTCACGATGGAACCCAAATATGACTTTAAGGATTCCAAGTTTAAGAGCGCTTTAATTGCTCTGTATAAGGAGGACTTTGAAAAAGGAAGCATAGAAGAAATTCTGACTCAGCTGGGGATTACAGGCAAAGAGCAGCAGGCGGTGCTGAAGAAGCTGAAAGGCGACTACTGGAAAGATAAGGCGCTGCTGGAGCAATATCAGGCGCAGGATGACGATCTGGAAGAAGAGCTCGATGCCATTCGCAGATATCTGAACTATGCGCTGATTGCCCGCTATGTAGATGTTGACACGGTCCCGATCGAGCAGCTGAAGAAGGCCATCTTTGTGGAGGAGACGGCAGGCATCGGGTTTGATTTTTCAGAATGACGATCATTTTGTTACCGTCAACAAAATGATCCGGAAGATTTGGGGGAGAGGATTCTCCCCTTTTTCAAAGGAGGGATGAGGATGACAGCGGCAAGAGCGGTAGACTCGATTCAGCAGAGGCAGATCAAAAGTCTCTGGGGCATGGCACGGGAATTGGGACTGGAAAAGGAGGATCTGTACGGGATCCTTTATAGAGTATCGAAGAAGGAAAGCATGAGAGCCCTGACGGTGAAGGAGGCCAATGACGTCATGCAGGAGCTGATCCGGCTCAAGGATCCCAAGGGAGAAAGTGCTCAAAAACCGGGACGAAGACGCACGGATGAGGGCGGCAGGGAGAGCACGAAGCCGATGCGGCGAAAGATCTATATGCTGTGTCAGACGCTCGGTTGGAATGACAACGAACAGCGGATCGCCGGGTTCTGCAAGAAGATGTTTGGGATCGAGCGGGTCGAATGGCTCAGTGAAAAACAGTGCTTTCATCTGATCGAAGCACTGAAAAAGATGGCGGAAAGGAGAGGTGAAGATGCAGATCATTGATCCAAAATTTGTTTTTACGGGGCTGACGCCGGTGGCCAAGGCAGACAAAAGATATATCGTGACGCATCATCCGGCGGCAAGGATCTATTCGCCGGAGCAGATTCACAATCAACATAAAAATCAAGGCTGGGGCGGCGCCGGCTATCACTATTATATCCGCAAGGACGGCTCGGTGTACGCGTTGCGGCCGGTGCTGACTTGGGGCTGTCATTGCAACGCAAAGAATAAAAACAAGGACGGGATCGGGGTCTGCTGGGAGGGGCATTATGACATCGAGACGGTCATGGAGAAAAAGCAATTTGAGGCAGGGGTGGCGCTGTACCGCTATCTGATGAAGGAATACGGCATTCCTCTTTCGAATATCAGCCGGCATCTGGACTGGAAGCCGACTTCCTGCCCCGGAAAGTATTTCCCTTGGAAAGCGCTGCTGTCTGCTCTTTCGAAAGAAGAAGCCCCGGAGCGGACGCCGATTGGCGGGGAAAGCAAGCTAAAGCCGGAGCAGATCTTTGCGCATATTGACAGTGTCAATAAGAATTGCAGGCTGACGGTGAAGCTGTCCCGGCTCATTGAACTGTACTTTTCTATTTGCAAGGAATATGACATCCGGGCGGAGGTGGCGCTTGCGCAGGCGGTACATGAGACGAACTATTTCCGCTACGGAAATATCGTTGAGTATCACCAAAATAACTTTGCGGGGCTTGGGGCACTGGACGGCAATGCGAAAGGACAGGCGGCAAGTTTTGCTACCGCATCGGAAGGAATACGGGCGCATGTGCAGCATTTGTTTGCCTATGCCCGCATCGAGCCGATTGAGCATATCGTGGATCCGCGCTTTTATTTCGTGAAGCGGGGAACCGCACCCTATGTAGAGTATCTCAGCGCTGCGACGAATCCGACGGGTCAGGGTTGGGCGACAGATTCGCGGTACGGGGTTAAAATCAAATTGATCTTGCGGAAGATGGAGCAGACGGTGGTTGCCAAAGAGCACTGGGGAGCGCCGCTGATCCGGCAGCTCATGGAGCAAGGGGTGATCTCGGAGTTTCATAATCCGACGGAGCCGGTCACTTGGGCGGAACTGGCGGCAGTGGTACTGGGGATGCAAAAAGCGAAAGGAGACACTCAAAGTGAGAGAAGCGTTTGAAATCGTTCTAATGATCTTGCTGCTATGCATCGTGGGGTTGAATCCTCTGAAAACATGGGAGGTACTCAGTCACTCTCAGCGCTGCAAGCTGGTGGTTATTCGGTGGCATTTGAAAAGGGTGTTTGGGATAACGGCTGCTTTGGGACTGCTTTTGCTCACGGCGAATCAGCAGGGATGGGACTTTTTTATATCTTTCCTATTGCTTTGTATGGCATTTGAGTTTATACGCGCTCCATGGGATTAGAATGAAGGAGGGAGAGCCTTGGATGAATGGATGAAAAAACTGCGCATGGAGGATCTACAGGATCCCTATCATATGATCGCCGAGCGTTTTGGAATGGAGATCGCGCTGGAGATGGCCTCTTTGTTTCAGGGTTCTCAGGTGTATTTTCCAAGGATGGAATATGTAGCGAATGAACGACGGAAAGAGCTTATTTTGGAGGACTTTGACGGATATAATTTTAAAGATCTGGCAAAAAAGTATGCCTGTACGGAACGATGGGTGCGAAAGATCTGCGAGGAAAAAATGGAAAAAGAACGAAGCAAACCCCTCGAAGGGCAATTGACATTTCATGAAAATTTGGATAAGGTATAGGTAAGAAAAAACAGGAAAAAACTTCTTGAAGCGTTCAAAATACAAGGCTTTCGGAATCGATTAGACTGTATCTAAAGACACACTTTAGGTATGGTCTATTTTATTTTTTGAGGAGGAAATGAACATGGAACAGGTACTGGCAATGGGAAGCGAACTTTTTTCAACGATCCTGATGGGACTACTCATTTTGCTGATGGCGTATGTGAAACGCTTTTTGCAGCAGAAGATCACTCTGATCGAAGATGAGAAGATCCAAAAACTTTCAATGAACGCGCTGCAGCGGGCGGACGACATCGCAGAAAAGGTGGTCAAAACCATGCAGCAGACGACGGTACAGAAACTCAAAGAGGCATCGGCGGACGGAAAGCTGACGAAAGAGGAAATCGAACAGATTCAGAAGGACACGGCGAAGAATATGAACTCACTGATGACGGAGGATCTGTATGATGCACTGGAGATGACCGTCTCAGATGTGAATCTGTATATGGGAAGTCTCATTGAATCGAAGGTGCTGGATCTGAAGAAGGACTTTATATCGGTATCACTTCCGGATGAGATGGACTTTTTGGAACACGAAGCCCAGATTCTTTAGGCAAAAGGAGCTGAGGATATGCAGATGAGCTGGATACTACAAACGATCACGATGCTCGGCATCGGCATCATCGGCTTTTTCATCAAGCGGACGCTGGACAAATTGGAGAAGACCTCGGAGCATCTTGGGAAAAAGATCGACGAGCTAAACGAGAAATACGATCAGGAAGTCGACAAACTCAGACGAGAAATCAGCGACTTAAAAAACGATCTGCCTTTCCTCTATGTACTCCGAGAAGATTTCCTTCGGGTCATGAACAATGTGGAGGGAAAGCTGGATAAGATTACAAGCTATGTTGTGGAAGGGAGAAGCCATAGTGGATGAAATGATGGAATTGCAAACCAAACAGAATAAAGCCATCCGGGGATACATCATTCGGTCACTGGTGAAAGGGTTTCAAAATGCGCTGCTGGTGCGTCATATCGTCAATGCGATGGTGGCAGACAGCATCATCATTTCACCGGACATCTCCAAGCATTTGGAATATTTGGAAGAGGCCGGATACATTGCTTTCACAGACAGTAAAGTCAACTCCTATACCGCCTACGCAAAAGATGCGGTGGTGAAGCTGACGAAGCAAGGGGTGGATCTGGTGGAAGGAACGATAGAGGATCCGGGAGTGGATATTTGATGCAAAAGCAGCGGGAACGAAACCGGGTAACTTCGAAGATCCTTCAGCTTCCGCAGGATCTTCGGCAGCAAGTCGATGAGATGCTCCTCGATACGGCCATCACCTATCAGGAGATCTCGGAGTGGCTCTCAAAAGAGGGGCATGAGATCAGCACGAGCAGCATCGGAAGATATGCGATCAAAACCAATAGCGTGCTGAAAAAACTGCTGGAGGCACAAGAGCAAACCAAGGCACTCGTGGAAGCGATCAAGAAAGATCCGGAGGCCGACTACACAGAAGGTGCACTTCGGATCATGACCAACGAGCTGACGCAAAAATTTGCGGTGGCACAAGAGCAATGGGATGAGATGCCGCTGGATAAGGCGGCAAGGGTGATGGTGTCCTTATCTCGAACCAAAGCCTACAAAGATAAGCTGAGGCAGGATATGCAAAGCAAAATCGAACTGGCCTTCTCCGGAATGGAAAGAGAATTGATGAAAGCGATCAAGCAGGAGCCGGATCTTGCAAGGCAGCTTAGGGAAATTTTGGAAAAAGCCAAAGAAAAGATGATGCAAGATGATTAAACTGCACGAATATATTGATCTTCTGGATGAAAAAGAAGATCTTTCGGAAAAGGAATATGAAAAAAGTCAAAGAGAACTCTTTGAACAGTACGTCACAAGCAAAGAAAACGTCTCCAATCAGCGGCTTCATCTTCGAAAACGGTATGAACAAGGGGAATCACTGATCGGGGAAAAAGGTCTTCGAAAACAGCTTGCGGCGATGGATCTGGAATATTTCAAAAGGGCGTACTTCCCTCACTACTTCTCCAGACCCTCTCCGGCGTTTCATGCCAAACTGGATCAGATGTGGCAGGAAGGCGTGCTCAAAGGGCTCAATCCCTATGAGAATCCTGCGGAAGTCAATCAGCAAAAAGGATGCAGGCGGGCAACTGCTGCACCAAGGGGGCATGCCAAGTCCACAAACCTCACTTTTGCGGATACGATGCACGCCATCCTATACCGCTACAAGCACTACATCCTCATCCTCTCGGACTCCTCCGATCAGGCCGAAGGGTTTTTAGCGGATATTAAGACGGAACTGGAAGAATCTCGTGCAATAAGGGAGGATTTTGGCGAGCAGCAGGGAAGTAGGGTGTGGAGCAATAAAGTCATTGTCACATCCTCCGGTGTGAAAGTGGATGCCATCGGCTCCGGCAAGAAAGTCCGTGGACGAAGACATCGAAACTGGCGTCCGGATCTCATCGTGCTGGATGATATCGAAAACGATGAGAATGTCAACACCCCGGAGCAGCGCAGAAAACTGGAAAGCTGGTATTACAAAGCGGTCTCGAAGGCCGGAGACACCTACACGGATATCATCTACATCGGGACCATTCTGCATTATGACTCTCTCCTTTCCAAAATTCTTAAAAATCCGGAGTATGATTCGGTGAAATATCGAGGGGTTCTTTCCTTTTCGCAGTCCCCGCTTTGGGAAGTGTGGGAGGATCTCTACAACGATCTTCAGAATGAACATCGCCGGGAGGATGCTAAGAAGTACTTTGAGGAAAACAAAGAGGAAATGCTTGAGGGTACTGAGGTTCTCTGGGAAGAAAAGCTTTCGTATTATGACCTGATGGTCATTCGGCTCACCGAAGGAACCGCCTCCTTTAACTCCGAGATCCAAAACGACCCGGTGGATCCGGATGCCGCTACCTTCCATGAGGAATGGTTTGATTTTTACGATGAGACAAAGGTGGATTTTGCAAGCAAAGAGTTCATCCTGATCGGAAGTAACGACCCCTCGCTTGGCAAAAACAGAAAAAGTGACACTTCCGCGATCATCACGATTGCCAAAAGTCTCAAAGACGGATATCTCTATATCGTGGATGCAAGCATCGAAAAGCGAAAGCCGGATACAATCATCTCGGACATCATCGAAATGAACCGCCGCTACAAGCGGCAGTATCAAAAAGGATATCGGGTGTTTGGGGTGGAGACGAATCAGTTTCAGTTTTTCTTCAAGGAGGTCATGGCGCAGGAAAGTGCCAAAAAAAATGAGTATCTCCCGCTCGAAGAAATCTACAGCACGAAGAACAAGCAGGCCCGCATCGAAAGTCTTCAGCCCTTTGTGAAAAACGAATATCTAAAATTTAGTGAACGACATAAAACATTGCTCCGGCAGATGCAAGAATACCCGATGTCGGCGAATGATGACGGACCGGATGCGCTGCAGATGGCCGTAGCACTCGCTCTTAAAACAAGCGGCGCCTCGATATCGGAATATAAATCGGTGATCGGACGAATGATGAAGTTTCGGAAAGGAGCCTACTGATGGGCAATAAAAAAAAACAAAGTAAGTTTCAGCCGATGATTACCTTTCGTGCATCAGATCGCTTTTCGTCCTATCCGTCTCATGGACTGACCCCGGTAAAGCTTGCAAGGATTCTGAGGGAAGCCGACGAAGGAGATATTCTTGCGCAGATGGAACTGTTTGAGGAGATGGAGGAAAAAGATCCGCATCTGTTCTCTCAGTTGCAGACAAGAAAAAATGCTGTCACCGGACTGGATTTTGAGATCATTCCCTACTCAGAGGATGAACAAGATAAGAGGATTGCGCAGTTCGTAGAGGATGAACTGCGTGCACTGGAAGAAATCGAAGAAATCTTCTTAGATCTTTTAGATGCCATTGGGAAAGGAATTTCCATTTCAGAAATCCTATGGGACTACAGCCTTCTGGAAGGCAGGTATCATATCCGGGAGATCCTGCACCATCATCCGAAACATTTTCTCTGGGATGAAAAGGACCGCTTCAAAGCGGTGACACGGGATTATCCAAGCGGAACAGAGCTTCCGAAAGGCAAATTCATCATTCATAAGTACAAAGCCCGATCCGGACATCCTGCAAGAGCCGGAGTGCTTCGGGTGTGTGCATGGATGTATCTGTTTAAGAATTATTCCCTGAAAGATTGGTCGACCTTCGCGGAAGTGTACGGTATGCCGATTCGCCTTGGGAAGTATGATCCCTCTGCTTCAGAAGATGATAAACGGCAGCTGATGCAGACGCTCTATAAAATCGCTTCCGATGCGGCCGGCATTATGCCCACCAATGCGGATATCGAGATCAAAGAAGCGCAAAAAACAGACAGCGTAGAAGTATTTGAACGCCTTGTGCGTTATGCGGATGAGCAGATGTCCAAAGCCATCCTTGGCCAGACACTCACCTCCGATTCCGGAGGCGGTTCCTATGCTCAGTCCAAAACGCATAATGAAGTGCGGCAGGATATTCTGCTTGCGGACTGTAAGGCACTGGCAGCCACTTTGCGCAGGGATCTGATTGCCCCTCTGGTGCACTTTAACTTTGGACAGGATGCCAAGATCCCCTCTCTTCGATTTGACTGCGAAGACAGCGAAGACATGGAAGTTTTTTCCAAGGTGCTCAGCCGCCTTGTGAATGAACTGGGATTAAAAATATCGGAAAACTATGTCTATAAAAAATTCTCCATTCCGATGCCGGAAGCAGGCGAAGTGATCGTATCCGGAAATGTCTCCCCTGCCCCTCCCCTGCCGCAGTCCTTTAAGCAAGTGGCACATAAAGAATCGACTGGTATCTCTTCGCAGGAGAGGATCGATGAACTGGTGGATTTTTCCGCAAAGCTTTCCGGGGAGATCTTCGAAGAAGTCTTCGCTCCGGTGCGAGATCTTACCAAAACCTGCAGCTCTCTGGAAGAACTTCAGGAAAAAATGCAGCAGGAAGAAGAAATCACTGCCCTGCTTTCCAAAATGGATCACCCGAAGATGACGGATCTTTTGGAAAAGAGTCTTTTTCTGTCAGATCTCTTGGGGAGGATGATCGAGCATGACTAATTTCTCCTTCTCCGCAGCCAATCAAAGTGAAGTGGAAAAATATCTTCGGGCAAAGATTCCCATCTCTTCCAAGGAATATTATCGTTTGCTGGAGAAATATCAGGCGGTCGCCTTCACCGTTGCCAATTATAACAATGTCAAAATTCTGGAAAAATTTCAGGAGGAACTGGCAAAGGCACTGGAAAACGGAACAACGATGGAAGAGTTTCGAAAGCAGATAGATCACTTTCTAAAGGATCACGGATACAAGGGACTGACAAATTTTCGGGCGGATAACATTTTTCGAACCAATATGCAAACGGCCTATCAAATAGGACACTATGAAAGTATGACCGATCCGGATGTAAAGAAACTGCGTCCCTACTGGCAATATGTTGCCGTCGATGACAACCATACGAGAAATTCCCACCGAGAATTAAACGGCAAAGTATATCACTGCGACAATCCGGTTTGGGATACGATCTATCCTCCCAATGGCTACCGCTGCCGCTGCACGGTCAAGACTCTTTCCAAGCGGCAGGTGCAGCAGCGGGGACTGACTGTGGAAGAGGATCTTCCGAAAACCGCCAAGGTTTG
Organism: Peptostreptococcaceae bacterium; assembly: GCA_030528675.1. Lineage (GTDB taxonomy): Bacteria > Bacillota > Clostridia > Peptostreptococcales > Filifactoraceae > JAUMYL01. Next base: position 102,410 of record JAUMYL010000008.1, read on the forward strand.
GGATCGAAAACTCGGAAAGCTGACCGGAAATCGGGAGCCGTTTGGGATCGATCCTAAGTTTCGGAGAAACGCAGCCAAAGACTTTTTTGAAATGGATCTTTCGGAACTTCCACCCATTTTGAAAGAAGCACTCCGAAGAAAAAACAAGAAAGGCGAAAATCGGCGATTTTAGCCCCGTTATCTCTGAAGAGGTAGTTTTCCCCTACCTCGAAAATAAAATCATTTTGCACGCCATTTGCACGCGAATGCACGCTATATCCAAAAGGTAATTTGACCTTCTGAAAAGGTGGTGAACAAAATTCATGAAAAAAATGCAGAAGTACACCCTCATTTTGAATCAGGAAGATTTAACGTCCGTACCGGATGTAATCAAGATCGTTCCCAAAGGAAAAGTTTCTTCTGAAAAAGGAGACTTTCTGGTCAACGAGGAAAGCTTCGAGCAAATGAAACAGCAGTTTCAAAGAAGAGGACTGGACCTTGTCATCGACTATGAGCACCAAACACTCAAGGATGTGCAGGCACCGGCTGCCGGATGGATCAAAGAAATTACGCAGGGAGAAGATGCGATCCTTGCCAAAGTGGAGTGGACAAGCAAAGGAGCTGAGTATCTGAAAAACAAAGAGTATAAATACCTTTCGCCGGTGATCCGGGTGCGAAAGAAAGATAGTCTGGCTATCGGGCTTCATTCGGTGGCACTGACCAACACCCCGGCAATTGATCATATGTTTCCCTTGGTACTGAAAAATACAGAGGAGGAAGAAGAAATGGAATTTTTGAAAGAAATTGCAGCCAAACTCGGGATCGCAGTGAGTGAGGAGATGAGTGACGAGGAGATCGCCAAAGCCATTTTCAGCGCTATCCCCGCGCAGGACGGTGCGGAAGAAGTCATCGCCAATAAGAATATCCTCACACTTCTGGGGCTGTCCGGCAGCGCCAAAGAAGAGGATGTCACCGCGGCGATCATGGCGCTGAAGCAGCCGAAAGAAGAAGGCTGGAAAGAAAAGTACGATCAGCTGAAAGAACGGCTGGACAAAAAAGAAGCGGACGAACTGGTGCTGAAAGCACTCACGAGTGGAAAGATCACCGCGGATCAGAAGGATTGGGCACAGGACTATGCCCTCTCCAACAAGGAATCTTTTGAGAAGTTTCTCGAAAAGGCACCGCAGATTGTTCCGATGGGAAGGATGGAGCTTTCAAGCCAAGAGAAAAAATCTTTCGAAATGGATGATACGGCGCTGATGATGTGCAAAGCACTGGGCGTCTCTTCGGAAGATTTCAAAAAATACGCAGCGAAGGAGGAAGAATAATGGCGCAGACGGCAGGAAGAAACACATTGGAAATACGGGATGGAAAGACCTTGATTCTTCCCGTGAAAGCAAAAACGGTGATCTATGAAGGCAGCATGGTTGCTATCGACAGCAGTGGATATGCGATCCCGGCGAAGAAAGCAGAAAATCTGATCGCTGCGGGTAGAGCGGAAGAAATGGTGGAAGCGACAGCGGATACTGTGATCAAAGTACGAAGAGGCTGCTTTAAATGGGACAACGCGGCAAGCGGAGCCGTGACCTCTTCGGATATTTTGAAACCGTGTTATATGGCAGATTCGGAAACGGTAACCATGACAAAGACCGGGGCATCCATTGCCGGTAAGGTTCTTGCCGTCGACAGCGACGGTGTCGTGGTAGAAATGATGTAGAAAGCAGGAGGGAAACATTATGCAGGTCAATCAAGCAGCACTCAGAGTAATGTATCTTGGATTTAAGACGATCTTTGGAAAAGTATTTGACGAAACCCCGAGCCTTTACGACAAGATCGCGACAAAAGTTTCTTCGCAAACACGAGAAGAAAACTATAAATGGCTTGGAAAGATCCCGTCCATGCGCGAATGGATCGGAGACCGTGAGATTCAGAACCTCTCCGCCAGTGACTACACGATCAAAAACAAAGACTTCGAGCTGACGGTGGGCGTAGATCGTAATGACATCGAAGACGATACCCTTGGACTGTACCACCCGATTGTGTCGGATATCGCCCAGAGCGCGAAGAATTTTCCGGATAAGCTCGTGTTTCAGATTTTGAAAGACGGATTTATAAATCCCTGCTATGACGGAGAGCCGTTCTTTTCCGAGAACCATAAGGTCGGAAAGAAGAAGATATCGAATAAAAGCGAAAAGAAACTGACTCCGGAAAGTTACGCAGCCGCTCGAACTGCGATCATGAATATGATCGATGAAAGCGGGGACAGTTTGAATCTCGTACCGAATATGCTCGTTGTTCCTCCTTCTCTCGAAGGGGCAGCGCTGGAAATCTTAAAGCGTGAAATGATCGCCGGATCGACGAACATTTATAAGGACACGGCCGAGCTGCTTGTGGCTCCGCAGCTTTCCGGAGAAGATAGTGCGTGGTATCTTCTTTGCACGAAGAAATCCCTCAAACCACTTATTTTTCAGGAGAGAAAAGCACCGAAGTTTGTATCGATGACGGACGAGAAGGATGAAAATGTCTTCTTTAACCGCCAGTATCTCTATGGAGTCGATGCAAGAGCCAATGCCGGATATGGTTTCTGGCAGATGGCTTTTGGTTCTACCGGAACGCAGGCATAGGAGACAGAAAATGTATTCGACCGTAGAAGAGATTCGTCTCATGCTCAAGGAGCATGTGCTGGAAAGCTTTCTCAGCAACGACTTTTACGAGATTACGGATCCGGCGGAAAAAGAACGTATCACGGTTTCTGTCGTAAAGGACGCTATTTTGGATGCGGATGCAGAGATCAATGGATACCTTGGAAAAAGGTATCCTCTCCCTCTGATGGCCGTTCCAAAGGCGATTTCAAAATACTCAAAGGACATTGCGATCTATAATTTGGCCTCTCGAAGCGGGATGAAGTCGGATGAGAGAGAAAACAACTACTACGTTCGCTATAAAAATGCGATTCGATATCTGGAAATGCTGGCAAAAGGGATCGTGGATCTCGATATGGGAGACACCTTGGCAGGTCAACAGACTCCTGTTTCCCGTCCCTCAGATTTTCGGATTCAGTCTTCACCGAAGATTTTCGGGAGAGAGAACATGAAAGGATACTAACGATGTCGGTACAAATCGAAGGCAATATCGAAGAGCTTCTTTCGGCTCTTCAAAGACTCTCTGCGCTGGACCGCAAGCGCTTAAACCGTGTCATTGCGGAGGCGCTTCGGGAATCCACCATCGAGCGTTTTCAAAACGAAGAGGATCCGGAGGGAACCTCGTGGCAGCCTTCCCTGCGCGCCCAAGGACAAAATGGCAGCGCAGGAAAGACACTGGCCAAAAGCGGAAGGCTCAAAAGCTCCCTGAGTGCGCATGCAACCGATTCCGGCTTCGCTGTGGGTACAAACCTCATCTATGCAAAGATTCACCAGTTTGGGGGCGTAATCGCCGCGAAAACACGAAAAGGAATGCTCTTTAAGATCGGAGATCGGTTCGTCCGCGTGCATTCTGTACGGATGCCGAAGAGATCGTATCTTGGAGTTTCACAGGAAGACCGGCGGGAAGTGGCAATGGAAATCGATGAATTTATGCAGGAGATAGTATCATGATGCTATTTTGCAAACAGGAATTACGAAAGATAATGGATCAGATCGGTGTGCGCGGAAGGATCTACACTTCGATGAAAGCACTGGAAACATCGAGTGCTATCGAATATGGTGCGATCCTTTTTCTCAAAGAGACCGTGAGCCGGTCGACAAAAAGTCGGCGCTTGAAAGCGGAAGATCTCAATGTGCGCAGATTCAAAGTTTTCGACCGAACCCTGCGATTCATGGTATCGTTCGGAAGTGCGAGCGCGGCACATACAGAAGCGATGTACGAAGCATTTATGAGGAATCTGCCAAAGGGAATCTTGGATCCGCAGGGAAACTATATTCCGATAGAAATTGTCGAAGTGGACTGGATGGAAAAAGAGGACAGTATCCTTCGTTCGGAGCTGCTCGTGCAAATGCAGATCCTTTTCGAAACCGGACTGTATCAAGATAACAACATTCTCAAAGTACAAGATATTCATCAGGAACATGAATTGATCAAGGAGGGATAGTATGGCAAAAGGAAAGAAAGACGAGATGACAGGTGCTGAAGCCACAGAAACCTTACAAATACCGCAGGAAGTGCAGGATATTGAGTCGCTTTCGCAGAAGAATGACATTTCGGAAAGCATCTTAGAAGGCGTAAAAGCAATGAAAGACTGGCCCGGCGGGAAAGCGGTCACGGAAGAAGAGTTTCTAAAAGCAGTTTCAGACTTTTTAGGAAGTCCCATTGGAGCATAGGAGGTGAGAATCAATGCTTGGAGATGTTCATGCCCGGATTAAAGACGGGGGACTGGGGATCACCCAACTGCAGGGCGAAGGAGTTCACTTTAAGATCGGACCCGGCAGCAAGAATCACGGAAAGATCCTGACCATCACAGCCTTTATGGAGCCGGAGGCCATTGCTGCGCGTGTCGGAGATACGCCGCTTTATCACGCGGTGATGGATTCTCTCGCGATGGGATGCAGAATGATTCATGTCATCCCGGTGAATGCTTCGACGGAAGGATCTATTTCGCAGGTGAAGAAAACGATGACAGGACAAGGCAGCGTCTTCGTCGAAGGGAAACCCATCAATGACTATGAAGTGACACTGGAATTTTTAGACAGTGGAGGATTCAACGAAGCTACCTACTCCTTCAGTTTGGATGGAGATAACTTTACCGCAAAACGTTCGGTGCCACTGGATGGCGTCATCGATCTTGGGATCGGCGTCACCGTGCGGCTGAGTGAACATAGCGAAAAAGCGCAGAGCTTTCTCGCAGGCGATAAAATCGAATTTTCCTGCATCGCACCAAAGATGAGCAATCAGGATGTGCTGACGGCGGTTCGGATGCTGAAAAGTACCAAACTGAATTTTGAATATGCCCATATCGTCGGGGAAAGCAAAAAGCCGCTTTGGGCGGCGATGGCGGTCGAAGCACAAGAGTTTTTCGATAAGTGGAAAAAGCCGATCTTCTTCGTGTTTGAAGCGGCGGATAAAACAGAGCAGCAAACACTGGATGAGTATACGCAGGCACTGCTGACGGAAAAATCCAATGTCGTTTCTTGGAACATTCAGGTCACGGCAAACCGGGTGGAGTTCACGGCCAAAGACGGGAAGATTCGAAACACGCCGCTTTCCAATATCGTTTGCGGACTCTACAGCAGAGCTAAGGTGAATACCTCCATCGGAAAAGTGGAAGAATTTCCGCTCAATGGAGTACTGAAGCTCCTTCCGGAGGGCATCGACGATTACATCGAAATTCTCGATGAAGCCGGATACACGACCGCAAGGCAGTATCTGGGACTGGAGGGATTCTATATTTCCAATGCCCGGAGCTTTGCCAATCCGGTCTCTGATTACATCTGGATGGAGCATGTACGAACGGTATACAAGGCTATCCGCATGGTTCGAAGGCAGGCACTCTATAAGATGCACATGGAGATCGATCCTTCGGAAATGGAGACGGAAGTCATTGCACTGGAAAAGTTTCTGGAGATTCCGCTGGATCGGATGGTCGTGGACAAAGAGATCTCAAGAGCGAAGGTCACGATTGACCCGAACCAGAATATCCTTGGCACCAGCGAACTCAAAGCGAAGGTGAGCATCGTTCCGATGGGTACGCTGCGTAACCTCATTTTGGAGTTTGGGCTTGTGAACCCCTATCTGCAGCAAAAGCAAGGAGGTAAGTAATGGGAAGAGTCAATGGAAGAAACTATGACTGGTCCGATGTCCGGGTTAAATTCCCGGACTTCGAAATGGAGGTGCAGGAGATCTCCTATGACGACGAACTCGAAAAAGAGGCCAAATATGGAACAGGAAATAAACCGCGGGGGTTTGGGACAGGAAACTATAAGGCTTCCGGGAAATTATCCCTGCTTCTGGAAGACTATGATGCACTCACCGAATATGCAAAGTCAAAAGGGATCGGGATCTATGATCTTGTAATTCCCAAGATCGTGGTGAGCTACGCCAATGATCTGTTGCCGGTGCAAACCGATGTGCTGCCGCAGGTGACCTTCACGAAAAAGAGCAATAAGGCAGCACAAGGAGACAAGACCATCAAAGTCGATATGGACTTTATAATTGTTGGCGTCATTGAAACAAATGGAATCAACGCCCTCAATTAAGAAGGCGTTTTCAGAATAAATGGCATTTATAACGAAATGGAGGAAAAACGATGGAGAACATCAAAAAAGATCTGGGAAGCGTGCGTGAAACCAAAGAGCGAAAAACCTATCATGTAAATATCACGCTGGATGGAAACGAAGAGGGACAAGAACCAGTGGAGCTGAGCTACCGATTCAAAGAACCGACCCCGATTCAGTTCAATCGATATGTAAAGGAGCTTTCAAAGGACACCATCAAAGCGGCGAAAAATCTGGTACTTTCTAATATCTTTGCAGAGGACAAAGAGAAGCTGCAGGAGGATCTGGAAAAATATCCGGGACTTCTCCTGACGATCACCCCGAAATTTATGGCCATGATGGGGGTGACGGACAATGTGACCTTTCATCGAATCGAGCATTGAAGAAGCCTATCAGAGCCTTACGGGGATTGACCGAGGAAATCTGCTCATTCAGAAGTATTTTCCATCGGAAGAGGTATCCTCTCTTACGATGAGTCAGTGGATTCAAAAGGTTGCGGAGGCCAGATACCTGCAGGATCAGGAAGAGATTACGATGGCTAACGCGATTGCAAGGGCGTTTTCGGAATAAAAAAGAGCCCGCTTTGGGCTCTTTGAACATTACGGATGAAATTTCAAACCAAACAGTTTGCAAAAATAGAATCGAAACGGAGAGAGGAGATAACGCGCCGGGGTCCGATTATTCAGGTACTCGTTGCTCAGTTTTCCAAGATGTATTTGATACCCCTCCCAAAGCCAGTACGGAATCGAAAGGATCATATAGAGGACGGAGATCGGGAAAATAACGAGGTAGAGAAAAGATACGATCCGAATCGAAAGATTGAGCGAAAACAGCAAGCTGCTCATCGTGACACCCCCTTTTGACATTCTTATTATATTCAGTATATACCCATTTGAGCAAAATGTACACCGAAAGTTACAGCGGCGGAAAGGTAGGTGAGAACAATCGCACTGGAGAACTTGTACCGGCTTTCGCTGGTTGTAAATATGATTGACAATCTGTCCGGGCCGGCAGGAGCTGCGCAGCGTCAAATGAACTCGATGATGCAATCCGTACAGTCCTTCACGAACGCTTCGGCAAACCTTGCAAAATCCGGTTTAGCCATGCAAACCTTTGGAAGAGAAATTGCAGAGGCGGTGCTGTCTCCCGTGCAGGCGACTTTTGAGACCAGACGGGCGATTGGAGAGCTTTCCTCTCTTGGGGTCAAGGACCTTGTGACTTTGGAAGAAGCCGCAGGAAAGTTCTCCTCTACTTGGGCCGGCACAAATAAAGCGCAGTTCATTACCGCTGCCTATGACATCAAATCCGGAATCTCTTCCCTGACGGATGAAGGGATCGCAAAATATACCGAGCTGGCAGGAATCACCGCCGCAGCGACAAAGGCAACAACGGAGGAAATGACCTCCTTGTTTGCCACCGGATACGGGATTTACAAAGATTTTTATAGCGATCTAAGCGATATTCAGTTCGCAGAGATCTTTTCCGCAGGGATCGCCGAATCGGTCCGGGCATTTAAGACTTCGGGCTCCGGCATGGCGCAGTCCATACAGACACTGGGCGCTGCGGCAACCTCGGCCAATGTGCCGCTGGAAGAGCAGTTTGCCATCCTTGGGATGCTGCAGGCAACCATGTCCGGATCGGAGGCGGGAACCAAATACCGCGCATTCTTAAAAGGAGCGGCTAAAGCCGGCGAGGAACTGGGACTTGCCTTTACTGACGCAAACAATCAGCTGCTTTCCATGCCCCAGATCCTTGCGGGACTAAAAGAGAAGTTTGGAGAGACCATTGATGCAGCCGAGGCGATGCAATTACAGAAAGCCTTTGGCACCGATGAAGCGGTGGCACTCATCAATCTGCTGTATGAAAAAACAGGCGATCTTGAGGGAAATATCCTAAACCTTCACGGAGCGATGGGACAAGGCATAGATATCGCCACGAAGATGGCGGACACGATCAATCAGGAGCCGGGACAGCAGTATGTTGTACTGATGCAGCAGATTCAAGGTCTCAAAGAAGAAATCGGAACACAGCTTCTGCCTACTGTGATCGAGTGGATGGGCAAGGCGAAAGAGACGATTGCGGATATTTCCAACTGGGTGAAGGAAAATCAAGGGCTTGTACAGACCCTTATGACGCTGGCGCTGTATTTCGGCATCGGCATCACGGCGCTTGGAAGTTTCAATATGGCCATGGGCGCGGGCGGAATGCTCATCGGAAAAACCATCGGCAATTTCATGCGCTTAGGAGATCTTGTAACGAGTATCCCGGGGGCTTTCGCAAGAATCCCCGGTATGCTCACAGGAGGGATTTCTGCGATCCGGGGAGGGTTTGAGACGATCTACCTGCACGGACTCTATGCCAAAGATGCCCTTGTTCGGGGAGCACTCGCTGTAAAGGGATTTGCTCTTTCTTTGCTCAGTATGGCAAAGAATGCAATCATTACCGGAGCGCAGGCACTGCCGGGACTGATTGCCTCCGTATGGAGCTTCACGACCGCGCTTTTCGCCAATCCGATTACTTGGATCATTCTGGGCGTGATCGCTCTGGCCGGCGCGCTGTATCTTTTGTATCAGCACTGGGAAGAAGTCACTTCTTTTGTGAGCGGCGCATGGACGGCAGCCACCCAGTGGATCGTCTCCACGTTCGAGTGGATCAAGAGCAAAGTATCAGAGCTTCCGGCGGGATTTCAGATTCTGCTGGCAGCCATCTTTCCGATCATCGGCATCCCTGCTCTTCTTATTGCCAACTGGGAAAGCATCACAGGATTTTTCAGTACACTTTGGACAAGTATTCTGACCAGTTTTCAAACCGGTATCGATAATATCAAAGGCTTCTTAGACGGTGTCTTCACATGGTTCTATAGTTCCGGAGAGCGCATCATGACCACCTTTACGGACGGAATCAAAAATATGGCGATGGCTCCGGTGGAGGCGGTGAAAGGCGCACTCGCCAAGATACGAAAGCACCTGCCCTTTTCAGATGCGAAAGAAGGGCCTCTTTCGACACTGACCTTATCCGGGACAAGAGTCTTTTCCACGATCACTGAGGGAATGGACAAAACCAAGGATCTGCCGGCCAATAAGACAGAAGAAGCCTTTCGACAGATGAATCTGTCCGCGAAGAAACAGACCTTTTCTTTCGAATCGATGCTGTTGTCGTTTGGGAAAGATTGGAATATGCCGGATACGGCAGGATGGATACAGCCGTTTGTATCGTTTGCCAAGGGAGTTCAAAGTATGATCTTTCCGGAAAGTATGAAGCACGATGGAAGTTCTCTCTTCCGGGAACCGGCAGAGGAAAAGAAAACGGTCTTTGATTTTGAAGTCGGAAATAAACGACTTCCAAGCACAGGAAAAGAAATCGAGAAGCATTTCACGCAGACGACGAAGGAAGAAAAAATCAGTGAAGCATCTTCGAGTATCATCATTCAGAATCAGGAGCTGCATTTTGATAAGATTGCAGAACTGAATGAACTGATTCATTTTCTGACCGGTCTGAAAAAAGTAGCTGAAACGGGAGGAGGCACTTTACATTGATCCTTATTGACGATAGCAGTATCAAAGTGGGAAGTGTCATAATCCCGGGACTGTACAAAGGCATGGACATTGAAGGAAGCGTCATCTTGGAGGAAGTCAAGGTGGAGGGTGCGAAAAAGATCCCAAAACAAGCCGTAGGATACGAGGATCATAAGATCACCCTCACCGTGGAACTATGTGATTCCGAAGACCAAAGCCGATGGGATAAGCTGAGCATCATTCAAAATCTATTTAAGGAGCCTTCAGAAGATAAACCGAAACCCTATGATTTCATCAATCAGCATACACAGCTTCGGGGGATCGCAAAGGTACTATTCAAGAAACTTTCGAGTTCAGAAAGTGCAAAAAATGATGCTCTGATCGTAAATCTTGAATTTGTGGAGTATGAAGCGCTGAAGATCACGGCAAAAACATCTTCGGCAAAAGCAAAAAAAGCAGCTGCTTCTTCCGGCGTGAAGAAAGAGCAAAAAAGCAGACGCGTTCCCCCTTCCGTGGCGACCAGAGAATATCAGGAATATCTGAAGACGCGCGGGAAAAGTCCAAGTGTAGATCATCGAAAGCCAAGAAAGATAGGTGGAAACCTTGAGTTTTAATAGTAGGGATCAGTTTCTTTATCCGCAGTACCTACTGCAGATTGGAGGATATTCTTTCACAGAGGGCATTTCTTTAGACTGGTATTCCTCCAAACAAAAGCTGTTTGAAATCATGGAGATTCGGTTTACTCACAGGTTGCATCAAGTCTTCTCCTTTGCTCCTATGGATAAGGTGACCTTTTCGTGGGGATATGCGCAGGGAATGCAGAAGATCTTCTCCGGGTTTGTCGACCGGACTTACCAATCCGGAAATGTAGTCATCGCCAAAGACTATATGCTGAAACTTCGAGAGGGAACGATCAAAGAGATCTTCATGGATGTCACCCAAGACGATCTTCTCACCGGGATACTTAGTCAGGCGGGAGTGGGGAATTTCCAAATAAAGAGCAGTACCCCGGTCAAAAAAGCAAAAGTGAATCTTCATGAACTCACCTATGATATGGCCATCGACCGCGCCAATGCACTATGGGGAACCAAGGAGCTCTATTACTTTGATGCCAACGAAACCTTCTACTTCGGTCTTCCAAAAGCACCAAGAAATGTCCCCCCGTTTCATTTTGGAGAGAATATTCTAAACCTGTCCAAGCACGAAGGGACCTACGAAATGGAGATCATTGCTACCTATGTCGATTTCACGAATCAAATCACCGTGAATCATCCCAATTGCAGCGGAATCTTTGAGGTGGAAGAAGTTCGATTTCATGTTACAAACAGAGGATTCCCGAAAATGTTTTTGTATTTTAAGGAGAGATAGTATGTCGAAGTCCATGGAAGCATCGGAAATCATCTATACGCTCATTCGAGGGTATCTCAATCAACTCCATCCGGGACTGGAAAATATGCCGAAACTGGCACGGATTATCTCCGGCGGCGGCGGGCTTTATACCATCAAACTGCTCGATATCAATTGGAATGAGGATGAGATGCATAAAGAAATTCCCGAGGTTCCAATTGCTCAGCAACAAGAGACCTATATCCCCGGAGATATCGTCGTCGTCCTCTTTCTCTATCAGGATCCGTGTCGGCCATACATCCTTGGAAAACATCCGAAGGAGGTGTGACGCATCATGGATCTGGGCATCGATGTAAAACTTAGCGAACGGGGGAATGTCCTTGCGGATGCAAAATCGGAGTTTGAGAGTCTCTCCGAAAACGCGGCCATTATGCAGGACATTTGCAACGAAGCCATCACGTATGAGGGCGATCTTTTTTATGATGAGGAGTACGGCTGGAGTCTGTATGACTTTATGCACCGAGAGTTTGGACTGGATAATGTTATGCTGGAAACGGAGCTGAAGCACCGCATAAGGACTAAACTCTATAAGAGAGAATATATTGATTCTTCGAGTATTCAGATTGAAGTCTCGTTTGCAAATGACATTTGTACTTGTCAGATTTTATTCCGATTTGTGGATGAAAATTTCAGTCGAAAGCTCAGTATCAATCTAAATCGAATCCATATTGAGGTGGTGATGGGATGAATCGAAATATCAGAGATGCGCTGCTGGATGAATTGATTCCGGTTCCGGATAAATTCGTCAAAGCAGAGGAGATTCGAAGTGCACTTGAAGCAAAAGGATTCAAAATATCCTACTGGGAAAATGGTGGAATCTACAAGACACTGATCATGATATTCCTGCAGATTTACGAAGAGCTGGTTCACTTACTTCGCTTTGTTCTATTTAATGTGTACTTAAAGACCGCCGGTGATGCGTGGCTGGATGTCAAAGCCAACGACTTTTCCAGATACCGGAAAGAGGCACTGAAAACAAAGGGACAAGTGACGCTTCGTCGAAGTCAGGCAGCCGGTGTGATTGAGATCCCCAAAGGATATATTTTCAAGACCGAGGCGGATTCCAAGGGAAACGAATATCGCTTCATTGTTCCGGAAAAGCAATTTATGAAAGCCCATGAAACAGAAACAAAAATCAAGGTGACTGCAGAACACGAAGGCGAAGAGTATAATGTCCCGCCCGGAAAAATCACCAAGTGCCTACAGTATATCGGGAACATTGAAATCACGAATGAAAAGGACTGGATCACAAGAGAAGGAAGCACCCGAGAAGACGATGAAAGCCTTCGCGAAAGAACCGTCGATTGGTGGGACGAACTCGCGCAGCTTCCAACCGGGCCGAAATATCGCGCGATTGCCCTCAAAGTTCCGGGCGTGATGCAGTGCTATGTGGATGATCTGCATCCGCGGGGACAGGGAACGGTGGACATCATCCTGATTGGGGCTGCCGGAGTGCCGACCGAAGCTCTCATTGCAGCGGTAAAAAAAGAGGTGGAGAAAGTAAGGGGACCGTATGATGATATCGAATATGTCTCTCCGACGGAGCAGATGACCGATGTGTCGGTAGAAATCTTCATCGACAAGCTGATAGATGACACGAATGTCAAAGCGCTTGCAAAAGAAACGATTGAGAATCTGCTGAAAAATGTCCGTTGGCCGCTCGCTGAATCATTTATACCGCGCGAAGATCATCGACGAACTGATGAACATTCCGGAAATTCAAAATGTGAAAGTACTCACGCCGGCGGAGGATATCATCGTCAACAATCGAACTATTATCCGCCTGCAAGATTGCACAATCGCCGTAAAGAGGGTGTAAGTATGGACAGCTATAAAGAGTATATGATCGATCTTCTCCACGCCCCTTTCAAAAAAGTCAAACGAGAGGTGAATCATTGGAAGATTCTGATGCAGGTTCTCGGCGAAGAATTTGACCAGATGAAAGAATCGATTTTTCGTATCCGGGACGAATCGGCAATTCACACCGCAACCTCTTCAAGAGCACTGGATATGATCGGCGATGGAATGCGAATGAAGCGCTTTGAGGGAGAAGATGACGAACGCTTTCGAAAAAGACTTCTTGCAAAAAGAGCCATTGCGGAAATGGCGGGGACAAGGTCCGGAATCCGGTACGCTATGAAAAGTCTGGGGTTTGAAGAGGTGGAGATTCTCCCTCCGATGGATCCCCTGCATCCGGATCAGAAAGATATGCAGCGCTGGGCAGAATTCATTCTACAGCTGGGTGGAAAGCGTGTCCCGGTGGAACACAGAAAGCAGTGGGAGATCATTCAAAGTGAGGTTCGAAGAGTTAAACAGGCCTCTTCAAAGTTAGCCGGAATTTCCATTATTGAGCGGGAACAGACGCCGATCTACTTAGCACTGCATATGAGAAGTTTGAAGAAGATCGCATCTCCCCCGGCGAGAATCGAGCAGCTGAAGCTGTCATCTGAAAAATATGTAGCTTTGCATACTCGTCAGCTTCGAAATATTGCATCGAGGCCGGCGGTCATTGAACCATCCGAAAGTATCGGAACAAAAGTTATCGGCGCACACACGCGCTTTATAAAAGTAATAAAGGAGGGATAAAATGGCACAATTTGGAGAAACCGTACTCACCAAAAAAGGATTGCTGCTGGAGGCGAAAGTGCACGCCGGAACGAAACTGGAATTCACCAAAGCAAAGGTCGGTGATGGGATACTGGACGATATCGACCGCATCTTCGATATGACGGATCTCATTTCATTCAAAAAAGAATTTCCCATCAATAGCGTGACGGCCAATGCAGGCAAGACCTCCGCCACCGTCGAGGTCATCATCAACAACAAAAATATCGACGAGGGATTCATCCTCCGGGAAGTCGGCATCTACGCCAACGATCCGGACGAAGGAGAGATCCTCTATGCAGTGCGAAACTCCGGCGTTCAAGGAGATTACCTGCCGGAGGCCTCCGTTTCCCATGTGGATCTCATCATGAGCCTGACCATGGCGGTGGGCAATGCAGAGAATGTCCTCATTCAATATGATGACAGCTTGCTGTTTGTGACGATGGAGCTGTTCAAGAAACTGGCTGGCAAGAACTGGAGCACGGAAAATGTCGTGCAAAACGCCAAAGACATCGCTGCTATCCGGGACGGGACGATCCCGCTGGCCCTGATTGGCAATCTGACGGATCTGTCGACAAACGACAAAAGCTCCGTCGTAGCGGCGATCAATGAGGTCAACAACAAGAGCGTGGATCTGGCGCAGAGCCTAAAAGTCGGATCCGGCACCTTCGCCGGAGACGGTGCGGAAGTGACGATTGCTCACGGACTGCCGGCCGCTCCCAAGTTTGTGGATGTGCGAGCCTCTGCCAATCCCGGCGGGTTTTTAGGCGAGGTATGGGTTCGCTTTGATGCAACGAATATTTATGTCGGCAATTCCGGATCCTTCAAAGGCAGATTTGCTTATCTCATTTATGTTTAGGAGGCATATATGAATCCACTCATTTATCCCACGGTTGCGAGCTTTCTCGTAACCGAAGACTGCAACCTGCGGTGTACCTACTGCTTTGAAAAGCACAAGCAAAACCATATGACGAAAGAGGTCGCAAGGCGGGGACTGGAGTATCTTTGCGACAATGCGATCAAAAATGGCGATGACTATTTTTCGGCGATGCTGTTTGGTGGCGAGCCGCTGATGAATGTGGACATTGTCGAAGAAATCCTCGAATACGGGGTCGCCTTGGGCAAGAAAAAAGGCATCTTTTTCTCCGCTTCCATGGTGACCAATGCCACGATCATGAACGAGCGAATCAAGAATCTCTTTATCAAGTATAAAGACCTCGCAGACCTGTCTGTACAGCTATCCGTGGACGGGATCAAAGAGATCCATGACCGCTACCGGATCACGGCATCCGGCAAAGGCAGTTTTGATGCCATTGAAAAAAATGTCCCTATCTGGAAAGAAATCTTCGCAGACAATCTGAAACGGCTGAATGTCCACGGCTGCAGCAACCACGACACCCTGCCCTATCTCTTTGAAAATTACCGATTTTTCCGGGAAGTCTGGAATATCCCGCGCATTTGGTTTCTCCCGATTCACTCAGAAGAGTGGACCGCGGAAGATGTCGGCATCTACGAAGAGCAGCTGGGAAAGATCGCAGACTATATTCTTCAGGAAGTGAAAAAGACCGGGACTATCGACGAAGTGCTCTACTATGCCCCGATTGACCGCTGCATGAGTCATGATTCCTTTCCTTGGGCACCCTGCGGCGCCGGAAAAAACTTTGTGACGATTACGGCAGATGGCGAGATCTATCCCTGTCATCAGGTCTATTTCAATGACCCGAAGAAGCTGACGAAGATCGGAGACATCTTCACCGGCATCGATGAAATGCGTCGCAAGTTTTTCCTTGCCTATGACAACGACGATTTGGACTGCAAAAAGCTGAATCCGGACTGCGATGCCTATGCCTGTTACCGGTGTATTGCGGAGAACTACCTGCAAAACGGCAGCTTTTTAGCGCAGACCGACTGCCTTGGAAACCGGTGCAAAATGAGCCGGATTGAGCGAAAAATCCAGTTAAAAATGAGAAAGGAGCTTGAAACGATGGGACTGCTAAACAATAGTGAAACGATGAAAGGCAACAATCCAAACAATCCGGACTGTCTGTGCGATTGCCGGGGAGGAAGCATGCTTCCGGCCGGGGGAGAAGAAGACGCTTGTCACTGCCGAGGGGCTTGTCATGGGGAAGACAGCGAGGCGGAAAACACGATTGCACTTGCCCTCAAAACAATCCTTGATCGTCTGGACACGATTGAGAAAGGGCAGGAATATATGCTCAAAAAAATATTGAAGTAGGTGATACGATGCTGAGCCTCAATGAACTGAGAGAAATGCTTCAAAAGAAAAAAGGGTACGACATCACACCCAAAAGCGATCATCTAAACGACCTCAAAGATTTTCTCAATGAGATGTACCGGGTGCGAAGTGCCCCAACGAGCACTTGTGCAGCACACACCGGGACACAATACGCCGGACAGCTATCACTGGGCGATATGAAAATAGCGCATGATACGCTGCTGCCCTGTACTTGCGACAGCAATAGAGATACCTCTTGTTCCTGTCATAGTAGAAGCGGTGGAAGTCATTGCAGCTGTAATGTGGACACCTATTGCGACTGCCGCAGCCGCACCGGCGGTTCTTCCTGCAGTTGCAACAGCAGAACCGGCTCTTGTACCTGTCAGAGCCGAAGCGGAGCAGGTACATGCAACTGTAATAGCCGATCCGGTTCCTGCAGTTGTCAGGGGAGAACAGGTACTTCTTCCTGTAACTGCAACAGCCGATCCGGATGTGATTGTCAGAGTCGTACCGGAAGTGATAGCTGTAGTTGTAATCAGAGAACCTGTGATTGCAACACAAGATACGGGTGCGAATGTTACGGGAGGACGAATGGGTGTAGTTGTAATGCAAGATTTGGTGCTACTTGCTCCTGTCAGAATCGAAGTGGAGAAGCTTCCTGTAGTTGCCATAGTCGAACGCAGTGTGATTGTGTGAGTCGAAGTGGAGGAAATTCTTGCGATTGCAATGTTCGAACAGCGTGTGAGTGTGTCAGTCGTACTTCCGGCAGTAACTGTACTTGCAACATCGATAGTTCGTGCGACTGTGTCAGCCGTACAGGCGGCGGATCTTGCAGCTGTCACTACCGAACAGGATCTTGCAGTTGTCAAGGTCGAAACGGAACAAGCAGTTGTTCTTGCAACGGACGGTGTAGTTGTAATGTACAGCGAAAATTTGAATAGGAGGAACTATGGAAACCTATGTGATTCATGTTACGAAAGCATGTAATTGTGACTGTGTATATTGTTATGAAAAAGACAAAAAAAGTCAGTATACTTGGTCAGAGGTTCAAGCTTTCATTGATCGCCTGATTGAACATCGAACAGAAGATGATTTTTGCATTGAGTTTTTGGGTGGCGAACCGATGCTTGCTTTCGATCTGATTCGGAAAAGCTATGAATATATCGAAGGAAAAAAAGAAATCCATGTACCAAATTATGTCATTACCACCAATGGCACGATTATGAACGAAGAGATTGCAGAGTATCTGTCGAAAAACCCAAAGATTCGATTTGCCGCAAGCCTCGACGGACATATTTACGCCAATCAGCTGAGGGTGTTTAAGGAAAGTCGCAAGAACACTTATGACAAAGTGATCGAGAATATCCGGATGCTGCGAACCTACGGCATCGAAGCTTCCATTCACATGGTGACGCATCCTTACAATGTCGCTATGATTGCTGACAGCATCGACATTCTCTACGAAGAAGGGATTCGAAGCATTGGACTTGGAACGGTAGAAAGTACGATGACGATTGACGAAGCATATTGCGAACGCTTTATCCAAGAGTGCGATGAAGTATCCAAAAAAATTTGCAGCGGCATCTACAAAGATCTGCATATTTCAGAGTTTGAATGGGTTAAACCCATCTCCGATGTACGAAGCTACATCCGGGACGAAAGCGGGAAAGTCATCGGCGAAAGCTACGGTCGCTCCGGCAAGGACATCACCCATGCGAAAGACTATGCGGTGACTCGCTGCATAGAGCAAGACCAAGTATCTGCGATGATTCACCATATTCGAAAGACGATCTATGACAATCACCAGAAAAGAAAAGGAGGAACCAGATGATTACGAAAATAGAAGTTGGAACCGTCGTTTTAATCGAGGTAGAAGAAGTTTTGGAAATGATCCAAAACGAAGGAGATTACCTGATGCGTGGATTATCCCTCTACATCAAGGAAAGTAAGAAGAATACGATGAAAGAACTTGAAAAAATTTTTTCCGGAACGATTCCTGCCATCAAAGTTTATGGGAAAGAGCAATTAGAGGCTGAAGACGAAACATACGGAGAAGAAAAACTGCTGAAAGAATATACGGACTATACCGGAATGAAGAGCATCTATTACTCGACAGATACAAAACGCTTTCATGTTTCACTTACAATGTCGGCTGCTCGGATCGCAGATAACAAGTACAAAGAGCTTCTCGCAGAGCGCGACAAGCTCAGCAAAGACATCGACGACCTGAATGTCACGATCGCCGAGCTGATCGGAACGAAGGAGGGAGCATAGAATGAAAAAGCTGCATAAAAAAATCTTTATCCGTGCGATCAAGGTACGAATGAAAGCCGAAAACCGCACACGAGATCAGATATTAGAGGGTTACAACAAGTTGACCGAGGAAGACAAGGAAGAGCTTCGAAAAGATATCCCGGCAACGCCTGAGGAACTCTAAAAGAAAAAAGATCCGGAGAATACAAATCTCTCCGGATCTCCTCTTGAAAAGTACTTTTAAGAGCGTTTTCAGCATGCATCCATGCTCTTTTTTTAACCCGCATACCGAACATTAGTTCTTTTGAAATGTGAAGGCAAAAGAGCTTATTATAAAGAACTTTTAAAGACAATATAAAAATGCCATTTTAAGTGACAACGCGTGCCACTTTACGTGGCAAGCTACAATGTTTCAACAAGGTTTTAGTATCATGCCTGTACATGATATAATAGACATACAAACATACAAACATATTATACACAAAGCGATTTCTGACGCACAAGTCTGATGTTTCCGAAAGAGAATCCGCTCTATCGAAGGATAGTTGGAGTTTATCGCAGTCTGTAAAATATACAAAGGAGGCCCCCATGGCGAAAATAGAAGTGATAAAGACAAAAATCAAGGATCTGCTCATCATCAAACCGACGGTCTTTTCCGATGCGAGAGGATATTTCACCGAGACTTTTCACCGGGAAGAATATCGCCTGCAGGGAGTCCAAAGCCGCTTCGTGCAGGACAATGAGTCCTGCTCTTCGAAAGGCGTCCTGCGGGGACTGCATTTTCAGACAAAGCATCCCCAGGCGAAGCTGGTGCGCGTCATCCGAGGCCGGGTCTACGATGTGGCCGTCGATCTGCGCAAAGACTCCGAGACCTTCGGGCAGTGGGAGGGCGTCCTCCTCTCCGGTGAAAACAAGACCCTCTTTTACATTCCGGAAGGCTTTGCCCACGGTTTTCTCGTCTTGGAAGACGAGACCGTCTTCAGCTATAAATGCAGCGATTACTACGATCCTTCGGGCGAGAGCGGCGTCCGCTACGATGACGAGAGCCTTGCGATCCCCTGGTCGCAGTATTACAGCGGCGAGATCCTCATCTCCGAAAAAGACAGGCTCCTGCCGAGCTTCAAAGACTGGAAAGCCGAAAATCCCTTTTAATACGAACTACTTTATCCACATTCAGCCTACATACTACAAAATGAAGATAAAGCAGGCAAGCCTCAAAAGTCATGAGACAAAGAGGAGGAACTTTCGTGAAACAATCGAAAAGAGCGAGCCGATGAAATTTCAGAAAAATCGGCAGGACATATCCCAGCTCTTCCCTCATCGGATACTACAACCTCATTGAAGCGCCGCTGCCGGAAACCATATCCATATTGTAATACTAAACCCTGTTTGAAATATCATCCGATAGTCCGGTTTTCAATGAAATATCGGATGACCGATCAGGAGTACATGGTATCGAAGGGCATTTTGATTCGGTATTAGCATTAAGACGACCGATTAGCGTCTTGTCATACTAAACTCTGTTTAAAATATCATCCGATAGTCCGACCTACTTTTAATGAAATTTCGGATGACAGGTCAAGGGTATATTTTATCGAAGGGCATTTTGATTCGGTATTGGTATCAGACGACCCTTCGAATAAGTAATCGTATGAAAAGGGCTGTTGAATGTCCACAGGGTGTTATTATACTAAAACCTCATTGAAGTACCACCGCAAACATTATATTAAAATGACAAATCAGACAGGTAATAGTATTATCATCGTCAAAAGATTCGAAAATGGACGACTCCTCATTCAAAAAAACGGATTCAAAAACTCTGAAAAAGTAAAAAATGGCTGAACTCAACAAATAATACTAAAACCTCATTGAAGTGCCACCGCAAACATTATATTAAAACGACAAATCAGGCGTTTTTTCAGATGACAATTCAGATAGGTAATAGTATAAAATGTCGAAATTCAACCATTTTTGTTTTCCAAATTCTCTCCAAAACTTGCTTTCGGGTCAACCCTTTTTTATCATTGCGGCGGGTTTTCAATCTTGACGAATCTGTGCTTGACGGAGAACTCTTCCTCCGTCATATCGAAATTCGTATAGCGGAAACCTCCATAGACCTTCTCCCCGTTCATGAAAATATTCTTGCTGTCCCAGCCGGCATCGAGGATCACCCATCGTCCGTCGACAAAGACCTCATTCCATGCATGGTTCATGATGGACGGATCGCGCACATCCGACCAGTCATATTCGTTTTCCTCATATCCGATGCCGTAGCCGAGGATACGAAGGGTGGGAAAGCCCGCCACCCGCATCAGATCTCTCGTCAGCGTCGCATGGCCCGAGCAGGTCGTCACCCGCGTACGCAGGATATCCATCGTCTTGAGGGAGGTCTTCGCCTCGCGCCCCGACTTAAGCGCCTCAAAATAATCATAGTCATAATAGGTGTTGTCCGCAACCCAGTCATGGATCTTCCTGACCTTCTCATAGTCCGAGGACGCCCCCGCCGTGATCTCCGCCACCAGCTGCTCCAGAGATCGAACCTCCGATACATAGAGATGACTGAGACTGACCGACTCCCAGTGGCGCGGGAAAGTCTCCCTCATGCTGCGATTGTGTCCGAGGACATCCGGTTTTTCCACAAAGATGCGACCTCCGCTGAAAGAGAGGTAGATCGTGCGCCAGAACTTGTACTTTCCGTCTTTTTTTCCAAAAATGGACAAGCTGTAACGCCCGTCCGGCAAAGATACCGGTTCTGCCGTGTTTTTATGGCGGATCTCCCCCTGAAAAAAGCCGTCTTCCCCGATCGGCAGCTGATAGCTGAGTTTCGGCTTCGCCTTCGTCCGATTCGGCTCCGCCACGAAACCCATGGACAAACTCCCCTGAAACTCAGACCTCCCATAAAGAAATGTCCTCCCGTCCGGGGTACGGATCAGTTCGACAAAATCCTCCCGGTCGTATCCCGAGAGATACAGCGACTCCCCTTGCGGACGATTCTGCGGCATGGAAACAGATCTCTCGATTTCAAAAGGCTGAACGACCTTTTGCGCAAGGCGGCTCTTTCCGTCACGACCTCGCAATCCCTCCTCTGCAATCAGATAATAGGTCCGCCCCTCTTCGAAAATCGGCCGGGACCACAGGTTGACGAAGACCTTGTTTGCTCGAACCTGCATATCTGCAGGCGTCCTGCCCTGCCCGTCCGGCGTACTCGAAACATAGATCCGGACGAGTGCATCCGCCTCATCCACATTGCGATTGAAGGTCAGCGTCCATTTTTTGTTTGCAGGAACACGCAGTACCCCCCGACTGCCTCGGACGTCAGGCTCCGAGCTTTCCTCTTCCTCCGGCTCGTACTGCGGATCCTGCGGACTCGGCACCGTACCGATCCCTTCATCCTCCGTCTCCCCTGTTGACGAAAGATCCGTCTCCGACGCCGCAAGATTCAGATCCTGCTGTTCCGAAAGCTCCGCTCCCTCCTGCGAAGATACGCCCCCCAGCGTCTCTCCATTTGCAAAGACTGGAAGCAGAAAGCCCGCCGCCAGCATCAAAGCCAACATCAGAGCGAGACTTCTCCTCCGTTCCCTCACACGCCTTTTCATTCCTCATCCTCCTTGCCGCTTTTGCGACGAATTTCAATTAACCGTGAACTTTGCCTTCACCGGCAAGCGAAGGCGCTTTCCGTCCGTACTTTCAAGTCTGCCGATATAGATATAGTACCCGTTTCCCTTTTGATAAAACTCTTTCGGCATAATGATAACGCGACTCGCATTTACATAGATATCGACGGGAATTTGACGAAAACTCCCCTCTTCGTAGACGCGCACCTGTTTCGCAGCATGAGCTTCCAGACTCTTGTTGAGACGGATCGTCCATATCTTCTTCTTATCCGAGGTGGAAAGAGGCCTTCCATACAAGGCTGCGGACTTGAGTTCTTCCGGTTCCTCCACGGGAGGAGGCGTCACCGGCGGCTGCTCGGAAGGCGGGTTCAGCGACTGATCCTTCGTGTTCGTCGTGAAGGCCTTCAGGCAGACATTCATCCCTTCTTGCGCCGAAAGATCATACCATCCCGCTCCGTCCGGACGGACGAAGCTCTCTCCGGGATTTGCCACCACTTCATAAATCGAAATCTGATTGCTGTTTCCTTGAATATTTCTCTCAATCGGGATCGGGTAGGACTCCTTGGCATGGATCCTGACAACAATCGCAAATTTTCTTCCCTTCACCCGGATCGGGTTGTCAAGATCCAGCGTATGATAGCCTGCATGAGAGAGCTTGCCCGACTTCACCACAACGCTGTGATCCAAATCCCCTTGGTAGTCGTCCAGGATCCGAACCTCGTAGGAGAGATTCGGCTCTCCGGCATAGAAAGCGATGGAACGCAGATATTCCTCCGCCGCCTTCGCCGTAAACACGTTGGCAAACCAATGAGAGCTTGTTCCTTTATAACCATATCTGCCGATCTTTCCAAACTCATCATGCTGGTAGATCTGATCATACCAATTCGGTTCTCTCGCGTCGATATAGACGAGATTGTCCCGACCGATCGTCTTGTCTTCATAAGAGACATAATAGTATCCCCGGTCCCCAAAATCTGTTCCCCAGCTGTTTTTGACGATCCATGCCCCGTCTTTCGAAGGATAGGTATTGAAATTTTCTCTCGGATAGTTGTCATCCCAGCCGACGATGAGGACTTCATGGTCTTCCCCACGCTCCGACGGTACATACTGAGAGGCGGTTTGCGGATTATAGTAGGATGAATAAGGCTTGGCGCCAAAGATCGCCGTCTGCACGCCTCCATAGCGGTAGATCATCTGCTTGATCTCCATCCGGTTGATATGATACGCCGCGCGCACATGAGAAAGGTTCGGCAGATGTTTGTTCAGCGAAGGTCCTCCGTAGGGATCCAGCCTCTCGTCCACCGGCCCTCTGCCGCTGTTGAAATACGCGAGTCCCATCCGCATATTGCCTCCGAGAATCTTCGGATTATAATAGCCCGAATGATTCGCCAGATGGTTTTCCGAAAAATCATAGACCCGCGGCGTCAGATGCGACTCCAGCGCCGCGACCGAGGCAAAGGCCCAGCAAGTGTTGAGACTCCCCTGATCGCGGATCTCCGTCACCCGGTTCTGCGCCCGCAGGTCAAATTTTGCAGGCAGATTCATCTTCGCTTCATACGAAGAGCCGAAACCCTCCTCATCTTCCGTGATCACCTCATACATCGGTGGTGCATATCCCGAAGAAAACGCCTCCGGATGCTCGAGATAATACAAAAACTCTTCCGGCAGCGGAGCGACCTCTCCGCCGACCGCGATCTCCAAAGTCCCTTCACTGGCCCCCGGTTCCACACCTGCCACAGTCTCCATGCCCGACACCGCCTCCATGCCTGCCGCGTTTTCCTCCTCCGCATGAACAACCGGCAGCGGCTGCATCAGAAAACCCAGTATCAGCAGAAAAACCATATATCTTTTCAAATGCCTCTCTCCTTCCTTTGTCTTCAGGTACTTATAGTACACGACATAGATACCTGTACTTGCAAAATTTATCTCGGTTTCATTTTACAGCACAGAGACTCGACAAAGTAAACATAATTTTTGTGTTCACTATACAATGAATCCCTCCTTCTTTTCATTATACAGGACTTTTCGGAAGACTGCATCCATTATCCTCCCGATAGGGACAAATTTTTGCAAATAAATTAAAGAAATGATTTCTATTCGAGTTTTTTCATTTCACGTCTGCGGTTTCTCCGCCAGAAGCTCCACCGCTTCTCTGAGCGCCCCCATTTCCTGATGAATATACCGACTCGTAACACGCAGATCACTGTGTCCGAGCAAAAGCTGCACCGAAGAGACAGGCGCTTTATTACGGATCAATTCCGATGCAAAACTATGGCGCAAACTATGAGCGGTTACCTTCTTGTTCCACTGAAGATTCTCCGTCGCATCGCGGATCAGCTTATTGACATACTGAGGAGAGATCCTTCCCGAAAGATACGTACAAAAAAAACGGTCCGTTGCTCTTTTGCTGCATCGTTCCGTTTCAATATACCTCTTTAGAATCTCTGCCAGCGACCGATTGATCGGAAGAATCCGATTCTTGTTTCCTTTCGCCTGCCTTACTCGAATCACTCGCCTTTCCAGATCAACGTCGTCCAAAGTCAGACTGCAAAGCTCCGATATCCTAAGTCCCGTATGCGCCATCGTAATCACCGCATATCGAACGACCGGATGACTCACTTCCTCAATGAGCTCCTGCATCTCCCCCTTGCCCAGATATGACCTCTCCTTCGGACAATACCTGACTGCTTCCAGCTTCATTCCTTCATTGGTCAGCACATAATCTTTGAGCTGCAAAAAATTAAAAAAAGAGCGCAAAATATACACCGTCCGATTGCGTGACACCGCTTCGTCTCCCTTTTCTCTTCGATACACCATATAGTCATCCAGATGACAAACCTTGATCTGACGCACGGTAAACTCCCTCTCATGGAAAGTCTCCGAAAAAGACATAAAATCCCGCAACACCGACTCATAGCCTCGCACCGTATTGTCCGCGTACTCCTTGCAGCGGATATACTGAATGAACTTTTTGACTGCCGTTTTCAACAACATGGCGATCCCTCCTCAAAATATACTCATGGATATCATATCCTCAAACCCTTCGCCTCTTTCATGATATTTGAAAATATCTTCTCTCCTCTCCGCAAAAAATATTTTTCTTTCCGGAACAGGACAAATACAACTCTCCATTTCCAAAATTTCCAAAAAAATTGATATCGAATTTTTGTTCCGGCATAGTTTCGGTAAGTGCAATTA
>JAUMYL010000009.1:0-70539 GCA_030528675.1 Peptostreptococcaceae bacterium
TGAGTTTTTCCCCTTTCCAATTGGTATATGCGAACTTACAAAACCAAGTTCCATTCTTTGTTTCATCTTTGTATGCTCCCATATTACACCTCTTTATTTGCATCTCTGCCATAGCAGTACTTTTCCATAAAATACCTACGATTCACTTTCCCTCTTTGTACTCGATAACCAAGATTTACAAGTTCCCCGTTCATCTCATTGATCAGTTGGTATGCAGTAGTTCTACTCACTTCCAAGAACTCTTGCACTTCTTTTGCGTTCATAAATACCTTGTGCATATTAGCCCCTCCTTTCATTCAAAAATGGTGCAAGATTCTCCATTCCTATCTTGAATTAGGACGAGCGTCAATTTCATTAGCTTGCGTTCAAACAGTTCACTATCGTTCTGTTTGGTTTTAATTATAACCGTTCATATTCGTTCTGTCAATAGTAATTTTAAAATTTATTTTTCTATAAGCTTATTTAATCCAATGTTCTTATAAGTCTTATACCGAACACTTTCGTTGTGTTTTGTGGGATTTTGTGATAGAATATATAAAACGAAATCTACTTATTTTTAGAAAGGAGCTTTTCTATGATATCCGGACAAAAATTAAAAAAGCTTCGATTGCTTAGAGACCTTACTCAGAAGGAACTCGCAATTAAAGCCGGATTGACCGATGCTGCCATACGAAATTATGAACTTGGAAATAGATCCCCAACAAAAGAACAAATGCAAAAAATAGCACAGGCATTAGACTGTGATATTTCTGCCCTTACAGACCATGAACCTAACTCCATTCATGAGTTTATTCATATTATTTTTGACTACGAAAAAGAAATGAAGCTCAGACCACTGATAGATCATTCCAGTAGTGCTTTGCTGTCACACGATATGAACTTCAACGATTTTCTTGTAGAATGGGATGAGATGAGAAAGAAACATTATAATGGCGAAATCACAGATGAAGAGTTTGAGGATTGGAAGCTATCCTATCCTAAAAAATCAAGATTCTTGAGGAAAGGTAAATAATGAAACAATAATGCAAATAACATGATATGCTTGTATAAATATGGCAAGGATAATTTTTATGTAGTAAATAGAGACCGTCACATTAAGAGATGGAGAGCTGAGTTCGTGTTAATTTGAAGTATAAAACAATAAAAAGAAACATAAATAGTTATAGTCATTGAGGTAAGGATATAACTTGGAATGGAGAGTGAAACATATGCATTATGATAAAGATATGGTCAATATTGTTCAAATGGATAATGGAGACAAATTATATCACTATACAACAAGTGATGCATTAATTAATATTGTAATAAATAAAGAGTTTTGGATTACAAAATGGGATTATTTAAACGATATGGATGAATTAAGAGTTGCGGAAGAAGTTTGTGAAGCAATTTTAAATGAAGAAAATGTAGATTTAGAAGTAGTAAAGGCAATAAGAAAGGAAACAAACAAAATCATCTGTGAGGATCTTTCATTTTTTATTTTGTCTTTTTCCTGCGATAAGGATAGCCAATTATTGTGGTCAAATTATGCTAATCTGGATGGTCTCAATTTAGAGATTGATTTTGATAAGTTTGAAAAGAGATTGAACCATATTATAAAATGGCATGGTTTAGTTAATTATCATTTAGAATCACAAAAAGAATGCATGAGAAAAACATTTCATGATGAGTTGATAAATGTTGAAGATTTTGGCAAAATTAAATCTTTAAATGATATTAATATGTTGACTGGCAAAGAATATGAGATGCTTATTACCCACATATCAGTTATATGTGTGGTGTATAGCATGTTTTTTAAAAGAGAATATTTTAAAGGTGAAAATGAATACCGGTTTGTATTTAGTAGTGTAAATAAAGATGGAATTAACTTCAGGAGCAGAAACGGACTGATAATACCTTATATAAAAAAAAAGGTAGAAGAATTAGATTTTATCACTAAAATAACGATTGGTCCAACAAATAAAATTGATATAGCGACGAATGGAATAAGGGAGTTATTACATCATAATGAAAGGGAGATTGAGGTAGCAAAATCCGAAATACCATTACGTTTTTAAGTGATTTGAATAAGCAAACCTGATTATCAACAAATTAGTATTAACAAGAAATCTCTACTCTCAAAATAATAAAAAAGACCGTGGCACTAACGCTACGGTCTCATTTTTTATATAAAGGCAAGCCACTTGAGGCTATTATTTCAATTATTCTTTTTATAGTTTTGTCCCATTTGAGTACCGGAAGAGCAATCCCATCACTCGGAAGCATTGATTTTGCTTGCTTTAGAAGAATCCGTCTCCTATTCCCACTCAATCGTGCTCGGCGGTTTGCTCGTAATATCGTACACGATGCGGTTGATATGGTCGACTTCGTTGACGATACGGCTGGACACTTTGTCGAGGACTTCGTAGGGGATCCTCGCCCAGTCGGCGGTCATGAAGTCGGTGGTCGTCACGCCGCGGAGGGCGAGGGTGTAGTCGTAGGTGCGGAAGTCGCCCATGACGCCGACGGTCTTGGTCGTGGTCAGGACGGCAAAGTACTGGTTGATGCTTTTGTCGAGTCCGGCTTTTGCGATCTCTTCCCGGAAGATATAGTCCGCATCCCGGAGGACGTCGAGCTTTTCTTTGGTGATCTCTCCCATGACGCGGATGGCAAGTCCCGGTCCCGGGAAGGGCTGTCTCCAGACGAGGTAGTCTGCCAATCCCACTTCGAGACCGAGTTGGCGCACCTCGTCTTTGAAGAGGGCGCGGAGCGGCTCGATCAGTCCTTTAAAGTCGACGACTGCGGGCAGGCCGCCGACATTGTGGTGGCTCTTGATCACGGCGGCGTCGCCTTCTCCGCTCTCGATGACGTCGGGGTAGATGGTTCCCTGGGCCAGAAAGTCGACGGCTCCGATCTTGCGGCCTTCTTCTTCGAAGACGCGGATGAATTCTTCGCCGATGATCTTTCGCTTGGTCTCGGGATCGGTCACTCCGGCGAGGCGGTCAAGGAAGCGCTGCTCGGCGTCGACGCGGATGAAATGCATGCCGGAGTCTTTGAAGGCGGCTTCCACTTCGTCGCCCTCGTTCTTGCGCATGAGTCCGTGGTCGACGAAGATGCAGGTCAGCCGGCTGCCGATGGCTTTGGAGATCAGGGCCGCGACGACGGAGGAATCGACGCCGCCGGAGAGCGCGAGCAGGACTTTTCCCTCTCCCACCTGAGATTGGATGGAGCGGATCGCTTCTTTCGCGTAGTGTTTCATCGTCCAGTTTCCTTTTGCTCCGCAGATTTCGTAGAGGAAGTTGCGGAGCATCTCGGCGCCTTTTTCGCTGTGGAGCACCTCGGGGTGGTACTGCATGGCATAGAGCTTCTTTTCTTTGTTTTCCATGGCGGCGACGGGGCAGTTTTTTGTCCGGGCGACGGCTGCAAAGCCTTCGGGAAGAGCCTCCACATAGTCCACATGGCTCATCCAGGTCAGGGTCTCTTTGGAAAGTCCCTTAAAGAGCGGGGAATCGGTATCCAGCTCGGTCAGGGTCTTTCCAAATTCTTTGGAGTCGGCTCTTGAGACTTTTCCGCCGAGCATCTGCGCCATCAGCTGCATGCCGTAGCAGAGTCCCAGTACGGGAACTCCCAGCTCGAAGAGCTCCGCTTCGATTTTCGGGGCTTTTTCTTCGTAGACGCTGGCGGGTCCGCCGGTAAAGATGACGCCGATGGGTTTTGTCTCTTTGATTTTTTCAAGGGCTTTTTTGTAGGGGTAGACTTCGCAGTAGACGCTGCATTCTCTGACGCGTCTTGCGATCAGCTGGTTGTACTGACCGCCGAAATCTACGATAAGGATCATCTCTTTCATCTTAGTCCTCCATGCTGGCGCTGTAGTTCGGCGCCTCTTTGGTAACGGTGATATCGTGCGGGTGGCTTTCTTTGAGTCCGGCGGCCGTAATTTTGACCATGACGCCGTTCTCCATCAGATCGTCGATGTTCTTCGCGCCGCAGTAACCCATTCCGGAGCGGAGTCCGCCGACCATCTGGAAGATCAGCTCGGAGGCTTCTCCTTTGTAGGCGACCATGCCCTCGACGCCTTCGGGCACGAGTTTTTTGGAGTCTTTCTGGAAGTAGCGGTCTTTGGAGCCGCTTTCCATCGCGCCGATGGAGCCCATGCCGCGGTAGGATTTGAAGGAGCGTCCTTTGTAGATGACGGTCTCTCCCGGGGATTCTTTGGTGCCGGCCAGCAGAGAGCCCAGCATGACGACGGAGCCGCCGGAAGCGATTGCTTTGACGATATCGCCGGAGTATTTGATCCCTCCATCGGCGATGATGGGCACGCCGTACTCTTTAGCGACTTCGTAGCAGTCCATGACGGCTGTGATCTGGGGCACGCCGACTCCTGCGACGACGCGGGTCGTACAGATGGATCCGGGTCCGATGCCGACTTTAACGCAGTCCGCTCCGGCTTCGATCAGGGCACGGGTCGCTTCGCCGGTGGCGACGTTGCCTGCGACGACCTGCAAGTCGGGATATTTTGCCTTGGCTTTCCGCACGGCTTCGATGACGCCTGTGGAATGACCGTGAGCGGTGTCGATGACGATGACGTCGACCTTGGCTTTGACGAGGGCGTCGACGCGATCCATCATATCGTCGGTGACGCCGACGGCGGCGGCGCAGAGCAGCCTTCCCTGTGCATCGGTGGCGGAGTTTGGGAATTTGATCTTTTTTTCGATATCTTTGATGGTGATGAGTCCTTTGAGATAACCGTCTTTGTCGACGATGGGGAGTTTTTCGATCTTGTTTTTGGACAGAATCTCCTGCGCTTCGGCGAGGGAGACGCCTTCAAAGGCGGTAACGAGATTTTGGCTGGTCATGACTTCTTCGATCTTCTTGCTGAAGTCCTGCTCGAAGCGGATGTCCCGATTGGTGAGGATCCCGATCAGCTTGCCCTGATCGTCGACGATCGGCACGCCGGAAATCCGGTATCTTCCCATGAGATCGTCCGCGTCCTGAATGGTTTTTTCTTTGGTCAGAGAGAAGGGATCGACGATGACGCCGTGTTCGGAGCGCTTGACTTTATCGACTTCCATCGCCTGATCGCGGATGGGCATGTTTTTATGGATGACGCCGATACCGCCTTCCCGGGCGACGGCGATTGCCATGGCGTGTTCGGTGACGGTGTCCATTCCGGCACTCATGATCGGAATGTTGAGCTTGATCTTTTTGGTCAGGCGGGCGCCGACGTCGACCTGATGAGGCAGGATCTCGGAACGCTGCGGTATCAAAAGCACATCGTCAAAGGTCAGTGCTTCTTTCAAAATTTTTCCCATTGATGTTTCCTCCTTTGGTTTGGCTAAGGTTCTTGAAACGGAGCGCTGCAAAAGACTCCGATGGTCAAAAAAACCTGCAGACAGCGGGTGTTCACAGGCATGCGGTTCACTCAAGGCCAAGACTTCGGGGTCTTGGATCGGACTGTGAATTCTTCGGATAACAGATAGGACAATGAGTAAGAATATTATTAAAATTGTGATGAATTGTCTTATACAATAGCAAATTTTGTTGTCAGTGTCAAGGGAGGAGCGTAAAAGAGGAAAGGGCCGACGAAGGACAAAACAAAAAAAGAAAAAATATAAAACTTTTGGGGTTCGAAATCCGTCTGTATTCTTGTATAATGGAAGAGAAACCGTTTTGGAAACAGGATATTGGATGAAGCAGGAGGAAAAAGAATGTTTTTTAGTTCCCGTGTTCAGGATTTTTTGAAAGCTGCGGCAGGAGTGATAATAGGGATGGGATTGATGCTGCCCGTGGCGGCTTATGCGGATACGGCGGTCATCACGAAAGGAAATACGGCGCTGCCTTATGTCAGCCTGACTTTTGATGACGGAGGAGTCCCGGAAAATGTCCGCTCGGTCTTAAATACGCTGGAGCGCTATCAGGTGCAGAGCACTTTCTTTTTTACAGGAGGCTTCATCGCTTCGGAGCCTCAACTGATGAAGGAGCTGGTGGCAAAAGGCAATGAGATGGGAAATCATACTTATGGACATCCGGATCTGACGAGACTTTCCTATGATCGGATCATCTCGGAGCTGCATTCGTCTTCCCATGCGTATATGCAGGTGAGCGGACAGGAGATGAAGGCCTATATGCGTCCTCCTTATGGAGCGTGGAACTCCGCCGTGCTCAGGGCCATCAGCGATGCCGGCTATACGCACACGGTGCTCTGGGATGTGGACACGAATGACTGGAGAGGAAAAAGTGCGGCCGAAATCACGAGGCATGTGCTCCAAAATGCCGGAAACGGAAGCATCGTCCTGATGCATACGACAAAGAATTCCAAGGCGCATCAGGCTTTGCCGGCCGTCATTGAAGGTCTGCAGAAAAAGGGCTATCAGATCGTGCCGCTCTCGGAGATGTTCCGTGCGGCGGAGGAGCTGAAGACGCCTCTCGGTCCTGAGACGATCTCTCAAGTGGAGTTTCTCAACAATTTGGTCTTTCTCAAAAGCGGATCTTACTGCGCCAATGCGACGGAAGTACGCAGCAAGGCTCTCGCATACAGGATCATCGACGCGGGAGAGTATGTCCATGCGGGACGGGCGGTCTCGAAGGAACAGATGACGAAGTACACCCGCCGCGCTTTTCCGGACAATAAGAGCGTCAATATCGCGCTCCGGCGCTTTGACTTCAAAAAGTCTTCTCTGCCGAGATTCATCGCTCAGCTGCAGAAGAGAGGATCTAAGAAAAAATAGTGCCGGATGGGAAAGGTGATACGAATCACCTGCTGAAATTGCAAAATTTCCGGTTGATTCCATTCGCCGCTGTCTTCCGTTCACTATGGATCAGGCGTTGCGTATCCATCGGATCTTTGCGTCTCAAAGGGCATGATGTGATCCGGGCAGAAGGGAATCTTCGGGAGAGAAGAAGAAAAAAGAAAAAAGAGGCCGCCGGAATGAAGGATCCGGAAGTCTCTTTTTCTTCTTTCGGGATGTATCCGGCCCCGTGCAAGGGGGACGCCGTTTGTCCGAACGGCGCGGGATCCATGCCAAAGGGAGGCCTTATTTTGCAGAAATTGCGTCAATGGCCTGTTTGAGCTGTTTCATCGCCTGCTTAAGAACACCGCGCGTTGTCGCGCAGTTGAGGCGCATGAA
Organism: Peptostreptococcaceae bacterium; assembly: GCA_030528675.1. Lineage (GTDB taxonomy): Bacteria > Bacillota > Clostridia > Peptostreptococcales > Filifactoraceae > JAUMYL01. Next base: position 7,107 of record JAUMYL010000009.1, read on the forward strand.
GCCTTCTCCGTTTTTTCCAAAGGCGTCCCCTCCGTTGAGGGCCAGACGGGCCTCGTGGAGCATGAATCGCATCAGTTCTTTCGGTTCCATGCAAAGGGCCCGCATATCCAGCCACATCAGATAGGTGCCCTGGGGGATGTAGGATTTGATCTGAGGGAGATTCTGACTGAGGAAATCATGGACGAAGAGGATGTTGTCGTATACATAGTCCTTCATCTGCTCCAGCCAGTCCTCGCCCTCGGCAAAGGCGGTCTCGGTGGCGCAGACGGCGAAGGAATTGCTCATGGAGACATGAGTCTTTGCGGTGATCTCGTCATAGAGCGCCTTGTCCGCCTCGGAGCTGAAGTGGATGATTGAGGTCTGGACGCCTGCAAGATTGAAGGTCTTGGTGGGAGAGAGGCAGGTGGTCGTGATCGCGGCGATCTCTTCGGAGAGGCTCGCCATCGGGATATGTCGACCCTCTTTGAGGATGATGTCCGAGTGGATCTCGTCGGCGATGATACGGATCCTGTATTTGAGGCAGAGATCGGCGACGGCAAGAAGTTCCTCTTTGCTCCAGGTCCTTCCGGTGGGATTGTGGGGGTTGACGAGAGCGAAGACCCCGATATCTCCCTGGGCGGCTTTCTTTTCGAAGTCCTCAAGATCCATTCGGTAGATTCCCTGCTCGTCCCTGTAAAGTTCGTTGATGACGATCTGTCTTCCGATCTCACTCGGAAGGTTCAAAAACGGGGGGTAACTGGGGGTCTGAACCAGAATCTTCCGATCAGGCGAAGTATACATCATCATCAGCGTGCGGACGGAGTAGACGACGCCTTGGGAGAAGGACATCATCGCAGGGTCGATCTTCCAGCCGTTGCGCCTTTTCTGCCAGTCGGCATAGGATTGAAAGTAACTCGCCGGCGTCTGCGCATAGCCGAAGATTCCGTGAGCGGCCTTCTTCTTCAGAGCGTCTATGATCGGCTCTGCGGTCGGAAAATCCATATCCGCGACCCAGAGAGGCAGCGCCTCGCTGGTGCCGAAGATCTGCTGCAGCTCGTCAAATTTTTTGCACTGAGTGTTTTTTCTTTCGATGATTCTGTCGAAATCGTATCTCATTCTCTCTTCCTCCCTATGGTTGGATTTAATCATTTCTTCATTCTTCATACCCTTTTTTGAAAAGAGTTATCGGCTCATCTGCGAAAAGCACGGAAATTTCTCCTCTGGCTTGTTTGCCGCAGTCCGTTCTCATGATATAATGGAAAAGGAAGTCCGAAGAAAGAGGAAGAAAAAAAAAGAGAGGGAGAGAGGAGAGAAGCCGTGAAAGTAAAAGTTTGTGTGGGCTCAAGATGTATGTTGTTTGGTGCGATGAATATTGTCGAGCAGCTCGAGGGGCTGCAGGAGATCATCGAGAAGAGTCCGGGACTCTTTGCCGATGAGGAACTGGAGATCGAAGAGATCCCATGTCTCGGATATTGTAAGACCACAGAGGACAAGGTGTCTCCGGTGGTGATCCTCGGGGAGGACGTGCTCTTCCGTGCGAGCAGTCAGGAAGTCATGGAAGCGGTCATGAACCGTCTTGCCAAAGAAGAATAAAGAGAGAACAAGGGAGGAAATCAGGGAGATGAAAGAGAGTTATGTAGACCTTATCAATATTCGCCGCCATGTGTTTGCGGAGGTGGCGAGACTCGGGTTTTCCGGGGCGGATCTGTCCGAGCTGCAGCAGTCTGCGTACCGGATCCTGCCCGGAGAGCGCTCGACCTATCGGGAGAGCATCTTCAAGGAGAGGGCGATCCTTGAGGAGAGACTGCGCCTGACTTTGGGACTGAATGCGAGAAAGTACACGGAGTACAGTCCGATCACGGACGGACTTGACGAGCTGGATCTGGAGCAGATGCACTTTATACCGCCTCTGGTCAATGTGATGCCCTTCGCCTGCGAGGCCTGTGAGGAGCGAAGCTTTCTCGTCACGAACAACTGTCGTCGCTGTCTGGCTCATCCCTGCACGAATGTCTGTCCCAAAAACGCCGTCAGCATCGGCAAGGAAGGAGCGGTGATCGATCAGGAAAAATGTATCCGCTGCGGCAGATGCAAGGATACCTGTCCCTACAGCGCGATCATCGAGTTTAGCCGTCCCTGTTCCTCCGTCTGCGGCGTAAAGGCCATCGACAGCGATTATCTCGGCAGGGCGGTGATTGATCAGGACAAATGCGTCTCCTGCGGACGCTGCCTGACCCAATGTCCCTTCGGCGCTATCGCCGACAAATCCCAGATATACCAGCTTTGCCGTTCTCTGGTTTCACCTAAAAGCAAGAATATGTACGCGATCATAGCGCCCTCCTTCATCGACCAGTTCGGACCGCTGGCCAGTCCGCAGAAGATTGTTGAAGGCATACGCAAACTCGGCTTCCAAAAGGTACTGGAGGTCAGTCTCGGGGCGGATATCACCACGATACGCGAAGCGAAGGAATACCTGGAAAAAGTGCCCCATCAGATCCCCTTTATGGGCACGAGCTGCTGCAGCAGCTGGTCGATGATGGTGCAGAAGAATTTTCCGAACGAATTTCCGCAGATCAGCGACTCCGCTTCTCCGATGATCGAGACGGCAAGACATATCAAAAAGAACGATCCGAAGGCGAATATCACTTTTATCGGACCCTGCATCTCGAAAAAGCTCGAGGCGCTCAAAGACAGCGTAAAGGGCTATGTGGACTTCGTCATCACCTTCGAGGAGCTGATGGGGATGCTGGTGGCCAAGGATATCGAGCTCAGTGAGATCGAGATCTCTCCCGAGATCGAGGACGACGCCTCGGCACTGGGAAGAGGATATGCGGTGGCGGGAGGCGTCGCCGATGCGGTCAAGCGGCTGGCCCAGCAGATCGATCCGGACAGGGAGATCCTCGTCGAGAGCGCGATGACCCTCAAGGAGTGTATGAATATGATGAAGCTGGCGAAAGCCGGCAGGAAAAACGGATACCTCCTCGAAGGAATGGCCTGTCCCGGCGGCTGTATCGGCGGACCGGGCACCATCGCGTCCTTTAACCGGGTACGCAAGTCTCTGGGCAAGTTCATGAAGGAGTCGACTTTCCCGACGCCGCTGGACAACACCCATATCAAGGAGACCGTCGCTCAAGATGTGCAGGAACTGCACGAGGTCGCCAAAGAACTCAGGGAAAAAAACCAATAGCTGCGGATAGAAGCAGCAGATACAGGCAATGGATCAGAAGGAGCAGGATAGATGAGATTTCATGCAGGAAACTATGATGTGATCGTGATCGGAGCGGGGCATGCGGGCTGTGAAGCGGCGCTTTCTTCCGCAAGGCTGGGAATGAATACGCTGATCGTCACCCTGTCGCTGGAGGCAATCGGATTCATGCCCTGCAATCCCTCGATTGGAGGGACGGGGAAGGGGCATCTCGTCCGGGAGATCGACGCCCTCGGAGGGCAGATGGGGCTCAATACGGATGCGACTTTCATCCAGAGCCGCATGCTCAATACGGCGAAAGGGCCGGCGGTGTATTCGCTGCGGGCTCAGACTGATAAGAACCACTATCACCGAGAGATGAAAAAAACGCTGGAAAATCAGCCGAATTTGACGATCTGCATGGATGAAGTCATCGAGATCCTCTTAGAGGAAGGAAGGGCAAAAGGCGTGCTGACGAGGCTGGGATGCGAATACGGCGGTAAGGCCGTCATCATCGCCACCGGAGTCTATCTGGATTCCAAGGTCTATATCGGGGAGGTCAACTTCCCCTCGGGACCGCTGGGACTGGCGCCGGCGAGCGGCCTTGCAGACTCTCTGAAGAAGCTGGGACTCTCCCTGCGGCGCTTCAAGACGGGGACGCCGGCAAGGGTGCATGCGGACTCGATTGATTTTTCGAAAATGGATGTGCAGCATGGCGATGAGGAGATCGTTCCTTTTTCCTTTATGACCGAGGAGATCCGAGGCAATCAGATTGACTGCCATCTGACCCGCACCACCGCGAAGACCCACGAGATCATAAAGGAAAACCTGCAGCGCTCCGCTCTCTTCCGCGGAGATATGGACAGCACGGGAGCCCGCTACTGCCCCTCGATTGAAGATAAGGTCGTCCGATTTCAGGATAAGGAGTCCCATCAGTTCTTTGTCGAGCCGGAAGGGCTGGACACAAAGGAGTATTACATCCAGGGGTTTTCGTCCTCCCTCGCCTATGAGGTGCAGATCGAGATGTACCGCACGGTCATCGGTCTGGAAAATGCGATGCTGATGCGGCCGGCTTATGCGATTGAATATGAATGCATCGATCCCCTGGATCTCTATCCTTCGCTGGAGCTCAAGCAGATCCCGGGGCTGTTCAGCGCGGGTCAGTTCAACGGGACTTCCGGTTATGAGGAAGCGGCGGCTCAGGGGCTGATGGCGGGCGTCAATGCGGTCCGCAAAATACGAGGACAGGAGCCCTTTATCCTCGACCGCTCGGAAAGCTATATCGGCGTACTGATCGACGACTTGGTCACCAAGGGCACCAACGAGCCTTACCGCATCATGACCTCCCGCGCCGAATACCGCCTCCTGCTGCGTCAGGACAATGCGGATCTTCGTCTGACGGAGAAAGGCAGGGAGATCGGTCTCGTGGACGACCTGAGATATCAGAGGTTTCGGGAGAAAAAAGCTGCAATCGAAGAAGAGCTAAGGCGCCTTCAAAAAGAAAAGATAAAGCCGGAAGAGGCGGAGGAGATCCTGCTGTCGGAAGGGGCGGCTCCTCTGTCGAAGACCCTGACCCTCTATGACTTCCTCAAAAGGCCCGAGGTGGATTACCGTCTGCTGGAAAAGCTGGGCAAATATGAGGGAAATCTCGACAAGCAGGTGAGGGAGCAATGCCAGATCACGGTGAAATACGAAGGATATATCCGCAAACAGACGGAGCAGGTGGCGGGCTTCAAGAAACTGGAGCACAAGAAGCTGCCTTCGGGTATCGACTATGAGCAGATACGAGGTCTGCGCATAGAGGCCAGACAGAAGCTTCAGGCGATCCGTCCGCTGAACATCGGACAGGCGTCTCGCATCTCCGGGGTCTCTCCCGCAGATATCTCGGTCCTGCTCATCTATCTGCAGACCGGAAAATCATAAGGAGTGGACGATGGAATTTCAGGAGATACTGAAAAAAGGACTGGAAAACTGGGGAATACAGGCGGGAGAAGAAGAGATCTTCGCCTTTTGCACCTACAAGAACAGCCTGATTGAGAACAATAAGGTCATGAATCTGACCGCAATCGAGGAGGAGAATGAGATCGCCGTCAAGCATTTTCTCGACTCGGCCTCCTGTCTGCTGACCGGAAAATTCAGCGTGGGAGTCCGCGTCATTGACGTGGGAACCGGAGCGGGCTTTCCCTCCCTGCCGCTGAAGATCCTGCGCGGAGATCTGCGTCTGACTCTGATGGATTCCCTGCGCAAGAGGATCCGCTTTCTCGAAGAGGTCGGGGAAACACTCGCGCTGAAAGAGATCCTCTATCTGCACAGCCGTGCGGAAGACGCCGCAAGAAACAAAGCCCATCGCGAGAGCTATGATATCGCCGTTGCCAGAGCGGTGGCTCCTCTGCCGATCCTGCTGGAGTACTGTCTGCCCTTCGTGCGCGTCGGAGGCTATTGCCTCTGCCAGAAAGGGCCGGCCGCTTCCGAGGAGCTCGCCGCCTCGGAAAAAGCGCTGCGCCTTCTCGGTGCAAAGGTCGAAGACGTTCTCGACGTCTCTCTTCCCTTCGGCGAGCTGACCCGCAAGATCCTGATCATCCAAAAACAAAAGCCGACGCCGAAAGTCTACCCGAGAAAGGCCGGCGCCCCTTCGAAAAATCCGCTTTAAGCGGATTTTTCAGATTGCAGACAAACTTCAAAAGTTCATCATCACCGTCTCGTACTCTTGCCTGTCTGAATTATCATCTGACAAAACGCCTGATTTGTCGTTTGAACATGGATATCGTTTTCGGTGGCGCGCTTCCATGAGGTTTTGGTTTCGTGACGTTCGAAATCTGTTCGCTTTGTCTTCGTTTGGAAATCCGCTTTGGGAAGATGCTTTAGAGAGACTGCAAAATATGCCCGGGGACAGACATTTTTTCAGATGCAAGGGGGATTTATCCTTGAAATTATTGGGGAATATGATACAATAATCCCAGAGATTTATCGAAGAAATACAGGTCGAAAGTAGTATGTCCGGCTGCGGTCCTACGGAAAAGGACGCAGATCTCTGCGCTCTCTCGCTTTTATGCGCGACCGAAAGAGAAAAGGCGCAGAGGCCGTTCTTTTTATGGCTCTGCAGTTTCCCTCGGTTTTGAAGTGGTCAGCGAAGCAGGAAGCTCACCCGTTTTAGACAAGGGGTAGTTCACAAGGGGTGATGAATCGCCATGAATCAAGAGAAATATCTTCAGATGAACGCTGAAGAACTCCACAGATCTTTCATGCCGGATATCATGAAAGATCCGAAAAAAGCGAAGAGTATCATTCAGGAAATGCAAAAAGCGGAAAGATATGAGAATGATTTTGAGTTTCGCGCCTTCGTACAGACGGGAGAAGCGTTGATTTTTTTGCTTGGCGGAGAGCCGAAAAAAGCCGTCGCTCTCTGCGGCGGCCTGATCGAAAGAACCGGCGCGCTCGAGCTGTGGCAGCTTATGGCGGCCAATCATAACCTCATCGGCAGCGCCTATCTGATGCTCGGCATTCCCGAGTACGCACTGGAACACTACAAGGCCGCTGTCGAGACGGAAAAAGAACGAAAGCTCTCTTCGATCACTTCCCTTGCCTGTAACAATATCGCTCTGATCTTCATGCACCGGAAAGCCTATGAGAAAGTCTGCCGCTATCTTTATCTGGCGATCGAGGCTCTGGAGAGAGCGAAAGAACCTCAGAGGGTCTGCTTGGCCAAGCTGCTTCAATACATAGGGAATCTTGTGCCGGCTCTTTGCCACGCTGGTCGTCTCAGCGAGGCTCAGCCTTTGCTTGAGAGGATCAAAGAGATTTGGGAGCAGGAGGAAAATGTTCTCACCGCCGGATATTTTTACTGTTATGGCCGAATGTTCTACGATTTTTACAGTGCGCGCTTCGAAGAAGGAAAAGCGATGTATCATAAGGCGAAGTCCTATATTTCTGAAGAGGACGTCGGAAAACGGTTCTGGCTGATCTGTGATTTTTTGGAACCTTGTGAAACTTTTGATCAGGAAGTTGGATTTTATGAGAGAGAGCTTCTCTCTGCGCAGCGGATGCAGGAGTCCGGCTCAAGGCCCGCCGATTCGAGGCTTCATTATTTTCTCAGGAAATATTACCGCAGCAAAGGAAGTAGAGATCGTTTCGAGGAAGTGAATGAAGAGTACATCCGGCTTCTTGAGCGGGATCTCAAGGCGGAGAGAAACCGTCAAACAAGCTCGTTGCAACTGGTTGACGCCCTGCTGGAAAATTCGGGGGGGGGGGGGAGACCCCGCAAGAAGAAAGGCGGAGGATCCTGAACTGCAGCAGATCGCGGATGAAGTGCTGCGATATAAAAATTCGGTTCGGGAGACCTATAACCGTTTCGGGATGATCAATGAGCTGGGCAAGAATATGACCTCCTCTCTTGATATGGAGAAGGTCGTGGATTCGATCTATCGCGATCTCCATGAAAATATACCTCTGGACGCCTTCGTGCTGATGGTGGCGGATCCGCAGCAGGGGGAGCTGCGATCCGTGTCTTACTATGAGAATGATGTGCTGCAGTCCGGATTTCGGCTTGACCTTGACAATGAAGAGAGCCTGCTGGTCGAATGTTACCGCACGGGTCGTCTGATCCTCTCGGATAATATCTATGAGGATCCGCGATTTTGGGGCAGGAGGCTGATCAATATCGGGAGGACGAAAGTGGAATCTGCCGTGTATATTCCCCTGAAATTCGGTGAGGAGACGCTGGGCGTCTTTTCGGTTCAGAGTTTCCGGCCGAATATGTACAAAGACGAGCATCTGGTCTTTCTGGAAGTGCTCCTGCCGTATCTGTCGATTGCGATCAACAACGCGATGCAGTCTTGGATCCTCAAAAGAGAGATCTGTTCTCATCTTCGGACGCAGGAGAAATTAGAGGCTGCCAATATGAAGCTGGCCCGTCTTTCTTCCGTGGATGATCTGACGCAGATCAGCAATCGAAGGGACTTTGAGTTTCGTCTGCTCGGGCTGATCAAAAAGGCGAAGAAAGACGGCGTAAAGATCGCTCTTCTCATGTTCGACATTGATAATTTCAAGCTCTACAATGACACTTACGGGCATCTGGAGGGGGATCTGGTGCTCAAAAAGATCGCCCGGGTCATCTATCAGGAAATGCAGCAAGTCGGAGGTCTGTCCGCCAGATTCGGAGGAGAAGAGTTCATCGGGGCCTGCAGCGGTCTGGACGGGCGACAGATCGAAGAGCTTGCTGAAAGGATCCGACAGAATATCTATGATCTGGGCGTTCCCAATAAGAAAGCGCCTTTGAAGAAGCTGTCGATCAGCATCGGCGTCGCCGTTGCCGAAAATCCGGAGAGTTCCTGCAAGTCTCGGATCATGAGAAGGGCGGACGTCGCTCTTTATGAAGCAAAAAACGCCGGCAAAAACAGGGTCGTAATCAAGGAAGTCCGGCTCCCCAGCTCCTCGTCCGGCGATCCGGACTGAGACCCGCATGGATGATCCGGTTGATTCCATTGGAAGATAGGATGGATACAGATAAGAGTCTTGTGTGAGAGAAAATAAAAATGGCTGAATTTCAACTTTTATTCGTTGAGTTCAGCCATTTTTTTACTTTTTCAGAGTTTTTGCAGCCCCGTCTTCCGGGGTCGGGAGAAATATCCTTTCTATCCGAAGATGCTCATGATGTTTCCCGTGATCAGTCCGCCGAAGGTGCCGATGATATAGCCCATGAGAGCCATGAGGACGCCGACGGGGACGAGTGAACCGTTATAGGCGCCGGCAAGAACCGGTGCGGAGGCGGTGCCTCCGATATTTGCCAGGGAAGCGATCCCGCAGGTGAACATATCAAGTTTGAAGAGCTTTGCAAGGATCAGCATCAGGATCCCGTGGACGCTGAGGATCATAAAGCCGGAGACGATCCACACCGGGGCGTCGGTCAGTTCGCCGAAGTTCGCTCGTGAAGCCAGCAGGGCGACGACGCTGTAGAGGAAGATATTCGAGAGTTCCGCGGAGCCGGCGATCTTTCCGACCGGCGTCATCGCCGCCGTCAGAGAGATGGCTGTGATCGCAAGGACGGTCCAGGTCGCCTTGTCGAAAAAGGGCATGGTCGCATTGGCGGAAGCGCCGAGATTTTGCGTCAGAGCGGATACCAAAAGGGCACAGCCGATCAGGAAGATCATATTCGGGAAGGTGATCGGCGGTCTCTCGCCGGAGATCTCTTCCTCGAGGGTGCGGCTAACTTCGTCGAGCACGCGAGTATCCGCCTTGGTCCATCGGTTGAACACAGGAGCTCTCGTCACCGCCCAGAGCAGGAACATCACCCAGATCGAGTAGTCGATGGAGTCGACGACGAGGGCATAGGCCATATCGCCCTCGGTGATATTGAGAGCCGCCTGGATGGCGACCATGTTTCCGGAGCCTCCCATCCAGCTTCCGCAGAGGGCCGCAAGGGCTTTCCAGGAACCCTCGCCCAGCAGGCTGTGCATGATCCCGTAAGTCAGGATGAAGCCGACCGATATCGAGATCGAGGCGCAGAAAAAACCGAAGAGCATCTTGGGTCCGAGCTTTAGGACTTTTCGGACGTCGCAGCGCAGCAGCATCAGGAAGATCATCGCATAGAGGATGTTGTTCTTGAGAGCGGAGTAGGCGGGTTTGGTCGCCTCCAGATCCCAAAAGTTCAGGGTGCAGAGCATCATCGTGCCCAGGTAGAGCAGGACGATCGGCGGGAGGTACTCGAAAAGCTTCCATGAAGTCTTCTTTTCCAGGGCGATCAGTCCGCCGGCGATAAAAATAAGTACCGCAATGTAGGTAAAGCCGTTTGTGATCATATCTTCCCTCCTTGTGAGATAGTATGAAGCTGTGTGAATTTGTCTACTCCGGTGATTCCCAGTCCCGGAGAATCGGAGACTGTGATCTCCCGCTCCCGGAACGCGGAGCCTCCGAAAATCGGATCCTCCTTGCAGAGCACCGGTCCGTCCAGATCGATCTTCGTGATGATGTTTTTCGCGCAGGCGAGATGAACGGCGGCGTTGACGGAGATCTTCGCCTCAAGCATACAGCCCATCATGCATTCGACCCCGTAGACTTCGGCCGCCGAGACGATCTGCTGCGCGGGAGCAAGTCCGCCGCATTTCATCAGTTTGATATTGACCATGTCGGCGGCGCGCATCTGCATGATCTTCAGCGCGTCTGCCGGACTGAAGACCGCCTCGTCCGCAAGCACGGGCACGGGAGAACGGTCGGTGACATATTTGAGCCCTTCCAGATCTTTTGCATGAACCGGCTGCTCGCAAAGTTCGATATTCAGGCCTTTGTCCTGCATCTGCGTCAGGATGCGAACCGCTTCTTTCGGCTTCCAGGCCTGGTTCGCGTCGATGCGGATATCCACATCGCTTCCGGCGGTCTTTCGCACGGCCTGCAGTCGTTCGACGTCCAGGCTCGGATCGACGCCGACCTTGACTTTGAGGGTCCTGTAGCCTCTGTCGACGGCGTTTTTCGTATCTCTTGCCATCGTCTCGGGGTCGTTGACTGAAATCGTGATGTCTGTTGCAATCTGTCTTCTGCAGGCACCCAGCATCTTGTAGGTCGGGACTTTGAGGTATTTTCCGAACAGGTCGTGCAGTGCGATATCCACCGCTGCCTTCGCCGCGGTGTTATGTATGCAGCTTTTCTGCACATCCTGCAGGATCGCCGCGAACTCGTCGAGATCTCTTCCCAAGACGAATTTGGAGATCGGATGGCGGATCGCCGCCACGATGGATTCCGGCGTATCGCCGGTGACGACCGCGTTGGGAGCGGCTTCTCCGTAGCCGATGAGCCCCTCTTCCGTATGGATCTCGACGAGGATATCTTCGACGCTGTTCACGGAGCGAAGCGCCGTCGTGAACGGAACGATCAGAGGTACGGAGATCCGTCCGATTCTCATTTTTGTGATCTTCATGATCATTCACTCCTCTCTTTTGTCTTATTTATATCATAGCATATTTTGAACGGAAGTTCATCATTTTGAATGAAAATTCATCGGCATTCATAGATATAGGTTCTGTCGTACCCGGTGATCAGCCGATAATAGCCTCGGAAGGAATCATCGACCCTTGCGTCGCCGGTGTCGATCAGGAGGGGACGACCCCGGAGATGGGCGATCTTATCTGGTGAGGCGAGGGCGAGGATGTTCTCCTTGCCGACTTTGGAGAGGATCTGCGCGCTGAAGGGCTGGTTGCCTCTTCCGAAGAGATAGCCCTGGGAGCCGATGACGGAGACGATGATCACAGTCTTTCTTCTCTGCATCAGTTTCAGGATCGAGGCTTCGCTGAGGTCTTTTCCCACCAGTTCTCCGTTTAATACGGCGTCGACGCCGATCAGAGTCGGCGCAAGCTGCAGCTGCCGGAGCAGATGAGCCGTCGTGGAACCGGGGCCGATCAGGTAGAGCGTCTCCTTTTCCATCAGGGAGATAAGCCGAAGGGCGATACCTTCCAAGCAGTCTTCTTCCCGAAGACCGGATCCCGTCTTCATATGCTGCAAGCCGAAGCGGTCATCGGGAACCCGCATATAGCCGTAGAGAGAGGTGCGGAGGATGTCGCGGCGCAGGTCGTTCTCGTCGATATCGATCACTTCCCGGGATAAAGTCGGGAAATTTCCGCTCCTCAGATATTTGGAAAGGATCGCTCCCGCCTGTTTCGGGTGGATGGCGAAGACGGCGGAATGGATCTTGACGCCGGCCGGTATGCCGAGAGCGACGATGTCTTCGCCGGTGATCTCGCAGATATCCCGCGCCGTGCCGTCGCCGCCTGCAAAAAGGATCAGATCCGCCTTCCTTTGCAGCAGTTCCTTCGCGGCTCTCTTCGTATCGTCGGAGCTTGAGTCTTGCCCCGCGCTTTTTCCGATGATCTCATAGGGAAGGGAGAGCCGCTGGCAGCAGCTCTCCCCCATATCTCCCCCGAAGCAGAGGAATTTGAACTCTTCGCCTTTGTAATTTTCGGAAAAGGAGCGCAGCGCCGTCTCGGCGCGGCTGAGAGCGGAGGGTGCCGCGCCGAGCATCTTCGCTTTGCGGAGCGTCTCTTCTCCGTCCGTACCCTTGAGTCCGACCTTGCCGCCCATGCCGGCAATCGGGTTGATGATCAGTCCTATTTTTTTCACTTTTCTCTCCTTTTTCGGTAAGCTCGCCAAGTGACGATCAAATCTTCCGGTTTCGTGTACTCAAGGGTCTCGATCTTCGAGATCGGGGCCCTGTGCGGGGAGCTGAGGACGAGATCGGGGTCGGTATAGGCTTCTTCGGAGATCTTGCGGAAGATCGCCACATATTCGTCGATATCTCTCTTGGAGTAGGTCTCGCTCGGCTCGGGCGTAAAGGGTTCGGGGATCAGCCAAGGATGATGACTCTGGAAGAAGTCCTGAAGACCGTAGTCCACGACTCTTCGGGCGATATCGTCGCTGCCGACGCCGGTGTCTTCCTTGAGTTTTTCGAAGCTGTAGCGCACCTGTTCCATGCGGAATCTCTCCTTGCCCCAGGGAGCGGAGATACCCTTTACTTTCTCAAGAAATTCGTACATGAGGTAGTTGTTGTTGAGGATGGAGATCTCGGAGACTTCTTTGAGACCCTCGGCGCCGAGGGACATCACCCAGCAGTAGGCTCTCAGCACGGCGGCGATGACGCCGTAGAACTTGCGGACTTTGCCGATGCTCTCTGGATGCTCGTAGCTGAGAGAGTATTTTCCCTCTTTGTATTCGATGCGGGGAACGGGAAGGTATTTTTCGAGCTTCTCAGTGACGCCTTGGGCGCCGCAGCAGGGTCCCATGGATCCGTGGGGGGAGGAAAAGGCTTTGTGCAGATTGAAATGGCACATATCGTAGCCGGCTTCCTTTGCCCGGGAGATACCGAAGAGACCGTTGGAGTCCGCGATGTCCGCGATGCAGAGACCGCCGGCCTCGTGGACCATATCGACCATCTTCTTGATATTCGGGTTGAAGATGCCGGTGTCTTCCGGGTTGGTGATGAACAGTCCCGCCGTTCGCTCGGAAAGGATGCTGCGAAGCGCGTCGAGCGAAGGGTAGCCGGTCTCAGGATCCGGCATGAGGGTCAGCACCTTGTAGCCTTTTGTGTGCGGAGCGGCGGCATTGACGGGATGAGAGAGGATCGTCGTGATGATCTCGTCTCTCTGATCGCCTTCGCCCCGGTCTTCGTGGTATTTTTTGAGGATGGAGGCGTTGCTGTAGACGGCCTGCGCTCCTCCCCCGGGTTGGAAGCAGAAGGCGTCCAGTCCGGAGATGGACTTCATGATCTCCTGCATCTTCCAGATGATTTCAAGGGTTCCCTGTACCGACTCTTCGGGCTGCAGAGGATGCAGATCGGAGAACTTCGGATCGCGGACGAACTGCTCGTTGATTTTCGGGCTGTATTTCATCGTACAGGTTCCAAGACCGATGTCGATATTCAGTTCCTGTCCCAGAGTCTCCTGAGAGAGACGCAGGAAGTGGCGCAGCACCTGCGGCTGTGCGAGTTCCGGCAGAGCGGGAGGTTTTTTTCGCCGTATTTTTTCAGGCAGGATCTCCGCGGCGGCGCCGATCTCTGCTGTGATTTCGGGGTCCAAGGGCAGAAGGACGCCCCGCTGGCCTTTTTCGGAGAGCTCGAAGATGATCGGCTCGTCCCATTTCGCCTCATGAAAATCTCGAATCAAATCTTTCATTGTTCATCTCTCCCTTTCTTCTGAAGGATCTCTTGCAGGGCAGCTGCAAGAAGGTCGATCTCTTCTTTTGTCGTCATCTCGGTCACACAGTAAAGAGCGCAGTCTTTCAGTTCCGGCATGTCTTCGGACAGGTCTTTTCCTCCGAAAAAGCCTTTTTCATACAGTTGACGGTTGATTTCCGAGATGCGAAGACCGGAGGAAGAGAAGTCGAAGGGAATCTCCTTGAAGTGAACGGCATCCGGAAATTTCGGCCTGACGTCGGCTTCTTCCTTGAGTTTTCGGATCAGGTACTGGGATTTTGCGAGGATATTTTCTCCCAGTTCCCGCATCCCTTCCGGTCCCATCAGGGAGAGGTAGACCGCGGAGGTGATCGCCCAGAGACCCGCGTTGGTACCCAGGTATTCGACCGCGTTTTCCCGGCTGCCGTAGCTGGTTCTCTGGTTGAGGGAGCGACGGAACCCCATCTCGCCTTTTTCGTTCTGATACATTCCGTAGAAGTGGTTGGGGAAGTTCATGATGAACTCCGGCTTGTCATGGGCGGCGATAAAGCCCGCCAATCCGCTTCCGAATCCCATATGTATGCCGAGGCACTGGATGTCGCCGCAGCTGATGTCCGCCCCGTAGTTTGCGGGAGCCTCCATGACTCCGAGAGAGGAGGGGTCAGTGCTGACGATGAAGAGAGCGCCTTTTTCGTGGGCGATAGTGGAGATCTCTTCTCCCCGGCTTTCGATGAAGCCGAGATAGGAGGGATTTTCGAGGAAGACTCCGCAGGTATCCTCGTCGATCTTGCTTCGGAGATCCGCAAGATCCATCTCTCCGGTCTGAGGATCGCAGGCGACGAAGGAGATCTCCAGTTCTGAGCAGAACTGCAGCGCCTGGTTTTTGATATCCGGATTCATCGTTCGGGGCAGGAGCAGTTTTTTCCTTCCTGTGACCCGATGACTCATCATCAGGGAAGTCGATACCGCCTGACCGCCGTCGTAGGTCGCCAGTCCGACGACATCCATTTCGACCAGCTCTCCGATCAGAGACATGTATTCGAAGATCGCCTGCACCTTCCCGTGGTCGGAATACGTATCTCCGCAGTAGGCGGTCAAAAATTCGCTTCTTGCGTTGATCTCGTCGCAGACTGCCGGTACGAAGTGATGATAGCAGCCCGCGCCCAGAAAACTGATCTTTTCCCGGACGGAGATATTTTTGCCGAGGATCTTTCCCATATGGCGCTTGAGCTCGATCTCGGAGAGAAAGGGCTCCGGGAGATCAAGTTTTCCCTGAAAGCGCAGTTCATCGGGGATGTAGCTGTACAGTTCTTCGACGTTGGAGATGCCCAGACGATCCATCATCGCCTGCTTGATCTCCGGCACGCTGTTTGGAATATAGGGGTGGATCCGTTTTTTTTCTTCACTCATCATAGAACCTCCTCACTGTTTTTCAGGATACAGGATGATCTTGATCGGCTGTCCGTTGTCGATTTCATCCATGGCCTGATCGACGTCTTTGAGGGCGTAGCGGCTTGTGATGATCGGTTCGACTCGGACGCGCCCCGCGTTGACAAGGTCGATGCACTCCTTATAGTCCTGCCAGGTGTAGCAGATACTTCCGCGAACGATGATCTCTTTTCTCACGATCTTCGCGATATCGGCGCTTGCTTCGTGGTGGAAGATGCCGATCAGAATGATCTGTCCGTGCTTTCGGACAGCCTGAATCGTGTCGTTGAAGATATTGTGATTTCCGGTGGCCTCGACGACGACGTCCGCCATGCGGCCCTCGGTCAGATCCGAGATGCGCTGCATGACATCCTCTTCTCCGGCGACGATGATCTCGTCGGCGCCGATTTCTTTCGCAAGTTTCAGACGGTGGGCGTCTTTTTTGATGCCGACGACGAGGATCTGTTTCGCGCCTTCCGTTTTCGCGATCTGGATCGCGTACAGGCCGATGGGGCCGGGACCGAAGACGACGACGGTATCTTCGCTTTGGATGTGCACTTTTTTGAGCGGATGGTAGGCGGAAGCGATCGGATCAATCGAAGCGCCCTGCTCATAGCTCATCGTATCCGGCAGTTTGTGGACGACTTTGGCCGGCACCCTGACATATTCGGCAAAGGCGCCGTCGACATGAATGCCCGTCTCGACGATGTTGTCGCAGAGAGATTCTCTTCCGCCCCGGCAGAAGTAGCAGCTGCCGCAACCGATGACGATGGAAGGCGTCACCCGATCTCCGATCCGAAACTCGGTGACATTTTCGCCGATTTCGACGATATCGCCGGCAAATTCGTGGCCGGGGATCATCGGGAGTGGGACTTCACGAATCCCCTTGAGGATCGGGACATCCGTACCGCAGATGCCGACCGCTTTTACCTTGATCAGGACGTCCTCTTTTCCGATGACCGGTTTCGGCATATCTTTTACGGTATAATCCGGCCCCGCTTTTTCTTTTACGATAGACAGCATGATTTTTCCTCCTTCGCTATGGATTCCAAGATTTCAAACAACAGGATCTGAGGGATCATCGACAGATGATCTTTCAGATTGTAGACAAACTTCAAAAATCATTCGCCGGCGCGGACTCTCTTTCGGAAAAATCGGACTTGCTCGCCGGAAATTTTGACCGAGCTCAAAACGGCGTCCTGCCGCTTTCGCTCTAAAATCAGCGTCCTGCTGATTTTTCTGAAATTTCATCGGCTCGTTCCTCTCGATTTTTTCACGAAAGTTCCTCATCTTCGCCTCATGAATTTTGAAATTTGTCTGCTTTGTCTTCAGTCTGTGGGATCATCGACAGATGATCCTTGCCAAAATGTTTGTCATAGTTTAAGTAGAGATATCTCGCATCCGACAAAAGCTTCGGTGTCAGAACAGGATATGTGTGACGATTGCCATCAGAGGGATCGCGATCAGGGTACGCTCGACCCAGATGACGATCAGCTCCCACAGTTTTACAGGAAGACCGAAACTGATGATCGGGAGCATCGTCTCGGTGATATAGAGCACCTGAACGAGAGAGACCATGACGACAAAGAACTGCACTGCCTGAATATTAGTGCTCTCGGCAATCGTGAAGGCCGGCATCGCCAGCTCGATGCCTCCGAGGAAGATCGATTCGGCGGCCAAAGAGGCTTCCGGAATCCCGAAGAGGCTGATATAAGGAGCCAAGGGCATACTGAGGATCTTGATGAACGGCGTATAATGATACACCGCAAGAGAGACGCCTCCGATGACAGCCATCATTGGAATGATCTCCACAAAGACCATGAATCCGCCAATCGTTCCCCGGATGACGTCCTTCAAAACATTGTCCGTCTGATCGGCTTTTTGAAGCGCCCTTCGGAATCCTTCTTTCAAAAGACCGCCTTCGTATTTCTCGCCGGTTCCCTTGTTGTTGTTTTCGAGAACCGTTCCGTTTTCATAGACGTCGGGATGCAGAGAGACCGGGGGTATCCTTACGATAATGGCCGCGATGATATAGGCGACGATCAGATAGGCGAGAAACATGACGCCGAACATATGAGTCATGCCGACGACTCCGATCAGGAAGGCGCAGTATCCGACAGAGTTGAGACTGAAGCTTGTCGTGATGGAAAGAGCTTCTCTGTCCGTATACTGGTTGTCGTGGTAAAGGCTCGTCGTCAGAAAAATCCCGACGACTGCGGCTCCGACGATGGAAGCGATGGTGTCGATCGCGGCTTTTCCGGGAAGCTTCAGCACGGGGCGCATGATCGGTTCGAGCAGGATCCCGACAAATTCAAGGATGCCGTAATGTGTCAGCAGAGGAAGAACCATTCCTCCGACCGTCAGACATCCGCAGGTGAAGGGGAAGATCTCGAAGATCATGTACTTGACGGTCTTGTCGTCCCGAAGAAACCAGGGGCCGACATCTGCAAGGGCGATGATGATGAAGAGCAGGCCGAGGACGACATTGATCATCTGGACAACAGAATAGTCGTGGAACTTTTTGTATAGAAATCCCGACGGGTTCTTTCCGGTCTTTCCGAGAATGAGCCCTCCGAAATTAAAGAGACATACAAGGAGAATCAGCCATTTTATGTTTTCGCCGAGAGGTTTGATGATAAAGGTTTTGTAGATCACTTCGAACAGCATCTTGCCGTTGGGCAGAGGAACAAAAAAGGTGAAGATTCCGATGCCAGAACAAATCAGAAAGACAAGTACATTTCTCGTATGAGAATGTTTCAGATGGTTTCCCGAGTTATCAATGATCCTTTTTTCCACTTGTAACCCTCCTATCACGAAAAAAATGATGAATCCTTCCGTGTGAGCTGATTTATGTAACCAAAGGGAACACCTCCTTGCGGACAATCTCCGTTGAACAGCTATTTAAGCAAGGATCATGCCATCTGATTTTTCGCCTCGTTTCTTCGAACCGAAAGGGAGGCGTATCCGTCGAAAAGATCAAAAGAGAGGGAAGAGGAGATTTTTTACAGGAGTAAAAAATCTATGAAAACTCTTTTTGTCAAGAATTCATAGATTTTTACAAAAATTCGGAGTTTTGATTAAGAAATGAATCAAAATTCTATCTGCCTCGATTCCTTCTGCAAGAAGCTGATTCTAAAATAAATCAGTTGATTCCATTTTGAATCAGAGATGAGGAGGAGGGAATTTCGATCCCGTGCCGTTTTGCTTTCCGAACAAATCACAAGAAAATTCCTGCAATCCCGCTGCATTGTGGCAGACGCCGGATACAAAACTCCGTCCATCTGCAAGAAAAGATTTGCAAAGACTGCCCCTTCCTTCTCCAGTGTCCCCACAGCCAAAATCACACGAGAATCATACAGAAACATACTTGGGCAGACTTTATGGAACAAGCGGAAGATGTGAGACACTCTTCACGCGGAAAATATCTGTATTCTTTGCGTTCCCAAACCATCGAGAGGGTCTTTGCAGACGCGAAGCAGAAGCATACCATGCGATAACCTTAAAAGGAAAGCGCCAAATGAAGAAAACATATGTCTTCAGCCCCCAGACGCAAACCGGAAAAACAACCATTGCATATTACATGGCAACGGAGCTTGGGAAAAAAGCCTGACCCGTTGTTTTGGAACTGAATCGCTATGCGTCCTACCTGATCTTCCTGACGGACAGTACAGAGACGGAAAGGACGCTTACGGAAGCACTGAATCTGGATGTGATCGAAAACCATCTTGTGAAAGTGAATTGAACAAATCGGATGTTCGTTTCGGGAAGACAGGCTGCATTATGTGAAAAATAAGGAAAACGGATTCATGGATGAGGAGACTGTGCAGATGGTCCTAAAAGAACTGAAGACCTTGCGTTCGAAGAATAAGATCCATTCTCTGCCCTTTGTGAAAGAGCTGATTCTCTATGGAAACGAAGGAAAAAATCTTCTGACTAAGGGAAGCGGAACCCTACACCTGTTTTTCCTCCTCCGGGAATCTTCGGATCTCCATCTTTGCCAATGCACAAAAGGGACTTCGGCTCTTTGCCGACTCCGGAATAGAGCAGCTGTGTCAAAAACAGGATCATGATAGGAGTGCCTTGGGACAAGAAAAGACGGCTCTTTTCATCATCCTTCCCGATGAAAAGACCACGAGGCATCCGATGGCGGTCATGTACACCAGTCAGCTCTATCAGGTGCTGACCCATGAAGCTTTTAAAAACGGAGGCCGGCTGAGCAGAAAAGTTCATTTTCTCTTCGATGAATTTGGAAATACCCCGGTACAGCCGGATTTTCCGCAAAAGATCACCGTGGGCGCCGGAAGAGGAATCCTGTATACCCTCGTCGTACAATCCCTGGAGCAGCTTCAGATCTATGGAATCCACGGCTCGAATACGATCATAGGAAATGCGGGAAACTGGCTTTTTCTTTCGACAAACAACCCGGAGACGGCAGAAGTGATCAATAAGAAAATAGGAACGGAAACGATAGTGACCAACTCGATCCGCTATCAGAGCGCGATGCAGACAGAAGGTCAGGAAACCCTGCAGATGATGGAGCATGACAAGCTTAAAACAGAATAGTTCAATTAAATATACATAATTTCCATTTGTTATCCCAATTTAAAGATAAATCTTGACAAAATTTAATTATTTTGATATTGTTAGAATAACTAATGGATAATATTTGGAATTATTTTTGAGAAGGAGGCCTTGCGAAATGAAATTCGTCACAAGAAAAAATTTTGTTTCAGGAGCTTTGGGTTTGGTTCTCCTACTATCTCCATTTTCTGCATTTGCAGATCCCTGCGGTTCAATTGTAATTGAATATGTTAAAAGTAACTGCATACCACCCTACAATTGTTACTTTGGCGGGGAGTACAATCCCTATAATAGAGTTAACGAAACTGGATATCAACTTTGCTATCGTCCCTCCGGAAAAGAATATCGACGACCGTATTCACGCTCGTATAATTTAGGTTGCTGTTAAAAATTGACAGTCCAATGAGAGTAAACAGTATATATTGTTTGCTCTCATTTATTTTAGATAGGAGTGAACTCTATGTTTCGTGTAAAACAATTCCACTTGTGGTTCATTTCAGCTCTGCTGTTGATCTTGATTCTACTGTTTTTTTATCAGAAAAATTTAAATCAGGGAAATATTCTTGATTTTGTTTATGGCGATAAATTTCAGGGGTTTGATGTAATTTCTATTCAGAATGAAAAAATAGAGCATCCTCCTCATTTAAACAAAAACTGCTTGGTTATCTATCTATCGGAATCTTGTGGAGGCTGTACTAAACTTTTACGCTCTGTAAACTTAATAGATGAAGTTTTCTCTGCTGATCAGTTCAGTATTATTATATATTGGCAGAACAAGATTCCTCTGAATTTGCTCGAAAAATACAATGTAAGAAAGAACATTAACTTTTCACTATCAGGCATGTCCAGATTGGATACGATGGTTCCTTCTCTGTTTCTAATCAATAATCAGAATCAAGTTATGTTTAAAACAAATGACCCTTCTCTCATGATCGAAAAAATGATTCAGGATAACCTTATGGATAAAGAAGATATTATATTACGATCTAATCAATATATTGTATCAAACTATATTCAAAACGATAATAAAAAAGTGAACGTAATCTTTTTTTCAATGGAAGGTTGTCCTGATTGTCTTGAAGCCGAAGAGATATTAAAATCGGAAAAGCTCAAAAAGTATTTTAATATTACACGCATTTACAGAGATAATGATATACAAGACAATAAGATCATCGACCAATTTTCCATATTCCAAAAAATATATGCAATCGAATGGTATCCCAGTTTCTTGATTCTTTCCCATGACAATACATATCGTTTTATTGGGGAAATCCCGTTGGATCTGTTGGAAAATGATTTGTTGAAAGAGTAACTGTTTCATAAAGTATAATATATTTTTTCTTTTGCCCGGAAAGGATGATTCTGCCATGAAATATCGCTTTTATCTTCTCCTGCTCTGTCTGACGGTCTCTCTCTGCTCTGCCTGCAGCGGTTCGTCCTCTTCTTCCGAACCGGTAAAAGAACGGCCGATCTCTGCTGTCTCTGAACCGGATGACTTGGGGCGGACAATCCCGGACATCCCGCTGCAGAAGATTCCGGGAAAAGAAAGCGGCGTCGGCTCTGCCGCTGGCATTTGCAGTATGGAAGGCCGTCTTGTCGTCAGCGATGAAGAGAAGCATCAGCTCGTCCTGCTGACCCCGGAGGGCCGGATCCTCGATCGGATCGGAAAACTGGGCAGTGCGCCCTTGGAATTCAATCAGCCGGGGGACCTCTTCTGGCAGGAGGAAGAGAAAATTCTTTATGTCCTCGACGGGGGGAACCACAGGGTGCAGCGTCTTGACAAAGATCTCCGGTATATCGACGAAATTTCCCTCAAAGATATGGAAGTTTTTGCGAAAAACCCCTACTGCTCTTTTGTCGTGGACAGGAACAAGGATCTCTATTTTTCTTTTTCCGGAGAGCTGTCGCCGGTCAAAGCGCCCAAGATCTTCTGCCTTTCTGCCGGCGGAAAGATCCAAGAGAGCAAAGATCCCTTTGTCGGCACCCTCTTTCTTTCGGAGGGGAAGGTTCTCGCTGCAGAAAGCATGGTGATCGAATATGTCAACGAAACGGATAACCGGATTCATACTGGACACACCGACCTTTATTCCCTTGACGGTCTTCAAATGGAAAAACTCGCTCCTTTTCCGGCGGAATACACTCCTTCGGATATCCTCTATCTTGACGGCCGCTGTTATATCGCCTCGTTCTTATGGGGGCTAGTCGAAGCCTTTGAAATCAAAGACGGACAAATGACGTACATAAAGACCCTCTCTCCCTCTCTGAATCTTGATGAGACGACTCTCTTCTTCCCGTACAAGCTGACATCCATCGGCGACAGGATCTATGTGTCAGTACGCAAATCCGGGGATATCTATGTTTTGAGAAGGTGAAAAACGATGCCGACGACCCTCTTTTTTCGCATGAAAAATACACTGCAGTACCTGCGGGCTCATCGGCGGATGAATGCCGTCGTTTTTCTTGCCATGACGATCTCCTTCTTGTTTCCCCTGATCGCACTCAGCTCCG
Source organism: Peptostreptococcaceae bacterium (assembly GCA_030528675.1). GTDB lineage: Bacteria > Bacillota > Clostridia > Peptostreptococcales > Filifactoraceae > JAUMYL01. Next base: position 29,432 of record JAUMYL010000009.1, read on the forward strand.
TCAGCTACCACCGGCAGAGTATTAAAAATGAGATCCGTCCCTCAGAAGATCCTCCGCAGTTTGTCCTCCAGGCCAATCTTCTTTCTTTGCAGGAAAGCCGTCTACGGGAAGAAATCGCTTCTCTGCTGCCTGAGACCGGAGAGATCGGCGTCTCGGCGATGCTCATCCGCACCATGGACCTTTACAGAGGAAATTACGAGACGGCGCATTTCCAGGGAATGAACCCCGATCTGCTTCGCAAAGTGCGGCCCCTGGCAGCCGGACGATATCCCTCTGCGGAAGAACTGCGCACAAACGCACCGGTTGCCCTGATCTCCTACCGGGATTTCATACGGCTGCAGATGCGGCTGGGCGACTCCATATCGATTCTGGGAAAAGAGCTGACCGTCATCGGCGTGGTTTTTGAGGACAAAAGATCCCTCAGTCTCTTTGTCCCCTATGCTCTGATGCAGGAAATGACCGATCATTTAGAGCTTTCCTACCGGATGTATCTCTGGCTGGAGAACCCTTCCTCCACCTCGGATCTTCAGCACCGCCTCCAATCTTCTCCTCTCTTTGAGAAGGAGCTGATCCTGACTTCGTACAGCGACTATCTGCAAAAAAGATATGAGGGACTGGATCAGGTGAACACGAAACTGGGGCTGCAGGCCCTTCTGACCCTTTCGCTTTCGGCCTTCAGCGTACTCTTTATCGCGACAGGACGACTGCATCAGATGAAGCATTTTTTCGGCATCAAATGTCTCTGCGGCTCCTCCTTTTCTGATCTTCTCCTTGACAGCTGGATTGAGACCTTTGTCTTCTCTTTTGCAGCGGCCTGCATCGATCTCCTGCTCCTTAGCCTGCTTCGCCCTTATTTGATCGACCTATTTCCGATTTTTTTCTCTCCCCTGTACTTCCTGAGCGCCTTTTTGATGGTCCTCGCCTTCTCTTTTGCCGTCGGCATGATCAGCTGCCATTTGACGGCTTCGCGTCCGATCGTCGAACTGATGAAAGAATGAGGTGAATCCATGCTGTTCAGCATTTTCCGAGTACTGCGGCGCTGCCGACACCATCTTCCGCTTTACATCCTGCTCGCGCTTCAAATCGCCTTCGGATCGGCCCTGATGCTCTATTCACTCAACTCATATTTTGCCGAGCAGCACCGATTTGAGGAGCTGACGAGACAGATGGCGGCGCAGACGACGATGATCGAGACGACTGCGGTAAAAGAAGCCGGCACAAACAAAGAATCTATCCGTTTTGAGGATTACGAATGGCTCAAAAAAGACTTTGAGGATCAACTGATCCTCTATTACAGTCAGGCCGGAGATCTCCGTTTTCTAACCTGGCAAAAAGAAAAAGAGGAGACGCAGCTTCTGAATATTCAGCTGATCTTTATCAGCGAAGAAGAAGCGTCCCTCTGGCTTGGCATTGATCTGGAAGGATCGGATTTTTATGCGGGAGACGGCGTGTTTTCCGATCTTGCACGCCTGTCGGAGCTCTCGTTGCAGGAAATGGACGGCTCCCTGCTGCGCAGGGATTCCTATTTCAATCTTAACGGCTCTGTCATCCAAGCAGAGCCCTCCCGGCTGTCGATCGCCGGCATGGATCTGCCTCTTCGGCGGCTTCCGAAACAGGCGCAGGAAAAAATCTTTTCCCAAAGCTCCCATGATCTTCTGAAAGAAGAAGAAAGACCGCCTTCCCTCAGAAATGCGATCCTGATTCCGCTGCGGCATATACAGTGGAAATCTTCTTTCTGGCCTGCAGGCGGCAGTCCTTTTTCTTCCCGCCTGCTGATTCAGGAGCTGGCGCCCGAATCCGGCGCCGCATGGAAACTGCTGGATGCGCTCAGTGAGCGTCACAAGGACGAGTTTCAATACCGCATCGGCGACCAGTACCTGCAGACCAAAACGACAATCGACCATCAGACCATGGTCGTCAAACGCTATCTTTTCATGAGTCTCATGAGTCTGCTGCTCTCGTGTATCTGCAACACCGGCGTGTTCTATCTGATCCTTCTGCGCCGGAAAAAAGATATCGCCATTTCCGTCATGGCCGGATCAACCCGCTCAAGACAGGCGCTCGAACTGCTTTTGGAGATATTTTGGGTCGTGCTGTCCGGTTTTCTGATCGGATTTTTCACTTATGCCCTTCGAATTTGGAGCATGAACCGGCTCTTGCCGATGCAGACCGAGACGCTTCTTCTTGTTCCGTTTTCAGGCGTCGCCGTCTGGATTGCCAGTGCAGGACTGCTGCTCTCCGAACTGCGTCTCCTTTCCCCGATTGAAATCCTGCAGCAGCCGTAAAATGAAAGAGAGGATACCCTGATGATAGAACTGAACAATCTCACGAAAGTCTACCGTACCGGAAAGATTGAGACTCCGGCTCTCCGAGGAATCGACCTTCAAATCGCCAAAGGAGAGTTCACGGCGATCACCGGAAAGTCCGGCTGTGGAAAGACGACCCTGCTCAATCTCTTAGGCGGCATGGATACCCCCACCGCCGGTCTCTATCGGATGGAGGGCCGCGAAATTTCCTCTCTGCGGGGCAGGGCTCTCGCTGCGTTTCGTAATAAGACCATCGGCTTTATTTTTCAGTCTTTCCACTTGATCAGCGAACTGTCCGTCGTCGATAATGTGTCTCTGCCTCTGGGATACGCCGGCGTCCGCGCCTCGGAGCGCAAAGAAAAAAGCATCGAGCTTCTCCAAAAGGTCGGGCTGAAAGATCATCTGCACAAAGGCCCAAACGAGCTCTCCGGCGGGCAGAGACAGCGCGTCGCCATTGCCAGAGCCCTGATCAATCGGCCGGCTCTTCTTCTTGCGGACGAACCGACGGGCAATCTCGATGAAAAAACGGGGCAGGAGATTCTGCAGTTGATACAGAGCGTTCATCAGGAGGGAACGACGGTCATCCTGGTCACTCACGACCCCCAGATCGCTTCTGCCTGCAGACGGGTCATCCATATGTCGGACGGAGGGATAGCGAAAGATGAATCTCTGACGCGATTTTGAGGATGCTTCTTACATCTGTGGTCTACTCCACCCAAATTGAGATTCATGTAGACCTCTTTTTTATCCTCTTCCCGAATTCCAATGTACCTCAGTGTCTGCGCCTGAGAAGAATGATTGAAGATATCCATGAGCAGCTCAATCGAATATCCGGCTTGATAGGCGTGATAGCCAAAGGTCTTTCGGAGCGTATGTGTTCCGATCTCTCCCGTAAGCAGCTTTCCTTCCTGATCTCGTTCCACCAGGCCGGCAAATTCGGCAGCTTCATTGATGATTCTCCACGCTTGGATCCGGCTGATTGGTCGCTGCGGATTTCTTTTGCTACAGAACAGAAAAGTATCCTCGTCCACAGTTTCAAAACTTCGGAGGTATTCTTCCAGGAGTTTTCGAACCACCGGCGACAAATAGTATTTTTTTGTCTTTCCCGTCTTGATCTCCTTCGTCACGACATATTCCCGAATTTTTCGATTGGGCAGACAAACATCCCGGACTTGGCATTGAAGGATATCAGAGATCCGAAGACCCGTATTGATCCCCAGGACGAATAGCAGCTCATTTCGAAGAGACTGTTGCCGAAGATAGAGCCGCATCGTTTTTATTTTTTTCAAATCCCGGATCGGTTCCACTTTTTTCATCCGAAAGCTCCTTTTTTTACGATGAGTGGATCAAAATGATCCACAGACATTACATAACATAAATATATCATATCATATAATATGTTACATAAAAAGAGTGAAAAAAATGAGGATCTCCGGAGAGGGTTGGAAATCCTCATTTTCTCATGTAACACAATATCATTTTGTTACATGGATTCGGCTTTTTATTTTTCATCGCTGCACTTTCTAAATCAATAACCAAAAAGCTTAATGATCGCCATAGTGAGAACCACATTCCACTATTTCTAAGGTATCATCAACGATACGAAATACTATCCTGTTTTTTTCATCCATGCGAACACTCCAAAATCCTGAAAGACTCCCTTTTAAAGGTTCGGGCTTCCCGGTACAACGATACCCGTTACGGGCAATGTCCGCTAAAAGCCGATTGATTTTTTTTGAGTGTTTTCTTGTCTTGATTTTGCCAATACAAATATTCTTTCCACGCTTCATCGTGCCATACTTTCTTCATCACTCGACCTCGATCAACTCATGCTCAAAGGTATTTCTTCCTGCTTTCATATCCGCAATACGCCTTTCCAGAAGGGCTATATGTTCCTCACTGTAGAACGGATCGACCGACACCTCAAAAGGGATTCTTCTCTCATTGGCAACCTTGGTCAGAAAGATATTGATAGCTGCAGACATGGTTAAGCCCATGGCCGTACAAGCACTTTCCGCCTTCGCCTTAATTGCATCATCGATTCTAAAATTAACTTGTGCCATACAATCATCTCCTTTCACTATCTATTGTATATCATATGCTTTTCGTTGTAAAGTATTTATTTGTGGGCAGTCCATAATCATAAGTGATAGAAAAGATTTTTTCTCGATCAGTCGCCTCCATACTGTGTAGGAAGTGGATCAAAATGATCCACTTCCTTTCTTTCGGGCTAATGTTCAGTCGAAAAAACTCAACTGCTCTCCGGAGCGATCACAGAGTTTCATCTCCTGCATGAGTTTCTCCACTCGCTCAATAAACTCTGCTTTGCTCTCTCCGATCCGCTGAAAGCGATGCAGTTCTGATTCAGATTCCAGACAGGATTTCAGATAGTGTACCCTTGCGATCAGCTGTTTCCTTTGTACCTCCCTATCCTTCTGACTTCGGATCGGTGCTAATGAAAGAAGTTCCAAAACGACATCCGAGCGCATAAATTCTTCATACACCCGTTTCATTTCTTCCAAAATAGCCTCTCTTCTTGCCATATACTGAAGAAGAAACGACTTCCGGAATCGGCATCTCTTCCGGGGGAATGGCCCCCTGACGAACCTCATTCAGCAGATGATTCCGGACGAGGTTGAGATTCACCCCATCAGGCCAGTTTGGATCCTGACATCCGTAGAGATACATCTTCCGCCAGTGATTCCAATCCCGAATGTATTCTTCCTGAATCGAAATACCCTTTTTCTTTTTCATCTTCATTTTCCCCCTTTCGGCCGAAGCAAACGCCTCAGCCCTTCCTACGAAGCTATTTTTTCCTCTTCCGATAAAAGAATACTCTTTCCTTCCTGAAGAACCTTAGCCACCATGGAAACCGCCTCTTCAAAGCTATCTGTCTCAATCCGTACGAAGTCACCATTCTTTTCGACCAAACAAGGATACCATGTCATCCCATTCGCCACTCCTTCCTGTTCTTTCAATACAGATGGTCTTTTTCACAAGCCGGCGATCTTGCGCAGGAAGGAATGTGTCAAAGACGCGAAGGCGACCGAAAACTTGTTTTCGCGCCGCCTTGCGAATCGAAAAAATTTTTCCGACAGAACAGAAGAGATCTCCGGATGAAGGAAAAATTTTTTCTATGCTCTTTGACACAGGAGGGAATGCGTGATAGGCTTGGGCGGGAAAAAGACCGAAAACAAGGACTGCCGCGCAGTCCTACCTTCGGTTTGAGGATGAAAATAGGTAGGAGGACGAAAAACAAGGCGAGGGAAGCTGGCAGATGTTCGCATCTGCGCTGATATCGACGGCTTTTTCTTCCGAACTACTTTTTTTCATCCATCGTTTGCTCTTCAAAAAAAGGAAAATCCCAATCGGTTTCCTGGTTTTGGAAACGGATTGGGATATCCATTATTCAAAACACCGACCTCAAACTACAGCATAACGAAATGAAGCGCGGGATTTTTCTTGCAATTTGAACAAAAAAATGATATAGTGAAGATACATTTTTATAAATGACTTTCTGTGCAAAGAGTAGCGTCTTTGCAGCGTCCCTGGGGCATAAGAGGAAAGGCTGAAGCTTGCCCAAACACGAAGTCAAAAGCATGGATAGTGTCTTGATTCGATGCAGAAAGGTCGAACCGGAAAACCTATCCATACCGGGAAAAACAACCAAAAATAAAAAGAGAAACAAAAACACGAAAGCGATCGTTCGTTTCATCGTGTTTTTTTGTTTTTCAGGAAAGGAGAAGACAATATGTATGAAAAGTTAAAATGCTATTACGATGGTCATCACAAAAGTGAGCCTGTCACTCTTTAAAAGAGCCTATTGGAAAATCAGAAAATAGTTGAGCAAAAGCACAAAAGACAAGTATAATAAAATTGTCTTTTTATTTTGCCCATAACCGGAAAGGGGAAAAAAATGAAAATTATATCCTTCGTGAACTTTAAAGGCGGCGTCGGAAAAACTACATCGACGATTTCCGTTGGCAGCGAGCTTGCCAAAAGAGGGAATCGGGTACTCATGATCGACTTTGATCCGCAGGGGTCCTTGTCAAGCAGTATCGGCTCCAAGGAAATGGGAAAGGAAAATGACTACACCACGAAATTTTTAAACGGAGAAATTGGCTGGAAAATAACAGCTGTCGAAAATCTTTTTATTGTTCCGACCAACATCCAGCTGGTCCGAACACAAGAAGACCTCCGTGACAAACATATTCTTCAAAAACAATTAAAAAACATAGATTTTGATTATGTTCTCATTGACTGTAATCCTTCCGTCAATATCCTCAATGATGTAGCTCTTATTGCGAGTGATTTCGTGATTATTCCAATCAAATTGGATCTATATTCCATTGAAGGATTCGATCTGCTTCAAGAGAAGATCCACGAAATCAAGGAACGTTTCAATCCGAAACTGGAACTTCTTGGCATTATTGAGACCATGAAACGCAATACCAAAATGCATGATGAGGTTCATGCCTTTTTGAAGGAGTCCAACCTTGGGGATTTACTGTTTGATACAGCCATTCGAGTGAACACAAAAATCGAGGAGGCACAACTGGATCATTCCCCGGTGAACCTATATAGTGCCACCTCAGCCGGTGCGAAAGATTATCAAGCTCTCACAGACGAGATCGAAAGGAGAGTGCGATAAATGAAAAAAAGCGCTTTCGAAAATATGAAAAAAACCATCCACAGCGTGTCGGAAAACCGAAACATGCTCGATAGCGGAGAACTTCTCAAAACCATTTCCCCATCGGAGATTATTTGCAATGACTTCAACAGCGAAGTGTTCCGAGAGATGAATTCCGAAGAATTTTCGCGTCTTGTTGCCTCCATTGAACAGGTGGGTCTTCTGACTCCGCTCACGGTCACAAAAACCGAGGAAGGCTATCGATTGATTTCCGGTCATATGCGTTTGAAAGCATTAAAGCACCTCGGTATCGATAAAGTGCCTGTGAAGGTGGTCACCTTGAGTGAAGAAGACGAAAAGATTGCACTGATCCACGCCAACATTGCGCAGCGCAAACTGAATGACATCGATTTTGCAAGAGCCGTTCAGCATGAGAAGAAAATCATCCAGGAAAAGATGAAAAAAGGCGAAATTTCCGGAAAAACTCATGAAATCCTGGCGGAAAAGTTCGATACTTCTCCTGCGACGATTAAGCGAATGGATCGTCTCAACAAACTGATTCCGGAGCTTCAGGCCCTCGTGGAAAATAACGAAATTGCTACCACAAAAGCGGCCGATATCGCTCTTTTAGATCCGGAGACACAGCAGTTCCTTTTCGATAGTCTTCGCAATCAGTTGGATCAACTGTCACAAAAAGAAATTCAGGAGATTCGAAAAAAAGAAACAGAGCTTTTAGAGGAATTGCAAAAACAAAGTGAGAATCAGAAAAATCTTGCTCAGGAAATAGAAGATCTGCAGGCAAAACTCATGGAAGCGCACAAACAGGCCGAAAAAAATGATAGCGAAACACTCAAACAGGAAGTCCGCGATCTGGAGGAAAAAATTCGTCAACGAGAAAAAGAGTCCGAAGAGGAAACCCTTCGTCTGCGAAAGCAGATGAAAGAGCTTCAAGAGAAGTCCAATGCGGAAAAAGAGTCTCTTAAAGAGCAGATCCAGCATTTGGAATCCCAAAAAGAAAAAACCGAACAAGAAGAAGCTTTTCAGCGAACGGTTTTTGATATGAAGAAAATTCTTCAGACGGATTATCAACTGTATGTCATGGCCATCCTGTCTCTCGAAACCGGGATTACCGATTTTGAGGAACTAAGCAAACTCTATGACAAAACTTCAGACATTCACTGGTTGAATGAAGAAATTATCGAATAAAATATGATATAATAAGATATAAAGAAAAGGGGGGAAGAGGTATGACCATAAATATTCCATTATCTCAAGAAGAAAAAAATTTGATCGAAAGTTATATGAAAATCCACTCATTGTCCCTGGAAGAAGCGTTCAAAAATGCCTTGATTGAGAAAATTGAGGATGAATACGATGCAATGGTCGCTGATGAAGCCTACAAAGAATATTTAAGAAACCCTGTCACGTATTCCCATGATGAAATTTGGAATATCATTGATCAAGAATTAGAAGAAGAGAGAAAAAAAGAGGTTTCTCATGCAGTATAAAATCAAGTATTCCGATACAATAAAGAAAGACTTGAAAAAACTTGACGGATATACCCGTAAAAATATTCAATCATGGATATCGAAGCATTTAGAGAACTGTGAAGATCCAAAAAAGATAGGAAAGCCATTAACCGGAAATTCCAAAGGACAATGGCGATATCGAATTGGAGATTATCGGTTGATTTGCATCATTGAAGAGGATGTTCTTCTGATCACCGCTATTCGAGTCGGCCACAGGAAATATATTTACGAGTAAAGGAGGAAAACCGTGCATACCATTTCTATAACACCCACAGACCGCGAATGGGAATTGATCCATTCCTATGTGAAAGAAAACAATTTGAATTTATCTTCCTTCGTTCTGGAAAGCATATTAGACCGTATTGAGGAAGACACTGAAGATGAAAAAAGAATTTTAAAATCCTTGCAGAAAGCAAGACAAGAAGAATCCTATGACCATACCGAAGTATGGAAAATGTTAGGAATATAATCATGTATCAGGTAAGATTCTCTAAATCGGCCATTAAAGAGTTAGAAAAATTAGATCGACCCGTTTCCAAAATGATCAAACATTGGATCATCAAAAATTTAGTCGGCTCAACCAACCCCAGACTACACGGAAAAGCTTTAACAGGAAACTTAAAAGGTATTTGGCGCTATCGAGTGGAGAACTATCGTCTCTTTGCGGAAATTCACGACAACGAAATGATCATTCATCTGATCGATGTTCTTCACAGAAAGAACGCCTACTAAAAAACCGGAGTGGATCATTTTGATCCACTCCCTCTTGTAATTTTATCCTAAAAATGATATATTTAAGATACATTTTTAATTAAATTACTTTCTGTGCAAAGAGTAGCGTCTTTGCAGCGTCCCTGGGGCATAAGAGGAAAGGCTGAAACTTGCCCAAACACGAAGTCGAAAACATTGATACTGCGTTGATTCGATGCAGAAAGGTCGAATGAAAGAGCGTATCAATAAAAAAGAAAAGAAGTAAGAAGTAAAGACACAGAAACGATCTCCGTTTTTTGGTGTCTTTTTTGTTCATTATTTTTTAATTGTAAAGAAAGCAAAGAAGAAAAGACAATTCATTGGAGTTGTCTTTTTTCTTTGGCAGAAAAGGAGGTATTGCAGTGAATATGCTCGCATATAAACTGGGACAATGGTGTTTTAGAAAGCATCGCAAAAAGAAAAGAGAGGATGAACGTCATGAAAGAAAAAATGGAAAAAGGAATCGCGCAGATGAAGGAAGGAATCCTGACATGAAAACAGTAACCGTACAGATGGAAGAAGGAATCTTGAAAGCGAAAGAGGATCTCGGAAAATACATGGAGTTTCTCAGTAAATTCCATAGGTACAGTTTCGGGAACGTTCTCCTGATCTATGCGCAGTATCCGGAAGCAACCCTGGTAAAAGGATATAAATCCTGGCAGGAACTTGGGAGAACTGTAAAAAAAGGAGAACAGGGAATTCAGATCTTGGCCCCGATCCTGAAGAAAAAACAAGAAGAAGATTCGGAAGAGCAGGAAAAAATCCTTACAGGATATCGGACAACCTATGTTTTTGATGTCAGTCAAACAGAAGGAGCCGATCTTCCGATCCCCAAAATTCGAGAAGATAGGAACGGCTGCATTCAAGGGTATGAAGATCTGAAAAAAGCAGTTATTAGCGTATCCCCCTGTCCGATATTTTTTAAGGACATTCCGAGGATAGAGAAGGCGTCCGGCTATTTTCACAGAACGGAAAACAAAATCGTTATTGACCGGAATTTAAGTCAGAAGGAAACAATTCTTGTATTGTTTCATGAAATAACACACGCCATTCTCCACCGGGAAACAGGAAAAACAAGAAACGAAAAAGAAACCGAGGCAGAAGCAGTGGCTTATCTCATCAGCAGACATTTTCACATTGAAGCATCCGCTTCGTCTTTTGCCTATATCGCCAAATACACCAATAATGAACTGGAAGAGTTCAAAAATGCGATAAAAACTATAAAGAACACGGCGAGCCGGTTGATTGAAAGGATAGAGAAGGTTATGGATGAAAATGTAAAAATAAGTGCTTAAGAAAGGGGAAGAACGATGAATCAGGTATTTTTACTCGGAAGAACCACAAAAGAGCCGGAGCTGCAGTACACTCCATCCGGAAAGGCAGTCACAAATTTTACCCTTGCAGTCAATCGAAACATGAAAAAAGATGAGACCGATTTTTTCCACATCGTCATTTGGGGAAAAACAGCTGAGTATGTAGCAAATTACTTGGGAAAAGGAAAGAAGGTTCTTATCCAGGGAAGAATTGAAAATCGATCATATGAGTCTGAAAATGGAGATAAAAAATATGTTACAGAAATCATTGGAGAAAGTGTTGAAATTGTAGAATGGAAAGAAAATGAGGAAGAAATAACTGAGGAAGAAAACAACGGGAAAAAGAAAAAAAGAAAATCATAAAAAGGAGTTGTGATCATGTTTAGTACCCCGCAAGAGATGAAACAAGCAATCGGTTATGAGCAATTAGAACAAAAACAACGAGGAAAATTCATAGAATGGATGTATAACATCCATTCGGATCTCATGGAAGAAGGCGAAAATTACAGCGAAATCTATGTCCTACCGGACCCCGAAAACGGACCGGCGGCAGTCATTATTCGTTTGAAAATGACAAGCGGAGAAGAAAGGACCTACATCAACGGCATGTTTTAGCATGAGATCAGAATAGATAATCATGTAAGCAGGACAAAAACGCCTTTGTGGTTATATTCGACCTTCAGGTCAATATAACCACAAAGGCAAAGAGAAAAAAATTTTCCTGCGAAAAATAAACTTACTGAAAAAAGAAAAATCAACACTTTCAGCCTATTTTAAAGTTCGATCAGCCTACGCCCGGACAGGCTTAAAAGGGGCAGTTTCCTTAACAAAAATACCTTGTATAACTGCGCCCATTTTGCCGTGGATCAAAATGATCCACTCGAAAGATCAGGCAAATACTTGAAATATGATAACTTATATATTATCATATAACGAATAAAGGAGTTGTCATGCACAAAATTTATTTTTATCGGGATGCTCAAGGAAATGAACCGGTCAAAAAGTATATTCAAGAATGATCCGCTAAAAAAGGAAAAGATGCACGAATTAAACTAAACAAGATAAGAGACTATCTCAAAATATTAAGTGAATATGGAACACAATGTGGAGAACCCTTTGTCAAACATATCGATGGGGAAATATGGGAACTAAGGCCGCTTCGGGATCGCATATTTTTTGTGGCCTGGGTGAATCAAAGCTATGTCTTACTTCATCACTTTATGAAAGAAACACAGAAAACGCCATTAAGAGAACTTGAAAAAGCAAAGAAAGAATGGAATGATTTAAGAGAAAGGGATATAGGAAATGATTGATATCAAGAAAAATCCGGCCATTGGTTCAGATGCACTGGAATTTATGGAATCTGTTTTAACACCGGAAGAAATCAGAGAAAGTAATGTAAGAGTGGATTTCATAGGAGAAATTATTAAAGCCCGTAATGAAAAAGGAATCAGTCAAAGAAAGTTAGAAGAAATGAGTGGCATTAAACAACCAATGATTGCCAGAATCGAATCCGGTATCAATGACCCTCAGCTTTCTACCGTTTTAAAGATTCTCGCTTCCCTCGGAAAAACATTGAAAATCGTTTCTTTAGAGAAAGAATAAATGTATTATAAAAATCTCGTTGTCCTTATGGAATTTTGGATGGCGGGATGGATTTTTCAACAACCTTTTTAAGTGGATCAAAATGATCCACTCGAAAAATCAGGAGGATCTTTCATGGCGAAACTCGAAAAACAGCTCTATTTCAATGTGAAAGAAAAACTCCGGGAAGATATCAAACAGGGAATCGACTATCAAAGTTCCGCGGCACGTTTCTCTGAATTCTGCAAAGCACAAGGTGTCGGAAAATTGAAAGAGATCACGCCGGAAATCGTCACTTCTTATATTCAGTCGAATCCTCCGAAGCAGGATATCAAAATGCTGGAGCGAATCTTCACTCAGCAGCGTTTTGCTCTGAACGAAAAAAAGAAAGCCGATTCTGATCTTCGAAAAAACCTTTACGAAAAAAACAAGCCGCTGGAGAAGCAAATGCACGACAATTTGATAAAACAGTGTAAGTTTGGGGAAAGCAAGTATGAAGACAAGAGGATCATTCGCACTTTTGCCAAAAACAACGATTTAAAGGTCAACGCTCTGAAAAACGGCGGGATTTATTCGTACCGCACCTATCATGCCTACAGACAGACCGGCATAGAATTTACAAGGTGGATGCAGGAAAAGTATCCGGATATCACCTCGACAGAACATATCCGAAGGGATCATGTCCGAGAGTATCTCCTGATGCGTCAGGAAAAAGGACTCTCTAAGTACACCATCGACAAGGATCTGGCGGCACTCAACAAAGTCCTCGGATTATCTCTTACAAAAAAAGAAATCGGCCTGGCCCGAAAGTCATACACCGAAGTGGTTCGTTCTCGAAAGCAGGCCAAGATGGATCGTCGATATAATCCGGAGAATTATAAAAATCAGATTCTCGTTGCCAAAGCGACCGGAATTCGAAGAGAGTCCATGCTCGTAATCCGAGGAAATTCGTTTCAACGAGATCTCTCCGGCCGAATCATTGCCATCCATGTCAAGGAAAAAGGCGGAAAGGAACGAGAAGCCAAAGTCCTGGACAAATATCAGGAAGAGCTGACGAAGATCGTGGATGGGATTATCGCGGAAAAAGGATCGGACAAACCGCTATTTGAAAAGTATACCACTCTGATTGACAACCATGCGTTTCGAGGGCAATATGCCCGCGATCTTTACGAGCAGCTGCTACAGCAAAAGGGGCATAATGAAAAAAACTATATGGGATATGACCTGGAATGTACCCGGCTGGTCTCTCAAAATTTGGGGCATGAACGTGTTTCCGTCGTCGTGTACCATTATTTCCGATGAAGCCACCTAAAAAATAACTATTTGCTTATGCCTAAAGGCATGGGGAGTGCCAATGAAAGGAAAACGCCATGAACAGAGAAGAAAATATGTTTTTAGCAAAGAAGTTGTTTACGGAATTAGTTTTTAATACAGCTTATATCGAGGGGGTCAATGTAACTTTTCCCCAAACACAGGCTATTATAGACGGAGCCATTGTGAATAATATTCCTGTTTCAGATATTCAAACGGTTCTCAATTTGAGGGACGCATGGAAGTATATTCTTGTAACTATTGATGATCCGCTCACACTGCATTATATATGCAGTGTGAATGAAAGAGTTTCAAAAAATGAAAGTTTAGATTGGGGGTCGTTAAGAAATGGAACGGTTGGAGTAAGTGGAACAGATTACATACCACCGGTTCCCCAAAAAGAAGTAGTAGAAAAAGTATTGGATGATATAAATAAAATTTCAGATGCAAAGGAAAGGGCAATCGAATATTTTTGCTATGCGGTAAGAGGACAACTTTTTTGGGACGGAAATAAAAGAACTTCAACGATTATTTCAAGTAAAATTCTAATCGAAGCCGGACAGGGAGTATTAACGATCGGCAAAGCGAATGCACTGAATTTCAATGAAACGCTGTTGCATTTTTATGATACAGAAGATAAAGAACCATTGAAAGAATGTTTGAGGAAGTGTATTAAAACAATCAGTAGAGGAGACTGACACATCTCCCTTAGATTATACTAAATTATTATATAAAAAAGCAGTGCTGCCTACAAAAAAAATAGAAAACTCCAAAGAGAATCTAAAGAAAAAATCCCCTCCACCGGAATTCTTCTTCCGGCGAAAGAAACAATGAATAAGTTCATTACAAAGCAATGTTTTTTTCTAATCTCAAATCTTTTATGCTATAATTTATGCGTTGTCATCAACCGAATCTGACAACAGATCGGGGGTGTTGACCTTGAACAATATCATCTCTTTTCTAATTTCCGTTGCAGCAGGTGTAGCAGTTCATTACATTTGCAAATGGTTGGACGGAAATGATGACAACAAATAGCAAAAAAAAACCACCTACTGCCATAGGTGGTTTTTTTGTGTTGCCTTGAAATTGCCTAATCATCTCTTTTCCTTTTCAAATACAGTATATCATTTTTGTTTTTTTTATTCAATTCCTTTTTTCTGTTGTTTCTACTGCATTCGCTGAAAAAGACTCTCGCTTCTTCCGGTTAAATCGAATTCTTCTCATACATCCGATTGATCGTTTCTCGCTTTTCGATCAATCGTCTTTCCAATTCATCCATTTCCGAAGTATCTTTATGAGATACCTTTTCTTTATTTGCAAACATTTTATCTTGCGCCTTAAAAGTAAACTCGATATGCGTGATGGTTTTTCCTTTTCCATTAGCCTGTTTCTCGATCTTCAGTTTCTTGAAATAAATAGGCAGCTCATTTAAGATCGGCTGTAAAATGACTTTATTGATATTACACATTTGATAACTTTTAGGGACACAAAACTGTTCCCGAAAATCTTTCGTGGACAGAATTAACTTTCCTGTGCTTTGATACTGTTTCAGCAGTTTATACGCCGTCTTGGAATAACTGCTGCTCAAAGAAGCAAATTCCAGCATTTCAAACCTCGTGAAATTTTTAGTTAGATCATTCAAAAGATAGGAAAACTTCGAATTCACCGAGATCTCCGCCGTCTGTTTTTGAGCATCGATCATGTAGTCCGTGAAAAGAACAAACCCGAACATCTTCTTCCCAATGGTATATGCACAGGTGATGGATAACAGTTTTTTATAGATTTTTGCAAAAATTCGGGGTTTTGATTAAGAAATGAATCAAAATTCTATCTGCCTCGATTCCCTCTGCAAGAAACTGATTCTAAAATAAATCAGTTGATTTCATTTTGAATCAAAGATGAGGAGGAGGGAATTTCGATCCCGTGCCGTTTTGCTTTCCGAACGACTCCGGACTGGCTGATGCCTAATTTTTTGGCGGCTTCTCTCGTATTTTTTGTCGAGAGGAGAGCCTTTGTCAGGAGTTTTTTTTCGAGTTCGGCCATCGCAGTGGGCAGATCCGTTTCGATGTCTTCCGACAGGCATTTTGGATCCGGCTCTCCGAGCATGCGGCGGATGATCTGCTCGTTGACGGGAGACTCGGAGCAGGTGAGGACGACGCGCTCGATGAAATTGCGCAGTTCGCGGATATTGCCGGGCCAAGGGTATCGTTCCAGCGCCTGATAGGCGGAGAGCGTGAAATGACAGTTTGTCTCAAAACGGGCGTTGAAGTCTTTCATGAATCGGTGTGCGAAGATGATGAGATCCTTGCCTCTCTCGCGAAGCGGAGGGATTCGGATCGGCACGACGCTGAGGCGGTAGTAGAGGTCTTCGCGGAACCGGTTCTCCCGGATCAGATGCTGGAGATCCTTATTGGTCGCTGAGATGATCTTCGCGTTGAATTGGTAGGGTTTGGTTCCGCCGATGCGGTAAGCGGTCTTCTCCTGCAGAACGCGCAGCAGTTTCGCCTGAGAGGACAGCGTCATGTCCCCGATCTCGTCAAGCAGAAGAACGCCGTCGTTGGCAAGCTCCAAAAGTCCGGGCTTGCCTTTTCGGATCGCACCGGTGAAGGCTCCGCTTTCGTAGCCGAAGAGCTCGGATTCAAACAGAGGTTCGGGGATCGCGGAGCAGTTGATCTTGATAAAAGGACCTTTTTTTCGGTTTCCTCGCGAGTGGATATGTTTGGCAAGGATCTCCTTGCCGACGCCGGTCTCGCCGAGCAGCAAGATCGTCGTGTCCGTCGAAGCGATCTTGTCTACCAGTTCGTAAATCGTGCGCATTTTCGGATCGTTGCCGATGACGTCTCCCTGATGGAAGATATGCTGTTTGAGATTTTCGATCTCCATGCTGTACTGCTTGTTGAGCTCCTCGGCGCGCTCCAGCTTTGAAAGCAGCTGGTTGAGCTCGTCCATAGGACGCACGGTCGTGATGACGAAGTCGATCTGTCCGTCTTTGCCGAACACCGGACTGCCGGTCACGAGGCAAAGCGTTCCTCGGAAGGATTCCATAATCGAGACGCAAGAGCGCCCGGACAGAACTTTGAGACTTGCGGATTGTTTGAAATAGCCTTCCGCAATCAGCGTTTCCATATGTTTGTCAAGGAGAAGGTCTTTTTTGATTCCGGAGATGCGCTCGTAGGAAGAATTGACGAAGATCGTATGTCCCCGGCTGTCGGTGATATAGACGCCGTCGGGCATACAGTTGAACATAGCGCATACCTCTGAGCTGAGGAAAGGTTTCTTTGCGTTTACGGGTAGCATGGGGAACGCCTCCTAGGTTTTTACGGATGGAAGTGCAGCGTTTGCGTGCTTGAAGGAAAAAGGTTCCGGCGTTGTTCACGAAGCTTATTGCTCCTCTTCCGCCCGAAAGAGCAGGTCGGTAATCTCCAGCAGCTGTTCCTCGCTGTAGTACTCGATGCAGATCATACCGGAATTCTTGCCGTCCTTCTGGCGGATACGGACCTTGACTCCGAAAATTTCGGTCAGTCTCTGTTCGGCCTCGGCCAGCAGATGATCCTCTCTGTCCGGAGCTTCGGAGGCGGAAGCGGGGCGGGCGTTTTTTTCGAGCTGCGTGAGTCGTTCGGCTTTTCGTACCGAGAGCCCTTCCTGCAGGATCTGATCGGCGATGGCTCTGCGTCTCCTCTCGTCTTTGACGGAGAGGAGGGCTTTTGCGTGTCCTTCCGTCAGTCTGCCCTCTTGCAGGAGATTTTTGGAATACGCGTCAAGGTGGAGCAGACGCACGGAGTTTGCGATATAGGAGCGGGTCTTGGCGAGGAGGCGGGCGGCCTGAGACTGGGTCAGTCCTTTTTCGCTCATGAAGTCGGAGATCGCCTGCGCTTTCTCGAGAGCGCCGAGGTCTTCTCGCTGCAGATTTTCGATCAGAGCGATCTCCTGCATCTCCGCGCCTTCTCTGAGGATGCAGGGGATCTGTTTCATGCCGAGTTTTTTACAGGCGCGGTATCGCCGCTCGCCGGCAATGATCTCGTAGCCTTCCGGGGTTTTTCGGACGAGGATCGGCTGCAGGAGTCCGTGTCTTGAGATCGAATCGCAGAGCTCATCAAGCCGCTCTTCATCGAAGGTTTTTCGAGGCTGGTCGGGGTTGGCGCGGATATTTGAAATATCAGTTAAGAAAACAGTCATCAGATTTTCTCTCCATTTTTCCACTATGTAAAAAAATCTTTATATCTTTTGATTATATCATAGGAATAGTGTATACTGAAGGGAAGTATTATTCATTAAAAGTGAGGAAGAGAGTATGATCTATTTTGATAACGGAGCGACCACCTTCCCAAAACCGGAATCCGTCATTGAAGCGGTGACGGATTGCATGAGGAACGCGGGGGCGAATCCGGGACGCTCGGGTCACCGGCTGGCGCTGGAGGCCTCCCGGGTGATTCTGCAGGCGAGGATGGAGCTTGCGGAGCTTTTTCATATCGAAAATCCGATGAGAATTGCCTTTGTCAAGAATGCGACGGAGGCGCTCAATTACGGGATACAGGGATTTTTGCAGGAGGGAGATCATGTGATCTCGTCCGCGATGGAACACAATTCGGTGGCAAGGCCGATCACGGCGCTGAAGGAGCGAGGGGTCAGGCATAGTTTCTGCCGCTGCGACCGGGACGGATTTTTGGACATGGAGGCTTTTGAAGCCGCCTTTGATGAAGACACGAAACTCGTGGCGCTCACTCACGCCTCGAATGTGACGGGAGCGGTCAACGATCTTGAGAGGATCGGAGCGATCTGCGCGGAGAAGGGAGCGGTCCTGCTGGTCGATGCGGCGCAGAGTGCGGGCGTCTTTCCCATTGATGTGCAGGCGATGAACATCGGCGTCCTCTGCGCCCCCGGACATAAGGGACTCTATGGACCGATGGGGACGGGGCTGATCTATCTGCGTGAGGATATTGCACTTTCCCCGTTGCTTTTCGGTGGTACGGGCAGCGTTTCGGAGAGCCTTGAGCATCCGCTGATGATGCCGGACGCGCTGGAAGCCGGAACCGAAAACGCGCCGGGGATCGCAGGGCTGCTGGCGGGCGTTCGTTTTGTACGGGAAAAAGGGATCGATGCGATCCGAAGGCAGGAGCGGGAGCTGACGGCTTATTTCATCGAGAGCCTTTCGGATCTTCCGGGAATCCGTTTTTATGGAGGGGAGGATCTTTTCAGGCGCTGCGGCGTCGTTTCTTTCAATATCGGGGAGATCCCTTCGACGGAGGTTGCCCGCCGGCTGGATCAGGATCATGATATCGCCGTGCGCAGCGGTCTCCACTGCAGCGCTCTTGCGCACCGGATCCTCGGCACGGAGAAACAGGGCGTCGTGCGGGCAAGTTTTTCCTGCTTCAACACGAAGGAAGAAGTGGATATCTTCGCCCGCGCCCTCCGGAAGATGGTGGGAGAGGACGTATGAAGAAGTTTTTTCTCTTTGCTCTCGCCTTCTGTATCCTGATTTTCAATCCCTATACGATGAACCGGTATATCCGTCCGAGATTGTTTCCCCGGGAAGAGGAGACGCAGAGCCTTGTAAGGACTCCGCTGGAATACACGCCGGATCGCTATGTCGGGGCTCTTGGAGCTACGATCGTTCATTACGACGGCAGAAATATCCGGCGCTTGGATCAGCGGGGAAAGGAGCTGTTTTCCTCGGCGGTTCGGTCGGACAACTTTGTCATGGATATCGGAAAAGATACGATCTTTCTTCTGGACAAGGTTCGAAAGAAGGTCTATTCGATCAATGCGGAAGGGGAGATCGTCGCTCAGGCGCAGATCGAGTCGACCCCGCTCCATATCACGGCGCTGACGGGCGGACGCTTTGCCCTTCACTATATCACCGATGTCAGGGTGGAGGGGCTTTTCATCTATGATAAGAACTGTCAGCTCCTCAAGGATATCACCTACCCGAAGCGCAGTCTGAATTTTGTCGCCGTCGACGGAGAGAAGAGCGCTTTTCTCGTCAGTTCTCTGATTCGGGACCCCTCGATGCTCAAAAACAATATCTATCTCTATGATTCAAAGAATGAGGCGACGCTCTCGACGGATGTGGAGGACAGCATCTTCATCAAGGCGGAGTTTTCGAAGGCTCATATCGGGCTGATGGACAACTCCTATGTCATCGTCTATGACAGAGAGTTTCGTCCGATCTGCCGGATCTCTTCGGAAGCGGGTCTGGATGACTTCTGTCTGACCGAAGAGTTCGTCTATACGGCGGACGCCTCCCGGAAGTTTCGAAAATATGACCTTTCCGGCAAGCTGATGGAAGAAAAGATCTACAAGGAAGATATCGAGAGGATCAGGCTCTTTGAAGGCGAGCCTCTGCTGATCCTACGGGGAGGGTATGTGTACAAGGGGGAATACAGGGCGGTTTTGGGCGATCTTTTAGATGTGATTTTGCTGGAGGACAGGCTGGCCCTGCTCTTCCGTGACAGCATACAGTATGTCAGGGTGCAGTGATATGGGAACTAAATTGGACGGCTTTATCATGCTCTTCATCCTCTTTCATATGATTCGGGGATATCTGCGGGGATTTTCAAAATCCTTTTTTCTCAGTCTGCGGTTTTTGGTTTCCGCCGGACTCAGCTCCTGGCTTTTTGCAAAATATTCGGAAACGATGATGAACTTCGAGCCGGTCAGGGTATATATAGAAGCAGTCGAAAGATTTCTTCAGACCTTTCTGAGCCCTTTGATTTATGAGGCGCTGCAGCTGCGGACGAAGATCCTGTGGTTTAGTCTGCTCGTCCTTATCGGTCTTCTGCTGGGTCTTCTCTTCGAGCTGATGCAGGAGAATATCGAGAAGAAGGCGCTGCGCGGCGCCGATAAAAGCGCGGGTGTGTTTTTCGGCGCTTTTAAGGCGCTCCTTTATCTGATGCTGGTCGTCGCGCTGCTGGACAAACCGATCCAGAAAATGGCGGTCGTCGAGCTTCAGGATCTGCTGTCCGCATCGCGGCTTTTGAAATACCTGTATGCTTACAATATATTTTTGGATTTTTTTTCTTGATATCGTGAAAGGAGAATGGGAATGGGCAAAGAGAAGCTGGACTGCAGAGGCTGTGTCTGCCCGGTGCCGGTCATCATGACGAAAAAGGAGCTGGAAAAGCCTGAAGTGACCGAGCTTGAAGTGATCGTTGACAATGAGGCGGCAAAGGAAAATCTGATCAAACTGGCTCAGTCGATGAACCGCTGCGTGGAAGTCAAACAAAAGAAAAGCGATTTTGTCCTCCATTTCGGAGAGGTGAAAAAACGACAGATTCCGGAGCCGGATCTGTCACAGGAATCGGAGATGCGTATGAAGAGGGAATCGGCGGAAGTCGTACTGATCACCTCCGAGTTTCTCGGCAGCGGAGACGAGACCCTCGGCAGGATACTGATGAAGGGCTTCCTGTTTACTCTCAGCGAGACGCTTCCCTATCCGAAGAAGATTCTCTTCCTCAACGGCGGCGTCAAGCTGACCGCTACAAATCCGGAAGCGATCGCCAATCTGAAAAAACTGGAGGAAGAGGGCGTTGAGATCCTCTCCTGCGGAACCTGCCTGGACTATTATCAGATCAAGGAGAAACTCGGAGTCGGAAAGATTGCCAATATGTATGATATCGTTGAGTCGTTGAAATCGACGACGGACAAGTGGACGCTCTAAGAGATGAAAGGATGGAATCATGATAGTCGTCAGTTTTGAATCGACGCATCATGCGATTTTTGCCGAAACCATGTTTCAAAAATCGGCCCTCGCCATGATGACGATTCCGACGCCGCGGGAAGTGGACAGGAGCTGCGGCATCTCGATACGGATCGGGGAAGAAGATATTGAAGAAGCCAAGCGGATCATCGAGCGATACCGGATCGGATGCAGGGGGATCTATGAGGTGGTAAAGGGAGAGAAGGCGAAGAGACTGTATCCGAAGGAGAAGTAGAAGAGCAAAGGAGAGGGTAGCTGTGCCGCTGCAAATCGAAATCGGCGATGTCGTCGAGCTGAAAAAAAACCATCCCTGCGGCGGGAATGTTTTTGAGATTCGGCGGATAGGGATGGATTTTCGAATGAAGTGCGAAAAATGCGGAAAGCAGATCTGGATCGAAAGGCCGGAGCTGGAGAGGCGGCTGCGCAAACATATAAAAAAAGCGCGGAGCGGCGAAGAAGAGCAATAAACGAAAGGAAAACGGAGATCTTCAGGCGCATATTCCCGCTCAAGGATGAAAAAGGAAGTGTGACCGGGGGATTTCTTCGACGGAAGATGGGGGGATGGGATTGAAAGAGTTTTTAGACTTATTTGAATCGCTGAATGAATGGATTTATGTGGCGGATATGGATAGCTATGAACTCGTGTATATGAACGATTATCTGCGCAGGCTCTGCGGGATCTCGTCGAAAGAAGAGTATAAAGGGAGAAAATGCCATCGGGTGCTTCGGGGAAAAGAGGAGCCCTGCATTTTTTGTACGAACGACCGCTTAAGATTCGGTCGATTTTATGAATGGAGTTACAAGGATCCCAGACTCGATCGTGAGATCCTTTTGAACGACACGATGTTTGAGCAGGAGGGCAGGCGTTATCGTCTGGAAATAGGCTTTGACAGGACTGCCTGCAAAGAGCGGTATATGAAGGAAGAAGGGCTGCTTGCGTATGGAGATTCGATCATCAGCGAATGTCTGGGCAAGGTGTTTTCGATCAGCAGTCCCGATGCGGGTATCGAATACATCCTCTCGTATATGGGGGAACATTTTCTCAGTGACAGAGTGTATATCTTCGAAAACGAAGAGGGCGGGACTTTCAGCAACACCTATGAGTGGTGTGCGGAGGGCGTGGCTCCTCAGAAAGAGCTTTTGCAGCATGAGCCGATGGAGACCATCGAATATTGGTATCGGATGTTTGAGGATGACCGTCCGGTGATCATCGAGGATATAGAAGATATTCGAAAAGAGCATCCTGAGGTCTATGCGGTACTTAAACCTCAGGATATCAAGGCTCTCGTAACGGTTCCGATCCGATCTTCCGGAGAGATCGTCGGCTTCCTCGGCGTGGACAATCCCGGGATGGGGAGACCGGAAGTGATCGTCCGCTTTCTTTTCGTCATCGGTCACTTCGTCTCGACGATGATCGAAAGACGCAATCTGCTGGAGCATCTCGAATATATGAGCTATCACGACCAGCTGACAGGCAGTCTCAATCGGTATGCTTTTTTGAAGCTGACGGAAGCGACGTCGGAGGATACGGAGACCGGAGTCCTCTACTGCGACGTCTCCGGGCTTAAGATGCTCAACGACGCCCTTGGACATTCAAAGGGTGACGAGATGATCATCCGATGGTATCGTATCATCCGCAAGTTTTTCCGGGAGCATGAGGTCTTTCGTACCGGAGGAGATGAATTTGTCGTCGTCAGTCAGCCTGTGAGCAAGGTCGATTTTATGGCAAAAGTGGAACATCTGAGGGAAGAAATCGCCTTGGAAGATCATCATCTGTCTCTGGGAAGCGCTTGGGGATCGGGCAGAGGGGTTCAATCTCTGCTGACGCAGGCCGAAGAAAAGATGTATGAAAACAAATGCGATTATTATAATCAGAAGGGAATTTTCACCGAGAGAAAGCATCGCTCCGGCTGTTTTCCAACGCCGGGTCATCCCCTGCCGGAATTTGGAAGAGACGGTGCGATGCAGCGATTTGTCAGCGATAATTTTTTCGATCTGGAGACGCTGTTTCATTCGATCACGGCAGATGACGCTCCCTATTATCTCTACTTCGGAGATGTGCAGACCAACTGGTTTTACATCTCGGATAATATGAGGGATCGCTTCGGTTTCAAGAGCAATCTGGTCTACGATTTGATGAGTAATTGGGAGAGCCGCATCATCAATCGGGAAGAGCTTTTGCTCTACCGTCAGGATCTGAAGAATGTCCTTGAGAAAAAACAGCAAAGACACGACCTGCGCTACCGGGTGAGGGACAAGGACGGAAACGACTCATGGATCCATTGCTGCGGAGAGATGAAATGGAGCGAAGACGGAGAGCAGCCGCTTTTTTTTGCAGGTTTCATCTCGTATCAGAAAAGAGATTTTGTCGTCGATCCGATCACGAATTTTCCTAAGGAACATGCGGCGATGTTCAAGCTTGCGGAGATGCAGAAAGCCGGTAAAGATATCCTCGTCATCGGTTTCACACTGAATAATTTTGCCGAGATCAATGAGTTGAGAGGCAGAGGCAATGCAGATCTTCTCTTGTTGAATATCGCGGAAAAACTCACATATTATTTCGACGAGAGAATGACCTTTTACCGTCTGGACGGGCTTCGATTCATGGGGATCGTCTCTTCTTCCTGCGAGGACAGTATCCCGGATATGATCGCCCAGCTCAAGGATATCATCTCGGTCATGTACCGCGGGATCAATATCGTCGTGCGGACGCCCTCTTCCGTAGGAGTGTTTTCCGAAGGCGATCTGAAGCTGTCGCCTCAGGAGATCGTCTCCAATGTCATCGCTCTGATCTCGGAGGCAAAACATCTTTCGGACTGCGACTATGTCGTACATTCGCCCAAGAGCATCCGCATACAGAAAGAACATGCCAAGATGGTCATAGAACTCAGCGAAAATGTCTTCAATGATTTTGAAGGTTTTCGCATCGTCGTTCAGCCGATCGTCTCGACGAAAGAAAAACAGATCGTCTCCGGCGAAGCGCTGCTGCGTTGGCGATTTAAGGGAAAGGAAGTATCTCCTCTCACCTTTATTCCGATACTGGAAAAGAATCGCCTGATCCTGCCTGTCGGAAAATGGGTCTTCGAACAGGTCGTGCGCATCTGTAAGAGGGCGATCAGCCATATGAAGGACTTTCGTCTGGCTTTCAACGTCAGCTATCATCAGGTGCTTGATCCCGAGTTTCTGCCTTTCATGCAGGAAACACTCAAAAAATATCTCCTGGACGGCCGCCATCTGATCATGGAGCTGACCGAGACTCATTTTGACGAGTCTCCCGACAAGCTGGACCGGTTCATCAGCAGCTGCAAGGAACTTGGCATAGAAATTGCGCTTGATGATTTCGGGAACGGCTATTCCTCTCTCGGACTTCTGCTGAAGTACCCTGCGAATGTGGTGAAGTTGGATAAAAGTCTCCTCAATTCGATGACGACCTCGGAAGACAATATTAAATTTATCTCAAGTATCGTATACGCCTGCCATCAGTTCGGCAAGAAGGTCTGCGCGGAGGGGGTCGAGACGGAAAAGGAGGCGGAGATCATCAAAGGCACGAACTGCGATCTGATGCAGGGATATCATTTTTATCGTCCTCTCGAACAGAGAGATCTTTATGTCAGACTGGTCGATCAGGTGAACGGAAAGATCCGTCAGGGCGAAGAGTGAGAAATAATACAGAAATAAAGAAAGAAGAGCGGAGTGCTTTATGTGGAATATCAGAAAAACAGGCCTCTTGGCAGTATTTGTGTTCATTTTCGTCATGATGCTGTTCGTCAGCTTGATCCTGATAAGGGGAAATACCGATCATCCCGGTTATACGGAGGAATTTGAAGGAGGTTTTGCGCTTTCGGTCAACGGAGTCCCGCAGCCGGATTTTAAGCGGGAGCGGCCGCCGAATTTCACGGTCAATCCGAAGGACGTCGTCGAGATTACCGTCAGACTTCCGCAGACGAAGATGTATGAGCCCGTCGCCGTATGCACTCTCTCTTATATCGCCGTCGAAGCCTTTGTGGACGGAGAGCCGATCTATTCTTACGGCATAAGGGGAGGGAAGACGGATGAAAAGATCGGCGCCGGCTATCATAAGATGCGTTTGCCGGAAGAGTTTGCAGGAAAAAACCTGTATCTGCGCCTGACGGGTATTGAAAGACATAAGTTTTCCTATCTGTTTCGAGGCCTTTTTCTCAGTGAAAATCACGATATCGCCGTACCGATCATCAGACAGAATCTCTTTGCCTTTTCAACTTCCGTGACGCTGATTCTCTTCGGGATTTTGCTGCTGGCCATCTTTCTGATCCTCTGTTTGGCACGGATCCAGCTCAAAGGTCTGGCACCGCTGGCGATGTTCTCCTTCAGCGTCGGACTGTGGACCCTTTGTAATATCGAGTTTGTACGGATATTCAGCGAGGATCTTCTCGTGAATAATTATATACGATATTTTTCCTGCTATTTTGCGCTTTTGCCCTGGGTCGTCATGGTGGCGGATCTGAAGAGGCATTCAAGGCATGCCTGGTCTTTCGGCCGTTTTGCATACGGGCATGTGATCTTTCTTTCTGTCGTCATCCTGGCCGAACTGTTTGGGATCGCGGATTATAAGAGATTCATGCTCTTTTACAATATTCTCGTGGCAGCCGCGGCCATTGCCGGTCTGTATGTCATGGGGAGCGGGCTGCAGGAGCAAAAAGGTTATGAGAAAATTTTGTTTTGGGGAAATCTGGTTCCTCTGGTCTATGTTTTCGCTCAGATCCTCTTTTTCAATCTTGCGAAATACTTTTCCTTCTCCGTCCATATGGATTATGCGAGTCTGTATATCAGCCTTCTGATGGTGATCGTCGTATTTTTTTCCGTTTACGGGATGCGATTTTCAGACAGGATCGTCAGTCGCAAGGAGGTGGAATTTCTTCGGAAGATGGCTTACGAGGATCCGCTTACCGGTCTTGAAAACAGGCAGGGAGGCCTGCTGCGTCTGCTGGAACTCGACCGCGGCAAAGAGGATTATCATTTGATCGTTTTGGATCTCAACTGTCTCAAAAGAGTCAACGATGAATATGGCCATGACTGCGGAGACCGGATGATCGTCCTTTTTGCCGGATGTCTCCGCTCCGCTTTTGCTGAAAGATCCATGGTCTGTCGGTGGGGAGGAGACGAGTTTCTCGTCATTCTCCACACCGGCGAAGAGGAAGAGGTTCGCAAAGGACTTCATCGTCTTGGAGACTGTATCGGAGAAGCGAATCGAAGAGAGGCAAACGACAGCGTCTGTCTGGAGACTGCGTACGGAGTTTCTTCGACAAGAGAAGGTCATGGGTTTGATCACGAAAAGATCATCAAGGCGGCGGATGAAAAGATGTATTTGCATAAGAAACAGATGAAAAATGAGGGCGATACAGGGAGTTCGTGTCATGTTGAAATTTAAGAAAAAGGATCTCAGAGATTTTCTCATATATCTTTTAAGTCTGTCGATCATGCTGGGACTGCTGGATTTTGTCCTGCGCGGAAATCCTCGGCCGAAGGTCTATCTTCCCGATCTGGCGGGAGAGTGCGAGCTTCGCGTCAACGGAGAGATCCCGCCGGAGGGGAAAGACCGAGCGTCCCTCCCTCTTCGCAGTGACGACGAGGTCCTGCTGATCGGGAAACTGCCGAGAGAACTGCCGGAAAAAGCCTTCATCAATCTCCATCTGCTCTACACTGCCGCGGAGATCTTTGTCGGCGGAGAGAAGATCTACTCTTACGGTGTGGAGAGGCAACGGAAGAGATTTCCTCTCGGAGCGGGTCATCACAGTATTCCTCTTCCCAAAAATTATCAGGGAAAGAAGCTGACGATCCGCCTGATCGCTTCAGGCGGCTATAAGTTGTCTTACATTCTGCAGCATCTCTCCATAGGAGAGAAAGATATGATCACGGCCCGAACGATCTATGAAGACGGTTTTTCTTTTTTGATATCCGTTTTTTTCATGGTTTTTGGAAGTATACTTTTCTTCATCTTCATCATCTTTTTTCTGATCGAAGTCTCCGGAGCCGTGGCTTTGGCCTATCTTTCACTGTTCAGCTTCTGCCTTGGGCTGTGGGGTCTCGGCAGCGTCAATTTCATGAGAGTTTTCAATGAGGCGACCCTTGTCAGCAGCTATATCGAATTCTTCTCTTTTTACGCGATCTTTCCCGCTTGGCTTTTTGTACTGGCGGATCTCAAAAACAAAAGCCGCTTCGACCGATTTTTTTGCTTGAGCAAGCGATTTTTCCTTTTGTTTTACATAACAGTCGTCCTTTCCCAACTGCTTCACATTCGAAACTATGAATTTTTTCTCCCTTTTTACCATCTGTTCTGCTTTGTGTTCTTTCTCGTCAGCATTCGCGTGCTCACCTACGAATTTCGAATGCAGCCCAAGCACGAGAAGGTTCTGGCGGTCGGGATCGTATCTGTTTGCGTCGTCCTGTGCGTACAGATCCTGCTTTACAATGTTGCGAAATATTTTGATTTTGCCATGAGCCGTAGTGAGAGCTCCGTCCTCTATATCAATATGCTCGTCATCGTCGGTACCTTTATCGTCAGTTACGGGATACGCTTTTTCGGAAATATCGTCAACAGGCGAGAGATCGATCTCCTCAAAAAAATGGCGTATCAGGATTCGTTGACCGGACTGGGCAACCGGCAGAGCGGAATGCTGCGGTTTCTCGAGTATGAAAGAGAAAGACAGCATTACCGGCTTTTCCTCTATGACCTCAACAATCTCAAACTCGTCAACGATCTTTGCGGACACAGGCGTGGAGATCGGATGCTCAGGCTTTTTTCCTCTATGCTCAAGCGCGTTTTCAGCGGAGAGGAGACTTTGATTCGCCTCGGAGGAGACGAGTTTTTGGTGATACAGCCCGTAGATCCCAAAGAGGCGAACGATGAGTGGAAAAGCAAGCTCCGGGAGGTGCTCGACAGGTTCAACCGAAGACATCCCCGCGAGATTCTCATCGAGGTCGCCTGCGGCACGGCTTCGACTTATGAGATGGAGACCTTTTCCGGCGAAGAGATTCTCAAACGGGCGGATGAGAGAATGTATACGGACAAGAAGTTTGTCAAATCCGGAGAAAAAAATCAGCTGGAATGAGAGCCTGTTTACTCCATAGACGGAAATTTCAAGAGGATATCCAGAGTATCGGCATGAAAACGGCGCATTATCGCAGGAAGGCTCCTCTCAGCGGGGAGCTTTTTTTGTGAAGAGAAGCGGTCGACGTCGCAATATCAATGTATGAAAATTTCTGTTTTTAACCGGTATAAATTTCTCCAAACGCTTAAAAAATACAAGTTTTTGTGCTATAATAGAAAGGATGTGAACAGGTCTGGAGGAATAAAAAGTGAAAGAAGTGAAAATCAGCGGAGAATATATCAAGCTCGACCAGTTTTTGAAGCTTGCCGACGAGGCGGGAAGCGGGGGAGAGGCGAAGATCCTCATCCTTTCCGGCGAAGCCTCGGTCAACGGAGAAAGGGAGAGCCGAAGAGGAAGAAAGCTCCGCCCGGGTGACGAAGTGAGCGTCGGGGACAGAGCGTACCGGGTCGTCTGAGAGTTATGCGCATAGAGAGATTGGAACTGCGAAATTTCAGGAATTACGAGAGTGCGCAGCTCGGTTTTGAGGCGCCTCTTTATCTGATCCTCGGAGAGAACGGACAGGGAAAGACCAATCTGATCGAGGCGATCTCCCTGCTGTCGACGGGCAGGTCGTTTCGTACCGGAAGAGACAAAGAGATGATCCGCTTCGGAGAAGAGGCCCTGATCCTCCGCTCGAAGGTCGAATCCGGCGGAAGATCTTTCAAAATCGAGATCAAGATCGGAAAACAGCTGAAAAAAGCGATCAATATCAACTCCCTGCCGATTGGAAAACTGACGGATCTGCTTGGGATTTTTCATGTTGTCGTCTTTGCGCCGGAGGATCTTCGGCTTGTCAAGGACGGACCGAAGGAGCGCAGAGGATTTATGGATCGGGAGATCTCGCAGCTGCGTCCTTTGTACTACGGCGATATCTCCTCATTCCGCAAACTGCTGATGCAGAGGAACAACCTGCTCAGAGGCGTGAAGATCGACCGGGCTCTCCTCGATGTGTATGACGAGCAGCTCGCGTTTCTTTCGGAACGGATCATGAGGATAAGGGCGGAATTCATCGAAAAGATCGCCCCCATAGCCGCAAAAAATCACAGGCGGATATCGGGGCGGAGGGAGGAGCTTCTCCTGCGCTATGAACCGGATCTTGCAAAGAGAGCGGAGCCGCCCTGCAGGCAGGAGATCCTGGAACTCTACAGGAGCCTGCGGGAGGAGGATATCCGAAAGAAGATGACGGGCAGAGGGATCCATAAAGACGATCTGCGCTTGGAGATCAACGGAAGAGATATAAGGGCCTACGGTTCGCAGGGGCAGAAGCGCAGCGCCGCGATCTCTCTGAAGCTTTCGGAGATCGAGCTTGTTCATGAGGAAAGAGGAGAGTATCCGGTTGTCCTGCTGGACGATATCTTCAGCGAGCTGGATACCGGCAGACAGAGGATGCTGATCGAAAATCTCAAATATGTTCAGACCTTTGTCACCGCAACGGATATTGATGACGAGATCCTCCCTTTTTTTGAGGAGGCTCGTATGATCTGGATAGAAAATGCAAAAGTAAAGGAACTGCCGGGAGGTCAAGATGGAAACAAATGAAAATAAAGTAATGGGAGATTACGGAGCGGAGCAGATACAGGTGCTGGAGGGTCTGGATCCCGTCAGAAAGCGTCCGGGGATGTACATCGGATCGACGGGAAGCAGAGGACTGCACCATCTCGTCTACGAAGTCGTCGACAATGCGATTGACGAAGCGCTTGCGGGATATTGTGACAGCATCTGTGTTTCGATTGATGAGGACAACGGAATCACCGTCAGGGACAACGGCAGAGGGATTCCGGTCGAAGTCCATCCGAAGACCGGAAAGAGTACTCTTGAGACGGTGCTGACCGTCCTGCACGCCGGAGGAAAGTTCGGCGCCGGAGGGTACAAGGTCTCCGGCGGTCTGCATGGAGTCGGAGTCTCGGTCGTCAACGCGCTGTCGAAAGAGCTGATCGCCACCGCCTGCGTCGGAGGGCAGATGTATCGTCAGGAGTTTTCGGAGGGAAATCCCGTCACAGATCTGCAAAGGCTCGGAGAGACCGATCAGCGGGGCACGACGATCCGTTTTCTGCCGGATGAAGAGATCTTTGAAGAGACGGAATATAAATTCGAGACTCTGGAGCATCGACTGCGGGAGCTGGCTTTTCTCAACAAAGGGATCCGCATCCTCCTCGAAGACCGTCGGGAGCGGGAGAAGGAGTCCAAGGAGTTTTACTATACCGGAGGACTGGTGGAGTTCGTCCGCTATCTCAACAAGCACAAGACGGCGCTGCATCAGGAGATGATCTACTTCGACAAGCGGATCGACGAGTATCAGGTCGAGCTGTCGATGCAGTACACGGACGCCTTTGCGGAAAACATCTACTCTTTCGCGAACAATATCAACACCACCGAGGGCGGGATGCACCTTGTGGGCTTCAAGACCGCACTGACGCGGATCGTCAACGACTACGCCCGAAAAAACAACTATCTCAAAGCAAAAGACGAAAATCTGTCGGGCGAGGATATCCGGGAGGGGCTGACGGCGGTGATCTCCGTCAAGCTGCCCGAGCCTCAGTATGAGGGACAGACGAAGACCAAGCTTGGAAACCCTCAGATCCGTTCCGTCGTCGAGACGGTCACCTCAGACCATGTCGGCGCCTTCTTAGAAGAGAATCCGGCGGCGGCGAAGAGCATCATGGAGAAGGCCCTCACCTCCAAAAGGGCGAGAGAGGCGGCCAAGAAGGCGAGAGATCTGACCCGCCGCAAATCCGTGCTGGAGAACACCTCTCTGCCCGGCAAGCTGGCAGACTGCCGGGAGAAAGACCCCGCAAAATCCGAGGTCTATCTCGTCGAGGGGGATTCGGCGGGAGGCTCCGCGAAAGACGGACGGGATTCCCAGTATCAGGCGATCCTGCCTCTGCGCGGAAAGATACTCAATGTGGAAAAATCCAGACTCGACAAGATCTTAAGCTCCGAGCAGATCCGCAATATGATCACGGCCTTCGGCTGCGGAGTCGGCAACGAATTTGAAGAAGAAAAACTCCGTTACCACAAGATCGTGATCATGACCGACGCGGATGTGGACGGAGCGCATATAAGGACGCTGATCCTGACCTTCTTCTTCCGCT
The DNA here is from genome assembly GCA_030528675.1 of Peptostreptococcaceae bacterium. GTDB lineage: Bacteria > Bacillota > Clostridia > Peptostreptococcales > Filifactoraceae > JAUMYL01. The sequence goes on from JAUMYL010000009.1 coordinate 60,770, forward strand.
ATATGCGGCCGCTGATCGACAAGGGCTATGTTTATATCGCCCAGCCGCCGCTGTTCAAGGTGCAGAAAGGAAAACGGGAGCAGTACGTCTATGATGAAAGGGCGTTGAACGCTCTGCTTGACGAGATCGGAAGAGACAATACGGTTCGTCTTCAGCGCTACAAAGGTCTCGGAGAGATGAATGCGGAGCAGCTCTGGGAGACGACGATGAATCCGGAAAACAGAACGTTGCTGAGGGTCAATATCGAGGATGCGGCGGCGGCGGACGATATCTTCAGCGTCCTCATGGGCGAAAAAGTGGAGCCGAGAAGAGAATTTATCGAGGCAAATGCGCAATATGCCCAGAATATAGATGCCTAACGGAGGAAGTCAATGAGCGAAGAAAATAAGAACCAATTTGATAAGATTAAGGACATACAGCTGGAAAAACAGATGAAGGACGCCTATATCGACTATTCCATGAGCGTGATCGTCGGAAGGGCGTTGCCGGATGTACGGGACGGACTCAAGCCGGTCCACCGCAGGATCCTCTATACGATGCACCGCCTCGGACTGACTCCGGAAAAAGCCTACCGCAAATCCGCCCATGTGGTGGGAAATGTCATGGCGGATTTCCATCCCCACAGCAACATCGCCATCTATGACGCGATGGTCAAGATGGCCCAGCCTTTTTCCATGCGCTACCCCCTCGTGGACGGACAGGGAAACTTCGGGACTCTTGACGGAGACTCGGCGGCTGCGGAGCGTTACACAGAGGCGAGGATGGACCGGCTTGCTCTGGAGATGCTGCGGGATATCGAAAAAGAGACCGTGGATTTCGGGCCGAATTACGACGAGAGCCAGAAAGAGCCTCTCGTCCTGCCGGCGAAATACCCCAACCTCCTCGTCAACGGTTCCAACGGGATCGCCGTCGGGATGGCGACCTCCATCCCTCCTCACAATCTCGGCGAGGTGATCGACGGGGTGATCGAACTGATCGACAACCCCGAGGCGAGCGTGGAAGATCTGATGCGTCATATTAAGGGACCGGACTTTCCGACAGGAGCGACGATCATGGGGAAATCCTCGATTCGGGAGGCTTACCGCACCGGGCGAGGCAAGGTGGTCGTCCGCGCCAAGGCGGAGATCGAGGAGCTGCCGAACGGTAAAAGCCAGATCATCTTCACGGAGATCCCCTACCAGATCAACAAGGCCCGCATGGTGGAAAAGATCGCCGAGCTCGTCAAAGAAAAACGCATCGACGGGATCACCGATCTTCGGGACGAGAGCAACCGAAAAGGGATTCGGATCGTCGTCGAGGCGAGACGGGACGTCAGCCCGGCGATCCTGCTCAACAACCTTTACAAACACTCCCAGCTTCAGGATATCTATTCGGTGATCATGCTGACCCTCGTCGGCGGACAGCCCAAGATCCTCGATCTGCGGGAGATGCTGGTCCACTATCTCGGTCATCAGAAAGAGGTGCTGACCCGAAAGACAGTCTTCGAGCTGAAAAAGGCGAAAGACCGGGCTCATATCCTCGAAGGCCTGCTGATCGCGATTGACCATATCGACGAGGTGATCCACCTGATCCGAAGTGCCTATTCCGACGCCCTCGAAAAACTGATGGAGAGATTCTCTCTCTCCGAGGTACAGGCCCAGTCCATCCTCGATATGAGACTGCGAAGACTGCAGGGACTGGAGCGGGAGAAGATCCAGGAGGAGTACAAAGAGATCCTCGAAAACATCCAATACCTCCAGTCGATCCTTGACGACGAGAGCGTGCTTCTCGGCATCATCAAGGAAGAGCTGACGAAGATCAAGGAAAAACATGGAAATGAGAGAAGGACCGAGATCCTGGAGGCTGCCGAAGAGATCAATGTCCTCGATACAATCGAAGACGAAGAAGTCGCCGTGACGATGACCCACCACGGCTATATCAAGCGTCTGCCGATGGACACCTACAAAAATCAGCGCAGAGGAGGCAAGGGAATCACCTCGATGACGACGAGAGACGAAGACTTCGTCACGGATCTGCTGCTGACGACCAACCACGCGAAGATTCTCTTCCTGACGAGCCGGGGAAGACTCTTCCGACTCAATGTCTATGAGATACCCCAGAGCGGAAGAGCCGCCAAGGGCGTCAACATCGTCAACCTCCTTCAGCTGGAAAAAGATGAAAAGATCAGCTCTCTCCTGCCGATCCGGGATGTGGCGGACGACGCTTTCCTCGTCATGTGCACGAAGAAGGGCGTCATCAAAAAAACGCCGATCTCCGAGTTCCGAAAGAGTACGAGAAACGGTCTGATCGCCATCTCTCTCAAAGAGGACGATCAGCTGATCACGGTGAAGATCACAGACGGAAAGCAGCAGTTCATCGTCGTCACCAAAGAAGGAAAGGCGATCGTCTTCGATGAATCTCAGGTTCGGGATATGGGACGCTCCGCAATGGGCGTGCGTGCGATGAGGCTTTCCGCCGAGGACGAAGTCGTCTCGATGGAGCTGGTCGATCTCTCCAAGGACGTCCTCGTCATTTCGGAAAAAGGCTACGGCAAGCGAACGCCGCTGGAAGAATACAAGCCGCAGGCAAGAGGCGGAATGGGCGTCAAGACCTACAAGATCTCCGAGAAGACCGGAAAAGTCGTCGGAGCCCGCGTCGTATCCGAGCGGGAAGAAGTGATGATCGTCAATTCCGACGGTTCGCTGATCCGCATGGACGTCAGCCAGATTTCCAGACTGTCGAGAGTGACTAGCGGAGTGAAAGTCATGAAGACGGAAGAGGGCTCTCTGGTCGCCTCTCTTGCAAGGATCGCCTCCGAAGAAGAAAAAGAGCAGGCCAAAGAAGGCGGGAATGATTAGCTCGGACTGAATGGGGTAATAAAATCAATATCATAAAGCGAGGAGGCGGAAAGCTATGCGTAGAAAAAAAGGCTTGTGTCCATTTATTTTGGGAGGATTGGTCGGTATAGGGATCGGATTTCTCTTGGCTCCGAAAAAAGGCTCGGAGCTGCGTGAAGATCTCTTTGAAAAAGCGATGGATCTGATCTCCGACTCCCAAGGCCTGCGGGAGAACGTATCCGATTTCGTCAGGACGATGCGCAGCGACGAAGGCGAGATCGTCGAACAGGACGGCGAGATCATCATATCGAGAGAATTTGAGCAGGAATAGAGAGAAGATCGGATAAAAGTTTGCATTTCGGAAGGCGAAAAAGGAGCGTATTTATGCAGATACATTTGTGGGAAGTCGGTGTTTTGCTTTTGTGTATAGGTTTGCTTATCTTCTTTATCAGCCTTTCCACGACGGTGCTCAGCGTCAACAGCACAGTCAAAAGAGTGGATCAGATGGTCGATCAGAACATGGAGGAGATCGGGGAACTGATCAAAAATGCGGCCGGTATCAGCGGGACGGTCAATTCCCTCATAGGCAGCGGCTCAAAGATTATCGGCCTGTTTTCCGGCCTCAGGATACTCGATTTCCTCACGAAGAAAAAAGTATAAGGGAGAAAAAACAGATGGCGATGACGATAGACAACCGGTTCAGCGAGACAGAAGGTATCTGGAAGGTGAAACTTCGAGGAGAGGTGGATATCTACACCTCCAACGAATTCAAGGAAGCTCTCCAGAAGATCTCTTCCGGAGAGAAGCTCTATGACATTCATATGGATTTTTCCGATCTGGACTATATTGATTCCACCGGCCTCGGGATATTGATAGGGATACTCAAACGCGTGAAGCAGCAGGAAAAAGAGATCCATATCCGAAGTCCGAAACAAAATGTAAAGAAGATATTCGTCATTACAGGGCTTGACAAAATATTCAAGATGGAGGAATAAAGCGGATGAGAGAGAAAGAAGATAGGATAATCAGCACCGAGACGTTTGACTATGTAAATATGACCCTGCCCTGTAAACCCGAATACGTGGGCGTCGTGAGACTGACGGTCTCCGCAATCGCCAATCGTATGGGATTCAATATAGAAGAGATCGAAGATATCAAGGTCGCCGTTGCCGAAGCCTGTACGAATGCGATCAAACACGGACTCGACGAGGAGTTTGACGCCAGCTTTACGATATTTGCCGACAAGATGACCATTTCCATCAAAGATCGAGGAAAGGGTGTGAAAATCGAAAACATTGCAGAGCCGGATCTCAGCAATCCCAGTGAAAACGGCGGACTCGGACTCTTCATCATCAAGAGTCTGATGGATGACGTCGATGTCATCTCCAGCATAGGAAGAGGGACTCAGATCACGATGACGAAGTTTTTGGGAGATGATATCTGATGGTCGGGGCCTCGAACAAGAATAAAAAACCGTCGGAAACCGCCGGAAAAAAATCCTCCCCTGCAGAGCAGAGTCCTCCTCTTTCGGACAAAGAGCTCTTTCGTCTCTATGCAAGAACCGGGGATATCGAAATTCGAAATGAGCTGATCAAAAGGCATCTGTACATCGCGGAGATCCTCTCGAAAAAATTTCTCAACAAAGGTATCGAGTACGAAGATATCTATCAGGTTGCCTCGTTGGGTTTGATTTTCGCGATTGAGCGTTTCGATATCGAAAAGGGATTTGAGTTTTCCAGTTTTGCGACGCCGACGATCATCGGAGAGATCAAAAAACACTTTCGCGACAAGGGCTGGTCGATTCGTGTGCCGCGAAGGATACAGGAGCTTTCCAAAAAAGTCAATTCCGCGAAAACCCATCTGCAGCAGGAACTGCAGCGCGTGCCCCGTATCGAGGATATCGCGAAATACCTCGGCTGCAGCGAGGAGGAAGTGCTGGAATCCATCGAAGCCTCCCATGTATACAAGCCGAAATCCCTCGACCTTACTTACGACAACGAAGGAGACGACAAAGACATCCTGCTCATGGATCTCATCGGCGACGAGGACAAGAGCTTTAAGATGATCGAAAACAAAGACTTCATCGAGAAAGCACTCTCCAAACTCAGCGAAATCGAGACCAAGATCATCGTCGACCGCTTCTTCAAAAACAGGACGCAGATGTATGTCGCCAACGACCTTGGGGTCTCCCAGATGACGGTTTCCCGTATGGAGAAAAAAATACTCGGCAAGATCAAAAAAGACTATGAAAAGACGCTGTAGCTCGTCTCCCGGCGAGAGTGCAGCGTCTTTTTTCTCTGTGATTGGCGTCTGCAATTTTGAACGATTTTTGATTGAAAAAGTAATACGATTACCTGTCTGAATTGTCATCTGAAAAAACGCCTGATTTGTCATTTTAATATAATGTTTGCGGTGGCACTTCAATGAGGTTTTAGTATGAACTGTCATCTGACAAAACGATGGATTGATCGTTTGAACATGGATATCGTTTTCGGAGGCGCTTCAATGAGGTTTTAGTATAAGCTGTTCATTCAGCTTTTCTTGTGGGAAAGCCCGGAAAATAATATTGTTGCCGCTGAAATTTTAGAATATAATGGATGAGAGAGCGTAGTTTTGAATGAGGCGGCCTTCGGAGCGGATCCTGTCCTCTTTTCATGTCGCAGGCGTTCATTGGAAGGAGTTTTGCAGGACCTCAGCGATGGAATGGAACAATGAATTTTGCAGGATGGGAGAATGATATGGAAAGATTCGTGAGAGGATCGAATGAAACGGCGCAGCGCATGGAACTGCACCGAATAATGACCGTGGCAAATACTCAAGTAAATACAAGGGTTTTCGAGCTTCTACCAAAGTATAAAATTGAAACAATGAATGGTTGGTGTACTGTTAAGGAGAGTTTTAGGGAAATGAATGTTGTAAACCGTACATCATCATAAGGAGACAAACAATGTCTAAGTTGAAAAAAGAAACAATTGAAGCAAAAGGATTTGCTATCCAAGTGTATACCGAAGACTTTAAAAATGATTATATAAGTCTTACGGATATTGCTAAATACAAGAATGCAGAAGAGCCCAATGTAGTTGTTGCAAATTGGATGAGAAATTATAACACGATAGAATATTTAGGAATATGGGAGCAGTTAAACAATCTTGCATTTAACCCCCTCGAATTCGAGGGGTTTTTGAAAGAAGCAGGCAGTAATGCTTTCACTCTGTCTCCTCAGAAATGGGTTAATACTACAAATGCGAAAGGAATATTTGTAAAAGTCGGAAGAGGTGGCGGGACTTTTGCACATAAGGACATTGCCTTTAAATTTGCTTCATGGATTTCGGCAGAATTTGAGTTATATATCATTAAAGACTATCAAAGATTAAAAGATGACGAAAACTCAAGATTGTCACTAAGTTGGAATCTTCATAGAGAGATTTCAAAGATCAATTATAAAATCCATACGGATGCAATTAAAGAATACCTCTTAAAGGATCTTACGAATGAACAGCTATTCTATAAATATGCTAACGAAGCAGATATGCTTAATGTTGCATTATTTAACAAAAGAGCAAAACAGTGGCGTGAAGAAAATCCGGACTTAAAAGGGAATATGAGAGACTATGCAAGTCTAAATGAACTTTTAGTACTTGCGAATATGGAAAGCTACAACGCCATTTTAATTGAAAAAGGTGTGGAACAAAAAGAGAGAATGATTGAACTTAGAAAATTGGCAAGAACACAAATAGTTTCGCTGGAAAGTCTTAGCCATAGTGGGATTGGGAGACTGATATCTAAAAAAGATAAATGAAGTAAATAGTAATGATAGCGGCCAGTCTTCAAGTCTCTGCCAGTATTTTATCAGGAAACTGGATCAATTTTGCGGGAGAGAGTGAAAGTCTCGCATTGTCAGAACCTGTTACGGCTCTTTGCCGATGAGAGAGCGTAGTTTTGAATGAGGCGGCAGGGCCTTCGGAGCGGATCCTGTCCTCTTTTCATGTCGCAGGCGTTCATTGGAAGGAGTTTTGCAGGACCTCAGCGATGGAATGGAACAATGAATTTTGCAGGATGGGAGAATGATATGGAAAGATTCGTGAGAGGATCGAATGAAACGGCGCAGCGCATGGAACTGCACCGAAAAATATGGGCGATTGCCGATGATGTTCGCGGAGCGGTCGACGGATGGGATTTTAAGCAGTATATCTTGGGGATCTTGTTCTACCGGTTTATTTCAGAAAACATGTCGGAGTTTTTTAATGCAGCGGAGCATGAGGCCGGCGATTTGGAATTCGACTATGCAAAACTGAGCGATGACGAGGCAGAAATGGATTTTAGACCGAATACGGTCGAAGAAAAAGGTTTTTTTATTCTTCCGAGTCAGCTGTTCGAGAATATTGTGAAAACAGCCCGAAAAAATGAAAATTTGAACACGGATCTGGCCAATATTTTTCAATCCATAGAATCCAGCGCCATCGGATTTCCCTCAGAAAATGATATCAAGGGATTGTTCGAAGATCTCGATACCACGAGCAATCGCTTGGGCGGAACGGTGGCGGAAAAAAACGCCCGATTGGCAGATATTCTGATCGGTATTTCAGAAATCAATTTCGGAAATTTCAGAGAAAACGATATCGACGCGTTTGGAGACGCCTATGAATATTTAATTTCAAATTATGCAAGCAACGCAGGAAAATCCGGCGGAGAGTTTTTTACACCGCAGACCGTGTCGAAACTGTTGGCTCGCTTGGTCATGGAAGGAAAGACGAGCGTCAACAAAGTATACGACCCGACTTGCGGCAGCGGATCCCTTCTGCTGCAGATGAAAAAACAATTTGATGAGCATATTATCGACGAAGGATTTTTTGGTCAGGAAATCAATATGACAAACTTTAACCTGGCTCGAATGAATATGTTTTTACATAATGTCAATTACAACAATTTCTCCATCAAGCGAGGAGACACGCTCCTCAATCCTCTGCACAATGAGGAAAAGCCCTTCGACGCCATCGTCTCCAATCCTCCCTATTCGATGAAGTGGGTGGGGGATAGCGATCCGACATTGATGAATGATTTGCGTTTTGCGCCGGCAGGGAAGCTTGCGCCGAAATCCTATGCGGACTACGCCTTCATCATGCATTCCCTGAGCTATCTGTCCAGCAAAGGACGGGCAGCCATCGTCTGTTTTCCCGGTATCTTTTATCGCAAAGGAGCGGAAAGGACGATTCGTAAATATCTTGTAGAGAACAACTTTGTCGACTGCGTGATTCAGCTTCCGGAAAATTTGTTTTTCGGAACTTCGATTGCTACCTGTATTTTGGTGATGGCGAAAAATAAGACGGAAAATAAGACCCTTTTCATTGACGCCGGCAAGGAATTCAAAAAAGAGACGAATAATAATATTTTGGAAGATCAGAACATCGAAAATATCGTGGAAGAATTCCGGGAGCGAACCGATAAAGCATACTTTTCAAGATGGGTGGACAACAGCGAGATCGCCGAAAACGACTATAATTTGTCGGTATCGACCTATGTGGAAAAAGAAGATACCAGAGAAGTCATCGACATTAAAGTATTGAATCGGGAAATTGAAGAAACCGTTCGAAAAATTGATCGTTTAAGAGCATCGATCAATGAAATTGTGAGGGAGTTTGGCGATGAAGAATGATATTATTATTTATAATACCGATGATGGAAGAGCGAAAATACATTTGAAATATGAAGAGGGTACGGTATGGCTCAGTCAAGGCGAGATTGCGGAACTCTTTCAAACGACAAAACCAAATATCAGCAAACATATCAAAGCCATATTTCAAGATGGGGAATTGGAAGAGAGAGCAACAGTCAACTATAAGTTGACAGTTCAAAAGGAAGGGAATAGAGATATTCAGAGAACCGTTGCTTTTTACAATTTGGATATGATTTTGGCGATCGGATACCGTGTACGTTCTCAGAGAGGTGTACAATTTAGAAATTATGCCACCACGGTACTAAAAGAATATCTGATCAAAGGGTTTGCGATGGATGACGACCGTCTGAAAAATTTGGGCGGCGGCAATTATTTCAAAGAACTTCTGGATCGAATCAGAGACATTCGTTCCAGTGAGAAAGTCTTTTACCGCCAAGTGTTGGATTTGTTTGCTACAAGCATTGATTATCAAGCGAAAAGCGAAGAGGCTCGATCGTTCTTTGCGACCGTTCAAAATAAAATGCACTATGCGATTCACCGCCATACGGCAAGCGAACTGATTTACGGTGGAGGATTGGGTCGAGCATATAAATCAAATTTTAGAGGATACCGGGGAAGATCTTTTATCAGATAGTGGTAAGATTTCAAGAAAACAGATGGAAGAAAAAGTAAAGGCGGAGTATCAAAAATATAGTGCGAAGACTTTCACGCAGGTAGAAAAAGATTATCTGGAAGCGATCAGGAGTATAGAGAAGACGGCTCAAAAAGGCGGCGGCAGAGATGAGTAAGATATTGGAATTATTGAAAAATGAAAAAGTCGAGTGGAAGAAGTTGGAATTGCTGTTAGATTATGAGCAGCCATCAAAATATATAGTTCAATCGACGAATTATAATGATAAGTATGATACACCTGTTTTAACAGCAGGACAGACCTTTATTTTAGGTTTTACCGATGAAAAAGAAAATATATACAAAGCCGACCAAGACAATCCGGTTATTATATTTGATGATTTTACCGCCGGAAATCATTGGGTAGATTTTGATTTTAAGATCAAATCATCAGCAATGAAAATGTTGAAACCCAAAAAAAATGTTAATTTAAGATACTGTTATCACTATATTCAGACGATAACTATTGATAAGACAGAACATAAGCGATTGTGGATTTCAAAGTTTTCACAAATCGAAATTCCGATCCCATCCATAGAAACTCAAGAAAAAATCGTCAATATACTTGACAAATTCACAAATTATGTTACTGAGTTACAGGCTGAGTTACA
>JAUMYL010000009.1:70549-117753 GCA_030528675.1 Peptostreptococcaceae bacterium
ACAGGCAAGAATGAGGCAGTATCAGCATTATCGGGATATGCTTTTGAGTGAGGAATATTTGAATAAGATTTCTGAGAAATGTATGGAGAAAACTTTTATTGAATGGAGAAAGTTGGGAGAACTTTTTGAATTTAAGAATGGATTGAATAAAGGAAAAGAATTTTTTGGAAGAGGAACTCCAATCATAAATTACACAGATGTTTACAAAAAGAATAGACTGTACTTGTCCGATGTATTGGGAACGGTAGAAACAACAGAGGATGAACAGAAACGATATAGCGTAAAGCGAGGGGATGTTTTTTTTACCAGAACTTCGGAAACGCAGGAGGAAATAGGAAAAACTTCCGTTTTGTTGGAGGATGTGGAACAAGGGGTATTCAGTGGATTTGTATTACGAGCAAGACCCATTACAGAATTATTATTGCCGGAATATTGTGCCTATTGTTTTGAAACATACGAATTTAGGAAAAATGTTATCAGGTATAGTACATATACGACCAGAGCGTTAACCAATGGAACGATTCTTTCAAATTTAGAAATTCCGGTTCCTTCAGTGGGACTTCAAAAAAAAGTGGTTGAAATCCTTGATAAGTTTCAATCTTTGCTGGAAGATACAAAAGGGTTACTTCCAAAAGAAATCGAACAGCGGAAAAAACAATATGAATACTATCGTGAAAAACTCTTGACATTCGAGTCGGAGTATGATAGACCGACCGACCGACCGTAATAGCGAATAGTTTCTTTGCAGTCTTAAAAGAAGCTGCGGATAGGGTCGGAATGACTGCATTTGACCAAGTGGAATGGAAAACCTTAGGAGATATAGGGACCTTCGTAAATGGTAGCGGTATGCCAAAAACGATTTTTGATGAGCATGGAGCAGTCGGAGCGATTCATTATGGGCATATTTATACGAAATATACTATGTTTGTAGATCGACCCATCGCAAAAGTGAGCATACATGATGCAGAGAAGCTGAAAAAAGTGAACAACGGTGATTTAGTGATTGCGAAAACATCTGAAAATGTAGAGGATGTGATGAAAACCGTAGCCTATCTGGGAGAGGAAGCCGCCGTAACGGGCGGTCATGCGGCCATATTCAGACATGGTGAAAATCCGAAATATCTGTCTTATGTATTGAATGGGGCGGATTATGTGATAAGGCAAAAGAATAAACTGGCAAGAGGAGTAAAAGTGATCGAACTGTCAAGTACGGATATGGAAAAAATAAGAATGCCGCTTCCGTCTCTTCCCGTTCAGGCATATATCGTTTCCATTCTGGATACATTCGACGCTCTTATAAATGACATCTCTCAAGGCTTGCCGAAAGAAATCGAACTCAGACAGAAGCAATATGAGTATTATCGTGAGCGATTGCTCCGTTTTCCAAAAGAGGATTCGCACAAAAGGAGTGATTCAGATGCCGGAAGAAACCCGAGCCTATCAAACGTCGACGATTGCGGAGATGACCCATGGAATCATTTTGGCAAATTATAAAAAAATATCTTGTGTGCAGGAGAATTATCAATCAGAGTCTCAGCTGGAGGAACATTTGATTGACAATCTCCTGTCTCAGGGATACGAGCGTTTCGCCGCAAGTACCGCGGAGGATCTGTACGACAATCTCAAACGGCAGATCGAGCGCCTGAATAAGGTATCGTTCACACAGGAAGAGTGGAAACGTTTTTTGGTGGAGTATTTGGATGCACCGAATGACGGGATGATTGAAAAAACTCGGAAGGTACAGGAAAATCATATTTATGACTTTATATTTGATGACGGTCATTTGCAGAACATCAAGATCATAGATAAGGAGAATATCCATAACAATTTTCTGCAGGTGACGCATCAGGTCAGGCAGGCGGGGAGTCATTCCAATCGCTATGATGTGACGATCCTAGTGAACGGATTGCCCTTGGTTCATATCGAGCTCAAGAAGCGCGGGGTCAATATTCAGGAAGCCTTTCATCAGATCCACCGATACAGCAAGGAAAGTTTCAATGCGGAAAATTCGCTGTATAAGTATGTGCAGATCTTTGTCATTTCCAATGGGACATATACACGCTATTTTGCGAATACGACAGCTCAAAACAAGAACAATTATGAGTTTACTTGTGAATGGGCGGATGCAAAAAACAAAGTGATTCGGGATTTGGAAGATTTTACGGCGACTTTTTTTGAAAAACGGACGATTCTCGAAGTGCTGACAAAATACTGCGTGTTTGACGTCAGCAATACTCTGCTGATCATGAGACCCTATCAGATCGCTGCAACGGAGCGCATCCTGTGGAAGATCGAATCCAGTTATCAGAATCGAAAAGCGGGCAAAATGGAGGCCGGAGGCTTTATCTGGCATACGACCGGTTCGGGGAAGACGCTGACTTCCTTTAAGACGGCGCGGCTTGCCACCGGACTGGATTATATTGATAAGGTATTCTTTGTGGTGGATCGGAAAGATTTGGATTATCAGACCATGAAGGAGTATCAGAAATTTCAGCCGGGCTGCGTCAACGGAAGTAAGGACACAAAGGAGCTCAAACGAAGTATCGAAAAGCAGGACGATAAAATTGTCGTTACGACGATCCAGAAGCTGAATGAATTTGTGAAGAAAAATCCAAGACATGAGATTTATGAGAAGCATTGTGTATTGATTTATGATGAGTGTCATCGCTCGCAATTTGGGGATGCTCAAAAAAACATTCGAAAGTCATTCAAATTCTATTATCAGTTCGGATTTACGGGGACGCCGATCTTTCCTGAAAATTCATTGGGCAAAGATACGACGTCGGGCGTATTCGGAGCTCAGCTGCACAGTTATGTGATCACGGATGCGATTCGGGATGGAAAGGTACTGAAATTCAAAGTGGATTACAATAATATCAGCGCAAGGTTCAAATCAGCGGAAGTGGAAACAGACGAAAAAGAGCTGAAGAATCTGGAAAAGAAAATGCTTCTTCACCCGGAACGAATTTCTGAAATTACGGCTCATATTCTCCGCGTGTTTGACGTCAAGACGCACCGTAATGAGTTTTATGATCTGAAGCGCCGACGGTTAAACGGATTCAATGCGATGTTTGCCGTGCAGAGCGTAGAAGCGGCCAAACTGTATTATGAAGAGTTTCAAAACCGGCAGGCACACCTGCCGGAAGACAAAAGACTGAAGGTAGCGACGATCTACAGTTTTTCAGCGAACGAAGAACAAAATGCGATAGGAGAGATCCCGGAAGAGGATTTTGAACCAAGTGCAATGGAATCCACGGAAAAAGAGTTTTTAGACAGGGTGATTGCGGACTATAACGAGTCGTTTACGACGAATTTTTCAACAAATGGCAATGAATTTCAAAATTATTATAAAGACCTGTCGTTCAGAGTCAAAAATAAGGAAGTGGATTTGCTGATCGTAGTCGGAATGTTTTTGACGGGTTTTGACGCGCCGACTTTGAACACTTTGTTTGTCGACAAAAATCTGAGATATCATGGACTGATTCAGGCATTTTCGAGAACGAATCGTATTTTGAATAAGGTGAAAGCATTTGGAAATATCGTATGTTTTCGCGATTTGGAGAAAGCGACAAAGGACGCGATCAAAACTTTTGGCGATGAAAACAGCGTCAATATTATTTTGGAAAAAAGCTATGAAGAATATATCCACGGATTTGAGGATGCGGAGACGGGAAAAACGGTCAAGGGTTACGCAGAGTTATGCGCTGAGATTACGGGTAAGTTCCCTGATCCGACAGAGATTATTTTGGATGTGGATAGGAAAGAGTTTGCGCAGTTATTTGGGGAGCTTTTGAAATCGGAAAATATTTTAAGAAACTTTGATGAGTTTGCATCTTTTGACAGCGGAATCTCCGAGCGGCAGATGCAAGACATGAAGAGCGTCTATGTAGATATTCGAGAGGATTTATTAAAGATAAAACATGGAGCGGAGAAAGGCGATACGCGAATTGATTTTTCGGACATCGAGTTCCAGATCGACCTGCTTAAGACAGATGAAATCAATTTGGACTATATTCTGGCTTTGATTTTGGAAAAATCTCAAGAACACGAAGATATGGAATCTCTGAAATCGGAGATCCGGAGGGTGATCCGATCAAGTCTGGGCACAAGGGCGAAAGAGGAACTGGTGATGGGATTTATCAATGAGACGGAACTTTCGGGGCTGAAAAACAGCGGAGATATTTTGGAATCTTTCTATACTTACGCAAAAAAAGAGAGAGAAATCAAAATCAACGCATTAGTGGATGAAGAAAAATTGAAACCGGATTCGCAACGATTCATTGAAAAGTCGATTGATAGAGGTTATGTCGACTATGCCGGAGCGGAACTGGACAGCGTCCTTCCGCCGATCTCTCGAAGGCAGGGGGGCAGAGAAGCGAAGAAGCAGGTCGTCTTGGATAAAATCAGAAAAATAGTTGAAGTGTTTGTCGGAATTTAGAAGAGGTCAAAATGTAAAAAGAATGTCGGTATAGTTTTCGAAACAGATCTTTTGCATTGGAATCAAAATCGGGCCTAAAAGGGCTCTTTTTTGTTTTTTGCCTTTGCCGAATCTCTTGACAAAGATATCTATATTGTATATAGTATGTATATACAATATTTCAGACTGAGGAAAAGACAGGCGGGTTTTGTGTTCGATCCGGCGGCGTGGAGAGAGCCTGTTTCAGGACGGTTTGGAGGAGGGGACGGAGTGTTGGACGTCACGATCAGCAATGCGAGCGGAAAGCCGATTTATGAGCAGATCTATACGCAGATCAAAAATCAGATCCTCGTCGGAAAGCTGAAGGCGGGCGAGGCGTTGCCCTCGATGCGTTTTCTTGCGAAGGAGCTGCGCATCAGCGTCATTACGACCAAGAGGGCGTATGAGGAACTGGAGAGGGAGGGGTTCATCTTTTCGCAGACGGGCAAGGGCAGCTTTGTCGCGGAGACGAATCCGGATTTTGTGCGGGAAGAGCAGCTGAAGATCATTGAGGAACATTTCTGGAAGCTGACGGAAAAGGCCAAGATCTGCGGGATCGAGCTTGCGCAGCTGGAAGAGATGCTGAGGCTGATTTACGAGCAGGATAAAGGACGGGAAAAATGAAAAAGCCGTCTTACCTGCGAAGATGCGGGACAAAGTGGATAGATGAAGGGGGAGAGAAAGATGAAAACGGTCATTGAAGCGCAGGCGCTGAGCAAACATTATCCCAATTTCAGTCTGCGGGATATCGAGTTTCAGGTGCCGCAGGGGATGGTCACCGGGCTGATCGGAGAGAACGGGGCCGGCAAGACGACGCTGATCAAGCTGATGATGGGCGCGATCTTCGCGGACAGCGGCAAGATTCGGGTGTTCGGTCGGGAGCCGGTCTTTTTGAAGAAGGAAGAAAAAGAGCAGGTCGGTTTTGTTCTGGAGGAGGGCTGTCTTCCGCCGGAACTGACGATGAAGGAGATGGAAGCTGTGATGAGGGGGATCTACAGAAACTGGGATCGGGAGCATTTCTTTTCCTGCATCCGGCGGCTCGGGATGGAGGAAGAGCTGAAAGGCCGCAAGAAGATCCGGGATTACTCCAAGGGCATGAAGGCCAAACTTGCCCTTGCGATCGCAATGTCGCACGGAACGAAACTGCTGATCGTCGATGAGGCGACGAGCGGACTGGATCCCGTCATACGTAGTGAGATCCTGGATATGTTTTTGGAGTTCATGCAGGAGGAGGATCATTCGATCCTGATGGCCTCCCATATACTCAGCGATCTTGAAAAGATCTGCGACCATCTGATCTATATTCGTGAAGGGAAGATTCTGTTCCAAGAGAGAAGGGATCGCCTCGATCAGAAATACGGGATCCTCAAATGCAGCAGGGAGCAGTTTGCAGCGGTCTCTCCCGACGCAGTGATCGGCAAAAAAGAAAACGCCTTCGGCGTCGAGGCGCTGCTGCGAAGAGAGGCGGCGGGGGAGCTGCCTCTGGAGAGCGCTTCAGTCGAAGATCTGATGCTCTACTATTCCTCGGGAGGTGTGCGATGAAAGGTTTGCTGTGGAAGGATTTTTGCAATATTCGGCTTTCGCTTTTGCTTTATGCGGTGGCGGGCCCCCTGTTTGTCTTCTTGATCCTCGGAATCGGGGAGCCGGCCCAGCTGAACTCCTGGCTGTGTTTTTTCATCCTGCTCAATTATCCGAATCTGATCTTTGATGAAAAAAGCGGCTGGGAAAGACTCGCCGTGACGATGCCTTTTTCCCGTACCGCTTTCGTATCGAGCAAATATCTGAGCTTCGGACTTTTTTCGGGAGCGATGGTGCTGATCGTGGGCGCTACACAGCTGCTGCCGGCTTTCATCCTGAAAGACGGCGCCTCTTGGGGAAATTTCAGAGATACGATCTGGCTCTGGGAGCTCGGGTGGATCTACGCGGGAGTCATGCTGCCCGTCTATTTCATCTTCGGGGAGAAAGTCGCGCGGGTGATCGGGATTCAGTCCGTCTTCGCCTTCTTCTTTTGGATGTTTCGGAAAGGAGGCTTCTTCACAAGCGGGGTGCAGATCGAAAGCGGCCGGCTTCTGCCGAGAACGGCGGCGGTCGCTGTCTTCGTCCTGCTGTCGCTCTGGCTTTCGGTGCAGGTCTACAGGCGCAAGGAGCTGTAGGAGTCGATGCAAAGAGGCGGCTGTCAGGAGAAATCAAATGGGATCTTTTGTCTTCGGATCCTGTTTGATTTTTTTTCGGGGAAATTTTTCTTTGCAGTCGCGATAGAGGGCGAGCATCCTCTGATCCAGGAAGGAGAGGGCCTGTTCTTCGATATCCGAGGGAACGCCCCAAGCGGCCTCCGCGATGCTGCCGGTGATCGCCGCAAGGGTATCGCTGTCTCCGCCGAGAGAGATCGCGTTTCGGATCGCGTCTTCGAAGTTCCGGCCTTCAAGAAAGGCGATGATCGCCTCCGGGACGGTCTCCATGCAGCTTTCGTTGAAGCGGTAGACCGGGCGGATCGCATCGAGGCTCCGTTCGAGATCGTAGCCGTAGGTATCCCTGATATAGGCTTTGATCTGCGCCTGTGAGGAGCCGCTGCGCGCAAGATAGATCGCGGCGGCCGTCGCCTGAGCTCCTTTGACGCCTTCCGGATGATCATGGGTGACGGCGGCACTGACAGCTGCATAACGCTCTGTTTCCTCAAGAGAAGAGCAGAGCCAGCCGATGGAAGCGACCCGCATGGCGGAGCCGTTGCCCCAGCTGTGGTACGGAGAGGCGTCTTCGCCGCTCAGCCAGAGGGAAAAGCGCGCCCCGTAATCCGCCGCCGGATAGAGTCTGCCGTAGGTTTTCATCGAGCGGATGAAGTCTTCCGCCCTGCCGCCGCAGATCATCCCCTCCGCGACGGCGAGAGTCATGATCGTATCGTCCGTAAAAAAGCAGTCCGGCCGAAACAGCGGAAATTCTTTTGTCTTGATATTGTTCCATTCGTACACTGAGCCGACGATATCGCCGACGATGGCTCCAAGCATGGGGATCCCTCCTTGTGGATTTTGCAGGTGATTTTTCTGAAATTTCAGCGGCTTGCTCCCCTCGATTTTTTCACGAGAGTTCATCCTCTTCATCTCATGACTTTCGAAGTTCGCCGTTTTGTTTCCGCCTCCAACTTAAATATACCGTATTACGGGAAATAAATCAAATCTGTCGGAGTCTATCCTGCACAGCGAATGTTTATTTCCGATCCTTTTGCAGTTCCTGCCATAAAGAGTGTTCCCTGTCGAAGAGAGGAAGAAAAAACCATAAAGAAAAAGGACGGTTTCCCGCCCTCAGATTGCAGACAAACTCCAAAAATCATTCGCCGACGCGGACTCTCTTTCGGAAAAATCGGACTTGCTCGCCGGAAATTTCGACCGCGCTCAAAACGACATCCTGCCGCTTTCGCGCTAAAATCAGCGTCCTGCTGATTTTTCTGAAATTTCAACGGCTCGCTCTTCTCGATTTTTTCACGAAAGTTCCTCATCTTCGTCTCATGAATTTTGAAGTTTGTCCGCTTTGTCTACAGTCTGAGGACGGTTTCCCGCCCTCTCAATCTTCATAATGTCCTTTGCAAGACAAAATGATTAAATTCTGTTCATTATCGCCGATATATACCAGTCTGTTTCTATCATCAATGCGACGGCTGAATGCTTTCCGGCCTTTCAAAGATTCAGGTTTTCCGACGCCTGTCATAAAACCGTTTCTTTGAATATCTTGTATGAGTTGGTTTATTCTTTTTAGTATCCTTTTATCCTCTTGCTGCCAAGAAATATATTCTGCTAAGGCATTTTCTGTGAAAGTCACTTTCATTCTGCCATATCCTCAAGTTCTTCCATTGTTTTAACTATGGTTCGCCCCTGAGAAAATTGCTCTATTGACAGATCAATCTTAGCTAAATACTCATTGTTTCTGCGGATTTTTTCAAGTTCGTTGTATTCTCTTTCGCTTAAAATAACAAGATTTTCATTACGAGGGCGAGAAACTAAAATTTTTTCGCCCATAAGAACGAGACGACTGATTTTCTTAAAATCATTACGAATATCCGTTGTTTTTAACGCTATCATTCTACACCCCTCCTCAATAATTACTTTTTTATATGCCTCTTTATGTACATATTTTAGTACAAATTGTGAAATTCGTCAAGAAGATCATTGTAAAGTTTCTCTTGGACCGCTCAGCCTCCGTGGTTGACAAGCATGGGAAATTCTCGTTACAATACAGGAAAGAGAAGGAGATTTTATGAAATGCTCACGACCTATTTGAAGTTTGTGTGAGGAGAGGATCGAGCTGTGAGCACTCTGAGGTCTGTGATTTCAATCTGTGAGAGCATGATCCATCAGAGGCTCCGCCCGCAGCGGCGGGGAGCGGAGAGAGGAGAGAAGAGAAGGTGGAAAAGACGATCTATGACTGTCTGATAGTCGACGATGAGCAAAGTTTGCTTGAGAGCACGAGTGAATATCTCAATCTCTTCGGCATAAGGACAGCGACGGCAGGCAGTGCCGAGGAATGCCTGCATATCGTCGGTGAAAATGAGATCCGGCTGATCCTGCTCGATATCAACCTCGGCGGGGATTCGGGCTTTGAACTGTGCAGGAAGCTGCGGGAACTGACGCAGGCGCCGATCCTCTTTATCAGTGCCAGGAGCAGCAATGACGATGTGATTCTCGCTTTGCATATCGGCGGGGATGACTATATTCAAAAGCCCTATTCTCTCGGCGTCCTGCTCGCGAAGATCAAGGCCGTGCTCAAGAGAAACTATCCGCAGACTCGGGATGAGAGAGTCCGTTTCGGCAGCTGCAGTGCCGATCTCAGGGAGGAAAGGCTGTATAAGGGCGATCAGGAAATCCGCCTCAAGGGGATGGAGAGAAAATTGCTCTTTTATTTGATAAAAAATGCCGGGCGCACTCTGTCCAAGGAGGAAATCTTTGAAAAAGTCTGGGAGGAGAGCGTCACGGGAGACAACACGCTCAATGTCCACATCCGTCATCTGAGAGAAAAGATCGAAGAAGACCCGAATGAGTCTCAGATACTGAGGACCGTATGGGGCATCGGCTACCATTTCCATGGGGAAGATCTCTCATGAATCGGAGGAAGACGGGAGCTGTCCTTGCAGTCTGCCTTGCCGCCGCGCTCCTGCTGCTCTGGACGGTCTTCCCCTTCGAGCCTCTGCGGATGCCGGATGCCGCTGCGATGAATCATCTTGCAAAGAGTCTGGAGAAAGTCTGGAGGCAGGGAGAGGAGATCTCAGAGGAACTCCTGCCGCAAGAAGGCCTGCAGTATTACATCCTCGACGGGGAGGGGCGGCAGATCCATGCTTCGCGGGAGCTGCGGGAACGACCTTATGACGCGGGAGAGAGTCTGCGCAGGGCGGATACCGTCATCGAGATCAAGGCGGAAGGGAAGCTGATGGGAAAAGCGGTTTTCGTCCATCGCTTTCAGGAGCAGTTTGAGCAGAATCTCTTTCGGGTGAAGCTGTTTGCCTCGGCGGCTCTTCTGCTGTCCGCTCTGATCCCGCTGCTTCTGATCGGCAGGTTTCGAAAGAGAGTGATTCTTCCTCTTCGAAATCTGGAGCAATTCGCCGGAAGGATCGCCGAGGGAAACCTTGAGATGCCTCTTTCAGCCTGTGGAGAGAGCGAGGTGGGCGCTTTGGCTGAAAGCTTTGACAGGATGCGGGCGGAGCTTTTGCAGGCAAGGCGCAGAGAGGCGCTCTCCTCCAAGCGAAAGAAAGAGCTGACGGCCTCGCTGAGCCACGATATAAGAACGCCGGTTGCCTCGATCAAAGCCGCTGCGGAACTGCTCTCCGTCGGAGAGAGGGAGGAGCAAAGGCGGCGCCGCCTGCTCTCGATCATGGAAAAGGCGGATCAGATCCATCTTCTGGCGGACAATCTCCTGCAGTCGGCGATGGAGGAACTGGAAGAGCTGCAGCTCTCTTTGAGAGAAGAGCCCGGCAGGCTCATACAGGAGCTGGTCGCGGCCTCGGATTACAAAAATCGCGTGCTGCCCTTTGAAGCGCCGAGCTGTCTGATTCTTGCGGACCGAATACGGCTCGCTCAGGTGTTTGACAATATCATCAACAATTCATATAAATACGCGGATACGCCGATAGAGGTGAGCTGCGCCTTCGAAGAGTCCTGTCTCTGCGTTTCGATCAGGGACTTCGGACGGTCGGTCTCGGAAGAGGAGACGCGGCGTCTGACGGAAAAATTCTATCGTGGGAAAAATGCCGCAGGGATAGAAGGCTCGGGTCTGGGGCTGTATATTTCGAAGCATATCCTGATGAAGATGAAGGGCAATCTGGAGATCTCCGCCTCTGAAGACGGATTTTGTGTCCGGCTGACACTGCCGCTGCTCTAAAAGATTCAGAATGATTAAGAAAGATACAAAGAAAGTTAAGATTTTCTCTGATAGGATGGAGGTGTGGAAAGATTCGAGGAAGGGAGAGAGACAAATGGAAAAAAAGCTGCTGATCCGTACGGAAAAACTCTGCAAGACTTTCGCGCAGGGGGAACATCAGGAGCACATCCTCCAAAATATTGATCTGGAGATCTATCAGGAGGATTTCACTGTGATCATGGGAGCTTCCGGGTCGGGGAAATCGACCCTGCTGTACCTGCTCTCGAGTATGGACAGGCCCTCTCTGGGAAAAGTCATTTTTGCGGGCAGGGATATCACGGCCT
Source organism: Peptostreptococcaceae bacterium (assembly GCA_030528675.1). Taxonomy (GTDB): domain Bacteria; phylum Bacillota; class Clostridia; order Peptostreptococcales; family Filifactoraceae; genus JAUMYL01. Next base: position 81,689 of record JAUMYL010000009.1, read on the forward strand.
GCTCAGAGGATGAGGCGGCGCTCTTCCGACGGGAGCACTGCGGATTTATCTTCCAGCAGATCCATCTGATCGACAGCATGAGCGTCATGGATAATCTGATCGTCTGCGGGCTGCTTGGTGGACAGAGCCGGGAGCAGCCGCATCCTCTATCTGAAGAACGGAAAGATACGGGGAGAGTACAGAGTACGAGAATTTGAAGGTCCGGACTCTGTGAGAAGAGCGGGCGTCGAAGCCTTTCTCCGGGAAATGGGGTGGTGAGAAATGAAGATTTTGCTGCTGACAAGAGCCCATATCCTGAAAAATCGGCCGGCCTCATGGATCTTTTCCCTGCTGATTGCGGTCACGGCTGTCCTGCTGCAGACTTCCTTCGTCCTCGACAGGAGTTTTCATGAGCTTTTTGAGCGGGTTTCTTTGGAGACGAACAGCGCCGGTTTTGCGGAGATCATCCCCCAGGAATACTATGAAAGCAGGCGGGAAAAGATCGATGCCTTCCTGCAGGGAAAGACCGGTTCGGAGAGGATCGAGATCGAAGAAGGGATCAGTCTTTTGGACAGGCCGCTGCTTGCCGGAGGGCAGGAGCTCTTCGGCTCCTGGATCATACGCAATGCGGACAGAAAAAGTATGCAGTCGCTCCTGCGCATCGTCGAAGAGAGCGGATCTGCGCAGGAACACCCGATCTATCTTCCTGTGATCTGCAGAGATTTTTTCGGTCTGGCTCTCGGTGATGAAGTTTCTTTGAAACTCGGCGAAGAAGAGCTTGTCTATCAGGTTGCGGGATTTACAGAGGATATTCTGTTTGGAAGCCGCGCTTTGATGGCTTTTGACATGAGAGAAAACGAGTTCCGGCAGCTCAGGGAAAAAATCCGGGAAGAGGAAAAGAGCCTGATTTTTTTGGCAAGCGGAGAGAATCAAAGCTTTCCGAGAGATTTCAGGAAGGCCGGCGGGAAATTTCCCTATGAGTTTGCAACAGGAAGAGAGCAGGCGCGTTATTCCAGAGAGTCCTCCCTGCGGATTTACCGTCTGATCCTGCTGTGTTTTGCAGGTCTCAACGGAGCCGTCGTCTTGCTTACCGTCGTTTTTCGCCTGAAAAACACTTTGAAGAAAGAAAAGGGAAATATCGGCGTTCTCAAGGCTCTCGGCTATCGAAGCCGTGAGATTATGCTTTCCTATGTGCTGCAGTTCCTTTTGCTGAGTGCGGTGGGAATCGCCTTTGGGATCGCCTGCTCGGGCACTTTCTTTCATCGGTTCCTTGCTCCTGTCACTGCAGAGGCGGGATTTTTGTGGAGGAACCTCTTCCCCTGGAGGGATACGGCAGTCTGGATGAGTCTGTTTCTGCTGCTCATTGCCGCTGCCGCCGGCTCCGCTTCGGGAAGGATGAGACGCGTTTCGGCGGTGGAGGCTCTGTCTCGAAGAGATGAGAGCGCACAAAACAGGAAACACTTCCTGCCGCTGGGATCTTCGATTCTGCCTCTCGATGTTTCGATGGCGGGAAAGATTTTCTGGAACGCACGCCGGCAAAATGGGATGCTGATCCTGATCTGCGCTTTCTCCGTGATGGCGGGCGCTTTTGCTCTGACCTTGTTTCGGAACATCGTGGCGGACAGGGAAGGGCTGCTTCAGATCGCGGGGGTCGAGGACTTTTCAATCGTGCTGCGTCCCGGAGAGGGGGAAGAGATCGACAGACTGGCGCAGGAGATCGAGGCGCTTGGCGGAGTCCGAAGGGCGATAAAGGCGGTCGGTCCGGGCGGAGACGTCCTGATCTGCGAAGGAGAGATCGAAGCGAGGACGACGGTATACAGTGATTACGAGGGGCTGAGGAAAGGCAATCTCTGCGAGGGGAGATACCCTCTGCACGACAATGAAACCGCAATATCGACGATGCTTGCGGAACGAACGGGCAAGAAGCCCGGAGACCGGATCCGCATTGAAAGTGTCTGGGGAGGGGAAGAGAACAAAGAAGGGTATTTGATCACCGGCCTGACACAGGGCAGCTATTCGGGCGGGATGGACGTCTTCCTGACGATGGAAGGACTGCGCAGCATCGAGCCGGAAAGCGGCTGGGGGAGTCTGTATCTGCACTTGGAGCCGGGAAGGGACACCGGGGAGGTCATCGCGGAGATCCTGCAGAGCAAGGCTTGGTTCATATCTTATATTGAAGATTTCCAAAAGCTGTTTGAGCAGCAGTTTTCGGCTGCCGTCTTCAATATACTTTTGCTGGTGTTCTTCATCCTGATCCTGACGGCTCTCGTCATTCTGATGGTCATCGTCCTGATGAGCCGATCCCTCCTGCTGGATCATCGCTTTGATGTTGCGATACTGAGAGCGATGGGCTTCACGAATGCCCGACTCATGAAACAGATCGCTCTTAGCAGTCTTCCGGTTATCGTATCCGGGGGCGCTCTCGGATATGCGCTCTCCCTCTGTTTCACGAACGCGCTTCTTGAGAAGATGTTTCGCGGGATGGGGGTCTATCAGCTCAGCCTCAGGCTTCCACTCGGCTGGATCGCTCTGCTGGTGCTCTCTCTTTGTCTGATGTCTTATGCCACGTCTCTGCTGACGGCATTTCGCACCGGGAAATACTCTCCCGTCGAGCTGATCCGTCAGAGGGATCTCTAAGAGAAGATGGAAATTTTGGTACAGTGTATTTTTATGGCGTGTCGAAGGTGTAGAGATGAAGACAAAAAGGAAATGGTTTTATGAAGCTTTTTATCTTTTGCTGGCGATAGCTTCGCTGTGTTTTGTGCTGGACGGGGAGGGTCGGTATCAAAATATCAACCGGTTCATCTACCTGCTTTTCGTCGTAGAATATCTGGCGCGTGCGGTAAGATCGGAAAGTAAATGGATTTTTTTCAAAGAGCATCCGCTGGACTTCATCGTCATCCTTCCGATTGAGTCCGAGTTTCGGATCATTCGCCTTTTTCGCATTTTCAAACTGCTGAAATGGAACAGGCATTTGATCAGGCGTTTTCCGAAAATTTCGCAAGTGCTCGAAAAAAATCAGGTGGGAAAGATGCTTTTGTGGCTCTGGGCGCTGATCATGTTCGTCAGTATGCCGCTCACAAAGATTGAACCGCAGATGAGAAACTATATGGACGCCTTGTGGTGGACGATAGTGACGACAACGACGGTCGGTTATGGCGACGTCGTTCCCGTCACCGGCCTCGGAAAGATGAATTCATAGCAAATATCCTGCATAAAAGTCGATCAAAAGTTGGGGGAGAAAAAATCTTTCGCTCCCAAAAATGAAAAGAGCCCGCAGCCGAAAATATCCGGTTGCGGGCTCTTTTCTACGAACCGTTTGTCGTTCAAATTTTGTACATATTTGGAAAAGGGAGCTGTTGATACGAATACCTGATCAAAATGCCCTTCGATACAATGTACCCCTGACCTGTCATCCGAAATTTCATTGAAAGCAGGTCGGAAGATCGGATGGGATTTCGAACAGAGTGTAGTATGAAAGCTCAAAGGAGTATCGGAGTTATTGTTCGGTTCGAAGATAGGAACTGCTTGCGGAAATACCGGCGTATCGCCCTTTTTTAGACGATGGAGGCCTGATAGATCGACTCGACGGAATCGGCGAGCATCTTGTCAAAATCGCCTTCGCTCTGCTTTGCGCTTAGTCCCTCGGAGAGCGCTCGGGAGAAGCTGGCGATCAGTCCCGGGTTCGCGGCGAGCTTCTTGTTGGCTTCTTCACGGGAGTATCCGCCGGAGAGAGCGACCACGCGCACCACATGGGGGTCTTTCATCAGATCGGAATAAAAGCCCTCTTCGGAGGGGATCGTCAGTTTGAAGATCACTTTGTCTTCCGGTTTCAATGTCTCAAGCTGCTTGAGGCACTCTTCTTTCAGAAGAGCTTCCGCTTCTTTTTTGTCGGCGATATGGATATCGACCTCCGGCTCGATGATCGGTACGAGTCCTGCAGCGATGATCTGCTTTGCAATATCAAACTGCTGCATAACGACTTTTTCGATACCGGTTTTGTTCGCTCCCTTGATCACCGAGCGCATCTTCGTTCCGAACACACCGTGAGAAACCGCTCTTTGGAGCAGGTCGGCGAGATTCGGCATCGGCTTCATCAGCTGTACCTGATCCGCTTCTTCCGCAAGTCCCTGATCGACTTTGAGGAAGGGGACGATGCCTTTTTTCTGCCAGAGGAATTCGGCGGTGTTCAGACCGTCGATCTCCCGGTCCATCGTCATCTCGAAGAGGATCGCGCCGAGGATCTTTTCAGAGGAAAAGGAAGGGCTTTTGATGATGCGGCTGCGCATCGCGTGCACCAAGTCGAACATCTCCGCCTCGCCGCTGTATTCATTTTCCGCGATGCCGTAGAGCTTGAGCGCTTTGGGAGTACTTCCTCCGCTCTGATCCAGCGCCGCGATAAAGCCTTTTCCGTGGGTCATTTTTTCAAGCATTTTATTATCCATTGGAATCACCTCGATATAGATTATGAATGAGTAGAGCCTACCCTTTATATTCTACCCGAAAAGGCGGGGGCGTACGCAGAGAAAACCCTATGGGGAATATTACATAGCATTCAGAATGGCAAAGAGGACGCAAAAAAACCATGCCAACGAGATCTCGCCGTCATGGTTTTTACAGGTTTGTTTTTGTTTCAGCCTGCAAGACTCGTCTGAGATCTTACTCCGGCTGAGGCGCATCTACAGGACAGACTCCCGCGCAAGCTCCGCAGTCAATGCAGGAACCCGAGTCGATAACATAAGCGCTGTCTCCCGCCGAAATACAGCTTACCGGACATTCCGGCTCGCAAGCTCCGCAACTGATGCAAGTGTCTGCAATCTTATAAGCCATGAAAAGAACCTCCTCTAATCTTGTAAAAATAATTTGTTGAAACTAATATTACTATATCATTTTATACTGGATCTGTAAAGCGGAAAATGGAAAAAATTTTCGCCTCAAATCCAGTCATTGCAAATGATTAGAGGATTTAACTGAAGATGATTTTCATTGATTGGAAAAGCCTGTTTTTATAATCGCTCATTATTTTTGGATCAGATCTCGAGAGAAGTTTTTTCTTCGACGGCTTTTACGATCCGGTTGTCGCGGATCAGTGCATCGATTTTTTGAAGTTCTTTGTACATCTCGATCTCCTTGTCGTGGGAGAAGAAGGAGATATGACTGCGGATCAGATCGTAAGCGGCTTTGGTACCTTCGCCGAGGCTGCGTTTTTCTGTTTTGTTTCGGAAGTCAATCGCCTGGCAGGCCGCCATGAGCTCAGTAGCGAGAACTCTGCGCACATTGCCGACGATATCCCGAGCGGTGCGCGCGGCGATGGTTCCCATGCTGACGATATCCTCCTGATTGGCGGAGGAAGGGATCGAGTCGACGGAGGCGGGATGTGCGAGAATCTTGTTTTCGGATACGAGCGCGGCGGCTGCATACTGGGTGATCATGAAACCGGAGCTGAGTCCTCCGTCTTCCGTCAGAAAGGCGGGGAGTCCTCCGTTGAGCTGCGGGTTGATCAGACGCTCCAGGCGTCTTTCTGAGATGTTTGCAATCTCCGCGGCTCCGATGCCGAGAAAATCGAAAAGGACGGCCATCGGTTCGCCGTGGAAGTTGCCGCCGGAGATGACGTCGCCTTCTTTGGTGACGATTGGGTTGTCCGTGACCGCGTTGAGCTCGCATTCCACCTTTGTCCGTATATAGTCGAGACTGTCCTTGACGGCGCCGTGTACCTGCGGCGTGCAGCGGAGAGAGTAGGCGTCCTGCACGCGAAGCTCGCCCTGACGGGTCGTGTATTCGCTTCCTCTCAGAAGTTGTCTCAGGTTGGCGGCGGTCAGAATCTGCCCTCTCTGGTTTCGGATTTGATGGATGCGCTCGTCGAAGGCGTCGGAGATGCCACGCAGCGCTTCGATTGTGAGAGCGGCGGCGATATCTCCGAGTTTTGCGAGCCAGATCGCGTCAAAGAGCGCCAGCGCTCCGATTGAGGTCAGTACCTGGGTACCGTTGATCAGGGCGAGCCCTTCTTTCGCATCGAGGCGGATGGTCGGGATTCCGGCCTTTTCCATGGCGGTCTTTCCCGGGAGGATCTCGCCGCGATACTCCGCTTCCCCAAGACCCAGCATCGGCAGCACCATATGAGAGAGGGGCGCAAGGTCGCCGGAAGCCCCGAGAGATCCTTTTTCCGGTATGCAGGGATGTACGCCGGCATTGAGCATGGCGATCAGGGTGGTCAGGGTTTCGAGGCGAATCCCGGAATAGCCTTTGGCAAGAGCGTTGGCCCTCGTCAGCATGATCGCCCGTACGGCGTCCCGAGGAAGCGGATCTCCGTATCCGCAGGCATGGGATCGGATCAGATTTTCCTGCAGCTGAGCACAGTCTTCTTTTGAGATTCGGACATTGCAGAATTCTCCGAATCCCGTCGTCACGCCGTAGATGATCTTTTCATCGGCGACGATTTTGTCTATGATCTTTCTCGATGAGAGAACGCTTTCCTCCGCCTTGGGACTGAGCTCGGCTTTTCTTCCTTCTCTTGCGACGAGGACGAGTTGCTCAAGATCCAGATGTTCTCCGGTCAGAATGATGTTGTCCATAGTTTTTCCTCCTGCATATATTTGGTCTTGTGATATCTTCACCCTTCAAATTATATCATCTGCGAGAAAACTGCGAAACCGCTTTTTCAAAAATCAAGGATATTTCTGTGAAATTAAGACAAAAAAAGAGCCTGATTCGAAGGCTCTTATCTGCTTGAAAGCAGTGGGTTTACAGAGGAAAGAAGGAAAATATTCAATCGTTTGCCGCTTCAAAGCGCAGTTTCAGGAAAAAATACAGGCGTCAGGTTCGGACAATCGACTTTTTGATCTCCTGGTTTCTTTTGCTGCGATAGCCTTGAAGCAGGACTTCCGAAACCTCGCTGTGCGAAGCGCTGCTGTCCGCGCTGCGCTGGTGGAGCTCCTCGTCAAATTGCTGGCCGGCATTTGCGGACAAGCGTTCGTACTCTTGAGAAATTTGAGCGTAGAGCCGGAAAAAATAATCCCAGATCTTCGTCAGGGTCTCGATCTTCGACTTGTCGTACACATTGAGCTTCGCGCTGATGAAATCCCAGAGTCCTTTGATGCTGTTCCACTGGATCCCGTAGGCGAAGAACAGCTCGGGACTGTCCGCGCTCAAGGTGTGAGCGAGCGCCTGATGTACGGAAATATCCAGGGAGCGGTACAGATGATAGAAGTTTTCAATATTCCCATAGCGCGAGGCATAGGCGCTCAGGCTGGTTTTCTGCTTGTATGTAAAGTCTTTGTACTGAAGAAGGGCGGCCTGAAATTCCTGTTCTTTTGTCCGAAGATGCTGGATCTCGCTGTTCAGAGAGAGGATCTCCTTTTCCTTGACGGCGATCTTGCCTTTGAGAGAGTGATTTTCGGTGTAGAGCCGCGCGTTGTCGGTTTCAAGACGCTCGGTCTCTTCGCGGAAGATCTTTTTCTCTCTCTTCATCTGGTCGAGAGAGGACTGCAGATCCCGGATGAGATCGTCGCTGTGATGCTTATGCTGTTCACTCTGTCCCATGGAGCTGCGCAGCTCTCCAAGAGCCGTTACGGCTTCCTGCTTCTCGGTCGAAGTCTGACGGAGGGAGTCCCGCAGCTCTGCGATCTGTTCCTCGGATTGTCGCTTTTCGCTTTCAAGACGGTTCATCGAGTCCTGAAGCTCTTTGATGAGGGCGTCGCTCTGCTGTTTTTCCTGTTCGGATCGGCTCAGGGAGTCGCGAAGATCCGCGATCAGGCTTTCGGACTGCTGTTTCTGCATCTGTGTTTCCGCGACGGACTGCTGAAACTCCTGAATGATCTCGTCGGCGAGCCTTCGCTGCTCCTCGGACTGGCGGAGTGCGGACTCCAGGTGCAGGATGATGCTCTCCGCTTTTTTCGCCTGCTCTGTAAGCTGTGCCTGCTCTTTGGCAAGATTTCGGTTTTCTTCCTGTATTTGCTCAAAAGCGAGGTGAAAATCCTCGGATGCGCTGTCCGCCTGAGTCGGCATGAGGGGAATTTCGGCGCGGGTGTCGTCGGAAAGTCCGGCGCCTGCAATCGGAGCGTCCAAATCCGCTGCGGCGGATTCCACTACAGGATTGATCCCGGATACAGCTTCGGAGATTTCCATATCCGGGAAATGGCCTGTAAATTCCGTTTGGCTCTGAAAAGGATCGGAGGCGTCGGAAAGGATCTCTCCCGATGCGATCCGGATGATCTTTTGCTGAACGCGGGGATCATCTAAGGCGGTGAGCAGCTGAGAAATAAACTCTCGATTCATTTTTTGCACACACTTCCTCTCTGTACTGAAATATAGAACCGAAAAGAGCGGTACCGCGGCTCTCTTCGGTCGGAAGTATCGGCCGAGTTTGAGTTGTCCCCTCTGAGGCCGATATTTGTGAAAGGGTTTGAAAAACGGGATTTCCTTTAGGAAATGCCCTTGACGTCGTAGCCGATATCTTCGATTGTCTCTTTGAGAATCTCGTCCGAAACGTCTTCTTTGAGGCGGACGACGGCATTCTGATCCTGCAGCGACACTTTCGCGGACTCGACCTGAGAAAGTGCCTCGAGTGCATGCTGGACATGGGCGACGCATTTATGGCAGGACATTCCGAAAATAGAGATCGTTTTTTGCATGGCGATTTCTCCCTTCAATTACAAATTTACATAAGATTTTTTTGATCTTTTCCTGTTTCACTCTTACCCTTGGAAGCCTTTTTCTAACAGATAGAGGATGCAGAGCTAAAATTTTCGGCTGCCGGGTTTGACGGGTGCCTCTCCACCTTCGCGGCAGAGGGGGCAGCTCTCCGCTTCATAGCTGTCGATATCGACACGGAGAGAGGCGATGATCGGCAGCTCGATCTCTTCAGAGGTCCGGTCGATGATGCAGGCGATGGCGGTGACCTCCGCTCCCATCGACTCCAGCAGGCGCTTGACTTCGAAAGAGGATTTTCCGGTGGTGACCACATCTTCGCAGATGACGGCCTTCATGCCGGGACGGATCTCGAATCCGCGGCGCAGCCGCATCTCGTTGTCGACGCGCTCAGTGAAGATCGCCTCTTTGCCGATCTGCCGGCCCAGCTCGTAGGCGACGAGGATGCCGCCCATCGCGGGACCGACGAGGATATCGATCTCTAGGCTGCGCAGTTTTTCAGCTACAGGGGCAAGGATCTGCTTGGCCTTGTCCGGATAGCGCAGGACTTTGGCGCATTGGACGTAGCGGTTGGAATGTTTGCCGGAAGAGAGCAGGAAATGGCCCTCAAGAAGAGCGCCGCTGTCTTTGAGTATCTGTATCATAGGATCCCCCTTATCTCGTCTAAAGATTGAATCTTTTCTCTTTCCATGAAGCTGCGGATGCCTTCGGCGATGTCGCGGCCCGCGTAAGGATTGATGAAGGACGCCGTGCCGAACTGGATCAGATCCGCGCCGACCATGATAAATTCCAGAGCATCCTCGGCAGTGGTAATGCCTCCGATGCCGATGACCGGAACCTGTACCGCCCGGCAGACTTCGCGAACCATCTTCAGTGCGATCGGCTTGATCGCAGGGCCCGAAAGTCCGGCATAGATATTGTCAAAACAAGCCTTTCTCTTGTAGATATCCACTTTGAGAGAGGAGAAGGTGTTGATGAGGGAGACTCCGTCCGCTCCCAGATCCTCACAGGTCTGAGCGACCCGAACGATGTTTTCCGCGTTCGGGGAGAGCTTGACGACGAGGGGAGTGCGGACGACATCCCGCACGGCTCTGAGGACGGAGGCTGCGCCTTCGCAGGTCAGGCCGAAAGCGATCCCCCCCTCCCTGACATTGGGGCAGGAGATATTGAGCTCAATCAGATCGACCTTGTTGTCATGACCGACGTTGTACTCTTCGATCAGGCGCGCGCCTTCCACATAACTTTCGACGTCCGAGCCTCCGAGGTTTGCGATCTTGACGATATCAACGCCTGCAAGTTTCGGCATTTCCTCGGCCAGAAAGGCGGCGATCCCGGGATTCTCCAGCCCGATGGAGTTCATGATGCCTCCCGGGGTCTCCGCGATCCGAAGCCCGCTGTTGCCGGGCCGGGGATGAAGGGTCACGCCTTTCATACTGACGCCGCCCAGCAGGGAGAGGTCGTAATAGTCCAGATATTCCTGACCGAAGCCGAAGGTTCCCGAAGCGGCGATGACCGGGTTTTTGAAATGGAGGCCGAAGCAGTGACGATCAGTCATGAAATATCACCTCGCTTTGATGAAAGACGGGACCGTCTTTACAGACTTTGAGACGCTTTTTGCTTCCCCGACAGGTGCAGGCCATACAGGCGCCGACGCCGCAGGCCATATGGCGCTCGAGGGAAAGATAGACATTGCCGTGTTTTTCCGTCAGTTTGCGCATCATGATTTCCGGTCCGCAGGTCATGAGAGCGTCAAATTCGCTGAAATCCAGCAGAGCCGTCATATCCGCATCCAGATAGAGGGAGCAGTCCCCATAGGAGGAAAACAGCTTCAAAAGCTCTTCCTGCTGGGTCTTTGAGACATCGGAGGAGTTCAGTCCGAGGAAGAGTCTGCAGTTTTTGAGACTGCGGGCGGTGAACAGCAGAGGGGCGATGCCCATGCCGCCGCCGATCAAAGCCACTTTTTTGTCTTCGTACTCTCGGACGGGATAGCCTCTACCGTAGGGTCCGTGCAGGAGGATCTCATCCCCTTCTTTCAGTTTTGAGAGAAGACGGGTGCCTTCTCCGATCACCTTGTACAAAAAGAAGATGCGGCTGCCGCGGATATCCATGATGCTGATGGGCCGCCCGAGAACCATGAAAGAGTCCGGGACGCGGATCATATAGAATTGACCGGGAGTCCCTGGGATGATCTCTCCTTTTCCGCCCGCGGCCTCCATGAGATAGATGGACTTTCCGACGGGAAGGCTGCGGATTATCTGAAACATGCTCTCAGCTCCTTTGCAAGAGTCTGAGCGCGATCCCTCAGCCCTTTGCGGAAATCTCCCTCGATGCCGGCGGTATATCCTCTTGAGACATTGACGACCCCGTTTTTATGGCTGCCGATCAGAGAGCGGATATCTTCGATCTTGGCTCCCTGCGCGCCGTAGCCCGGCACGAGGAGGAAGAGACGGTCGGAGAGCTTTTTCATCGTTTCGATCTCTTTGGCCTCGTTGACTCCGATGACGGCGCCCATCGGGGAGTCTTCGTCGAATTCCCCGTTCCATTCGAGGATGCTCTTCAGCACCTTCATATAGAGTTTCCAATCAGAGAACATATGGAGGATATCCGGACGGATGAACTCCGAGAAAGCGCTGCCCTCGTTTTGGAGAAGGTCGAGATCCTGAAAGTCGACGGAGCCGGGATTGGAGGTCTTTCCGAGGATGAAAGCGCCCTTGCCGCGGCGGAAATAGTCGAAATACGGGGAGATCGCGTCTTTTCCCATATAGGGGTTCAGGGTCAGGATATCCGCCTCGAAATCCCCTTCGAAATGTCCTTTCGCGTACATCTGGGCGGTGGATCCGATGTCTCCGCGCTTGATATCGGCGATGACCGGAACTCCGAGGCCGCGGATATATTTCAGAATGCGGGCGTAGGCGGAGAGTCCGGCAAGTCCTTCCGCCTCGTAGCAGGCGATCTGAACCTTATAACAGGCGGCATAGTCTATGGCGGCATCGACGGCTTCTTTCGCATAGGCGAAGAGACGCTCCTCCGCAGTTTCAAAAGCCTCGGCGATCTCCTGCGGGATATGGTCCGGACGCAGGTCGAGCCCGGCGCAAAAAGGGCTCAGATCGGAGGCTCGTTTTTTGAGGGTGTTCATGATCATGGGACTCATCTCCTTTCATCATAGAGGATACGGCCCTCTTTCATCGTCATCACGACTTTTGCGAAGACTTTGTCTCCTTCAAAAGGCGTATTTTTTCCCTTGGACAGAAAGTCCGCGCTTCGGATCTCAAACTCGCCTTCTTCGATGAGAACCAAGTCGGCGACGGCGCCTTCGCGGATCAGGCGGTCTTCTTCGCCGAGAAAGGCCATCGGGCGGGCGGACATCAGCAGGCTGAGGGTCTGCATATCGAGGCCCTGCTCGCGGAAGACCTTATGTACGATGGAAAAGGAGCTTTCGATGCCGGAGATCCCGGGAGCGCCGTTTTCCTTGTCCTCGGCGGTATGAGGAGCATGGTCGGTGGCGATGGCATCGACATAACCTTCCCGGATCGCTTCGATCAGGAAAAGCCGGTCTTCTTCCCCTGCAATCGGAGGATTGACACGGTAGTCGAGGCCTGATGCGTAGATATGGTGCGGGGAAACTTCGACGGTGATATTGGAATAACCTGCTTTTTTGGCGGCGATGATCGCTTCCATCGAGCCTTTCTTGCTGATATGGCAAAGGTGGAGATTCCCGCGGGTCTTCTTGGCGATCTCGATGTTTCGAATGACCATTTCGGTTTCTTCCTCACTGTGGTCGAGGAGGATGAAATCCAGCTTGGCAGAAGCGCGAAGAGCCTCCTCCATGATCTTTTCGTCGTCGATATTCCTGCCGTCGTCGGAGAAGAACCTCGTCGCTTTGCGGTTTTCCGCAAAATCCACGCTTTCTTTTCCCAGAAGACCTTTGGTGACTGCCGAAACCTGATAGAGCCTGCAGAGATTAAGAGCGGCGCTCTCCCTTTGCACCTGCTCGACAAGTTCTCTGCTGTCGACGACGGGTTTCGTGTTCGCCATCGCAATCAAATGAGTGTAGCCGCCCCGGATCGCGGCCTTGCTGCCGCTTTCGAGAGTCTCTTTCTGCGGCTGGCCCGGATAGCGCATGTGGAAGTGCAGGTCGGCGAAAGAAGGAAGGAGGGTCTTCCCCTCCGCTTCGATGACGAGGGGTTCTTGGCCGCAGTTCGCAAGAAAAGCTGCGATCCGTTCCTTTCCGATTTTTCGGATGCGGCCTTCTGCGATCAGGATATCTTCCCGAACGGAAGCTTTGCAGTCCGTCAAACGCGCATTTTTGATATAATACATCACGATGCTTCTCCTCCTTATGGAAATTCGTACTTGCATAGATACCTGCTGATCGGATTCAACGATGAAGCCTTCTGATTCTAATACGAAACACCTGATTCAGCAGATGCCGCCATGGAATGAAAGAAAAGCCTTGCCGGCCTTTTGTCTCTCATCAACATTTTGCATCGCAGAGTGCTTACAAAAAAAGCATCCCTTTTCTCATGGAAAGGATGCTTTTATATTTTCATGCAAAAGCGGCTCATCAGTACTCTCCTCTTCATATCCGACGCCGGAAGAAATGAACGCAAAAGCTCATTTGGGATCCGCATCGGCATCGCTCATCATGGAAACTGCCTGCTTTTATTTTACAGGAAAGAGAGGCGGGCGTCAATCATCTCAGAGGGAGAGCACAGAACAAATGAATGAAACATCTCCCTAAAAAACATCTCTCCTTTCAGTGAGGAAAAAGCAATCCGGGAAAGAGATTTTTCTATTGGAGAAATTCTTTAGAGTCCCCAAATTTGATCTCAGAATCGCTCCGGCTGGCAAGAAACCGCGAAGCGCTTCTTTTTTAGGGAGACTTTTTTCCTCATAATATCCAGTAGTTTCAGGATGCCAAGGCAAAATTTCCGAAGAATATTCAGATTCATAGCCGCATTCTTATCTAAAGTGGCGTTATGATCTTCTCGAAAGGTCACATCCAAATGCCAATGCATGCTCTCGATGCTCCGGTGTCCCCGCACCGCTTCGCTGAATAGAGAAAGATCTACCGGCAAACTGCGGATGTAATAGCGGGAATCTCATTAAGATTTTTCGCAAAATTATTTGAAATAGCTTGTTGACACAAAAAATAAAAAGTGGTATATTTATAACATTAAGATAGAAATACATCACATAAGGAGGTCTATTATGAAAAGAAAATTGAATCCGGTCGGATTTTTATCCGGTATTTCTGTTGTTGCGTTGCTTGGGCTTATTACCAATAATCAGGGATGGTTTGGTTTTTTAGGTTTTCTTTATTATTTCAGATATTTTTGGATTATACCGGATGAATCTTTCCGGAGTAATATCGAAAAATCAGCTACAGTAGCTTTTTTTGCTCAACTTTTTTCTTTAGCTCCATTATTGTTTTTAACAAAATTTTTAATAAGATACGAAAATTTTGTTCCTATATCATTTGGGATAAGCTTTTGTGTAGGAATTTTATCTTTTACCTTGACAATAGCTGTTTTTGAATGGAGAGAATCGAAAGGGATAGGAAATGATTAAAAATAAGATAAAAGAATACAGGGCCAAAAATAATATGAAACAGGAAGAGCTGGCTCAAAAAGTAGGTGTGAGAAGAGAAACCATAGGAAATTTAGAAAAAGGCAGATATAATCCATCTTTGGTACTTGCTTGGAATATAGCGAAACAATTCAATGTTTCAATTGAAGAGATATTTACCATAGAAGATGAGTTATAAATTTATATTTTTTATGGAAGATGTGTTCTTTGCATTTTGAAGTCGGAACGACAAAAAGTCATTTCAGACTGCAGACAAGCTCCGAAAATCAAGAGGTCGCGCAGATTTTCTTTCGGAAAAATCGGATTTGCTCGCCGGAAATTTCGACCGGGGGGAGTACCGTCCTGCCGCTTTCGCTCTAAAATCAACGTCCTGCTGATTCTTCTGAAATTTCTGCGGCTCGCTCTTCTCGATTTTTTCACGAAAGTTCATCATCTTTGTCTCATGACTTTCGAGGCTTGCCTGCTTTGTCTTCATTCCGAACCGCCGGCTCAGCCGGCGGTTATCAATTCTCATCAGGGGAGAGGACGCTCGATCATATGGGTGATCATTCCGTTTCGGATCACGAAATCGTAGTGAGCGCTCAGGATTTTTTTCTCCTGTTTTTTGTAGTGAAAAGCGTAGAGGCTTGGAAAATCATACATTTCCGGAATCTTATATGCCGGTGCGGCAAGAGCTGCGATCCTCGGGGGTGACTGGGCCGGTACCTTATAGGTTTTCGGTTTGCCTTTGTTTATGATCTCTTTGCCCGAAGCTCCTGCGGTCTTTTCCTGGATCGTGATGGAACTGATTTCATCGCCTTGGACGGAGACCTTGGTAATCTGGCCGAAGATCTTGCCAGCTCCGCTCAGCAGGGCGGCGTCGACTTCGGTGTCGAAGTCTGCAATGCAGTAAGCGCCGTAATCGAGAGAGAAGGTCTCATGCATCCGATTCAGCACTTCTTCGAAGTTTTTTACTTTGGACATATCGAGGGTGATCTCCGCTCTTCTTTGAAGATTGTCGTTTCTGACACTTGTTCGCACGTTTCCTTCGGGAACTTCAGCTATCGGCCTGTGATAGGAAGCCAGAACGATGTTCCCGATAGGGAGATCTTTGTGATACAGATTCCAGACGGGAGCCGGCGACGAGGAGAGCTTTATCTTCCAGCTTCCGGGGATCTCTGCCGTGAAATAATCCGTCCCGACGATCTGATAGTCTTTTTTTCCCGCCTTCGGCCGCTCTTTCCCCGTCAGACGGAAGCTCTTTGCGATTGTATCCCAGTCTTGGCTCATCGCGGCATACTCTTTTCTCCAGGTCTCGTTTGCCATCGAGGCCTGAACGTCACCCGGATACGAAACGATGAAAGTCCAGCCGTTTGCGGTGTGGAGGATTTTCTGGAGGTAGGGGGACTGATCCAGATTGCTCTGGGTCAGGTGTTCGCCGATCCTTCGCTCGATGGAGCAGATCAGACCGCCGGATTCGTTCTCGTGGGTCTGTTTATGACGAATTTCGTAGTCTCCGTATTCTGACTTAAGGATGGTGTATTTGCCCTCCCAGCTCCTCGGGAGAGCAAGAGAAAATCCCCATTCCCGGTTTTGATAGACGATGGAGTCTGAAGCGGAAGAAGCCGGTTTCTTTTCAGAGGCGTCGCCGATGAGCGGCTGCGCACAGATCAGCAGCAGGATGATCAGCAGAAGATGTCTCTGTAGTCTTTCGTGTTTCCTTGGTTTTTTCAACAGATTTCCCTCCTTGGTATCTTTTCCCTGACAGGCAGATGAATAAGCATTTCTTCCTTATAGTATATCATTTTGAGGTCTGCCAGAAAAGCAGGGAAAATCGGGTTTGATCCCGATACTGATATCGTCCCCCTTCTTCCCGATATTCTTCGGAAAGATAACGTTCCAGGAAGCTGTCGGCGGAAGAGTCCAGTTGATGGCGGTTTTTGATGCTTTGCAGGATCTCTTCTTTGGGAAGAAAGGATCCGGGATAGCCGGAATCGAAGAGAGGTCGTTTGTCGAAGGAGATCCCGAGATCATGCAGGACGGCTTCCAGCTCCTTCAGCTTCGGGAGGATCGGGATATCCGGAGGATGAAGAGGTTTGAGAAGCCGGTGCTCCCGCTCTCTTCTCGTCTCGCCGTCGAACCAGAAGATATAGACGGCTCTTGCTGCGAGACGGTTCATCTTTTGAAGAGAGGTTTCGATATCGCTCAGGAGAAGGGAAAGTGAGCAGACCACAAGGTCGAAAATCCGGGCGTCCTCATAGTCCTCCCATCTGAGCGGGAGGGTCTCGATATTGAGAAGCCCCGCCTCCTCCGCTCTCTCTCCGAGCAGAGCGGCCATTGCCGGGCAGGGCTCCACGGTGCGAACGAACCGGGCGCGCTCCGCCAGCGGGAGGGTCAGGATGCCGGGACCGGGTCCGATCTCGAGGATCTGATCTTCTTTTCGGACCGGGATCATCGCGGCCCGTCGGCGCCCGTCCTCGATGACGCCGGGAAATTCCAGATAAGAGCGGGCTTCCTGCTCGTTTGAATCAGCTGTCTTGGGGAGCAGGAAGGGTTTGATCGCTCGGTTCCAGCGCTCGGCGCTACTGCGCATCGAGAATCGCCTCCGAGATCGCTTCGACCGTGTCGACGTTCTGCAGACCCGGGAAGACACTGAACAGCGGAACGATGATGATCCGGTCGTTTTTCACTGCATTCAGTCCGGCGGTCTGGGGATTGTTTTTCAGCAGGTCGACTTTCGCCTGCCCTTTGTTGTCATCTTCGTAAGCGGCGATGACGATGATATCCGGGTCGGCGGCGATCACTTCCTCCCAGCTGACATGAGGGAACTGTTTCTGTGCGGAGGCGAAGATATTTTCCCCTCCGGCCAGACGAACGAGGTCGTTGGCAAGTCCCACGCCGCCCCAGGAGACGAGCTTTCCGTTGTGCTCGCTGTCGAGCCCCATCACTTTGAGCTTTTTCTTGCCCTGCATCTTCTCTTCGACGGCCTTCACCCGAGTTTTCATCTCTTCGATCAGCTCCGTCGCCCGCTCTTCCCGGTCGAAAATTCGGCCGATGTTCAGGATGTCGTTGTAGGTGTTTTCGATTGTGCAGCTGGGGACGGAAGTGCCCTCGGTGATATACAGGGGGATATTGTTCTGAGCATAGTCTTCTTTTTTGCCGAAGACATCGTTATTGAAGTAGTAAGAGGGCATTATGACCATATCCGGCTCGAGGCTCAGCATATTCTCCAGCGTCGGAAAGCCTTTTTCCGCGGCGATCGACTCCGTGTCTTTGAGGTTCAGGATCGCGTCCCGGTATTGAGGAAGGACGTCTTCAGCGGTCTGATGTCCTCCGCGGAAGGCGTAGATCTTGTCTGCGAGGCCGAGGGCGGACATGATTTCGGCGATATCGTAATTGAAGATGACAGCTTTTTCCGGCATCTTTTCCACAAGGAGCTCGCTGCCGTCGCTTTGGATCTTGACCGGATAGTGAGCGGCAGATTCCGAGACAGTCTCTTCCGCAGGGGTTTCTGCAGACGGCTCGGAGGCGGGCATTTCGGGAGCTTTGCTTTCAGGGGATTTTGCACTGCAGCCCCCAAGGCTCAGCAGCATGACGCTCAGGATTGCGGCGATTGCTTTTTTCATTTGATTCATGAGAGATTCTCCTTTCGGGTCTGAAATCTTTTGTGAAAAGGGTTGAAAGATTGGAGGGAAGCTCACCTCGGAACGGCTCCCTCATAAAGCACGTAGCGGCGTCCCTGATCGCTGAGGATCTTTGCCCTAACGTGAAAGACTTTCTCGAGAAGCTCTTCCGTCAGCACCTGATCCGGCGAACCTTCGCAGAGGATCTTTCCCTCCGAGATCACGAAGAGCTTCTGACAGAACCTCGAGGCGAGATTCAAGTCGTGAAAGACTGAGATGATCGTTTTGTCGAGTTTGCTGATCGTATCCATCAGCGCCCATTGGTAGTGGACATCGAGATGATTGGTCGGTTCGTCCAAAATCAATATCTCCGCCTGCTGAACGAGGGAGCGGGCGATAAGGACGCGCTGTTTTTCGCCTCCGGAGAGCACACGAAAGTCCTTGTGCAGATGAGCGCTCATGCCGACCTGCTCCAGAGCGTCCAAGGCCATGCGCCGGTCTTTTTCTCCGAAAGACTGGAAAAACTCTAGGTAGGGAGAGCGGCCCAGCAACACCATATTGAGGACGCTGAAACGAAAATCGCTCGGATTTTCCTGTCTCATGACGGATAGCTGTCGGGCAGATTGTCGGAAGCTGAGATCGTGGATATCCTGACCGTTGATGAAGACGGTTGCAGCCTTCGGGCGAAGGGCGCGGTAAAAATGTTTGACCATCGAGGTCTTTCCGGAACCGTTGGGTCCGATGATTCCGACGAGAGAGTTTTTTTCGACGCAGAGGCGGATGTCCGAGAGGATCGATTTGCCTCCGACCTCGAAAGAGAGGCCGCGAATCCCGACTGCTTCCTTCATGCAGCTTCCTCCCTTCTCAGTATCCAAACGAAGAAAGGGCCTCCGCAGATCGCAGTGAACAGTCCGATGGGCAGTTCTTCCGGTGCCATAAGGGTCCTCGCAAGGATATCCGCCCAAAGGAGGAAGATCCCTCCCGAGAGAAAAGCGGCCGGGATCAGTCTCTGATGGTTGGTGCCGACAAAGTGGCGGACGATATGCGGGATGATGAAGCCGACGAGCCCGATCAGTCCGCCTCCTGCAACGGAGATGCCGCAGACAAAGGCAACGAGAACGATCGTCGCGCGGCGCAGCTTTCTGACATCGACGCCGAGGCTTACGGCGGTTTCTTCGCCGAGGCTCATCAGATCATAGGCCCTTGCATAGCGGTAAAAAAGCAGACAGCCGATCAGGGGAGCGGAGAAAAGCAGCGGCAGATTGTCCCAGCGCGCGGAGGCCAGCCCGCCGAGAGTCCAGGCAAAGAGACTGCGCATTCTCGACTCGTGAGGGGTGACGAAGATAAAAAAATTGGAGACGGCGTTGAGGGTGATGGATATCGCCATACCCGTCAGGATCAGTCTCGAAGTGCTGCCGCCCCGTCCGACCCTGCCGACCGTGTAGATCAGGATCAGAGAGAAAATGGCTCCGGCGAAGGCCATCAACGGGATGAAAGCGGGGTGAAGCAGGAAGATCCCTCCGACAAAATAGGAAAAGCTGACGAAGAGCAAGGCGCCGCTGGACACGCCCAATATGTACGGATCCGCGAGGACATTCTGAGTGATCGACTGCATGCAGGCTCCGGAGACCGCAAGAGCTCCCCCGATGGCAAGGGCCAGAAGAGCTCTCGGAAGGCGCAGATCCCAGATGATCGTCAGAGCGGATCTCTTGAGGTCGGGGATCTCACGGTGCAGCAGCTTCGACTCCAGCACTCGAAGGACTGTCGAGGCGTCCAAGTCGGCAGAACCGAAAAAAGCCGCGACGATCATGCTTGCCGCCAGCAGGGTCAAAAGTCCGAGGACGGCGGGGAAAAAATGATCTCTTTCTTTCAAAAAATCCTCCTTTCAACATCAATTCCAAATCACTTTAAGTCAGACTAAAAAATTAGTTTAAGCTAATATCAGCGTGAAGACAAAGCAGACAAGCTCCAAAATTCATGAGCCGAAGATGAGGAACTTTCGTGAAAAAATCGAGAGGAGCGAGCCGTTGAAATTTCAGAAAAATCAGCAGGACGCTGATTTTAGAGCGAAAGCGGCAGGACGCCGTTTTGAGCTCGGCTTGGATTTCCGGCAAGCAAATCCGATTTTTCCGAAAGAGAATCCGCGCCGGCGAATGATTTTTGAGGTTTGTCTGCAGTTTGAAATTAGCTTAGGCTAATATTATCATGAAAAAAGATAAATGTAAATTCATATATTCAAAAAACGTTTCATATATGTCGAAGATTCCATTTTCTCTCTTGTGTTGAGAAGGCTGCCGCGGGGTATAAAGGAATCAGACCCGGTTCGGGGGAAGAGCGGCATGACCGGAGGAAAGCGGTTCTGTCCGGCATGATGAGAAATCCCCGCAAGTATGCAGGGACAAAACGGAAGAAGAGAGGACGTGTATCTTGAGAGAGAGGAGAGGCAGCCGATATGACAGACAGGGAAGCGCAGGAGTACAAGGAGAGGCGGATGCGTGCGCGGGAAAAGGCGATGCGGGTGCTCAGCGCCTCGATGAAGTCGACGAAACAGATGGCTTTTCTGCTGCGCAGAGAAGGATATGAAGAAGAGATCGTCAGCGAAGTGATCGTTTTTTTGCAAAAACATCGTTTTCTTGACGATGGGGCCCTTGCACAGGCTCTGGCAGAGAGCGGCATGAAGGCAAGACGGTATTCGAAGCGTCAGGCGGTGCAGAAGCTTCGGGAGAGAGGTCTGTCCAAGGAGGATATCGCTCAGTCGATGGAAGAGATCGACGAGGGACAGGAACTGGAAAACGCCCTTTATCTTGCGCGGAGAAAGTTTGATTCTCTGAGGGGCAAGCCGCTGAAGGAGCGCCTGAACAAGACCGGGATGAGCCTGTCTTACAAAGGCTTTTCTTATGAAGTGATCCGCAGGAGCCTCGACCGTCTCAGGCGGGAGATCCGGGAGAGGGAGGATGAAGAATGATATTATCGACGCATTGTTATATTGAAAAAGAGGGAAAGATCCTGATGCTGCACCGCACGAAGAAAAAAAACGACGTCATGGAGGGCAAATGGGTCGGCCTCGGAGGCAAGGTGGAAAGCGGAGAGGCGCCGGAGGAATGTATCCGCCGGGAGGTCTATGAGGAGAGCGGACTGATTGCAAAATCCCTTCGGCTCAAAGGATTCATCAGTTTTCCCGATTTTCAGGGCTCCGGGGACTGGTATATGTTTCTCTTTGTCTGCGACGATTTTGAGGGAGAGGTCATCGAATCGCCGGAGGGGGATCTGCAATGGGTGGAAAAGGAGCGTCTCTTTGAGCTTCCGATGTTCGAAGGAGACCGCCTCTTCATGCAGTGGATGCAGGAGGAGGGGTTTTTCACTTCCAAGATGTGCTATGAAGGAGATATCCTCAAATATTACGATAAGCAGGTTTACGAAAGATAAAATTTCGGATGCGGGGAGTATGGAAAATGAGAAGAGTGATTTCAATTATTTTTGTCATCATCGGTCTTTTGCTGATGCTGATCCCCTTTGCGGGGAATCTCTATAACGACTGGCAGCAAAAGAAGATGATGGAAGCCTTTGAGGAGGAGATCGCGCTGTCTTTTCAGCAGACGAACGACGAGCTGTCGAAGCTGACGGCTCATTCTGAGGAGGCGGTGGAAGAGAAAGATTTCGAGATCAGCGATGTGGACACGAACACCAATCAGATCATTGATCTGGGAACCGTCATCGGAATCCTTTCGATTGAAAAGCTGAAAATCAACCTGCCGATCATGGAAGGGACTTCGGAGAAGCAGCTCTCCCGAGGGATCGGGCATATGCCGGCAACGGCGATCCCCGGAGAAAAAGACGGCAACAGTGGTCTGGCGGGCCACAGAGGGCATACTTTTTCCGTCTTTTTCAGCCGTCTCAACGAGATGAAAAGAGGGGATCATATCTATATCCGCATGAAGGACAAGATGCTGAAATACGAAGTCTACGAGCAGAGGATCATCGAGCCCGACGATTTTTCCGTGCTCAATCCGAAGACCGGACAGTCTCTGATCACCCTGATCACCTGTCATCCCCTCAATTCGGACCGATACCGCCTCATCGTGCACGCCAAGCTGGTCGAGGAGAACCGTATCGGGGAAGAATAGGGAGCCTTTTTTTCCGCTATTGCGGCAGGTTCTCTTTCTCTTCGTTGAAACCTTCGCTTTCGGTGATGAGATAGGGTGGAACCTTTCTTGTTTCATCCAAGATACGCCAGAGATATTCACCGAAGATTCCGAGCATCGTCATCTGAAGGCCGGAGAAGACCAGAATGAAGATCATCAGCAGGGTGAAGCCTCCGGCGGCGTATCCGAAAAAGAGCAGCAGAAGGAACGCAAGGACGAAACCGGCCGCTGCCGTAAGGACGCCAAGCGCCGAGAGGAAGCGTATCGGCAGATAGGAAAAGGGCGGGAAGTAGTCGGCGAAGAAGCGGAGTTTCATCAGCAGTTTGTTCGGTTCCTTCCTTGTTTTTTTCGGCTCATGGAGTTTGTCTTTGAGCTCGTATTTTTTCGGCCCGGGCGTGAGTATCTCCGGCTTATATCCCAGGTAGAGGGCCTGTCCGACGATGGGCGTCCTCGCGTCGTTTCGCGCCAGAATCTCCCGGCGGAGGTCGGAGCCGATCAGGAAGCAGTCGAAATCCCCTTTCGGAATTCGCGGGATCTCAGGAAGAGCATATCGGCGGAGGATCTTGCAGGCGGATTCGTCGAAGCGTTTTCCGAGACTGCCGCGCTCTTCGTGTTCGGGAAGGACGAGGACGAGTCGGGAGTCCCTCTTCCAGAGATCGTACATTTCCCATAGGAGCAAAGGCGCCTGCTGAAGCTCCGGTATGAAGGCGATGCAGCTGCCGCGGGCCAGGGTCAGACCTGCGTGAGAGGCGGCATGAATCCCGCAGTGTCGGGGAAATCGGATCAGCCTGATTCGTCGGTCTCTGTCCCGAAGACGGAGCAGTTCCTCATAAGAAGCATCCGTCGATCCGTCATCGACAAAAATGATCTCGATCTCCGCCTCCCTCTGCGAAAGAATCTTTCGATCCAGTTCGCTGAAAATCGATCGGATCTCCTCTGCTCTCTCGAAGATCGGAATGATTAGCGAAAGCTTTTTCATCTGCTTTTCCTCCTTACTTTTACAATGGAAAAATACTGAAGAAAAATTCAATAAAATTCAAAATGCCGTTGATTTTCGATTTTTGTTTTATCCGTCCAAAATCAAATTTCATCAAAGAGCTCTCTTATCTTTTTCTTGAGGCCATAGCGGTTTTCGATGGATCTTCGAATGAAAGCTTTTTCTTCTTCCGGGATTTTCTCAAGGTAAAAGTCAAAATCCCAAAACATCATGTAGGTGTTGAAAAAGCTGCGGAGAAAATCGATGCAGTCTTTGTAAACCTCAATTTCCAAACGGTTCATTGCGGTGAGATCCAGCCACTGCTCGTTGGAAAAATACAAAGCTCTGTCAAAGTGAAGATATCCGCAGATCTCGTCGCGAACGAGTTCATATTGCTCGACGAGCTCGGTTTGAATCTTCATCAGCCTCTGATATTCCTCTCTTCCCAACATCGCTTCTCCTTTTACGCTGCCGACCGGAAAGCACGAGTGCCTATCGAGCGGTTCGGAAGAAGGATTCGATTCATCGGCATGGACGAAGGCAAAAAAACAGGGGATCAGCCCGAGAAGTCTTTCGCTCATCATCAGAAAGGGAAGTTTCATCTGCAAGGCCGAAAGGGAGATCAGATGCAGGATGCAGGCGATGATTTCCTGAAGCAGACCTCGAGATTTCGGGGACAGGATCCGCTCCGCGACGCCCCGCTGTTTCCAGATATGCGCGCTCATGAAAAATAAAAGGCAGCTTTTGATCAGCGGCTGCAGGGGCTCGTCCGGCGGTCGGATATCCATCCGGTAATGCCGGAGCAGAAAATTTCGAATGTTGTCAAACTCTTCTTCTTCCCGCAGAAACATAGGCGACTTTCCTCCGGTCTTTATATTTCATAAAAAATCTCGGTCAGGCGGCGTTTATAGCCGAATTCATTGGCGATGGCGCAGCGGATAAAGTGTTTTTCCGTATTTTCATCAAATTCCCGGTAATCGGAAAAGAAAAAGATCATCATCAGACTGTTGAGGATGCTGCTCAGCGTCGCGGTCATCCGATCCATCTGCCGAAAATCTTCCTCGGACATCGCCATCGCGTCCATCAGATTATGACTGGAAAAGTATTTTGTATTGGAACCGTGAACATAGCGGGAAAGCTCGTCGTACTCTCTTCCCCAGGTTTCGATGATATCTGCGATCAGAGCGCGCAGACGCAGCGGATCCGTATTGTATTTATAGCGAAAGGGATAGTAGACGATGTATTCCTTGAGCTCCGCAAAATCTTTATAAGGACGGAAGTTGGCGTTGCGTTCTTTTTTGGAGGCCTCTGCCTCATGCTCTTTATAATAGAAGAAATGGAGAAGATTTTCCTGGGTTCTCCGGAGCATGAGGATGGCCGGAAGTTTGAGCTCCAGCATCGTCAGCAGAAAAGCGTGGGCGATATTGGAGACATTCTCCTGAAAATAGAGACGGGAGGGTGCGTTGACCCTCGGATGGGAGGAGAGTCTCTCTTCCCAGATCTTCAGGCTGAGGAGAAAATAAAGGAAGGAGCGGATCATATGGTACTTGCCCGCGTCCATCTCTTCCGGATCTTCTTCCAGTTCAATGTTGTAGCGCTGCGCCAGAAAGAGCCTGAGGTTTTCATATTCTTTTTCCAGTTTTCCGTCCATCATTTACGCTCCCCGCTTTTCTTGTAAAAGTCGATCCATTGATCGATAAAGTCTTTTTTCTCTGTGTTTTCCTCCGGCTTCTCTTTTGTTTTTGTCTTTGTCTTTTTGCTTTTCGAACTCTTTTTTTTGGGCGCAGGCGTGGGAAGAGTCTTGTGTTTACGGACTGCCTCCAGAAGGATTAATCCGCGCATCGCATCCATCGTATAATTGGCGTTGACTTTGACTTTCTTCTCCTCCGCGAATTCCATCAGTTCGGTCTTATTCATCTCTTTCATTTTTTCCATGAGCTCTTCGAGATATCTGATCGTCAGTCCTTCTTCCCGAGAGAGGGACGTCCCGGACAAAAGCGGCGCTGCCTCGGGCGGAGCGGT
Organism: Peptostreptococcaceae bacterium; assembly: GCA_030528675.1. Lineage (GTDB taxonomy): Bacteria > Bacillota > Clostridia > Peptostreptococcales > Filifactoraceae > JAUMYL01. The sequence goes on from JAUMYL010000009.1 coordinate 106,645, forward strand.
CTTTTGCTCTCTCGTCAGTTTTATCATGGCGTCCTGCATTTGATTGAAGCGCTCTTTGTCTTTGAGAAAATCCAAGGCATAGAGTTTGTTGAGCAGATCCATCATATCATAGATATCATTTTTCATCTTCTCGTCCATCCTTATAACCTTCCTCTCTGCATCAGTTCTCGAGCGGCTCGGGCGGCGGTCTCCCGCAGCTCCTTATCTCCCGCCATATCGACCATGAATTTGTTTTTGTTCAGCGAATCGTCGAGTCCTTTGACGATGATCTCCCGGTAGGGGATCTCATTGGTAAAAAGCGCGTCTCCCCAGTGTTCCCGGAGGCGTTCTTTGACCTTTTTGTAGATGACCCGATTTGGAAGAACCATATTGAGCAGGACGCCCACAAAGTCGAGCTTATGGTCGAATTCCCGGTGGATATGCTCCTGTACATACTCCTGAAGCATCGGCAGACCGAACATGGAGAAAGCGTCGGCGCGCATCGGCACGAGGTAGCCGTCGGCTGCAAGAAGACCTATCTTCGTGTAATTGGAGATCGTCGGCGGGCAGTCGAGGATGACGACGTCGTATTTGCCGGCGAAATTCTCATTGATATACTGACGGAGCTTAAAGGGATGATTTGCGATATGGATTTCCATCATCTTCAGATGGGAAGGAACGATGTCGAAGACGCCTTCGACGGACATGGTCAGATCCTCAAGGGGTTCGTCCGGCATATAGTTCTTTCGCGTCGTCATCGCCTTGTATTTGGGATTCAAAAATCCGTAGATCGTCCGATTGGGCTCGTCGATGAGCGCTTCCATCGCTTCTGCGCTGAGACAGTAGTGAGTGGAGTTCATCTGCGGGTCGATATCGATCAGAAGGACCTTGAGTTCATGGAGCTTTGCAAGGGCGTAGGCCATATTGACCGCGAGGGTCGTCTTGCCGACTCCGCCTTTCATATTGATGAATGCGATTGTTTTTGCCATTGGTACATCCTCCTTTGTCTGTGGATTGCCTATGATTTATCATATCATAAAACAGAGAAGGGAAAAGGTTTTTTGTAAAAATTTTTCGGAACGAAAAAATGGAGCGGATCACTTATCAGGTATGTGGATGGAGCGTTGCCGGAAAAAATATTCATGTTAAAACGAAAAATGAAGGGCAGACTGAAGACAAAGCGGACAAACTTCAAAATTCATGAGACGAAGATGAGGAACTTTCGTGAAAAAATCGAGAGGAGCGAGCCGATGAAATTTCAGAAAAATCAGCAGGACGCTGATTTTAGAGCGAAAGCGGCAGGACGCCGTTTTGAGCTCGGCCTGGATTTCCGGCAAGCAAGTCCGCGCCGTTGAATGATTTTTGAAGTTTGTCTGCAATCTGAAATGAAGCGTTTTGTCCGATGATAATTCGGATCGCTGATAGTATCACCTATGGGTTAACCGATGGAGATGAAAAATCCGGGGTGATCGGCGTCGGAAGAGAAAGAGGCTGTCCATGCCGATGATGGACAGCCTCGATGATGGAAAGTATTATTTTTTCTTGACCCGAAACTTCAGGACGACGTCTTTCATGAGGGCTCGCTTGTTCGCGCTTCGAACCCCTTTTCGGATCACCAGGAAATATTCTGTATTTTCCTCGAATCGGTTCGTGTTTTCCATGCGCACCTGGAGCCCGCCTTCCAAAAGCACGGGACGGATTCCTTCAAGGAGTTTTCCCTTTGCATCTTGAATATAAAAGTTCTCCAAGGTGACGTCCGACGGCTCAAGGATCTTGTTAAAGGAGATCGTCCAAGCATGAGAAGGATTGTCGGTCTCTTTTTCAAAAGTCGGTTCGATATCTTTTGTGAAGACTGCCGTGAGGGTTCGGCTTTTCACAGCCGGGAAGCTGTACTTCGCCTCTGTGCTGACGGTTTTGTCATTTTCCGTCCATCTGACAAAATGATAGCCGCTGTTTGGCGTTGCTGTTATCGTGACCTCTCTGTTTCGCCGATAGCTTCCCTCTCCGCTGACCATCCCGCCTTCCGCCGGCTCTGCATTCAGATGGATGCGGTAAGATGGAATGAGCGGCGGAGCCGGAGGCTTCGGTGGGGCCGGAGGTGCTGGTGGGGAGGGAGGGGAGGGTGGGTCGGTTGGTGGTGGCGGGGAGGGAGGTCTGTACTCTGTGGTCACGCTTTGGAAATATCCGGCATTTTCTATCAGATCAGTAATAACGGATCGTGCTGTAAAAGGGGAGCCTTCAATCGGAGTGGCTCCTGCTTCGTCATCTCCGGTTTTTGCCTCGATTTTATAGCCTGAAGAAGGGGAGACTGTGACGCTACCTTGGATTCCTCTACCGTCGTTTCCTTTTCCGGAAGCTTTGACTTCGCCTCCGCTGATGGTGGTCGCAGAGGAGAGACCGCCGATGGCGACGCCGTTGTTAGATTCTGCGGTTGCAGTGATCCGACCTCCGCTGATATTGATCGCAGAGGAGGAACCGCCGATGGCGACGCCGTTTTCGGCTTCTGTAGTTGCGGTGATCTGACCTTCGCTGACAGTGATTCGGGAGGAGGATCCGCCGACACCGATTCCTGTGACGCCGGTTCCTTTGACATTTCCTCCCTTGATTGTGATTTCGGAAGAACTGCCGCCGATTCCGGTTCCGCCGGCACTGTGTCCTGTTATATCTCCTCCGCTGATTGTAATCCGAGAATGAACTCCGTCTTTTCCGGCTCCGATGCCGGCCCCATCTATAGAACTGCCCCCATAGACAGCGCCGCCGCTAATGGTAATCGCAGTGCCTGCTCCGCCCTTGCCGCCGCCGACGCCGGCGCCGTGGCCATGAGAAATTGCATTGATATTGCCGGTGCCGCTGATATTGATGTTTTCGCCGCTGCCGCCGCTGCCGCCGCCGACGCCTGCGCCATGGCCTTGAGAAGTTGCGCTGACATGGTCGGTACTGCTGATATTGATGTTTTCGCCGGTTCCGCCGTTGCCACCGCCGACGCCGGCTCCACCGCCTCTGCCGCTGCCGTTGTCGCCGCCTATTGACTCGACGCTGCCGCCGCTGATGGTGATGATTTCACCCTTGCCGGCGCTGCCACCGCCGATTCCGGCGCCGTGATTGAGGCCTTTTGCCGTGACGCTGCCGCCGCTGATGGTGATATTTACGCCGGGGGCGCCGCCTCCTCCACCGATTCCGGCTCCGTTGCTGCCGCCCTTTGCCGTGACGGTGCCGTCGTTGATGGTGATGGCTTCACCCTTTCCCGCGCTGCCACCGCCGATACCGGCGGCCTCATTTCCACCCTCTGCCGTGACGCTGCCGCCGCCGATAGTGATCTTCTCACCGTGACCAGTGCTTCCGCCGCCGATGCCGGATCCGCCGCCTTTTGCCTCGACTTTGCCGCCGCTGATTTTGATGTCGAATCCGTTTCCATTCTCGCCGCCGCCGATGCCGGCGCCCTTTCCAATACCCTTTGCATCGACGGTGCCGCCGTTGATTTTGATATCGGATCCGTTTCCGTTAGCGCCGCCGACGCCGGCGCCACCGTCTTCTCCTATGGCGGTGACTGTACCGTCGTTGATGGTGATATTTACGCCGGAGGCGCCGCCTCCTCCACCGATACCGGCGCCGCCTCCTTTTCCGGTGGCGGTGACTTCACCGTCCATAATGGTGATATTCGCACCTTTACGACTATTACTGCCGCCGATTCCGGCGGCGCCGTCCCCGCCTTCGGCAGTCAGACTCGCATTATCTCCGACAGAGATCAGGGTCAGACTTTTGCTTTCTCCGGAGTCTTTTTGGAGCCCGGCAAAATTTTCTCTGGATTTCAATACATTAGTCTCGGAGAAAAAAACTCTGACGTCCCCCGCATTATCAGAGATTTCCATCGCAGCTCCGCCGGAAGCGCTGAGGTCAATCTTCACATTTTCGAGGGTAATGCTTACACTCTCCGGTGAAGCCACTCGAATTCCCCAAGTATTCGTCTCCTGTACTGAATTCCTCATTCGAATGGTATAGATTCCATCTTTGAGAATCACTAACTGATTGTTATCGTAATGGTAGTCCTTGTCCGCACCTTTTTCGATGGGATTTCCATTTTTGTTCGTTCCTTCGATTGACAGATCCGGATCAGTGCTTTGAGCGCGCCTCAGAATTTCCGCCTCGAAGTTTATTCCCTCTGCGGCTTCGTCGGAAGTCCGGCTCTGCTTGCTGTTTTCCTTAGGCTCCGTTTCTTCTGAGGGGTTCGTGGGTGAACTTGGCTGCTCGAGGGAGGGAGCGCTTTCCACGATCGCTGCCTGCAGATCCTGTGTCAGTGCTGCGACGGGCGTCGCCGGCACTACGGTCAGACACAGGCAAAGAAACATCGCCAGTAGTCGTTGGTTCATTCTGTATTGCCTCCTTTGAAATTTGTAGTACAGGTCTTTACTTTTTCCTGTCGGGATTTCATCATATTCTCTCTTCATGCTCAAGGCTCCTCGATGCTGATAAGAAACCAGAATATATTTGAATCAGAGGATCAACCGTCCGACAATTCGGGAAAAGACCTTTCCGAATTATAGCAGGTGAGGTGAATCATGGCAATATGTATGGAAGAAAGGTTACCAAATCGTAACTTTTCATACTATTGCTCATTTGAATTGTCATCTGAAAAGACGATTAATTTGTCATTTTAACAGCGATATTGTTTTCGGTAATGCACTTCAATAAGGTTTTAGTATCACTCGCCTTTTTGTGCAGATTGGAAAAAGCTGCGCGCATCGAGATTCCGGCTGAAAGATCAGTGAAAGAATGGAATAAAAACAAAATATGAGGTTTCTCCCGAGTGAATGCAGAAAATTTAGAACAAAGAGCACTGTAAATTTTTTTAATAATACAAAATCGAATTGAGGGAAAATTTTAGATATGATATAATCAGGAAAACGTTTAAGGAGGGATGAAATGAGAAAGCGGGGCTTTACCCTCATTGAATTTGTCGCGATGGTCTCTCTGCTGATGATACTGGCGGCGATCATGACGCCGAGCTATACGGAGATCGTCGACAAACAGCGTCTCAAGGCAGATGCGGCGACGGCGGTCGAGCTTGCGAAAATCGCAGAGACCTGCTATGCGGAGGACAAGGCGAAGGCGTCGGACAACGCGAAGCTCCTGCAGTATGTCAGGAAGACCTGCGGCGGGGAGATCCCGGTTCCTCAGTATGACGCCGGCGGGAGTTTCGAGGTCAGTCTCAGCAGCAGGGGAAGGGCGACGGTAGTGTTGAAATCCTCGCTTGCAGGCGGCTCTCTCACTCTGGTCAAAGAAGGAAAGTTTCAGGAGCCGGATTGGGAGGTTCTGACGAAGGAGGCGGGAGATGCAGGAGAGTAGAGAGCGTCTCTTCGGCGGACGGGAGCGCTTTCCGATTGAGCTGGCCAAGCGCTGCCGAGCGGTTCCCTCGGATGCACCGCAGACCGGGGAAGAGCTGCATCTTCTCTCTCAGAAGCCGCTGACCCGGGAGATGCAGGAGGAGATCAGGAGGCTCCTGCCGAAAGAGAAGATCCTCTTTTTCGTCGATAAGAGATGCAATATACATAAAAGAATGGAAGAATATTACAATATCTGCGAGCGGAATCCGGAGTACGCAGAGCGGTTTCTTGCGGCCTATCGTTCAGGCTCGGCGCAGGAAGTGCTGGATTTTTGCCTGGACTCGGCGCTCTCTCTGAATGCGAGCGATCTTCATCTCATGGCGGAGAGCCGAAGCTTTCATGTCAAGCTGAGGATAGACGGGATGCTTCGGACGCTGTTTTCAGTCAGGAGTTCTTTTGGGGAGCAGTTGACCCGCTATATCAAGGTCAGGGCGCAGATGGATATCGCGAGGATTCTTGAGCCGATGGAGGGAAGGTTCACGAGATCGGCGGAGGGCGAGGATCTGGATATCCGGGTATCAATCATGCCGACGATTGCGGGAGAGAAGATCAATCTCAGGATCCTCGGAATCCGAAGAAACCTCTTTCACCTCGATGAACTGGGGTTTTCTGAGAAAGAGCGGCGGCAGATAGGCGAGCATATCCATCGGGCCAGCGGCTTCATCCTCGTGACGGGACCGACGGGCTGCGGCAAATCGACGACGCTGCAGGCGATTTTGCGGGAGATCCATGACGGCAGCAGGAATATCATCTCGATGGAGGATCCGGTGGAGTATCCTCTTGACGGAGTGACACAGGTCAGCCTGACGAAGGAGAGCAGAGCCGGTTTTTACGATATTCTCAAATTTGCCCTCAGGCAGGATCCGGATGTGATCATGATCGGGGAGATTCGAGACGCGAAAACTGCGGATACGGGTCTGAAAGCGGCTCTGACCGGGCATCTCGTCCTTTCGAGCCTTCATACGAGGACGGCGCTCGGGGCTCTGGAACGCCTCAAGGATCTCGGTATCGACGCTTATGTGATCGCGGACTCTCTTTCTCTGATCATCAATCAGAGGCTGATCCGTCTGCTCTGCCCCCTCTGCAGGGAAGAATATGAGGCGGAGCGGAGAGAAAAGCGGATCCTCGGAGAAGAGGGAAAGGTCTCTCTTTTTCGGCCGAAGGGATGCCCGACCTGTTACGGAACCGGGTATGCCGGGCGCCGGGCGTTGTTTGAGATCCTTGAGATCAATGAAGAGATCCGCAAGGAGATCAAAGAGAAGTCAGCGGGGAAGAGTGAGCTCAGGCGAACCGGAGGCGCAGAGGAGGATTCACTGCGGGAAAGGCTGAAATCTATGGTTTTGGAGGGGAAGACGTCGGTCGATGAGTATACGAGATATTTTTGAGAATCGAAAAAAACGCAGGCCCTCACAGTACGGAAGATGGTTCTTCTCCCTTGAAAATCTCCTGAACTCCGGAATCCCACTGATACAGGCGCTTGAGAGCATGGAAAAAGACAGCGCGGAAGGAAGAACCGCCTCACAGATTAGAGAGCATATCGCTGCCGGCGATTCTCTGAGGACTTCGATGGAAAAGACCGGAGTTTTTGAAGATTTTGCGCTGGCCATCGTCGAGAGCGGAGAGCAGAGCGGAGATCTGACTGCGGCTCTTGAAAAACTTCGCTGTTTTTACATGCAGAGAGAGAGTTTCCGAAGACAGCTGATGCAGGCGATGTACTATCCGCTTTTGGTATTGGGCTGTCTTTTTTTTCTGATGCTCTTTCTGATTTTTCATTTTGTTCCCTCTCTTGCCCGTCTGTACGGGGAGGCGGTCTTTCTGGAGGAAGCGGAGGCTTTTGCGTTGATCCGGGGATTTTTGATTCTTCGGGAATACTTTCTACCCATCCTCTGCACGGGGGTTCTCTTTGTCGTCTTTTTCCGGCATGGTCTGGGTCTGATTTTGGAGCGGAGAAGCGGCTATCCGCTGCTCTACATCCTGCCTGTCGCAGGCGGGCTCTTTCGCAGACAGAAGCTCGGCGAGATCATCTGGAGCGTCAGCATCATGCTGGGATGCGGGCTGGATATCCTGCGCACTCTGGAGGTCATCGAGCGCAATCAGCACAACCCGAAGATAAAGGAGCAGATTCGGGAGCTGATGAGACAGATCACGGAGGGAAAGACGCTTGAGGAGAGCCTTGGACGTCTTCAGCTGAAGGACGAGGAGCTGAGATATTTTGTGGCTCTCGGAGAGACTTCGGGAGATCTGGCGGGTAAGATCGGTTACTTGGCGGAAAGATACAAAAGAGAAGTGGAAAGCCGCTGTCTGTCTCTCTCTTCGATGGCTCAGCCCGTCGCAGTCCTGCTGCTGACGGCCGCCGTCGGCCTGCTGATGATCGGGGTCGTACTCCCGCTGCTGGATGCAGGAATGCTCCATTCGATATGATACTGTCCGGCTTTTGAAATTGCATGGCAGCACAGGCTGAACATCGACAAGAGGTTTGGCATAAATGCTGTTAAGGGCGTGAAAAATAAAAAGGATTTTCAGTTTTGCTTTGATATAGGATCAAAATAAAGACGGGAGGCGAAGGGATGAGAAAGCTTTTATTTCCGGCAGCGCTGCTCTTTCTGATGCTCTCAAACGGATTTCTGATGTTGCAGAATGAAAGCCTGCAGAGAGAAAACCGAAAGATGAGAGTCTTTGCGCCAAAGGAGGAAAAGAGAGAGGAAGAAGGAGAATCCGCAGAGGTTCTTGCAAGGCTGCTGAAAGCGCAGCGGCAGGAGAGGATGGGACTGTCGGAGATCTTTGTCGGAGGAGGCCGTCTGACGGTCAGGGCCGCCGCTTCAGACGTCGGAAAACTCCGTGAGAAAGAGGAAAGGATCTCGGAGATCTTGGGAAGGAGACCTCTTCGAAAGGAATTTCAGATGAGTGAAGAGGGTATTCGAGCGAGGCTGGACTATGGAGGCGGTCAATGAGATCCCGTGAGATGAAGCTGCTTTTGCTGCTGACAGCGCTGAATATCGCTCTGGTCAGTTTTCCTCTCGGACTGAAAAATCATCGCCTCCGAGAAGAAAACCGGATGCTGCGCGGTCGCTCGGAGCAGCAGAGACAGGAAAAAGGCGATTTTGAAAGTGAGTATACGGCCCTTGACGAGATTCGCGGTCTTGTCCGGGATGCGGGGCTGATTCCGACCGCCGAAGAAGTGATCCTTGAGGGGAAAATCCGGTATACTCTGCAGTTTTCTCCGGCGGAAGAGGAGAGATGGTCTGTTTTCTTTTCCGGCCTTTCGCAGTTGCCCGTATCGGTGCGGATCGCCGAGCTCAGTCTGCCTCTAAGAGGAGAAGGGGAGATCCGCCTCGTGCTCGAGATGAGCGGAGGGTCTTATGAGTAAGGCAAAGAAAACGCGCCTGAGAGCCGTCGTGCTGATCGATATCGTCGCAGCCGTCAGTATTTTGCTGATCTTTGTGATTCCGGCAGCCCGTATCGGATACGCTTCTCAGCTCCTGCTGACGAAGGCGGAACGGTTGGGCCGGATGAGCCGGCTGATGCAGGATACGGCCCGGGGTCTTACCGGAGGAGATATTCCCGCAGAGGATCGGGAGATCCTCGAGGGAGAAGACAGGCTCCGCATACGAATAGACTGCCGCCCGAGCGATCACGAGGAGATCGTCGTCGTATATATCCGGGTCGAGGACGAGGAGGGAGAAAGCTGTGAGACAGAAGTGTTCCTGCGCCGATAGGAAAGAAGAAGGAGGGCCGGAGAGGGAAGGGCAGACAGCCTCTCGATATTTCAGATTCGGATACCCTTCCTGCGGGTGCGGGCGATTTGGATACGGACTGCCAAGGCGCCGATCTTCAAAAGGGGCGATCACGGTTTCCGTCTCGGTCATCGCCGTCCTCCTACTGAGCGTCCTGCTTGCGGGGCTTGCGGCCTCCGCGGACAACCTCCGTCTCGTGCGCAGCAAGGCGGAATATCTGGCGGAGACGGAGAAGCTTCGTTCGGCCAAGGTACTGATCGAATGGCGTCTTGAGGAGTTCGCGGAAGGGGCTGTCGAGAAAGCGGCGCGGGAATGGAGAGAAAAGTACCCCAATCCTCCTGCGGAGCAGGAGAGGGAAGACTCTGATCTGAGAGGCGAGTTTCAGGCCATACTTTCCAAATATTTCGTCAACGGGTACGATATTCCCTTTAGAGAGAAGATGGGCGGAGAAAAACTCGGGGATCTGATTTACCGAATCCTCTGGGTTCGCTATGATAAAGAACGCAGAAGCGTTCTTGTCAAAGCGGCGATCGCTCCGCGGCGATTCGGGGCAAAAAACGAGTATATCCTCTATTACAGTATCGGTCTGGAAGAACCGGAGGAAGAAGAATTCAAATCCTTATGGAGGGGAGAAGACGATGTCCTCAAAGAGAAATACAAACAAAGGATCAGGCAGGAACTGGCTCACAAAGAGGCGCAGGGCTAAAGGATTCACCCTGGTCGAGATCACGGCGGTCGTCGTTCTGCTGCTGATTCTTACAGCGGCGGGGTTTTCCTACAGGCATCTTCGAGGTCTCTATGCGGACAGTTTCGTCCGCGGATTTGCCTCCGATATTCGTCATATTTACCGCAGGAGCGTGTATTCGGACCGGCAGGCGAGGCTGGACTATCTCTTTGACGAGAAGGCGGGAAAGAAAGGGCAGCAGATCTCCGGCTATGAGATCAGAGAAGACGGGCATATCGTCAAAACCGTCCGTTTTCCTGAAGATCTGCAGGTTCGAAGTACAAATGACCTTGAAAAAATCGAGTTTTTGAGAAGCGGACAGTTTCGGTGGGCCGGAGAGACGATCCGTATAGAAGACCGGCAGAGCGGGAAGAGATTTCGTCTGACGATTGTCCCTTTTTCCGGCAGAGTGGAGGTCTACCGGGATGAATAGGAAGGGGTACAGCCTCATAGAGCTCGTCGCGGCAATCGGCCTTTTTCTGATGCTCAGCTTTGTGCTCTGGAGCATTCTCGGACGGCAAATCCGCATGATTCGAGAGCTTTCCGTCAGGAATGAGCTCTTTGATATCAGCGAAATAACCGAGCACATCCTGAAACAGCGTCTTGAAAGGACGATGACGCCCCTTTATATCCAAAACAGGGAAGGGGAACTGCAGAACTATGAGGATTTCTCCGGAGGGGCGTTTCGCAGTTTTTTCTTTTCGGAGCCTCTCTATGAAGAGTCGCAAAGACGATTCGTCCGTAAGTATCACGTCCTGAATTTCAAGCCGGAGAGCCGAAAACTCCTCTACCGGGAAGGAGGAACTTCCAAAGAGGGACTGATGGAGCTGACCGGCGGCTACGATATCGCCACCCGTGTCGAGAGCGTGGAGCTCCACAAGACCGCCGGCGGGGCGCTGCGTTTTTCGATTCTGTTTCGAGAAGGAGACATCGCCTATCGCAGAGAGATTTTTATCTATCCCGAAAAAGCGGGGGAAGAGGGATAGAGCAGAGCGAGGAGCAGGACATGGCGATGGTATGAAGCGTGACGGACCGCATGGCGGTCATGCATGAAGGCAGGATCATCGAAACTTTGGACAGTGCTCACGTATCGGAGCAGGCGAAGCAAAAATACACTCAAAAACTCTTAGGCAGTGTGTATTCTCTCAAAGGGGGGAAGCCTGCTGAATCAGGTCAGGAAGACATTTTCGAAAAATTATCCTGAAAAAAAATAAAAAAACACTTGACGCTGAAAATAAAGCGTGATATATTAGTACATGTCCTCTCTGAGGGCAGACATTTAAGCGCAGAC
>JAUMYL010000024.1 GCA_030528675.1 Peptostreptococcaceae bacterium
CTTTGTTTTTTTGCCTCTGCCGAAGACATCTACTAATATATCACAGGTCTTTTTCACCGTCAAGAAGTTTTTTGTATTTTATTTATATTTTTTGTCTTGTCCCCTCAGAAGGCTTTGAAATCATACCCTTCACGAGTTTAACAGGGAGCACTGAATCTATATTCAGCACAAATTGTAGACAAAGCGGACAAACTTCAAAATTCATGAGACGAAGAGGAGGAACTTTCGTGAAAAAAATCGAGAAGAACGAGCCGCTGAAATTTCAGAAAAATCAGCAGGACGCTGATTTTAGAGCGAAAGCGGCAGGACGTCGCTTTGAGTTCGGCCTAGATTTCCGGCGAGTAAGTCCGATTTTTCCGAAAGAGAGTCCGCGCCGGCGAATGATTTTGAAGTTTGTCTGCAATCTGAAAAGAGCTTTCGCTCTCCAATGTTGGCTTTGTCTTCAGTCTGAAACGGGGATAAGATTCACGTTATTGGTATCAGTTATAGATTCCGGGATACAATGATAAAAGACCGAGGACAACTTCTCCCCGGTCTTTTCATGTTTCAAATTATTTCGGCAGAAAACGCAGTATTCTTTTTCCGCCAGGAAACTTCTTGAGCTCTTCTTTGGTGACGCCTCCGGTCGCGATGAGAATGACGCCGTAGACGAGCACGCCGACTCCGACCGCAAGCAGAATCGGTATTCTTCCGCCCATAACGAAGGCCAGTTTTCCTCCGATGACATTCGCAAAGAGATGATAGCTGAGCTTTGCCGCGATCCCCATGGGAACGGAAGCGATCAGGGGCATGATGACAAAACTTCGCAGCGAAAATCTCATGCGCAGATATTTTCTCACGGAGAGCAGATCGAGGGCAAAGGCGATCATATAAGCGATCACAGTCCCTATCGCGGCTCCCTTGATATTGAGGCTGGGAATCGCTGTCAAAATGAAGGTGCAGATCGTCTTGAAGACTATGGCGATCATCAGATTGATGACCGGCACATAGGAACGGCTGACTCCCTGCAGAATTCCGACAAAAGCCTGTACCAGACTAAGGAAATAGACGCCGAAGGCCATGATAAAGAGCAGCTCTCCCGCAGAACCGGATGAATCGCCGTAAAGCAGCTGAATGATCTGGTTCGGCAGCGCCATGAGACCGACGGCGGCGGGCAGACCGATCAGGGTGGTCAGCCTTATAGCCATCCTCGCGTTCTTACGCACGCCCTCCATATCTTTGAGTTTGAAGCATTCTGAAATAACGGGTACTGAGCTGACTGCGACGGAGATCGTCATGATCTGCGGCAGATTGATGATCGTGTTCACCCTTCCTGAAAGCTGTCCATAGAGTTCATTGGCGGCTTCCGGAGTATATCCGGAAGCGACGAGTCTGCGCATGACAAGCCCAAGATCGATCAGGTTCATGATCGGGAGCACCAAGGAGCCGATGATGATCGGCACGGCTATGACAAGAAGGCTCGACAGGATCGCTCTCGTCTTTTCCTGCGGAAAGATATCCGCAGCCTTCCGTTCGCCGTCGATTCGGTCTTTATTCGACATATAGACAAAAATGACGAAAAGCGTCCCGAAGATCGCTCCCACCGAGGCGCCGAAGGAGGCTCCCGCCGCTCCGTACATGACGCCTTTGCTGACAAGCAGATGGGCGAGCCCAAGTCCCGCGCCGACTCGGAAAAACTGCTCGATCACCTGAGAAACCGCCGTCGGCGTCATATTATTCCGACCTTGAAAATACCCCCGAAAAGTCGCCATGATCGGCACGAACAAGAGAGCCGGCGCCAGCGAGATCATGGAATAGACCGCCTTCGGATTTCCCGGCACGGTGACGATGGCTTCAGCAAAGAGGAAGACGACAGCCGAGGTGAGGACTCCCATCGCACTTAGAAATTTCAGACTCGTCGTAAAGACCTTATGAGCCCCTCTGTAATCTCCGACCACTCTTCTTTCGGCCATCATTTTCGAGATCGCAATCGGAAAACCCGCCGTCGAGATCGATAGCAAAAGCACATAGATCGGATAGGCCGTATGATAATATCCCATCCCCTCATCGCCGATCATATACCAGAGAGGGATGCGGAAAAATGCGCCCATCAACTTCACGATAACGCCTGCGATCCCAAGTATGAACGCTCCTTTTACAAAAGAATTTTTACTCAATGCTTTCCCTCCTGTGTCTCTTTCCCGCTTGCAGACGGCTTTTCTCTTGTCTGATCATCGTTTCTTTTTTCTTCTTTCTGCGTTCTATCTTCTATTTCTTTCCTTTATTTCTTTCCTTATTTTTCTTCTTTCTTGTCTTCTTTTTTCAGCAGCTCCTCGTTCTTTTCGATCTTCGCCTGCTTTTTGAGTTCGTTGATATGGGATTGGTAGGATTCGCCGGCCAGATTCTCTCGGATGCGATCCTTCACTTCATCGAAAGTCGACATTTCATCTTTTTTATCCGTCACTTTGATGATATGATAACCGAAATTCGATTCCACCAAGTCGGAGATCTGCCCCTTGTTCATCGAAAAAGCCGCATCCTCAAAAGGTTTGACCATCTGACCTTTCGGAAAGAATCCCAGATCTCCTCCCACCTGTCCCGAAGCGGGATCCTGTGAATGCTGCTTGGCCAATTCCCCAAAATCTTCTCCCGCTTTCACACGCTTGAGCAAATCTTCCGCCTTTGCCTTGGCCTTCGCTTTCTCCTCCTCGGAAAGAGGCAGCCGGGTCTTTTCGTCTATTGTGGAAACAAGGATGTGAGAAGCCCTCACTTCATTATTTCGAAACATCTCCTGATTTTCCTCATAATATTTCTTCATATCTTCTTCGGACACCGGATATTTTTTCTCGTAATCCACTTTGAAATCCCGAAGGAGATTATCCGCGCTCATCTGATAGCGGATGAAATCATCGCCGATAGCATTCTGTTTCAGGTACTCTTTGTATTCCTGGTTCGTCTCAATCTGTTTTTTGAACTCTTCCATCTGCTTATCCACTTCGGCTTCGTCAATCTTGATGCCTTCTTTTTCCGCGGCCTGAGCCACCAGCTCATCTTCGATCAGCTTTTCAAGGATCTGCTCTTTGAACACCTCTCCATAGGTCTTGCCTTCTCCGGAATCCTGATTCCAGATATCCGCCCCGACATTGGACTCGATCTGTTTTTTAAAGATCATATAATTGTTTTGATAGGTTTCATAAGAGATCTCTTTTCCGTTGACTTTAGCCACATAGCTGTTTTGCCCACCGGTTCCGCAGGCTGTCAGCATCAACGCGGCAACTCCCGCCGCCAAAACCGTCACACATTTTTTCAGCTTCATTATTTTCTCCCTTTCTCCATTCTTTTGTTTTTGAAATTCTTCATTATCCCTAAATTGAAAATCAAGAAGGTCAAATTTTATTATATCATCAACTCTAAAAACTCGGCTATCTTTGTCATCAATTTGTAATCTTCCGTCTCTTCAAAATCTCTTTTGACGGAATCTTTCTCCTCTTTGGATATGAAATGAATCTTCGTCTTATGCTGCGTGATCCTGACGACGCCCAGACGGGAAGCTAGCGATTTGATATAGGCGATCATCAGCAGATTGCGCGTCGGATGGGGAAGGTCGGAAAAACGGTCTTCGATCTCCTCTTCCATATCCATCATCTCCTGTTTACTGTCTATCGAGGCGATTTTCTTATAAATTTCGATCTTGGTCATCTCATCTTCGATATAGCTTTCAGGAATATAAGCACTGATATCAAACTCAATCTCGGTCTCGACTTTTTCCTCGATCTGCTGCCCGCTCATCGTGCGTACCGCCTGATCCAGCATCTTGACATAGAGATCGTAGCCGATCTCCGCCATATGACCGTGCTGACGCTCGCCGAGAATGTTTCCCGCTCCCCGAATCTCAAGATCCCGCATGGCGATCTTGAATCCGCTTCCGAACTCGGTAAACTCTTTGATCGCCCGGAGTCTCTTCTCCGAAACCTCGGTCAGCACCTTGTCTCTCTGATACATGAAGTAGGCATAGGCCTGCCTCGCCGAGCGTCCGACCCGCCCTCTGAGCTGATAGAGCTGGGAGAGCCCCATATGGTCGGCGTCATAGACGATCATCGTGTTCGCATTGGCAATATCCATTCCGGTTTCAATGATCGTCGTGCAGAGCAGGACATCGTATTCTTTTTCGAGAAAATCCACCATGATGTCCTCGAGTCTCGTCGCGGTCATCTGTCCGTGAGCCGTCGCGATTCTTGCGCTCGGCACGAGCTGTTTGAGCAGATAAGCCATCTTTTCAATCGTTTCGACCCGATTGTAGACGAAAAAGACCTGTCCTCCCCGGGCGATCTCTCTTTCAATCGCGTCGGCGATGATCCCCTCCCTCGCCTCGGTCACATAGGTCATGATCGGCCTTCGGTCCTCCGGAGGTTCTTCGAGGATGCTCATGTCGCGGATGCCCGAGAGCGAGAGATGCAGAGTCCTCGGTATCGGCGTCGCGGACAGCGTCAGAACGTCGACATTTTTCTTGAGCTGTTTGAGCAGCTCCTTGTGCCTGACACCGAAGCGCTGCTCCTCATCGACAACCAGCAGACCCAGATCCTGAAATTCCACATCCTTTGAAAGAATGCGGTGCGTCCCGATCAGCACATCCACCAGCCCTCTTTTGACGTCTTCGAGGATCTTTTCCTGTTCTTTCCTAGTCTTGAAGCGGCTGACGACCTCCAGGCGGATCGGATAGTCGGCAAAGCGCTCCTTGAGCGTATTGTAATGCTGCTGTGCAAGGATCGTCGTCGGAACCAAAAATGCGGACTGCTTGGAATCCATACAGCTTTTGAAGATCGCACGGATGGCAACTTCCGTCTTCCCATATCCCACATCCCCGCAAATCAAGCGGTCCATCGGACGCAGCGCTTCCATATCCCTCTTGACTTCTGCAATCGCCGTCAGCTGATCCGCCGTCTCTTCATAAGGGAAGAGGGTCTCAAACTCCTTCTGCCAGGGGGTATCGCCGGAAAAGGCATATCCCCTCGCCTCCCTCCTCCGGGCGTAGAGCTCAATCAGATAGCGCGCGATCTCCTCAACGGATTTTTTCGCCTTGCTCTTGGCTTTCTTCCATTCCGAGGTCCCCAGTTTGCTCAGCCGTACCTGTTCCCTTCCTCCGCCGATATACTTGCGGATCTTATCCATCGAAGACAAAGGTACATAGAGGGCGTCTCCCCCGTTGTAGACCACCTTGATATAGTCTTTTCGGATCTCGTCGAATTTTTTTGCTTCGATCCCCGCAAATTTTCCGACGCCGTAGGTCTCATGAACGACGTAATCTCCTACGTTCAGATCGACAAAACTGTCGATCTGCTGCCCTTTATGTCTGCTCTTCGCCTTTTTTCGGCCGCCCTGCTTGGAAACGCCGAAAATCTCTTTGTCCGTGAAGAGTGCGATTTTCGCGTCCGGATACACATAGCCCTCACTGAGTCTCCCCTGCAGAATGAAAATCGCGCCGGGATAGAGCTTTGCCGTTCTGCTTCCGAGCAGATGAATCTCCGTTCCCCGCTCCCTGAGTTCGGCAGTCAAAGAGCGCAGCGTATCCGCATCCCTCTCGACGAGAAGGACCGTATATCCTTTTTCCCTCATATAGGCCAGCTCTTCTGTCAGGCGCGGGATCTTCCCCTGAAAAGAGAGAGGCTCCTGCGTGCGTATATTGACGATCCCCGCAACTTTGAAGGCCGCAATGGATCTTGGCATATAGGAATTGAGGATCAGCGGGCGTGAGGAGAGCATCTGCGTCATATAAGCGGGGGAAAAGATCAGTTCCCCTTGATTCGGCAAGGCAAAGCCCTTTTCCAGCGCCGACTGATAGTTTTCTGTAAATTCCCGGTAGTAGTTTTCCGCCTTGTCCAGTGCCCGATTGGGCTCATTGAGAACATACAGGGCGTCCTTCGGGAGATAAGCGAAAAGATCGGTCGCTTCTTCGCCGAAAAAATAGGGCAGATAGCGGTTCATCCCTTCAAAGTACTGACCTTGCCGGATCCTTTCCGCATCGTGGAGCAGATCCTCGCTGGAAAGTCTGTTTCTTTCGATCTCGGCTCGGATCATCGAAGAGGCCTGATGGGTATCTTCCGGAAACAGGAGTTCTCTTGCCGGCGTGATCTCTATCCTCTGCCTCTTTTCCACCGACTTCTGGGAGAGTCTGTCATACACGCGGATCGAATCCACTTCGTCATCGAAAAATTCCAGCCGGAAAGGCTCTTCCTCCGTCGGTACGAAGATATCGAGAATCCCTCCGCGCATCGAGAACTGCCCCGCACTCTCCGTACGACTCTCCCTCTCATAGCCGAGAGCCGAAAGCCTGCGCGTCAGTTCTTCCGGATCGCAGACCTGACCGACAGAAAGAAGGATCCGGCTCCTGCGATAGAGCTCCGGCGGCATATACCGCTGCATTAAGGTCTCAGCGGAAAGGACAAGGATATCAAAATTCCCGCCTGCAAGGCGCATCAGACTCGCGATCCGCAGACTCTCCTCTTTCCTGTCCTTTGCTTCAATCGTGTAGAAATGCATTTCTTCACTGCGAAGAAAGAGAACCCTTCCCTCCAGATAAAAACTGAGGTCTTCCCTGAGCTTTTCCGCCTCCGCTTCATTCGGACAGATCATGACGACTCTTCGACCGGATCTTCTGCTTAAAAAATAGGCCATATGCGCCTTTTCCGGAAGAGACAGCCCGTTGACCAGCAGCGGAAATTTCTCCCGGCAAACCTGACCGTACAGAGGAGCAAACTCCTTGGCAAGGAGTTCCTCCGAAAGAAAAATATCTTCCATAAGCGCCTCCCTACAGATTGTACTGATTCATCGCCTTGTCGATACCCTCCCGGATCGTCAGTTCCGCCGCCAAAACCGCGTTGTCGATTGCCGATCCGACCGGCTTGATCTCCTCATCCCGAAATTTGGACAAGACGAAATTCGCCAGATCCTGCTGAGGAAGAGGCCTTGACACACCGATGCGGAAGCGCGGGAAATCGTCGTATCCCAGGAGGTAGATGATGTTTCTCATCCCGTTGTGCGTGCCGCTGCTCCCCTGCTTGCGGATACGCAGCCTTCCCGCCTCCAGATCAATATCGTCATAGATGACGATCAGCCGGCTGTGCTCGATCTTGTAAAACTGAACAGCCGCTCTGACAGCTTCTCCGCTGAGATTCATGAAGGTCTGCGGCTTCATCAGTACGACCCGTTCTCCTCCGATCCTGCCTTCCCCGATCAGAGCCTTGAATTTGAGTTTGGTCACCGGAATTTCAAATTTTGCCGAGAGGAGATCTATCGTTATAAAACCGACATTATGCCGGGTTCTCTCATATTTTGTGCCGGGATTTCCCAGCCCGACGATCAGATACATGAATTTCCCCTTTCCACAAACAGCCCCCTACTGCCGTTATCGCGACAGGCCAGGGGGCTGAAAATCCTTATTCTACGGAAATGATGTAGTAGTACAGAGGCTGCCCTCCCGCATACATCTCCACATCACAGTCCGGATATTTTTCTTCGATCTCTTCCTTTAACAGAGCTGCAACATCCGGCTTGACATCCTCCCCGTAAAAGAGGCTGATGATCTCCGAGTCTTCCGTGACCATCCTGTCGATCAGAGTTTTTGCGACCTCCGCAACGGATCCTCCCGCTGCGAGAATCTGTTTATCTCCGATGCCGATGATATCGTCCTTTTTGATGTTCAGTCCGTCCGCATTCGTGTCGCGGACCGCGTAGGTGATCTGCCCGGTCTTCACCGAAGAGAGCGCCTGATTCATCGCCTGCTCGTTTTCCTCAACCGCAGCGTGGATATCCATATGCATCAGCGCCGCAAACGCCTGCGGGATACTCTTGCTCGGAATGACCACGACCTGTTTCTCACTGATCTCCTTCGCCTGATTTGCCGCCATGATGATATTGCTGTTGTTCGGGAGGATGAAGATCGGCTCGCTGCCGAGCTCCTCGATTGCCGACAGAAAATCCTGGGTGCTCGGGTTCATCGTCTGACCGCCTTCGATGACATGATCGACGCCGAAATCTTCCATGATCTCACGAATCCCGCCGCCCATGGCGACAGAGATCACACCGAAAGGCTTCTCGATCTTCTTCTGCACGGGAGATGGATGTTCCTCCTTTTTTCCCGCCTGATTTTCCGACAGCCTCTGCTCGTGCTGCAGCCGCATATTTTCGATCTTGATGCGATCCAGCAGACCGTAGGCGATCCCTTTTTCCATGACTTCTCCCGGATTGTTCGTGTGAATATGAATCTTGATCAGCTCGTCATCGCCGACCACGATCAGCGAATCTCCGTAGCTCTCAATCTCCGCTTTGAAGGCTTCCGGCGAGATCTTGTCCGTCCGGACCATAAACTCCGTGCAATAGCCGTATTCCAACTCTCCTTCGAAGATATGGATATCCTCTTCGGCAAAAAGACTCTCCTGAGGCATCTTGCCGCGGTCCAAGTCGATGAACTCTCCGATATACGCCTTGTACATTCCTTCCATGAAGATGACAAAGCCCTTTCCTCCCGAGTCGACGACGCCCGCATCCTTGAGCGCCTTGAGAAGCTCCGGCGTACGATTGAGAGAATCATTGGCATGAGCGACCAGATCCTCGAGAAAACGCTTCATATCGTTCTGACTCTTCCCGATCTTCACCGCATATTCCGCAGTTTCGCGCGCGACAGTCAGGATCGTTCCCTCCACCGGTTTGATGACCGCCTTGTACGCGACCTTCGCCGCCATATCGAGAGCCTCCGCAAAATCCATGCAGGAGAGCTCTTCCTTTCCTTCAACGGATTTGCCGAATCCCCTGAGCAGCTGGGAGAGGATGACGCCCGAGTTTCCTCTCGCTCCCATCAGCGAGCCCTTCGTGATCGCTTTGCCGATCTCAGTGACTGTTCCGTCCTGCACCTTGCCGAGCTCCGCGACGGCCGATTCCAGTGTCAAGGACATATTCGTCCCGGTGTCGCCGTCCGGCACGGGAAAGACATTCAGTTTATCGACCAGTGCTTTCTCCTTGATCAGATGATTCGCTCCGGACAGAATCATCTCCTTTAATATAGTTGCATCAATACGACTCATCTTCTGCAAGCCCTCCCGCTATTTTTGAACTCTCACGCCCTGGACATTGATGTCTATTCTTCCGACATGCAGTCCCGTCTGATTTTCAATATAATACTTCACTCTGTCAATGATATTGTCCGCAACGACAGAGATCTTCGTTCCGTACTGAATGATGACGAAAAGCTCGACATGAATCCCTTCCTCCAGCATCTCGACACGAATCCCCTTGCTTCCCGCCGCTCCCTGAAGCAACTCGACGATGCCCGTCGATTTGTTTTTCGAGGCCATTCCCACGAGACCGTAACATTCCATCGCCGCCTGGCTTGCGATCTTCGCCACGACTTCCTTGTCGATATAGATACTCCCGTTCTTGTTCGATATTAAACCCGACATATTTTCAACCTCCTACACTCGGAACCTGACTATTTCACAGTACAATAAAAAGTATATAGTATCTGCGGATTTTATTCAAGTAAATTTGCGCTTGTACTTGATTTTCTGTTTGGGCTGTGTTATCATATTAGTTGTTTTTATGGATAACTTCTTTGAGCACAGGGGGTGTGAGAATTGGCAAGAGTGTGCGATGTATGCGGAAAAGGCAAGTTGAGCGGAAACAATGTGAGTCACTCCAACAGACACACGAGAAGAACTTGGTCTCCGAACCTTCGTAATGTAAAGGCCGTCGTAAACGGTACGACCAAGACGATAAAAGTTTGTACGAGATGCCTTCGTTCCGGAAAAGTTCAGCGAGCGATCTGATATGAAAAATACGCTTGAAACAAGATGTTCTCATTTTGCTTCAAGCCATTTTCATTTTTTGGCGCTTGCCGTCGAACCTTTTGATCCTGATAGACGCTCTTATACCAACTCTTTTCTGAGACTCCGAAATTTCAGGAATGAACAGGAAAACAGAACGACTGTCGCCTGCGCTGAATATAGATAATGGGTTTCATCGTACGCGCCAAAGATATGAAAATCTGTCGAGGTGATTCGAATGAATATCGCAAATAAAAAAAATATTCTAAAGAAAATTTCCTTCGTATTTTTGGCTCTTTTATTCTTGTTTATAGTATTCGCAGTTGTCATAGACGCCTTGGGCTCCCAGGTGAAAAAAGGGATCTTCTACGAAGCGATCCTCAATTATAATATGGACAGCGAGAATCCGATAAACATCAACGACTATCAGGTGGTAACCAGTTTTTTCAGTGAAGACTATGGTCTTGTTCCGCTGGACAGAAAAGCAACACCCTATATCGTCTACTATTACCGTTTTGACAAAAAAACGCTCTTCAAAAGTGAACTGATTGACAACTCCAGGTATATAGATACTCCCTATCCGTATGATTCCAATCTATATGTAGAAAAATATAATCTGCAGAGGATTGTCTATCTATACAACCTGTTCGGTTCGAATACAGATATATAATTAGGGCTGTCCATTGGACAGCCCTTTTTTCATCGGACGCCGGAGATCACCGCCAGCAGGCTCCCCCTGCGCAGGCGGACCTTCGGGTGCTCCTGCACGGCCACATTCGAGATGCAGCGGGTGGAGCCCAAGGCGAGATCGTAGTTTTCCAACGGGTATTCAAATCCTTCCAGATCGATGCCTTCGGCTCCGGAGCCGATATTCAGGAAGGAGACTGTATCCCCTTTTCGAACATCGAGGACGCTCTCGCCCTCGCCGATGAGAAAAAGCCTTCCCTCTTCGCTGAGGATCTCGGCTTTAAGACCCTGCTCCCGGGCATAGTGCAGGAGATAGAGATTGCCGAGGCTGTGATCGATCCGATCTCCGAAACAGCCGAGCATCCGAATCTCCCTGCAGCCTCTCTCCGCAGCGAGATCAATCGCCAGCTCGCTGTCGGTCTTGTTCTTCCTTGCCGGATAGCGCAGGATCTCGGCGCCTTTCTCTTCAAAGTACGCGTACACCCGCTCTTTGATCGAGTCCATATCCCCGATGATGCAGTGGGGCGAGATCCCCATCTCGAAAAGCGTGTTCGCGGCTCCGTCCGCCGCGATGATCAGGCCGCCGCCGTCGAGACAGTCTCTGTAAAAAGCAAAATCCCGCATCTGCCCGTTCAGGACGATGCAGGCTTTTTTTTCC
Source organism: Peptostreptococcaceae bacterium (assembly GCA_030528675.1). Taxonomy (GTDB): domain Bacteria; phylum Bacillota; class Clostridia; order Peptostreptococcales; family Filifactoraceae; genus JAUMYL01. The sequence goes on from JAUMYL010000024.1 coordinate 11,140, forward strand.
TTTTTTTCTCTCATCGAATCTCCGCTGTCCTCTCCCGAAAGCTCCGTACCCTCTCTTCGATATCTCCGCTTCCGAAAATCGCCGAGCCTGCGACGAGGATGTTTGCTCCTGCGGCTGCGACCTGCGCCGCATTGTCCGGAGTGATCCCTCCGTCCACCTGTATGTCGACCGAAGCTTTCGAGAGCTCGATCTGTTTTTTCAGCTCCCGGATCTTCGGGATCATCGAGGAGATGAACTTCTGTCCTCCGAATCCCGGATTTACCGTCATGATCAGCACCATGTCCAGCTCATCGAGGACATGACGTATGCTCTCTATCGGCGTGGCGGGATTGAGGGAGACTCCTGCTTTTTTGCCGAGAGCGCGGATCTGCTGCAGCGTCCGATGAAGATGGGTGCAGGCCTCCTGATGGACGGTGATGATATCTGCCCCGGCCTTCGCAAAAGCCTCGAGATACCGCTCCGGTTTTTCGATCATCAGATGCACGTCAAAGACCATATCCACCTTTCCTTTGAGGGCGGCAACGACCGGCGGCCCGATGGTGATATTGGGGACGAAATGTCCGTCCATCACGTCGATATGCAGGTATTCGCAGCCTGCTTTCTCGACTTTTTTCACATCTTCCAGCAAGGCGGAAAAATCCGCCGATAAAATCGACGGCGCTAATTTTATCATTCTCTATTCTCCTTTGATGACAACTATGAAATGCTGATTGTACCTGCGATGCATTCGTATTCATGATAGGACGCTTCTCTGCAGGGGAGCAGTCCAAACGCCTTTCAATACTTCCTGCGATGAGCCTCCCGTACCTCGCCCAGGAGCTGCAGATAGCTCTGATAGCGTTCTTTCGCGATCTCTCCTTCTTCTTCCGCCTGCCTGACTCTGCAGCCGGGCTCTTTCTCATGAAGGCATTTGAAGCCGAAACGGCAGTCGTGGTCATACTCATGAAACTCGATGAAATACTCTTTAAGCTCTGTCTCTTCCACCTGCTCGAGACTCAGAGAGCTGAATCCCGGGGTATCGGCGACGAGAGATCCCTCTCCGATGTCGATCAGACTCGCATACCTCGTCGTATGCCTTCCCCTGCCGAGCTTGGCGCTGATATGAGAGGTTCTGAGGTTCAGACGCTCGTCAAGGGCGTTGATGACGCTGGTCTTGCCGACGCCGGACGGACCTGCGACCACCGTGACATGACCTCTGAGCTCCTTTCGGATCTCTTCGATCCCCCGTCCGTCCTTCGCGCTGATCGTCAGCACTTTGTATCCGGCTCTTCGGTAGATCTGCACAAGGCGCGGATGGAAGTTTTCCTGATCTAGGTCGATCTTATTGAAACAGAGCACGACTTCGAGACTTTCTTTTTCGGCGTGGACGATGAAGCGATCAATCAGGGAGAGATTGGGCCTTGGGTCTTTGACTCCGAAGATCAACAGAGCCTTTGTCACATTGGCAATCGGCGGACGCAGCAGAGAGCTCGTCCTCGGCTCGACCTTTTCGATCACCCCTTCTTTCTCCTGTTCGTCGACGATGCTCACCTCGACAAAATCCCCGACCAGCGGCAGACCTTCTTCTCTTTTGAGGACCCCTCGGAGTTTGCATTCATACACATCACTTCCGATGCTGACATAGTAAAAACCGGACAGCGCTTTGATGATTCTTCCTTTCGGCATGGTCTCCTCTTTTCTCTACTCGAAGGTCAGGGATTCGGTACGGATGTGTTCATCATCGAAATAGATTTCAAACTGTTTGGTCGTACCGGCTTCTCCGTCGATGTCGAGACTGAGGATGCCTCCGCTGTTTTCGGGCACGACGGCCTGATTGTATACGGTCGCTCCCGTCGCAATATCCTTGATCAGGATATTGACCTGCTCTTTTTCAGGCAGCAGAAGGGTGATATTTTTCTTGACGATTTGGGGCTTCGGCGGCTCCACGACCACAGGCTGCTCGATCTTATTGAGAACAATTGTAATGATCGCTCCCTGCTTGACGTCGGTGCCGGCTTTCGGATTTTGGGAGAGGATGACGCCGTCTTCCTTGGTCTTGTCTTCTTTTGTCAGAATCTCCAGTTTGAAATTCCCCTTGACAGCCTCCGCCTGCGCAAGGCTCTTTCCTTCAAAGCTCGGAACAGTCTCCAGCATCTGTTCTCTTCCTCGGCTGACTTTGAGGATGACCTCGGATCGCTCCTTGACCGTCGTGCCGGCGGCAGGTTCCTGGGAAATGACGATATCGGAAGCGACCGAAGTCGAATACTCGAAATTGGTAATCGTGTAGAGACCGAGTGCATCCAGACGGCTTTCCGCCTCGTCGATCTTGATTGAAGTGACGCTCGGCACCTTTACGTCCTTGAGTTCTATGACTTCTTCGCCGTCTCCCTTGGAAAGGGTGACTCGGACGATCTGTCCTTTTTCGACCTTCATCCCCTCCTGCGGCGTCTGATCCGTGATCTTCCCCGGCTCAAACTTGGAGTTGACGATTTCGCTTCCTTTTTCGACCTCAAGTCCGAGGCTCCGTCCTTCCGACTGCGCTTCTTCCAAAGTCTTCCCCTGGAAGGACGGAACAATGATTTTCTCTTCTCCCAAGAAACTGAAGGAAAAAAACTCCGGCCCCATGACCATCAGGACGGTGATCAAAAAGGCGCCTGCCGCCAGAAATGCCGTTATCACGGCGATGGCAGTGATCTTTCTGCTTGATTTCCGATTCTCCCTACGCACTGTGCTTATCTCTCCGCCTTTCTCCCGCTCTTCTTCCCGAGACGCTTTGTTGATTTTCTGGATCTCTTCTTTATTAAAGACGATCTTTTTCGTTTCGAACCCGTCGGAGTAACTGCCTGTCGAATAGATATCCTTTCCTCGCCTCATCCCGTCAATATCCCGAATCAATTCGTCAACGGAGACATAGCGCTTGTCTACATTCTTGTCCGTCATTTTTCGCAGGATCGACCTTGTGTTCTCACTTACGACGAGATCCTTCGGCAGTTCCACCTTGTCATGAATATGCTTGAGCGCGACATTGACCGGCGTTTCCCCTGAAAAAGGCACGGTTCCGGTCAGCAGTTCATAAAGGACGATGCCTAGGGAATAGATATCGCTTCGCTCATCCATATACCCTCCTCTCGCCTGTTCGGGAGAAAAGTAGTGTACCGAGCCGAGGACACTTCCGTGGGTTGCCGTGATCGTCGATTCTGTGACGGCCTTGGCGATCCCGAAATCTCCGACCTTAACGCGGTTTTCTTTTGTGATCATGATATTATGCGGCTTGATGTCGCGATGAATGATCTTTTTTCGATGGGCCTCCGCAAGAGCGCAGGCGATCTGGCGCACGATGAAAAAAGCTTTCTGCTCTTCCTGCTTTCCGTTTCTTCGGATATATTCCTTGACGTCGATCCCCTCGACATATTCCATGACGATATAGGCGATATCTCCTTCCTGTCCGACGTCGTAGACATTGATGATGTTTTCCTGATTCAGACTCGCCGCAGCCAGCGCCTCATTGCGAAATTTGACTGCAAACTCTTCGTCCGAAGTGAACTCCTCCTTGAGGATCTTGACGGCGACGATGCGGTTTAGAATATGACATTTGGCGGTGTAGACGTTCGCCATGCCGCCTTCTCCGATCTTTTCCAGTATCTCATACCGATTTCCGAGTATCTTCCCCTTCATGAGAGCACCCTCTTTCCCTTATATAGTCAAACAAATCACTGTGATATTGTCTCTTCCGCCCTTGCGGTTGGCCTCTTCCACCAGCTTTTCGCAGCAGTCTTTCGGCTCTTCATGCTCTTCGAGAAGCTTTTCGATCTCTTTTTCATCGAGCATGTCGCTGAGGCCGTCGCTGCATAGCAGCACCTTGTCTCCCATCTGCAGATCCGTCTCATAAAAGTCGATCTTGAGGATCTTCTCGGTACCGACCGCTCTTGTGATGCGGCTGCGGTCCGGATGGGTCTTTGCCTGTTCCGGCTTCAGTATCCCTTCTTCCACAAGCTCCTGCACATAGGAATTGTCCACAGTGATCTGTCGTATCGCACCGTCCCGGAGGAAGTACAGCCTGCTGTCTCCCACATTGGCGACGATCAGTTTGTTTTCATCGGAAAGCGCGGCCACCATCGTCGTGCCCATCCCCCGATACGTCTCTTCGCTCTTTGAAAGAGAGTAGACTCTCTCGTTCGCGGCGTCAAAAGCCCTTCGCATCATCCTGCGAAAGCTGTATTCCTCGGCGTATTTCTCCTCTTCGAGACTGCGATGAAAGGAATCTGCAAAAGATTCGGCCGCCAGTCTGCTGGCCACCTCCCCTTTATTGTGTCCGCCCATCCCGTCCGCAACAACGAAAAGTCCTACCTTTCCCCGAGGCGTCGTCAGGATCTCCGCATGGCTGAAATCCTGATTGTTGCTTCTTTTTATCCCCTTGTCACATATATAAAAGAACTTCATGGCGTCACCTTTTTCTCTTCCGTCATCACGCGTCTGCGCAGCTGTCCGCAGGCGCCCCTGATATCCCGTCCCATCTGTCTGCGCACCGTCGTCTCGATATGCGCCCGTTTCAATATGTTCTTAAAGCCTTCGACACTTCTTGTTTCGGAAGCCCGATAAGAACGTTCCTCCACGGGATTGAGAGGTATGAGGTTCACATGACAGAGCATTCCCCGCAGCAGAGCCGCCAGTTCTCTTGCCGTATCCGCATCATCGTTGACTCCTCGAATCAGCGCATATTCAAAAGTGACTCTGCGGCCGCTCTTTTCCGCATAGGCTCTTGCCGCTTCCAGCAGGGAAGGCGTCGAATACGCCTTTTCCACCGGCATCAGCTGCGCCCTCTTTTTCCGGTCCGTCTCATGCAGGGAGACGGCGAGGTTGATCGGCATGCCGAGCTCCGCCAGCTCATAAATCTTCGGAACAATCCCGCAGGTGGAAACCGTGATGTGACGATAGCCGATATTGAGCCCTTCTTCCTGATGAACGACCCGCAGGAACCGCAGAAGCTGATCAAAGTTGTCCAGAGGCTCTCCGCTCCCCATCAGCACGATATTCGATATCCTGCCGCCGAGATCCTCTTCGATTGCAAGGATCTGTCCGATCATCTCGCCGGCCGTCAGATTGCGCGCGAGACCGTCAATCGTCGAGGCGCAGAATCCGCAGCCCATGCGACATCCGACCTGAGAGGAGATACAGACGCTGTATCCGTGACGATATTCCATCAGAACCCCCTCGACGATATGCCCGTCCCCCAGCTCGAAGAGGTATTTCCTCGTGCCGTCAAGCTTCGAACGAAGCGCCTGAAAGATCTCCGTCTTCGAAAAAAAACATCGCTCCTCAAGTTTTTCGATCAGGGTCTTCGGAATATTCCCGATCTCCCGCAGAGAACGGATGCCCCTGAATACGAAAGGATAGATCTGCTTCGCCCGAAAAGACTTCTCTCCAATCGCTTCGATCTCCTCTTTCAGCTCCTCATAATATAGACTTCTCAAATCTTTCTTTATCATTTCATTCTCTCTTTTCTATCGGATTCCGCTCCCTTGCGGCAAGTCTGCCCGCTTTTACGAAAGCGGAAAAACTTCGTCTTTCTCTGATGATCCTCGGTTTTGCTTCCGAGTTTCCTTCTTAATTATACCATAAGCCGAAAGCGATGGATAGAGAAGTGTTTTTAATTCCGAAAGCTCCACCTGACCCGGCGCCGACGGCTTTCCGATACAGGCGAAGGTCAGATCCGAAAAAAAACGCCGAGGAAAGATGCGGCTCTCCCGCCCGATATCCGACATGGCAATGATGATCATCGGCTTTCTGTCCTTTTCCGCACAGAATCTTTTCACCGTACACTTCAGCCTTCTTACCTCCTCTTTGCTGTGAGGCATCACGGCGAGCTTGACGATATCCGCCTCTCCTTCATGAGCCTGCCGCAGATACGCTTCGATCTCTTCTTCCGAAGGCGTCCCGCTGCAAAAATGCTGTGAAAGCAAAAGATAGATGCCTTTTTCTTTCGCTTTTCGCGCAAGGATCCGGTACGCCTCTCCCCGGGCCTGCCGGAAGGGATGCTCGACGTCGAGGATATCCGCTTCTCCCCTTTGAAGACAGGCGATCAGCTGTTCCTGAAAGCGGAGAAGCGACTCCTTTGAAAGAGAGCTCCTTCCTCCCTGATCCTCGCTGCGCAGCGTCAACAGTAGCGGGGTCTCTCCGATCCTCTCCCGGATTCTGCCGGCGATGCCTGCAAAGATCTCCGGTTCTTCTCTTCCCGCAGGAGAGCCCGAAAGATCCGCTCTATAAAAGTCCATCCTCCATTCGATGCAGTCCGCTCCTGAAAGTGCGGCTTTCTCCGCCGCCGCAAGAATCGCCTCTTCCCTCTCTTCGACGATCGGAACGCAGATCTTCGCCTCTCCCTCTCCCAAAACCATCTCTCTGATCTTCAATATACGCATACTCCTTTCCTCCCCGTTTCTTCTTTTCAGACTCATATCCCTCACTGCTTTTCTTTTCTCTTTCAAAGGATCTCCTTCCGGTTTTGCAGAGAATCAAAGAACTCCCCGAGTTTTCTCGTTGTGGAAAGGATACCGAGGTTCGGAAAGACTTCTTTCATCCCCAGCGTCATGAAATTTCCCTTTCGAATCGCTTCCGTTCCCGCGATCTCCGAGACCCTCTTCAAAAATTTGATCTTCGCATCGCTGTCATGACTGTCGTGAAAACGGTGGACGAGAATCGCCTGAGGATCGGCGGCGGCAACTTCTTTCCAGTCCACCAAAGCAAAGATGGAGGCTCGATCTTCAAAGATATTTCTCCCGCCCGCCCGACGGATGATATAGGATTCGAGAGAATGTCCGCAGGTGAAAGCCTTCCCCTCAAAAGCCGAGTCGAAACAGAAGACTCGAAGCGTGCTCTCTCCTTGACTCCTGAGATGCTCTTCTTCTTCCCTCAGGGAGAGGATCAGCTCTTTCGCCCGCTCCTCCCGCGCGAAAATCTGTCCGAGATAAGATATCCGCATAGACGTCTTCAAAGCTGCCGCCGGGCATAGATATGTATTCCGAGCTCTTCGAATTCCGACGCATCCGCGACGCCGCCCTTCGAACGGAAACTGTAGGAGCTTCCGATGACAAGATCCGGACGAAAACGCAGGAGCGAGTCAAAATTCGGCACATTATGCTTCAGGGATCGGCCGTGGATAAAAGAGATCTTTACAGTCGCCAGAGTCCAAAAAAGCAATTCGTCGTTCTCGTCAAACATCCTCCTTCTCCTCTCCTGTTCCGTCTTTGCCTCTCATTATACCATCTTCCTCTCTGTAAAAATCCTCTTTTTCAAAGAAAAGATTTCATTTTGAAAATAGTTATCATTATCTGTTGTAATTTTTCTTTTTTTGTTTTATAATGAGTTGAATGATTCTTCTAACGTCCCCTTCGATCTCTGCAAAGATGCAGGAATCAGGACTGCCATAAATCATCGCAAAAAGCTGCTCGGAACATTCGACCTCCGATCGGCATTCCAGATTACTAAAGGAGGAAAAAACCAATGAACTCGAAAAAAAAGAAAACAAGCATTTTATTTTCACTCGCTCTGATCGCGGCGCTGATTTTCAGCGGATGCGCAAAGAGCGGTGAACAAAAGCCCGCGGGCAGCGAAGGCTCCGGTAAACTGACGGTTCTCGCAACGACGACGATGCTCGCAGACCTCGCAGAAAATATCGGCGGCGACAAGACGGAGGTGACGGCGCTGATGAACGCGGGAGTCGACCCGCATCTCTACAAGGCCAGCGCAGGCGACGTCACTTTGATGCAGAATTCCGATGTCGTGGTTTACAACGGTCTGCATCTGGAAGCAAAGCTTGGAGAAATCATCGAAAAGCTTGACGGCGGCGGCAAGACCGTCATCAATATCAGCGATGCGGTCGATCCGAAGGACATCATGGCCTCTGAAGACGACGAGAGCTATCCGGATCCCCATATCTGGTTTGATGTAATGATCTGGAAACAGGCCGCTTCAGGCATGGCGGAAGGACTTTCCAAAGCCGATCCCGACAACGCCGCCTACTACAAAGAAAACCTCGCGTCCTACGAAAAACAGCTGGATGAGCTCCATCAGTATGTGATAGACAAGATCGAGGAACTGCCGCAGCCGCAGCGCATTCTCGTCACCGCTCACGACGCTTTCCGCTATTTCGGTAAAGCCTACAACTTTTCAGTGGAAGGGCTGCAGGGCATCAGCACGGAGTCCGAGGCCGGCACCTCCGACGTCAAAAACCTTGCCGACTTCCTCGTGGAGAACAAGATCAAAGCGATCTTCATCGAATCTTCCGTTCCGAAGAAAAATGTAGAAGCGCTTCAGGAAGCCGCAAAAGCGCGAGGCATGGACATCACAATCGGCGGCGAACTGTACTCTGACTCTCTCGGAGACAAGGGCAGCGAGGCCGGCAGCTATATCGGCACGATCCGAAGCAATGTAGATACGATTGTTAACGCATTAAAATAAAAATTGACCAGAGCAGGAAAACACCGTCCTCCTTCTGTACCGGATTCCAACAGATACCCCGGTTTGGGACTTTGTTTTCCTGCTTTTGGCATTATTTGTTTTTAATATTTGGAAAAGGAGATATGCAATGAATGAATCCCTTCCCGCAGTTTGGGTCGAAGACCTGACTGTCGCTTACAGTGAAAAACCCGTGCTTTGGGATATTGATCTCGAGATTCCGAAAGGAGCGCTCATGGCGATCATCGGACCGAACGGAGCCGGCAAATCGACCCTGATCAAGACGATGCTCGACCTGATTCGCCCGATTTCCGGCTCGGTGAAATTTTTTGACAAAACCTACCGTGAACAATGTAAAAATATCGCCTATGTCCCCCAGCGCGGCAGCGTCGACTGGGACTATCCGATCAATGTAAGAGATCTGGTGCTGATGGGACGCTACGGACATCTCGGATTTTTCCGCCGTCCGGGCGTATCGGATATGCGTCGATGTATGCAGGCCCTCGAACAGGTGGGCATGACGGAACTTGCCGACCGCCAGATCAGTCAGCTCTCAGGAGGGCAGCAGCAGCGTGCTTTTCTCGCCAGAGCCCTCGTCCAGGATTCCGAGATCTATTTTATGGACGAGCCCTTTCAGGGCGTCGACGCCAAGACTGAAAAATCGATCATTACAATTCTCAAGAACCTCAGCCGTCAGGGGAAGACCGTCATCGTCGTCCACCATGATCTGCAGACTGTCGAAGAGTATTTTGACCATGTGGCCCTGATCAATATCCGAAAGATCGCTTCCGGCAGAACTTCGGAGGCTTTTACAAAGGAAAATGTCAGCCTTGCCTACCGAAAATCGGGCGAGCAGGAGAATCCAAACCCCTCCTCCGCTCCCGTTTCAGATCTGCAAAGGAGGGGATGAGGATGTTCGATCTGTTTCATGACTACACTTTCCAGCTTGTGGCGACGGGCTCGACCCTGCTGGGCGTCCTCAGCGGGATTATCGGCGCTTTTTCCGTCCTGCGCAAACAGAGCCTGATCGGAGACGCGATCTCCCACTGCGCTTTGCCGGGAATCTGCCTCGCCTTTCTGATCACCCGAACTAAGAGCACCTCTTTTCTTCTTCTGGGCGCTCTGATCTGCGGCATTCTCGGAGCGCTCCTGATCTTTTTGATCACAAAATACTCCAAAATCAAATTTGACAATGCGCTTGCTTTTACTCTTTCCTTTTTCTTCGGCGTCGGTCTGGTCTTCCTGACCTATATCCAGAAACTTCCCAATGCCAATCAGGCCGGACTTGAGAAGTTCATCTTCGGACAGGCTTCGACGATGCTGCGGGAAGATATCTCTCTGGTCAGCCTGATCGGGAGTCTCATCCTCCTCATTATCTTTCTGCTCCGGAAAGAGTTCAAGCTGCTCTCCTTTGATCCGGACTTCGCTCATTCCCTGGGGTATCCGGTCCGAGGACTGAGTTTTCTGCTGCTCTCGATGACCGTCATCGGCATCATCGTCGGCCTGCAGACCGTCGGCGTTGTGCTGATGAGCGCGATGCTGATCGCTCCCGCCGCCGCCGCAAGGCAGTGGACCGACCGGTTCGAAAAAATGATCCTGCTTTCGGCACTCTTCGGAGGCGCCTGCGGTATCATCGGAACGAGTATCAGTTCTCTCTACGACAAAGTGCCGACGGGTCCCGCCATCGTGATCACGATCAGCCTTATCGTCCTGCTCAGCCTTCTGTTTTCGCCCAACCGCGGAATCCTGTTCCGTCTGATCCAAAAAAATAAAAACAGCCGGGACATCCGGCTGCTTCTCACTAAAACGAAAGGAGGGGAAAAACAATGAGCCCGCAGATCGAAATACAGATCATCGCCGTACTCGCATCAATCGCCTGCAGCATCCCGGGCGTATTTCTCGTACTTCGGCAAATGTCAATGATGAGCGACTCGATCAGCCATACCATACTGCTCGGTATCGTCATCGGATTTTTTCTGACCGGCGATATCAACTCCCCTCTGCTGATCATTGGCGCCGGACTGATGGGCGTGTTCACCGTCTACCTCTCAGAAAGCCTCTATAAGACGAAACTGGTCTCCGAAGACGCCTCGATCGGCCTCGTCTTTCCCCTGCTTTTCAGCATCGCCGTCCTGCTGATCTCCAAGTTCGCCTCCTCGGTTCATTTGGACGTCGACAGCATCCTGCTGGGGGAGCTGACCTTTGCACCCTTCAACCGGATGCTCCTCTTCGGCAGAGATATCGGAGCGAAGGCGATGTATACGATGGGAATCATTCTGCTGATCAATCTCGGTCTTCTGATCATTTTTTTCAAAGAGATCAAACTGGCGACCTTTGACCCCGCACTTGCGGCCGCTCTCGGTTTTTCTCCGGTTCTGATACACTACGGACTGATGACCGCGGTCTCCGTCACAGCGGTCGGCGCCTTTGAAGCGGTGGGCTCCATCCTCGTCATCGCACTGATGACCGCTCCGCCGATCACCGCCTTCCTGCTGACCGACGATCTGAGGACCATGCTCCTGATCAGCGCCGTCTCGGGTGCAGTCTCCGCCGTCCTCGGCTATCAGGCGGCAAGCTATTTCGACGTCTCCATCGCCGGCATGATCGTCACGGCAAACGGCCTGCTCTTCCTCCTTGCCTTCATCTTCTCAAAAAAGTCGGGACTGATCTACACCCTGATGCGCAAGAAGCGCCAGAGACTCGAATTCGAGATGCTTTCCGTCGCCTTCCACCTCAAAAACCACGCCTGCACCGATATCGAGTGCATCGAATGCCGGGCGTCGACCCTCCACGAACATATGGAGTGGGACGTCAAAAAACTCGGCCGGATCATTGAGGCGCTGGAGCGCAACAATCTGATCGAAGAACAGGACGATATTTACTCTCTGACAGAAAGCGGCCGAAGATTTGTCGAAAAATATGAGTATTTCTAAATAAAGCAAAACCCGCCGGCGGACCCGGCGGGTTTCTATATATCTTCAGCCGGACTGCAGATCTCCGTAAATGAGCACATGAAGACGGTTGCCCTCGGTATAGGAGCGGATATAGACCGGATAGTCCTTGTTGTTTTCAAATTTGAAATCCAAAAGATCTCCGTAGACCGTCGCATCCCTTCCCGGAGGCACATAACCGGAAGGGATGGAGTGACGATGCCGCTCCGTCACCTTCAGTCCTGCATAAAGCACGGAATTGTACAAAGTGGAAGACACCTGACAGATCCCTCCGCCGACCCCCTGTCTCACTTTTCCGCCGACGATGACGGAAGCTCTGCGGTAGAGGCTCTTCTGCGTCTTTTCATTGAAGCTGAAGGCCTCTCCGGGCATCAGCAGGGTGTTGTCGATCCCGGAGGCCGCCACCCGGATATTATAGACCCGATTGTAGGAGGCAAGGGGAAAGACCGTCGTATACCGGCCGACGATTCCGTTGATCCGGCTGAGATGCTCCTGCCTCACCCGAGGTTTTTCTTCCGTGACCGGCACGATGACCTTTCCCGCATCGTCCTTTGCCAGCATCGCCTTTGTGATCGAGGACAGCTTCTCCATATCGACCTTGCGGCCGAAGACCTCCGGTATGACGACGATCTCCCGCTCGATCCGGATCTGTGCGTCCTTCGGCTCGGATTCGATCCTTTGACGAATTTCGGGAAAGATCTTGTCAAAGGCGGAAAAATTCTCCCGCCTCTGCAGAGGAATATGAGAAGCTTCCATATGTTCGGCAAAGATCACCCGTATCGTATTGCCGAGGATCGTCCCTTCTCTTCCGTAATCATAGGCTGCCTTGACCGCTTCCTCAATTTCATAGCGGTAACCGAGATCATTGAGCCTATACTCCCATTTCTGTCCCCCGGACTCAAAAGCGACCCTTCCGAAGGAAAATTCCGATTCGATCCGCATCGCCGCCGTTTTCATGCTGAGTCCGCCCACCGGAATATGCTCGATATACACATTCTCGTGGATATAGGGCGTCGACAGCAGATGGTAAGAAAAGATCCACGCCGAGCAGAACACCAGGATCAGAGATAATATGATATTGAGAATGATTAGTTTCTTCATCGCCCTCAGTCCTTATTTACCGGCTCCTCTGCGGAGCCATTCCACTTCCGCAGGCCGGTCCTTCTTTATTTTAGCGGTGCTTTGCAAATGTTTCATACAGGTCTTCCGACAGCGGCTCCTCTCCAAAAACGCTCCCCTTTCAACTTGGGGAGCGTAGAATAAATCAACCACAGGTAATCTTTGAAAACCACAAAACGAAGATAAAAAGCTTTTGTGGACGCTCCGGAAGAAAAATCTGCAAAATCTTCCGTACATTCCACAAATCTGCAGTATCAGGAGATATTGAAAAGCTTGCTGACGGATTCGTTGGAGAAAATCTTTCGGATCGCTGCGGCAAACACCGGAGCGACGCTTTCGACGCGGATCTTGTCGATCCTCTTTTCTTCCGGAAGGGGGATCGTGTCAAGGACGATCACTTCCTTGAGGCAGGACTTTCGGATGCGGTCGACCGCCGGTCCCGAAAGGACGGGATGGGTGCAGCCGAAATAAATGTCCTTCGCTCCGAATTTCTGGAGAGCTTCCGCCGCATTGACGAGAGTCCCCGCCGTATCCACCATATCGTCAATGATGATGACATTTTTATTTTCGATATCTCCGATGATGTTCATGACTTCAGATACATTGGCCTTGGGCCTTCTCTTGTCGATGATCGCAATCGGCGCGTCGAGTTTGTCCGCAAAGTTTCGCGCTCTCGTCACAGAGCCGAGATCCGGAGAGACGACGACGAGATCTTCGATCTCTTTTCTCTTGAAGCATTCGGCAAGCAGCGGCACGCCGAGCAGATGATCGACCGGAATATCGAAATATCCCTGTATCTGCGCCGCATGCAGATCCATCGTCAGCACCCGGTCCGCTCCTGCTGCGGTCAGAAGATTTGCGACGAGTTTTGCAGTGATGGGGTCTCGCGCCTTCGCCTTTCGATCCTGTCTCGCATATCCGTAGTAAGGAATCACCGCGGTGATGCGTCCCGCAGAAGCTCTTTTGAACGCGTCGATCATGATGAGCAGCTCCATTAAATTGTCGTTCACGGGGTTGCAGGTCGGCTGGATCAAAAAGGCGTCCACCCCTCGCACCGTCTCGTTGATATTGACGGAGATCTCTCCGTCGCTGAACTTCGTGACGTCGGAGTCCCCTACCGGCACTCCGAGCTCATTGGCGATATTTTTTGCCAGATTCTTATGGGCGTTTCCCGTGAAAATTTTAATCTCACTACCGCTGGTATTCATTTGCTACAGACCTCCAATATACAGTTGATATTTTTTGTTATCTTTTCAGACGCCAGTCCTTCTTCAGGGTCTCCCTTGCTCTCGCTATGCAAAGAGCGTTTGCGGGCACGTCAATCGTCACGGTGGAACCGGTCGCGATATAGGCGCCCTCCTCGACGAGGACCGGCGCGACAAGATTGGAATTCGAGCCGATGAACGCCTTGTCCCTGACGACGCTCTGATATTTTTTTACTCCGTCATAGTTGACAAAGACGACGCCGCAGCCGATATTGACGTCTTTTCCGACGGTCGCATCGCCGATATAGGAAAGATGCGAGGCTTTGGATCCCTCTCCGATCTCCGCATTTTTCACTTCGACGAAATCCCCGATCCTGACCTTCTTTCCGAGGACGCTCTTCGGGCGCAGATAGGCGTAGGGACCGATCGTCGTCTCATCGCCGATGCGGCTTTTCAGGATCGTCGAGTTCCTCACTTCGACGAAATCCCCTAAAACAGAGTCCTCTATCGTCGTATTCTCTCGGATGATGCAGCCCTCGCCAAGGACAGTCTCTCCCCGCAGATGACAGTTCGGATAGATGAGGGTATCCGCTCCGATACGGACGTTCTTCTCGATATAAGTACTCTCCGGGTCGATCAGGGTCACTCCTTTCTGCATATGCCGGTAATTGATGCGAAGGCGCATCTCTCTTTCGGCTTCCGCAAGCTGCTTCCTGCTGTTGACCCCCAGGATCTCCTCCTGCGGAGCCTCGCAGACGGCGATCCTGCGACCGCTTCTGAGGATATGTTCGAGTACGTCGGTGAGATAGTACTCTTTCTGCGCGTTGTCCGCACGGAGCTTTTTGAGATTTTCCTTCAGCAGTCTTCCCTCGAAGACATACATGCCGGCATTGATCTCACGGATCGCCCGTTCCTCTTCGGAGGCGTCCTTCTGCTCCCGAATCTTCAGAAAATCTCCCTTCTCATCTCGTAGGATTCGTCCGTATCCCGTCGGATCCTCGACGAAGGCCGAGAGTACGACCGCTCCGAAACCTTCCTTCCTCCGCTCCGCCATCTCCTTCAGGGTCTCCCGGCGGATCAGCGGCGTATCTCCGCAGAGAACCAGGACGTCTTCGCCGTCTACGATCCGATCCGCCGCCATCATCACCGCATGTCCCGTCCCGAGACGCTCGCTCTGCAGGACCGTCTCCGCCCGATCACCCAGATGCGCCTCCAGCAGATCCGCCTGATGGCCGACGACGACGACCGGTCTCTGCTTGGAAAGATCTCTGCTTTCCTCGATGACATGGTCGATCATCGGCAGACCCGCTATCTCATGCAGGACCTTCGGACGGGAAGATTTCATCCTCGTGCCCTGTCCCGCAGCCAAAATCACTGTTCTCAAGCTCATATACCAGCCCTTCTCTCATTTATTTCACCAGAGTCTATCATAGCATTTTTTCGCGAAAAAGTACAGGATGAGAGGATTAATCCAAATTTTAAGCCTCTTTAATCCTTCTCTAATCTTTTGTCCGTATACTGTCGGTATCATGACAGCCACGACCGTGGGATCTCTTCCCTCGAAGCGGAACCAAATCAGAGTTGAAATACGAGTTTCGAAAATCATGAACAGACCCGCACAAAATCCTATAGTGAACGCAAAAATTATTTTCACTTTGTCGAATCTCTATTCTGTAAAATGAGACCGGAATACATTTCGAAAGCGCGGATATTTATGTCGTTTTCTGTAGGTTTCCATTGCCTCTCATCATCAGAGAAATCATTATCGGAGAAAGGAGCCGCCATGCCCATATGGATCATTTTGCTCATCGTTTTTTTCGTCGCCTTCGGAGCCGCTCCGAAATGGCTGAAATTTTGTCTGCTGCTGATCAATCTCTTCCTGCCCGACAGCATTCCCTTCCTCGACGAGGTCGTCATGATCGCACTGTTTTTGAGATCGGATGAACAGCCTCGGATGCGGATCGTCCTGCCAAAAAACCTGTCGAAAAAGCGATCTGCAGATTATAGCCTCCGGTAAGCGCGTCGACGTCGAGGCATTCCCCCGCAAAAAACAGCCCTCGGATCCTCTTGTGTTCCAGCGTGGAGGGACGAACCTCCCTTAGAGAGACGCCTCCTTTCGTCACGACGCTCTCCCGGATCGAGCCGAAGCCTGCGATCTCAAAAAGATTTTTCTTGATGCGGGAGAGGAGCTCTTCTTTCTCCTGCTTTTTCAGATTCTGAAGATCCCGCTCTCGGACGTCTTCATAGAGGAAACGCAGCAGTCTTTCCGGCAGCAGATCCGCCATCTTGTTTTCAATCTTCTTTTTCCCTTTTGCAAACATCCTCTCTCGAAGCTCTTCTTCGGACATCCTCGGAAGAAAGTCCAGATACAGCCGGATCTCCTCCGGAGAACATTTCGTCAGATACGCGCTCATATCCATGACCGCAGGGCCACTGATGCCTCTTTCCGTGAAAAGCATTCCGCCTCTCGTCTCAAATGCTGTTCTTCCGACCTCAGCACAGAGCCTCGCCTCAGAAAGAGAGAGCCCTCTGAGCATCCCCAGCTCTTTTTTCCCCAGCATCTGCACCAGAGAGGGAAAAAAGGGCTCGAGGACGACACCGATCTTTCGCAGCGGCTCAAAAGCCGAGCCGTCCGATCCCGTTGCGGGATAGCTGAGTCCTCCGCAGGCAAGGATGACCGCCTCGGCGAAGAATTCTCTTTTTTCGGTCCGCACCGAAACGATGCGGCTTTCTTCCGAGACTTTTTTCAGAGATGCGGAGCCCTGCTCCCCTTTTTCGATCCGCTGCGTCCGAAAGCCTGTGACTTTCTCTCCGGTGTGAAAGTGCAGGTCTTCAGGCAGCAGTCCGCAGAGCGCGTCGACTACGAGCTGAGCGTTGTCTTTTGCCGGATAGACCTTGGCTCCTTCCGTTTTCAGCTTCAGTCCCGTCTGCTCGAGCATTCGGATCAGATCCCGGTTTGAGAAAGCGGCGAAAGCACTGAAGAGAAATTTTCCGTTTTCCGGCACCTTCGACGGGAATTCTTCCATCGGGATCGACGAAGTGAGATTGCATCTTCCTCCTCCGGTGATCCGGATCTTCTTTCCCGGGATCTTGTTCTGTTCGATCAGATGGATCTCCGCCTTCGGTCGGCTGCGGCCCGCCGAGATCGCCGCCATCAGTCCTGCGGCGCCCCCGCCGACGATCACGATCCTCTTCAAAACCCTCTTCCCCTTTCCCTTTGCGTTGTCTCCGCCTGACGCGTCCGCTCTGTTCAAAGGCGTCTTCACAGGAATCCATCTCCGAAAGGACTGCGACAAAGTCCGCTCCCTCGAATCGGCCCTCCTCTTGCTTTTGCAGAGCGGCCGCCTCCAAATACTTATTCGGCCTCATGCACCTTTCCCGAGACCGCTTCCATGTCGATGCGGATCATCGCGACGGCCGGAAGGTATTTCTCGACGACCTCTTCCCTGCGCTCCACCGCCGTCGGTGCAAGTCTCTCGCAAAGAATATGCAGCAGCCTGCGCTTTTCCTGCTCCGCCTCGACAAAAGAGGCTCTGCCTTCCACGATCACACTGCGGTAGCTCGTCGTGAACAACTCTTCCACGATCTTCTCCTCCGCAACAACGACAAAAGATACCTGCGGATTCACCGCAAGGCTCCTGATCTTTCTTCCTTTTTTCCCACAATGGATATAAAGAGCCTGCTCTTCCTCAAGATAAAAATAATTCAGAGGTACCCCATAGGGCTTTCCTCCCTCTTCGACCATCGACAAAACTCCGTAGCTGCATTGATGCAGACTCTTTCGGATCTCCTCCTTCGTCATTCCCATTTTCTTTTCCGACATAGGCTTCCCCTTCCTCCATCTCCGAATATTCTCTTTTGCCCGAACCTAAATCAACTCACTTGTTCCCGCCGATCCTGCAAGGGATCCATCCTTTTCATTGTACCATATTTATCCTCTTGAAAAGCACAGGAAAAAAATTTATCTTCATTTTATATATGTTCTTTTCAAAAATGACGGTTGACAAAACCGTGATCATACAGTAGGATGGTCTGTAGTTAGATGAAACTAACGAACTATTTTTTAAGGAGGAAGTATTTTGAAGAAAAGAAAGTCGTTCACAGCCATCGCTTTGGGCCTTCTTTTGAGCTGTTGCGGAAATGCAGTCCTGGCGCTTTCCTTTGAGGATATGCCGCAAAACTGGGCGAAGCTTCCGCTCGAAAGAGCCGTCCAAAACAAGATCCTCGTGGGACATAAAGGCAAGATCATGCCCTACGACAATGTCACCCGTGCACAGTTTGCGAGCATCCTCAGCAGCCTGCTCCACTATTCTTCCGGTGAGTCGCCGAAGTTTTCCGACGTCACCGCTGCAAACTGGTATTATGATTCTGCATCTAAACTCGTTTCAAGAAACATCTTGGAATTAGACAATGGTAATTTTTATCCGTCCAAAGAGATGACGCGCGAGGAAGTGTTCACCGCCATCGGCAAAGCCCTGCAGATGCGCTCTTCGTCCACCGCCGCTTTGGAAATATTCGCGGATTTTCATGAGATAAAGACCCAGGCGCATCCTTATCTGGCCGCCCTTGTCGAAAAAGGCTATGTCGGAGGATACGCAAACCGCCTCCACCCGAACGGAAAGATCAATCGTGCAGAACTCGCCGTTCTCCTTGACAAACTCTTTCCGACCCATCTTGCGAGATCGGGAGAATACACTTCTCTATCGAAGGGCAATGTCCTAGTTCGCGCGAAAAATATCGTACTCAAGGATCTGACGATTGAGGGAAGTCTGATCTTTGCGGAAGGTTTTTCTCCGAATGACGTCACGTTGATCAACACCCTCGTCAAAGGAGATCAGATCCTTCTGGCGGGCGTCGAGATCGAGGACGAGGCGACACCCCTCGGTCCCGTCAATCCGAATCTGATCGCTCAGAACAGACCTTCCCGTCCTGCAGACAGGGTCGTGGAAGTCGATGACGACCGAGATTCCGGAAGTAACAGTGGCGGAGGAGGAAGCGGCGGCAACACTCCGAGCCCCAATGTTCCGAGCCCGAACACTCCGA
>JAUMYL010000010.1:0-70961 GCA_030528675.1 Peptostreptococcaceae bacterium
AGTGAAGCCGGAAGCAAAACCGCAGACGGAAGAGCCGAAGGCGGAAGTGAAAACGGAAGCAAAACCGCAGACAGAAGAGCCGAAGGCCTGATTTGCTGAAAAAATTTTGAAGGAAGACGACTGCTGCTTTGCCTGCAGTCGGAGAAGCGATGATCGAAATGATTTTCATAAGACTCTGCATGAGAATATCGCGCAGAGTCTTATTGTCTTTTTGCTCTATTAGTGTTAAAGTTATATAGGAGAGGTGAGAGGCCTTGGATATCATTTTAGCATCGGCGTCGCCGAGACGAAGAGAAATTTTACAGCAATTTCATATAGACTTTGAAGTTTTATCCGCTGATATAGACGAGACTTTGCAGGAAGATCTTCCGGCTCATATCAATGCGATGCGACTTGCCTTTCGAAAAGGACAGTCTGTTTATGAACAGGAAAAGGCGAAGAGGCAGATCCTTGTGATCTCTGCGGATACGATTGTTTATACCGAAGGAAAAATCCTCGGAAAACCTAAGGATGCGGATGAGGCAAGGCGGATGATACGCTCTCTCTCCGGAAGGATGCATCAGGTGATCACCGGGTACGCTCTTTTCGGACAGAATCTCCGCTATCTGCATTATGAGAGTACGAAAGTCTGGTTTCGGTCACTCTCTGTGGATGAAATAGAGGAGTATATACAAACAAAAGAACCCTATGACAAAGCGGGAGGATACGGGATTCAGGGTCTTGGCGGTTTGCTTGCGGACAGGATAGAGGGAGACTACGCGAATGTCGTCGGTTTGCCTATAGCAAAGATTTATGAAGTGCTTCGCCGACGATACGGATTGAATTTAATGGATTATTCGACAGGAGAAGAATCGGATGGAGTATGAGTATAAGATTAAAAATCTCTCCGAAGAAGAGCGTCCGATAGAGATCCTTCTGAAAAAAGGAGAAAAGGCGCTGACGAATGCGCAGCTGTTGGCGATCCTTCTCAACACCGGAACGAGGAACAAATCGGCAATTGTCCTTGCGTCGGAGCTTTTGTCTGCCCAGAACGGCGTCAAGAATCTGAACGGACTTTCCGTCGAAGAGCTTTCGAAGTTCAAAGGGATAGGAAAGACGAAAGCCTGCCGGATCATCGCCGCCTTGGAGCTGGGGGTGAGGATTTCCGTTGAAAAAGGACTGGAGAGTTTTTGCATCAGCTCTTCCAGCGATGCGGGAAATATTTATATGGAAGAACTGAGATACAGGAAAAAAGAGATCTTTCGTGTGATCTTTCTCAATACGAAGAATATGATCATCGCACACCGGGATATTTCGGAGGGATCGCTCAACGCATCGATTGTCCATCCGAGAGAGGTGTTCATCGAAGCGATACGAAAAAATTCAAACAAGATCATCGTCATGCACAATCATCCCTCCGGGGATCCGCAGCCGAGCAGAGAAGATTTTTCGATAACGGAAAGGCTCGTGCAGGCGGGTCGGATTATCGGCATCGAAGTTCTGGATCATATCATTATCGGCGACGGTGTATACTACAGTTTTAGAGAAAATGCGAAACTATGATTTTAGGGGAAGAAAATGAACAAGAAATGGCTGAAGAAAAAAGCCTTGAAAAAGATATATATTTTTTCAGGTATATTTTTGATCACCTTGCTGATATTATTTTTCAGTATAAGAGGAAGAGAAGGAGGTTTTTTTTCGGACTTCGGACTGGATATGACGGGAGTGCTGGGGAGCGTCCTGCATCAGGGAAAGGAAGGCGGAGAAAGGCTGGTGGAAAAGACCCTTCCGATAAATGAGAAAGACAGAAGGATTCAGGAGCTGGAGAGTGAAGTCGAAGAGCTCCGAAAGGAACTCATCCGAAACAAGATCACGGACAGCGAACTGACTCAGCTGCAGGGACTGAAATCCGGTCTGAACTATGTGGAAGAGGACTACGAAAAAAACTATATTGCGGCTTCTATCGTCGCAAAAAATGACGGAAACTACTACACCTCCTTTACAATATCTGCGGGAAGAGAACAGGGGGTGCAAAAAGACAGTATTGTCCTGACCGGAAAGGGTCTCATCGGCATTGTTCACGAAGTTTCTGAAAATTACTGCAAGGCGATATCCGTTCTTAACAGCAAATCGTCGGTCAGTTTTGAGCTTTTGAAAAACAGCGGATACACCGGGATTGCGAGTCAGAATATACACATCGGCGAAGAGGACGGGAAAGAACAGTATATCAACGGTTATATGTTCGATATCAACTACAGGGTGCTTCCGGGAGATATTGTGATCACCTCGGGTCTGGGACTGTATCCGAAAGGTATTCCGCTCGGTGTTGTCAATGAGGTGATTGAGGATAAGAGCAGTCTTCAGAATTTCGTTCGGATCCTCCCTTATGTAAACTTCAAAAAGCTCGATAAGGTCATGATCCTTAATCCACGGGAGCTGAGGTAAAGGAGTCCGAAATGAAAAATCTCATCTATTTCCTGATCGGATTTCTTGCGATCCTGCTTTTCGGAACGATATTCAACTTCATTGAGACTCCTCTACCCTTGAACCGTATCGACTTTCTCTTTATCTACGTGACTTTTCTTTCAGTCTTTATCGGGAGTGAGCGTGCTTCGATTCTGGGAATGCTGCTGGGTTTCATCGAGGATGTATTTTGGGGGAGGTATCTGGGGTTTCACGCTCTGCTTCTTCTTTGTGCGGGGCTATGCTTCGGGAGTTTCAAGGACAAAATCTTCAAGGAGCGTTTCGGCGCCTCGGTGCTGCTTCTGATGACAGGTCTTTCCGTAAAAGGTCTGCTATCTGTTTTCTTATATCGGACAGAGGCTGATTCGATGACAGACCTTTGGTTGCGAGTTGCTATTATTCTCCTTGTGAACCTTTTTGTGGGGATATTGCTCTACTATCCTCTCAAAAAGCTGATTCGCAGGATAGAACAGTGATGGTGTAAATGATGAAACTAACAATGGAAAAACGATTCAGTATTTTATTTCTTTTCATTATCGGGCTGTTTGTGGTCTTGTTTCTCAGAATCAGCTATATGACGATCATTCAGGGAGAAGAATACTATCAGTCTGCGGAGAATAAGGTGTATAAAAAGATCACCTATGAAGCTCCCAGAGGCGAGATCAGGGACAGAAACGGCGTGCTTCTGGCGGGAAACCGTCCGAGTTTTGTCGTGCAGATCTCGGAAAATGAGAGCGATAAGAAAAAATTGAACGATATCATTCAAAAGACGGTTCAGATCCTGCGGGAGAACGGAGAGACGATCATTGACGAATTTCCAATCGTCATTGAAAACGGTCAGTACTACTATACTTTTGACCGCAGGATCTCCGAATGGAAGAAGGCGAACGAAATTGATGAGTGGAAGGACGCAAAGGAAAGTTTTTATGCTGTGGCTTCCACGCTCAATGAGCAGGCGATCATTCATCTGGATCCGCAGGACGACGCGCTGGCGATACAAAAGAAGATGAATGAACAGAATTACTATGTTCCCATCTCCGTGGCTCAGTGGAAGTTTACCGAGCAGATGAAAAAGGAAGAGTGGCTCTATAAATATAAAATACGAAAGGATGAATTTTCGATCTCGGCGAAGGACGCCTACCGAAAAATCCGCGAGGAATATAAGATCGATCCGGAGCTGACAGATCGGCAGGCGCACGATATCCTGATGGTGCGGGATCTGACGCGTTCGAAAGGTTTTCTTCAGTATGAGCCTGTGACGCTGGCCGCCGACGTCTCTCAGAAGACGGTATCCATCATTGAAGAATCGGCTATGGATCTGGTCGGTGTTTCCGTCAAGATCGATCCGGTCCGCTATTATCCCAACGGGAATTTTGCCTCTCATATCTTGGGACAGATCGGCAGGATCTCGACTCAGGGAGAGATTGAAAAATATGTCAAGGGAGAGGGGTACTCTCAATCGGAGATGATAGGAAAATCCGGGATCGAAGGCAGCTTCGAAGAGGCGCTCAGGGGAAAACCCGGTTATCGAAAGGTGCAGGTCGACGCCTGGGGAAGACTGATCAGCCATATCGACTCGGAAGAACCGCAGTCCGGAAATACGGTCTATCTGACGATGGATTTTGAACTGCAGAAGGCGGCGGAAGAATCCCTTGAAAAGACTCTTAAACTGATCCAAACCGGAGGAACCTATGAAAGCAAATGGGGCAATGTGAGGCTTCGAACAAATTCAAGAATCTATGACAAAGCGACCTCAGGGGCCGTCGTCGCCATTGACGTCAAGACCGGTGAAGTCCTTGCTCTGGCGAGCTATCCGGACTATGATCCCAGCCTCTTTTCCAGAGGGATCTCACAGGAGGAGCAGGAGGAGCTGATGCCCAGGAGCAATAATCCATTGGCTCCCAAACCTCTGTACAATATCGCGACGATGACCGCCGTCCAGCCCGGTTCGACCTTCAAGATGCTGACGGGTCTTGCGGCTCTTGAGGCCGGCCTTGATTCGGAGTATACAATTAAATGCGACGGCTTTGTCGTTGAAGGAGGAAGAGAGATCAAATGCTGGATCTATGGAGATTACGGAGGAAAGCACGGCTATGAAAACTTAGTCTCCGCCCTCAAAGACTCCTGCAACTATTATTTCTATTCCGTCAGCACGGGCTATAACTATTTCACCCAACAGGAGATCCCGATGAGGGAGAAGATGACTCCGGAGAAGATTTTCGAGGCGGCAAAACGCTTCGGCCTCGACGAAAAGACCGGTATCCAGATCGAAGAGGTTCGGGGCCGCGTGCCGAATGAAGAAATTCTTCTTGAAAGCAAAAAAAGGGAGCTTTATTTTGACATCACCGACAAGATGAAAGACTATTTTGTCGATATCGACAGCAACAACGAGCTCTATGACAAGCGGATTTGGGAGATCGTCAGTTATACCGAGGAGAATCCCTCCCGAAGAGAGCTGATCCGAAGGATGAAAGATCTCAATGTCAAACCGGAGCTCGTGGAACCGATTGCGGAGTATGTCAAATACAGCTACTACCAAAAAGCGAAATGGAACAGAGGCGACGTCTTCAACCTTGCAATCGGCCAAGGGGCGCATTCCTATACTCCGATACAGATAGCCAACTATGTTGCGGCGATTGCCAACGGAGGAAGACTGAACAAGGTGACTTTGGTCGATAGAATCGAAAGCTACGACAAGAAAAAACTGGATGTGGTGGAGCGAAACCATAAAAACATTCATCTTGCCAATGTGAACGATCTCGATTATCTGCGCAGAGGGATGATCGACGTGACCGACGAAGGAACGGCGCGAAACATCTTCAAGGATTTTCCGATCAAAGTTGCGGCCAAGACGGGAACGGCGCAAAAAGAAGGAAAGATTCCTGCGGACGATGAAGAAGCCTATCTCCTGTCCCATCTGTCCTCCTATGGCGTCAGTCATAGAGACGTCATGGATAAGCTGGAGGAGTACATGAAATCTCCGGAGACGAAGATCACTGAGGACAACCGTCACCGCTATATCCGAAAGGCGATTAAGGAGCTCAATCCGAATATTACGAACAAGGAGATCAATCTCTATAAGGAAGACTACGACAATTTCGCCTGGTTCGTTTCTTATGCGCCGGCAGAAGAACCGAAGATTGCGGTCGTGACCCTGATTTTCCAGGGAGGACAGGGAGGATTTGGAGGACCGATCATCCGAGACGTCATCGGAGCCTACTTCAAACTCAATGAGGAAGAAAAAGCGGAAGAGGGGAAGAATCCTGAGAATACCGAGGAAGCCGGGGGCAGGCCTTAGCAAAGAACAGGAGGTAAGTATGCGTACAGAAAAGAAGAGTATTGAATTCCGGGCGACGAGGAACGGGCCCGTTATCCGGTTGAGAGAAGGTCTCGATAGAGAGATCATGGAAGAAGAGATTGAAAGGCTCTTCCAGGAAAACGGAGATTTTTTTGAAGGTTCCGATCTTTTGAATCTCTCCCTGCCGGAAATGGACGGGGCTGAGAGAAATGAGCTTCTTCGGTCTCTGGAGAGCAAGCTTCCGATTCGCTTCAACCTTGTGTGGCCTGAGGAAAAAAGAGAAGTACCGAAGCGGGAGAAAAGGCCGGAAGAGACGATAAGGGAGCCGAAGATCTCCTCGAATGAAGGATACCGCATCTCAAAATTCATCAAAAACACGGTGCGCTCGGGTCTTGAGATCTCTTTTGACGGCAATATCATCATCCTTGGAGACGTCAATCCCGGCGCCCAGATCATTGCGAGCGGCAATATCATCGTTATGGGAAGCCTCAGGGGCGTTGCTCATGCCGGCAGCAAGGGAGACAAATCCGCCTTTGTCGTTGCGAACCGTTTTGAACCGATCCAGCTGCGGATCGCGGAGATGATCGCGATCTCGCCGGAGGAGGATCCCGGAGAGAATCAGGGCCCCCAAGTCGCCTATATCAGTGAGGGAAGTATCATGATCGAAACCTGTCTGACAAGAGCGTAAAATAGAGGAGGAAATGCAAGATGGCTAAAGTAATCGTGATCACATCGGGAAAAGGAGGCGTCGGAAAGACCACTTCGACCGCAAATATCGGAACGGCGCTCAGCCTCGCTCAGAACAATACGGTCGTGATTGATGCGGATATCGGTCTTCGAAACCTGGACGTCGTCATGGGGCTTGAGAATCGGATCGTCTATGATCTTGTAGATATCGTTGAGGGAAGATGTCGACTTAAACAGGCGATGATCAAGGACAAGCGCTATGAAAACCTCTTTTTGATACCGGCGGCGCAGACGAGAGACAAGGATGCGGTGAGTCCCGAGCAGATGAAAAAACTCTGCGACGAGCTTCGAAAAGATTTCGACTACATCCTCATCGACTGCCCTGCGGGAATTGAAAACGGATTTAAGAATGCGATTGCGGGAGCGGACGAAGCGATTGTCGTCACGACCCCGGAGGTTTCGGCGGTGCGCGACGCGGATCGGATCATCGGTCTGCTTGAGGCGAATGAAATTCAAAAACCTAAACTGATCGTCAACCGAATCAAGATCGACATGGTGCAAAAAGGAGATATGATGAATATCGAAGATATCATGGATATCCTTGCGGTGGATCTGATCGGAGTCGTGCCGGACGATGAGGCCGTCGTCGTATCGACAAACAGGGGAGAACCTGCGGTCCTCAACGGACGCTCTCTGGCAGGACAGGCTTACCGCAATATCGCCGACAGAATACAGGGGAGAGAGGCGCCCTTTTTGAACTTGGATATGAATATCAGTTTTCTTGCAAAGCTGAAGCGATGGATGGGAATTCAGTAGAAAGGAGGAAAATGGATGTTGGATTTTTTTAAGCTGTTTTCATCAAACAAAAGTTTCAGCAAAGATGATGCGAAAAACAGGCTGAAGCTCGTACTGATCAACGACCGAAACAATTTTCCTCCGGCTCTGCTCGAATCCATTCAAAAGGAGATGATCGCCGTAGTCCGTAAGTATATGGAAGTGGATGAGGAGAATATCGAGATCAAGATGATCCGTTCCAAGAATACCGAAGAGAGAGAAGCAGTTTCGGAACTGGTTGCCAATATTCCCGTCAGACGGATCAAACAGGATCCTTAAACAGAAATGGAGAAAGACCCATGAATATGAAGCGTTACAAAGAGTTCGACTGGGGACTTCTGCTCGTTGTGTTCCTGTTGTTTGCAGCGGGGTTGCTGCTGATCTCCAGTGCGGCCCGCGTCAATGAGACCGGAAATTACCGCAAGCTGATGGTACAGAGCGCAGCCTTCGGACTGGGAATTCTTGTCATTGTATTTTCGATGTTTTTTGATTACAACGATTTCCGAAAATATAGACTGCATTTTTATATCGGAAGTATCTTTTTGCTTCTGCTGGTCTATGTGCCGAAACTTGGGAAGGTACAATTCGGAGCCCGTTCATGGATTTCGCTCGGCCCGATTGACTTTCAGCCTCTGGAACTCGTCAAAATTCTCTTCATCCTGTCCTTTGCCGAGTACCTCGACAAGAAAAAGGGACGGATCAACACGCCGAAAGAAGTGTTCAAAGCCCTTTGTTATCCTCTGCCCATCATCCTGCTGCTGATGGCTCAGCCGGATCTGGGCGGTGCGATCGTCTTCCTCTGTATCACCTTCGGCATGATATTTATTGCGGGCGTCAATATGAAGATCGTCGGTTATTTCTGCGTTTCTGCGGCGCTTACCCTGCCGATCCTCTATTCCTATGTGCTCAAGCCTCACCAGAAAGGCAGGATCGACGCTTTTCTGCATCCCGGCGATCCGAGCTATGAGGCCAATTTTCACGCGATCCAGTCGATGGTCGCCATCGGATCGGGACGGCTGCTGGGCAAGGGCTTTTTCAACGGAACGCAGAATCGTTACGGTTTTCTTCCGGTCAATGAGAGCGACTTCATCTTTGCCGTTCTCGGAGAAGAGTTCGGCTTTGTCGGCATGATGATTCTCCTTGTGTTTTATTTCATCTTCTTCCTGCGAATCCTCAACACGGCGATGACCGCGAAGGACAATTACGGTACCCTGATCTGCACAGGCGTGATTTCGATGTTTCTCTATCAGTTCATCCAGAATATCGGGATGACAATCGGCATCATGCCGGTGACCGGCCTGACTCTTCCTTTCGTCAGCTATGGGGGTAGCTCCATTTTGACCAGCATGATGGCGCTGGCGATGATATTCAATGTCTCTGTAAACAAAAGAAGGATCAATTTTTAGTAATTTGTGCTTGCGGCTTTTGAAAATAAATGGTAGAATCATTAGTAATTCGAATATATAGCGATGACAAAGAGCAGTAGCAGATCAGGCATGACAGAGAGTCGGCGGTTGGTGTGAGCCGGTATGCGCAGTTTGTGAATCCGCTTTCGAGCTCCGTTCCGAACCTCCAGTAAGAACGGCGCTTCCCGGCGTTATGGGCAGAGAGGTCTTCCTCAGGGAAGGCAACTTGGGTGGTACCGCGGAATCAAAGCTTTCGTCCCTTGCAACATGGCAGAGGAGGAGAGCTTTTTTATTTCCTTTTGCGGTTTTCCTGCAGTGATCTTTATGGCAGTTTTGTATGGCGTCAGAAAATGATAAGGAGGAACAGCGATGATTGATATTCGTTTTGTAAGGGCCAATCCCGAGGCAGTAAAGGAAAATATGAGGAAGAAGTTTCAGGAGGAGAAACTCCATCTGGTCGATGAAGTGGTTCAGATGGATGAAGAGCTGCGGACGGCAAAAACTGAGGCGGACACTCTGCGGGGCAAGCGAAACTCCGTCAGCAAGCAGATCGGAGCCTTGATGGGGCAGGGCAAGAAAGAAGAGGCGGAAGAGACCAAAGCGCAGATGGCACAGATCAATCAGCGGATCGCAGAGCTGGAGGTTTTGGAAAAGGAACTGGAAGCGAAGGTCAAAGAGAGAATGATGCAGATCCCCAATATCATCGACCCTTCCGTGCCGATCGGAAAAGACGACAGCGAAAATGTGGAAGTCGAGCGGTTCGGGGAGCCGGTCGTGCCGGATTATGAAGTGCCTTACCATGTCGATATCATGGAATCTTTCGGAGGCATCGATCTCGACAGCGCAAGAAGAACAAGCGGAAGCGGATTTTACTTCCTGAGGGGAGATGTCGCAAGACTGCATTCCGCGATCCTCTCTTACGGAAGAGATTTTATGATAGACAGAGGCTTCATTTACTATATCCCGCCCTTCATGATCCGAAGCAGCGTCGTGACCGGCGTTATGAGCTTCAAAGAGATGGATAATATGATGTACAAGATCGAGGGGGAAGATCTCTATCTGATCGGAACCAGCGAGCATTCGATGATCGGCAAGTTTATCGATCAAACCCTCGAAAAAGAAGAACTTCCTCAGGCACTGACCAGCTATTCGCCCTGTTTTCGAAAAGAAGTCGGAGCCCACGGGATCGAGGAGAGGGGTGTCTATCGCATCCATCAGTTCGAAAAACAGGAGATGGTCGTCGTTTGCGAGCCCGAAGACAGCATGATGTGGTACGACAAACTCTGGCAGAACACTGTGGACTTCTTCCGTACTCTGGATATTCCGGTGCGTACTCTCGAATGCTGCTCCGGAGATCTCGCGGATCTCAAAGTGAAGAGCGTCGATGTTGAAGCCTGGTCCCCCCGTCAGCAGAAGTATTTTGAAGTGGGAAGCTGCTCCAACCTCGGAGA
Source organism: Peptostreptococcaceae bacterium (assembly GCA_030528675.1). GTDB lineage: Bacteria > Bacillota > Clostridia > Peptostreptococcales > Filifactoraceae > JAUMYL01. Next base: position 10,119 of record JAUMYL010000010.1, read on the forward strand.
AGCGCAGGCGCGTCGCCTCAACATCCGTGTGCGTAATAAGGAGAAGGGAAATTATTTCCCCCATACCCTCAATAATACGGTCGTAGCGCCGCCCCGCATGCTGATCGCCTTCCTCGAAAATAATATTCAGGCAGACGGAAGCGTCCATATTCCGAAACCTCTGCAGCCCTATATGGGAGGTCAGGAGAAACTGAAAGCTGTCAAGTAAAACGGAATGGGGAAAGATCCAATACCGGCGGGAATATTCCCGCCGGTATTGATTGTGGACAAACTTCAAAAATCCTTTGACGGCGCGGATTCTCTTTCAGAAAAATCGGATTTGCTCGCCGGAAATTTTGGTCAGGCTCAAAACGGCGTTCTGCCGTTTTCGCTCTAAAATCAGCGTCCTGCTGATTTTTCCAAAATTTCAGCAGCTTGCTCTTCTTGATTTGTTCACAAAAGTTCATCCTTTTCGTCTCAGGACTTTCGAAGTTTGTCCGTTTTGTCTTCACTCTGCGGCGGGAATATTCCCGCCGTCGGTCGGTGATTTATACTAAAAATTTATTGAAGCGTCGTCCGAAGGAAATAATCCCAAGGCTAAAACGACAAATTACGAGTCCTATCTTTCGAATACATCTTCCGATCCGGGACTATCCTTCCGAAGAAGAGCTGAGAGAAAAGATCATCCATCATTATTTCAATCGAAAAAAAGCGGTGTGATCCGATATCAGACCGAAACATTCATCCGGGAAAAGGGTTCACAGTACAGAAACGATCCGGCGAAGGGAAGTGGGTTTGTGGAGAAAAAGACAGTGAAACAAGGGGTGCTCAGCGGGAGTATGCTCAAACTGATCGCCTGCCTGAGCATGCTCATCGATCATATCGGTGCGGCGGTGGTCTATCCGCTGATTTTCGAGAGCCGATACTTTGAATTTCACCGGAGCTTTGCCGGCTTTTCGTCGCAGGAGCTTCTGGAGATTTATCAATGGATGCGCCTGATCGGAAGACTTGCTTTTCCGATCTACTGTTTTCTGCTTGCGGAAGGTTATTTTCACACGAAAAGCCCGAGGAAGATGGCATCTCGTCTGTTTCTCTTTGCTCTGGTCTCCGAGATTCCCTTTGATCTCGCTTTCCGGAGAGTCTGGTTTTATCCGCAGCATCAAAATGTATTTTTCACTTTGGGTCTGGGTTTCCTTGCGGTATGGGGTCATGACCATTTTAAGAAAAAGAGTCCGCAAAGCCCGAAAGGTCTTCTTGCGCTGCTTGCGGCAATGGGAGCGGCCCACCTGCTCCATACGGATTACAGCTGGTTTGGGGTCGGTCTGATCTTCATTTTCTATTTCTGGCGTGAAAGACCTCTGCAGTGCACTCTTGCGGCTTTTTTCGCCTGTCTCTGGCAGTCTGCGGCCCTGCCGGCGCTGATTCTGATCCGGCTCTACAACGGCAAGAGAGGAAGCAGGATCAAATACGCCTTTTATCTCTTTTATCCGCTGCATTTGACCCTGCTGTACGGAGTCTTTCTCCACTTGTCGAAATAAGTGAAGATTTTTTTGATCAATCAAAAAGGCCGGTTGATTTTCAAACCTTAAAAATAAACAGAAGCTCAATACCCCTCCTCTTCTTTTTTTGCTACAATCAAAGCAGGAGAAACAGAAAAAAAGAGCCGCAAAAGCTGCGGCCGGTTGAAACGCCGTTTGTGTGGAGTGGAGAGGAGGATGAACATGCGTATTGCAGAAAAAATTCGTACCAAGAGACTTCAAAAAGGCTGGACGCAGGAGCAGGTGGCCTCGTCCATGGGAGTGACGGCGCAGGCTGTCCACAAATGGGAAAAAGGGGTCTCCTATCCCGATATCCTTTCGCTGATGCCGCTGGCTCGACTTTTGGATATGGATCTCAACGAGCTCTTCGGTTTTTACCGAGATCCTTCAAAAGAAGAGATTGCAGGATGGATGAAGGAGCTGGCCGACAGGGGTGCAAAGCTTACTCCCGATGAGATCTACGAGATTGCAATGGAGAGGATCAGAGCTTTTCCTCATTCGTATGAACTCTGTCTTTCTGTGGCCTTGACTCTGCAGGGAATCGGATATCTCTACCTGAAGCGGGAAGAGATGTCCGAATGGAGAAACCGGATCAAAGGACTTTTCGATAAGGCTGCAGAGAGTGGGGATGACCGCCTTCGCTGCATGGCGCTCTCTCAACTGATCTCGATGACGATACAGGAAGGAGATTACGAGACGGCGGAGAGGATGCTCGGGCAGCTTCCGGATCAACCCGCCTACAATAAGGAGCTGCTGCAAATGCAGATCTGTCTGCAGCAAAGAGAGTATGAAAAAGCGGCAGAGCTCACCGAGAAGCGGATTCTTTCGCTGAGTACGATGCTCCTGAGCAGTCTGCTGACTCTATCTGAGATCGCAGCGGAAGAGGGGAAAGAGGAAGAGGCGCAGGAGATCGCAAAGATCGCGGAAGAAGCGGTTTCGCTCCTTCACCTTTGGGAATATAACAGATATCTTCCGAGACTTTCGCTCTGCATCGTCAAAAAAGATGCTCAGGGTCTTGCCGCTCTGATGGAAGAGATGGAAAAAGAGGGCGAAAACGGCTGGGATATCTCGAGTTCCGTTCTCTATCGCCATATTCAGGCGAAAGATCAGAGAGGGCTTGGCAGAGTCTTCACGCAGATGATCAAAAGACAGCTGAAGGATGAGGAAGACGGAGAGCTTGCTTTTTCGAAGTCATTTCATACTAACTAAAACCTTAGAATCGCCGCCATTGAACACTATATCAATGACAAAACGACAAATCGGCGTTTTGTCATATGACAATTCAGACAGGTAATAGTGTATCAATAGGAAAAAGGAGGAGTTTCATGCTGGTGCTGCGAAAGATAGAAGAAATCGAGGAAGAAAAGTTTCATCCGATCTATGAGGAGAGCAATCGGGAAAATATCCCTTTTTTCTTTCCCGACTGCAGGGATGAGCAAGAGGGGTTAAAAAAGGTGGAAGAAGGATTTTTGAGCTATCTGCGAGAAGATTTTTTTCCAAGAGGCGCTGTCTGTCTGATAGAGACGGAAGGCGAGTGCTGGGTGAGTGCAGCGCGGCTGTATGAGATCGAGAAAGGGAAATATTTTCTCGAGGCTCTGGAGACTCGACCGGACTGTAGAGGGAGAGGCTTCGGATATCGTCTGCTGACCCATATGACAGAGCATCTTTGCCGCCACGGAGAGATTGAGATTCGGACGAATGTCGCTTCGGAAAATCAGAGTTCTCTGAAAGTCCATGAAAAAGCCGGCTTCCTGCGCTCAGGAGCGCCGGCTTGGAATCCTCTTCTGGAGGAAGAAGAAGAGGGATGTGTGGAAATGCTGTACAGATCTCAAGGGGAAGCAAAGAAGTCTGATTTTCCGATATAGATGATGAAGGTTTTCGGAGATTTAGCCGTATAGAATTTGAATCCTGAACCCAAATTGACTCTCAGGCTGTTTTTTCCAAAAGAGACCGGAAGAGAAAGTCCGATTTCGCGGACGCAGAAGCCGGTTCGGCTGATTCGGACTTCCGCATCTGTATGTTCTATGTTGAAATCTCCGCCGTCAAAGGAGAGCAGGGCCGAATCTGGAAAATAGATATAAGCTCCTCCGACAGAGTCGATTTTTTGAAAGGTCTGCTTAGCCGATGAAGCGATGTATCTCACCTCAGCTCCTATATGAATCGCCGGGCCCTTGAAAGCGGAGGAATCGGAGACCCGCTTGCCGATGCTCTTGTAAAGGATCTTTTGATCTGCAGAAAGCTCAAGAGAGCTCCTTTGGAGAGATTCTTTCCTTTCGGCTTCCTTATAGGAGATATTCTCCTTCAGTGCGAGGCCGGCGATATAGCGCTCCCTGCTGTCTTTCGGATAGCTCTGCGGGTTTTCTGCGGAGCTGAAAGGGGGATAACGAGCAAAGAGCTTCTCTGCTTCGGATACCGAGACATTTCCATAAACAGACAAGGAAGAAAGAATCAAAAGAGAAAAAATTAAAAGAATCATTTTTTTGTATTTTGTTCTCGTCATGAGAGTCTCCTGTTGTAAAAAAGGTTTATAGTAATATTATACAATAAAAAAGTTTCGATGCAAAGTCTGAATTCACGGGTCGGGGAAATCTGCTGACAATTTTTGTTCGTATGTTCCCGGATGGTATAGGGATCGATCTTTTCGAAAGAATTAGACGATTGGAAAACAGATTCGTTTCATCGAAAAAGATTTTTAGAAAAATAAAAAGCTGCAGTCAAGGAAGTGAGAGCGATTCGGCGAACACTTCCTTATTTGGTTTTTGAAGATATGACATTTGTCATATGAATTTGTGATTTTCCTCACTACCTGAGAAGAGCCTGAAGTGATATGCTGATATCAGAAGGATGGAATATAGACAGATAAAAAGAGGAATCAAACGAGGAGGGAAAGATATGCAGGCAACGGCAGTGTCCGTCATCAATCTTGTCAAGCGATACAGGGAGCTGATCGCATTGGATTATTTCAATATGAATATCAGACAGGGTGAGATTCTCGGGCTTTTGGGGCCGAACGGCTGCGGGAAGACGACGGCGATGAACTGTATGCTCTCGCTGCTGCGGTACGACCGGGGAGAGATATTGATTTTCGGAGAAGAGATGCGGCCGGACTCCTACGGCCTCAAGCGCCGGATCGGCGTGGTGCCGCAGGAGGTATCGGTGCTGGGGAATTTGACGGTCTATGAGAATATCGACTATTTTTGTGGTCTCTATGTCGAGGAAAAAAATCTGAGGAAGCAGATGGTGGAGGAGGCGATAGACTTTGTCGGACTGTCGGAATATCGAAAGTTTTTCCCGAAAAAACTCAGCGGAGGACTGAAAAGGAGACTGAATATCGCCTGCGGGATCGCCCACAGGCCGGAACTGATTTTTTTGGACGAACCGACGGTAGCTGTGGATGCGCAGAGCCGCAACTTTATTTTGGAAGGCATCAAAAAATTGCAGGAAAAAGGCAGTACGATCCTGTACACGACCCATTATCTCGAGGAAGTGGAGCAGATTTGCGACCGTATCGTCATCATGGACAAGGGAAGAAATATTGCCGAGGGCAGCAAGGAGGAACTGGTGGAAATGATGGGCGTCAATGAGAAGGTCGTCGTTGATTTTGTTCGGATCTCGGAAGCGCAGATCAAGGAGCTTTCGGATCTGCCTTATATCGCGGCGGTCAGTCGAAGAGACGAGGAGTATGTGATTGAGTTTGCAAAGGGCAGAAGTCCTTTGGCGCAGCTGTTTCACTGGTTTGAAGAGAATGAGCTCTCATGCGGCAGACTCTATACGCAGACGCCGTCTCTCAACGACGTCTTTCTGTCGTTGACCGGAAAGGAGCTGAGAGACTGATGAGGCAGGGGATAGAGAGTTTTGTCCGCGGATGTGTCTACAATGCGAAGAGTGTGGGCAGGGATTGGGGATTTTTGTTTTGGGCAGCGGCCTACCCTCTGATCTTGGCAGTGATATTCAATCTGGCTTTCAGCGGGATGCTCGAAGGGGAATTTGAAAAAGTGCCGGTGGGGATATCTGCACAAAATTCTCAGGTATATATATTTGAAGAGATTGATCTGTTCGAACTTTCGGTCATGACGAAGGAAGAGGCGAAAACCGCTCTTCAGGAGAAAAAAATCAGCGGATTTATCGACGAGGATTTCCATCTTCTCGTTTTGGAGTCGGGAGGGCGACAGACGCTGATCAAGGAGGTCATGGACTATATCCGGCAGGTCTATGCGATGGATCTTCCCTATGACCGTTTTCATTTCGACAAGTCCTATATCCAAAGAGAGCAGCAGAAGGAAGAGGGGGCGAGCGTGATCTTTTATTCGATGATCGGGATGGTCGCGCTGTACGGGATCTACTCGGGCGTCTCCTTCGTCCAGATGTTTCAGGGAAATCTCAGCTCCGTCGGTGCGCGGATACAGACGACGCCGCTGCGCAGGAACCGAATGATCCTCTCCGCCTTCGTGACCTGCACCCTGATGAATCTTCTGTGCAATCTGATCCTGCTGCTCTTTATGCGTTATGTACTGGGCCTGCGGCTCTTTCATGACATTCCGAGGAGTCTGATGCTGATTGCGGCAGGCAATCTGCTTGGAACGGCGCTGGGTATCTTTATCAGCGCTTCCAATAAGATGACGGAAAATGCCAAGGATCTGCTTGCGGTGGGTCTGACGCTCTTTTTATCCTTCACTTCGGGTATGAACGGAGTCTCGTTCAAACTCTGGATCCGCGATCACTTTCCGCTGTTTCCCCTGTTCAATCCGGTCGCTCTGATGACGGACGCTCTGTATAGAGTCAACCTGCTGTCGGATGCGCAGGGATATCAGAAGGTGATTCTCGTTCTCTTTGTACAGACGGCGGTCTTGCTGGGGCTTTCTTATATTTTCTTGAGGAGGGAGCAGTATGATAGTCTATAAATATTTTCTCAAACATGTATGGCGGGTGAAGTGGAGCGCCCTGCTCTATATACTGATCTTCCTGATTATCGCGATTGCTTCGACGAGGGCGGGGTTTGAAGAAAAAACATTTGAAGAGACGACGCCTAAGATCGCGTTTGTTCGGACGGGTGAGACCGAAGTGGAGAAGAGGATCGAGGGATATTTCTCAAAGACGGCGCAGGTCAGGAACTCTCCGAAAGACGAAAAACAGGCGAAAGAGATGGTATTTCTCGGAGAGGCGGACGCCGTGATCCTCTTTGAGGAGGACGTCAGCGGAAAGCTTGCGGAAGGTAAGCCGGCGGCGAAGGTCCTCTTTGACAGCAAAAACGAGACGGGCCATCTCGTGGAGAATCGTCTGCAGAAGTATCTGATACTCATGGATGCGACACAGGAAGAGGGAAGCTATGATTTTGACAGGCTCGAAAAAGCGCTCGAGGAAAAGGCGAAGGTTTCTCTGATCGAAACAGAGGGAAAAGGAGACTTTTTTTCGAAGATAGATAAAGGGCTTGCCGTATATTTCAATTTTGCAGGATATATCCTGATGGCGATCTACATCAGTGTCATCGGGCTTGTGATGAGTGAACTTCAGGAGAAGAATGTCGCCCTGCGCATCGACACTTCTTCGAAGAGTACGCTCGCCACACAGGCGCAGACCTATCTGGCACAGTGTACCCTGATGCTGATACTGACCTTCTTTTTGACCTTGACGGCCTTTGTTCTGACGAGAGGAAGGCTGCCGATTGCTCGATTCGGCAAGTATATCCTCAATCTGATGATTTTTTCTTTCTCGGTTTTGGGGCTGACTTTCATGATCAACAATATCACCAACAACAGATATGTCAAAAACGCCTTCAGCGTCGTATTTTCTCTGGGAACGTCGATGATCTCGGGGATCATGCTGCCCCGAGAATTTCTCGGCAAGAGCGCCCTTCGGGTCGCCAGATTCTTTCCGACCTATTATTTCGTGAATGCAAATGCCGCGGAGCCGAATCAGATCCGCGAGTTTTGGGTATCCGGGCTGATTCAGCTTCTGTTTGCCCTTGTCTTCGCAGCTGCAGGGCTGTATTTTGCAAGGATGAAGCGGGAGCAGGGGCGTTATTGATTTTTTCTTTCGAGCTTTTTGATGATGCGGGCGATGGTTGAGACGATGATGATTCCGGTCGCAATCGCTCCCGCGCTGAACAGGGTTTGAAAAAAGATCTCCAGTCCCGTGCCGAAATCGTCCCGGATCAGATGCCACATTGTCCGGTATACACCGTATCCCGGAACGAGGCAGATGATTCCGGGGATCACAAAGACGGTGACGGGTTTTTTGTCGATGCGGGAGAGAATTTCTCCGGCTGCAGCGACGCAGATGGAAGCGATCAGGTTCGCACTGACGGGCGAGATCCCAAGCAGGCTCAGACCCTTGAAGATCGTCCATCCGCTCGCTCCGCAGAGTCCGCAGTAGAGCAGGGATCTCTTCGGCGCATTGAAGAGGATCGAAAAACCGATTGTTCCTGAAAAGGAAAGGAGAAAATGAAGCGGGAGGTTCATATGCTCATCCCTCCAATCGACAGGAACAGCTTGAAGGCGCTGCCGACGCCGAAAGCGATTGAGATCGCGATGATGAAAGCCTCGGCGACGCGGGAAACGCCGGAGATCAGATCTCCGGAGATGAAGTCCCGCAGGCCGTTGGTCAGTGCAAAGCCGGGAAGCAGAGGCATGATGCCGCCAACGATGATCATATCGTAACGGATATTGCTGAAGATGCGGCTGAGTATCAATGCGGCGGCGCCGATGAAGAAACCGCAGACGAAATTTGCGAGGAAGGAGACTTCCGAGATCCGCTGGAGCCTGCCGTAGATGAACACGGAGAGCATCGAGACGAAAAAGGCGAGCAGGGCGTCGCCGACTCCGCTGCCGAGCATCAGGGCAAAGACCGAAGCGGCGCCTCCTCCGCAGAAAATCTGCAGTTTATAGGGGTAGGAGGAGAGAGCGTCGATCTGTTTGAGCCGGGAGAGCGCATCTTCAAAAGAGATGTTAGGATCCTGAGAAAAGAGGCGGGAAAAGTCATTGACCCGTGAAACCTTTTCAAGATTCGTATCCCGGAAAAAGATGCGCCGGATGAGGCTTCTTCCTTCAAAACGGCTATCGGCGAGGATGATGACCGTCGGAGTGACAAAGGCATTTGTGTATTTCATCCCTTTGGCATTGCAGATTCTTATGATCGTATCCTCGACCCGGTAAGTTTCGGCTCCGTTTTTGAGCATGATTTCTCCTGCATAGAGAGCGATGCGGAGAATTTCGGTTTTTTCATAGTTCATTTTGTTCACCGTTTCTCTTGTGAACAAATCCGGAAAGATTCGGCGATTTATATTGCGAATCTCTCCGGATTTGTTTTTGTTTTGAAAAGTTTAAGATTACAGAAGAACTGTTTTTCAGAGTGAAGACAAAGCGGACAAGCTTCAAAATTCATGAGCCGAAGATGAGGAACTTTCGTGAAAAAATCGAGAGGAGCGAGCCGCTGAAATTTCAGGAAAATCAGCAGGACGCTGATTTTAGAGCGAAAGCGGATACTATTCAATCGGCGCCCGTTCTCCTCCCGCATCGGGCAGGATACCGTAGCGTTCCGTCCACTGGGTCTTGTATTTCACCGCTTCATTGTGAATATAGCGGACGTCTTCCGGCAGATGTTTGATGATCTTGCCCGGCACTCCGGCAACCAGTGAGAAGGGTGGGATGACCGCGTTTTCTTTGACGACGGCGCCGGCCGCGATGATGCTTCCCCTTCCGATCCTGCAGCCGTTGAGCAGAATAGCCCCCATACCGATCAGGACATGATCTTCGATAAAGGCTCCGTGGATCATCGACTTATGACCTACGACGCAAAAATCGCCGATGACTGTCGGGATCGTAGTTTCCACATGGATGACGCTTCCATCCTGCACATTGGTGTAGCCTCCTATCGTGATTGAGTTCAGGTCCGCCCGGGCGACCGAGTTGAACCAGATGCTTGAATATTCTTTCATGATGACATTGCCGATGATCTGACAGCCCTCTGCGACAAAGGCGTGGGGGTGGATGACGGGACTCTTGCCTTGAAATTCTCTAAACATGGTTTTCATTCTCCTTTTTCGGTTTTCTCTATTTTAGCAGAGAAGCCTTTGATTTTCAACGTATTTATTAAGCGCAGACGGCGTTTGCATTGGGTTTGAAACTGAAAATCTTGAAACTGAAAATCCTCTAAAGTAAAATAGAGGATAGTGCCGGTCCGTCTTTGAAGACTCAGGAAGAGAGGATGCGGAGTATCTGAAAAAGAATGTTCGACGTCGAATGATCCTCAAGGATGCGTACCTTCCGGATCATCGGATCCAAAGGATCGACAGTATATAGACCCTCCGCCGGACGACAGAGAGTCCGAGGGTCGGAGTTTTTGGAAAAGGAGGGATTTTATGGCGATAACAAAGATCACCGAGCTGGCACATTGGATCTGGAAAAGGTATATCCCTGAAGGAGCGCATGTGCTCGATGCGACGGCGGGCAACGGGGTGGATACGGAGTTTCTTCGCGAACTGGTCGGCGAAGGAGGTCTCGTCTACGCGATGGATATCCAGAAAGAAGCGATCTGCAGGGCGAGAGAGAGGATTCCGGTCGAAAAGAGGAGCAATATTCGATTTATTACCGGGGATCATCGGAATCTCGATCTGTATATTGAGGGTCGTATAAGGGCTGCGGTCTTCAATCTCGGATATCTTCCACGGTCGGAACATCAGGTACGGACGAGGGCGGAGTCTTCTCTGGAAGCGATGGAAAAGGCATTGGAGAGACTTTCTGAAGAGGGAATCCTCTCCGTTGCGGCCTATCTTGCTCACGATGAGGGAGAGGAGTACCGGGAGGTGCGCAGATTTTTAGCGGCTTTGGATTCGAAGAGATATAAAGTGATCGAGATCGATCCGATCAATCAGAGCAAATTTTCGCCGAAGCTATTGATTTGTCAGAAAATGGGTACATAGAAAGCAGAGAGGTCATCAGTGAAAATGACCGCCGTCGTCTGTGACCAGGACAGTCGATCAGAGGACGGCGGATGTGGGAGGGATTGTCTTGTATAATATCTTGATTATAGAAGAAAGCAGGGAAGCGGCGGAAATCGTCAGGGAACTGATCACGGAGACAGTCGCGAATCCGAGGATTCTTGTGGCGACGCGGATGGAGGAAGTCAGGGAGAGCTTGAAGACTTATGATGTTGATATTGTCGCTCTGAATTTGATGATGTCCGACTCGCAGGCTGTCTTTGACGAATTGATGGAGGAAGGGGACCGTCCGGATATTCCCGTTATCGTCAGTTCCTCGGCGAAGGATATGCAAGGCATCCAACAGGCGCTGGATCGAGGAGCGACGAATTATTTCATCCGATCATCCGATCGTCCGTATATGAAGATGATCCTCGGCATGGTGATGAATAACACCCTCTCCCATTACGAGAATAAAAGGGAGCTGAGGGCGCTGCGCAGGAGTATGGACAACGAGTTTAAGATCGCGGGTCTTTTGCAGAAGAGCATGCTCTCGATCCATAGCAGCAAATTGACGGAGGAACTGGAGATCCACTCCTATTTCAGGCCCGCGCAGAATATCAGCTCGACGCTGTTCGACTTCAAGCGCATCGACGGAAAAAGCTGGATCTTCATGGTCGACTCAAAGGGGAACCATATGATACAGCTCATGGTGTCGATGCTTCTTAAGGCTGTTTTCAACGAAGGCGTCAATCGTTCGGACCGTCCTTCGGAGATTATGAACGATATGAACCGAAGGCTGCATGAGCTTTATCCGAATATGGAGATCCCTTTTGCTTCCTGTTTTGTCGGAAAACTGGAAAACAGGATATTGACCTATGCCTCGGCGGGTTTTCCGAATCCTGAGATCCTCTCGTCGAAAGCCAAGGAGAGGGAGATCTTTGCAGCAAACACACATATGCTCGGTTTTGATGAGGACGTCTGCTATAAGGACGATATTCATGTGCTCTCGGAAGGGGACTGTCTGCTGATTCATACGGACGGACTCTACAGGAACAACGAAGAGGAAGACTTCGATCCGCAGGAGGCGATGAGAGAGTGTCCTCCGGACTGTCTTGCCGAGAAAAATCTCGGTGAGATCATGCAAACCCTGCTGAAAATTTTTGTCGGGGAAGAGTCGAAAAAAAGGGCGGATTTCGCGGCGGCGATTTTGAGGATACGGTAGTTTTTCCCGGATTCGAACAATATGCAGACTGTGGATATCTCGTCCTGTAATACCGAATAGTTGTCAGTGTCAAAGATGTAGAAGAAAAAGCAAGGCGAAATGAGAGGGGTATAAGATGAAAGAGGTCGGTTTGGTACTCGAAGGCGGAGGGATGAAAGGGATCTATACCGCAGGGGTCTTGGATCTGCTGATGGAAGAGAGGATCCATTTTCCCTATGTCATCGGTGTTTCGGCGGGAGCCTGTCAGGCTTTGTCTTATGTCTCGCAGCAGATCGGAAGAAATAAGAGGGCGATCCTCGATTTCGTAGGACTTCCGAGATATATCAGCAAACGCAATCTTATTCTGCACGGCTCGATCATGGATATGGATTTTGTCTTTGACGATATTCCCAATAAATATGAGATTTTCGACTATGAGAGTTTTTTTGAGAGCGATATGAGATGTGTCTTCGTCATCGCGGACTGCATCACCGGAAAGGCGGTTTATATCGACGCAAAGGCGAGGAAGGACAGGAGATATCTGTCGGACGTCGTTCGCGCCTCCAGCAGCCTTCCTCTGCTGACCAAACCGGTCTGTATTGACGGAAGACTATATATCGACGGCGGGATGGCGGATTCGATCCCGCTGCGAAAGTCGATGGAAGACGGAAACAAAAAGAATCTCGTCGTGCTGACAAAACCTGCGGGATACCGTAAAGATCGGACAAAGATCGCTTTTTTGTACAGGAGTCGGTATAAAGAGTATCCCGCTCTTGTGAAGACATTGATCGAGCGGGATACCATGTATAACGAATCAATGGAATTTGTCGAGGAACTGGAAAGAAAAGGGGAGATCGTCGTCATTCGCCCCACGGTGGATCTGCATGTGGGACGGATGGAGAAAAATCGTCGGAAGCTTGAGCGTATGTACGAACTGGGATATCGGGACGCCAAAGAAAAAAAGGAGCGTCTGATACGATATTTTTCAGATTCCGAATAAGGGACGATATCTTGAACGGACGAGACGACCGGTCAGATATCCATCGAAGCAAGGGTATTTCCGGTCTCGATATCTAACAGGAGGATGCGTTTTTCCTCAATGATCGCTGCGGAATGGGAATCGTCCCGAGGAAGGGTCGTGCTGCCGGGATTGAGAACGATCAGACCGTTTTCGCGGGAAAGTTCTTTGATATGGGTGTGTCCGCAGATCAGGATGCCGGCTCCCAGATTTTCGGCCTCCCGGATCAGATCCGCGCGGGAGTGACTGTGACCGTGGCAGAGCATGATCTTTCGGTTCTCTCCTTCGATCAGGGCATAGACAAAATGCAGAGGATGTCCGAGGGCGATCTCATCCGAATAGCTGTCGCAATTGCCCTGTGCAAGGACGATATTGTCCATTTCTTCTATGGCCAGTGCAAGATGGATAGGGGAAAAGCCTCCTTCAATTTTTCGTGTATAGCCGTGGTAGAGGACGTCTCCCGCGTGCAGGATCAGCTGACAGTCCTTCATCCATCGAAGCGCTTTTTCAAAGAAATACATACTTCCGTGCGTATCGCTCATGACTCCGATCTTCATGGACGCGCTCCTCCTTTCTGTGAGTCTCCGAGGAAATTACCGGGATCTTTTCGCGTCATAAAAACTTTTCCTTTACTTTTTTCCAAAATTCATAATTGTTGAGCCGGAGCAGGTTCAGCTGCATCGTCGAGGTGCGGAAAGAGATATCCGTCACCTGAGTGTATTTGTGCTCCGTTCCGTCCGTGATGATCAAAACGGAGTTTTCGAAGCGATACTCGGGAACGATCCGAATCACGGCGTCCTGAGGAAGTACGATGCTCGAGGTGAAGGAACGGTAGGCGTTCGTATTGATCGGAGAGAGCGGAGTGATCTGCAGAGTTTTAAGGCTCGGATCAATGATGCTGCCGCCGGAAGAGTAATTATAGGCGGTAGATCCCGTCGGGGTGGAAATGATCACGCCGTCTCCGCTGAATTTTTCGATTGGGTTTCCGTTGACGCTCAGCTGCAGATGGACAGTGCGGCTGCGGCTGCTCTTTACGGCAAACTCATTGATCGCGAGGAGTTCGATGCAGCTGGTCTTGGTGCAGACGAGCGCCTCCACGGGATGGATCTGCTGGATGAAATAGCGGCCGTTTGCATAGTCTTCAACGAACGAATTGATCTGGTTTGGCAGGATCTCCTGAAAAAAGCCCAAATGTCCGGTGTTGATGCCGACAATCGGGATCAGCGGAAAATGGTTGCTGTGGATCGCTTTGAGGAAGGAACCGTCTCCTCCGATTGCGATCATCAGTTCGGCGTTGAGGCTGTGTTTGGTCAGCACTTCAAAACCGTGAGACTCCAGCCGGTCTTTTACATATTGAGCGACGCTTGCGGAACGTTCATTCTTGCCTGAGATCACAGAAATTTTTCTCTTCAAGTCCTCTTCTCCTCGAAAATATTTATAATTCAGTATATCATATCTGCCGGAGGGAAAATATTAAGATAAAATGACAAATTTCGCCGGTTCGCGATAAAAAGATGGACAGTCTGAGACTCGAGAAGTACAATAGAGACAGCGGAAGAGAAGAAGGAGAATCCGCCCTCTTTCGTAAGGGATGATGAGGTGAAGGTCATGTGGAATTATGGTGAGCAGAGCTATGATCGCTTTGTCTGGAAACATGAAGGAAGGCCGAAAAAGCTCAAAGAAGTTTTGCAGGAGGAGATGGAGTTTTCTGTTCGGCTGCTCTGTGAGCTGAAAAAAGGCGCTCTCGTCCGGGTTGAGGGGAGAGACTGTCCTTTTCATGAAGTCGTCAAACCGGATCAGAGGATCGAAATAAAGTTGACGCCTGAAGAAAGCGAATATCCGGCGGAAGATATGGATCTGACTCTGCTTTATGAAGATTCGGACGTCTTAGTGGTGGAAAAACCTCCTTATATGGTCGTGCACCCGACCAAAGGACATCCCGAGCACACGCTGCTCAACGGACTTCTGGCGATTTTCCGTCAGAAGGGGATTCGTTCAAAGGTTCGCTTTGTCAATCGTTTGGACAGAGACACCTCCGGTATTCTCATGGTCGCAAAAAACGCCTACGCCCACAGTGTTCTGACGAAAAAAAACGGGATACATTCGATGGAAAAAGTCTATCATGCCTTCATTGAAGGACACCTCAAGAAGAAGGAAGGAGAGATCGAGCTGCCGATTGCAAGATCGGACGACGGGATTCGGAGGCTCGTCCATGAGAGCGGACAGTATGCTCTGACTCGTTACAGAGTGGTGAAGACCTATAAGGATGCGCAGCTCGTCGAAATTCGCCTGAAGACGGGAAGGACTCACCAGATCCGCGTTCACTTCTCGCATATAGGGAGTCCTCTGCTGGGCGACCCGCTGTACGGAGGAAACGGCAGACTGATCCAAAGACAGGCGCTTCACTGCATGAAGCTCGGTTTTCATTCGCCGAGAGAAGAGGGTCTCCGTTTTGTTCAAACCGAACTTCCTCAGGATCTGAAGGAACTGGATCGTAGGCTTGAGGAAGGTTTCTGAGAGGAAAATCCGCGTATAAAAAGAGCCTCGGAAGAAGTTTTCCGAAAGCTCCGGCAGGTCAGGGGATTTTTGTAAGCAGAACAGAGAGCTTAGTCGATCTGAGACTCGACATATTCAACGATATCACGCAGGCTGCTGAAATCCTCCATGACATTTTCAGGTATTTCGACGGAGAATTCATCCTCGATTGCCATGAGAATCTCCGCAGCGTCGATAGAGTCCGCACCCAAATCATCATTCATCGTGGAATCCAAGGTGATATCATTTTCATCAATACCGAGATGCTCTGCTATGATGGATTGAATTTTTTTGAAAACCATTGTATTACCTCCCGAAGTTTGTATGAAAATCTCGAAGATAGTTTAATACAGTTCCGATGATTTTGCAAGAAAAAATCATCCGATGGAATAAATTTTTCTCAGGGAAGTGAATCATGAGGTATCGAAAACCGCAAAATTATATGGAAAAATTATCTCTGTATCGGAGATATCTCTTTGAAGAACAGGCTCTCCTTCAGAAAGGAAGGTGGCGTCTGCAGTTTCCGAACCGAAACGAGAAACTGATGCTGGAGATCGGCTGCGGCAAAGGCGGTTACCTGTTGCAGCAGGCGGAGGCGCATCCTCATATCAACTATATAGGCGTCGAAAGAAATCCGGCTCTTCTGCTGGGAACGCTGAAGAAGATCGAGGAATCCTCGGCGTCGAATTTGCTCTTTTGCGGTTTTCATGCCTTTGCGATAGATGAGTATTTTGCAGAGGGAGAGGTCGACCGTCTCTATCTCAATTTTTCCGACCCTTGGCCGAAAAACAGGAATGCGAAAAGACGGCTGACAAGCCGAAGTTTCCTTGACAGATACGGCAGGATTCTCTCGGGAAGGAAGCAGCTGCACTTTAAGACGGACAACAGAGAACTTTTCGAATTCAGTTTGATGCAGCTCAGTGAGAGGGGAGATCTCCTGACGGCCATCGAGCTGAATCTTCATTCGAAGAAATACGAAGAAGGCGATGAGCGAAGTATTTTGACCGAGTACGAGGAAAATTCATAGAGATGGGTCTTACTATTTACCGTTTGGAGGCAAATTTGCGATAGCGAGTTTTCCATTTGGAGTATTGAAAAGATTCTTTTGAAGAGATATGATATATAAAAGTCAATGAGAAATTGGAGGGGTATCTATGTCGCCGGTAACGATTAAAGATGTGGCAAAAATGGCAGGAATTTCGATATCTACAGTATCCAGAGTCGTAAACAACTCAAAGCCGGTCAGCAGTGAGATCAGAGACAGGGTACTGAAGATCATCCGAGAGACCGGGTATGTTCCCAACCCCGTCGCAAGAAGTCTCGTGATGAAGAAGAGTCAGCTGATCGGGGTATTGGTGCCGGATATCTCGAACCTCTTCATCTCGGAACTGCTCAACGGCGTGGAAGAGATCTGTAAGATGTATGAGTACGATGTTCTGCTCTGCAATACCTACGGAGAGACGGAGGAAGAGCTGAAATACATAAATTTACTGAAATCCAAACAGGTTGCCGGAGTGGTCTTCGTCTCATGGAAGCTGGACAAACTTTGCGTTGACGCGCTGAGTGAGAGCGGGATCCCGGCTTCCTATATCAGCAAGAACGCGCAGGATTTCGATGTATATTCTGTCCGGATCAACCATAAAGAGGCTTCTTTCGAGATGACGAAATATCTGCTGGAAAAAGGTCGTCAAAGGATCGCGTTTTTTCGCACTTCCGTCGACGACAGCATCGAAGATTCCGAGCGTTTCAAAGGATATAAAGAAGCTTTGGAAGAAGCGGGTCTTCCGATTGACTCTTCCATCGTGCTTCAGGGAGACCGTTCGGGCGATTCCGGTTATGCCTTGACTCTCAAGCTGATAGAAGAAGACAATCTTCCCTCTGCAATTTTCGCATCCGGTGACGAGATGGCGATTGGCGTCATTGGGGCCTTGATGGACAAAGGCATTCGGATTCCCGAAGAGGTCGCGGTCGTCGGCTATGATGACATCCGGATGGCTTCGATGATGCGTCCGACTCTGACGACGATCCGTCAGCCGATCTACGATATCGGAGCCGTTTCCGTGCGCATGGTCGTCAAATTGATCAATGAGGAAGCCATTGAAAATAAGGTGACGGTTCTGCCTTACACCTTGGTCGAGAGGCAGAGTTCGTAGCGGAAAGGATTCCTTTTTGCCCGTCCTCTGTTTTGATCTTACGAATTGGATGAATCAGGGCGGTACATAATGAACGGTTTTTCCGAAAGAAAGTCCGCGCCGGCGAAGGAATTTTGAAGTTTGTCTACAGGCTGCGTTTTTTTCAAACCTTTGCGCTGATGAAGGTAAAAACTTTCGTAATCTTGAAAGAAATCCCTTCGGAAGACTTTTAATCAAATTTTTTTAATGCTATAATATAAATAGCCGGGGATGTGCGTTAATCCGTTATAAATTCAACCGACATATTAGATACGGGAGCCGGAGTTTTATATTGGGATGATAAGCCTTGTTTAAGGACTTCTGAACATATGGACCTCGCACCCACCTGAGGTTTCTCGGGTATGAATTTTGGCAGATGACGGCATTCCGGGCGACTTATTTTCAGCGATGATTTGAGGCGATTTTGGAATAATCTGAAATGAGAATTACACACCCACTTTTTTGGCGTTTTTTCAGAGAGTGGGTGTGTATTTTTAACTGTATATCTCGGAGCATTTTCATGAAAAAGAGCACGAATCGTATTGGAATTTTGACGAAAACAGGGTATAATAATATCAAAAACTTTCTGAAAAAAAGAAAGGTTCTCGGTCATTCGGGGCTTTGAAGAACTGTGAAGGAGGGAGATACTCATCGAAAATTTCGCTTTGGATTTTTGTTCGGGTACTCCAAAGTATCTGCTTCTCTATCGTCATATTCGAAATCAGATAGAATCGGAGAGACTGCAGGCCGATGAAAAGCTGCCTTCGGTGCGAAGTCTGGCAAGCTATCTCAAAGTCAACGCCTCTACGGTGGTGCATGCCTACAGTCTTCTGGAAAGGGACAGATATATCTGCAAAAAAGACAGGAGCGGCAGTTTTGTCTGTTCGAAAAAAGAGATCGAAATTTCTTCATCCGGGGATCTTCGCTTTGATCTGGCAAATCCCAAGGCCGGGATGTTTGATACCCTCAATTTCAAAAAGGCGGTCGAAGCGGCGATTGCCAATGAAGGAGAGAGTCTGTTCGACTATCAGGAAGGGCTCGGATACGGACCTTTGAGAGAGTGTATCTGTCAGTACATCGAGGCGCAGGGGATTTTTTCCGAGCCTGACCGCATCCAGATCATATCCGGAGCGCAGCAGGGGATCAATATCATTACGAAGTCTCTTTTCAGCTATGGAGACGTCGTTTTCACCGAAGCGCCGAGTTATCCCGGAGCGATTGAGGTGTTCCGAGAAAATGGTCTCAAGATCGTGGGGATTCCGCTTCTGTCGGACGGTCCGGATATGGGGATATTGAAAAGAAAGCTCGAAAAGATAAGGCCCGTGCTGTTCTATTTGATGCCGAATTTTCAAAACCCGACCGGAATCACTTATTCAAAAAAGAAAAAAATTCAGCTTTTGGAGCTTGCGGAAAAATATGATTTTTGGATCATGGAAGACGACTATATCAGTGATTTTCCCTTTGAATCCGAGGATAATTTTACGATTCGTGCCTACGATAAAAATCAAAGGACCGTCTATATCAAGAGTTTCTCGAAGATACTGATGCCGGGGCTGCGCATTGCTTTTGTGGAGATGCCCGGTCACATTCGAAGTATTGTGAGCAGAACAAAATCTTCCATGGATATTTCGACTTCGAGTTTCATTCAGTTGTCGCTTTTTTATTATATGAAGCATTTTAACTGGAAAGAGCATTTGAAATCCGTCGGAGCCCTTTATGAGAGACGCTTTGCCAAGGCGAAGAGAATACTTTCGAAGACTCTGGGAGAAGATCTTCGGTTTCGGGAAGCCGCCGGAGGAATCAATTTTTTCGCCGAACTCCCGAGACATTGCAGCAGCTTGGATCTCAAGCGGTATTTGGAGGATCGGAATATCAGGATACAGGAAGGAGCCGCTTTTTATCCCAATGTAAAGGCCGAGAATGATTTTCGGATCAGCATCGCTCATATAGAGGAAGAAAAGCTAAGGAGCAGTCTGGATCATTTAGCAGAAAATATTTTAGGATTTCTGCGGGAAAAGAACAATAAAACAGAGGTTAAAAAAACCGGAGGGAGGCAATGATGTCCGAGCATAAATATGTCCTTTTTCGGATCGGCAGGGAAGAGTTCGGCATTGATATCATGAAGGTAAAAGAGGTGACGGAGGCCAAGGATGCGGTCAGAGTTCCGGACTGTCCTTCTTTTGTTGAGGGGATCATCAATCTTCGCGGGGACGTCACGCCGATCATCAATCTCAAACAGCGTCTGGGTCTTGGGAGTTTAGCCGGCGATACGGCTTCTCACCGCATCATCGTCCTGAGTATCGAGGATAAACTCGTCGGTTTTCTGGTTGATGACGCCTCGCAGGTCGTGTCGATTGACGACGCCGATATCGAAGAGCCTCCGAAGCTGACTTTGGACAATGGAAAAGAGTATATTGAAGGCGTCGGCAAGATCGGACAGAAGATGATTATTATCTTGGATTTGATCCGGGTCTTAAATGAAGAAGAAAGGCAAGAAATCATAGCTATGAATTAGCGGAAGGATCTGTAAATCATTCTGGTGTGTGGTGTATAAAGGAGAATATCTCTTGAAAAACAATACTGTTTCTTCTCAGGAAAACTTAAATTTAATACTGGAGCATATCGTAGGATCGATTCAGGGCGGACAGGAAGAAATCTTCGAGCTTTCTGAAAATATTCACCGGGAATTGAAAGAGGTGGAAGAAAAGATTCGGGAGTATCGAGAGAGGATCCTCTTTCTGGATGCGGATATCGAAAGTCTTCGCAAGGAAGAACTCAAAAAGAGAGAGATTCTCTATGAGGTGAGCAAGGATTTCTCAGAGTACGGAGAGGAGGATATCAAGATCGCCTATGAAGAAGCCAATGAGATCCATATTCAATCCGTGGTTCGCAAAGAGGAAAAGCGCTCTATCGAAAAAGAGATTGAGCTGCTGATGGAAGAGGTTTCTGCCAAGGAAAAGCTCATTGCTCATGCGGAGCGTCTGATGCTCAGGATCAAATCCGTCATTGATTTTTTAGTGACGGATCTTACCTATGTCGGAAACAAGCTCACTTCACTGGAAGAGCAGACGCAGATAGGGATCCGCATTATAAAGGCGCAGGAAGAAGAACGCAGACGGATCGCCAGGGATATCCATGACGGACCGGCGCAGGGAATTGCTTCCCTGATTATCAAAGGAGATATTGTCGAGAAACTTCTTCGAAAGTATCCCCAGGAAGCGGAGGCGGAACTTCGGCTGATGAAGGAGCATCTCTCCGAGGTTCTGCGTGAGATTCGTCTGATCATGTATGATCTGAGGCCGACGATGATCGACGATCTGGGACTCATCGCGGCGATCAGCAGCATGGCAAATACGATGGCGGAAGAACACGGGGTGGCAATCAAGGTCAAAGATATGTCCACGTATCGGGTGAAATCCTCCGCCGTCGCTCTTGTAGTCTATCGAATCATTCAGGAGTCACTCAATAATGCGGCGAAACATTCTCAGGCCAGGAGTATTTTTGTAAGCATTGACATTCAGCGGGATGTGATCGAGGGCAGTATCGTAGATGACGGCTGCGGTTTTGACATGAGTATGATGGAAAAGGGGAAATTGGATTCCTTCGGTCTGTCGTCGATGAAAGAGAGAGCCCATATAATTCGTGGAAAACTCAAGATCGAGTCGCAAAAAGGAGCCGGGACAAAGATATTTTTCAGCGTGCCGAACGAGGAGGATCTCAATGAAAAATAAAATACGAATGGCGATAGTTGACGATCATAGCCTGATGAGAGAAGGACTTGCAAAGATACTCCAGATGGAATCCGGGTTTGAGGTGGTGAAAAAAGCCTCCGACGGAATGGAGATTGTTTCGGAATTGGAGGGAGAAAAGGAGATCGACGTCCTGCTTCTTGACATCAATCTTCCTCAGCTAAGCGGGATTGAGGTGCTCAAGAAAATTCGAAAATCAGGGACGGATATCAAGGTGATCATGCTGACGATACATGATGACCGCGAGTACCTTCTGGAATCCCTCAACGCCGGCGCTAACGGCTATGTGCTGAAAGATGCACAGTCGGATGATCTCATACGGGCGATAGAGACGGTCTACAGCGGAGGAAGCTATGTGCATCCAAGTCTTGCAGGAGAGCTTTTCCATGAGATGAATCGTCAGAGAGTCCGAAAGGAAACCGGTGTGGGAAACGCCCTGACGAAAAGAGAGAGCGAAGTCCTATGTCTCATTGCAAAAGGGCAGAGCAACAAAGGGATATCGGACAAACTGCACATCAGCGAAAAAACTGTGAAAAATCATGTTTCGAGCATTTTGCGAAAGCTGCATCTGCAGGACAGAACGCAGGCGGCGATCTATGCGATAAAAATGAATTATGACATATAGGAGGCAAAGATGAAGATTGACAGAGAGTATATTTTGAAAACGGCAAAAGAACTGCTTGAGACCCCCAGTCCCAGCGGGTTCTGCCTGGAGATCATCGACAAGATAGAAAGTTTTGCAAAAGAGTGGGGCTACGCTTTTGAGAAGAATCGAAAAGGAAACGGGATCATAACGATCCCCGGAAAATCCCAGGAAAGAGTGATCGGAATTTGCGCTCATGTGGATACGCTGGGAACGATGGTGCGGTCGATCACTTCGGAGGGGACGCTCAAATTCACGCCGATCGGCGGGCCGATCATCGCGACTCTCGATGGAGAATACTGCAAGATCAGGACAAGAGACGGAAAGATCTATTCCGGTACATATCTCAGCACGAGCGCTTCGGTTCATGTATATGAGGATGCACAATCGAAAGATCGGATTCCGGAGCATATGGTCGTACGAATTGACGAAGAGGTGAGAACGAAAGAAGACGTCGAAAAACTCGGCATTGCTCCCGGAGATTTTATCTTCATTGAGCCGAAGACGGTCGTGACGGAAAGCGGTTTTTTGAAGTCCCGATTTATAGATGACAAAGGAAGCGTCGCCTGCCTGATCGGTCTTATGAAAGCTTTTGCAGATCAGCAGATCACGCCGGAATACACGGTCAAGATTTTGATATCGACCTATGAAGAGGTTGGTCACGGCTGCTCGGCGATACCGCAGGATATTACGGAGCTGATCGCCGTCGATATGGGATGTATCGGAGACGACCTTTCCTGCACGGAGTACGATGTTTCAATCTGTGCAAAGGATTCCAGCGGACCTTATGATTTTGAGATGACAAGCCGCTTTGTTGAACTGGCGAAAGCAAACGGGATCTCTTATGCCATCGATATCTATCCCCGTTACGGCTCGGATGTATCCGCGGCTCTTCGAGGAGGCAGCGATATCCGAGGGGCTCTGATCGGACCGGGTGTTCATGCTTCGCATGGAATGGAGAGAACGCATTATAAGGCGATGGAAAACACGGTCAAATTGCTCGGATACTATTTGCAGACAAGATAAAATTTCTTGGGTCGTCCCGCTTTATCGAGATTCGGGAGGATCATACTGATCCAGATCGTAGGTTTCGATCAGATGGTTGAGCTTTTCGGGATAGTGGGGATCCGTAGAGTAAGAGGCGTCGTAGAGTGCTTGCGAAGCCTCTTTGTAATTGGAAGAAGTCAAAAATTTCCGGTATCTCGGAGCGGTACCAAGGAGAAGTCCGTGATGAGCAACGGAAGCTTCCAGACTCTCGTAGACGCGGAAATAATCTTGCGTCGTGTTCATTTGATTGTTGTAAAATTCCTTGGTCTGAAGAGAAACGCGGTCTTCATTCTCCTTAAAACTCTTGATGCCGAAATAGTTGTGAAATTCACTGGACAGTCGAGATCGACCCCAATCGCTTTCCAAAATGGCCTGAGAGAGTGTGATACTTGGGAGGATTCCGTAAGTTTCATAGTTTTGGAGGGCGTGAGGAAGCAGGCGCAGGATAAAATCTTCTCGTGCGTGGAGGAGCTCTTTTTCCGCCTGTTTTTGTCTTTCGACTCCTTTGTAGTACAGTGAAAGAAGCAGGAGACAGACGGCGATTAAGAAAATCGCAAACAGACGCATGAAGAAGAAAATCTGTACGCTGGGTATTTTTTTCTTTTGAGTCTTTCGTTTCGGCTTCATGCGGACCTCCCGTCATGAAAAAAACAAGGATATACTCCAACCATTATACACTATTGCCATCGACTTGTGAACTGTAGTATACTATGCCTGTTGGTGAAATTTTGAAAAATAATTTCGATAGGAGAAACGGATGAAAAATTACCTCATAAAGACTTTGAACGCAATGGCGGTCGGATTGTTTTCCTCTTTGATCATCGGGTTGATATTGAAACAGACCGGAGATCTGACCGGGTGGAAACTGATGACGATTTTTGGGAGAACGGCGCAGCTGCTGATGGGTTCTGCAATCGGAGCGGCGGTCGCTCATGCAGTGGGAGGAGGTCCTCTCGTCGTCATTGCTTCTCTTGCAACGGGAGCTGTCGGCGCCGGAAGCATAAAAATCGAGGAGGCGAGCGTGAGCATCGGTATCGGCGAGCCGATGGGTGCTTTTGTCGCCGCCGTGATCGGAGCGGAGATCGGCAGGAGAGTGCAGGGAAAGACGAAACTGGATATCGTTTTGGTTCCCGCCGTGACGATCATCAGCGGAGCTCTTGCGGGAACTCTGATCGCCCCCTTTGTAGCTCTTATGATGAAGAGTCTGGGGATGATTCTCAACCGTGCGACGGAACTCCAGCCGATCCCGATGGGTATTGTGCTCTCGGTACTGATGGGCGTCATCCTGACACTGCCGATCAGCTCGGCGGCGCTTTCGATTGCCCTTGGACTGGAAGGTCTTGCGGCAGGCGCCGCCTTAGTCGGATGCTGCTGTCAGATGGTCGGATTTGCAGTGATCTCTTACCGGGAAAACAAAGTCGGAGGCCTGATCGCTCAAGGGATAGGCACTTCGATGATACAGATCCCCAACATCATTCGGAATCCGAAGATATGGATCCCTCCGACGGTGGCGAGCGCCATCTTAGGCCCATTGTCGACTGCGGTTTTCAAGATGGAGTCCAGCAGCATCGGAGCCGGAATGGGGACTTCCGGTCTTGTCGGTCAGTTTGCGACCTTTTCCGTCATGGGAAAGCAGGCTCTTTTGCCGATGTTGATCCTCCATTTCCTGCTGCCTGCGCTCCTCTCTCTTGTCATCGCGGAACTGATGAGGAAAAAAGGCCATATTCGATTGGGAGATATGAAATTGAACTGAGACAACAGAGCTTCTGTATCATATAAAGAGGTCGTGCTGCTATGGACATTGCAAATTTAATGATCGTCATTATCACAATATCGGCCATTGTCAGTTTTAAGATATTCCGGAGCATATCCGTAGGAAAAGGACGGGTCAACCTCGACGGATCACTGATATTTCTCTTTGGAGAGATGCTTTGGGATATTCTTTATTTTTGTCAGCTTTCGGCGACAAGCCTTAAGTTCAAGATGATCTTTTATAACGGAACCTTGATTGCGGCGGCAATCAGTATCATCGGATTTTATATTTTTATGCAGTCTTTGAGCAAGGCGAGTCTCAAAGAGGCGCAAATAGGCTATGCTCTGCTGGTATGGCCGATTCTGGTCGCAGGTCTGATCATCTATTATATTTTTCATGGGAACTACGAGATCTTCATTGAAAATCCGGCGCTTCGCGGGTTTCAGATGCATACCTATCTCGTTTTTTCAAGATACGCTTTGCCCGGTCATCTCGTCTTTTCGGGAAACTACTTTTTTGTGCTGCTCTGCGCCGTTACGACATATATGAGGCTGCGAAGGTCGGAGCTGAAGCAAAAGGGAAATATCATGATGCTTGTCCTCCTCTTCTTGCTGATGCGCAGCCTCAGTCTGTTCATGGTATTTAATCCGATAAATTTCAGCATCTTTAATTCAATGATATTTTCGGTCTTTTCGATGCTGCCGATCAAACTCTTTATTTACTCGTATATTTCAAATGCCGATGTGTTCAATCTGATGATGGTCAATCGCTACTCTTTGGTCGAAAAAATCAAAGACAGTGTCGTCGTCGTCGATGAAAAAGGAATGATTCTTGATTTTAACGAAGCGGCGGCTGAATTGATGCAGATTTTCAATATTCGACATATGGATCGGGTGTATAATTTTTATGAAGAGCTCAAAAAGACTCTGACTGATTTTGACTTGGAAAACAATCGAAATCGGACGGTCGAATATGCTTTTGAGACGATGGATCATCAGAAAAGAGCTCTGGAGGTGGAAGCGCTCGACGTCAACTTCCGAAAATCCGGTTTTCGCATGGGTAAGGGAAGAGGCGTATACAAAAAGGACTGCGTATTTTTCATCAAAGATATCACGCAATCGTACAAGCAGGAACTGGATTTCATGAAGTACAAGGCGGCTTTCGACTCCAGTAAATCCGGCATCCTCATCGTGGATAAAAATGGGATCATCGAGGAAGTCAATCCCGGATTTACAGAGCTGACCGGATTCCAGCCGGAGGACGTCGTGGGAAAAAATCCGAAGATCCTCCAAAGCGGATATCATTCGCAGGAGTTTTACGATGAACTTTGGGGGACGATTCTTTCAGGAGATTCTTGGACGGGGCGCCTTTACAATGTGAAAAAAGACGGTTCGAAATATTGGGAGAAATGTACGATCTCTCCGATCTTTTCGAGGGATGGAACCATCACCCACTTCATGGGGATCAAGGATGATATCACGACAGAAAAGGAAGCGGAGGACAGTCTCAAGGCAAAATCCGATACGGACTATCTGACAGGGATCGCCAATCGTCGGAGTCTTATGGAGAAGAGCACGGCGGCGTTTATAAGAGCAAGAGAAGAAAAGCGGAATCTCTCGATTCTCATGATGGATATTGATCATTTCAAATCCGTCAACGACAGCTATGGGCACGGGAGTGGAGATCAGGTCCTCAAAGCCTTTGCCGAGCTTATAAAGGATACGGTTCGAGAATCGGATATTCTCGGGCGCTACGGCGGTGAAGAGTTCATGGTCGCTTTGCCGAACACCGGAGGAAAAGACGCTCTTACCATTGCTGAGAGAATTCGAAAAAATATGAAAAAGAAAAATTTCGATTTTGAAGAAGAGTCCGTTCACATCTCCGTGAGTATCGGAGTCGCTTCCATCAATGAAGACACGAGAACTCTGGCGGAGCTGATCGAACGAGCCGATAAAGCTCTTTATGAAGCAAAGTCTCAAGGTCGAAATCAAGTGCTCGTGCGATAGTCATTTGTTTCAAAAAAGACTGAAATAGTTGACATTTTTCCTCAAAGATGGTAATTTGTATTCAGGAGAAATTACGGAGGTGGATGGAGCGGATAGCCATGAGAATGACTCAGGAATCAGATTATGCTTTGCGAATCGTGTACTATTTAGCGAATACCAATGAAGAAAGAGTGGGAGCCAGCGTCATAGCGACCGCTCAGGAGATTCCTCTTCGTTTTACGCTGAAGATATTGAGGAAGCTCAATGCCGCCGGCATCACAAAGGCCTATCGGGGAGTGACCGGAGGATATGCACTGAGTAGGCCTGCAAAGGAGATCTCTTATAAGGATGTGATTGAGGCCGTCGAAGGAAACATCCATATCAACAAATGCCTCGGTGAAAATGCCCATTGCAATCGCAACGCGATGGAATACTGCAAGGTGCATAAAAAACTGCTCAAGATCCAGAAAATGCTGACGGAGCAGCTTGAAAACACGAGATTTTAGCTGAGAAACAGGAAAATAAAAAGGGATGGATCAGAAATCCTAAGAAAGTAAAAAATGGCTGAACTCAACAGATAAAATGTTGAAATTCAGCCATTTTTATTCCTTGATCTCTCTCAAGAACTTTCTTTTGGGTCGACCCATCTTATTTTTATTTATGAACTATTTTTTCCCGAATTTCGAAATCAGGAAGAGCAGTACCCAAGAACCTAATATAGCGACGATAAGGCTGCGCAAGTTGAAACCGGTGACGCCGTAACTGCCGAAAAAGTTCATGATGAAACCGCCGACCATTGCGCCGATAATTCCCACAACGATGTTGGCGACGGCGCCCATGCTGGAATTTTTGCCCGCCAAGATGCTTGCGATCCAACCGGACAGCGCCCCGAAAATAAGCCATGAAAAGATTCCCATGTTTACCTCCCTTAAAACTGCAATCAAAACTATCTTTCCAATATATTTATACCATCGGAGTCGGAGTTTTAATCAATAAATTCTCATTTTCAAAAGATACCAGTAAAAAAATACAAGAAATCAACGGAAAAAGAAGGTTATATATTTTCAAATGATACCGGCATATAGTTGAAGAAGCATGATGAAATAAGATATAGACGGCAAAAAGTATCCTCACCGGTCTTCTTTCGTTCTATATATCTTCGATCTGCCAATCTATGGAAGAGATCCCCTTTGCAAGAAGAAATTCGTTCGCTTTTGAAAAATGGCGGCAGCCGAAGAATCCTCTGTCAGCCGAAAAGGGACTGGGATGAGGCGCTTTCAGTATCAGGTGGGGAGAGTGCGGAGGAATCATCGCCTCTTTTTCCATTGCATTTTTTCCCCAAAGCAAGAAGACCATCGGCTGTTTTCTCTCGCCTAAAATTTCGATGACTCGAGAGGTGAATTGCTCCCAGCCGATCTTCTGATGGGAGTTGGCTTCTCCTCTTCGTACGGTCAGTGAAGCGTTGAGCAGAAAGACTCCCTGATTTGCCCAAGAGATCAGACAGCCGTTGTTCGGGATTCTCGTCCCGAGATCCTGTTGCAGTTCTTTATAGATATTGACAAGGGAAGGAGGAGTCTTTACCTTCGGGAGAACCGAGAAAGAAAGTCCGTGCGCCTGTCCGGGACCGTGGTAAGGATCCTGTCCCAGGATGACCACCTTGACATTTTCATAAGGAGTCCTCTTAAAGGCTTCGAAAATATGATACATATCCGGATAGACGGTTTCGGTCGCATATTCTTTTTTCAGGAATTCGCGCAGTTTCAGATAATAAGGTTTTTTGAATTCTTCCGCCAGGATCTCATCCCAGCTGTTGCCCAAATGAACCATTGCTATACCTCCTTGTGTAGAAGTTCAACCCGCATTTTGATCAAAAGCGCCCGGTCGATATCTGAATGAAGAAGATGATCGGACGAGACGCCGATATATCCGCTGCGGAATATGGAAAAGAGATCGGATGAGAGACGAAGAGAGGGAAGTTTGCCGATCAGACGCTCCCCGTCATGCAGGAAAGCGGAGTCCGCCCGAAGCAGGAACTGCCCTCTGTCATCGAAAGCATCTTCTTGGACGTCGCAGATCAGTATACCCTTTTCTCCCTTGAGCAGTGTCTTAAGCTCAAGGTCGGAAGGCTTGATGCAAAATCCCTCCGGGGAGGCGTAAGGATAACCCTGTTCGTTCACGGAAGCGGAGCCGGTGTTTTCAAGCTCGTATCTTTCCGCAGTCTGTTTGCAGGTATAAGGCGTGAGCAGTACGCCCGCATCGATCAGAGCTTTCCTGTGCAGAGGATTTACGCTGCCTTCACTGTCAAAAAAAGGGATCATCTGATGGCTTCTGACTTTCGCGTCCTCAGGAGAGCGGGAAGCATAGAGGGTGAAGTTTTCGTCGAAGATTTGCCGACCTGCGCTGCCGGAGAGCAGGCTCATTCCGCTGTGAAACATATCCGGCTGGAGATCTTTTTCCAGTTGGCGAAGAGGAGTCGGATTGCCTGTGGAGAAGAGCACGGGATATTCCTGTCCGCTCTCAAGAGTGACCGGATGAAGATAAGCGGAGAAATACTCGGCAAAGGCCGAGAAGATACTCTGTTCCTCGAAATTGCGAAAGACAAGGGAAAACTCGGCGCTCTGCCGTGCGTTTTCACGGTCGGACAGTCGGAAGTTCCCATAGAGGAGCCGATCTTCGAAATTCAGATACAGGGTCTGCTCATTACTCATGCTGATCTCCTGATATTCAAAATGGAAAGAACCGTCGAGACGAAGGGATGAAAACTGCACGGACAGTTTTTTCATGACCTTTTCAAGAACCGATATGAGCTGAGCATAATCGCATTTTTGAAAACCGGAGATGAGATTCTCCTGGCGATTGCGCTGCAGAGAGACCGGATAGACGCGGCCCAGATCCATCGAATCGGAGAGCTTTTCATAGATCTTTTCTTCGTCGTAGGGCCCGTCAAGAAGCGAAAGCCGCAGCTTTCCGTCCTTGTACAGCCGAAGAGCGGTCTTGCTTTGAGAGGTGTTCCAAGTACTGTCGATAACGGTATTTTTGATTTCTATCTGTAAGTCTTTTACGCGAAGAGCATATTTTTCTCTCATGGAAATCCTCCTTATTCGATATGATACTGCGCCAATTTTTCGTAGAGATTGGTTCGGCTGATATTCAGAAGTTTTGCGGTTTTTTGTTTGTTTTTTCCCGTGTCGTAATAACATTCAAGGATGATCTGTCTTTCCAGATCTTCGATCAGGTCTTTCAGGTACCCTTTTTTTCGTATATTGGATTTTTTGGTTTTTTTGACGAGAAGATGCCGGGGGAGCTGGGGCAGATTTATCATCAGATCGGAATCCATCAGATTGATCGCGCGCTCGAGAATATTTTCCAGTTCCCGTATATTTCCGGGCCAGTTGTACTCTTGCAGAGCTTCCTTGGCTCCCTCGCTGACGCCTTTGACATGGACTCCCATCTGTGCGGAAAGTTTCGTGATCAGATGCGCAACCAGAGGAAGGATATCTTCTTTTCGGCTGCGCAGAGGTTCGATCAGCACGCTCATAACATTGAGGCGGTAATAGAGATCCTCGCGAAAGCGCCCTTCACGCACCTCGGTCTCGAGATCCTTGTTTGTAGCGGAGATGATGCGGATGTCAAGCGTTTTGGACTTTGTTCCTCCGACACGCTCGATTTCTCTCTCCTGAAGCACCCGCAGAAGTTTAGCCTGCATGGGAAAGGGCATATCTCCGATCTCATCGAGGAAGATGCTGCCGCTGTCCGCAAGTTCGAATTTCCCGGGTTTTCCCTGTTTGCTTGCTCCCGTAAAGGCCCCGCCCTCATAGCCGAAAAGCTCGGATTCCAGAAGCTCATAGGGGATCGCGGCGCAATTAACTTTGATGAAGGGGCCGGAGGCTCTCTCGGAAGCGTTGTGGATCGAATGTGCGAACAGTTCCTTTCCCGTGCCGCTCTCTCCGACGAGCAGCACGCTGGAATCGGTCCGGGCCGCGCGTCTGCAGATATCCTTGACTTCCCGGATATGCGCGCTGGTTCCGATGATGTTGGAGAAGGAGTATTTTGCACTGCGCTGTTTTTTCAGCTCGTCCTTATAGTATTTGATCTCTCTCTCCATGATTTTGATATTTTTCGAGAGCTCGTAAAAGTCCGTGATATCTTTGAAGATGACTTTGCCGAGGGCGCCGATGACCTTGCCGTCCTTGAAGATCGGCAGGCGGGTCGCAATCACCTGCTGCCCTCGGATTGTCTGTATCTCGCCGATCTCGGACTTGCCGGTCTTGACGACATGAGGGAGCTTGGTATTGTCGATCACTTCAGAGACATGTTTGCCCTCCGGCATCGGATCTCCGAGAAATTCCTTGTAGCCTTGGCTCATCATCGTGATAATGCCGGCTTCGTCGATGATGACGAGCCATTCATAGGCGTGGTCGATGATGATATTGAGGATATTTTCATAATCAATCGTCTGTTTATTCTTTTTGGAAAATAGAGTGTCCAGTTCTGACATGGCTTGTTCCTCTTGTTTTTATCTGTATTTTTTCGATTTTTACCCTGTGACTCTATTATAGCACAAGAGACCGAAAAAACCACCGCTTTCGAGTTACAGACGTCTTACTTTCAGATAGGAGAAAGAATAACTTTGCTTTACTAAACGGAAAAAATGAAGTATATTATATGGAGAGATATTTTCAAAAGGCGTGTGAAAAAGGCGGAAAGGGTGAAGTCAAGGATGGATTTTCAAAAGGTATTGGAAACCCGCAGGAGCATGAGAAAATTTGACCCGGAAAAGAAAGTGCCGGAGGAGATGATCTGTGAGCTCGTGCAGGCTGCGACCTATGCTCCTTCGTGGAAGAACTCGCAGACGGCGAGGTATCACTGCGCGATGTCGGAGGACAAGCTCAGGCGTCTGAAAGAAGAGGCCCTTCCGGAGTTTAATGCCAAGAATGTGCAGGATGCGCCGGCGCTCTTTGTAACGACCTTTGTCCGCAATCGTTCCGGTTATGAAAAGACGGGACTGCCCTGCAATGAACTGGGCAATCGGTGGGGTACTTACGATCTTGGGCTCCACAACGCCTATTTTGTACTCAAGGCGAAGGAGATGGGTCTGGATACTCTCATCATGGGCATTCGGGATGAGGCGAAGATCCGAGAGATCCTCGAAGTGCCGGAAGAGGAGATCATCGTAGCAGTGATCGGCGTCGGCTACGGGATGCTCGATCCTGTGACGCCTCAGAGGAAAAATGCCGAAGAGATCCTGCGTTTTCATTGAAAGGATGATTTCTTCTTTATGATATATAGAGAAAGCGCAAAAACTGCCCGGATGATTTCGGGCAGTTTTTGGTAGTGCGGAAGTGCGGCAAACAGGGAGTATTCTCTGTTCGCTGCATTTTTTATGTGAAAAAATCCTGTTTTCAGGGGCGATCTTCTTTTCGGGGAGGGTGTTGCAAATCTGCAAGTTCTCCCATATCGGGAAGGCGTATGGAAGAAGCGTCGACAAATCCGCTTTTGTCCGCAAGCTGTCCTTTGATCGTTGGAGGAATCTTTCCTTCCAGCTGTTTCCGAACGCTTTGAGCTCGCAGGAGGCAGAACTGCTTTAGAGTCTCTTTGCCAAGAAGATAGTCTTCATAGGAGCAGAAGGCGGTCGGATCTCGTCTGACATAGGGAGCGATCATCTCGTGGGTCTCATCGACGAAGTGTTCAAAATATCCGCTCTCGAAATAGTCGGAGATCAAAAGATCAAAATACTGATGATATCGTGAAAAGTATTCCCGGTGTTTCATCAGATTGTGATAGAGCGGACGGTTGCGCATGATCTTGCCGGACGCCGGCGTGTTGATCGGATAATTGACATAGAGCTGCGCATCATCAATCGGATCGGGCATACCGAGGGAGTAAGTCGCAAAAGCGAGATTGTAGTCCCAAGGGAGGATGAGGATCTTCCCTTCTTTTTCATATAAAAAATAATTGTGTCCGGTCTTTCCGAGATAACTGTCCATATTGACGACAAATACCTGCACCGTGAAATAGGAGAGAACCGAATCGACGTCAACGGCAGCGCTGAGATTTTCTCCGGAAGAGAGGATCTTGAGCGCGCGGATCAGCCTCTTCTTATCGGCTGAGGAAATGTCAAATTTGGCGTTGCGGAAGATATTGTCATAGCTGTCAAAATCATCGTCGGTATAGCGCAGGGCGACGTCGGCGTTTTCATCGCTGAGAGAGCGATAGTCCGGTTTGTACAGTTTGCCGTGCTGCGAGCCGAAATTTCTTTCGGCAAAAGCCTCCTCAGGCTCTTCAACGGCGAGGAACAGACCGACGTCGTTGCCGTTGACGCGTACCCAGGCGTAACTTGTCAGAGGAGTGGGAACGCCCATTTTTTCCATCATATCATAAGCGATCCGATTTTTCATATAGCTGTTATCCTGAAATGCGGCGTCGAGAGAAAATTTGTCCAAGCCGTAATAACTGGAAAATTCATAGTGGTCAAATTCGATTTTCAGGCTGTATCTTTGGAGACCGTAATCTCTGGTAAGACGAAGAGAGTTGTTGCCTTTGGCGCGAAGACCGACATTGGAAAAGACCTCTCCGTCGATGATGACCGTGGCGGGCTGATACTTCTCCTCCGCGGCATTTTCGAGGAACTGCCGCCAGTCCTCCGTCACGATGTCTACGGTATGAACGCGGGTGCTGTCGAACAAACGCCGCACATACCCGGGATCGGAAGTCAGTTTTTCGATGCCCAGCGTCTCGGCGCGCATGAAAAGCAGAGTCAGAAGAAGCATGCAGATCGTTATAAAAATACATATTTTATCAATAAAAGGATGCTTCAGCATAGCGCTATACCATATAGTCGCCGTTATAGGATACAAGGACGGTATGCCGTATCTTGTCCATAGCGGAGAGTCTGTTGATGAAATCTGTATCCGGATCTTTCAGGCGGATCTCATAATTCAGCTCGATACACCCGGGAGACACGCTCTTGCTTTTGAGAGAGAGCTTTTTCGCCCGTTGCTGTAAAAAACGGTGCGCTTCCTGTTCCGACTCACTGTCCTCGCAGTGCAGCACGAGGATATAAGGCTGTTCAAAGCTCTGATGCCGGGAAAAGACGAGCAGGACGGAGCCGACGAGAAGGCTGCCGAAGACAGCAAGAGGAATAAGTCCCGCGGCCAGGACGATGCCGGCGGCGATTGACCAGAACAGGAAAGCGATGTCGGAAGGTTCTTTGATCGCCGTTCGAAAACGGACGATGGAGAGTGCACCCACCATACCGAGAGACAAAACAACATTGCTGGTGACGGCGAGGATCAGCATCGCCGTAATCATCGACAGGGCGATCAGCGTCACTCCGAAGGCTGAAGAGTACATGACGCCGGCATAACTCTTCTTGTAGATGTAAAAGATGAAAATTCCAAGAGCAAAGGACAGAATCAGAGTCAATCCCATATCAAGGAGGGAGACGGAAGAGACTCTTTCCAAAAAAGCGGATTTGAAAATATCTTGAAAATTGAGCGTCATGGAGTTCTCCTTAGGGATTCAGCCGATGCGGCGGCATACGGCGTATTTTGAAAATGCCTGCGCCCTGCAGCGGGGAAGCTGCAGCGCAAGACGGACAACCTCGGGCAAGAAGGCGTCATACTTCACTTCAAGCAGACTGAGTCCTTCCGACATGTCGAGACGGGGACGGCCGAAGGTAAAAAATTCGTGGACGTCGTTATGGGTATAGAGTTTTCGGTCAAGGGTGATGCGGACATTGCCCGGCGGATAGAGGAAGGCTTCTCTCTCGTAAGAGACGATCGCCTTGGGAAGCAGCAGCTGTCCCCGAATTTTTGCATAGAATTCAACAAGAAGAGGATGGCCACCGCTGAGAAGGAAGGAGACGTCATTTTCGAGGAGGCGCTCGGCTTCTTCTTTGCTGATGGAAGCGCTCCTCTTTCCGCATAGGCCGTTGATCTTGAATTTTTTTTCAAGCCTTATGAAGGACAGATCTTCTCCATAATAACGAAGACGGAATTTTTCACGGCGGTTGACTCCGTCGATCTTCTGCCGAAGGGCTTGATCCCGGGGAGTATCGAAGTACAGGCTGCTCACACGGTAGCTGCCGTGTGAGCAGGCATGTTCGTCATGGGGAAAGAGTTTGCGCAGACGGGTGGAGATTTCGAAATCCTGCATAGGATCCAGAGGATGTTTGAGCTCATGGCGCAGCGTCGGTCTTTGTTTTTTTTCAGTCATTGCTGTCGCCGTAGTCTGAATTGGAATCATAGTTGGTGTTTCCATTATTGCTGTAATCGGTGACGCCGTCGTTATTGGGACCATAGTCGGTATCCTTGACATTCGTCTTGTTGACATTTGCGGGCTTGTTTTTCTGGTTGTAATCGGTGACGCCGTCGTTGTCGGGACCGTAGTCGGTATCCTTGACATTCGTCTTTTTAACGTTTCCGGGCTTGTTTTTCTGGTTGTAATCGGTGACGCCGTCGTTATTGGGACCGTAGTCGGTATCATTATAATCCGTAACGCCGTCGTTATTGGGACCGTAATCCGTGTCGTTGACATTGGTGTTCCCGGTCTTGCTGCTTGGATTGTAATCTGTGACGCCGTCATTATTGGGACCATAGTCGGTATCATTATAGTCTGTTACGCCGTCGTTGCTTGGACCATAATCCGTATCAACATAGCTTGCAATGCCGTAATCGCTCTCTCCTTGGACGTCCAGAGGACTGTGGAGGTTGCTCGATTGGATATAGTTCTTCACTCCGAGGACGATATCGTCCATAAATACTGGACTGGGGAGTTTAGAACCTTTTTCTATCTCGATGGTGATCTGTCTGTTTTTGCCTTCGATTTCTTCCACGAAATAACCGGCGTCTTTGATCGCTTTTACCAGGTCCACCATCACCACTTTGGCGTCTTTGCCTTCAAATCCGCTGTAGTTTTGAAGAATTTTTTTGGCGTCCTCGTTTCGCGCGTTGATTTTTGTCACCTTTCCCGATTCATCGTAGCTTACGGCAATCTCCGGATTGACTTTGAGTATCAGGGTGCCTCCGGAAGCAAGGGTTTGAGCGGGTGCAGAGGAACTGTTTTTGGCGCAGCCGGTCAGCAGCGTCAGAAGAGTCAACACAAAGAGCATTACAGTCGTCAAAGTTTTCTTTCTGATTTTTTTCATGGTTCATTCTCCTTTTCGAAATATAATATTGGCGGGAGAGGCGTTCTCCTTCGCCGGATGATATAGAATACGGGATTCTTTTTCAAAGATCGGGGTCGCCTCAAAAATTTTTCTCAAAAGATTTTAATCGTCATCCTCGTCCTCGTCATCATTATCATCCTCCTCGTTATTTCTGTCATAGATGTTCGGGCTGCGGTCTTTGAGCGGAGCCCGCGCGTCGTCCTCTTCGTCGTCTTCGTCCTCGTCATCATCGTCCGCAAGAGGAAGAGGCTGCGTGGGATTTTGAGGCGGGAGAGGGGAGGGAGACTGTGTATGAGGCTGTTCCTGCGGTCTTTCAGGGCTTGCTTGCGGAGTCTTCGGCTTGCCGGTGACAGGAGAAGGAGTCTTTTGCCGGAGCTGCTTCTGATCCTCATCAGATCTTTCTTCCTCCTGTGAAGCGGTTGGGATCGTGATGATATGGACCGCGGGATCTTCGGAGGCTTCCGAAACCGCATCGGGGAAGAGATGACGAATATGTTCCTCCATATGATGCGCCGCCTGATCTCCGCGGCGGATCACCCAGTCGTCGTCTTTTGCGTCAAAGGTCAGGGCTACGGTTCGACCGGCTTCAAGAAAGCCGTGATCGACGGCAAGATCAATCATTTCATCCATGACGGTGTTGAGGACTTTGCCTTTATATGAATAGGAAGAGATCAGCTTTTTCCCGTCTTCGTTTATTCCTTTCAGATCGACGACTTTGTCTTTTCGGTCGACGTCGATTTGAACGGAAGGATTGATCTGTATATATACCGATCCGTAGACTCCGTTTTGAAGCTGGAATACCGCAGTCAGTACGAGAATCAGTGCGGCGGCGAGGCCGCTGAGCGAATAGATCCAAGAAGGAGTTTTTTTCCTGATCGGTTTTGCCGTCTCCCTTGTTTGCGCAAGTGAGGATTCGATATCTTCTTCGCAGTGTATTTCATATATCTCATCGACAATCTGTCCGATTTCGTACTGTAAATTTGCGACTTTTGAAAAACTTCCGTCTTCGCTCAGTACGACGGCGTAGCTTCGATGACATTCCATCACCATGTATTTCATGCGGAGCAGCCTCCCTTCCTTGCGAAGATATGCTTCAAATGTCCTCGGATGATCTCATATCCGTTCGTTTGGATCAGAAGCATCGCTAAAATATATTTCCTGTGCCGCTCCAGTGTCTTTCGTTCCACTCCGGAGCCGGAAACCAGTCTTCCCATCGGCAGTTTTCTGGTCCGAAGGAGTTCTTCCAAGAGATCCTCTTTGGCGGCCGCGTATCGGATCGCCGAGATACACGCGGTTTTGGTGCGCTCCTGCTTTGGCGAGTTCTCAGAAACATCAGTAAAGCTGACGCCGAATTCCGCCATGACTTTCGACAGTTCGTCAATCTCCTGTTTTGTCGCTGAAAGTGAAATGGATTCTTCGTAAGCGTCTTTTGTGTCAGTGAGAGTCTCAGAGAGAGAGCCTCTTTCATCGGTCTGCTCATCTATGGAGAGATGTCCCCGGTGCCGCGATTCTCTGCGATGATAGTCGATGAGCCGGTTGCGGATCAGGAGGGAAGAATAAGCTAAAAAATGACCTTTTTCTTTTTGATAGGATTGTATCGCCTCATGGAAGGCGATCATGGCGATACTGGTCTCATCGTCCTGTTCCGTGCACAGGCGCCGGGTGTGTTTCGAAGCTTCTGCACGGATAAAGGGAAGATACCGGCTGATGAGTCGATCCGCTTTGCTCATACTGCCTTTTGCTTCATAGACCTCGGATATGATTGGATGCTCTTTTTGCATTGCACACTCCTCTCCCGTATATAGTGAACGCAAAAATTATTTCCACTTTGCCGGATCCCCATTTTGTAAAATGAAACCGGGATACATCTTGAAAGTATGGATATCTATGGCGTTTACTATAGAAAATACGGATATATTTGCTGAAAACTGAGAGCAGCTCGTAAAATAAAACAGGAAATCATTTTCAATTCCTCTAAGTGTAACATAATTTTTCGCTTTCATCCATCTCAAAAAAACAGGTACTTTAGTTTCTGTTTCAGACTGAAGACAAAGCAGACAAGCTTCGAAAGTCCTGAGACGAAGATGAGGAGCTTTCGTGAACAAATCGAGAAGAGCGAGCCGATAAAATTTTGAAAAAATCGGCAGGACGCTGATTTTAGAGCGAAATCGGCAGGACGCCGTTTTGAGCTCGGTCAAAATTTCCGGCGAGCAAATCCGATTTTTCCGAAAGTAAGTCCGCGCCGTCAAGGGACTTTTGAAGTTTGTCTGCAATCTGAAAACAGGTACTTTAGTTCCTGTTTTTTTGATGGCGAAAAGGATATGATAGAAGATAGAAATAACAATAGGGTATGAGGCCGCGGCAAAAAGACAGAGGGAGGTTCCGCTTTCCCGGATATCGGTTCTGTGAAACCGCAGGGAAGGGAAAGATGAAACCTTGGAAATATCTGTGGAGTTTGCCGCAGACTGTGTGGAGGAGGCGAAAAGAATGAAAAGGGTAAAAGGAAAACGGGTAATGGCGGCGGCTTGTTTTTTAGGAGTCTTGCTGACGGCGCGTTCTGTTTATGCGGTAGATATCTACTATCGAAACCAGAAAGTGATCACAGATGTGGATCCGGTGATCGAAGATGGAAGGACGCTGGTTCCCATCGCCGTCATCGCGGAGAAGATGGGCGCGGAAGTGGAATGGGAGGCGAAGACGAAAAAAATACGCATTCTCAAAGACGATCTGATTTTGCATATGACACTCGGGAGAAAGGAGTTCGGATTGGAATCGAAAGAAGGCGGCTACACCGGACTTTTCGATGTGCCGGTGAAGTCAGTCGGAGGCAGAACGATGGTTCCTCTCGGAACGGTGGCGGAAGTGTTCGGAAGTCAGGTGCAGTGGGATGCAAAATCGAAGAGCGTCCTGATCGACTCGGATCCCGCAAAGCTGCATCTCATCTCTAAAAACGGGGGAGAAGGAAAAGGCAAGAACGAATCGAAGGAGATACAGACCCTGCGCGGAGGCTTGCAGAAGGCGGGAGGCTTCTATGCGGAAATCTCTCGGAATCGAATCTCCCCCGATGCGAATCCGGAGCATTGGCATATGCAGCTCAACGGACTGAGAGAGCGAAGACCGGGCAGATATCAGATCTATGATGTGGAAGTGGAAGAAGGCTATGTATTTTCTTTTGCTATGGAAAAAAGCAGCGGAGAGATCTATGAGCTTTCGAGAGGAGTCTATGCCCTGCCGGGTCACAAGGTGATCGTGCCGCCTCCGCTGGATGAAGAAGACGGGCTGGAGGAGCTGTTTTATCATCTGATGATACAGACAGGAAAAGCCGGAGAGCAGGATGCGGTTCAGGCGTCCGGAAAACCTGAAAAAAATGGAGATTATATCCAAGGTTGGACGGTGGATCTGAAAATTCTGTCCGAAGGAAAAAAAGAGGTCTCGGAAAGATATGAGATTGATATTTACGGACGCAAGATAAGGGAGTCGAAGACAAAAAAGGTGATCTTTGACGACTCTGCCGTGCAGAACTATCCTGAAAAAAATATTACGAAGGAAAATGCGGGCAGAGAAGTGATGCAGCTGCTGCAAAAACTTCAAATAGTAGATGCCGACGGAAAATATATTATCATGGAGGCAGCTCCTTTTTCCGCACCTGCGGTCGATATGCGGGAGGGCTTTCTCGTCGATATCCGAAGGCAGGCTCCGGATCCGGATGTGACAAATCTTGCAGGTACTTATTTCATCAATACGACCGGCACGGTTCTGATGGTATTTGACCCTGTCGCGGACTGGTATATCTATCTCTACGGCGCGCACACACCGATGGGATGACAGGCAGTATGAGGATTTGTTCTGAAAAGAGTGATGAGAAAAGGCTGACTCTCTGACAGGAGAGCAGCCTTTTTGGATGTACGGAATATGTTTTCATAGATATATTAAGGAATTTGGTTCAGCAGCGCAGCTGGTACTTTTTGATTC
This sequence comes from Peptostreptococcaceae bacterium, assembly GCA_030528675.1. Lineage (GTDB taxonomy): Bacteria > Bacillota > Clostridia > Peptostreptococcales > Filifactoraceae > JAUMYL01. The sequence goes on from JAUMYL010000010.1 coordinate 49,796, forward strand.
TCCGAAGCAAAGTGGCGTTGCTGACTCGGAGCATGCGCGCAGCACCGCGTATACTGCTCGAAGAAGCCAGAGCGTTGGAAATGATGTCTTTTTCATACCGGTCAAGCTGATTAGACAGAGAGTAGTCGGTCTGATTTTTTTGATGGAGCAGATATTCGGGCAGATCTTCAACAGTAATGATCGCGTCTTTAGAGGTAATAAATGATGATTCGACAATATTTTTCAATTCCCGGATATTGCCGGGAAAGCTGTGGTTGGATATGATGAACAAAGCTTGGTCACTGAATTTTTTGAGAGTTTGGTACCGTAGGCAATATTGATCTAAAAAATATTCTGTAAGAGGAAGGACGTCCGACCTGTGATCGCGCAGAGGAGGAATGTTTATTTTTGCCACATTCAAACGAAAATAGAGATCTTTTCGAAATTTATTCGCAAGGACAAGCTCGGAGAGGTTGAGATTGGTGCAGGTGATGATTCGGACGTCGACAGGTTTCGAGAAAGTCCCACCGACTCTTCGGATCTCATGTTCCTGCAGCACTCTCAGCAGTTTTACCTGAAGGGCGTAGGAGAGCTCTCCGACTTCATCCAGCAAAAGAGAGCCTTTATCGGCCGATTCGAAAATACCGGATCTGCCTTTGATGTTTGCTCCGGTGAACGAGCCGCTCTCATATCCGAAGAGTTCGGAATCAAGAAGCGATTCGGAGATGGCGGAGCAGTTGATCTTCAAAAAAGGCATACCGCATCGAGGACTGTGCTCATGAATGATATTGGCGATGATTTCCTTTCCGACTCCGGTTTCGCCTTCGATCATTACAGTGCTCTCGTATCGGGAATATCGTTTTGCCAATTCATATATGTCTTTCATTTCTTGACTACAAAAAATAAAATCCCTGTACATGGTATCACCTCTTGTGGTTCAAAAATGAAAAATACATAATATTCAATTTTACAGTATTATAGCATATATTGGTTAAAATGCAAACAATAATATTTCGAATATGAACCGTTTGAAAGAGAGATTCGGATATATGGGAGAGCTGTACGGTCAGAGCGATCTTCCAATGGAATGAAAAGCGCCGGTATTTTCCAAGAGGAACGACTGTGATTATCATTATAGAATCTGACTTATGCAGATGGAACAGCTGTGGGAAAAGCAGGATCTCATGGAGAAAAGTCGGCGACAATAAATTATTGGCGCGAATCTTGCTTTGCTTTATAAACGAGCAGGAGCTAAAGGAAAGGAGGGTCTCAAAACAGTATCTCTATGAAAAATAAGGGAATATCGTTTCGAAAAAAGAAGGAGGAACAAGCATGAGTAAAACATTTTCACATCCGTATATTCCAAATTCACAGCCGGAGATCAAGAAGCAGATGCTGGATGAATTGGGGATGACGAGTGCAGAGGATATTTTCAAGGAAATACCGGAGCACTTGAGGTTCAAAGGAAAAATGGATCTGCCGGAGCCGATCAAGTCCGAGTATGAGCTCAAAAAACATGTTGAGAGTATACTTTCCAAAAACAGGAGCTGCAAAGAGAATATCTCTTTTCTCGGCGGAGGAACATGGCAGCATTATGTGCCTTCCGTTTGCGAAACAATAGCCTCCAGAGATGAGTTCTTGACCGCTTATGTCGGAGACGCCTATTCCGATCACGGAAAATTTCAGGCGATGTTTGAGTTTCAGAGTATGATCGCGGAACTTGTAGGAATGGATTTTTCCGGTACTCCGACTTATGATTGGGCCAATGCCGCGGGGGTGACCTGCCGTATGGCTGCAAGAAAAACGGGAAGAAAGCAGATACTGGTTCCGGAGAACATCAGCCCCGGTCGTTTGGCTGTGATCCAAAACTATTTGAAACCGGATATCGAGGTTGTTCAGGTGAAGTCCTCGAGCAAAACGGGTCTTTTGGATTTAGATGATCTGAAAAATAAATTGAGCGACAAGGTCGCAGGACTGTATTTTGAAAATCCGACCTATCTTGGAGTGATTGAGACACAGGGCCCCGAAATTTCGAAGCTCGTGCATGAAGTAAAAGCAGAAGTGATCGTCGGCTGCGATCCTTCATCTTTAGGAGTACTTGAGGCGCCGGCCGAATATGGAGCGGATCTCGTTTGCGGAGAGATCCAGCCGCTGGGAATCCATATGCAGTACGGCGGAGGTTTAGGCGGATTTATGGCTTCTCGCGATGAGAAGGATTATGTTGCCGAGTTTCCAAACCTCCTTTTCGGTCTGACGACGACCAGTTGTGAAGGGGAGTACGGTTTTGGTGAAGTGTACTACGGAAGGACTTCTTACGCTTCCAGAGAGAAAGCCAAAGACTTTGTAGGAACCGCTACGGCGCTGTTCGGGATCGTTGCGGGAGTCTACCTGGCGCTTATGGGTCCTCACGGAATGAAGGAACTGGGAGAAGGGATCATGCAGAGAGTCGCTTACGCAAAGGATGAACTCTCGAAGATCAAAGGCGTAAAAATGGCGTATGAGGGTTTCAATTTCAAGGAGTTTGTCGTAGATTTCAACGACACGGGAAAGACAGTCGATGAAATAAACAAAGCGCTTGAAAAACAGAATATCTTCGGTGGAATCAACCTTGAGAAGAGTTTTCCGAAACTTGGACAGGCAGCTCTTTACTCCATTACGGAAATCCATGGCAAAGAGGATATCGACAAGCTTGTTTCCGCTCTGAAATCAATTGTTTCCTAAAATATTAGAAGATGAAAATTGGACGATAGAAAGGAGAATTTGAATGGATTCTGTAAAGATTAGAAACCACTTCCAGCAGGCCAGATGGAATGAACCGATAATATATGAAATGTCAAGACCGAATGTGCGCGGCATCCTGCCTCCTGCACCGGAGGATGAGATTGTAAACGCTGTGGGAAATGTCAGTGAAAAGCTGCCCAAGAGCATCTTGCGGAAGAAGCTGCCGAATCTGCCGGAACTGTCCCAGAAGCATGTGCTTGCTCACTATCTGAGACTGTCTCAGGAGACGATGGGCTCAAATATTGGAAACGACATCAGTGAGGGAACTTGTACGATGAAGTACAATCCGAGAGTCAACGAAGCGCTGGCGGCGGATCCGAGATTTGCTCAGCTGCATCCGGAACAGAGTGAAGACAGCGTTCAGGGGATCCTTGAAATGTATCACAAATTTGAGCATGTAGTAAAGGAAGTATCCGGAATGGATAAGTTTACTCTGCAGCCTGGCGGAGGAAGCCATGCGGTGTATACGGCGGCTTCGATTGTCAGAGCCTACTGGGAAGATAAGGGAGAGCTGGAACAGAGAAATGAGATTATCACCACGATATTCTCTCATCCTTGTGACGCGGCCACACCTGCAACGGCGGGATTTAAGGTTATAACGATCTATCCTTCCGACGACGGTCTTCCGGATCTGGAAGCGCTTAAATCCGTCGTGTCGGAAAAAACGGCGGCGATCTTTATGACGAACCCGGAGGATATCGGGATCTTCAACCCGAGGGTGGATGAGTTTGTAAAGACGGTTCACGCCGTTGGCGGGCTTTGCTTCTACGATCAGGCGAATGCGAACGCTTTCCTCGGCGTAGCCAGAGCGAAGGAAGCCGGATTTGATATGTGTCACTTCAACGTCCACAAGACATTCGGAACGCCTCACGGTTGCTCCGGACCTGCCTGCGGAGCCCTCGGAGTCAAAAAAGAATTGGCGAAGTTCCTTCCGACGCCGACTGTGGAATTTGACGGTAAGAAATACTATCTCAATCACGATAACGAAAAGTCCATCGGTAAGGTCAGAGATTTCATCGGCGTCGCGGGAGTCGTTTTGAAGGCCTATGCCTGGTCGATGATGATGGGCGCGGACGGCTTGAGAGAGTGCGCAGACGTATCCGTGATCAACAACAACTATATGGAGAAGAAAATGCTTCAGATTCGCGGAGTCACCAGCGCATATCAAGGAAACGGCATCACAAGACAGGAGCAGATCCGTTACAGTTTTGAGACGATGCTGAAAGAGACAGGGATCGGTTCGGACGATTTCAATCAGAGGATCGTGGATTATGGAATTCCAAGTTTCTGGTCCAGTCATCATCCATGGGTGATTCCGGAGCCGATGACCTTAGAGCCTTGTGAAACCTATTCGAAGGATGATATTGACGAGTATGTTGCGGTGGTGCAGAGGATTTCAGATGAGGCGTATTCCAACCCTGAAATCGTCAAAACGGCTCCGCATAGATCGGCGTCCTTCCAGCGCAATGATTTGGAATCTCTTGATGATCCGGATAAGTGGGCGACCACTTGGAAGGCTTATCTGAGAAAACACAGACAGTAAGTTCATCTGCAGTGATCGTCGGGGTCGTCATGGTCGGCCCCGACCGATCCTTATTAAAAGCGTAAACAGAGGGAGAAATGTATGAGGAAAATCGGATTGATTATCAACCCCGTTGCAGGAATGGGAGGAAGCGTCGGACTGAAAGGAAGCGACGGAGCCGATATCCAGAACAAAGCGCGGGAACTCGGAGCCGAGCCTCAGGCGATGAACAGGACGATCAAAGCATTAAATGAAATAAGGTCTTTGCATGAAAAGGCAGAAATTGTTACTTACCCTTCTGAAATGGGGGAGGATGTGGCAAAGGCCTGCGGTTTCGATCCGGTAGTGATCGGTTCGATCAATCCAGGGAAGACAAAGCCGACAGACACGCAAAATGCGGCCAGAGATATGAAAAAAATCGGCGTGGATCTGATCGTATTTGCCGGAGGAGACGGAACTGCAAGAAATATCTATGATTCGATTGATCTGAGCCTCCCTGTGATCGGAATTCCCGCAGGAGTAAAGATCCACTCCGCAGTCTATGGGCAGAATCCGAAAAAGGCAGGCGAGCTGCTTTCCCTGTTTTTACAGGATAAGATCAGGGAATTTAAGGAAGCTGAGGTCATGGACATCGACGAGGATGCTTTTCGCAGCGGAAGCGTAGTCGCCAAACTGTACGGATATTTGAAAGTGCCTTTTCAAAAGCAGTTTATCCAAAACAGAAAATCCGGTGCAATTGCAGGCGAGGGAGCGTCTTTGAGAGGGATTGCACAGTATGTCGTCGATCAGATGGAGGAAGACTGTCTATATATCATCGGTCCGGGAACGACGACGCGTTCCGTCATGGAAGAGTTGAAACTTGACAACACGCTGCTTGGGGTCGACGCTGTTTATAATAAAAAGCTGATCGCTCAGGATGTGACGGAAAGAGAACTCTTGGGACTGATAGAAGGAAAAAAAGTGAAGATTATTCTGACCATTATCGGCGGACAGGGGCATATTTTCGGGAGAGGAAATCAGCAACTGAGTCCAAAGATCCTGAAAAAAGTCGGAAAGGAGAATATCATCGTTATAGCGACCAGAGATAAGATCAACAGTATTTTCGGTTTCCCCATGCTCATTGACACCGGAGATGATGAGGCAAATACGATGCTTGAAGGATACTATAAAGTGGTGATAGGATACGAAGAGTATATTGCATACAAGGCGACGTCCTAAAACTTATCTTTCGAAAGCAAGGAAAGGATAAGCAGATGGAAGATTACAGAGGGATCAAAGATGTGGTGTACAAAGCATTATCCGAATTATCGGATCGGTATGATTTTCAAAAAAATGAAATTCTCGTCGTCGGATGCAGTACCAGCGAGATTGCCGGAGAGAGGATCGGAAGTCATTCGAATATCGAGATTGCGAGATATCTGATGGAAGGGATACTTTCCTTTGTCCGGGAAAAAGAGATCTTTCTCGCTATTCAATGCTGCGAACACTTAAATCGGGCTCTCGTTGTGGAAGAAGACTGCGCGCGATACTATAATTTGGAAGGAGTATCCGTATATCCGAGTATGAAAGCCGGAGGTTCGATGGGACAGACGGCGATGGAAAAGTTCAAAAAACCGATTGTCGTGGAAGCGATTCGAGGGCATGCCGCCCTCGATATCGGAGACACTCTGGTCGGGATGCATCTGAAAGCGGTCGCCGTGCCTTTCCGATTTTCGATGAAAGAGATCGGGAACGCACATTTGACAGGCGCTTACACAAGACCCAAGTTGATCGGCGGAGAAAGAGCCGTATATCATAAGCCGTGATCACCCGAATGATGAAGAAGGATCGTTAAAAAGGAGATGCTATGGAATGGGTAAAGTTAACGGAAAGATAGCAATCGTTACGGGAGCAGCTATGGGAAATGGACTTGGAATCGCTGAAATTCTTGCGAAAGAAGGCGCAACTGTCGCAATGTTCGATGTAAATCAGAAAGTGTTCGATTCGGCGAAAGAGTTGGAATCAAAAGGATATAAAGTAATGCCGGTCATTGCGGACGTCACGGATTCTAAAAGTGTGAAAAATGCAGTGGACAGCGTGATCAAAAAATACGGGAGAATTGATATCTTAGTCAGCAACGCAGGAATCATTCGAGTGGTTCCGTTTTTGGAAATGACGGATGAGATCAGAGACCTGCACTGGAATGTCAACATCAACGGTGTCTGGAACTGTGCGAAAGCTGTCGTGCCTCATATGATAGAGCAGAAATACGGACGGATCGTCAATATGTCCTCCGTGACCGGACCGATGGTGGCGGATACGGGAGAGACGGCCTACGCTCCTTCGAAGGCGGCGATCTGGGGATTTACCAAGGCGCTTGCGATAGAGATGGCTCCGCACGGGATTACGGTAAATGCGGTGTGCCCGGGTTATGTGGACACGCCGATGGCTGCACAGATCGCCAAGGAATCGAATCCGGAAGATCCGGACGCCGTAAAGCGCGGTATAGCGGCGGCAACTCCTTTGGCTCGTCTGGCGACGATTCAGGAGATCGGATATACCGCCTGCTTCTTAGCTTCGGATGAGGCAAGCTACCTTACAGGAACTCAGATCGTCATTGACGGAGGAAGCACCCTGCCGGAAACTTTCGGAGCTGTGGGGACTGAAGGATAGAGCATGATTGTGGAGCGGCATTTTTGAATCGGAATACTTACGGTTTGGAGGCGATGATTCATGGCAAGATTGGCTGATAAAGTTGCCGTTATCACCGGAGCCGCCATGGGGATCGGTGAAGCGGATGCGATGCTCTTTGCAAAGGAAGGAGCAAAAGTTGTTGTAGCGGATGTCAATGAAACGGCAGGAAAGAAAGTGGCGGAAAATATCAAAAATGCCGGAGGAGAAGCTATTTTCCTGAAATTGGATGTGACCGACGAGAAAAACTGGAAACAGGTCATGGCTCAGACAGTAGAGAAATATGGGAAAGTGAATATTCTGGTCAACAATGCCGGTGTTTCCCTCGGAAAGACGATAGAGGAAACGACACTTGAAGAATGGAACTGGATCATGGATATCAATTCAACCGGAGTGTTTCTCGGGACAAGAGAGGCGATTGCCGTGATGAAAGACAACGGTGAAAACTGCTCTATCGTCAATCGTTCCTCCATCGACGGACAGGTCGGAGAGTGGGATCTGGCCGCATACTGCGCGTCGAAAGGTTCCGTCAGACTGCTGACGAAAGTGGCTGCGCTGCACTGCGGACACAAGAAATATAAAATTCGTGTCAATTCCGTGCATCCGGCCTATGTGCACACGGCTCTGACTGAGAAGGAAGCAGCCGACTCCGGGCTTTCGAACGAGGAGTACTTTGCAAATGTCGGGAAGCTTCATCCGATAGGCTATATAGGACGGCCCATCGACATTGCCTATGGAGATTTGTATCTGGCTTCGGATGAGTCCATTTTTGTGACCGGCTCTGAACTGACGATAGATGGAGGATGGACGGCGCAATAACCGAAAAATATTGCGGAAAATGAGTCTTAGTTGTCACATTTTGAAAGGGCGACGACTAAGGCTCATCCACAATACCCTGCTGTGAATGATTTGAAAAAATCGGAACAGCTCTGCTGAGGAGGGGTGAAATGGATATTAACACGATCATTATCACGATCATGGTATTTTTTATGGCCTTGGCAGCTTTGGACAGAATGATCGGGAACAGATTCGGCTTAGGGACGGAGTTTGAGGAAGGATTCAACGCGATGGGCCCTCTGGCCGTAGCGATGCTCGGAGGAATCACTTTGGCGCCGGTGCTCGCTAAGATTTTAAGTCCGGTCGTCGTGCCGATATACACTTTTTTCGGAGCGGATCCCTCGGTCTTTGCGACGACGATCTTAGCCTGTGACATGGGCGGGTACGCTCTGGCGATGGAACTGGCAGGGAGCGAAAAGGCGGGGATATTTGCGGGGATCATTTTGGGAACGACCATGGGTCCCCTGATTACATTCAACATTCCGGTAGCTCTGAGCATAGCCGAAAAGGAAGACCATAAAGCGGTTGCGACCGGCATGCTGGCTGGAATCATAACGATTCCCTTGGGCTGTCTCGCCGGAGGCTTGATGTCGGGATTCGGACTGATGAATACCGTGCGGAATCTCATCCCGCTTTCGATATTTGCGGCCCTGATCGCTTTGGGCCTATGGAAGATACCGGACAGGATGATCAAAATCTTCAATGTCTTCGGGAAGATCGTCATTGCTGTGCTGACCCTCGGTCTCGCGGCTGCGATCATAGAGAGCCTGACTGGGTTTGTCGTCATTCCGGGGATGGCCTCTCTTGAAGAAGGCTTTATAATCGTCGGCGCCATCGGTATCGTCTTGGCAGGAGCTTTTCCGATGGTGTACATCATCACGAAACTGTTCAATAAACCATTGGAAAAAGCAGGGAAGAGGTTTGGAATGAACGATGTGGCCGCTGCGGGGTTTTTGGCGACCCTGGCCAATAATATTCCGACTTTCAAAAAACTGAAGGATATGAATTACAGAGGAAAGGTGATGAATGTCGCCTTTGCGGTGAGCGCCGGCTTTACCTTCGGCGATCACCTCGGCTTCACCGCGGGGATACAGCCCGGCATAATCATGCCGATGATCGTCGCCAAGCTGGTCGGAGGAATCACCGCCGTCATGCTGGTCTCCTTTCTGCTGAAAAAAGGAGAAGGCGAAAATATAGAGGATAGGGCGGAAAAAACCAAATAATAAGAGTGGCTGGCCCCAAAGCTTCAAAAGTAAAAAATGGCTGAGTTCAACAAATAAAAGGTTGAAGTTCAGCCATTTTGGTTTTTTGAGTTCCCTCAAACATTTAATTTGGGGTCAGTTCTTCAAAGATAATGCAAGTCTGTTGATTCGGTCTACAGCACTCTGCGGTTTTCCGCGGCAAGTTTTCCGTTTTTGAATACGGCGGCCGCATGGTTAATGCCGAAGTGATAGAAGATATAGTCGATATTCGGAGCGTCAAAGATGACGATATCGGCTTTTTTTCCGGGGGTAAAGCTGCCGATGCTTTCTCCTCTCCCGAGGGAATGAGCGGCATTGACTGTGACGGCGTTGAGTACCTCGATAGGAGTCATCTTCATCGCGAGACAGCCAAGCTGCATGATCAGCTGGATGTTCTCCGTCGGACAGCTTCCCGGATTGTAGTCTGTCGAGAGAGCGACCGCAAGACCGGATTCGATCATTTTGCGCGCATTGGCATAGGTGTCTTTCATGAGGCTGAAGGTCGTTCCGGGAAGGAGGTTGGCGATCACCTGCGCTCCGGCCATCTGCCGGATGCCTTCATCCGAAGCCGCCATCAAATGCTCGGCGCTGTGAGCGCCGACTTTGGCGGAGAGCTCGGCTCCTCCTAAGGAGACGATTTCATCCGCGTGGATCTTTACTTTGAGACCCTGTTTTTTGGCGGATTCGAGGATGCGCTTGGTCTGATCCACGCTGAATACTCCGTGTTCGCAGAAGACGTCGCAGAACTCGGCGAGTTTTTCCTCAGCGACTTTCGGGATCATCTCTTCAACGAGGAGATCGACAAAGATTTCGGGAGTTTCCTTGTATTCTGTCGGGACGGCGTGGGCACCCATAAAGGTCGATACGAGATCGACGGGGTGACCGGCGTCGAGTTTTTTTGCAACGCGCAGCTGCTTGAGTTCGTTTTCGATATCGAGACCGTAGCCGCTCTTTGCTTCGACCGTCGTCGTGCCGTGGATCAGCATTGTGTCGAGACTGTTTTTCGCCTTGTCGTACAGCTCTTCTTCGGATGCGGCTCTCGTTGCGCGGACCGTGCTGAGGATACCGCCGCCGGCAGCGAGGATATCGAGGTAACTGACGCCGTTTAATTTCATACTGAACTCATTTTCCCGGCTTCCTCCATGGACGAGGTGGGTGTGGGAGTCGACAAGGCCCGGAGTGACGAGACGGTTTTTCGCATCGTATTTTTTCGTCTCTTCACCAATGAGGGAAGGATCCGGCGAAGAGACGCCGATGGAGAGGATCTTGCCGTCTTTGACCGCGATATAAGCGTTCTCCAGTATTTCCGCCTCCGCCATCTCGCTTCCCCGCAGAGGTCTTCCAAGGTCTTTCGGAGAGAAGAGCTGGGCGATATTGTGAATGAGCAGATCTGCTTTCATAGGATTTCGTCCTCCTCTTTACAACTTGAGTTTGGAATGAACCGCGGAGAGAATCTCATTTCTCAGGGTTGTCACCTCTTCGAGCATCGCATTGCATTTGTCTTCCATCTGCTTCGCTTTTTCGACGTCGGAGATCGAGCCGAGGTTGATCTTGACGTTGAGGATGGCTCCTTCCGCTCCGAGAGCGCACATGCCGTAACCGACGCCGACGTCGCTGAGAGCGTTTTCGTTGCCATATTCATAGATCACCTTCATTTTTTTCATCGCGTCTAAAGTCAGTTCTGCGACGCGGTAGGGAGTCTCGATGGAAAGCCAGGTCGCTTTTTGGATCGCTTCTTTGCGGAGCTCTTTTTCCTCTTCGGTTTCTTTGGGGAGCTTGAAAGCTTTCATGACTTCGTTGAAAGATTCCGTATCCTTGTCCACAAGATCCAGCAGTTCGTTTTTTACCGTCTCCAAGGCTTCAAAGGAATCGGTGAACTGTGCTTTGATCTTTTCGTCGTGAGCTTCGTATTTTTTCTTGTTGAAGCTGAGGTTTGCCATCATACGGGCCAAGCAGACGCCGACCGCGGAGCTGTAAGCCGAACAGGAGCCTCCGCCCGGAGCAGGCGAAAGAGATTCCACTTCCTCAGCGAAATTTTTCAGTGTAAAATCGATCAGTTTCATATGCATCTACTCCCATATTCTCGTTTCTAAGATTTGATCCATCGAAAAATTATCCAGTTTCAGATGGTAGATTGCCGTATCGATCAGGGATTTCATGGGAACGAGGCCGACGATTTCGGAGTCGGTCACGCTGACGCCGTAGCGATGAGCCTCTCTTTCAACCGCCTCAAAGACACGGAAGATCGTTGTCATATCCGGATGGACAAGATTCATCGACACTTGGGCCTTTCCGGTCTCTTCGATCAGCAGTCCCATTGCCTTGCAGTAGGCGAAGCCGCCTTTGGCAGCGCGCACGACATTGGCGATCTTCTTTGCGATCTGTTCATCGGAAGTGGAGAGGTTGATATTATAGGCAACGAGAGGAGGTCTGGCTCCGACGGCGACGATTCCCGCTTTTTTGTTGAATTCCCGGGGACCGTAATCGGGAATCCACTCTTTTTCTTTTATTTTTTCTTCCATTGCCTCATACTGTCCCTTGCGTACAGAAGCGAGGTTTTGCCTGTGCGGGGCTGAAGCGGACTGCTCATAGAGCGTGACGTGCATACTGCAGGAGTCTGCGATCTTCTGAGCGAGCTCTTTGGAAAGAGCGATGGTTTCCTCAATGCTGATATCCTTGATCGGAATCAGGGGGATGACGTCGACGGCGCCCATGCGCGGATGACCGCCGGTATGCTCTCTCATATCAATAAGTTCTGTGGCCGCTTTCGCCAGGGCATGAGCGGCTTCGATGACAGCCTTCGGTTCTCCCAGGAAGGTAATGACCGAGCGGTTGTGGTCCTTGTCGGAAGAGTAGTCGAGAAGCTTGACCTCCGCCACGGCTCGCACACTGTCGAGAATCTTTTCCACTTTTTCCAAATCGCGTCCCTCACTGATATTGGGAACGCATTCTAATATCGCTGCCATAATAGAATCACCTCGTTTGAAATAATTGAACTACACTTTATACCTTATCATAAATCGGAGATTCTGAAAACTCTGTTTTTTCGATCCTATTGTATACAAAAAATAAAATATAGTTGACAATTTACCGCTTCTCTAATTATAATAGAGTCTCAGAATGAAGACAAAGCAGGCAAGTCTCGAAAGTCATGAGAGGAAGATGATGAACTTTCGTGAAAAAATCGAGAAGAGCGAGCCTCCGAAATTTCAGAAAAATCAGCAGGACGTTGATTTTAGAGTGAAAGCGGCAGGACGCCGTTTTGAGCTCGACCCGGATTTCCGGCGAGCAAATCCGATTTTTCCGAAAGAGAATCTGATCGGCCTCCTGATTTTCGAAGTTTGTCTGCAGTCTGATAGAGTCTGTCTTTGATGGAAAAGAAGGAGGAAAATGATGAAAGAACAGTCGATCTCATCCTTTCGAACGAAGGATATGGTCAGATGCAGTTTGTTCACGGGACTGATTATCGTTGGAACTTTTACGAAGATCCCGATTTATGTCGTGCCTTTCACACTGCAGTTTTTGTTCACGAATATGGCGGCGTTGATGTTGGGAAAGAAAGGGGCGGCGGTCTCTGTCGGTCTGTATATCCTTCTGGGCCTCGTCGGTCTTCCCGTTTTTACAAGAGGCGGGGGAATCTCTTATGTCCTTCATCCGACTTTCGGTTATATCCTGGGCTTTCTGGCCGGAGCGTATCTTGCCGGAGCCTTTATTGAGAAGATGGGGAAGAGAAGTTTCGGAGTCTTGCTTGCTGCAAGCCTCCTCAATCTCGCGGCCGTATATTTGCTCGGCGTCACTCATTATTACTGGATCGCTAAGGTTTTTCTCACCCCGGTGGATCTGCTGAAGATCATTTGGACCGGAGCCCTGATTTTTCTGCCCGTCGATCTTGCTTCCGCCCTGCTCGGTGTGCTGATCGCTCTGCGGATATCCCCACAGCCGAAAAATTAAAGTCTTTTTTTCATGCGCCCTTTCAGGGCGTTTTTTATTTTGAAGAGTCAGGACTCTCGATGATCCGGCCGATCCGGTCGACATAGGCGGGACGGCGATCTCCACGCAGGAAGTCCTCGCGGGAGGAGAGATCCACCTTTGCCATGCCGTTTCGGAAGGGAGAGGCGGAGGGAAATCGGCAGGGGATGACGATCTCTCCGAAGCCGTCCATATAGCCGTAGCCTTTGTCCGGGTCAAATACCGGTGCGAGTCCTTCGCTGAAACGGTATCTTTCAAAGTAGTCCGTATGGGGAATGTGCATCTCATAGAAGGGTTCAATATAGAAGCGGTCTCTTTCGGAACGTGCTTCCGGCGATTCATCTTCAGTTTCTTCCTCGAAGGAGGGACGGATCGGATGAGAGAGGATATCGCCGGAGGGGGACTTCAAAAATTCAAAATCTTTGTCAATATAGCCCAAATTCCAGGAGTCGAGATTGACGAGAGCGCGTCCGTCATGAAAACCCGTCGCAAACTGATAGCGAAGCTCCGTCAGCATATTTCCTTCGGCGTCCGCATAGGCGTATTCTTTGATATGGTTGGTTTCGATCAGGACGCAGGTCATATTTTCAGAGTAATCTTCGATATAGTCAAAAATGCAGGGCAGCTTCATCCGCCCCTCTCGGTCGATGACGCCGAGTCTGCAGAATTCTTCCATATGATCCTCTCCCTGACCGACGACCGCCCGGCCGCCGACGAAGGGACGAGCCGTCGCAAAAGAGGGAGGAATCAGCTCTCGGCCCTCGAGGTCAAAATACCCGAAACTTTTTTTGACGCCGGGAAGAGAGGTCTCTTCCTTGAGATCAAGGACAGGGAGCAGACCTTCTTTCAGAGGAAGGATGAGGAGGGGATGGGGGAAGTTTGTCAGGGGAACCTTCCTGCCTTCGTCGAGGAAAAGAAAGGAAGGAATCGCACTGTTTATGAAAAGGATGTTGTTTCCCTGGTAATCAAGCGCTTCTTCGAAGGCAGTTTCGGAATCCTCACCATTCTGCTTTTTGTATTTCGGAAGAGCGGCGATCAGGCCCTTGGAGTCGAGGACAGCTTTGTGATCGGAAGGAGGAAACTCTGCAAGAGCCTTTTCGAATACTTCCAGAAAAGGGCGGAATTTCGACTTTTCGATCAGAGATAAGTCCGGGAGGTCGTAGGGATGGCTGCTGAAGACAAAGGAGGCGTAGTCTCCGTCAAAGGCCTCGGCTTCTTTGAGAAGAGGAGGAACGATCCAGTCTCCCTTGCGGTCGATATAGCCGAAGCGTTCCGGGGAGGAAGGATCGGCCCTGTGTTCCAGAGGATAGAGCAGATCGTTTTCCTGCAAAAAATACTCTCCTTCCCTCTTCTTCATGAGACGCAGACCGAGATCACCTGCAAGTTCCTCTGCCTTCATATAGGCAGTCCCGTCTTCAAAATAAAGGTTTCTTCGGCAGTTCTCCCCCTCAATATCCAAGATCCAGACCTGTCTTTCCATATCGGAAAGGCGCTTTTCCTCCGCCTGTACCGGGATGGGACTCTTTCCGGAAGAAGAGTGTATATCGAGACGTCTCTCGACAGGATCTCTTTGATAATCCGCGCCGACTGCCTTCAGGCTCTCCTCAAGGGGCAGGAGAAGAAAACGCTCGGAAGTATCCGCCGGCGGGGAGAGGAGATCGGGCCGGTCGAGGGTGCGGAGCTTTAGGACGGTCTTGGTCTCTCCGGAAAAACTGTTGGGCAGGCTCGCTTTTCCGGTGAAGGGATGGGGCTCGAAATGTCTGAGACTGCCCCTATGGTTCCAGGCGCCGATCAGTTCCAGCCGATACTCCCCTCTTTTGGACGGGAGATGGAACTGAGCTCCTCGGAAATCGCCGCTTTCGATCAGGCGGTCATCCTTGTCGTAGAGGGCGTAGCTTTGTTTTTTCGGAGAGAGAGGGAAGAGGATGTTCAGCGTCCGTCCGCGTAGCTCATAGTTTTCCTGTTGCATGGTCGGCTCAAATCGGGAAGAACTCCATTCGTTAAAGAGAGTTTCATATTTCCAGTCGGAACTGCTCCTGCCGCCGACAAGAGGCCGCCCCTCTGCAAAGATGAGGGGAAAGATCGGCGTCGATGAAGAGTAAAAGCGCCGGAAGACCGGCAGCCGAAAAGCCTCTTTGGAGGATTTTCTGTAAAGCAGATAGCTCGTTTCATCCTCGCCGCTATAGAGAGGTTTCAGATCGGCGTCAAGCTCCGTGACTATCACATCGCCGGAGTCGCAAAGGCAGATGCGGCAGTTTTTCGTCCGGTGGTTT
Source organism: Peptostreptococcaceae bacterium (assembly GCA_030528675.1). Classification (GTDB taxonomy): domain Bacteria; phylum Bacillota; class Clostridia; order Peptostreptococcales; family Filifactoraceae; genus JAUMYL01. The sequence continues at coordinate 65,068 of JAUMYL010000010.1, forward strand.
TTCAGTTTTGCCTTGAAGGTGAAGGCGACCGTATAGGGCCCCCGGCGCAGATTGTCTCGGAGAGTCCTTTTCGGAGCGTTGATCAGGTCGAGAACCTCTTGGATTTCTGCTTTTGAGAGAGGTTGATCCGGATCGGAAATCGGAGAGAGGCGCTCACAGTGCAGGAGGGCGGATTCAATCTGAGCAGCCCGCAGCAGAGGGACGATCCCCAGGTACTTTCCCCAGAAAAAATAAATAAAGATCAGCAGAGTCAGAACGATCATAAGATTTCTGATCCTGCGGGAAGAGAGCTTCAATCCTTTTTTCGCTTGTGATTTTTCGGTTTTCAAGAGAGCCTCCTATCTGAAGGCGTCCGCCTTCATACGAAACAGGGAGTGGTTGATCGATCATTAGTATTGCTTTTTATTGTATCATAAGATTTCTGTTCGGGAACATTTTTTTGAATTGTTAAGTTAGAGAAAATTTTGATAATTCTTTTAATTCCGAGAAAAATATGATATACTTTTCAGTAAGAATGGCTTTTGATGGTTTGAGCAGACGGGCTGCAGATCGGGCAGACCCGAAAATCATTCCCGAAGACTCGTTTGCCTTGTCTGCGTCCTGCGGCCTGCGCAAAGGAGTTTTTTTTATGAAGGGGAGGTCGGTAAAGGCTGATTGAAGAGAGGAGGCGGAGATAACAGAGATCGTGGCGGAAAGTCAGGGAAAGCAGTTGAAATACATAAAGGAGGGAAGAGGATGGATGAGGAGATGAGAAAGGTGATGGATGGTATCGTCGAGGAGGCCGGAAGTCGGCGCTCTGCGGTCATAACGATCCTGCAGCAGGTGCAGGGAAGATATCGCTATCTCCCGGAGGAAGCGCTACGATATCTGGCGGAAAAACTTGATATGAGTCCGACAAAGATTTTCGGTATAGCGACTTTTTATGAAAATTTTTCGCTTGAGCAAAAAGGCAAGTATCTCATCCGTGTCTGTGACGGAACGGCCTGTCATGTCAGGAAGTCGACTTCGATCTTGGATCTGCTCTACAGGGAACTGGGATTGTCCGGACAAAAGAAGACGACCGAGGATTTCCTGTTCACAGTCGAGACCGTATCCTGTCTGGGCGCCTGCGGACTTGCTCCTGTGATGACCGTCAACGACAAGGTTTACGGAAAGATGACGCAAGAGGCGCTGAGAAAACTTCTGACGGAGCTGAAGGAGGTGGAAGCTCATGAAAATCAATAATGTGGATGAACTGCGATCAGCGTCGCGGAACTTTATGCAGATGCTCGGCAATCAAAGAATGAAAATTTTGGTCTGTGCCGGAACGGGCTGTCTTGCCGGCGGATCTCTTCAGGTGTTCGAAAAACTCAAAGAGATTCTGAGAAGAGAAGGCCTTCCCGTATACCTCAAACTCACGGCGGAAGAGGAGGGGATCGGACTTAAAAAAAGCGGCTGTCACGGGTTCTGTGAGGCGGGTCCGCTAATTCGCATAGAGCCTGCCGGAATCATTTATCTCAAAGTGCAGGAATCCGACTGCGAGGAGATCGTTCGGGAGACAATCATGGGAGGCCGCCCTGTCCAAAGACTCATGTATCAGGAAGATGGATGCATTTACGGAAAACAGGAAGAGATCCCTTTTTATAAAAATCAGACTCGTCTCGTGCTGGAGCACTGCGGTCACATCGACGCGGAGTCAATCGCGGAATACATCGCTTATGGAGGATACACCGCTCTTGCAAGGGCGATGACGGAGATGGATCCTGAGGAGGTCTGCAGGGAGATCGGCAGCGCAGGTCTCAGAGGTCGCGGCGGAGGAGGTTTCCCCACAGGAAGAAAATGGACCCAGGTTCTCTCTTATGAAAGTGACAAGAAATATGTGATATGCAACGGAGATGAGGGAGATCCCGGCGCATTCATGGATCGGAGCATGATGGAAGGGGATCCTCACAGTATTTTGGAAGGAATGGCGATTGCTGCCTATGCGACGGGAGCGGATGAGGGATATATCTATGTTCGAGCCGAGTACCCTCTTGCGGTCGCCCGATTGAAAAATGCGATTGAAGAGGCGAGAGAATTCGGGATATTGGGAAAAAATATTCTGGACAGAGGAATGGATTTCGACATACATATCAATCAGGGAGCCGGGGCTTTCGTCTGCGGAGAGGGAAGCGCGCTGATCGCATCCATCGAAGGAGAGCGCGGAATGCCGAAGGTCAAAGCGAAGCGTACCGTGGAAAGCGGACTTTGGGGGAAGCCGACTGTCCTCAACAATGTGGAAACGTTTGCGAATGTGCGGCATATCATCAACAACGGAGCGGCTTGGTTTCGCAGCTATGGAAGCAAAGGAAGTCCCGGAACGAAGGCTTTTGCACTGACGGGAAATGTCAACCATACGGGGCTGATCGAGGTGCCGATGGGAACGACGCTGCGAAAGATCATTTTTGAGATCGGCGGAGGCATAAGAGAGGGCAAAGAGTTCAAGGCCGTGCAGATCGGAGGTCCCTCCGGCGGCTGTCTGACGAAGGAGCATCTTGACATGCCCGTCGATTTTGACTCTCTGCGTGAAGTTCATGCGATGATCGGCTCCGGCGGCATGGTCGTCATGGATGAAGACACCTGCATGATCGAAGTGTCAAGATTCTTTATGAATTTCACTCAGCATGAGTCCTGCGGAAAATGTGTGCCCTGCAGGGAAGGGACGAAGAGGATGCTCCGATGCCTTGAAAATATCACGCAGGGAAGGGGGGAAGAGAAAGACATCGAGATCCTGGAGGAGCTCTCGGAGATGGTCACCGATACGGCCCTCTGCGGGCTCGGAAAGACGGCGGCAAATCCGGTGGTCACTTCTCTGAGATATTTTCGGGATGAATATCTGGAACATGTCCGGGAGAAGAGATGCCGAACGAAGACCTGTCAGGGACTGAAGATTATTTCTATAGACGCTCTTCTGTGCAAAGGCTGCAGCAGATGCAGCAAAGTCTGCCCTGTCGGAGCGATCAGCGGAGAAATAAGACAGCCCTTTGTCATTGCGCAGGACAAATGCATCAAATGCGGAGCCTGCATCAGCAGCTGCAATTTTCATGCAATTAAGGAGGCCTGACTTATGGGGATCATGAGAATAGATGGAGAGAGAGTGGAATTTGATGTACAGACGAATGTGCTTGAAGTCGTCCGAAAAGCAGGGATCGAGCTGCCGACTTTTTGCTATCATTCGGAACTGAGCATATACGGAGCCTGCCGGATGTGCATCGTCGAGGATCAATGGGGTAAGATTTTCGCGGCCTGTTCGACTCAGCCTCAGGACGGAATGGAGATTTACACGCATACGGAGAAACTCCTGCGCTACAGAAGAACTTTGCTGGAACTGATCCTTGCGGAACATGAAAGCGACTGTACCCGCTGCAGGAAATCGGGACGCTGTACGCTGCAGGCGCTTGCGGAGCGTTTTTATCTGCATGAGATTCGTTTTGAGAAGATGCGTCCCCACGAAGAGATCGACCGAAGCAGCCGCAGCATCGTAAGAGACCCGAATAAATGCATCCTCTGCGGAGACTGCGTGCGCACCTGTGAAGAGGTACAGGGAGTCGGAGCGCTCAGCTTTGCCTATCGAGGCTCAGACGTCCGGATAGCGGTTGCTTTCAATCGAGAGCTGAGCACCACGGACTGTGTCAGCTGCGGGCAGTGCCGCAGCGCCTGTCCTACCGGTGCGATCACGATACGAAACGACATCCCGAAGGTTTGGAAAGCTCTGCATGATAAAAAGAAGAGAGTGGTCGCTCAGATCGCCCCGGCGGTTCGCGTCGCCGTCGGAGAACAGTTCGGAATGAAGCCGGGGGAAGTCCCGATAGGGAAGGTGATTACGGCTCTTCGGAGGATCGGCTTTGAAGACGTCTACGACACGGCCTTTGCCGCGGATATGACGGTGATGGAGGAGAGCGCGGAGTTCGTTGAACGATGGAGCAAGGGAGAAAATCTTCCTCTGTTCACTTCCTGCTGTCCGGGATGGGTCAAATTCGTCGAGACTAGGCATCCGGATCTTTTGCCTCAGGTGTCCACCTGTAAGTCCCCTCAGCAAATGTTCGGAACGGTGATCAAGGAGTATTACAGAGAAAAAGACGCTAAAGAGGGAAGAGAGACCTTTGTCGTCTCGATCATGCCCTGCACGGCGAAAAAAGCGGAGGCCGCCAGAAGAGAGTTCATCCCGGAGGGTGTGCCGGATGTGGATATCGTCATTACGACTCAGGAACTTGCGAGACTGATTAAAGAGTCCGGCCTGCTCTTTCATGAGCTTGTCGAGGATTCCTTCGATATGCCCTTTGGAATGTCCAGCGGTTCCGGAATCATCTTCGGAACGACGGGCGGGGTCTGTGAGGCCGTCATCCGAAGATTGATCGCCGATAAACCGGACAATACTTCCAAGAATCTGGTTTTTGATGAAGTTCGGGGGTTGAAAAATATCAAGGAAGCCAAATTTGAAGTGGATGGGCGGGAGGTGAAGGTCGCAATCGTCCATGGACTGAAAAATGCGAATGATCTACTGAAGGAGATCAAAGAGGGAGATCGTGACTATGATTTTGTCGAAGTCATGGCCTGCAGCGGCGGCTGCATTGCCGGAGGAGGACAGCCGGTTCCGATTGATGGGAAGATACGGGCGGATCGGGCGAAAGGACTCTATAATCTCGACAATATGTCTTTCATCAACAGCTCGGAGAGCAATCCGATGATCGTGAGACTTTATGAAGAGGTCATTCGCGGCAACCATGGGATGCTCCATGTCCACAAGCATTGATAAAAATCACTTTTTGTAACTGAAGAATCCGAGGAATGAACAGAAATCCGTTCTGCTTTCCTGTTCATTCTGCGGCGAGATATACGGAATGGAGAGAAGGTGTTTGGCATAAAATCAAATCGAGGCGAGCTCCGGGGAGTTCGCCTCGATTAGTTTTCTCTTGTATAACAGACGTCTTTTATGTAGAATAGAGCGTGTATGAATTTTCTGCCGTGTGATTTTCAGTGGATAAGGCATATTACAGTCGGTTTGATCAAAAGACGTCTCCGCCGCAAAGGCGGTCGGCTTCCCAAACCGCAGAAATTTCGGAACAAGGAGCGTAATTCAAGACTATGAACTATGAAGAGAGTCTGGCATATATTTCATCCACCTACCCCTTAGGAATCAAACTGGGACTGGAAAATATCGAGCGTCTGCTGGAAAGGCTCGGAAATCCGCAGGAGAAGATGCGAATCATCCATGTGGCAGGTACGAACGGGAAGGGATCCACCTGTGCTTTTCTGTCCTCCATGCTGACAGAAGCAGGGTTTCGGGTCGGACTGTACACTTCTCCCTATCTTGAAGTTTTCAATGAAAGGATCCGCATCAATGGCGAAAATATCGGCAATGAGGTTTTGGCCCTCGCGGCGACGAAGGTGCGCAGGGTCGTCGAGGAGCTGACGTCCGAAGGTTATCCTCACCCCTCCGAATTTGAAGTGACGACAGCGATCGGTTTTGTCTGCTTTGAAATGGAGAAGGCGGAGATCGTCGTTTTGGAAGTCGGTCTCGGCGGCCGCTTTGACGCGACAAATGCCGTCAAACACCCTCTGATCACGGTCATTACCTCGGTCAGCATAGACCATGTACAGTTTCTCGGAGACACGCTTGGGAAGATCGCTTTTGAGAAGGCGGGCATCCTCAAGCCGGGAGTTCCTCTCGTCCTCTACCCTCAGGAGGCGGAGGCGGAAGAAGAGATTCTTCGGGTCGCTGGGGAAAAAAAAGTACCGGTCACGAAGGTGGAGACGGGCAGCATCCGGATCAAGGAGTCTTCTCTTCAAGGACAGCGCATCGACGCAAGAGTGCTCGGGGAGCTTTTTTCGGATCTTGAGATCGGGCTGCTCGGTGAACATCAGACGAAAAACGC
>JAUMYL010000010.1:70971-107805 GCA_030528675.1 Peptostreptococcaceae bacterium
CTGACGGCGCTGACGGCGCTGAGGCTATTCATGCAGAGAGAAAAGATCCTCTTTGACAGAGAAGCGATCTACAGAGGAATGAAAAAGGCGAGATGGACGGGGCGGCTGGAACTTCTGTCGAAAGATCCGCTGACGCTGATAGACGGAGCGCATAATGCAGGCGGAGCTCTCGTACTGGCAAAGACGATAGAGGATCTGCTCGCCGAGTATGAGATCACCCTGGTCTTCGGGATGCTTAAAGACAAAGAGGTGGAGGAGACGGCAAAGATCCTGCTGCCTCTTGCAAAGCGTGTGATCACGGCGACCGTGCAGAGCGAGCGTTCGACGTCGGCGCAGGAGCTTGCGGATCGTCTGCGCCCCTACCATTCCCGGATTGAAATGTCAAAATCATTGGCGGAGGCGGTGCGTAAAGCCGAACAGATGACGGATGCGCGCAGAGGTGCGATCATATACGCCGGCTCTCTCTATATGATAGGGGAGGTGCGCGGGCTGCTGACACAAGGCGCGGGTTCGACTGAGAGGATAGCTCCGGAATGATCCTCAGTTTTTCTTCGTGATCGGCATAGGTTCCGCTCCTGATATCAAGGAAGAAAGAAAAATATGATAGCCGAATCGGAAAAAAGGATATATTAATAATAGAAAAAGGGAATTTCGGATTTATCTGCCCTTTGTTTTCAGGGTGTAAGAAAGATAGATCCGTTTTTTGTTGAAAATCAGCGGGAGTGTGCAGATGCATCGCGTGTTTATCGAGGAGAAAATCAGCGACCTCATCCGTATTCGGGATGAGGATGAGGTCAGGCATATCGGGAAGGTGCTTCGGCTTCAGACAGGGGAAGAGATCGAAGTTGTGGACGCCGAAGGAAAAGAATTTGTCTGTCGCATTTTGAAGATCGGGAAGAAGGAAGTCGAGGCGGAAAAGCTGAAGGAGAGGGATGAAGTTCGTGAGATCGGTTTTCGTCTTCAGGTCTATCAAGGGATCCCAAAAGGACAGAAGATGGAACTGATCGTCCAGAAGCTGACGGAAATCGGAGTGACGGATATCCATCCGGTCGCTTTTGAACGATGCGTCCGTCAGATGAAAGAGGAGAAGGAAGACAAAAAGATAAAACGCTACGAAAAGATCGCTCTTGAGGCGGCGAAACAGTCCAAACGGACAAAACTGCCAAAGATCCATCCGGTGAAGGAAGGAAAGCGGCTTCCTGAGATCCTTTCGGAGAACGAACTCAATCTGCTCTTTTATGAAAACGAAGAGGATCTGCGTCTGGGCGAGATTCTTCAGGAGGCAAGGCAAAAACGGCTGAAGAGTATCGGCGTCCTGATCGGGCCGGAGGGAGGCTTGACGAAAAAAGAAGCGGAGGAACTGGAGGAGGCCGGGTGCAGGATTGTTTCACTCGGCAGAAGAATACTTCGTACCGAGACCGCTGCAATCACCGCCTCTTCAATCGTCGTCTACGAAATGGAATTACGAGGAGGTACATGCTGTGGATAAAAAAACATCGAGATTCGTCTTATTTGCGATCACCTATGCGATACTGCTGGCTTTCGCACTCCTGAGACTTCGGGAGATCGGCGTCGGCCTGCGTTTCATCTGGAGGATTCTCTTCCCTTTGGTGCTGGGAGGCTGCATCGCGTTTATTCTCAGCATTCCGATGGATGCGATAGAGAGACTCTTTGACAGACATGTCCAAAGTCGCAGAGTGTATAAATTCAAGCGTCCGATCAGTCTTTTGCTGACTCTGATTCTGTTTGTACTCCTTCTTTTCATCATCCTGTTTTCGGTGGTTCCCGAGACGGTGAACACTTTCAATATGATCGCCGTACAGACACCGGAATTTTTAGACAGAGTCAGTCAATGGGTATCCAGGCAGGATATTGAATGGAAGCAGATTGAAAGCTATATCAGCGGTCTGTCCTTCAACTGGGACAGTATCAAGATGAAATCTTTTCAGTATGTGAAAAACTTGAGCGGAAGCCTTTTCTCTTCGACGATGGGAGTTTTGCAGAGCATTTTTTCCGGGATGACGACCTTCCTGCTCGGGTTTGTCTTCGCTCTTTATATCCTTGTCTCAAAAGAGGCTTTGGAAGTCCAGCTGCGCCGTTTTCTCTACGCGTTTTTTCCGGAAGAAAAGGTCGAATATCTCATCTCTGTCGCCTCCCTTTCGCATAAGACCTTTGCGAGTTTTCTTTCGAGTCAGTGTCTGGAAGCGCTGATCCTTGGAGGCATGTTTTTCGTTTCGATGACGATCTTCAGGATGCCCTATGCCCTTTTGATCAGTATGGTGATTACCGTCACGGCTCTCGTGCCGATTGTCGGCTCTTTTATCGGTATGGTCTTCGGTGCGTTTTTAATACTGATGGTCAGTCCGATGCAGGCGTTTTGGTTCATCGTTCTCTTTCTCGTCCTCCAGCAGATCGAGGGCAATCTCATCTATCCGATCGTCGTGGGCGGTTCGGTAGGTCTGCCCTCTCTCTGGGTGTTGCTGGCCGTTCTCGTGGGAAGCGGATTGATGGGTATTGTAGGAATGATAATATTTATTCCGATTTTTTCCGTCCTGTATGTTCTGGCGGGTGATTTTATAGGAAAGCGGCTGGAACGACGTAATATTGCAGCGCATAAGATCGAAGAACAAAACTGATTTAGGAGGGGACAGAATGAATTTTAATTTTGCAAGGTTTTTCAAGATTACTTTGGGAAATATCATTTTGCTGGTAGGGCTGTATTTTTTCCTGATGCCTGCCAATTTGGCGATTGGGGGAGTCAGCGGATTTGCGATGGTCATGAACAGGTTCTTTCCGGCTTTGCCGGTGGGAGCGATCATGATGAGTGTCAACATCATCCTGCTTATCATGGCTTTTTTGATCATCGGGAAGGAGTTCGGGGGCTATACGATCTATTCGAGCCTGCTTCTCTCGGGGCTGATCTATATTCTGGAGACCGCCTATCCGGTCAGAGAGCCTTTTGTCGACGATATCCTGCTCAATCTGATCTTCGGCATCGTCATCTCCGGGATCGGGATGGGGATCATCTTTTATCAGAACGCATCTACCGGAGGAACGGATATCATCGCGAAGATCATCAATAAATTCACGCATATTGATATAGGAAAGTCTCTGCTGGCGGCCGATTTCATTATCACGGTGCTCGCGGGGATCGCTTTCGGGCCGAGGCTCGGAATGTACGCCTTGATCGGGATCGCGATGAACGCGCTCGTCATTGACAATATTATCGCCGGATTCAATACGAAGCTCAATATGATGATCATCAGCGAGAAGTATGAAGAGATCAACCGATTTATACTCAATGAAGTCGAGAGAGGAACGACGCTCTATTACGCGGAGGGCGGACACAGCCGAAATAAGAAGATCATCGTCAACACGATTGTTTCTAAGAGGGAATACATCCGCATCAAGACTTTTGTCAAGGCTCTCGACAGCAGAGCGTTCATCTCTTTGAACTTCGTCAGTGAAGTGTTGGGAGAGGGATTCATTGAAAATTGAAGGGATAAAAAGAGAGAAAGAGCCCGCTCTCGATATAAGGGTGCTCGAGGTGCGGACTCTGCATCGGATCGGAGAGAAAAAAGCCGGTTATCTGATGAATCTCGGAATACGGACCGTCTATGACCTGCTCTGCCACTACCCTTTCCGCTATGAAGACAGAAGAGGAAATCGGTCCATGTCCGATGCGGTACCGGGAGAGAAAAGCTGTATCTGTGGTGAAGTTCTCACTTTCGAGAACCGCAGCGTCAAAAGAAAGACCAGTCTGACCCGAATCATGATTCGAGAGGGTGAGAGAATGGCGGAGATCGTTCTTTTCAACAATCCCTACATCCTTTCAAAACTTCGGATAGGACAGAGACTTTGGGTCTACGGCATGATTGAAGAGGAACACGGAAGACTGAAGCTGACTTCTCCGGAGATTGATTTTGATGAAACCGGACAGAAGACAGGACGGATCTATCCGATCTATCCTCTGACGAGAGGGATCCTCAACGAAGAGATCATTCGCTGGCAAAAGGAGGCTCTCCTGATGCTGCGAAATCTCGAAGTGGAGTATCTTCCGGAGGATTATCGGAGGAGACGCCGCCTCTGCGGTCTTCGGGAAGCCCTCGAAAACATTCATTTTCCAAGCTCAGGTTCCGCTTTGAAAATCGCTCGTTACCGTCTCGTCTTTGATGAGTTGTTTCTCCTGTATATCGGACTTTCTTTCATGAAAACACAGATTCGGAAAGAGAGGGGGATCTCTTTCGATAAGAAAGCAAAGACTTTGAGACTCAAAGACAGTCTTCCTTTCCTTCTCACAGAGGCGCAGGAGAGAGCGCTGCAGGAGATCCTTGAGGATATGTCTTCTGAAAAACCGATGCAGAGGCTGCTGCAGGGAGATGTGGGCTCCGGAAAGACTGTCGTGTCTCTGCTGGCTCTTCACAAGGCGTATGAAAACGGTTTTCAGTCTGTTTTGATGGCGCCGACTGAAATTCTTGCGAAGCAGCATTTTGAGTCTGCCGGATGGATTCTGAAAGAAAGCGGTATCAGGATGCGTCTTTTGACCGGATCGACCGGAAAGAAGGAAAAGGAAAACATATACCGGGAGCTTGCAGAAGGAGATTGTCATCTGCTGATCGGAACCCATGCGGTACTTGAAGACAAGGTGAAGTTTCGGAGTTTGGGTCTTGTTGTCACGGACGAGCAGCATCGTTTCGGAGTGCGTCAGAGGGCAAGGTTGCTGAAGCGGTCTTTCGGCGTCCCGGATATGCTGGTGACGACGGCGACCCCCATACCGCGGACAATGGCCTTCCTGCTCCACGGAGATCTTGATCTATCTGTTATCGATCAGCTTCCGGAAGGTCGAAAGCCGATCCTGACAAAAAAAATCACCAAGGGGCGCTCTGAGAGGATCTATGATTTTCTCTCGGAAGAAATCGGAAAAGGGCGGCAGGTCTATATTGTCTGTCCTCTGATCGAAGAGAGCGAGACCTTGGATATCCGCGCTGCGGAAGAGCTGTATGAGCAGCTTCGGACGGGAAGGCTCAGCGACTTTCGGATCGCTCTCATGCACGGCAGGATGAAAGGCAGAGACAAGCAGGAGATCATGCGTGCATTTGCCGAACATCGGTATGATATTCTGATTTCGACGACGGTGATCGAGGTCGGTGTCAATGTGCCGAACGCCTCGGTTATGGTGATACAGGATGCGCAGAGATTCGGTCTTTCTCAGCTCCATCAGCTCCGGGGGAGAGTCGGGAGAGGGGAGTATCAGTCCTACTGCATTCTCGTCTATGATTCGAAGGGAAGCAATGCGAAAGAGCGAATGAAGATCATGTGTGAGAGTAATGACGGTTTTTTTATTTCAGAGAAAGATCTGCAGCTTCGAGGTCCCGGTGAATTTTTAGGGACGAGGCAGCACGGACTTCCAAGTTTCAAACTTGCGGATCCGATCCGTCATCAGGAGATATCGAAACTCTCTTCCGATCTTGCGAAGGAGATCCTGTCGGCGGATGAATTTTTGGAAGGACAGTCTCATCGGCCGATCAGAGAAGAAATTGAAAAGCGTTTTTACCGGGGAAACGAAGTGCGTATCAATTAAGAGAGGGAAAAGGCTTGCTTTTCCTACAGCAAAAAAGATATAATGTAAGGGGAGGAAAGTATTTGTACAGTAAGGAAAGGAGGGCCTATGAAACGGATCTTGAACACTGTCCTGATACTGATATTTCTTGTGTCCTTTGTGCCGACTTTCGTTTCGGCAAAAGCGGTGCCGAATTTTGATGCATCTCAGCTCAAGCAGGATAAGGCTTTGGTTCAATATCTCTTTGGACAAGTGGATCTGAGGAGTCCTAAGATTGAGATAAAATTTCACAACTCGAAAAAAAACGATTTCAACAGCATTGTCGATCATTTGACAAAACTGATTCTCTATGATTCCAATTCCGACGTCCACCAGATTAAAGTGTCCTCTTCCTATTTCGTAGGTGTAAGACATGTAGATATTAAACTGGACTACAGGATGACAAAAGAGGAACATCTTAAGGTCATTTCCTGGATACGGGAGGTCATGGATCCTTTTTTGGCCTCGAATCCGCCGGATGAAAAAAAGATACGCTTCATCAATGACACAATCGTAAGAAAGGCGGAGTATGACGAGAGTTTTCAGAAACGCTCGGCATACAATATGATCTATGACGGAACCGCGCTCTGTGAGGGCTATGCGTATTTGGGCAGGCTGATGTTAAGTTATGCGAAAATCGAAAATCGGCTGATCATGGGCAAAGCGAAAAATACGGATCATGTCTGGAATATGGTTAAGTATCGGGGCAACTGGTACCATTTGGATTTTACTTGGAATGACCCGGTCTATCTTGGAGCCGCGAAGGATAAAAATGAAGTCAGCTATGAATACTATATGCGTTCCGACGAGTCTATGAGAAAGACTCACAGTTGGAAAAAAGAAGAGTATCCGTCCGCGGCTGCGGATCTTTAGCAGATGATATCGAGCTATCGGAAAGCCTGTTTCCGATAGCTTCTCTATTGAAAGTTCACAGGTCAAACTTTGAAAGACATAAAGCGAAGACGGTTTCTGGATACAGGAGAGGGGTGAATCAATTGAAAAAGAGTAAAATATCTTTGACAGCAGTATTGCTAGTGATCTTATCTGTGGTATTTACAGGCTGTGGAGGTTCGGGGAAGGAGTCCGAAAAGCAGGGTGGGAACACACCGGTTTCTTCTCAGCAGAATGGGAAAGAAGATCCGGAGGAAAAAGAAAAGGATCAGCAGACGCAGGCGGGAGATCCGCAGTCATCTTCAACAGCCGGTGACAGAAAAAGTGTTTCCGGAATTTATTACAGCTCGAGCGGAGAGACGGCGGATATATTGATTCTGGATTCGAGTCTCGGAGGCAGGCAGATCTTGCTGGGGGATGAGGCAAGAGTATTTTTTACGGACAAGACGATGAATACTCTGACCGAATTGGAAGTCCGCGATGAAAACGGAAAGCTGGTTGCGGAGAAAGCGAGACCTGCAGAGAAGATCTCCGTTAAGGCGAGGTATGAAGGTATGTCCGACGGCAGCTCGGCGGAATTTCAGGTCGGCGAAAGAGGATTTGTCGTTCAGGTGGCGGAAGAGCTGACAGAAAAACTCGCTGCGGAAAAGGCCGGGGAGCTCATGGATATCACGATAGAACAGAATACCGTCGAACAGGCGAACCCGATTTTGGTCGATTTCAAATAGGAATTTTCAGCAAACTGTGATATGATAATCAAATGATCATAATAATTTTTTTAGGAGGTTATGTCTTTGAAGAAAATTGATGAGCGTTCCGTCAACACGATACGCTTCCTGTCCGTCGACGCGATCAACAAAGCGAACTCCGGACACCCGGGTCTGCCTATGGGAGCGGCTCCCATGGCCTATGCGCTGTGGAGTAATTTTTTGAGGATTTCACCGAAGAATCCCAAATGGGAAAATCGGGATCGATTCGTGCTCTCTGCGGGACACGGATCGATGCTTCTCTACTCGCTGCTCCATCTTTTCCGGTTTGATCTGCCTCTGTCGGAGCTGGAAGACTTCAGACAATATGACAGCAAGACGCCGGGGCATCCGGAGTACGGTCATACCCCGGGGGTGGAAACGACGACGGGTCCTTTGGGCCAGGGCTTCGCCAATGCCGTCGGAATGGCGATTGCGGAGAGACGCCTCGCCGCGAAATTCAACCGTCCCAAGTACAATATCGTCGATCACTACACCTACTGTCTTGCCGGAGACGGAGATATGATGGAAGGCATCAGTTATGAGGCGGCCTCCCTTGCAGGCACGATGAAATTGGACAAGCTGGTCGTGCTCTATGACGACAATCAGATCACGATAGACGGAAGCACGGATATCGCGTTTCGGGAAGATGTAAAAAAGAGGTTTGAAGCTTTGGGTTGGTATGTTCTGCAGGTCAAGGACGGAAACGATATCGGCCAGATACGCAAGGCGATCATCCGAGCTCATAAATCGAAAGGAAAACCGATTCTGATTATGATTCGAACCGTCATCGGCTACGGAAGTCCGAATAAGGCCGGAAAATCTGCGGTACACGGGTCTCCCCTCGGAAAGGAAGAGACCTATCTGACCAAGGAAGCTCTCGGTTGGAAGGATTACGAAGAGTTTACGGTTCCTGAAGATGTATCGAAACATTTTGCCAAGCTGACAGCGAAGAAAGAGAAAGAAGCAAAGGTATGGCAGGATCTGATCATCGCTTACGCGAAAGAATATCCGCAGATGTATCAGGAATGGAAAAAATGGCATAGCGAAAAGACGCCGCCGGAACTTGCAGAGGATGAATCAATCTTCAAAAAAGTCAGGGACAATGTAGCGACGAGGGTTGCGGGAGGAGAAGTCCTCAATCATATTGCGGCTCTGACACCGAATCTGATGGGCGGATCCGCCGACCTTAACGAGTCGACGAAAACCTATCTCAAAGATAAGGGGGATTTTCTCTCAGACCCGATTGGAGCGAATATTTTTTACGGTATTCGGGAGCACGCGATGGGTGCGGTCGTCAACGGAATGACTCTGCACGGCGGCGTGCGAGGCTACGGATCCACCTTCCTTGTGTTTTCCGATTACATGAGGACGCCGATACGGCTGGCGAGCCTGATGAAAATTCCTTCACTGTTCATCTTCACTCACGATTCTGTCGGAGTCGGAGAGGACGGACCGACGCATCAGCCGATCGAGCAGGTCGAAAGCCTGCGTATGATACCGGGGATGTCGGTCTGGAGACCTGCCGACTATCGGGAGACGATCTATGCGTACATGGCGGCGATGGAGAAGCAGGACGGACCGAGCGTGATGGTCTTGACGCGCCAGAACCTGCCGGAGCTTTCCGGAGTCAGCGAGGAAGCGAAAAAGGGCGGATATATCCTCTCGAAAGAAAAGGGCGAGCGTCCGGATATCATTCTGATGGGAAGCGGGTCGGAGGTTCAGCATCTGTTGAAAGTCAAAGAGATGCTCGAACAGGATGGAAAAGACGTCCGTGTCGTTTCCATGCCGAACCGAAACCTCTTCGACCTTCAGGAGGAAGAGTACAGGAATCAGGTTCTTCCGAAAGAGGTTCGAAAGAGAATTTCCGTCGAGGCCGGAGTGACGGCAGGCTGGTATAAATATGTCGGTACGGAGGGCGTAGCTCTCGGCATAGACTCCTTCGGAGCATCCGCCCCGATGGCGAAACTGATGGAAGTATACGGGTTTACGCCGGATAATATAGCCGAAAGAGCGAGAGAACTGCTCAAAGGATGATCCGATAGACGGTGTTCAAAGGAGTTTCCATGAAAAAATTACTGATTATCGACAGTTCGATCCTTCCGCCGGTCTATTTGAAAGTGGTGGAAGCAAAGGAACTTCTGCGTACGGGAAAGGCGAAGGGGATTACCGACGCTGTCAGACAGCTGGACATCAGCAGAAGCACTTTTTACAAATATAAGGACTATGTGTTCAATATTTCTGAGGGTATGATCGGAAATAAGGCGACGATCTCTTTCCTGCTGGATCATGAGACAGGGGTGCTTTCTTCCATTCTGCAGATACTTGCGGAAAAAGGCGCCAATGTACTGACCATCAGTCAGGATATTCCGATCAATAAGATCGCGAACCTTTCGATCACTTTTGAGATGTCGGCGATGTCGATGGACGTCGACCGTCTGATGAATCTCTTGAAAGCGGTTCGGGGAGTCGTGCGTACCGAGCTGATCGCGATGGAATAGACTCCCGGCTCGCCTGAAACACAAGATGAACTGAAATCGGATCCGCGTGAAAGAGCGGATATACCCTGAGTGCTCCTGATGATTATCGGGAGCGCTTTTTTAGATAAAAATTTTTTTACGGATAGAGTGGAAGATGATATAATAGCGGTGGAATGCGATAGTACAGTCTAAAGGAAATGAAGAAACTCGTCAATTTTTACGACCTCCTGTTTGGATCATCTTGCCCTTTGTACTCAACGGACTGATTGTTATTGCTAAATATAAGGATATTGGAGGGATGAGAATGACACTGATGATTGATAATTTTGACTCGTTCTGCTACAACATCTATCAGTATCTCAGAGAACTTGGAGAAGAAGTCGAAGTTGTCCGAAACAATGCGATCTCTGTCTACGAGATTGAAGAGAGGAGACCGCAGCGGATTTTGATCTCTCCGGGACCCTGCAGTCCTAAGGAGGCCGGAGTTTCGACGGAGATCATTCGTCAGTTCGGCGGAAAACTGCCGATTCTGGGAGTCTGCCTCGGGCATCAGGCGATAGGCGAAGTTTTTGGAGGCAAGATCGTCCCCGCAATTCGTCCCGTCCACGGACAGGTTCATGAGATTCGCCATGACGGCGAGGGACTGTTCCGAGGAATCGACAGTCCTCTGCCGGTCACTCGCTATCATTCTCTTGTCATTGAAAGAGAAACTCTCCCCGCCTGCCTCCGCATAACGGCGGAGAGCGCGGAAGGAGAGATCATGGGCGTGCGTCATAAGGACTACCGCATCGAGGGGGTGCAGTTTCATCCGGAGGCGATACTTACGCGGAGCGGCCACGATATTTTTCGCAATTTTCTTCGATGGGAGGATGCAGTATGGTAAAGGAGATTCCGTATAAAAGCGCAAAAGATCTGTATCTTCTTCTTCAGGAAGAACCTTTCAGCTTCATTCTTGAAAGCAGTCTGTATCACGAGAAGTATGGGAGATACAGTATCATCTCTGCTTCACCCTTTGAAGTCGTCGAATCCAAGAATCGGGGAGACACCCTTGATATTCTTAAGGAAAAGATGCGTCCCTTTTTTAGAGATTCACAGGGGGATCTTCCTTTCTACGGAGGAGCGGTCGGTTAT
This sequence comes from Peptostreptococcaceae bacterium, assembly GCA_030528675.1. GTDB lineage: Bacteria > Bacillota > Clostridia > Peptostreptococcales > Filifactoraceae > JAUMYL01. Next base: position 81,819 of record JAUMYL010000010.1, read on the forward strand.
CTTTCGTATGACGCGGGGAGATTTTTCGAGGGGATTTCCGCTGTTTCCCAAGACGATGTGGGGGCGGCGGATCTCTGTTTCGGCCTTTACGACTGGGGATTTGTCGTAGATCACCATCTTCGAAAAACCTATATCGTCACTGCGGGACTCGATGAGCAAAAAGAGGAACGGATACTCAGCGAGCGTGAAGCCATGGCGAAGAGAAAGGTCTGCTTTGAAAGAGGGGAAGGCGAAGAAGAGATCGAAATTCTCTCGAATTTTGACCGGGAAGAGTATCTGGATGCAATCGAGAGAGTGAGAGAATATATTCGCCGGGGAGACGTCTATCAGGTTAATCTGACGCAGCGCTTTGAGGGAAAGACCCGAAGGTCCGCTCTCGACCTCTATCTCTCCCTCCGTGAGAGCAGTCCGACCCTTTTTGCCGCTCTTTTGAACTTCGAGAAACTGCAGGTGATATCGAACTCGCCGGAGAGGTTTCTGAAGATCAGAGATCGGAGGATTGAAACGAGGCCCATTAAGGGGACGAGACCCAGAGGAAGGACGGAAGAAGAGGATCGGAGGCTCAAGGAAGAGCTGATAAAAAGCGAGAAGGACAGAGCGGAGCTGCTGATGATCGTCGATCTGGAGCGCAATGATCTGGGAAGAGTTTCCGAAATCGGTAGCGTTCGGGTGCCTGAACTGTTTGTAGCTGAAGAGTATGCGAATGTCCACCATCTCGTCGCCACTGTCATTTCTGAAATGGAAAAAGACAGTGACGTTTTCGATGTGATCCGCGGAACCTTCCCGGGAGGCTCGATCACGGGAGCTCCCAAAATTCGTGCGATGGAGATCATCGAAGAGCTTGAGCCGACGAGCAGAAATGTCTACACCGGCTCCATCGGATATATCGGTTTTGACGGAAATGCGGATTTCAATATTGCGATCCGTACCATCGTCAAAGTCGGAGAGAGGATACTCTTTCAGGCCGGCGGCGGAATCACCTGGGATTCTTCGGCGGAAGACGAGTATATGGAATCCCTGCACAAGGCGGCAGCGATCATGAAGGTTCTCGGAGGGAGGTTCTCATGCCGATAAAAGATCAAACAGGCCTCTCTTGGGATGCGGATATCGTCCGCTATGGAAAAGGACTTTTTGAAACGATGCTTTGCAGAGACGGCGGACTGAATTTTTTGGAGGAGCATTTGGAAAGAATGAGGGATTCTTCGGAGAAGCTTGGTATCGGCTTTGACTATCTTGAACAGGCGAAAGAGGATATCCGCAGGAAAAAGAACGATTTTCAGGAAAATTCTGTGGTGAGGCTGACCCTCTGCGATGAAGGATGGCATATTGCCGTCAGGGAAAATCCCTACCGGAAGGAGCAGTATCGGGCGGGGCTTTCCCTTTGTCTTTCACCGTATCGCCGCGGAGAGAGTCCGCTGTATGAGCACAAGACCACCTGTTATCTTGAAAACCTGCTTGCGATGCGGGAAGCCGCGAGGAGAGGATTTGACGCTTCGATCTGGGAAGATATGGAAGGAAATCTGCTCGAAGCTGCTCACGCCAACATATTTTTTGAGAGAGAAGGAAGATACTTTTTTCCTTCAGAGAAAAATTTCCTGGTGGGTATCATGCTGAAAAATATAAAGAGAATTTTGAAATTAAGTGGGTATAATATAGAGCAGAGAAAAATCTCGGTCTGTGAAATTTCAGGCTTTACCGGTGCTTTTCTCTGCAACAGCGTCATGGGCGTCATGCCTGTGAGGAGGATTGAAGACATTCATTTTACGGTGCAGCAAGAGATCAGCGATCGGATGAATGTATTGATTCGGGAGGTCGGTCGAGGTTCTCAGTCGACATATTAGGAGGTCTGTATGGAAAAAGAGAAAAAGAAGATAGATAAAGAAAAGATCAAGTCCGCCGTCAGGGATATTTTGGAGGCGATCGGGGAAGATCCGGACAGAGAAGGATTGTTAGATACGCCAAAGCGCATAGCGAATATGTGTGAAGAGATCTTCTCCGGTCTGCATGAGGATCCTTCCGCTCATCTTCAGATCTTCTTTCAGGAGGAAAATCATGAGGAGATGGTGGTGGTCAAGGACATTCCCTTTTATTCGGTCTGCGAGCATCATCTGGTGCCTTTTTTCGGTAAGGCTCATGTCGCCTATATTCCGAAAGGAGGGCGACTGACCGGACTTTCAAAGCTCGCAAGGGTCGTCGAGACGACGGCAAAGCGACCTCAGCTTCAGGAGAGAATCGCCAAAACCGTCGCAGATGCGATCATGAATACACTGGAACCCTACGGCGTCGTCGTCGTTCTTGAAGCGGAACATATGTGCATGACGATGAGAGGAGTTAAAAAGCCGGGTTCCAAGACCGTTACTTCGGCGGTAAGAGGGATTTTTGAAAAGAATCTTTCGACGAGAGCGGAGGCTTTTTCGCTGATCAATATCAAATAGAAAAGAGGGAAACTGCGATGTTCGAGTTTGGAAAAAGGACATATATCATGGGAATTTTGAACCTGACGCCGGACAGCTTTTCGGACGGCGGGGACTTTGTCGATGCGGAGGCGGCCCTTGCCCATGCCCGCCTCATGGCTTCGGAGGGAGCGGATATCATTGATATCGGCGCCGAGTCCACAAGACCCGGCGCTTCCTTTGTCGAGGCGCGCACGGAGATCGAACGGATCCGTCCCCTGATCGGCAGACTCTCTCAAGAGGTGGATATACCGATATCCATCGATACATATAAGGCCGAAGTCGCGGACTACGCTCTGCGCAACGGCGCAGCCCTCATCAATGACGTCTGGGGATTTCAAAAAGACCCGCGGATGGCGGAGGTGGCGGCGGAATACGGTTGTCCCGCAATCGTCATGCACAACAGTGAGAGCAGCGACTACGGTGAAGATATCATCGAAGCGATGAAGAGATTTTTTGAGGAGACTTTTCGGATCGCACAGGCCGCAGGCGTATCGAAAGAACAGCTTATCATTGATCCGGGCGTCGGCTTCGGCAAGACGATGGAGCAGAATATCGAGATCCTCCGGCGCCTTTATGAACTGAAGGAAATCGGCTGTCCTCTTCTGCTCGGTACTTCCAGAAAATCGACGATAGGGAAGATTCTCGATCTGCCTCCGAAAGAAAGAGTCGAGGGAACGGTCGCGACGACGGTCATGGGAATCATGATGGGAGCGGATATCGTCCGTGTCCACGACGTCAGGGAAAATTACCGGGCGGCGAAAGTGGCGGATGCGGTCTGCAGATTTTGATGAAGGGAAGAAAATGTGAGAAATGAATAGAAAAAGAGACAGCATTCTGATGAACAATCTCTGTTTTTACGGTTTTCACGGAGCGCTCAAAGAGGAAAATACGATCGGACAGAGGTTTTATCTCGATGTTCGTCTTTATACGGATCTTCGTCAGGCAGGCAGAACCGACGATCTGGATCATACGGTCAACTATGCGGCGGCCTATGAGATCATCAGAGAGCAGTGCGAAAGAAGAACCTATCGCCTGATCGAGAGGCTGGCCGAAAACATCGCGGCGGATCTGTTTTTGGAATTTATGCAGATAGATGAGGTCGAGATTGAAGTGAGAAAGCCTTCCGCCCCGGTCAAAGGGAGTTTCGACTTCATGGGAGTTCGTATCACAAGGACGAGGGAAGAGTCGGGAGTGAAGACGGCGTATCTCTCCCTCGGAAGCAATATCGGAGATCGAAAAGAATATCTTGAATCAGCCGTCGCGGCGATCATGCAGCTGAGAGATACAAGGATCGCCGCCGTGTCAAAAATCTACGAGACTCCTCCTTGGGGAGAGGTAAATCAAGATCCTTTTCTCAACCTCTGCATGGAGATAAGGACTTCTTTAGCACCTTGCGAACTTCTGTCAGAACTTCAGCGCATCGAAAAGGAAAACGGCAGAGAGCGGATTCAGCGCTGGGGACCGCGGACCCTTGATATCGATATTTTGATCTATGAAGACTTTGTATCGGAGGAGGAGAAGCTGATCCTTCCGCATCCGAGGATGGGGCAGCGGGCTTTTGTGCTTCTTCCTCTGCAGGAGATCGCTCCCGGGCTTCTTATAGAAGGAAAAGATATATCGGAGATATTGAAAGATTTGGATAAAGAACAGAGCAAGGAGTTTAGAGATTGATGATAGAAAATATCTTTCGAGTCGGGACGGACCGTCCGAATATGGCAGCCGGACTCGATCTGAACAAGGAAAAACTGATGATCGCAGGTCCCTGCGCGATAGAGTCCTATGAACAGATGCTCGAGACTGCAAAATTCATACGCTCTCTCGGAGTTAAAGTGCTGAGAGGGGGAGCCTATAAGCCGAGAACCTCGCCGCACAGTTTTCAGGGGCTTCGGGAAGAGGGGCTCCGGATTCTGGCGCAGGTGAAAAAAGAGACCGGTCTGCTGTGTATCACGGAAGCCATCGACGAAAAAAGTCTCGATAAAGTGGCCGAAGTTGCCGATATCATTCAGATCGGTTCCCGCAATATGCAGAATTTTTCGCTGCTTCAGGCGGCGGGAGCTCAGAAAAAGCCCGTGCTTCTCAAGAGAGGAATGGCCGCGACGATCAAGGAATGGATCCATGCGGCTGAATATATAGCCCTGCAGGGAAATCAGAACATCATCTTCTGTGAAAGAGGAGTTCGAAGTTTCGACGATTATACGAGAAATCTGATGGATATATCGGCGATTCCGATCATCAAACAGGAAACCGGACTTCCGGTCATTGCGGATCCGAGCCACGGTACGGGGCGCAGAGAGCTGATTGCTCCGATGTCGATGGCGGCTCTTGCAGCCGGAGCGGACGGACTGATCATCGAGGTGCATCCGAGACCCGACGAGTCCGTTTCGGATGCGGAGCAGGCGCTTGGATTTCAAGAGTATCAAAGAGTGATCGACGCGCTGCGAAACGGCAGATAGAGCCTTTGAGGGAGTTGTTGTATGATGGCAGGCATAGACGAGAGTTTCATCGAAGAGGTCAAATCAAAGAACGATATCGTGGATATCGTGTCTTCTTACGGGGAGCTTCGCCGATACAATGACAGCTACAAAGGGCTCTGTCCTTTTCACAGTGAGAAGACCCCTTCATTTACAGTCAATGAAAAAAACCAGTATTTCAAATGTTTCGGCTGCGGAGAAGGCGGCGACGTCATCAGCTTCGTCATGAAAAAGGAGCAGATGGAATTTATGGAGGCTCTGAGGTATCTTGCGGACAGAGCCGGCATTGTCTGGCCGAAAGAAAGCGTCAGTGAAGAAGAAAAGCAGAATTTGAGAAAAAAACAGGAGATGCTCCGACTGCATACCGAGGCTGCGAGATTTTACTTTGCAAACCTCTGGTCCGGAAGAAATCCGGCCTTCTCCTATCTGAGAGAGAGGGGGCTTCAGGAGAGGACCATCAAGAGATTCGGACTGGGCTATGCCTCTTCCGATTCAAACCTGCGGGTTTATCTTTCCCAAAAAGGTTTCGACGAGCAGCTGATGATCGACAGCGGCCTCTTCGTCGGAGAGAAAAAGAGACTCAGAGAGCGTTTTTTTTCGAGGATCATTTTTCCGATATTCGATATCAGGGGCCGAGTGATCGCTTTTGGCGGAAGAGTCTTGGGAGAAGGGATTCCCAAATATCTGAACTCTCCGGAAACGCCGATATTTCACAAGAAGGAAAATCTCTATGGACTTAATCTTGCCAGGCAGAACGCTGATCAGGGCCTGCTTCTTGCGGAAGGGTATATGGATGTGATTCGTCTGCACGAGCGGGGTTTCGATTTTGCGGTCGCTTCACTCGGAACGGCGCTTTCCAAGGAACAGGCGGAGAAAATAAAGAGGTATTCCCGGCGCGTCTACCTCGCCTATGATTCGGACGAGGCGGGAAAGAAAGCCGCCCTTCGCGCTATCGAGATCCTGAAAGAACAGGATATCCGTCCTTATGTTCTCGATATGGGGGAAAATAAAGATCCGGATGAATTCATTTCCAAGCATGGAGAACAGCGTTTTCAAGCTTTGATTGACAACGCCGTCTCCTCTTTGCAGTTTGAAAATGAACTTGTGAGAAAAAAGTACGATCTCTCTTTGGATAAAGATCAGACCGAGTTTATCAAAGAAATCAGCCGAAGTCTGAAAAAACATAAAAATGCCGTAGAAGTCGAAAAGGAGATTCGAAGGATCTCTGAGATGACAGGAATCTCCGTCAAGGCCATCGGAACGGAAGTCTACGGGATCTACTTCAGTCCCAGACAGTTTGGGACTTCTCCGGTTTCAAGCGAGCTCAGGAGCGAGCGTATACCTGTTCCAACCAAGGATGCGGAGCAGACGCAGATGAATGTTTTATATGGGATGTATCGTGATGAGCAGATGAGAAGATACGCTTTTTCCGTTCTGTCGGAAGAAGATTTCTCCTTTGAACGATGCAGGGAGATATTTCGGGTCTTTTTGACAGGCCGGAAAAAAGATATTGAGAGTATAGAGGAATTTCAGGGTAAGAATTTAAGATACAAACCTGTAGAAGGCGAAATGATGAAAGCGATGATCAGATTCTTGCGAAAGAGTTCCGTAAAAAATAGAGTAAAGAAATTGCAGTCCCTGCAGGCGTCACTTGATATTTCAAATCCGGAAAACCATCGGCGATTGCTGGAAATAGGACTGGAGATTACAGAACTGAACAAAGCCATCAAGACTTTGTAAGAGTATTTTTTTCTGTAAGAACGGAATATGACCGCGTAGGAGAGGGGTAGAACTGAAGGAGTGAGTTTTTTTGGATAACGCGAAAAAGCAAGAAAAAAATAACGCTTTGAAAGAACTGTTTGAAAAAGGGAAAAGAGAAGGGTCCCTCACCTACGAGCAGATCGGAGAAGCTCTCGGTGAGATCGAACTCGATAAGGATCAGATGGACAATATGTACGATACACTCGCACAGATGGGGATCGATATTTTGAATGAAGAGCATCCCAAGGATGAGATGGTCGAGATCATCTTTGATCCGAGCTTTGAGCAGCCTTTTGAAAAAGAACTCGATATGGAGTCGGAAGAAGACGTCGAGCCTGTCGTCCTCGATCTGTCCGTGCCGAAAGGGATTTCCATCGACGATCCCGTTCGAATGTATCTCAAAGAGATCGGAAAAATTCCTCTTCTGTCGGCAGAAGAGGAGATTGAACTTGCAGAAAAAATGGTAGAAGGCGACGAAGAGTCGAAGCAGAAACTCGTCGAAGCGAATCTGCGGCTTGTCGTATCAATCGCCAAGCGCTATGTCGGAAGAGGCATGCTTTTTCTGGATCTGATCCAGGAGGGCAACCTCGGTCTGATTAAAGCTGTGGAAAAGTTTGACTATAAGAAAGGTTTCAAATTTTCGACTTATGCGACTTGGTGGATAAGACAGGCCATCACGAGAGCGATAGCGGATCAGGCAAGGACGATCAGAATCCCGGTCCATATGGTGGAAACGATCAACAAATTGATAAGGATTCATCGTCAGTTGCTCCAGGAACATGGGAGAGATCCGAAGCCGGAAGAGCTCGCAAAAGAAATGGATATGCCGGAAGATAAGATCCGGGAGATTATGAAGATCGCTCAGGAACCCGTCTCTCTTGAGACGCCCATCGGAGAGGAAGAGGACAGCCATCTCGGAGACTTTATTCCCGACGATGATGCGCTCGCTCCCGCCGAGGCGGCCGCTCACTCTTTGCTGAGAGAGCAGCTGGAAGATGTGCTTGCCACGCTGAACGACAGGGAGCAGAAAGTGCTTAAACTTCGATTCGGCCTTGAGGACGGAAGAGCAAGGACACTGGAGGAGGTAGGCAAGGAGTTTGATGTGACGAGGGAGCGCATCCGCCAGATCGAGGCGAAGGCGCTTCGAAAGTTGAGACATCCGAGCCGTTCGAAAAAATTGAAAGATTATTTGGATTAAGTGGAAGATCTTCTGAAAAAAGAACTCTGAAAGGAAGAAACTCATGCGAAAGATGAAGAGAGAGCGAAGCAGCGGTATCCTGCTTCATATCACCTCCCTGCCCGGTGAGTACGGTATCGGAGATCTGGGAGGCCGCGCCTTTCAGTTTGTCGATTTTCTTGAAAAGGCGGGGCAGAAGAACTGGCAGATTCTGCCGCTGGGTATGACGGGATATGGGGCGTCGCCCTATCAGTGTTTTTCAGCTTTTGCCGGAAATCCTTATCTGATCGCCCTGGATGATCTGATCGCGAGAGGATTCCTCAAAAAATCCGACTTTAAGGGCCTTAGGCTCTCGAGAGATCCGGAGGAAGTCGATTACGATCTCATCTATACGAACAAGATGAAGCTGCTGCGGATCTCCTACGAGCGCGCCAAGGAGGCGCTAAATCCCAAACTTAAAAAATACTATCAGAACAATAAGAAAGAGCTTGAGGATTTTTTCCTCTATATGTCTCTGAGGGAATACCATTTGGGAGCTTCTCATACGCAGTGGAGCGAGCGGTATCGGAAGAAGGATTCTCCTGCTGTGAAGACTTTTGCAAAGAGAAACAGCGAAGAAGTCTATTTCTGGGTCTATACCCAGTATCTTTTTTCCGAGCAATGGGCAAAGCTGAAAGCGTATGCGAACAAAAAAGGCGTTCGCATCATAGGAGATATGCCGATTTATGTGGCGACAGACAGCAGCGATGTATGGGCAAACCCTCATCTTTTCAAGCTTGACGAAGATCTAAGGCCCCGCTTTGTCGCAGGCTGCCCGCCGGATGCTTTTTCTAAAGAGGGGCAGCTCTGGGGAAATCCGATTTACGACTGGAAGGTTATGGAAGACAATGGATATGAGTGGTGGGTGGCGAGGATAAGACACAGCTTCACGCAGGTGGATACCTTGAGAATCGACCATTTCAGAGGATTTGAATCTTTTTGGCAGGTAAAACAGGGATCCAAAAACGCTGTTAAAGGAAAATGGATAAAAGGTCCGGGATTCAAGCTTTTCAAAAAGATTGCTCAGGAACTCGGCGATCAGGATATCATTGCCGAAGACTTGGGATTTTTGACCCCTCAGGTGGAAAAATTGATCGAAAAAACCGGATATCCGGGGATGAAGATCCTTCAGTTCGCCTTTTCCTCAGATGAGGAAAGCGACTACCTTCCGCATAATTTTGATCAGAACAGCGTCGTCTATACCGGAACGCATGACAATACCACGCTGATCGGCTGGCTGGACAGTCTGAGCAAAGAAGATCTGCAGTTCGCGGCAGAGTATATGAGGCTGAGCGAAGAGGAAGGCTATGATTACGGAGTGATCCGGACAGCCTGGAGCTCCACCGCCTACTTGGCAATCGCTCCGATGCAGGATTTTCTCCGTCTGGGGGAAGCTTATCGGATGAACACTCCTTCAACGGTCGGTCAAAACTGGAAATGGCGTCTGAAAGAGGAGGATCTGACGGAGGAGCTGGCTGTCAGGATATCAGAGCTCACAAAGAGATACGGGAGGTAAGTATGAGCTGTTTGAAGCAGGAATTTGAAAAAAGATGCAGAGGACGCTTCGGGAGAGAATATAGAGAGTGCACCAAGAAAGAACAGTTTGCGGCGCTTGTGCTCTGTCTGACGGAAGAAATCGCGCAGGATTGGATCGAAAGCCGGAAAGAGTCTGCAAAAAAAAGGCAGGCTTACTACCTTTCATCGGAGTTTTTGATGGGAAGGGCACTCAGCAACAATCTGATCAATCTCAAGAGAAAGAAGGAAGTTGAGGCGCTTTTGGAGGAGCTTGGGCTTTCTTATTTTGATATTGAAGACGCCGAGCCGGATGCAGGACTTGGAAACGGAGGTCTCGGAAGACTTGCCGCCTGCTTTTTGGACTCGGCGGCGACTTTGGATCTGCCTCTGCAGGGATATGGACTCCGGTACGAATACGGTATATTCCGACAGGAGATAAGAGACGGTTTCCAGATCGAGAGAGCCGATGAGTGGCTTGAAAACGGACAGCCTTGGTCAGTGGAGCGCGCAGATGAGAAGATCCTCGTCAAATTCGCCGATATGACGGTGGAAGCCCTTCCTTTTGATACGCCGGTCACCGGATATGAATCTCGGAGAATCAATACTCTCCGACTTTGGAGCTGCCGCGCCGTCTCCGATTTTGATCTTGAAGCTTTCAATCAGCAGAACTATCCTCTTTCCGTCAAGCAAAAAAACGAGGCGGAGATGATCACGAAGATCCTTTATCCGAACGACTCGACGGATAAGGGAAAGATCCTTCGAATTCGCCAGCAGTATGTTCTTGCCGCGGCTTCACTGGCTGATATGATGAGAAGACATCTGTCATTAGGCAGAAAGGCGGAGGAGTTTCACAAATACCATGCGGTGCAGCTCAATGACACCCATCCTGCCGTTGCCGTTCCTGAATTGATGCGTATATTGACGGAGGAGAGAGGATTGGGCTGGGAAAAGGCCTGGGAGGTTTGCGGGCGGACTTTTGCCTACACCAATCATACGATACTTGCCGAAGCCCTTGAAAAATGGTCTGTCAAGCTCTATAAGAGGATACTTCCGAATATCTATGGAATCATTCGAAAGATCAACGATCAGTTCAAAAAAGAGCTGAAAAAGGTGGGAATATCCAAAGAGAGATATGGAGATTATCTGATCATCGAATCGAATCAGATTCATATGGCGAGGCTTTCCATTTATGGGAGCTTTTCTGTAAACGGAGTCGCAAAGCTCCATTCGGATATTTTGATGGAGAGGGAGCTCAGGCATTTTCACGAATTGTTCCCCGGAAGATTCAACAACAAGACGAACGGAATCACTCCGAGGAGATGGCTGCTGGAGTCGAATCCGGAGCTTTCAGATTTCATTACGGAACTGCTCGGATCGGAGGAATGGATCCGTCATCTGGATCAGCTGAAAAAATTAGAAGCTTTCGCCGACGATGAAAAAGTGCTCAGGCGTTTCATGCAGATCAAGCAGACCAAGAAAAATCAGCTTGCAGACTATATCGAGGCGCATCAGGATACCTTGATCGACAGAAATTCGATCTTCGATATTCAGATCAAGCGTCTGCATGAATACAAGAGACAGCTTCTCAACGCTCTTTATATCATCGATCTATTCCACCGTCTCAAAGAAGATCCGGGTCTTGACATCCTGCCGAGAACCTTCATCTTCGGAGCGAAGGCGGCTCCGGGATACAAAAGGGCCAAGGGCATCATCAAGCTCATCAATGAAATCAAAAAGATGATCGAAGCCGACGAGACGGTAAGCAGGAAGATCAAGGTGATCTTTATCGAAAATTACAGTGTTTCAAATGCCCAGATTCTTTTCCCGGCCTGTGAGGTGTCCCAGCAGATTTCGACTGCCGGAAAAGAGGCCTCCGGTACCGGAAATATGAAGTTCATGCTCAACGGAGCGCTGACTCTCGGAACCTACGACGGTGCAAATGTGGAAATCGTCGAGGAAGCCGGAAAAGAGAACAACTTCATCTTCGGGCTGAGAGTTGAAGAGATCGAGAAACAGAGGGATTCCTATGAACCGCAAAAGTTTTACAGGGATGTCAAGGGTCTGAAATCGGCGATGAACCGTTTGATCGACGGAAGTCTCGATGACGGAGGGAGCGGCATTTTCCGCGAACTCTACGATTCGATCCTTATAGGAACTGATTGGCACGAACCGGATGTCTATTTCCTGATGGCGGATTTTGAAAGTTACCGAAAAGCGCAGGCAGAGGTCGATCTTGCCTATCGTGATTCTCTCTCCTGGGCGAGAAAAGCATGGATCAACCTTGCCAATGCAGGCAAGTTTTCTTCAGACCGCACGATTGCGGAGTATGCGGCGGAAATATGGAAATTGTAGGAAGTTGGAGGAAGTAAATGGCAGAAATTATGTATTGTGCGGTCGCAGGCCTGCTCATCAGCGCGCAGAGCTCGTTCAATTCCCGCGTCAGTGAAAAGATCGGAGGGATAGAGACGGTCGCACTTGCTCACTTTGTCGGGCTTATAGGTTCGATTGTTCTCCTTTTTATTCTGGGCAGAGGAGATTTCACCAAGCTTGGGGAGGTCAACAAGACCTATATTACAGGCGGTTTGCTCGGAGTCATCATCGTACTCGGCATCACATCGAGCGTCGGAGCGCTCGGCCCGTCGCTGACAATGGGCGTTGTCGTCGTCAGCCAGCTTTTGATGGGTCTTCTCATTGAATGGTTCGGTTTGTTCGGACACGAGAAAATCAAATTTGTTTTCACGCAGCCTTTGGGAATTGCAATAATGGTGTTCGGCTTATTCATACTCAAAATGAAGTAGGGGATATCATGAATCCGTTTCTCTTGAAATATCTTAAAATTGGACTGAATCTGCTGATATGGTCGGTGTCGATCCTGCTGATATTCTACGGATTGCCGAGACTTATAGTTTTTTTTATGCCCTTTTGTATCGGCTGGATCATTGCGGTCATCGCAAATCCGATCATTCGATTCTTAGAGAGAAAGCTGCATATTGTGAGAAAGCACGGTTCCGCGTTACTGATAGCGGCCGTGCTTTTTGCGATTCTTTCTCTTGCTTACCTTCTGCTGATGCTCATCGTCGTACAAAGCCTCAAGTGGGTGAAAACGCTGCCTCAGATCTATGGACAGATGAATGCGGATCTTTCTGTTATCGGAGAGAAATTCAGTCTTTTTTTCGATAATTTTCCGGAAGAGATTCAGGTTCAGATCAGACAGTCTCTGCGTGAGATGAGTGTAGTGATTCCCCGTTCTCTCGGCCGATTCGGAGAGGATATCCTGTATCGGGCTGGGAATCTCGCGAAAAATATCCCACTTGCTCTTCTCTATATTATCATCACGATCTTATCTGCATATTTCATTCTGATCGGCGAAAAAAGAGTGCCGGATTTTGTCCTGAAGATCGTTGAGCGTCCGCAGATACGAAGTTTGCGTACCCATCTGAAAACAGGTCTTCAGATCATCGGCGGATATTTCAAGGCGCAGTTCAAAATCATGTGGGTCGTCAGTCTGATACTGCTCATCGGTTTTTTGTGGCTGAGGATTCGCTATGCGCTCCTTTTGTCCGTATCAATCGCTCTCCTTGATTTTCTTCCTTTTTTCGGAACCGGATTCGTTCTGCTTCCTTGGGTCTTTATCAAGCTGCTGAGCGGACATTATGAAACCGCCGCCGGTTTGTTTGCGATCTATCTGATCAGCCAGCTGGTCAGGCAGTTGATCCAGCCGAAGATTCTTGGCGACACGATTGGACTTAGTCCGCTGAAGACTTTGTTTTTTCTCTTTGTCGGTTTTCGCCTTGGCGGTTTTCTCGGTATGATCTTTGCGGTGCCGATAGGAATGATCCTCATACAGCTTTATCAGGAGGGTTTTTTTGAACCGGTCAAAAGAACCCTTTGGAGCATTGCGGAAGATATAGATCGCTTTCGAAGGATGGAATGAGAATTTACGTTCCCATTACAGGAGTTATAGAATTAAGAAGAACACTTCATCACTATTTGAGTGAAAGATGTTTTGCTTAATTCTTTTTTATTGGAGAATTTGAGCGAAAGGAGCGGAAAGCACACGGGGAGCAGTCCACCCTATGGATATTACATCAAAACTATCTGAGGAGAAAGGACAACGGAAAACAGAAGGAGTATGAAGATAAATATAAAGCGAGGAGAGAGCGGAGGAAACAGAAGAAAATAAAGGTTTTGAAAAGAGTGGGGATACCGGTAAAAGATTTGGATGGTAATTTATATGACTGATGAGATATTGACTAAAATCTTAAAAAATGATAATATGTTTATCAAAAATAATTGGATTATCATAATTAAAAAAAGAGGAGAAAACACATGTCGTATTGTTCTGATATAACAAAAAATAGAATTTTAGAATGTGCAAAAGAGGAGTTTTTAGATAAAGGCTTTGAGAAAGCGCAGGTGACTGAAATTGCCAAGTTGGCAAAAGTAACTACGGGAGCGATTTATCGCCATTTCAAAAATAAGGAAGCATTGTTTTTTGCTCTAATTGAAGAAGTATATAATTACACGCTGAATGTTGTTGCTGATGTTGAAAATAGGAATGAATATAAAACTATTAGGATAGATTCCGGTTTAGTCGATAATGAAGCGATTATAGAAGATTTATTTTCGGAAACAATGTTATTTGTCGATTATATGTATGCACATTTTAATAATTTTAAGCTGATTTTTGAGTGTAGTAAAGGCTCTCGAGTGGAAAATTTTATCGAAGAAATTGTTGAAAGATACACTGCCAAAAATATGAAACTTGTTCATTTCAACGCCAAACAAGAACGAATCAACACAGAAATTAAAGAGTTTGAAGTTCATGTTATTACAAAAGGATATATTACATCTTTGTGTGAATGTGTTCTTCATAGCATTCCATATGAAGACGTCAGAGAATATATCAGAAGCATCGTTGTTTTCCAATATTATGGTTGGCGAGGATTGATGAACAGAAAAGAAAAATAAAATTTTTTATCAATGAGTTAGCTCAATCTAATTTATTGGTAGCAGGAAGGAGGGATTTATTTTTGGAAAATAAAAATAAAAATGCTGTTTCGGAGTTGCTTAAATACGCCGGTAGTGAGAAAAAACAATTATACAAATCAATTTTGTCAGCAACCATAGGAGAACTGTTTGGAATGATTCCTTTTTTATCCATAGCTAAATTGATAGAAAAAATTTATCAGTTTGAGACGTCATTTCAAACAGTGCTGTATATAACGCTTATAGCTTTAGGAGGACAAATTTCAAAAGGAATTTTCACATTGTACTCAACCATAACTTCTCATAAAGCGACATACCGTATTTTGAAAAATATAAGAAGTCTGGTTGCAGAAAAAATGTTAAGAGTACCTATGGGAGTAATGATAGATACCCCCACAGGCAAATTTAAAAATTTGATCGTAGATACCATATCGAAACTTGAAGATTCTATGGCTCACTTTATGCCGGAAATAACCTCAAGTCTGGTTTCTCCCGCTTTATTTTTAATTTTGATTTTTGCGTTAGATTATAGGATGGGATTGGCTTCGCTACTTACAATTCCTTTAGGGTTGCTTGGATACACAGGCATGATGAAAGATTATGAGTTTAGAAGTAAAACTTATACGACTGCTCAAAATAATATGAATAGCGCATTGGTTGAATATGTTAATGGAATTGAGGTCATAAAAGCTTTTAACCAGAGTGCATCTTCATATGAAAAATTTACGGATGCGATTAAATTTTTTCATGACAGCACGCTTGCCTGGTGGAAACAAAGCTGGCTATGGTCGGCATTTGTTCAAGCCGTTATGCCGTCGACACTTTTAGGAACCTTGCCGGTTGGAGCATATTTATATATGAACTCCCAAATATCTCTATCAAATTTCATTGTATGCATTATACTGCCTATCGGTTTCATTGCACATTTAATGAAAATTGGAAAGTACTCTGAGCAATTTAGTATGGTTAAGGCAAGTTTGGGCGTAATAGAAGAATTTTTAGCGAAAGATGAACTTATAAGACCAAAAGAGAAAGTAGTTCTTGATAATACGCTTTATCGTTTTGAAAATGTTTCGTTTGCTTATGATAAAGAACTTGTACTAAAAAACATTGGTTTTGAATTAAAGCCAAATACAGTAACAGCGCTGGTTGGTAGCTCAGGTTCCGGAAAATCAACGATAGCTAAATTAATGGCGGGTTTTTGGGATGCGACAACAGGAAATATATTTTATGGAGGTAAAAAAATTTCTGAAATCCCATTTGAACAGCTTACAAATGAGATAAGTTATGTTGCTCAAGATAACTTTCTTTTTAATACGAGTATAAAAGAAAATATAAGAATGGGAAATCCAAATGCAAGTGATGATGAAATTACCCGAGCAGCAAAAGCTGCATCTTGCCATGACTTCATCATGGAACTTGAAAATGGATATGACACAAAAGTGGGTGATGCAGGCGGAGCCCTATCCGGTGGAGAAAGACAAAGAATCACGATTGCAAGGGCAATATTGAAACAATCTAAGGTGATAATCTTAGACGAAGCGACTGCATTTGCAGATCCGGAAAATGAATATCTCATTCAAAATGCTATAAATAATCTTGTTAGAGGGAAAACGCTCATAGTGGTTGCTCACAGGCTTTCAACGATCACAAAGGCAGATACTATCTTGGTTGTAAAAGATGGAGAAATTGTACAGAGTGGAACCCATGGTAAGCTTTTGGATGAAGCCGGAGTATATGCTTCTTTGTGGAGAAATTATATCAATGGTTTGGGCGAAGATGAGGAGGCGGGATAGATGGTTAAGATTGTAAGGCGCATATTAAAAATATCAGGTGAATATCGAAAAAATATAATCGCAGGTCTTATTTTTAGCGGGTGTAAATCTTTTTTTGCTTCCATTATGTTATTTGCGGTTCTATTAATAATGATACATATCGAACACTTACATATGGCTATCATTATGCAAGCAACCATGATTATACTTATTAGTATAGTGGGAAAATTTATATTTCAATATCTTTGCGATAGAAAACTCAGCGCTTCAGGCTACGAGATTTTTAGAGATAAAAGAATTGAAATAGGCGAAAAACTAAAGAAAGCCCCTATGGGATATTTTTCAGAAAAAAACTTAGGGACAATTCAAGCTGTTTTGACGACAACTGTTTCCGACTTAGAGGGTATGGCGATGCTTGCGATGAACTTTATTGTTGGAGGTTTTTTTCACGCTTTTGTTATGACGACCATGTTATTAATATTCTGTTTTCCGGTAGGAGTGGCGTCTTTCATCGCGATCATCCTCGGCATGGCTGTGCTTAAATTAATCACAAAGAAAACTGAAAAATATTCTCCTATCATGCAAGATTCGCAGGAAACGTTGGTTACAGAAGCAATTGAATATATTAGAGGAATTTCTGTACTTCGTTCATGTAAAAATGGAGAGGATGGAAAAGACAAAGTTGAAGAGGCTTTTTTAAGGAAGTGCAAAGTTGATATTGAGGTTGTCGAAGGCTCGGCATACTTAATGAAACTATATGAGATGATTTTTAAAGTCGCGAGTTGTGTGTTAGTGTTTATCGCTACTCTATTGTATATGAATTCTCAAATTCCACTTTCATATACTCTTATGTTTATAGTATCTGCATTTTTGATTTTTATGGAATTGGAATTGATTAATGACGGAGCGTTTTTAAGCAGAATGCTTGCAACACAGCTTAATAGACTGGAATATATTTCGGATATACCTTCACTTGATGAGAACGGACAGGAAATTGATTTGAATTCCTATGATATAGAATTTAGAGATGTTTGTTTTGGATATGGGGAAAGAGAGATTTTGAAGAATATAAATTTGAAGATAAAGTCTAAAAGCAGCTTAGCTATCGTAGGGGCTTCCGGTTCGGGAAAAACAACACTTTGCAATCTAATAGCAAGGTTTTGGGACGCCAAGGAAGGCGAAGTCCTGATTGATGGACATAATGTTAAAGATTTTACTTCAGAAAGCCTATTGCAAAACATCAGCGTGGTGTTTCAGAAAGTATATTTATTTAATGACACGATTGAAAATAATATAAAATTCGGAAATCCAAATGCTGAACATGACGAGGTAGTAGAGGCTTGCAAAAAGGCGTGCTGTCATGATTTTATAACAAGTCTTGGGGACGGATACGATACTGTTGTCGGAGAAGGCGGTTCTACATTATCAGGAGGAGAAAAACAAAGAATATCTATTGCACGAGCAATCCTTAAAGATGCTCCAATTATTATTTTTGATGAAGCGACCTCAAGCGTTGATCCGGAAAATGAGCATATGTTGATCAGTGCAATAAAAGAATTGACTAAAAATAAAACATTGATAAGTATTGCTCATAAGTTATCAACCGTAAGAGAAGCGGATCAGATTATAGTCCTTGACAAAGGTAAGATCGTGCAACGAGGAAATCATAAGGAACTGATGAATCAAGATGGAGTATATAAACGTTTCATTGAAATTAGAAAAAAATCCATGGGTTGGCAAATATAGGTGATGCAATGGGAAATGTAGTTATTGATTTTAATAATGTAAGTTTCAGCTACGGAACACAAACAAAAGAGAGCCTTAAAAATATAAATCTCAAGGTGAAAGAAGGGGAGTTCATATTGCTTACCGGGCAATCCGGTTCAGGGAAAACAACGGTTACAAGATTGATAAATGGCTTAATTCCACATTTCTTTGAAGGAACTTTGACCGGAAGCGTGAAAGTGATAAGAAATGATATAAAGACGGTCACTCCTGGAGAAATAGGAAGAAATATTGCTTCCATATTTCAAAATCCGCGAAGCCAATTTTTTACAACTAATAGTACCAAGGAAGTGGCTTTTGCTCTTGAAAATTATGGAATAGATAGAGATGAAATGATTGATAGAGTGAACTTTGCATTTCATGATTTTGAAGCTGAAAATCTTATGGATAGGGATATGTTTTCCTTGTCCAGTGGTGAAAAACAGAAGATTGCGATTATAGCTGCAAAAACTTTGAATCCTAAGATTTATGTTTTTGATGAACCATCTGCAAATTTAGATATTCATTCAATTATTAAGTTAAAAAAAATCATGGAAAGGATAAAGGAACAGAGGTATACAGTAATTGTTTCAGAGCATAGATTATTCTACTTAAAAGATTTAATAGATAAATGCTTCGTTATGAAAGATGGAGAAATTGATAGAGAACTAAACCAAAATGATATTGAAAACTTTGATGAATCAGATCTTCGAGCATACAAACTTCGAACATTCGAGTTAAATAATATTAAATATGAATCAAAGGATAGTCCCATCATTAATAAGCAAAATGCAGATTTTAAAGTGGAAAATTTATCTTTTTCTTATGATGTTCGTCATTCTATCCTAAGTAATTGTAACTTAGAAGGGAATTTTGGTGAAACAGTAGCTATAGTTGGACACAACGGAGCCGGCAAAACGACATTAGGAAAAATAATTTCAGGACTGCTGAAAGCGGAAAGCGGACAATTTTTTATTGAAGGTAAACCTATAAAGCAAAGGGAATTATATAAAAGCGTATATTTCGTGATGCAAGATGCAGATTATCAATTATATTCCGATTCGGTTGTTTCTGAGTTGAGGCTCAGTTCTGGAAATGGTAGTAAGGATAATAATGAACAAATAGAAAATGCGATGAGTGTATTGAATATTTCATCTTTTAGAAACAGACATCCGCAAAGTTTATCGGGTGGGCAAAAGCAGAGAGTCACTATTGCAGCCGCAATAACTTCAAATAAAAAAATTCTGGTTTTTGACGAACCGACCAGTGGACTTGATTATGAAAATATGAAAGGAGTATCTGAAGCGATTAATGTTATTCGTAAGAAAGGAATATTGAATTTTGTGATTTCTCATGATTTAGAGTTTTTAAGTAGAGTGGCAACAAAAGCAGTCTTTATAGAGAAAAATACTGTGAGCAAAAGCATTAAATTAAAGGAGGACGGTGATTTTGAAACAATCAAAAGATTTTTATTACAAAGTGAGGGATAAGAGGAATGAAAAAATCTTGTAAACAAAATGGAATAAGGTATGATCCAAGAATCAAGTTATTGCAAGTTTTGATCATAGGAATTTTAGTGTTTACATTAACGGGCAAAAAGTATGAAGTGTTACTTTTTTTATCAGCATTCGTGTATGGAATGCTAAGCGGCATATATAAAACTTGCTTTAGAGTTTTGGCTTTCTATGTAGTGTTGTTTATGATAGCGGAAATAAGCCCTTTATTTATCTCGACAACAATACATTATTTTATCCTTTGTTTTGTTACATTGGCGCTTGCAGCTGCAAATATGATTAAGACAAGTGAAATATCCGAGATATTAGCATCTTTGCAAAATATGAAAGTCCCATACTATATAAACATTCCATTAGCTGTGATATTAAGATTTTTTCCTACTTTGAAACAGGATGTTATTTATATCAAGCAGGGAATTAAAACGAGAGGAATTGATATTTCTTTCTTCGGAGTTATAAGGCGTCCATTTAAGGTCTATGAAATGATGTTGATTCCGATGTTAATGCGAATGTTATACACTGCAAGCGAGCTTTCAGCATCTGTTGAAACACGAGGACTTGGAGTTTCATGCAAAAAAACGAGTTATACAGAAGTAAAATTTCGTAGGCTTGATATGTTATTGATGGTAATAATGATAGTGTTTTATCTGATTATCATCATTATGAAAATAAAAAATATTTGACGATAAGGAGATTGGTTATGGAAGAAAAAAAGAAGTTTCAAATCAAAGATTTAATTATTACAGCACTAATGGTTCTATGCTCGCAAGTTTTATACAGACTATTATCTTTTCTGTTTGTATCGCCGTATACGATGTTATTAGCAGTTCCAATCTGGTCAATTATTGGAGCGATTACTTATTTCTTAGTGCCGGTAAAAACAAAAAATCCATGGATGATTTTATTGTTTTGTATACTGAAAAGCATTATCAGTTTTTATCCGCCATATATAATTAGCCTGGCAGTCGCAGGAATTATAGCGATGCTGATTGCAAGAACAAGGGGAACCAGTGACTATAAAGGATTAACAGTTGGATATATGATATTTTGCGTTCTTTCCGGTTTTGGCGGAATGTATGTACCATTTCTCTTTTATGCAGATCAAACACTTAAATCTTATGAAAAAATGTTTGGAAGTGAATATTTGGGGACATTAACTAAAATTGTTTCCCCTTCGACCACAGTAATAATGCTTATTGTAATAGCTATTTGCAGTTTAATTGGAGCAATAATTTCCAAGAAACTATTGAAGAAGCATTTTGAAAAAGCAGGAATGATTTAGAATTTTGTATAGATAAAATTGGGGAGGGCTAAAAATGATCAGAAAGTCCTTGACAGGACTGGATAACTAATACTGAAATCCCGTTAAATCACCACGGTATGGTCTCAGCTTCTATATTTTACAGGTCAAGCCGAGCGCACCTATTGGAAGGTGATCTTACCGGATATCAGTATTAAATGAAAGAATAAAGACGGAATGACAAGTGAAAAAAGGTTTGCAAAGCTGAGTTTAAGAAACATAATATCGAGTTTATCCAATTTATATGGTATAATTGATAAAGTTTATGCAGATAGGAGAATGGACTATGGTACTTAATTATAAGCCGTTATGTATATAACTGATAAAAAAGACTTGATGAAAGTCAGTGTCATAAGAATAGGAGACTCCCACCAATGTGATGGTACAGATGGGGAAAAATAAGCCGATTACATTCAAAAACCTTGAGAGAATATGCAAGGCACTGGAATGCACTCCGAATGATGTGATTAGCTTTGATGATGATTATGGAAAGGAAGAAGATGAGCGAAATTAAGTTAAAAGATGAAAATGCAATGAATGGACTTTATGATGAAATAAAGACCTTAGTCATTCATTCAAGAAACCACATTGTAACGGAAATAAATTCGACATTACTCCAAACTTATTGGGAGATTGGCAAGAGGATCGTTACGAATGAGCAAAATCATTCAGAAAGAGCAGAATATGGAGCGGAGTTACTTAAAAATCTTTCTAAAAACTTGACCAAAGAGTTTGGAAGAGGTTTTTCCAGATCCAATCTTCAAAATATGAGAAACTTATATTTACTTTATCCAAAATGCCAGACACTGTCTGGCAAATTAAGTTGGTCGCATTACAGTGAGCTTCTTTCTATCAGTGATCATAATAAAAGGGCTTTTTATGAAAAAGAAAGTCAAAATGCTGGGTGGTCGGTAAGAGAACTCAAACGGCAAATATCAACCTCTTTGTATGAGAGATTGTTACTTTCTGCCGGAAAAGAGAACAAGGAAAAAGTATTGGAATTGGCATTAAAAGGCAATGAGATACAGAGTTCTTCGGATATTGTCAAAGACCCTTATGTTTTTGAATTTTTGGGGATACCCGAAGAAAAGCCGATAATGGAGAGTGATTTAGAAAAAGCCTTAATCACTCATATTGAAAACTTTTTGTTGGAACTGGGGAAAGGCTTTATGTATGTAGGTTCACAGCAGAGGGTGACTTTGGGGAATACACATTATTATGTGGATATGGTGTTTTATAACAAAATACTCCGAAGCTATGTGTTGATAGAATTGAAAACGGGAAAACTGATGCCTGAAGCGGTGGGGCAACTCAATATGTATCTAAATTATTTCAGAGAAGAAGTGAATGATGAGATGGACGCAGAGCCGATCGGCATTATTTTATGTACCGACAAGGAAAACATACAAGCGGAATATGCACTCGGTGGAATTTCCAACACTATTTTTGCGTCGAGATATACACTGTATATCCCCAACAAAGAGGTACTTCAAGCCGAACTTGAAAAAGTGATTGGAGCTTACGAAAAAGATAAAGGTCAGAATATCCTAAAAAATGATTAAAATAGCATTTGAGACACTTAAATGATCTCACAGAAATGGCGGAGGAAAAAGAAGAATGAGTGCAATAGTATCCAAATTGCTTGTGGACTCCAACTATCAAGTGGAACAATTCTCATCGACGGAAATAGAAGCAGTAGAGAAACGGATCATTATCAAAAAGAATAAAAAAGGGGAAGATGTTTTTTATGTGAATTGCTAAGTTCGAAACAAGGAAATAAAGCTGACCGATGAGGAATTGGTAAGACAACTTTATCTGGTTAAGCTAATGAGCATGTACGGGTATCCAAAAGATCGGATGGAACTGGAATACAGTGTTTCCTTCGGAAGGGAAAAGAAACGGGCGGATATTGTGATATTTGACAAGACGGAAACAACGGTTCCGTATATTATTGTCGAACTCAAGAAACCGAAACTCAAAGATGGAAAAGAACAGTTAAAAAGCTACTGTAATGCTACCGGAGCTCCCATTGGTGTATGGACGAATGGAGGGCAAATTTCATTTTATCACAGAAAAGATCCGAACTTTTTTGAGGACTTACCGAACATACCGAAGTTTACAGAAAAACTATCGGATATTTTAAGTGAAAGATGGACCATCCAAGACTTGGTGGAGAAGGATAAACTGTTTACGGAAAAAAAGAACCTGAAAGACCTGATTCTCGAAATGGAAGATGAAGTTTTGGCAAATGCCGGCGTCGATGTGTTTGAGGAAGTTTTTAAGCTGATTTTCACCAAACTTTTTGATGAAATGGAAAGCGGAAGAAATGCTGCCAGACACTTGGAATTCAGAAATTATGGAGATACGGAAGCCGAACTCAAAGAAAAAATCCAAACGTTGTTTGACCGAGCGAAAGAAAGATGGGACGGCGTATTCAGTGAAGATGCAAAAATCACGCTGACGCCCTCACACCTTTCTGTTTGTGTATCTTCTTTGCAAGATGTAAAACTCTTTAATTCGAATCTTGATGTTGTGGATGACGCCTTTGAATATTTGATGAGTAAATCCTCCAAAGGAGAAAAAGGTCAGTATTTTACACCGCGGTACGTGATTGAAATGTGCGTGAGAATGCTGAATCCGAAGAAAACGGAAACGATGATAGACACCGCGAGCGGTTCCTGCGGATTCCCGGTGCATACGATCTTTTATGTATGGAAAGAAATTCTGAGAGAAAAAGGGTTGGAGCAAAGTCATCTGTTTACCAGTCAGGAAAAGCCGCCGGAATGTACCGATTATGTCAATGATAAGGTCTTTGCCATCGATTTTGATGAAAAGGCGGTTAGAGTTGCGAGAACTCTGAACTTGATTGCCGGAGACGGTCAAACCAACGTGCTCCATCTGAATACATTGGATTATGAACGATGGGCAACGACAACAAAAACAGACGATTGGACGGATACTTACAATAACGGTTGGAAGAAATTGAAAAAGCTGCGAGAAACGAAGAATAGTGATTATAGCTTTACTTTTGATGTGCTGATGGCGAATCCGCCATTTGCGGGGGAAATCAAGGAGTCGAGAATTATCTCCAAGTATGAACTCGGGAAAAATGCAAAAGGGAAGTATCAATCCAAAGTCGGCAGAGATATTCTGTTCATTGAGAGAAACCTCAATTTCCTAAAGCCCGGTGGAAGAATGGCGATTGTTCTTCCGCAAGGAAGATTTAATAATTCATCGGATAAATACATTAGAGATTTTATTTCAGAACACGCAAGAATTCTTGCAGTAGTCGGATTGCACGGAAATGTATTCAAGCCGCATACCGGTACGAAAACCTCCGTTTTATTCGTTCAGAAGTGGGACGATGAACTTTGTCCTAAAAAAGAGGATTATCCGATTTTCTTTGCCACAATGCAAGAACCGAGCAAGGATAATTCCGGAGATAAAATTTATGAAACGGAGGAAATGGTTGAAATTTCGGATGTCAGAAAAATCCCAATTGTTACGACACTGACTTCGGAAGAATTTTATAAAAAATATTCTTCTTTCGATGATGTGGAAGAATATCAACGGAAAGACGGAAAAGGATCGTATCTTTCCAAACGAGAATTTGAAAACTTGCCGAAGATCGAACAAGAAGAGTATGACCGAAAGTCTTTCGCCACTTCTTACAAAGTGTTAAAACTCGACCGGCACGGACATTTAATGGTAAAACACGATTTATATAACCACGATGGACTGACGGAAGACGGCATCGCGGAAGCCTTTATCGAGTTTGCCAAAAAGGAAAACTTAAGTTTTTTCTAAATCGCCCGTTCGATAAAGAGAAGTACGAAAGATTATTGAACGGGCTGGAGATAAGTGTGATACCCTATAAGGATTTGTTCGATGAAAGTATAGATTTCAGGTTGGACGCGGAGTACCATAAAAAAGATAATCTGGAAAAAAATAATGTCTTGATAAAAAAAGGATTTTCTACGCTTGGAGAGTTTGCGTATGTAACAGATGGAATTCACACATCCATTGATTATTGTGAAAAAAGTCAAATTCATCTCTTTTCAGCCACAACACCAAAAGAGAATTATTTTGATCTATCAAGAGGAGTGTATATTTCAGAAAAAGCACATAGTCAAAACCCAAGAACTGCATTGAAAGAAAATGATATTATTATTTCAACTGTCGGGACAATAGGTAATTGTGCAGTCGTAAATCAATCGGTATTGCCTGCAAATTCGGATAGACATGTTGGGATTATTCGTTTAGAAGATAATAGCTTTAAACCAAGGTTTATAAGCACTTTCTTGTTATCTAAATATGGAACATTTCAAACATTAAGAGAGAGTACGGGTAATGTTCAATTAAACTTATTTTTATATAAAATACGGACGCTAAAAATTCCAAATCTTTCCTTGGATTTTCAAGAGAGGATTGAAGAATTGGTTGTGCAAAGTGATGGTTGTTTAGAAAGTGCAAAATTAAGATATGTACGAGCGGAGAATTTGCTTATATCAGAGCTTGGACTTGAAAACTTTCATCCGTCAAAAGAGAAAATATCTATTAAAAGTTTGAAAGAAAGCTTTTTAAGAACAGGACGGCTTGACAGTGAATATTATCAACCGAAATACGATGAGATATTAAAGAAAATTATGGACTATGGCGGAGGTTTCAAGCTATTGTCGGAATGTTGCACGATAAAAGATAAAAATTATATGCCGAATGATCATGATGAGTATCGCTATATCGAACTGTCTAATATTGGTATGACTGCTGAAATAAATGATTGCACCGTTAGTTTGGGCAAAGAGTTACCGACAAGAGCGAGGAGAAAAGTAGAGGAAGGCGATGTGATTATTTCATCCGTAGAAGGTTCTTTGGATCGTTGTGCGATAGTTCCTAAAAAGTATCACAATGCCTTGTGTTCGACAGGATTTTATGTGGTAAATTCGGATCGGCTTAATTCTGAAACCTTACTTACCTTGTTCAAATCCGATGTGATGTTAGCATTGATGAAAAAAGGTTGCTCTGGAACGATCCTTACCAATATCTCTAAAGAAGAATTTTGTAAACTTCCCATTCCGATCATTGATGAACAAGCTCAAATTGAAATATCCGAATATATCAAGCAAAGTATGGAATATAAAGAAAATGCAAAAGCTTTACTTGAAAATGCGAAAAAAAGTGTCGAAATAGCTATTGACAAGGATGAAACAGAAGCACACAATTTCT
>JAUMYL010000025.1 GCA_030528675.1 Peptostreptococcaceae bacterium
AGTTTGTCACGAGGGCGACCCAACTCAGCCGGGCAGAGGTGCAGGAGATCCGCAAAAAGCTCGATCCGGAAATATAAACAAGGGGCGAATTCCTTTAGCAGGGGGTTCGCCTTTTATGTAGTGGTATGATTCGTCTTGATCTGAGCATGATTTCCTCTTTTCAGCGAAGCGGTACGTGGACATTGGGGTATCGAGAGCATGTATTGGCGTTTGGATGTAAGCTTTCGAGAAGATCAGAATGCTACTTTGAGATAAAAACGCGGCAATGAATGATAAAAAACCTTCCCCTCGTATTCGTGTTTTCAAGATGAATACGAGGGATGTTCTTGAGGAAATTTTTCATGCGTTTGTCCTGCATCGAATACCCCGAACTGTTTTTTTATACTATTACCTTTCTGAATTGTCATCTGAAAAAACGCCTGATTTGTCGTTTTATACTAATACCCGATCAAAACGCCATCCGATGAAATATGTCCCTGAAATTTCATCGAAAACAGATCGGAATATGGAATGGTACTTCGAATAGGGTTTAGTATTAGTATTAATAAAATTTCGGATAAAAGAAAAAAACAAAGGGAATGTCTTCGCCTGTCAGAAATCCCGACTGCAAAAACATTCCCTGTTTTATAAAATCACTGCCTCTTTTTATACAAAACCCTGTTCGAAATACCATCCGATATTCCGACCTGTTTTCAGTGAACTGTCGGATGACAGATCGGGGGTACATATTGTATCGGACGGCATTTTGATTCAGTATTGGTATCCGTTTCTATCTTCTGCTTCTTATTCGACCTTGAACAGCACCTTGGTCGCCTTGGAGAGCTTTTTGCCTCCGGTATCTTTGATGTCTCCGAGATAGATATAGTATTCCTTGCCGGAACTGTAAGGCTGATCCGGTGTGATCTTGAGCGCGCTTTCATCCACCTGATAGGTGATCGAGACCTTCCTGAAAGTCTTCGCATCGTAGACGCGGACGGTCTCATCCGTACAGCTGGAAGCGTCCAGCGCCTTATTGAAGCGGATCGTCCACTCTTTGCTGACGTCTCCCGTCAGGAGCTCCTCGGAATACAGCTCGGCTTCCTTCAATTCCGAAGGCTCGACCGGTTCGGAAGGTTTTGTCGTGAAGACTTTGATACTGGCGTTCATATGATAAGCCATTTCAGTATCTTTATAAAAGAAAGGCTTCCAGTCCTCTATATCATTGGTGTAGTAGCTCTGTCCTTCTTCCGTCTTATGTCCGTCATACTCTTCTTTATAGTATGACCCGCAGATTCTAATATCCTCTGTCCCCTCTGTGAAGATCTCCAGCATCACGGCAAATTTTTCTCCCTCGATCTCCTCCAGCGCCTCCGGATAAAACCACTGTTCCTGCTCGTCATAATACTCCGTATGATATCCGGGACCGTACCACTTATCTCTTGAAAACAGACGCCAATGATTGGAGCGATAGAGATCCACTCCGTCGCCGACCTTAAAATCCGGGGCGATCCAGATCTCATATTTGTACCGTCCGGGACTTGTAAAGCCGACTCCCGTCACCTTTTCCCCGATCTCCTTGGTGTCGTATACATTCATGACATAGACCTTTCCATGTTCATTGGGCGTGTTCCAGCGCAGATAATTGGATCTTCCGAACATCTTTATCACTTTGTCATACTCATAGACCCGATCCTGCCATCCTTTTGAGGTAGCATAGTCTCGGTATCCC
The DNA here is from genome assembly GCA_030528675.1 of Peptostreptococcaceae bacterium. Taxonomy (GTDB): domain Bacteria; phylum Bacillota; class Clostridia; order Peptostreptococcales; family Filifactoraceae; genus JAUMYL01. The sequence continues at coordinate 1,709 of JAUMYL010000025.1, forward strand.
ACTACATGTACACCTTCAAAGAAATGCTCGTCTTCATAGGAGACATAGATGCAGCCCTCCTTGCCGACGCCTTTCCCGCGGTTGAGCTGGACGATCCAAGCTCCTTTGCTTTTAATATTATCTTCCGGATCCGGGTGTCTATAGAAATTATCCGCGCTGAAATCATCATCCCAGCCGACGATCAGCACAGACACTTCCTCCAGTCCGTTGTAATCCTCCCACTCCAGAATGCTGTCATCCTCACACCCATAAGCACAGGTGTCCTTACGGTAGAGTTTCTCCGAATCAAGATTGATCTTCATAAATCCGATGACCGGCCCGTAATGATAGATATGCTCTTTCATCTGATTTTTTTGTTCGATAAAATCTACTTCCAGCAGACTGTAATCCCGTCCTTCCGAAGTCTCCTTCGGACCCTTCTGAGAGGCGAAATATCCCATACCAAGTGACTTTCCTTCTCTATTAATCCTATCCTTTTGCGGCAAAGGCCAATAATCACCCAAATATTCGGGAAGATTCATCCGGTCTTTGATATCCCAGATATCGATCTGCGGATCGTTTTCTCCCTGCCTCTGGACCATCCCCGAAAAGGCGCCTGCCGCTGCTGCCGCCCAGCTGTCTTCCGGGGCCACATCGTACACTTTCAGCTCGCCTGAGATCCTATCATTAAAATGAAATCTTTTAGGCAACGAGCTTCCTCTCAAATCTGCCGGATCGGATAAAAGCTCTCCCTGAGGCTCGACGGTGGGAGCCTCCTCCTGTACCTCCTGCGGCGGATCTTGCGGATCCGGAATCTGCTCTAACGGGGGGGGGAGACAAGAATCTCTCCCTCTGTGACCGCCGGATCGAGCGCATACGCTCCCGGAGCGAAACAGGAAAACAGGCAAAGGATCGTCAGTACTGCCGCTATACGCTTTTTCATCTGTTCATACCTCCTTTTGATGCGATAAATGGATACGATAAATATCAAACTTTTCTCAGAATCCTCCGCTTTCTTCGGATAAATCCGTAAAACAGAGATGGGGAAGACGGAGATTCATCGACTCCTCAGTCGCAGCCTTCCGGAGAGGTCCGTCTTTCATCCGGTGATTCTGAGAACTTTTCCCATATTACTCTCATTATATCCTCTTTCTTCCCTGTGATCTATAGAAAATGACAAAAAAGTACTCAAGTACTTTTTTGATATTTTTTATCCATCCCTTGCCTCTTCCGTTTTTTCGACTGTTCTCCTGCAATTCCTGCCGGCTGATTGTTCTTTATGTATCTTCTTTCTTCTTTTCTCTATCTTCTGCTAAAAGCGCAGAGACAGGCAGCTGAGACCTCCGTCGAGTTTTCTGTATTCCGAGACGTCTACGATCAGCACTTCATAGCCTGCGTCACGAACCGCTTTTTCCACGGTCGGATAACCTTTGGCGACGATGACCTTGTCATTGACCCAGATGCAGTTTGCTCCATAGGCTTCTTCTTCGGGAACGAGGATCTTTTTGTATTTTTCAAAATCCGGCTTCTTGATAAATTCCCCTGAGACCAGCATGATATTATTCTCGATATAGTTCACGCCGGTTTTTAAGTGAAGGACTTCCTCCAAGGGCACTTCCGAGCCGCTCATGCCGTATTTTTCCAAAATCTCTACCAACTGACGGATTCCTTCTTCATTCGTTCTTGCGGAACGCCCTATGTAGAAATGATCGCCGACCATCATTACATCTCCGCCTTCCAAAGTTCCCGGCGCCTTGATGTATTCGATCTTATCTTCCGAATAAAACTTTCTTACCGCATCGATGATCTCATCTTTCTCTCCGTTTCGGGACTCGGCTCCGGGATTGGTGATGATCGCGCAATGTTTCGTCAAAACTGCCGGATCTTCGACAAAACAAGAATCCGGATAGCGCTCGTCCTTTTCGAGGACCATGACCTCCACTGCGCATTTCCTGAGCGCTTCGATATAATCGTCATGCTGTTTGCAGGCAAGCTCATAATCGGGTCTTCCCAGTTCCGGAGCGGAAGTGATACCGTCCACCATCGCTTTGCAGGGCCTTCTCACGATAACATTCTTGAACATCGTCCTTCCTCCTCTTATTAAAAGTATTTTTTATATTGTATACAATATTTGGTTTTTTGTCAATTAAAAATCAGCAGGACGCTGATTTTTGATGGAAAGGATCCATTGATGCTATCTCTTTCCGATCTTATAATATTTCATGAACTTCAGCGTCCTCTCCTCGGACACCTGCGGATCGACCCAAAGATCCGGCTCGATGGCAGACTCGCTGTCGTCCGATATCTTTTCGGAGAAGTAAAGATGCAGACCGAAACGAAGGTGAGAACCGGTATTGGGAAGGTAGAAATCAACCGGATTGACACAGAAACTCACACCGGCAGTCGGAGTTCCGATGACCAGCGTCTTGTCCATCTGACGAAGCAGAAAAATCAGTTTTTCACCGGAAGAGGCGACATCTTTGTCCGAGAGGATCAGGATATTCTTCGGCTGGACCGTCCAGCCTCCCATCTCGCCCAGAGTCTTCCACCCGTCGTTAAATATCGCTTTCAGTTCCTCTTCCGTGTGATGCTCCCTGAACATCTCCACATGACGGTATTGGCTCTTGTCGACGCCTACGACCATATTTTTGGAGGTCTCCGCCTTCAGAAAAGCTTTGCTCCAAAGGACGATCAGCTCGACGCTTCCTCCGGGATTGCCCCGCAGGTCGAGAATCATCGCCGGCTGGGCAGAGGCTCTCTGACCGTACTGCTCAAATTCTGACCTCAAGGTCTCATAAGAGACGGAGTCTTCATAGACCCTTGTGTTTCTCTGTATCAGCACGCCGTTTTTCGTCTCTTCGCTCAGATAGGGTGCCCCTCCTCGATATCCGCCTCCCAGCAGCTTCCATTCAAGTTTCAGACCCCTCTGCTTTCCGAAACGATCTGAAATCGAAACCTCAAGAGGCAGGACCTGCGAATGATCTTTCTCAATCGACACCTTTCCCACCAAGGCATAGGAGAGCCTTCCTTTCTCGTCAATCGTATGCTTGAGATAGGGGCGGATTTCATCCGGCTCCTCGATCCGATAGACGCCGCTCTCCTCTCTCAGATAGAACTCTTCTTCTTTTTTGCCGATGAAAACGCCTTCCGCCATAAAAATATTATCGTTTTCATAGACGTCCCGTCCTTCGAAATGCATATGTCCATCCGCAAATACCTTTAATTCTTTGACGATGATCTGACTGAGCTCGCTCCTGCTCATATTTCCCGTAACCTGCGACTTGATCTTCTGCTGGACCTCGTCGAAGGTTTCTCTTCCTCCAAACATCGTATAGGCCGCATAAAAGTTCTCGAACAGATCAAACATGACATCGATATCCTCATCAATCTCTTCCTTCGTATAAGCGGGACGAGAGGTTTTTTTCGGCGACTGCAGAAGAGAGGCAAACTCAAAATCTCGAATCTCCCGTCGGGGTTTTTGCAGAGGCTTCAGCGCATTGACCTCTTCCGACGGAAGGATCCCCATGACAAGGGGTCTCCTCTTCTCCTGTATATGCGCCATAAACTGTCCATAAGAAATCTCGTCCAAGCTCCATTCCTGTCCGAAAAAAAAGAAATAGATTCCGAAATAAACCGCCAGAACGACGATCCATGAAGCTATAAGCGTCTTTTTCATCCAATCCTCCCGGGTTCTTTCGATGTGAAGATCCCCCTTATCGAGGGCAGATACAAACTCCTGTATCCCGCCTTCTCCTCCGACGGCTTCGGAGCATATCTTCGGGTACAAGCCGCCTTATCCTTGTCTCCTGCACCGATTCATCCCTTCTTTCCTCTGTTTTTTTCGCGGTCGGCGGGTGTTTTTCAATTCCCCCCGCAGAGCGCAAATCCTGATCTCTCCAATAGGAGAAAGGGAGGAAAATTGATATTCATTCCTCCGACAGTTTTACAAATCCCAGTTTCTCGGCTCTGCGCTGCGCCTTTTCTGCAAAAGAACGGTTCGATCCCCAGCTGATATTGAGAAGACCGCCGCCCCCGCCCGATCCCACGATATCCAAAGTGATTTTCTGTCCCTGAATCTCTGTCAAAAGAATCGTCAGGCCCGCATAACTGGAAGTGCGGAAATAAAATTTCTCAAAGATCATCATAGAGACCCTCATATCGCTTCCTTCATAATGATTCTCCGCGACCAGCTCGGCCTCCCCGCTCATTGCCTCCAAGAGATTTCCGCTGAGCTCGCGGACATCTTCACCTGAAGTCTTTTCCATTTTGATTTTTACAGCCATAAATAACCCTCCTTATGTATATTGACTAAAAGTGTAGAAAAATCAGCAGGACGGTACTTCCTTCAATCGAAATTTCCGGCGAGCAAATCTGATTTTTCCGAAAGAGAATCTGCGCCGCCTCTTGATTTTCGGAGTTTGTCTGCAGTCTGTTCTATGATTTCAGATGATTATAGTAAAAGGACTCTCATAACTGTGAATTCCTAATTCTGATTGCGTCAAAAGCTGCCCGAATATCCAAATGTCAGGCAGCTTTTCCGTCCATTTCCTCTATTTGTAATAGCCGGTTCCGCCTTCGAAAAGAAGCTGGCGGCCGCTGACAGGGTAGTTTTTGTAGACACCCTCCCGGATTCTTTCGGAATGGCCCATCTTGCCGAGGATGCGTCCGCAGGGGCTGATCAGACCCTCGATACTTCCCATCGAGCCGTTGGGATTGTAGGGTCTTGCTTCCGCCTTTTCTCCGAGGGGAGTGACGTACTGGAAGGCGACCTGATCCTTCGCATAGAGGGAAGCGATCACTTCCTCCTCCGCGATCAGCCTTCCTTCTCCATGGGATACCGGGATATCGTGGATATCGCCGACATGAAGCTTGGAGGTCCAAGGGGAGCGGTCGGTCATCACCTTGGTCTTGACGAACTGGGCGACATGGCGGCCGACTTCGTTATGGGTCAGGGTCGGCGCTTTCTCGTCGAGAGCGCGCAGCTCTCCGTAGGGGAGCAGACCGGTCTTGATCAGGGCCTGAAAACCGTTGCAGATGCCGAGTATCAGTCCGTCGTTCTCATGAAGCAGCTCGCTGAGAGCATCGGCGATGCGCGGATTGCGCAGGACCGCCGCGATGAATTTTCCGGAGCCGTCGGGCTCGTCTCCGAGAGAGAATCCTCCCGGTATCATGAATATCTGGGAGCTTCGAATCTCTTTTTCGAACTCTTTCATCGACTCTTCGATATCACCGAGACTCTGATTGCGGAAGACTTTGATCCGGGTTTTCGCTCCTGCCCGCTCGAAAGCGGCTGCGGTGTCATATTCACAGTTGGTTCCCGGGAAGACGCTGATCAGTACCCTCGGTCTTGCGATGGAGAGCTTCGCCTTTCCCGCCCTGCTGCTCGTATTTTCACTGAGAGGAGTCAGCTTCCACCGGCTCTCGTAGCCTTTGTTTTTAACGGGGAAAATCTCTTCCAGCGGTCTTTCGTAGATCTCGATGATCTCGTCAAGAGAGAGCTCGAACTCTCCCTGTACCCGAAGGCTCTCTTTTTCCATGGTCTGTCCGAGAATATGCAGTCTCGAATCTTCTTTTTCCAGCTCAAGGATGAAGCTTCCGTAGGCGGGACTCAGGAGAAGATGCCGGTCGTTGGATTTCAGGTCGACGCCGATCTTGTTGCCGATCGCCGTCTTACAGATTGCCGCCAGCACACCTTCCGCCGTGACCGCATAGGCGGAGAGCAGAGCGCCGCTTTGCGCAAGATCCAAAAGCAGAGCGAGGTTTTTCCTGTAGATCCCGATATCGAGGCTGCCGTCCGCAAGGTAGGGTGTATGCAGGAAGGCAAGGGTATGCCCGGCTCCCTTGAGTTCGGGAGAGATCAGATCTTCTCCCTTCGCATGGGTGACGGCAAAGGAGATCAGCGTCGGCGGCACATGGAGATCCCGAAAGCTGCCGGACATGGAATCTTTTCCTCCGATTGCCGGTATATCAAGCTGTCTCTGCGCTTTGAGCGCGCCGAGAAGAGCCGCCGCCGGCTTGCCCCATTTCTCGCTGTCGCTGCCCAGCTTCTCGAAATACTCTTGGAAGGAGAGGCGAATCTTGTCCGGCTCCCCTCCCATCGCAATCAACTTGCTGACAGATTCGATCACCGCGTAATAAGCGCCGTGGAAGGGACTCTCTACGCCAAGATAAGGCTCGTATCCGCAGCTCATCAGCGAGAGAGTATGACTCAGCCCCTTGAGGGAAGGAATGTAGGCGGCCATGCCCTGAGCGGGAGTCAGCTGGAGCTTTCCTCCGAGAGGCAGGAGGGCGGAAGAGGCACCGATGGTATTGTCGAACTTCTCGATCAGCCCTTTCTTGCTGCAGACATTCAGGTCGGAGAGGCGTTTTTTCAGCTCTTCTTCCAGAGAGCGGCCAGAGATCTCCTCCGCAAGCCTCGATACCTTCTGTGGAACCGGGATCCTGACCTCCTGCAGAGCCGTCACTCCGGCACTGTCCAAAAACTCTCTGTCGAGGTCGACGACTTTTTTCCCGTAATAGGTCATGACAAGGCGCTTTGCTTTCGTGACTTGAGCAACTTCCGTCGCTTCGATATTCTCTTCATGACAGTAGTTCATGAATTTACTGACGTCTTTTTCGGCAACGACGCAGGCCATTCTTTCCTGCGACTCGGAAATCGCGATCTCTCTCGGCGTCAGTCCCAGATATTTGAGAGGCACCTTGTCCAGAAGGATATGAAGGCCCTCCGCCAGCTCTCCGATGGCGACGGAGACGCCGCCCGCTCCGAAGTCGTTGCATTTCTTTATCAGATTCGTCACTTCCTTATTGCGGAAGAGACGCAGGAGCTTTCTCTCGGAAGGTGCGTTTCCTTTCTGGACTTCCGCCGAGGAGAGGGTGATCGACTGCTCGGTATGCTCCTTGGAGGATCCCGTCGCTCCGCCGACTCCGTCTCTTCCCGTGCGTCCGCCGATCAGGATGATCCGATCTCCCGCCTCGGGACGAAGACGGAGAACATTCTCCGCGGGGGCGGCTCCGATCACCGCTCCCACTTCCATGCGCTTCGCCTTGAATCCCTCGTGGTAGACTTCGTCGACATAGCCGGTGCAAAGACCGATCTGATTTCCGTAGGAGGAATAGCCCGCAGCCGCTTCGGTCGTAATCTTGCGCTGGGGCAGCTTGCCGGCCAGGGTGTCTGCGATGCTCTCTCTCGGATCCGCCGATCCGGTGAGACGCATCGCCTGATAGACGTAAGCGCGGCCGGAGAGCGGGTCTCTGATCGCACCGCCGAGACAGGTGGAAGCGCCTCCGAAAGGCTCGATCTCCGTCGGATGGTTGTGGGTCTCGTTTTTGAACATCAGCAGATAGTCTTCCTGCTCGATTGTTCCGTCTTTTTCGATATCGACCCGGATTTTGACGGAGCAGGCGTTGATCTCATCGGATACTTCCAGATCTTCAAGGCGTCCGTCTTTGCGCATTGCTCGCGCCATGATCGTCGCCATCTCCATCAGGGTGACGGGCTTTTCCTCTCTGCCGGTCTCTCTGCGCAGGAGGAGATAGTCCTCATAGGCCTCCTGAAAGAGGCGGTTCATCGTCTGATTGTCCGAAGGCACAAACTCCACTTTCGAGAGGATGGTGTTGAAGGTCGTATGACGGCAGTGATCGGACCAGTAGGTGTCGATCATCGAAAATTCGACATCAGTGGGATCCCGCTTTTCTTCTTCTTTGAAATAGCGCTGCAGGTATTTCATATCTTCGAAATTCATCGCCGGAGCCGACTCTTTGAAGAAAGAGAAGAGCTCCTCTTCGTTCATTTCGATCAAGCCGCGGATCTCCTGAGCCTCATGACGGATATCCGACTCGCTCTCAAGGAGATTTGGGAGCTTCATCGAGCCTTCCTGCTGATCGATGGGGTTGATCAGATAGGCTTTGATCTTCTTCAGCTCTTCCTCAGAGAGCTCCCCGTCGATGTCGAAGACCCTCGAGGTGCGTATTTTCACATCTTCTTTGCCGAGGACGACACAGATCGACTGGATCAGTCCGTCCTCTCTCTGGTCGTACTGCCCTTGATGCAGCTGGATGACGATGGGATGGAGGAAGTTTTTCTCCTGAGCAAACGCCTCTTCCTGAATGAAGATATCGTCCACCATGGGCTCCCGGAGGATCGTATCTTTGATCTTTTCGATCTCTTCCGCCGTCAATCCTTGCAGATCGTAGCGCTGATAGAGGCGAATGCCCCTTATCTCTACGCCGAGGCTTGCGGCAAGCTCTCTCTTCAGTGCGAGGGCTTCCAAGTCATAGGCTCCTCTTTTTGCCACATAGACACGCTTGACGAGAGAACCGATATCGCTGCGGAAGGTCTTGCCTTCAAAATCTATTTTTTCCGCCATTTCATACGCTTTGCTCATGGCTTCATCCACATCCTTTCCGAGGGCGGTCAGACTGAGCACCCGTCCGCCGGAAGTAAGGACAACTCCGTCTTTTTCAGCGGTGCCGGCGTGGAAGATCGCCCTGTCCTCTCCTTCCGCCGCCTGCGCAAGTCCGCGGATCGGTTTTTCTTTTTCGTACTGCAGGGGGTAGCCCTTGCTTGCGAGTACGAGGGTCAGGCTCTGTTTTTCCGACCAGAGGATCTTCGCCTCGGAGAGCCTGTCCTCCATGGAGAGAGAGAAGATCTCCGCCAGATCGGACTGAAGGCGCATCAGGATCGACTGGGTCTCAGGATCGCCGAAACGCACATTGAATTCCAAGACTTTGACGCCCTGCTCCGTAATCATGAAACCGAAGAAGATGATCCCTCTGTAAGAGAGTCCCTCTTTTTCAAGCGCTCTATGGAAGGGATAGGCCACTTTGTCCAACATCTCCTGCAAATAGACCTCTGCGATCGGATTGGGGGAATAAGTGCCCATACCGCCGGTATTCGGACCTTTTTCTCCTTCCCTGATCCTCTTGTGATCCTTGGCGGTCGGCATCGGGATCAGGCTCTTCCCGTCGACAAAACAGAGAAGCGAAGCTTCGATGCCTTCGAGATACTCTTCGATGACGACGGAAAAGGCATCCTTGGAAAACTCTCCTTTCGCGATCCGGTCGATAAAAGCACAGCCTTCTTCCGGACTCTCTCCCACCAGAACACCTTTTCCGGCGCAGAGTCCGTCCGCCTTGATCACGGCTTTTGCATGGGGAGAAGCTGCAAACAGTCTCTGATAGATCTCCTTCGCCTCTTCGGGATCCTCGGTCTTGTAGTAGGCGGCGGTGGGAATATCGTTTCTCATCATGAATTCTTTGGCAAAAGACTTGCTGCCTTCAAGCTGTGCGGCGTTTTTTCCGGGTCCGTAGGCCCTGAGTCCTCTCTCGGCAAAAAAATCCACGATCCCCATGCAGAGAGGATCTTCCGGTCCGACAACCGTCAGATCGACCCTGTGTTTCTCCGCAAAATCCGCCAGTTTTTCAATCTCGGTCGCTTTGATCGGAACAAGCTCCGCAAGCTCGGCGATTCCGGCATTTCCGGGTGCCGCATAAATTTTCTCGACTTTTCCGCTCCGGCTCAGTTTATAGGCGATGGCATGCTCTCTCGCTCCGCCGCCGATGATCAGGATCTTCATACTAACCCTCCGTTTTAATGTTTGAAATGCCTTATTCCCGTGAACACCATCGACAGACCGAGCTCATCGCAGGCGGCGATGCTGTCGCCGTCTTTTGCGGCTCCTCCGGGCTGCATGATCGCGCTGATCCCTTTTTCTCCCGCAAACCTCACGCAGTCGTCAAAGGGGAAAAAGGCGTCGGAAGCGAGTACGGAGGAGGTAAAATCTTTCCCTTCAGCGTTTTCGACGGCATTTTTGAGAGCCCAGATCCTTGCGGTCTGACCTCCGCCGATTGCAAGAGTTCCTCCGTCTTTGGCAATGACGACGGCATTGGATTTCACATGCTTGCAGACGGTCATCGCAAAGCGCAGATCTTCCATTTCCCTTTCAGTGGGCTTTTTTGCCGTCACTACGCGAAGTTCTTCTTCCCCTCCCCGGTCCGCATCCTGAACGAGAAGTCTGCCGTTTATAAATTTCATCTCAAAATCCGAAGTCTTTTTCCCAAAATCCAGAATCAACAGCCGGAGATTTTTCTTTTGTCTCAGGATCTCGAGGGCTTTCTCACTGAAGGAGGGAGCCGCGATCACCTCAAGGAAGATCTCGCTCATCAAAAGAGCCGTCTTTTCGTCCACCTCCCGGTTTACCGCGATGATTCCGCCGAAAATCGAAGTGGGATCTCCCTCATAGGCCTTGCGGAACGCCTCACAGACATTCTCTCCGACAGCGGCTCCACAAGGCGTCGCATGCTTGACGGCCACCGCCGCCGCGGAGGAAAACTCAGAGGCAAGAGCCGCCGCCGCGCTGAGATCATGAAGGTTGTTGAAGGAGAGATCTTTGCCGTGGATCTGCTCATACTTTCCGAGGATCGCCTCCGAGAGGGGATCGCTGTACACCGCAGCCTGCTGATGCGGATTTTCTCCGTAGCGCAGCTCTTCTTCCCTCAGGAAGCCGAGGGTCAATTTTTCAGGGAAGCGTTCTCCTTCCAAAGCCTTAAAATAACGGCTGATCATCGCATCGTAGTAAGCCGTGGCGGAAAAAGCCTTACCCGCAAGTCTTCTTCTCATGTTTTCACTGACGCATCCCTTCTTCAGGGCTTCCGCGACTTTTTCGTAGTCGGAGGGATCAGTGATCACGAGGACGTCCCGGTAATTCTTTGCGGCAGACCGCAGCATCGACGGGCCTCCGATATCGATGTTTTCGATGATATCTTCATGGGATTTTCCTGATTTCAGGGTCCCTTCAAAATCATAGAGGTTGACGACAACAACGTCGATGCCTTGGATGCCGACCTCCTGCACCGTTTGGCAGTGCTCTTCGCTGTCTCTTTTATACAGCAGTCCTCCATGCACCTTGGGATGCAGGGTCTTGACCCTGCCGTCAAGGATCTCGGGAAATCCCGTCCACTCATCGATGGAAAGAGCTTTTACTCCCTCTTCCCTTATGACGCGCAGTGTCCCTCCGGTGGATATTATCTGAAAATCCAGCTTTTCAAGTTCTTTGCAAAAAGCGGCGATCCCTGTCTTGTCCGTCACGCTGACCAGTGCCGTCTTCATATCCCTTCACCTCCGCCAAAAATTTCTTTTATCCTCGCTCTACCTTCCTGACAGCCTCCTTAAATATTCGATGCTCGATTTTGAGCACTTCTTTCTGGAGCTCTTCCGCGCTTTTGATCTTCCCGTAGTCGATTTTCATCTTCTCCTGAAGGATGATTTTTCCTCCGTCGATTTCCTCGGTGACGAAATGCACGGTCGCCCCTGTGTATTTTTCTTTTTTTTCAAAAACCGCCTCATGGACATAGAGCCCGTACATCCCCTTTCCTCCATACAGCGGCAGAAGAGAAGGATGGATGTTGATAATGCGGTTTTCATAGCTGCGGATCAGCTCTTTTGAGAGGATGCGCAGATATCCCGCAAGGAGGATCAGTTCGATGCCTTCCTTTTGCAGTCTCTCTTTGAGCTCTTTTTCATCCTTGGTCACAAACGTCCTGATTCCCGCTTTTTCCGCCCTCACAAGACCGTAGGCCCTCGGATTGTCAGAGACGACAAGGACTATCTTCGAATCAAAATACCCTTCCTTCTCCGCATCGATCAGCGACTGAAGATTGGTTCCTCCTCCCGACACGAAAACGCCGGCTTTCATCGGTACACCACCTTGGAAGCCTCTGCTTCCGAATCCGATCTTCCGATCTCTCCGATGACAAAAGCCCGATGATCCGGATGCCCGGCAATGCTTTTCAGCACTTCTCTCTCCTGATCTTTGGATACGACGAGCACCATGCCTATACCCATGTTGAAACTTCGGTAAAGCTCGCTTTCTTCGATTTTGTCGAGAGAGAGGACATAGCGGAAGATCTCCGGCATCTCCCAGGAGTTTCTGTCGATGAAGGCATGGAATCCGCCGGGGATCACCCGGGGCACATTCTCGGTCAGCCCTCCCCCCGTGATATGAGCGATGCCTTTGATATCATGTTTTCGGAGCAGATCCATGACGAGGGAGACATAGAGTTTCGTCGGAGTCAGCAGCGTCTCTCCAACCTTGAGAGAAGTCCCCGGGATCCGATCCTCTTTTCCGAGCCCGAGGGTATCGAAGAAGAGTTTTCGGACGAGAGAGTATCCGTTGCTGTGAAATCCCGAGGAGGAAAGACCGATCAGGACGTCGCCGCTCTGCACTCCGCTTCCGTCAATCATCTTTTTCCTGTCTGCAATCCCCACTGCAAACCCTGCAAGGTCATAGTCTTCTTCCTGATACATATCCGGCATCTCAGCGGTCTCTCCTCCGATCAGAGCACAGCCCGAGAGCTTGCAGGCATCGGCAATCCCTCCGACGATATCAGCGATCTTTTCCGCCTTTACCTTTCCGGTCGCGATATAATCAAGGAAAAACAGCGGTCTGGCCCCCTGGCAGATCAGGTCGTTGACGCACATCGCGACGAGATCCTGTCCGACGCTGCTGTGGATATCCATCTGCTGAGCGAGCAGGAGCTTCGTTCCGACGCCATCGGTCGCCGCCAGCAGGACGGGTTCCTCCATATCCTTAAAGGCTCCGAGGGAAAATCCGCCGGAAAACAGTCCCAGCTCTCCGACAACTCCGTCGATATAAGTCGAAGAGACCTTTTGTTTCATGAGCTCCACCGCCTTATTTCCCTCGTCGATACTCACTCCGGATGAAGCGTATGTCAGTTTATCCATGTTTTTCCTCCTATATCACCCAGGCGTCAATCGGATAGTCTCCGTCGAAGCAGGCTTTACAAAATTGAAAGTCCGAGAAAGAGTCTTTCCCCAGCAGTTCCGCAGAGGCTCTCTTGAGGGATTCAATCGAAATAAAACCGAGAGAATCCGCGCCGATCTCTTTGCATATCTGATCCACATCGTAGTTGGCGGCGATCAGGCTCGTCCTTCTTGGCGTATCGATCCCGAAATAACAGGAATGAGTGACCGGAGGCGAGGTGATGCGCATATGGACTTCCCTCACTCCCGCTTCTCTCAGGCTCTGGATCAGTCTTTTCGAAGTCGTACCTCTCACGATGGAATCATCGACGAGGACGATGCTCTTGTCCCTGACGACCCTCTCAAGAGGATTGAGCTTAAGTTTGACCGCCATCTCCCTCTCTCTTTGAGTCGGCTTGATGAAAGTCCTTCCCACATATCGATTCTTGACGAGGCCTTCCATGATCGGGATTCCCGACTCCTTCGCAAATCCAATCGCGCCCGGCCAGCCCGAATCCGGCACCGGAACCACCATATCCGCGGTGACGGGATGCTCCTTGGCGAGGATCTCCCCGGTGCGCACGCGAAACTCATAGGCGTTGATTCCGTCAATGACCGCATCGTTTCTTGCAAAATAGATATGCTCGAAGATACAGGAAGCTACCGGCTCATCGCTTTCAAACCAATAAGAGCTCTCCTGTCCGTCTTTGACGATGAAGACCTCTCCCGGAGCGATATCCCGGATCACCTTTCCTCCGAGGACGTCAATGGCCGCATTTTCGGAAGCAAAGATATAGTCTTCCCCTCTCCCGCCCATGATCAGAGGCCGAAAACCGTTGGGATCCCGGACGGCAACGAGGGTATCCTCCGTCATGACGACAAGGGAGTAGGCTCCGCGCACGAGGCTCATCGTCTTGAAGATCGCCTCTTTCATATCGCCGCTGTAATATCTGGCGATCAGATACAAGATGACCTCCGTGTCCGAAGAGCTCTGAAACATCATTCCCTCTTCTTCGAGACGGGTACGCAGCAGCTGACTGTTGATCAGATTTCCGTTGTGGGCGAGAGCGATCCTCTTGCCTTTGGAAAAGCCGAGCATCGGCTGGATATTGTACTCATTGGATCCTCCGGCCGTCGAATAGCGGACGTGACCGACGCCGATACTCCCCTTCATCCCCTGCAGTTTTTCCTCGCTGAAAAACTCCTGTACGAGTCCCGGGCTTCTCTGACAGACGATCTTACCGCCGTCGGAAACCGCGATCCCGCAGCTCTCCTGCCCTCTGTGCTGAAGGGTACTCAGCCCGAAAAACAGATCTCTTGAAACATCTTCTTTTGAAAACACGCCTATGATTCCGCACATATTCTTCCCTTCCTAATTTATCTTTGCAAGGAGCTCTCTCTCCTTGGAGAGGACTTCCTCGCGCATGGATCTTCGATGATCCGCAAGTTTTTGAGCTAAAGCGGGATATTTGAGAGAGAGTATCTGCACCGCCAGAATACCTGCATTGAGCCCGCCGTCAATCGCTACCGTCGCCACCGGAATACCCTTGGGCATCTGGACAATCGACAGCAGCGCATCAAGACCGTCAAGGGTGGACGCCTTGACCGGAACACCGATGACCGGCTTGATCGTCTTAGAGGCGATCACCCCGGGCAGATGAGCGGCTTTTCCTGCAGCGGCGATATAAAGATCATTTTCCTCATCCGTCTTTTCGAGATAGTCCATCAGCTCCTGCGGCGTTCGATGAGCCGAAAGCGCCCGAATATCGACGCTTACATCCATACTTTTCAAAAAATCCACCATTTCCTTCAGAGAGTCAAAATCCGATACGGATCCCATGATCACTGCAATTTTCATCCGTTCTTCCTCCTTATCCCGCCAAAACGATCTTGATAATGAACAAAAGCGCAAGTATATAGAGAACCGGCGTCACAGACTTCCCTTTTCCGGCAAGGGCCTTGATAACGACATAAGAAATGATCCCGAAGACGATCCCTTCGGCGATGGAATAGGCGAAAGGCATCATAACAATCGTCAGAAAGGCCGGAACCGCTTCCGTAAAATCATGAAAATCAATCTTGACGATTGAGGAAGCCATCATGACACCGACGAGTATGAGTACAGGAGCCGTCGCCTGGGAGGGGATCGCGATAAATATCGGTGCAAAGAGCAGAGATATCAGAAACAGTGTTCCCGTCACCACCGCCGTAAGACCGGTTCGTCCGCCTTCCGAGATTCCCGCAGCGGATTCGACATAGGTGGTGACCGTCGAAGTTCCGAGCACCGCCCCGAATGTCGTACCCACCGCATCCGCCATCAGCGCCTGACTGACTCGAGGAAGATTGCCCTCCTTGTCCAGCATCCCCGCCTTTGCCGAGAGTCCCACAAGACAGCCCACGGTATCAAAGAGATCGACAAAGAGGAAGGTGAAGACAACGATGATCATATCCCAGCTGAAGATCTTCGCAGGATCGACCTGACGGAAAGCGCCGAAAATCGGAGACAGAGAAGGAGGCGCCGAAATAAAGGCGGAAGGAGGCGCGACGATGCCGAGGATCATACCGATTCCCGTCGTCAAAATCATTCCAATCAAAAAAGCGCCCTTGACATTGCGCACGAGCAGGACGGCAGTGATCAACAGACCGAAAATCGTCAGCAGGATCAGAGGATCTCTCAGATTTCCTATCCCGATGACCGGCTCGCTCTTTGTCACCATGCCGATATTGACCATCCCGATAAAGGCTATAAAAAGTCCGATCCCTGCGCTGACCGCATTTTTAAGTCCGAGAGGAATCGCATTTACAATTTGTTCCCGAACCTTGAAAAAACTGAGCAGGATAAAAAAGAGCCCCTCAATCAGCACCGCCGTCAGCGCGAACTGCCAAGAGTAACCCATCCCTAAAACTACCGTAAAAGCAAAAAAGGCATTCAGTCCCATTCCCGGTGCGAGGGCGAAAGGATAGTTTGCCAGAAATCCCATGATATAGGTCGCAATCGCGGAAGACGCCGCCGTTGCCGTAAATACCGCCGCCCGGTCCATTCCCGCAGCGGAAAGAATGTCAGGGTTCACGACCAATATGTAAGCCATCGTCATGAACGTCGTGATCCCCGCAAGCACCTCTGTCTTCACATTGGTATGGTTTTCCCTGAGCTTGAACATCTTTTCAAAAAATCCGCTTTCCATAATGTCTGTCGACCTCCAATATATTTTGTATCCCTCTATTTTATCGAAGCTGCCGAAATAAATCAACTGTTTTGACAATTTCTCTATTTTTCCAGATATTCCCGGAGAAAATGCAGAGCTTCCAGAACCGAGCGCCTTCTGACATACTCCCTCGAACCCTTGATGAAGGTTTTTTTCGCCTTCTCCTCTCCTCTTCCGAAGATTCCGATATAGACAAGCCCCACAGGCTTTTCTTCCGTTCCTCCCTCCGGTCCCGCAATACCGGTCACCGAGAGTCCGATATCCGCTGCGGCTCTTTCAGCGGCGCCTTTTGCCATTTCTTTTGCGGTCTCTTCACTGACAGCACCGAAATCCTGAAGCGTCTTTTCGGAAACAGCCAGCGTCCTCACTTTCGCCTCGTTGGAATAGGTGATAAATCCCTCCCTGAAGACCTTGGAAATCCCCGGCACATCGACGATCCTTCCGCAGAGCAGGCCTCCTGTGCAGGATTCTGCGACTGCAAGGCTAAGACCCTTTTCCATCAGCCGCTTCGCTATCAGTTCCTCAATCCCGATCTCCTCTTCGGCAAAAATATATTCCGACAGACGGTTTTTGATCTCTTCCGATACCGGAGAAAGGATCTTTTTCGCCTCTTCCTCATCTTTTCCCGAAGCCGTCAATCTAAGTGTCAGCCCTTTTGCCTTCGCATAGGGAGCGATGGTCGGATTGGTCTGCTTTTTGATCAGATCGAGGATCTTCTCCTCCATTTGACCTTCACCTATGCCCGAAAAACAAAAAGTTTTCGAGACAAAAACTTTGCCTGTCAGGCCTTTGAGATAGGGAAGCACGCTCTTTTCAAAAATCGGTCCCATCTCCCTCGGAGGTCCCGGAAGCACAAAGAGATAACGATCCTTCGCAAAGGGAGGAGAGAGCTTTGCCTTGTCCTCTCCGTCAAAATGCACCATCATCGCGGGTGCGGTTCCGTTTTCATTTTCCAGAATGCGGCTGCCCCTCGGAAAACAGGCCTGTCTTCTGTTTCCTTCATTGACCTTTATTCCCCTCGGATGGAAGTATTCTTCGAGCTTTTTTATCGTTCCTTCGTCCTCATCCATCTCCCGGTCCAAAAACTCCGCAGCCGCCTCCTTGGTCAGATCATCCTGGGTCGGCCCGAGGCCTCCCGTCGTGATGAC
Organism: Peptostreptococcaceae bacterium; assembly: GCA_030528675.1. GTDB lineage: Bacteria > Bacillota > Clostridia > Peptostreptococcales > Filifactoraceae > JAUMYL01. The sequence continues at coordinate 18,802 of JAUMYL010000025.1, forward strand.
GATATCCGAGCGCTCAAAAGCCGCTGCAAGGCTCTTGATGATCCTCTGCTTATTGTCCCCTACCGTCTCCTTATGGTAGACGTCCATCCCTATCTGAGAAAGTTCATAGGACAGATCTCTGGAATTCGTATCCGTAATTTCTCCGAGCAAAAGTTCCGTTCCAATCGAAAGTATTTCCGCTTTCAAATTTTCATCTCCTCATATTTTTTTACTGTCCTTGTCGGTCTCCCGGATATGCCGCCGCACCGGAATATCAAGTTCCATCTGCGGCTTCCTTCCGGTTTCGTACTAATACCTGATCAAAATGCTCTTCGATAAAATGGTCCCCCCTGTTCACTCCATGGAAACCTGTGCTGAATGTCAAAAAGAAAGTTCGTATAAATGCCTATACTGAAAACTCCTTAGAGCTGCAGAGAGCAGACAAGTTTCGAAATTCATGAGACGAAGATGAGGAACTTTCGAGAAAAAATCCAGATGAGCGAGCCACTGAAATTTTAGAAAAATCAGCAGGACGCTGATTTTAGTGCGAAAGCGGCAGGATGCCGTTTTGAGCACGGTCAAAATTTCCGGCAAGCGAGTCCGATTTTTCCGAAAGCGAGTCCGCGCCGTCGAAAGAGTTTCGGAGTTTGTCTGTAGTCTGAAATAATAGCTATTATATCACTGCGGACTCCATACATCAACGGAAAACAGGGAATCTCAGTCTTCAAAAGCATGGTAGATCGCCCGGATTCCTTTTTCGAAATCTTCATTTTCAACACCGACGATGATATTGATCTCGCTGGATCCCTGGGTGATCATACGGATGTTGACATCGTTGTCTCTCAAAGCGGCAAACACCTTGGCGGAGATCCCCTTCGTGCGGATCATCCCCCGGCCGACAACGGCGATCAGTGACATATTCGGATGAAATTCCAGCAGATCCGGAGCCAGCTGCAGCCGGATGCTCTCCATGAGTTTTTCAAGTTTTCCTTCCAGCCCCTCATCCGAGATCACAAGGGATACCGAGTCGATACCGGAAGGCATATGCTCGATGACGATGTCGTACTCCTCAGCGATGGAGAGCAGTCTGCGCAAAAAGCTCCTTTCCCCGCTCATCCTCATCTTCTCCAGTGCGATCACCGTGAAATTTTTCTTTCCCGCGATCCCCGTGATCGACTGGGGATAATTGATCGGTTCCTTGTCGTTGACGATCAGTGTACCTCTGTCTTCCGGCGCATTCGTATTTTTGATATGGATCGGGATGCCGGCATGCTTGACCGGAAATATCGACTCTTCGTGAAGCACGGAGGCCCCCATATACGAGAGCTCTCTCAGCTCCTTGTAACTGATCCTCTCGATGCCCTTCGGTTTTTTGACGATCCGCGGATCCGCCATCAAAAAACCCGAGACATCCGTCCAGTTTTCATAGAGGATCGCTCCCACCGCACCTGCGATGATGGCGCCGCTGATATCCGAGCCTCCTCTGGAAAAAGTCCGGATCCTCCCGTTTTCCATCGAGCCGTAAAAACCGGGAATGACGGCTCTCTGATGAGTCCGCATCATCCTCTGGATCTTTTCCTTCGTCTTCTCCATATCAAGAAGACCGTTTTTGTCAAAAAAAATCAGCTCCGCCGCATCGACAAAATCATAGCCGAGATAATCAGAGAGCAGCAAACCGCTCAGATACTCTCCTCTGCTGGCGGCATAGTCGTCCGAAGTGCCGTTGGCGATTGTGATCCTTATATGCTCAAAAATCGAAGAGAGCTCTATTTGAACGCCAAGATCGGACGCGATATCCCGGTACCTCTTTTCAATCAGCGAAAAAACTTCATTGAAAGGGAGGTTTTCATTCGATAATTTGTTGCAGAGATAAAACATATCCGTAATCTTGTGATCTTTTGCATCTCGTTTTCCCGGAGCGGAAGGTATGATATACCTTCTCCTCTCGTCGGCAAAAACGATATCCCTCACCTTGCGGAACTGCCCGCTGTCCGCAAGAGAACTTCCTCCAAACTTCGCGGTGACGATCCCATTCATACAATCTCCCCCCTCATTTGCTGCGGCCTTCCGATCAAAATGTCGCGATCCGATCCTTTTCCGAAAAAACAAAATATCCGTTATATAAATACAGTTGTATTCATATAACGGATATTTTACTTCCCACAGAAATAAAAGTCAATAGACAGGGAGCTTTTCTCCAATTTTTAAGTCTGTCCGGACTATAGATAAAATTCAAAAATCATTCGCCGGCGCGGATTCCCTTTCGAAAAAATCGGATTCGCCCGTCATATCCTGACAGGAAGCACGAGATAGAGAAAGCTTTCATCTTCCGCCGCCTGAAGGACGCAGGGACTCAGCGGAGAATTAAAAGACAAAAGGATCTCCTCCTCATCCAGCACCTTGAGACAGTCGATGAAAAACTTCGCGTTAAAAGCGATCTCCAAAGGTTCTCCCTGAAGAAGGATGTCGATATCTTCGCTGAGGTTTCCGATCTCGTCATTTTTTGAGGAAATATTCATCAAATCGTCTGCAATGACAAATTTTATAAGATTTTTGTTCGAGACGAGAGAAGCTCTCTCAAGAGCTTCCAGAAGGTCTTTTCTTTTGAGACGGAGCTTGGTCGCAAATTCCAGAGGAATGATCTGCTCATAATTGATAAAGTCATTTTTGAGCAGACGGCTTGTCACAACAATGTTTTTCATAAGGAAACAAATCCTCTTGTCATCATAGCGCAGTGTGATTTTATCCTCCTCCTGGGGAATCATGCGGCTGATATCGACGATGCTCTTGGCCGGAACGAGGATCTTGGCGCAGTCATCCTGAAAATCGGTTTTCTGCGATCTGATCGCGACGCGGAAACCGTCCATCGCGACGATATTTACGCTGTCTTTCTTAATATCGAGGAGCTCTCCGGTATAGGAAGGTTTGTCATGGATCTGAGCGGCCGCATAGGAAGTTTTTCGCACCATCTCCTGAAATATTTCCGCATCGATCTCACGCTGAGAGGATTCGGAAAGCGTCGGCAAAAGGGGAAAATCCTGAGCTTGAAAACCTTTTATATTGAAGTCCGTATTTGCGCATCGTATATTGATGATCTGATGCTCATCTGCACGGATTGAAATCTCTGCAGGGGGCATCTTCCTTACGATGTCATTGATGAGCTTTGCGTCAATGACGATTCTTCCTTCTTTCAGAATCTCCAGCTCTTCTATCGTCATTTGTATACCGATCTCAAGATTGTTTGAAGTGAGAATCAGTCTGCCGTTATAGGCTTCAAAGAGGATTCCTTTAAGTAGTTCCATCGTATTTTTAACAGAAACGCCTTTGGAAACGATATTTAAGGCTTGCTGGAGAATTTCCTGACTGATTTTTATATTCATACTGTATGGCCTCCTTGTATAGTATTAAAACAGGCTTTCTTTTCTCTCTCTTTTTTTTCTATATAAATAATATCAAAAAAATAGTAGTAGTAGTAGTAGGGAATGTGAATTTGTGGATAAGTCCTTTTTCTTTTGAAGTATCAAAAAAATTTTTCTCGGATAATTTTGTGGATAAAAAAAAGAGTCGGGAGAAAAAGAGGATCTATCCACAGGCAAAAAGAAGCGGACAAAAGTTTTTTCGTCCGCTTCGAAAACTCAATTTTTCAGTTCATGAATCAGCTTTTCGATTTTAGCCTTGAGCTCTTTGTCCTGTTCCAGATCCTGAGATATCTTTTCGCAGGCGTGAATGACAGTGGTATGGTCTCTTCCGCCAAAATCTTCGCCGATGTTTGAAAGGGACATATCCGTCAGCTCTCTGCAGAGATACATTGCGATCTGTCTCGGGTAAGCGATTGTCCTCGTCCGCTTTTTCGACTGGAAATCGTCGACTTTGAGAGAATACATCGCGGCAACTTTTTCCCGGATCAGAGCCGAATTGAGCACCCGTTCCGCAGAGGAGCTGAACAGCTCTTTGAGCGCTTCACAGGCCAGGTCGTAGGAGATTGCCTCTTTGATGAGATCCGCATAGGCAATGACTCGGACCAGCGCTCCCTCCAGCTCTCGGATATTCGATTTGATGTTTTTTGCGATGTAGATCAACACATCTTGCGGAATCTCTTTGTTTTCGGTCTGCGATTTCTTGCTGAGGATCGCTATTCTCGTCTCGAAGTCCGGCGGCTGGATATCTGCGATCAATCCCATTTCAAAACGGGTGCGAAGCCTGTCCTCCAGTGTAGGGATCTCTTTCGGCGGCCGGTCCGAGGAGATGATGATCTGTTTGTTCGCATTGTAGAGCGTATTGAAAGTATGGAAAAACTCTTCCTGAGTTCTTTCTTTATCTGCAATAAATTGGATGTCATCGATCAGCAGGACGTCCACATTTCGATATTTCATGCGAAAAGCCTCGTTGTTGTCGTCCTTGATGGAATTGACGAGTTCATTGGTGAAGGTCTCCGAAGAGAGGTATAGTATCTTGGATTTTCTGTCGTTGGAAGCGATGTAGTGGCCGATTGCATGCATGAGATGCGTCTTCCCGAGGCCCACTCCTCCGTAAATAAAGAGGGGGTTATAGGCTTTCGCCGGAGATTCGGCGACGGCGACGCAGGCCGCATGGGCAAACTTGTTGCTTTCACCTCGGACGAAGGTGTCAAAATTATACTTCTGGTTGAGGGTGAAGCTGTTATACTTGTCCGCCGAGTATTTTTCTTCCGGCAGATAATAGGAAAGTTCGCTCATATCCGTAATAATTTTAACGCTGAAATTTTTGTGTCCGACTTCTTTGATCAGCGAGTTTAATGCGGAAAGGTGGTTTTTTTCTATCACTTCCTGGATAAACACATTGTTGTCTGAGAGAAGAAAGAGAGTATTGTTTTTTATCGCCACCGGTTCTATCGGTTCCAGAAAACTCTCGTAAGGTTTTTGACCGATTCGGGTTCTATAGCTGTCCATCATTTTATTCCATAAAGCGACTGCATCCATAAGGGGTTCCTCCAACATATTCTCTCGAAAAACAATTCTCGGTTCTGTTTATATATTTGTGAATATCTGTGAATAAGAGTAAGATTATCCCAAATGCGGCGGAAAAATCGCAGTTTTGTGGATAAAAATATAAACAGCTTGAACGCCTTGAAACAACTGGGGAATCATTTATGTGTAAAAGCTCTAAAAATATAGTTATACACAAACTTATACACAAATTGTTGATAAGTGCGCATCTCAAAAAAAGTTATTCACAAAGCAAAAATAATATAGCAAAAGCAGGCAAAAACTTCAAGAGCAAACGAGAGAAAAGCCGGTCAAAAAAATTAAATTTCGTTGACAAGGCATTCAAAGCTCTTTATAATATTTGCTATGATGTGCTCATTGTGTGCAGACTTCGGTGAAAATTTCGCAGGAGCTACCAAATACGGAAAGGCGGTGTAAGAATTGAGCAAGAGAACATATCAACCGAAAAAGAGACAAAGAAGCAGAGAACATGGATTTAGAAAGAGAATGAGAACTCCAAGCGGAAGAAATGTCATCCGCAGAAGGAGAGCAAAAGGCAGAAAAAAATTGACTGCATAGGACGAGTAGCCGCTTTACCACGATATAAAGCGGCTATAAATTTTTTTAGTCGGAGGAGATGTACAAGAGAGCATGAATCATGAAAGACTGAAAAAAAATTCGGATTTTAAGCCGGTGTATTCCAAAGGGAGATCTTTTGCGACGAAGATACTCGTCATGTATTACAGACCGAATCGGCTTTCTGTGAACCGCATCGGTTTTTCGATATCGAAAAAGGTAGGAAAGGCGGTCGTGCGGAATCGAATACGCCGTCTCATCAAAGAAAATTTGAGAGAAATCTTCGATATCCGCTCGGGTTATGATATAATATTTGTGGCAAGAGCCGCAATAAAAGAAGCGGATTACCACGAGATCAGAAAAAATCTGATATACATATTTCAAAAGACGCAGTTTGCTCCCAGGAGGGAGAATAAAGGGGTTTTTATAAAGGCCCCATAGGAAGATTTGAAGAAGCTGAAATATGGATATTCGGAGAAAATCGGACGGAGAAAATATCCTCCTGTTGAAATTTTACGGTGGAAAAAGAGGAGGATTTTGTGGTAGATTTAAGAGGCGTGGGAAATGAAGAGCATGACAGCGGATATTTTGATTTTTTTGGTTCGTATTTATCGAAGATTCCTTTCACCCTTGAAAGGACCGACCTGCAGATTCTATCCGACCTGTTCGCAGTATGCGATTGAGGCGCTTCAGAAATACGGCGCTCTCAAAGGCGGGTATCTGTCCGTGAAGAGAATATTAAAGTGTCATCCCTTCCACAGCGGAGGATATGACCCTTTAAAATAAATTTTTAGGAGGTAGACCTTGAATTCACTATCCCTCATTTTCGGTTCACTGCTGAAATTCTTTTACGATATGATCGGAAACTACGGCCTTGCGATCATCGTCTTTACGATTGTTGCGAAGCTGCTGATGCTTCCGCTGAGTTTTTCTCAGACAAAGTCGATGAAAGAAATGCAGATCATCCAGCCCAAGATGGAAGAGATCAAAAAGAAATATGCGAACAATCCGGAAAAGCAGAATCAGATGATCATGGAGCTGTACAAGGAGCATAAAATCAATCCCTTTGCGGGCTGTCTTCCTCTGCTGATACAGTTTCCCATCATCATAGGACTGCTCAATGTACTCCGAGATCCGGTCAAATATGTTTTCAAGACCGAAGCCGCGTACAAGGCTGCGGATTCGGCTTTTCTCTGGATGAAGAATCTCAGCGAGCCGGATATCATCGTCGTCGGAGGGATCACCCTTCCTTTCATCCTGCCGATCCTTTCGGCGCTGACGACCTATATCCAGACCGCGATGATGTCGGCGAAGACTTCCAAGAAAGACTCGATGCAGATGAGCATGCTCTATATGTTTCCCGTTCTGATGCTCGTTTGGGGGCGCAGCTGGCCGGCGGGAGTCATTCTCTACTGGGTGATCGGTACGATCTTCCAGATCGTGCAGCAGTACTTTACAAAAGTGAGAACGGCCGAAGAAAAACCTGTGGATCTGAAGAAGAAATAAATAGCGGATATCAATGAGAAGGAGGAAACGGAAGAATGAGATCTGTTCAGACCTTTGGAAAAACAAGAGAAGAAGCGATAGAAAAAGCGGCGGCAGAGCTCGGCGTCAGAAGAGAAGATTTGATCATTGAAGTGCTCGAAGAAGGGAGCAAGGGGTTTTTGGGTTTTATCGGCTCCAAAGACTTCAAGATCAGGGCGAGCGTGAAAGAAAGCCTCAAAGAAGATTTTTCTCCGAAAGACGTCCTGATGGGAATCGAGGAAGAAGAACCACAGTCGAAACAGACGGAAAAAATAAAGAGAGAAGAGATTCTTTCGGAGTCCGGAGAAGAAGCTCATGAGACGAAAGAAAGATCTAAAGAAAATAAAATCAGCCTTTCTCTTTTGGAGATCAAGGAGAGCGTCAACGGATTTTTGGATGGGATCTTCGGTGCGCTCGACATAGAGGCGGAAACCTCGGTGCGTATCGAAGGAGATGTAGTAAAAGTCCTGATTACGGGGGAGTCTGCGGGTATTCTGATCGGAAGAAGGGGGGAGTCCCTCGACGCGCTTCAGATGCTCCTCGGACTCAGTGTCAACAAGACTGCCGAAGGCTATGTCAAACTTCAGCTGGATATTGAAAATTATCGCGAAAAGAGAGAAGAGTCTCTGATTCGCTATGCGAAGAAGATGGCGAGGATGGCCTCCAAACAGAGGAGAAATATATGTCTTGAACCGATGAGTCCCAACGAAAGACGCATCGTCCACTCGGCCCTGCAGTCCGACAGCTATGTGACGACTTACAGCGAGGGCGACGAGCCTTACAGAAAAGTCGTTATCGCCGTCAAAGGCAGATACCAGCATTAAGAGCCGGTCCTGACCGGCGATCTGAGGTGAGATCAATGTATATGGAAGATACGATCGCTGCGGTTGCCACCGCTCCCGGGGAAGCGGGTATCGGCATTGTGCGCCTCAGCGGAAAAAATTCCCTTGAGATTGCAGACAAGATCTTCCGTCCCCATATCGAAGGGAAGAAGATCTCCGAAAACCCGAGAAAACTCCTTTACGGCAAGATCTGTCAGGGAGAAAAGATACTCGACGAGGTTCTTCTCTCTTATATGAAGGCGCCCCATACTTTTACCGGCGAGGATATCGTCGAGATCAACTGCCATGGAGGCTATATTTCCGTGCAGCGCATCCTTGCCCTGATTTTGAAAGAAGGAGCGCGGATTGCAGAGCCCGGAGAATTCACAAAGAGGGCTTTTCTCAGCGGAAGGATCGACCTCTCACAGGCAGAAGCGGTCATTGATATCATCAAAGCCAAGACCGAAAGCGGAATGGATATCGCTCAGCAGCAGCTTTTTGGCGGACTGTCTTCCAAAGTGAAAAAGAGCCGCGATATCATCACGATGAGTCTTGCCAAGATTACGGTCGCCATCGACTTTCCCGAGGAAGATGAGCCGGAAGTGACCTATGAAGAGCTTGCAGGCAATATCTCTCAGGTAAAAGAAGAGATATCCGCTCTCATCGCAAGTTTTGACAACGGAAAGATCCTTCGCGACGGCTTGAAGACTGTGATCGTCGGCAAACCCAATGTCGGCAAATCCTCTCTTCTAAACGCTCTCCTTCGCGAATCGAGAGCAATTGTCACCGATATCGCCGGGACGACCAGAGATGTGATCGAAGAATACCTCAATATAGGCGGAATACCGCTGAAGATCATGGATACGGCAGGTATAAGACAGACAGAGGACTTGGTGGAAAAAATCGGGGTCGAGCGTTCCGTCGAATCCATGGAAAAGGCGGATCTCTGTATCCTGATGCTGGACGCTTCCTCTCCGCTGACAGAAGAGGACGTCTCTCTTTTATCCCTGATGAGAGAGAAAAGATCTCTTGTTCTGCTCAATAAAAGCGATCTGAAGCCTCTTCTCACCGAAGAGGAGGTTCTCGCCTACCTTCCCGAAAAAAAGATCATTCGGGCGTCGGCAAAAGAAGGTATCGGTATTGCAGAGCTGGAAGAAGAGATTCGAAGTCTCGTCTGTTTTGGAAAGGTTTCCGTTCAAAACGACATCATGGTTTCCAATCTGCGCCATAAGGACGCCCTGCAGAGAGCCCAAAGTTCCTGCGAAGACGCTCTGAGAGGTCTTTCCGAGGGTCTGCCTCTGGATATTCTTGAGACGGATTTTCGGGATATCTGGGATGCTCTCGGGCTGATTACCGGAGAATCCGTCTCCGAAGATCTGCTGGATACGATCTTTCGGGAATTCTGCATCGGAAAATAGTTTTTCTCATAATTTTTTTGACTTTGACAAAGTAGCATAAATCATCTATACTGGAGATAGGAAAAGAGGGTCATTTTCCAATCGACAAATATAGCAAGAAAAAACCACCTGCGGCTACAGGTGGTTTTTGTTTGGGCTAACTGTCTTGCTCTTCACTGTCTAACCACTTGCAAAGGTAGTGGCTAACTACATTTGCCATAACAGTGATGTTGCTTGACGCGCAAAATGCAAAAAGTTGACAC
>JAUMYL010000002.1 GCA_030528675.1 Peptostreptococcaceae bacterium
AAACGCGAAGGAAAGTTGGAAGAAGCCCTGTTGATCGCCGAAAATATGTTGCGTATGGGAGCCGAGGAGGAGTTTGTCACGAGAGCGACCAAACTCAGCCGGGAAGAAGTACAGGAGATTCGGAAAAAAATCAGTCGGGAAGAATGAGTCGAGGATGAATTCTTTTAGCGAAGTTTGATCTTTGCCAATGTATTTTGGAGCCGGAAAGCGCATCACAACTTTTCGGCTCCAAAAATGACGACAGCATAAATTCTTTTTTGGGTATAAAAAATTTTTTTAGGGTATGAATCCAACAGGAGTTAAAATTTATTGTATGAGGTGAATAAAATGGATTTCAAAAACTTGAAGCAGCAGGACCCTGAAATTTATAAGACCTTGGTGGAAGAGTTCAACAGACAGCAGAGAAATATTGAGCTGATCGCTTCTGAAAACATCGTATCCGAAGCCGTGATGGAGGCGATGGGAAGTTATTTTACCAATAAATACGCGGAAGGATATCCGAAAAAGAGATATTACGGAGGCTGTGTCCATGTCGATGAGATGGAACAGATCGCAATCGACAGACTGAAAAAGATCTTCGGTGCAGAGCACGCGAATGTGCAGCCCCATTCCGGATCCCAGGCGAATATGGGTGTTTACTTCGCCTTCCTCGAGCCCGGCGATACGGTGATGGGGATGGATTTGTCTCAGGGAGGCCATCTCACCCACGGTTCACCGGTCAATATTTCCGGTAAATATTTCAAATTCGTCGACTACGGTGTGGCGAAAGAAGACGGACATATCGACAAGGAAGCTGTGAAGAGAGTTGCCCGAGAAACCAAGCCGAAGATGATCGTTTGCGGAGCGAGCGCTTATGCGAGAGAGATCGATTTCAAATTCTTCCGTGAAGTGGCAGATGAGGTAGGCGCTTATTTGATGGTCGATATGGCTCATATTGCCGGACTTGTGGCCGCAGGTCTGCACAACAACCCCTGCGAAGTCGCGGATTTCGTGACGACGACGACGCATAAGACTCTCAGAGGTCCAAGAGGAGGAGCGATCCTCTGCAAGGCGGAACACGCTGCAAAGATCGACAAGGCGATCTTCCCGGGAATTCAGGGAGGCCCCCTGGAGCATGTGATCGCGGCAAAGGCTGTGTGCTTCAAGGAAGCTCTTTCTCCTCAGTTCAAAGAGTATCAGAAACAGGTCGTCGCCAATGCGAAGGCGCTTGCGGAAGGGCTGATCGAAAAAGGTTTCGATCTGGTCAGCGGTGGAACCGACAACCACTTGATTCTTGTCGATCTTCGAAGTAAAAACATCACCGGAAAAGAGGCGGAGCATCTGCTGGACGAGGCTTTCGTCACCTGCAATAAGAACTCGATCCCCTTTGATCCGGCGAACTTCCTGACGACTTCCGGCATAAGACTCGGCACACCGGCGGTGACGACGAGAGGCATGAAAGAGGCGGATATGAAAGAGATCGCCAATATCATCGACCTTGTCATCACGCATAAGGAAATTGAAAAAGCGAAAGAACTGGCGGCGAAGCTGACGGAAAAATATCCGATTTATCCGAATGCGGAGCTGTAAGATAGAAGAAAAAGAATAGTTTCAACTCATCGGATATAGGGTGCAGATGAGATTCGAAGGAGGGCTTCCGGATTGTATTTCGGCGGCCCTTGTTCGTTTTTTGGCTCTTTGACATGGAAGGAAAAGATGAAGAGCAGAAATTCGCAGATTTTTGCTCGAGAGAACTACGGAATATATTCAAACTTAGGGAAATATGATATAATTCAAGACAAAGAGAGGAGGAAATACCATGTGGAGACGGAAAAGAACGATACTTCGGAGCATGATGATTTGTTTATGTCTGTCGATAGGTCTGCAGACCGGAATCTCGGAAGCGATACCGAATAAGCAGAACAATCAGGCGGCGGCGGTCTGGCTGCGTAGTTTAGGGCTGTTTCAGGGTACGGAAAAAGGATTCGAACTGGACAGAGTGCCAAACAGGCTCGAGTCTTCCGTGATGCTGATCCGCCTGCTCGGAAAGGAGTCGGCCGCGAAGGCTTCCACATCCAAACATCCCTTTACGGATGTGCCGCAATGGGCGGATCGTTATGTTGCCTATCTGTATGGGACGGGTCTTGCAAAAGGGGTTTCACCGACGAAGTTCGGATCTCAGTCGGATACGACGGACAAGATGTTTCTGACCTTTCTGCTCAGAGCTCTCGAGTATCAGGATGGCGGTGTGGATTTCACTTACCCGGAAGCAGGGAGTTTTGCACTGTCGAAAGAACTGATCAGTCAGGTAGAGATGAACGAGTTGAAAAAAGGAGCCTTTACCCGTGGGGATATGGTCTATCTTTCCGCAGCGGCGCTGCGCAGACCGCTGCATCGAAAAGATCGGCTGCTTCTGGATAAGCTCGTTGCGGAAAAAGCGGTAGCGAAAGAGAGAGCGGAGGCGTTTCTCGGAAAAGAAGAAGCGATGGAGAGCGTCTCCCGAAGTTTGCCGGCTCAGATATCCACGGTCGGCGGCATCGAAGGGGAAGTGGTTCGGCTTGTCAACGAGATTCGTCAGAAGAACAATCTCAATCCGCTCAAACCGAACGAGGAGCTGATGAGACTTTCGAAAAAGAACGCCGAAGCGATGTCCTCCGCCGGATATTTTTCCCATACGAGCCCCACGGAGGGAAGTTTCGAGCAGAGGATGGAGAAGAGCGGACTTTCTTTCAGAAGAGCCGGCGAAAATATCGCCAGAGGACATACATCGGCTCAGCAGGTCGTCGACGGCTGGATGAATTCAAAAGGTCATAGAGAGAATATCCTCAACCCCGAGTTCACCGATATCGGCGTCGGCTATGCTTCGGGCGATTATTGGACGCAGATATTCATGGCATTTTAATTTTGTCGCATTTGGAAGATCCGCCGGTTTTGTGCCGAGCGGATCTTTTGATTTATTGAAAAAGAGGAGGAAAGTCGATCTTGTTGGAAAATTTTTCAGTGGAAACGGAAAAGTTTTCCTCGATTTTTTTCTGCCTGACGCTTTATATTTTTTGTTAAATATGATAAAATTGTAAGATATATCATTATGCTTTCAGAGGAGTTTTTTCAATGGATAATGTAAATGTGAACAAAGATGTAATTTTGACGCAGGAAGGCTATGACAAGATGGAGAGCGAGCTGGAGATGCTCAAGACCGTTCGCCGCAAGGAGGTCGCTGAGAGGATCAAAGTGGCGATTTCCTTTGGAGATATCTCGGAAAACTCCGAGTATGACGAGGCGAAAAATGAGCAGGCTCAGTTGGAGGAGCGCATCCATAAGCTGGAGAATATTCTGCGTATGGCAGTGATCATCGAAGAGGACAAGATCGATACGAAGGTCGTTACGGTAGGTTCGATTGTAAAGATCGAATATACGGATCCGAGGACGAAAAAGAAAGAAAAGGATGAATATACAATCGTGGGATCTGCGGAGGCGGACCCTTCTTCGTTCAAAATATCGAATGAATCCCCTATCGGCAAGAGTCTGATGGGCAGAAAAGTCGGCGCGAAGGTCGACGTGCAGGTGCCGGACGGCGTCGCAAAGATGAAGATCGTTGAAATTCGAAGATAAGGTGCAGACAGCAGGAAACCATATATCAGGAGGGAAGAATGATGGCGGGAGAATCGAAAAATCAAGAAAGGCACAGCCAGAATGCGCAGCCGGAACTGAGCCTCAACGAGATGCTGATGATTCGGAGAGAGAAGCTCAAAAAGCTTCAGGACAAGGGAAAGAATCCTTTTCTGATAGAGAAGTTTGTCAAGACGCATCAGAGCATGGAGATCATCGAGGATTTTGAAAGTCTGGAAAATGAAAAAGTCGTGATTGCCGGACGAATCATGGGTATAAGGCATCATGGGAAAGCCTCCTTCATCAATATCCAGGATGAGGATGGAAGGATTCAGGTCTATGTCCGCAGCGATGCGATCGGAGAGGAAGACTATGGGGATTTTGTCGCCTACGACGTCGGCGATATCGTCGGTATATCGGGGACGGTCTTCCGTACGCAGAAAGGAGAGATTTCCGTCAAGGCGGAAAAGGTGACGCTGCTGAGCAAGTCGCTCCAGATCCTGCCGGAGAAATACCACGGACTGAAGGATCCGGATATACGGTACAGACAGCGCTATGTCGATCTGATCGTCAATCCGGAAGTAAAGCAGAGCTTCATCCAGAGGAGCAAGGCGATCAAGGCGCTCAAGGAATATCTCGACAACCGGGGATTTCTGGAAGTGGATACTCCGATCCTCGATACGATAGCAGGCGGTGCGAGCGCAAGGCCTTTTATCACCCATCACAACACGCTGGATATTGATATGTATATGAGGATCGCAAACGAACTCTTCCTCAAGAGATTGATCGTCGGAGGCTTTGAAAAGGTCTATGAGCTGGGACGGATGTTCCGCAATGAAGGGATGTCGATCAAACACAATCCCGAGTACACGGCAATCGAGCTCTACTGGGCCTATGCGGACTATCAGGACGTCATGCGCCTGACGGAGGAGGCCGTCGCCTATATGGCTGAAAAGGCGATTGGAACGATGAAGATCAATTACCAGGGTCAGGAGATCGATCTGACGCCGCCTTGGAGACGGATCACGATGATTGATGCGATCAAGGAGTTCCATGGAGCGGATTTCAATGAGATTCAGACCGATGAGGAAGCGATTGCGGTGGCAAAGGAAAACGGGATCGAGATCACGCCGCTGATGAATCGAGGTTTTGTCATTGCGGCGATGTTTGAAGAGTTTTGCGAGCAGCACCTCGTGCAGCCGACTTTCGTGACCCATCATCCGGTGGAGGTTTCGCCTCTTTCCAAGCGAAATCCCGAGGATCCGAGACTCACGAATCGCTTTGAGGCCTTCATCAACACTTGGGAGATCGCCAATGCTTTCTCCGAGCTCAACGACCCCATCGATCAGAGACAGCGGTTTATGGATCAGCTCAGGCAGAGAGAAATGGGCGATGAAGAAGCATATATGCTCGATGAGGACTTTCTCAACGCGATTGAAGTGGGACTGCCGCCGACCGGAGGGCTCGGGATCGGCGTCGACCGGGTGATCATGCTGATCACGAATGCAACATCGATCAGAGACGTCATCCTTTTCCCGACGATGAAGCCGATCCGCCGGGATCAGCCCGCCGAAGAGGAAAAATAGGGAAGAGGAGAAATAAAACAGATAGGAGTGAGGGCTTTGAGTATGGTTGTGGGCTGGGTTACTTTGATACTGATCTTTACCGGAGTTATCCTGTCCCTGAAGTGGATCTACGATTCGATCTTCGGCGACCTGCTCCCTGAGGAAAAGCCGGAAAGCAAGGAAGCTAAAAAACAGCGGCCGCGGGTACAAAAGACCATGACGCCGGAAATCCAACTGCAGGAGCAGATACCGGAGATGCAGCTGAGAGCGACGGGAACAGAGAGCATGAGACCTCCACGCCGTGCAGTGCAGACAGCGCGTCCCGTAAATGCGGTATCTTCGCACAGTGAGATGGTGAGCTACGGATCCTACGAGGAATATCGTCGCAGGAACAAGATATCCAGATAATGCAGAGGCAGAGAAATTACAGATGAGAGTGGAAAAGCCGGGTAAGAGAATTGACTCTTTCACTCGGCTTTTTTCCTATGGAGGTGCGTATGAAGAACATCATGTTTCAGGGAACGGCGTCGGGAGTCGGCAAAAGTCTGATCACCGCCGGATTCTGCCGGATATTTTCCGATGACGGCTATTCACCGGCTCCCTTCAAGTCCCAGAATATGGCGCTCAATTCCTTTATCACCGCAGAGGGAAAAGAGATGGGACGAGCGCAGGTCGTTCAGGCGGAAGCGGCGAGAAAGGAGCCAGATGTGCGGATGAATCCGATCCTGCTCAAGCCGACGACGGACAGAAAATCTCAGGTGATCCTGCTCGGCAAGGTCAGAGAGAATGTCGATGCGGTCACCTACCACAGGGAGAAGGCAAAGTATCGGGAGATCGTAAAAGAAACCTATGAAGAGCTCGCCCGGGAAAATGACATCATCGTGATCGAAGGAGCCGGAAGCCCTGCGGAGATCAATCTTCGGGAGAACGATTTTGTCAATATGGGGATGGCGCAGCTGGCGGACTCTCCCGTCGTACTGATCGGAGATATCGACCGAGGCGGCGTCTTCGCTTCCCTGTACGGGACGATCATGCTGCTGACGGAAGAAGAGAGAAAGTATGTAAAGGGGGTGCTGATCAACAAGTTCCGCGGAGATGTCGACATCTTAAGGTCCGGCATCCATATGCTGGAGGATCTGATCGGCGTGCCGGTGCTCGGGATCATCCCCCATATCGATATCGACATCGAAGAGGAAGACTCTCTGACCGAGCGGTTCCGCAAGAAGGCATCGGCGGGAAAGAGCCTGGAGATCAAGGTGGTACGCCTGCCTCATATCTCGAATTTCACGGATTTCGATATTTTTGATATCTATGAAGATGTCCGGCTGGAATATATCACGGCGCCGGAGGAAGTGCAGGGATCGGATCTCATCCTTCTTCCCGGGACGAAAAATACGATCGAAGATCTGATCTTTCTTCGGGAGAGCGGGATCGAAAAAGCGATCATAAGGGAGCACAAAAGAGGGGTGCCGGTCATCGGTATCTGCGGAGGCTATCAGATGCTCGGAAACAGGATCTGCGATCCGCAGGGCATCGAATGCGGCATCGAAGAGATCGCGGGCATGGCGCTGCTCGATCTGGAGACGGTCTTCGACGAAGAAAAGGTGACGACGCAGGTGAAGGGAACACTGGAATTCGACAGAAAGGAGGGGGTCTTCAGCGGCATGAAAGGTCTTCCCGTCAGCGGATATGAGATCCACTGCGGCAGGAGCGCCGGTGAGAGCGGCGCCCTTCACATCACCGAAAAGCTCGGAGAGGAAGTATCGTATACGGAGGGCAGCCTCAATGAAAAAGGTACGGTGATGGGTACCTATCTCCACGGGATCTTCGATTCGCCCCACTTCACTGAAAAACTGCTCAACAATCTGCGCAGACGCAAGGGACTTGCCGAGTCCGTGCAGGAAGTCGCGGACTATGAGAAGTATAAAGATACTCAGTATGACAAGCTGGCAGAGCATCTGCGCAAATATGTGGATGTCGACAAGATCTACGAGATTATTCGTGCGGGTGTATGAGAGGAAATCTCCAGAAGGTCCAATCTATTTGAGCTTCGGAAATCCCGCTTCGATCTGCTTTGTCGGGGAGGCGGGGATGCCGAGCTTCAGGCAGGCCTCCCAGACCCAGTTGGGGTTTCGGAGCATGCCCCGGCCGACGGCGACAAGGTCCGCATCCTTGTTTGTCAGGACGGCATTTGCAAGGGCGGGCTCATCCAGTTTGCCGACGGCGATCACCGGAACTTCGAGGGCCTCTCGGATCGCCCGGGCAAAGGGGAGCTGGTATCCCGGCCCTGAGGTGATCCTGCCGAAGGAGCCGACGAGAGGACTCTCTCCGCCGGAAGAGACATGGAAGAGATCGACGCCCGCATCCCGGTACTGACGGCAGAGCGCAACGGCGTAGTCCAGTCCGTAGCCCTCTTCCACATATTCGATGGCGGAGAGGCGAAAGATCAGCGGCATCTCTTCCGGCATCCGGCTGCGGGCTTTTTGAACGAGGAGCTTGCCGAAGAGGGCGGGGTCTTTTCCGAATTCGTCGCTGCGCCGATTGGTTCGAGGGGCCTGAAACTGATGGATCAGATAGCCGTGTGCGCCGTGAAGCTCGATGGTGTCAAACCCGGCGGAAACCGCCCGGGAGATCGCCCGGCCCCAGCTTTCGATCATCTCGTAGACTTCCTCGGTGCTCAGCTCTCTCGGGGTCCTGAAATCTTCGGAAAAGGCGATGGGACTGCAGGAGACCGGCTCTTTCGCGTCCGTCGCCTTTCTTCCTGCGTGGCCGATCTGAATCCCCATCTTTGTGCCGTAGGGACGGCAGGCGTCGACGATCCTGCGCAGAGGCTCGATCTGCTCGTCATCCCACAGTCCCAGACAGAAATCCGTGATCCTTCCTCTCGGCTCCACATTGCACATTTCGACGAGAATCAGTCCCGTCCCGCCGATTGCCCGGCTGACATAGTGGACGAAATGCCAGTCCGTCGCCTTTCCGTCCTTCTTTTCCACACAAAACTGGCACATCGGCGGCATGACGATGCGGTTTTTCAGCTCTAATCCCCGAATTTGAATCGGGCTCATAATATTCATCAGTCGATCTTCCTCCTTTTGTTTTTTTGGTATTGTATTGATATCCGTTTGCGCCTGCGATAAAACATCAAGGGATTTTTATGCCGATACAATCCCATTTCGCTTTATCGAGATTTTCTTCGATTCGGGAAAGAGCTTCAAAAAATTTGTTCATCAGGGATTTCTTCTGTTTTCTCTTAATAGAATTTGCTGCATTTGTATTGCAGCTCAGATTGCAGACAAACTTCAAAAATCATTCGCCGGCGCGGATTTTCTTTCCGATGTTTTGACAAAGCCTCTTACTGCGGATGGGGGTCCCGTCTTCAATGAACATGTCTTTATATATATCAAAATTATCAAAGGCGAGATACCAATAAAACCCCTTCTTTTCCCCTGTTTTTTCATCCCATTCTATTGTACGCTCCAATGCGAATATAACATAGGATTGTCCGGTCATATAGGCGGAGGGATGAAAATACAAACGGATGTTTCCATAGGGGCCCCGGCAATCCGGATTTTCTTCCGTGAGCAGACGATCGCAGGCCTCCCGGTATCTTTCCGTCAGTTCCGCCAGATCTTTCATCGGGATCTTTTTCGATTTGGGGAACATATGATTTTTTAGATACACATGAATGCCGATCCATGGGAATGGCCCATCTTGAATTTCGATCCGATGCACGATTTTTTCGGTGTCCAGCCTGTGAAGCTCCCGAATGAAGTTTCGATAGGCGTAGGCTGCGCTTCGATAATAAAAGAACCCTCCGAGGCCTCCCATTGCCAAGAGAATTACGATCACAAAAACTGCAATCTTCACCTGTTTCTTGTTCTTCATAAGGCATCACCCTTTGTATATTTGTTCCCGGTGCCGCTCCTTTTTTATTTCGGTGTAATCGTGTAAGAAGAGAGGGTCGAATAGTATTTTCCATTTTGCTTGAGCAGATCGGTATTGATGGATACTCGATACCCCCAGGTGGCAAATGCGACGGATGTGGTACCGGTTTTTCCGTCCTTAAATAGCGTGGTAGTCGTTATATGTTAGATCCTAAGAGAAAAGTTTTTTCTGCTCATCCGTATACTTCAATAAATCGATCCAGTTCTTATATAGTCCTTATATAAAGTGTAGTATGCAATATTGTCCGATCAGAACCGTTGAGTCGGAGAGGGAGTCTGCGCATCATTTAGGCAGCCTCCCTCTCGATTAATTATTCAAGAATCGTATTTCTATATTCCTGAAAATTGTCTTGTACCACAGACCAAACAAATTCTCCCTTTTTATCGGCAGTGCTATGATAATTTGTATATCGTTGCAGTGTAAATACGCTTTCTTTTTGTCTCGGAGTTTTTTCATATTTGAAATCCAGATAGACGTTATTGTAATTCCCTCGGCATTCAGGGTTTTCCGCTGTCAAAAAAACATCACAGCTCTTTTTGTATCGCTGGCTGAGGGTCATGATTCTTGATTTTGGGATCGCTCCTTTCTCCAAGAAAACAGAAATGGAAATCTGCGGCACTGGACGATCCGAAATTTCAATTTCTCTTACAATATCGTCTACATCCAGATCATGAAGATTCCGAATTAGATTCTGATAGACATATTTCTCTTTGGAGAGCCAGATATTTTGGTAAAACCATACAGAAAGATGAACACTCATCCATAATATCCAAAGAATCGATAATATTTTCGCAAGAACTGTAATCTTATGTTCATTCATGAAATCTCACTTCCTTGAACAAATCCTATAGCATCCGGTTTTATTGAGTAATCGTATACGCAGATATGGTAGGATAATACACTTCATTCTGCTGTAACAATTTTGCATTCATTGATATTCTAGCTCCCCAGGTAGCAAAGGCTATAGATGTGACCCCAGTCCTACCATCTTTGAAGATTTTGGTTATAGTCATCCAGTGATGATCAAAATCTTGATCCAGAACCAAGATTTGATTTTGTTGTACGGAATCATTGAGTAAATACTTTGTGTCAGCTGTTTCAAAGCTGTTTAACATTAACACGGGGATATCTTTTGATAGCGTATCAAAAATGAATTTCTCTACATGAGGGATATATGTAGAGATTGGCTGGAGTTTAATAATTTTGGTTCCCGTAAAATGACTGACTTTTCCAAACCCTCTACCCATCATAGTGTCTGACCATCCGAAAGGAAAAGAGTAATCAACCATTTCTGTATAGAAATCCATAAATTTTGTATATTCTGATCGACTAAATCCTTTTCCTGTTGGTATGAAAAATTTATTAAATTTGCTTTTGTTATATTTTGGATTGAGTCGTTCTTTAAATAATAGATATTTTTGCGCATCAGTATATTCTAATAGATTAGATTGTCCTCTATATAATGCATGATATGCTATCACGTCACATAAAGCCGTTGGCCCACATGAGGTAGAAAAAACCTGTTCTGGTGTCAATCCATACATGAGCATGCGCTTTCCTTCTTTAAAATAAGTTTGATCTCCTCCGTACCCGGAATTAATACCTGCGTTTGTAATTTTTACATATTCTTTATTTCGTTCACTGGTGAGCATCGCCTGCTGATGTCTTCCGGAGGTATTTTGACTCTGGATCTCCACTGAAGGGTTCTGAAGAGTTTCGATAAAATGATTTGCATTTTGGAGATGTGCTTCGCTGTAGGTGCTTTCGAAATCAAATCCTTCCCTTTCGTCCTCATTGGTCCCGCGGCTCGTTGAAGAGTTCGTTTCTTCATAGTACAGATAGGGAGGCTCGTATCGCACGATGCTTCCCCTGCGGTAAGCTTGGTCCAGATTGTGGTAATTTTGAGGATATTTATCGACGATATAATACATGAGCCCGTCTTTTCTTGCACCCATGTTTATATGTCCTGTATATCGATTGTCGATATAGACCGGAACCGCATATCCGATGACTCTCTTATGTTTATCGTACAGCGGCAAACCGAATGTTTCCGCCCTTGCGGATTCTCCTTCCGCCTGTTTGATAAAATAATCGGCCATGAGATAGATATCCTCCAAGGTCCACTTCATGTAATATTCTATTTTTCCGCCTAATTTGGATTCATAGACTTGTTTCTCCTGATCCGTCAGCATCGACAAAACATCTTGACCGGAAAATTCTCGAAGTTTTGTCATGAAAAGATTGAATTTATCGATATTGGAATGTACCGTTCCGTTGGACATCTTATGGAAATAATCAAAAGTTTTCTTAAAAGGCTCCCAGCCGATCCGGTCGGCAATATCCGCAAGATTATAGGCCAGTCCATAGGGACTGTAGACGCCCTGTGCGACAGACGCGTCATAGTTTACATGACCCAACATCCTTTTAGCGTGACTTTTCATATAGTCTTTGTATTCTCTTCCCGTAAAAGATCGTCTTCCGGTCGCGGTGGTCCAAACGGCCATCTTTTCGTTTGTCATGGCAAAGTAGTAATATTGTTTGAAGTACGCTAAAGCTTCCGGCTCAAAAGTCCATTTTGGCAAATCAAAATTGTGTGAAATTTCATGAATGGGTGTCGCTGTAATATCCGCCTGTTCCTCATTCATTGCCAGAATATGTCTTGCAGCGGTATCAGTAGACCAACGAATCGGTTCTCCGGCCATGCCTTCGGCAAACTCCGACATTGTTCGGCTGCATTGGATCTGCATTTTTCGCCCGTCAAGTGGTCTTTCTCCTCCGACTAGGCCATAAATGACTGCATAGGCACGATTCGTTTTTTCTAAAAACCGTTCAAAGCGGCTTGGATCAAAAAGATTCACCAAGAATTCATCCATATAAAAATCAATGTCCGATTTTCTATACATTCTCAGTCTCTCAGGGGGTAGCATCGTATGGGCTTGAACTCGAATTTCCGGTCCCCAGGAATCAGTCATATGATTGTAATGTCTCAAATAAAAATACTGCTTCTGGTTTGGAAACAAATGATCGACCCGATAGGTTCCGCTGGTTGCATACGAACCCTTTCCGGTAATATCATTCCATTTTTTACCGTCCCAATATCTAAGTTCGTTTCCAAATACTTTTTCGGAAGGGAAGGTCGCATTCAGAATGATAAAGTTATATCCCGACTCCTGTACGAGGAGAGAGGGAGTCTTCGCGCCGGAAGTTTGTACCCGTATTTCCTGCTTTTTCCAGGAGCGGCTTGCAAAATCATAGGTGGAAATAATAAATCGATACACGACCCCTCTCTGAAGCTTTGTCACATTAAAGTTTCCACTTCTTCCGGAAGGTTTTCCTTCCTGGCCCAAAAGATAGGACCACGATCTGGAAACCGGATTATAGATAGATAATAGATTATATGCACTTTGATTGTCTCTATACCAGAGTTTCAGACGAATGCTGGTTTCCGTTTTGGATACAACGGAAATATCGGTAAATCCGTTGGATCCTTGCGGAACAAATTCCGCAGGATTTTCCATGGACAGTGACGGTTCTGCGAAAGATCCTTCTATACTGTCCATCAGCGAATCGGTAGGAAAAGGAAACCCCTCCTCATCAATCTGTACTTCCGGCGGGGGTGGGACGATATGTTCCGGAAATTCCATGGCATTTTCCCTTGCCAAGGCCTCTTCTGCCTTTTCTTCCGTCCGGGAGGGAGTATCGGTCATGCCCTGCATCATCATGTCATTTTCCTCGAAGTTGAACTCCGGAGAAGTCAGGATCTGCAGTATGGCCTCGTCCATTTCATCTGCAGAAACATCAAAAATGGAAGTATAGTTATTCTTGATGTCATCTATTGTATATCCCTCTCCAAACAAACGACGAAATTCCCGGACGATTTCTCCGTTCCTATAATTTCCTTGCAGCAATTGTTGATATTTTTGATAGTTTGCACTCCTGCCGGAATGAATCGGCAAAGGAGCGGGTGGCTCTTGGGTCTCATACATGTCGGAATAACTCGTTGAAAGAATGCTGCTGAACGATAGTGCGAATACCAGAAAAAATATACCTGCCCGTTTCTTCCTATCACAGCCTCCTTACCTTCTCAAACAAAAATAGGTTTTTACTCGAGTGAATGAAAAGACATCATATGATATTTTTATATCAATCCCTTTTTATAATGATACCATTATTTTCATCATAGAATCATAAACTTTCGCGTCTGCTTTTATACCCGTCCTTTTTTGAAACTGCAGAATTTCGGAAATGAAGCGGAAAGCAGATTTATTATTCAACTGTGCTGTATTTGACCTGACAATTCAAGTGCGAAAAAAGAGAGCCTGCGCTCTCTGATTTTGGTTTGGTCTTCAGTGTATCTCGAAGATTTTTTCTTCTGTTTTGATTCGATGGGTGATCTTTTGGACCTTCATGCGGATCTCCTGTCCGCTGCCCTCAAGGACGAAATGCGAGATGAGATCCGGTCCTTTGTTCCGATTCTGATAATAGTCCTCATAGACGGCCTGATCTTCGGCGGAGAGGAACTCCCGATATTCGTCTTTGCTGCCGGTCTCTCTTTCCGTTGCGTTATCGAGGACATCGTTGAGAATCTTGGTCTTCTTTCCGTCGATATGAAACTCGGTCTCATCCAAAAATGTGGAATTGGTGATGAGTTCCACTATCGTCTGTCCCTTTTCTTGCCGAATGTCTTTGACGATGAGAAATTCATCCTCTCCCTGCTTGGAGCGGATCCTGAAAAACCTATGCTTTTCGAGGGTGAATTCTTCTTCCACCTTCTCTTCGCTGAAGATCTCGTCCAGATAGAGGCTGAGGCTGCGGGAGGAAGGATGAAAAGGAGCGGGAAAATTTGCCATATAGACGCCGGTATAGCTTTTGCTTGCACTGTCGTAAACCGCCTGTACCGAGTTTTGCGGGCATTCTGCTCCATCCTGGATTAAGCGGAAGGAGAAGAGGGAATATCCATGCTTGTAGAGGTTCGGATGGGAGGAGATATCGTAGCGGAACATCAGCTTGCTGCCCATCGGCGAAAGGTGAAGGCTGTCAAACTGCGCTTTTGTCGGTTTGTATTGGAGATTTTTTCCGATCTCATGCTCGATGCTCCTTATCTTCGCCTCCGCTGTGTTCACCGTAAAGCTTCCCTGCAAACGGGTGTCGGCGTTTTGGAGATGGAAGAAGAGACGGCTGAGATCTTCCGGCTTTCGCTCTTCCATGCGGAAGAAATACTGCAGATAGAGGATCTGCTCTTCTTCGTCGATATGGATATCGCCGCTGTCTTCGCTCAGTGTGAACGCATCCAGAGGAAGCGGCGAGGTGGAGAGGGAGAGGTCCGGAATGAATTCATGAGCCTTGCCTCCGATATCCCGTTTCCAGACGACATCGTAGATGCGGGCGATGACGAGCAGCTCTTTTTCGTCCATCATCAGGTAGTCCAGACTCATCTGTTTGCCGTTTCCGAGGGTGATCTTTTCGCCGAGGGGCTGTCCGAGCCCTTCTCCGACGATATGACCGCCGACGCCGCCGTAATCCGGGTTGAAGAGTTTTTCGATCTGCTGGGCGATCACTTCAAAATTGCTCCAGAGAAGGATGCAGAGGAAGAGCCCCAGAGCGGAAAAGCCGGCTTTTTTCTTCCGTTTTCTCCGCAGCGCCTCACGCTTTCCGCGGGTGAGAGCCTCGCTTGTCCATTCTTCCAGTTGCTCCGGAAGTTTCACTTGCTCAAGTAGTTTTTCATTCATTTGATTTCACCTGCCCATATTCTTCGTAGTTTTTTCAGTCCCCGAGAGATTCGGCTGCTGACGGTTCCCTCTTTTTCGCAGGACATCCTTGAGATCTCGCGAATCGGCATCGCCTGAAAGTAATGCAGGGCGATCTGCTCTCTCTCCCGGTCGGAAAGCTGATTGAGAGCCTCCTCCATGTCGAGCCTGAGATTGCTCCGCTCCGAGCTGTCCGGAGTGTGCAGTTCCGGGGTCAAGGCGAAAGAATGCTCCGACTCTCGCTTTTTCCTGCGGAGCGCGCTCTTGCACTCGTTGATCAGGATGCGGCAGAGCCAGGTGTCGAAGAGGGTGTCTTCCCGAAGCTGATGCAGACGGAGAAAGGCTTTGGTGATCGCCTCCTGAAGCGCATCTTTCGCGTCCTCCTCGTTTCTCAGGTAGAGATAGCTGATACGGTAGAGTTTTTCGCTGTTTTGCCGGATACTCTTTTCCAGCTCGCTCTGAGTCAAAGAGAACACCTCCTTTGCTGATTTTTTTGAAACTCATCTATTAGACGCCCATCGTGCAGAAAGTCCTGCATGAAAAATAAAAAAAAACAGAGGACTCGTGAAGATTTCCTGTTCATTCCGTTGCAGCATAGGCTGTAGGTATCCATCGATGCTTCGGATTTCACAATCCGCATCACATAACGGAAGAGAGGCTCTCGTAGTTTCGGATCCGGTTTCGGAGGCTCTCAAGCCCGGCGCGGAGCTGCTCGGAGCTGGGGATCGCTCCGAGGGCGACCCGGACAGCCTGCGTCCTCCCGGAGGAGCTCGCGTAGAATTTGCTCGAGGAGAGAAGGCGTATCCTGTGCAGGAGAGCCAGGTGCTCGAGGCCGTCGCTGTCGACGGAGGGAGGTTCAGCCAGAAGAACAGGCTCTGATCCTGAATACGGATGTCCATATCCGAGAAGACTTCCCGGGCGATCCGGCATCTTTTCCGCAGGCTCTCTTTTTTCCGTTCGAAGATCCGGTCGGCTTTCCCGCTTTCGATCAGACGGCAGATCAGTTCGGCGCCGAGAGGGGGGAGCCATCCACATCGTCGTGGAGATCGCCTTGTTCAGAGAAGGGAAAAAACAGGGATCGGACTGCAGGAAAGCGATCCGAAGACCGGGACAGAGGGATTTGGAGATCCCGCAGATGAAGACGCTCCTTTCGGGAACGAGGGAAGAAAGGGATTCCTCGCTCTCGGGATGCAGCCAGTTGTAGATATCGTC
Source organism: Peptostreptococcaceae bacterium (assembly GCA_030528675.1). GTDB lineage: Bacteria > Bacillota > Clostridia > Peptostreptococcales > Filifactoraceae > JAUMYL01. The sequence continues at coordinate 16,058 of JAUMYL010000002.1, forward strand.
CTCCAGAAGGATCAGATTGAAACGGCGGATCCGCTCGGCGATCTCGAGCCTTCGGCGGGGTGACATGGCGGCGGTCGTCGGATTCTGCAGATGAGGCATCAGGTAGATGCCGCGGAGGGATTCCTTCTCGCAGAGTTTTTCCAGAGCGGAGGGAAGCATTCCTTCCTCGTCGCAGGAGACGGGGAGGCATTTCACGCAGTGGAAATCCGCAGCGCTCTTGAATCCCGGAAAGGTGAATTCATCGACAGCGATTTTGTCCCCTCTCCGGAAGAGGGACATCAGGCAGCAGTTGATCGCGTGCATCGCTCCGGCGGTGATCAAAGTGTGATCGGGAGAGGCGGAAAGACCGTATCTCGACAGCCAGTCGGCCGCGATGCGCCGGTGGCGGAGACAGCCCTCGCTCCGGGTGTAGTTCAGATAGAGGGAGAGATTCGGGTCTTTCGAAAGGTTTCTCAGTTCTTCTGAAAAAAAGAAAGTTCCAGCTCCTCAGGCTGTGTCAGCAGGCCGAAGATAAACTATTGACGAAGTATTGAATTTTTAGATAATATAGATTGTAACATATTTTCAACCGCAGTCCAATCAAATGTATGACATACAATTTATCATGCAAATAAGAGTTGGAGATCTTGTGAAAGAAGTATTCGGAGGGAGGACGAGGCAGGCGGATGCGGATCAGGTTTCGGGTTTTGTCTGCAGTCTGATAGGGATGAGGAGGTTTGAGGATGCGATCTTTTTTCGTTCGGCTGGCAAAAATGATATTCGGTTTTTTTCTCTTCGCTCTCGGGATCATCATCACGATTCAGGCGAAGATCGGCTATGCTCCCTGGGATGTCTTCCATGTCGGCGTGTCCCAGGTGACCGGCCTCTCTCTCGGCACCGTTTCCATACTGACGGGTCTTATCATCATCCTCATCACCGCTCTGATGAAAGAGACCCTCGGCGTCGGAAGCATCCTTAATATGCTGATGATCGGCATGTTCATCGATTTGATAAGCGGCATCGGAAAGATCAAGCCCGCCCAAAACTTTCTTTCGGGGTTGATCATGATGATGTTCGGCCTGGTGATTGTCGGGATCGCTTCTTATTTTTATATCTCTGCGGGATTTGGAGCGGGTCCCAGGGACGGACTGATGGTCGCCTTGTCGAGGAGAAGCGGAAAATCCATCGGTCTTTGCCGGGGGCTGCTGGAATTTGCGGCGACGGCGGCAGGATATTTTCTCGGAGGTATGGCGGGGATCGGCACGATTCTCTATGTCGTGCTGATCGGAATTGTCGTCGAGATCGTCTTTCGCCTCTTTCGCTTTGATCCCAAAGCCGTCCGTCATGAGACGATGAAGGAAACCTTGAGCTTATTTAGAAAGGGAGCGGAATGAGGATCAAAGGTCCGTCGGTTTTCGGATGATTCTGTGAGAGGGATGAGAAGAGCCTGTCCATTTTGTGAAGTCGGCCTCGAAAAACGGAGCGCCCTTCAAGAGACGGAAGCGGGTTGTTTGTGAAAAAAGGAAAAGGCAAAAAACTATGATGAAGATCAAAACCTATGAAATTTATCCCGGAGCAGTGATCGAGACCTATGATGTCTGCTCCAAAAAAGTCTATTTCTTTGACAGGCTGCTGCCGGAAGATCAATGGTCTCTGCGCTTGGATTACTGTATAAGCGGCAGACTGGAAGCGGAATTTACCGGAAATAAATGCGCCTATCTCGATGCAGGACAGATGGCAGTCAATACCCACCGATATGAGATGAGATCCTCTCATTTTCCGCTGAAATTGTACAAGGGGCTCAGCATCTTGATCTACAAGCCCAAGCTTACGGAAAAGTACCTGCAGATATGGAAGGTGCTTGGGCTGGACATCGATGAGATCAACGAGAAAGTTGACTGCAATGCGGTCTGGATGATTGAAAGAGCCTCTCCCAAGATGGAGGAGGTGTTTGGAACCCTCTATTTCGCGGCAGGGGAAGAGGAGCCGGAATTTATCTGGATCAAACTGACAGAGCTCTTGTATCAGGTCAAAAAGATGGTCAATGACAGAAGACAGGAGTATTTTTATTTTGCAGGAGATGCTGCGGATCGCATGAAAAATGCGGTCAAGCAGGTGCTGCACAGTCGGGAATATTCGGTGGAGCGAATGATCGAGCTCAGCGGGATCGGTGCTTCGGCTTTTTACGAGAATTTCAGAAAAATTTACGGGACGAGCCCGGCGAAGTATGTTCGGGATTTTCGGCTTGGAGAAGCTGCTGCAAAGCTGTTCTCGACGAAGCTGTCGATTCAGAACATCGCGGCCGAGGCCGGCTATCTCAATTCCAGCAAGTTTTCCTCCGCTTTCCGAAAACTCTACGGAATCTCTCCGACGGAATATCGAAGCAAGCGTCTTCGATAAAACGGAGAAATGGAGCATTACAGGAGAAATGGAGTAGAAAAACAAAAAATTGGATGATAGAATGAGAGCGTGATTAGTATATGCTAATGATGCTCTTTTTATTTTTGTTTCGCTGTCAGAAAGGCGGCAGATTCAAGGAATGAGAGATAGTATGAACTGACATTCATTTTCCCTTCATTCCTGAAATTTTAAAAGATGTTTGGCATAAGAGCAGAGGAAGAACGGGATTTACAGCACAGGAGGAGAATCAGCATGAAAAAATGGACGGCATGGATATTGAGTTTGATTTTGACAGTGGGAATCCTGTCAGGCTGCGGCAAAGATCCGGGGACCTCAGGGCCTTCCGAGGAATGGAAAAGCTTGCCGGAGCGAGAGGGTGTATTGAAAATGGCTTCTCTGAGTCCGTATAAGTCTTCCAAAGAAGGGGCATCTCTGGTCTTTGACTATTTGACTCGTCTGGACAGCAGCTACGAGGCCGAACCGAATCTTGTGACGGAGTGGAAGGCCTCCGATGATTTTATGGAGTACGAGCTGACGATCCGCAAAGATGTAAATTTTCATGACGGAACCCCTCTGACGGCGGAAATCGTGAAATGGAATATTGAAAAGGGCGGAGAGATCAATTACTGCAGTTACAGTTATGTGCTGGACGGCGTGGAAGTGATCGATCCGGAGCATCTCAGAGTGAAGCTGTCGGCGCCCTATTTGTATCTGGAAAAGGATCTGGGACTGATCCCCTGCATTCCGGTGGGAGGGTACAGCGAAGAGGGAAAGTTCAACACCCATGTCGGCACGGGAGCTTTCCGCCTTGAATCGACGGACGCGGGAGAAGTGTCCACTCTCCTAAGAAATGAGAATTATTGGAGGCGTGATTTTGAAACGGATGTTCAGAAAATCGAGTGGTATGCCATCCCGGATGAGCAGACGAGAAAGCTTGCTCTGGAAAGCGGAAAAGTCAATATCCTCGGTTTGACGGAGCATTTTATTTCTCTTCCCTACACCGTGATCAATGAATTCAGGATGAAAGGCCGCTATGAGATCATAAAAGAAGAGGATGAGGATTACACGAGTGTCGGCTCTGTCAATACGAATTGGAAGAGGGGCGTTATGTCGAATTTGGAGCTTCGCAGATTTCTTGCATCCGCCATCGATCGGGAGGATCTGGTGAAAAACATCTTCTTCAGCATCCCCCGTGCCTGCGGCCATGTCTATAATCCGAAGTTCGAGGACGGACCGCAGAAAGAGAAGCCCTTTGTCTCTTCAGAGGAGGAAGCCCGAAAGCATCTGGAAGCGGCGGGGTACAGGATAGGAAATTCCTCTTCTCCAACGAAGGATGCAAAGGGTGTTCCTCTGAAGATGAAGCTGATTTGCGGAAGTGAGGAGCATGAAAAAGATCTGGCCCTGTATCTGAAGGATGTACTTTCTCGATGGGGGATTGAATTAGATGTTCAGAGCCTGCAGGGAGCGGCGAGATATGAGGTGATGAGCAGCGGAGATTACGATTTGGAAATCAGCCATCCCTGGTTTGTGCCCCTGATCGGAAGTCTGGGCTTTATCGGTCTGGGCTCGGATTACAGTGATTATGGACTGGGTTTCAGTGTGAATGATGAGATGAAGGCGGCGGCGGAAGGATATCTTCAGGCGGCGGATAAGGAGACGGCGAAGAAGTATTCCGACGAAATCTGGAGGACACAGTATGAGCAGGTTGTAACGATCCCGCTTTTCGGAGATATTCGCTACCTTGTCCATGACGAGGTGTTTGAGGGATTTCATTTTGACGGAAATGTGTTTTGTATTGATCTGAACGGAGTGAAATATAAGTGATGAGAACAATCAAAAAGCGGCGGGTCAGAAATCTGCTCCTGTTTTTTCCGATGGTGCTGCTGATTACTCTTTTGTCCTTTGCGGTCGTCTATTTTTCTCCCGGTGATGCCGGGAGACTGCTGCTGAGACAGCATCTTCATCGGGCGGCCGTAACGGAGCAACAGGGTCAAGAGTATGCGCGCAGGCTGGGGATTGACGGAGGCTTCGGACAGATGTACGGCCGATGGCTGTATCAGGTGGTTCAGGGAGATTTCGGCACTTCGCTGAGCACGGGAGAGAAAGTCAACCATCTCTTTTGGACGAAATACAGGATCACCTTGATGATGGCCTTTCTCAGTGCAGGATTCGAAATTCTTCTGGCTTTTCCGATCAGTCTTCGGGCAGGAGTCCGTCCCGGCGGATTTTGCGATCGCCTGGTCAGTCTGTGGTCGGTGGTCAGCTTTGCGATTCCGGCGTTCTGGATCGGACTGGTCAGCCTCTGGCTGCTTGCGATGAAGCTGCACTGGCAGGAGGCGATCGGTTACAGCGGAATCCGAAGCCTTTTGATCCCCGCTTTTATCATGGGATGCATCAGCTGCGGACAGCTGGGCAGGATTCTGCGAAGCAGGAGCCGGGAAGCGGCAGAGTCCGGCTTCGTCGAATTCGCGCGTTCACAGGGCCTGCGGGAGAGGGATATTCTCAGGCACCATATACTGCCCCATGTCCTGCCTTCCTCTATTGCAGTTCTTGTGCTCGATGTTTCCGGATTTGTAGGCGGAGCTCTCCTGATGGAAAAGATCTTCAATATTCCAGGATTCAGCGGGATGCTGTTCCAGGCAATAGAGGTCAAAGATTACCCCCTGATCAGCGGCTCGCTGTTTTTTATCTCCGTGCTGATCTGCGCGCTCAATCTTCTGGCGGACAGTATCTATCCGAATCTGGATATCAGAAATCAAAGTGAACTGCATGGGGTGAAGCAGGAAGGAGGGAGCCCGGTTGAATAAAGCGAAAAAAAGACACCGACGATGGGGGATCCTGAGTCTCCTGCTGCTTGCCTGCATATTGCTGATTTCTCTCCGGGGGGAGAGGATTCCTTCGGATATGGCCAATAAACTTGCCCCGCCTGACTTGTTCCATCCTTTCGGCACGGATTATATGGGGAGAGACCTTTTTCTTCTGACCGTGACGGGCTTTCGGAATTCTTTTCTGCTGTCGGCGGCTTCTCAGCTGATTCCCGTCGTTCTCGGCGGCTTTTTGGGGGCTCTGCTCGGATTTCGAAAAGGGCTCCTGGATGAAGTCCTCTTTCATATATTCAATATCCTTCTGGCCTTTCCGATCCTTCTGGCAGCGGTCTTCATGAGTGTTTTCATAGGAACGGGAGTGATTACGGTGCTTGTGGTAATTTCACTGTTCGGAACCATCTACAATGCTAAGATCGTCCGAGCGGAGATCGGGCAGGTGAGAAACGAAGATTTTGTTATAGCGCTGCGCATCAACGGGATTCCCGAGAGACGGATCTTCTGGCATCATATGCTGCCTCGCGCCTATTACATATTGTTTCCGCTGATCCCGATACTGGTGGGACACAGTATGATCGCTGTTTCGTCCTATTCCTTTCTGGGTCTCGGAGTCAGCATGTCGACACCGGAGATCGGGCTGATCCTCAAGGATTCTCTGCGTTTTGCACATCAGGCGCCCTGGCTGATCTTCTATCCCGGGATCTTTCAGTTCGCTGTGGTACTGATCTTCAGTTTTTATTCGGATTCTCTCGAAGCGTTTCTGAAAGAAGGGGGGCTGCGCTCATGAAAGATCTGTTGCTGGAGATCGAAGATCTGTCGGTGCGGGATGGAGAGCAGCGGATCTTGGATCGGGTGAACCTCAAAATCCCGGAGAAAGAGATCATTTCGATTCTCGGTGAGACCGGAAGCGGCAAGACGACGCTGGCAAAGAGCATTTCAGGAATCCTGCCCCGGGGTTTGAAGGCGGAGGGAAAAATTTTTTACTGCAGCAGGAACGGCAAAGTGGATCTTAACGGACTCTCTGCGAAAGAGAGAAACGCCTATCGGGGAAGAGAGATCCTCTGGATCCCGCAAAACAGTGGCGCATCGCTCAATCCTCTGCTCAGTCTCGAAAGGCAGCTTTTGCTGCCCATGATCAAAAGGCTCAAAATGTCCGGACAGGAGGCGAGGAGAGAAATCGAGGAGATCTTCGATCTGCTGGGTCTAAATCCTGGGGAGAAGATATTGAAATCCTATCCCCATCAGCTTTCCGGGGGGATGAAGGTGCGGGTGATGATCGCCGTCGGACTGGCGATGAAAAGCCGGCTGCTGATCCTAGATGAGCCGACCAAGGGACTGGATGCCGATCGGTGCGCAGGTTTGACGGAGCTGATCCGCGATATGCTCTGTCGTTTCAGTCTGACTGTGATTTTGATCTCCCATGATCTGGAGATGGTAGAGCGCCATACGCAGTATTCCGCAATTCTGTATCAGGGAAGGCTTGTCGACAGCGGTTCGACGGAGGAGGTTTTGTTCCACCGCCCCCACAGCTATGTGTGTGCGCTGAGAAAGGCTTTGCCGGCCCATGGAATGGAGGTGAGTGATTTTGAGTGCTGAAGAGCTGGTCCGACTGGAAGGAGTCAATCTGGATTATGGGAAAAAGGGAGAATCAAAGATCCTTCAGGGGGTCTGCCTCTATCTTCGAAAAGGAGAAATTGTCGGACTGCAGGGTGATTCAGGATCAGGAAAGACGACGCTGGCCTATCTGCTCTGCGGGCTGAAAAAGAGTGCCTTGGGGAAGATAAGTTGTCCCAGTGGTAAGGTGGGAATGGTGCTTCAAAATCCGGAGACTTCTTTCGATCCCATAAAGAGTGTGGGATGGACTCTTGCAGAGACTCGTCTGGAGTATCTCAGGGCAAAAGGACTTCCTCTGCCGAAAAAGCGGAGTCTTGAGGAAGAACTGAGACTGCGCTCGGAAGAGTTCGGGATCGCGGGAGGACGGCTCAGGAACTGTCCGAGTAAGTTCAGCGGAGGGGAACTGCAGCGTCTTTCGATTCTGAGGGTGCTGCTTCGGGAGTCTGATATTCTGATTCTGGATGAGGCAACTTCCATGCTCGATCTGCTCATGCAGGCAAAGATCCTGCGGTTTTTGCTGGATATTCAGAAGAAATACAGCTTGACTTATTTAGTGATCAGCCATGACAGAGAACTGATACGGTCGATCTGCCATCGGGTGTATTTTATCGAAAAAGGCAGAGTTCGGGAAGGGGAAATCGAAAAATGTTGATTCACAAGAGGATCAGAGAGTTGATTCGGGGTGTGGAGCCGTATATCCTGTCGAAGGGATTGATCGGCATACTGATCAGCCTCACCTATATACTGCAGGCGATCGTATTGGGACGCACGGTGGGACAGCTGTACCGGGGAGAAGGATTCGCCCGGATGAAAACCAATCTGTGGAGTCTGGTCTTCCTGCTGCTGGCTCGGATTTTTCTGGTCTGGGCGAATAAAGTGTACGGAAAATGGATCGTCGGACGTGTCAAGAACGCTCTTCGCAAAAAGGCCTATGAAAAACTGCTGCGTCTTGGGCCCGGATATATGACGGATCGAAGGACCGGCGCTCTGGAATCGACGATCGTTGCGGGCATCGATTATCTCGAAGGCTATTTGACGCTGTATATCCCTCAGAACCTCGTCAGTCTTTTCGGATCGGGAGCCATGATCGCCTATGTTTTTTGGATGGAGCGGGTGCTGGGCCTGCTGATGCTTGTTACCGCAGCGGCGGCTCTCTGCGTGCCCGCGCTTTTTATCAATATACTCTCCAAATTCACGGAAGATCATTGGCAGTCCTATTTGGAACTCAATGCGGAATTTGTGGACAGCGCCCAAGGGATGGTGACGCTCAAAGCCTTCAATGCCGGTGAGCGGCAGGGCCGAAAGCTCAAAGAAAAGATGAGCCTCCTCTTTCGCAAGACCATGCAGAGTCTGAAATGGAATTTGGCGGAGATCGGGATCTCGAATTTTTCCGTATCTCTCGGATCCTCCTTCACCCTGGCCCTTGCGGCTTATTACACGGCGATCGGAAGATTGCTGCCGTCGAAGCTGGCAGTGCTGCTTTTTCTGACGGCTGAGGTGTATCGTCCGATCATGGAACTGGCAGTGTATTTTCATCAGGGCTTTATGGGTATGACTTCGGCGGACGGGCTGCTCAGCCTGTTCGATGAAGAGGAGAAGGTAAGAGAGAGCTGCGGAGCAGAGACTCCGGGATCTGTGCAGGTCATTCCGCCGGCCATAGAGTTTGACAGACTGTCTTTTGCCTATCGGGAGAACAAAGAGGTGCTCAGAGAGCTCAGTGCCTGTATCGAACCGGGTAAAAAACTGGCTCTGGTCGGCGAGTCGGGCAGTGGGAAGACGACGGTGACGAAACTGCTGATGCGGTTTTACGATGCGGATAAGGGAACGATTCTCTGGAACGGCACGGATATTCGGCATATCCCGCTCAAAGAGCTGAGGAAGAGGATTTCCGTCGTCTCTCAGGATACCTATCTCTTTAACGGCACCATCGAGGAAAATCTCCGTCTGGCAAAGGAGGACGCCTCTGAAGAAGAGCTGCGCGCAGCTGTGAAGGCCGCAAATATCGACGGATTTATCGACTCTATGCCCCGGGGATATCAGACCCGTGTCGGAGAGCGGGGACTCAGCCTCTCCGGCGGTCAGAGACAGCGGATCGCCATTGCCCGCGCCCTTCTCAAAGATGCCCCCCTGATCATATTGGACGAAGCGACATCCAGCGTGGATCTTGAGAATGAGAGGGAGATCCAAAAAAGTCTGGACAAACTTCTGGAAAACCGGACTTCTCTGATCATTGCCCATCGCTTATCCACGGTGAAAGGCGCAGACAGGATCCTGGTGCTTCGAGAAGGCCGCATCGCCGAAGAAGGAACACATCAGTCTCTGATGGAGTTCCGAGGGTACTATTATCGGCTGATCCTGGCGCAGAATGAAGGAGTATGATCATGAAAAAAGGAAAATTTCAAAATATAAAAAAATTATCCGGATACGCCTTTCGGCACAAGAGGGTTTTTTATTTGTCGATTCTCTGCGGAGTTCTGAACAATCTATTCACCCTGCTTTCGCTCCTGCTGGGTGCCTATTTGACCGGACTGGCCTTCGGAGGAGAGAGCGGAGAGAGGATCTTGGGATATTTTCCCTGGATGCTTCTTCTGATCGTTGCAAAAGGAGTTTTCGCTTATCTGCATATGGTGGTCTGCCATGAGATGGCTTATCTCGTGCTGGAGGATCTTCGAAGGGATGTTTACGACGCGATTTTGAGAGGGACGCCACTCACTTCCTTCAAGTACCGGACTGGAGATGTCAGTTCGATCATGATGGAGGATGTCGAATCTCTGGAGAGTTTTTTTGCTCATATGCTCAGTGATTATTGGATTACAGGAATATGTATTGTGCTGTTTGCAGGGGCCTATTTCTTTTTGTCTTGGCAGGCGGCTCTGCTCAGTCTGGCAGCCTCTGCCGTCATTGCCTTCATTCCCTATCTTTTCGGAAAACGGGATGAAGAAAACGGGATTGCACTGCGAAAGGGGCTTGGAGAGACCAATGCGGGAGTCGTCGATACGATACAGGGACTGAGCGAGATCATCATCTTTGGAAGGGAAGAAAAATATATCAATAAGGTGATACAGGACACGATGGATCTCAATCATTTTGAAGTGGAAGACGGAAAGATCAAGGGAATCCAGTCGGGACTGATCGGACTTGTGATGTCGGCAATGCTGATTGCAGTGATCCTGCTTAGCCACACTCTGGTGATTTCCGGGACGATCAAAGCCCCGATGGTGGCAGTCTTTATCACCATGTCTCTCAATATATTTCTGCCCGTCGTCCTGGTCTCTCAGACTGCGGGAAAGATCAATACGGTCGCCGCTTCGGCAGACAGGATTCAGGCTCTTTTGAGCGAGCCTTCACCTCTTCGGGCCGAAGAGCCGGAGCTTGAGAGGGCGAATGAGGAAGTCCTGATCTCTGTAAGGGAAGTTGATTTTTCCTATGATAAAAACATCAAAGTCCTCTCCGGACTCAGTCTGGATATTCGAAGGGGGGAAAATATAGCTCTGACCGGAGAGTCGGGAGCCGGAAAGACGACTCTGGTACACCTTCTGCTGCGGTTTTACGATCCGGACAGTGGGGATATCTATCTGAAGGGAAAGAATCTGCGAAGTATCAATCCGGAGGAAATAAGACGGGGTATCGCCTATGTGCCTCAGGATGTCTATCTCTTTCACGGGACGATCCTCGACAATCTTCGTCTCGGAAGACCGGATGCAAGCATGGAAGAGGTGCGTCAGGCTGCGAAGATCGCTTTGGCAGACGGTTTTATTGAGGCCTTGGAAAAAGGCTATGATTCCTTTGTGGGAGAAAGAGGACTGACGCTCTCGGGAGGTCAAAAGCAGAGGCTGGCCATTGCACGCGCTCTGGTGACAGGAGCTTCTCTGCTGATCATGGATGAAGCGGTCTCGAATCTGGACACAGAAAGTGAAGCGCTGTTTCGGCAGGCCCTTGAGAATCTGCGCAAAGAAAAGACCCTTCTCACCATTGCTCACAGACGATCCACCATCCTGGAAGCGGAGAGGGTGATCCTGCTCAAAGACGGCAGAATCAGCCTTGATGCTTCACCGGAGGAATGGAAGAGAAGAGCGGAATAAGACTGCGGAGCATCACAGATCCGTCAGTTTCCGGATGATCCCGCAGGCCTTGTAATTGCGGAGGGGATAGGTGCGTACGGGTACATCCTTCTCTTTCGCGAGCTGGAGGATATGGAAAAGAGAGGGTTCCTGCGCCGCTTTTTCCGCGATGAGAATGCAGTCGGGAACGCGGCGCAGGAGTACGCGGGTCGATTCACCGATGCCGGGCTTGATCAGATTGATATCCTCGATGCCGAAATCTGCGGCAATACGAAGCACTTCCTCGATTCCCTTCGAGGAAGGGGCTTTTTTATTTTCGGGGATCTCAAGGGGAAACTCTCTCTCGATGGCCCGGATGAAATCATAGGAGAGATCGAACTTGCGCAGCTCTCCGTAGTAGAGAGCACCGTGGAAATCTTCTTTTCCGATGATGTCCTCCCGCAGGAAGGTCCGGCTGATCAGGCCGGAGACTGTCGAGTTGAGACAGGAGCTCGGAATCAGGATATCTTCGTGGGTACCGCAGAGAGGGGTGAGATTCGCAGGGTCGGCAAGAACCGCAAGCTCCCCGCGGACGCCTTCGTAAGAGGCGATCTCCGACTGAAGTTCCCGAAGGATCGCTCCTTTGCCGATCCAGCCGTCGACGAAAAGCAGATCTTTTGCAGGATATCTCTCCAGAAGGAATCGCATCGCATTTTTGTCGATGCCGCGGCCTCGAATGATCGAGATGCTGTAATGAGGAACTTCAATGCCGTATTTTTTGCGGAGATATCGCTTGAGCAGGATGCCGACAGGGGTGCCGGCCCGTGCGAGGGAGACGAGGACGACGCAGGGGCCTCTGGCGCTCATGATTTTCTCTGAAAGCAGGGCGACGGCTTGTGCGGTTGCTGTGGAAAAATTCGCAAGAGCGGCTCTGTAAGCTTCCATGTATTTTTCGCTCGGGCTGTATTCGACAGGGAGCATCTCGCTGTAGTGGCGGCCGGACTGGATCGCGCGCTCGCGCTGTTTTGTGTCTTCCGGCTGCACAAGTCCGGTGATGTCTTTGAGAAGGAGGATGACGTCGCCGGGATCATAGGATGTTTTCATCATTACACCACCGTATCCAGTTTATTTTTCGATTTCCGCAGGCGAGGAGGGCGGGAACGAGGGTTCCGCGGTGCTCGGCGTCGGTGATCACATAGATGCTGTCATAGGAAGCAAGGTTGTAGAGGAAGGTCTTTCGCGAGCTCTCGTAAGGACTGCAGATCTCGGCCCGTGTCTGAAGAGGGTAGATCGGATCGCTGCTGACACAGATCGGGCTTCTGGTCGTCGAATGGGTCCACACCTGATGGCCGAGGCTCTCAAGATGGGAGCCGACGAAGATCGCCGGGTACATGCACTCTTCCGTGCCGAGCACGAGAATACGCTGAGGAGCCGCGTGAAGCTCTTTGTCAAAGATCTCTCCCAGACACCGGATCAGATCGAGGCAGGCCCTCTCATAGTCTTTTGCGTGGCAGAGACGCCTTGCATTCATTCCCCCCGGGATCTCGGAGAAACAAAGAGAGGCTTCCTCAGCCTTAGACGAACAGACTGCCTCTCTTTCCCGGGGATAGAGAGAGAGAATGCTGCCGTCTGCAGGGATCCGCTCTGCGGCAAGATCGCAGGTGCTGTGGTCGGTCTTCAGCAGGAAATAACAGCGAATCTCTTCTTCTTCGAAGAGGCGCAGAGAGTCGTCATCCATGCCGTTGATCAGGGAAGCTGCATGAAAGCGCAGTCTCCTTCCGTAGGTGCGGCGCAGCAGAGTGACGATATTGCGGATTGTCTTTCCGGTCGTGATCTCATCCTCGACAAAGAGGATGTCGCTGATCTGCTCTATGGCGTCGTCGAGCGGATCGCGGATGAGTTTTTGTTCGCTCGCGTGGCTGTGTTCCTCGGAGAAACGGAGATAGCGGCAGTCTTCGTAGGATTCCCGCGTCGTCTGGATGTACCGGGCGCCGAGAGCGATGGCGATATGAGCGCCGATGGCTGTGGCGGTCTCCGCGAAGCCGATGACGAGAAGTCTGCTTTCCGTCCCATCGTTTTGCGGGAGTGAAGGGAGAGGTTCCTGCGGGCTTGTGAAAGGAAAATCTTTCTCTCCGGGAAAATTCAGCTCGCCCGACAGAGGCGGACGGATCTTGTCTGTTAGAGAGGAGAAGAGCCTGAGGGATCGCGTCGGAGCGACGGGAATATGCTTGCCTTGGAGACGGTTCACCAGAAGAAAGCTGCGTTTGCTGTTGTTTTCCCTTTTTGCAAGGGCGATGAGTTCCTCTGATTTATACATGAGATTCTTCCTTGATTCCATAGACTTTGGCGAGCATCAGTATCCGGCTTGCCCAATGGGAGTGAACTTTGTATTCATTCATCCGTTCTCGGGCGGAGGAGGCAAAGACGAGCCTGTCGCTTTCCCACTGCAGGATGAGAAGAGCGTCCTCATAATCTTTGCGGCGCACCTGAAAGCCGGAATTGACAAGAGAGATCTGCTTCGGATGGATGACGGTCTTTCCGACGAAGCCGCAGAGGATATCTTTTCGGATCTCCCGGAGCATCCCGCTGTCCCAGCCCTCCCCGTCATAATATTCCCAGACGGGCGCCGAGAGGATATAGTCCTGTCCGAAGACCGTGACGATGTCGGAGAGGATGGAAGCGATCGGGAGGATGTCGTAGATGGTCTCGTCCGACTGACGGCGAAAACCGAAGGCATGGCAGAGGTCATTGCCCCCGACCCGGATATTCAGTATATGGCGCTCGGCGGGAGTGAAGGCCTCTTTGAGAGAGTGAAGGATCGACGGACGCTCAGCCGGAGAGATGATGGAGGGATCTTCAAGGATCGGCATGATGTAAAAAGGTTCCTTCGCCCCTTTGTTGATCTCCAGCGTCAGGGAGATGTATTCTCCGGCATTGTACGGGGAGATCTTCGGCAGGATAAAACCGGTCAGCAGACTCGAAGAGCAGGATGCCGCGATGCGCTTCATCTGGCGGGGACTGCGTACCCGCACGAAGATCTTCGGGAGAAAAAAACGGGAGCGCGCAGCTTGCTCTTCCAGTCCGCGAAGGGTCTTCTGCAGGGTCTGCTCCCCCTGTTCCACGAGGGCTTCGCCGAGAGTGTCTTCCAGGCAGAGGGCGAGTGAAAAGGGAGGAGAGATCTTTTCTTTTGTGATCGTATGCAGGATATCCGCATTGTCGGCGGGTGTGTAGAGCAGAGCGCCCACTTCATAGTATCGAAGATGATCTTTCATAAGTCCCTCACTTTGCAGTTTATCATACCAAACCCCTGATCCATACTCAGCCTGTGCTGAAGGGAATGAACGGGAAAGTCTCGCGAGTCTTTTATTGCCGGATCGGTTCCAAAAGACGGTCGGTATCAAATAGATCGTTCATTGCCAAAAGGATTTTTGAACATTGTCAAACAGTGAGATTATAACATTATTTCATGTAAATGAATAGATGGAAATCGAAATTTATGTTAGAATAATAAGGAAACAGATCGCTGCGGAGGACGGGATGACAAGAGAGGAAGCGAAGCTGCGTCACAATGTGATGCGCCTGATGAAAATTGAATCTTTTGCAAACGTGCGGGGAAGGGTTAAAGACGGGATTCTTGATGTGTATTTTGCGCGAAGCCTCGGCGCCGATCCCGATTTTGAAAGGCGGATCCTTGCGGTCGATCAGCTTTTTTTTGAGCAGATGAAGGCGAAAAAAGCTTTCTATCTTCGGGTGAACAGTCTGCCCCTGCTACAGGATGCAAGAGAGATCGCCTTTTATACGGATTGCTATGAAATGTGGAAGGCTGCCGGAGGACAGATGAAGGAGCGGTCGGAAGAAGAGGGATCTCTTTGTCGCAGGAGGCTCTTTGCTTTGGCCTGCGGCAAAGTGATCGAAATTTTTCGGAAAATAACTCCCAAGGTCAGCGAATCCATGGAGAAGAGTTTTCTCGTCAAACTGTTTTTTTGGTTCGACCGTCTGATTCCCGAAGAGATCGAAGAGGAGGGTCTGTACAGCCGGAAGATCGTCTTTCGGGATCTGGTCAAAAAACAGGAATATCTCTTCGCCTATCTGCTGACCCTCGTCGGAATCGATGTGCTCCTGCTGCAGACGAAGGAGGATATTTCCGAGGAACTGGATGTTCTCGGTCTTTCACAGAAATTCAAGACGGGAGAGTTTCGTGAGGTTTCTCTCGGCGAAGCGACTCCTCGCTCTCTTTTTCCGGAAAAAATCGGGCGACAGGATCCGCCGCAGCGGATTTCGGAGCGGCGGGAGGAGAAAGGGCGCGAAGAGATCCGAGAGAGGGAGATCTCCAGCGGCGTCGCTCTGCCGGGACAGTACCGGCAGGGAAGAGCGGAAGATTCCGGAAAGACCTCCGTATCCGAGACGGGAGAAAAGCGGCCTCTTCTGATTCGAGTATCGGATATCAAAAGGCCGGAGAGAGACAGGGGCTCTTCGCAGACCTCCTTATCGAGAGAGGGCGAAGGGGCGGCGGGAGCTTTGGCGAAAGCGGCCGTTTCGTCCCGGAGGCAAAAGAGAGAGCTGGACTATGAAGAGCTGGCGAAGCTCGCTTCGTCCATCGTCATGATCGCGCGCTGCAGTCCGCAGGGTGAGGTGCTGGGCTCCGGCTCGGGCGTCATGATCGGGGCGGAGGGATATATACTGACCAACTGCCATGTCATGATGAGAGAGGCCGCCTATTTTGAAGTCACGGTAGAGGATGACGAGAGGAAGTATCCCGTCGAGGAGCTGATCAAGTACAATCATGCGACGGATCTTGCCGTTCTTCGCATCGGAAGAAAGCTGAGTCCTCTTCCGCTTTACGGCGGCGAAAGACCTCTCGTCAGAGGGCAGAAAGTCGTCGCGATAGGAAGTCCGCTGGGATTGTTCAACTCGGTTTCCGACGGGATCATATCCGGTTTTCGCAAGCTGGATGACGTCGAGATGATCCAGTTCACGGCCCCGATATCGGCGGGGAGCTCGGGCGGAGCACTGCTGAATCTCTTCGGAGAGCTGATCGGAGTCAGCTCCGGAGGTTTTATGGACGGACAGAACATAAATCTTGCGGTCGGTTATCAATATATCAGCCAGTTCATCCGTGGGTTCGTCTGAATCGGGGAATCCGTGTCCCGCAGTATCAGGCAGATGAGAGAGAATCGAAGATGACAGAGGGAAAAAATATGCAAAATCCTCCGAATATACAGATTAAAAATACGCGAAGCCGGATGGAAAAAAACGAAAATCTCCGAGGTCAGGACATCCGGGAGTTGGAAGATTACTTCAAAAAACTCGAAGATCGTCCGCAGAAGAGCTCTTATTTCTGTCGCCTCCAAGGGATCGACCGCCGGACGGAAGACTTTCTCCTGCAGTATTATCAGCAAGCACGAAAGACGGGAGCGGTTTTTCAGGAAAGGATACCGAATCCGACTCCGCAAAATCTCGCCTATCTTCAGGAAATTCTCGGATCGGATTTTCGAGCGGAGGAGATCTTTCTCAAAGAGAAACTTGGGAAGTGGCTGCCGCGCCTCGGAGATCTTCCGCGGGAGGTCGTCGCCCGGGGGATCGCCGGGGTCTTTCTTCGAATGGCGGAAGAGGGCAAGACCGAGAGCATGATGAAAAACGCCTATATGAAATTCATGTGCTGGCTCTATTATCGTTTGGAGCAGGTGGTCTCCCGTCTCGGAGAAGAGACTGCGCCCAAGATTCTTTACGAGGGAGAGATCTCGGCTTACGAGCTGGATATGCTCAGCATCCTCTTTTTCGCGGGCTGCGATATCCTGTTGCTCTGCGGGAAGGAGGAGGCTTATCGGAAAGCGGATCCGAGCTCTCTTCGCAGTCAGCTCTTTGAGAAGGAAGGGATGCTTCCCCTCCCCGAGGATCTCATCGGCAGCCTCAGAGAGAAGATCGCGGAGAGAGAAAAGGATGAGAAGCTCCTCGGCCCCCGGCCGAAATACGAAAACTGCACCAATGCCTGGATAAGCGGAGAGGGACTGGCAGATATACTGACTCCGCCGGAAGCAAGGGGAGAGGAGGAAGGCTTCTTTTACAACTGTTTCTGCCGCATAAGCGGAGCCAAGGATCGGCTCGATTATGAGAACGAGCTTTACCGGTTTGAGCTGCAGATCAAACAGGAGCGGAGAAATCTGCTGATCTTTGAAGAAGAGATCCCTCCCCCGACGCCGGAAGAGATTCGGGCGATCCGCAGGAAAAACTACTCCTCGGCGGAGCAGATGCTGACGAATCTGTCCGGTATGATCGAGTACAGCGGGAATATCGAACTGCAGAGGCTGATGGCAAGGGCTTTTCTCTCCATCCTGCTCCCGGAGAGCAGGAAAAAAGAGATGAATCTCAGCAGGCTGACGGCTAAGGCCGTTTATCTGCTCTGCTGGCTGAAACGCTGTCTGCCGAAACTTTTTCCTCACTGGCAGATGCCTCAGATTCCTGTACTGATCTACCTCGGCGGCTGCAAAAATGAAAGCGAAGTCCTCTTCCTGAGGATGCTCGCCCGTCTGCCTCTGGACGTCCTCCTTCTCGTACCGGACAGGAAGGGAAAATGCCTTCTGGAGGATCCGCTGCTCTACGAGATCCACTATGAGGAGAGCCTCGCGCTTCGAAAATTTCCCAAGGAGAGCAGGGGAGCTCTGATCGGGACGGCGGCTTATCATGCAGAGAGAGAGCTGGATACCGTCATGTATCAGGACTCGGGGCTCTACCGCAGTCACCAGTATGAGAAGGCGACTTCCGTCGTCCTCCGGACGATCTACGAAGAGATCGGCGTCCTGTGGGATCAGGAGCTGAAATATAGGCCTTCTTTTGCTGTCGTCGAGGAGAGGGTCAGTCTCCCGGTCATCTTTGCAAAGGTCTCGGGAGTCAAGGGAAGTCTGCAGGATTATTGGAGCGATATCAAGAAGCTGATCACCCGGGACTGTCTTCTCATCTCGAAGCCGCCTTTTGTCGATCCGGCGGGGCAGAATCCCGCGAAGGCTCATGCGGCGGAGTTTTTCAGGAACGGTCGTCTGCAGAGGGAGAGGATCAAGGCGCATCCCTCTTATCCTTACGCCTTTCTCAGAGAAGAAGTGCAGGAATCCATCCTTGACAAAATCGCCTTATTGATAGAGAATAAAGCTATCAAAGGAATCTTTGAGACGGGCGTCGAGTACACCGTCGTGTCGATCCTGCTCAATCTCGACAAGAAGATCACGAGACTGATGCAGCGCTTCGATTTCACAAAGAAGAATCCGAAGCTGATCTATATCAACACGGCGGAAGAGTCGATTTCCTTAGAAGACAGTATCTTGACCGCGTTTTTAAGTCTGTACGGTTTTGACCTCGTCTTTTTCGTTCCGACGGGCTATAAGAGCGTGGAGAGGTATTTCAGCGAGATTCTCTTTGTAGAGCATCAGATCGGAGAGTATCTCTACGATCTGCAGGCGCCGAATTTTGAAAAGGTCACGGTCAGGCAGCAGGGAAAGTCGCTGCGTGATATTTTGTTTGGGAGAGGAAAATGATATGGGACTTGATTTCGGCAAGAAAAATGAACATCCTCCTGCGGCGCAGCCGCCGGCGGAACCTATGGAAGTGGAAGTGATCGCGCCCTACGATATCGTGCAGGAGAGAGAAAATCTCAGCCTGCGGTACAAAAACTCCGCCGAGATCGATGCTCTGACGGGCAAGATCGAGGTGTTCAACCTCGAGAGCATCGTATCCTTCGGAGATTCTGCAGTGACGGAGATATCGAAGGCCTCGGACTATGTATTAAACAGTATGAGTCTGTCTCAGCTGGACAAGTCGAGCGCCCTGCTCGGGACTCTCGCCAAGATCATGTCCAAATTCGATCTGGAAGAAGTCAGGGACAACCAAGGCAATTTTTTTGAAAAGATCTTTGCAAATGCGAAAAAACAACTGGAAAAGATCCTTGAGAAATATCATACGATGGGTGAAGAAGTCGACAAGATCTATGTGCAGCTGAGGCAGTACGAATCGGAGATCAAACAGGCCAACCGCACTCTGGATCAGATGTTTCAGGCCAATGTCAACTATTACCACGAGCTGGTCAAATACATCCTCGCCGGCGAGCAGGGGAGCGCCGAGCTGGAAGCCTATATCGCGCAGCGCCAGAACGATATGCAGAGCAGCGGAGACTCTTCGATCCAGTTTGAGCTCCAGAGCCTCCAGCAGGCTCAGATCATGCTGGAACAGAGGCTGATGGATCTGCGTACCGCCGAGAACATAGCGATGCAGTCGATACCGATGATAAAGACGATGGAGTTCAGCAATATGAACCTCGTGCGGAAGATCAACTCCGCCTTTATCGTCACTCTGCCGATCTTCAAGCAGGCGCTGGCACAGGCGATCATGCTCAAGAGACAGAAGGTACAGGCGGAAGCGATGTCGGAGCTGGACAAAAAAACCAATGAGATGCTCCTGCGCAACGCGCAGAATGTGATGGAGCAGTCGAAACTGACGGCGAGACTCGTCTCAGGCACCTCAGTGAAGGTCGACACCCTCGAACAGAGCTGGAGGACGATACTGACGGGGATCGAAGAGACCAAAGCGATCCAGGAGGACGCGAAGAGACAGCGTCTGGAGGACAAGCAGCGACTGGAAGTCATCCGGGAAGAGTTCAACCGGCAGTACCATATGCCGGATCGAAGTCTCCCGAAACAATGAGAGATCAGGCGCATAGATTCGTTGATTTCCGGCTTTTTTTACAAAACGCCGGTTTAATCGAAGGAAGACCGCCTGCCGCGGCAGGTCTTCCGAATGCTATTTTTCGAAACAGCGGTCTGAATTGAAAAGGAGGTCCAAATGGCTATCAATTTATCGAAAGGGCAAAAGGTAGACTTGACAAAGGGAAATCCGGGACTCAAGAACATCATGGTCGGACTGGGCTGGGACGTCAACGCGTTTGATTCCGGAGCGGCGTTTGACCTAGACGCTTCGGCCTTTCTGCTGGGAGCGAACGGCAAATGCGCCGCAGAGACGGATTTCGTCTTTTACAGCAATCTCACCCATCCTTCGGAGAGTGTGAAGCATATGGGAGACAATCTGACCGGAGAGGGAGAGGGAGACGACGAGCAGATCCAGGTCGATCTGAGCATGATTCCCGCAAGCGTCGAGAGAGTGGCGTTCACGGTGACGATCTACGAGGCGGAAGCGCGAAGGCAGAACTTCGGACAGGTGTCCAACGCCTTTATCCGCATCGTCGATGAGATGAGCGGACAGGAACTGATCCGCTATGACCTCGGAGAAGACTTCTCGATTGAGACCGCCGTCGTGGTCGGAGAGCTTTACAGACATAGCGGAGAGTGGAAATTCAATGCGATAGGCAGCGGTTTTCAGGGCGGACTCGCCGCTCTTTGCGGTCATTTCGGCATCGCTGTCGCATAAGGAGGAAGAACGATGGGCATTTCATTGCAGAAAGGACAGAAAGTCAGCCTGACCAAAGAGAATCCCGGCCTTTCCAAAGTGGTCGTGGGACTGGGCTGGGATACGAACCGCTATGATTCCGGCGGCGCCTTTGATTTGGATACCGCAGCTTTTTTCCTGACAGATACGGGAAAGGTATCAAGACCGGAGGACTTCGTTTTTTACGGCAACCTCAGCCATCCTTCGGGAGCGGCGACTCATATGGGAGACAATCTGACCGGAGAGGGGGAGGGAGACGACGAGCAGATCAAGATTGATCTGTCTGCGGTTCCTCAGGAGATCACAAAGATCGCCTTCACGGTGACGATCTATGAAGCGGAGGCGAGAAATCAGAACTTCGGTCAGGTATCCAACGCTTTCATAAGGATCTATGACGAGCAGAGCGGAGGAGAACTCGTGCGCTACGATCTTGGAGAAGATTTTTCGATTGAGACCGCCGTGGTCTTCGGCGAGCTCTACAAAAATGGAAATGAATGGAAGTTCAATGCAATCGGCAACGGATATCACGGAGGACTTGCCGCGCTTTGCGGAAGTTTCGGCGTCGAGGTCGATTAGTTTTTCGTTATCATTTGAGGAGGCAATATGTCAATCAGTTTGCAAAAAGGGCAGAAAGTCAGTCTGTCAAAGGAAAGTGCGGGGCTTTCCCGCGTCGTTATCGGTCTCGGCTGGGACGAGGCTCCGAAGAAGGGGGGCTTCCTCGCCGCGTTGACTTCCTCGACTGCGGCGATTGACTGCGACGCGTCGGCTCTTGTACTGACCGGAGGAAAGGTCGTGGACAAAGGGGATATCGTCTATTTCGGAAATCTGCGCCACAGATCCGGGACGATCAACCACAACGGAGACAACCTGACGGGAGCCGGAGCCGGCGACGATGAGCAGATCGTGGTCGATCTGGCGAATGTGCCGGCTCAGTACGACAAGATCGTGCTCGTCGTCAATATCTATCAGGCGGTGCAGCGCCGCCAGCATTTCGGCATGATCCAAAACGCCTTTATCCGTCTGGTGGATGCGAGAGACAATCGCGAGCTCTGCAGGTATAATCTGACAGAGGATTACTCCAATATGACCGCACTGATCTTTGGAGAAGTGTACAGGCATAACGGCGAGTGGAAGTTCAACGCCATCGGACAGGGAACGACGGATCCGGGACTCAAGGAATTGGTAAATCGATATGTATAAAAGCGGGAAATAGGGAAAATCCGATATTCCGACAGAATCGAGAGGATGACTCTTTGGCCGTTCTCTCGATTTTATAATCATCAGAAGTTTTTGAGAAGGAGAAAAACCATGAAATACAACGGACTGACTGACCATGAAGTCGAATCCTCACGGAGCCGGTACGGCTCCAATGCGATTCCGGACTCGGAGCCGACGACTTTTTGGGAAGAATTCAAAGAGACCTTCGGCGATCCGATGGTCCGCATCCTGCTGTTTATCTCGGCAGTGATGATCGTGATGTACTTTTTCGGGTACTCGGAGATCTATGAGCCTGTCGGAACGGTCATCGCCGTCCTCGTCGTCGCCTTTATCTCGGCAAAGACCGGCGTAGCCAGCGATACGAAATATCGGGAGCTCAAGGACAATTCAAAAAAAGACGAGTGTAAGGTCTATCGAAACGGCCTGATCACCGTGATCGAAGTCGATGATGTCGTCGTGGGAGACAAGGTGCTCTTGCAGTCGGGAGACAAGATACCCGCAGACGGAGTTCTGGTTCATGGGGCGCTCAAAGTCGACAACTCCGCTCTGAACGGCGAGGCGGAGGAATGTGAAAAGAGAGCGGCGGAGGAAGGATTCCAGCTGGAAGAAGACATCACCGGAGATACCTTTGTCGACGCGCATTCCCTTTTCCGCGGAGCTGTGCTCTTTGACGGAGAAGGGGTTCTCGATGTAAGGCGGGTCGGCCTGAAGACCATGATGGGAAAGATGGCGGAAGAGATGCAGGAAGATGAACTCGACTCGCCTCTCAAAGTCAAGCTGTCGAAACTGGCTAACCAGATCTCCGTCTTCGGCTATATCGGAGGCGTCGCAATCGCTCTCCTCTACTTCGTGCATACCGTGGTCGTCGGAGGAGGACCCTCCGTCTACTTCGCTCAACAGTGGAATGTCATACTTCAGGATATCGTCCGTATTCTGTCGCTGGCGGTCGTGATCATTGTCTGCGCCGTGCCGGAAGGGCTTCCGCTGATGATCTCCATCGTGCTGATGCGAAACACGAGCAAGATGCTGGAACACAATGTCCTCGTCCGCAAAGCGCAGGGGATCGAGACGGCCGGTTCCCTCAATATCCTCTTCAGCGACAAGACCGGTACGATCACCAAAGGGCGTCTTGAAGTCGTCGACTTTTTCCTCGGCGACGGAAGCTCTCTCCCGCCGGATGATCTCAGTAAATACAGCAAGATTAAAGCTCTTGTCGATCTGGCGATTGGAAAGAACTCCCAGTCGATGTTTGATGAGCAGCATCGCGTCATCGGAGGAAATGCGACGGATCAGGCGCTGATGAAATTCATCGGGGAAAAGACTTTCAAGGTGCTCTCGGAGGATGAGACAAGCGTCGTCACCGAGTCCCAGAGCTTCAATTCGGCGAACAAATTCAGTCAGGCGAGGATCGAGAGCCTCGGAAAGACCTTTTACAAGGGCGCTCCTGAAAAACTTGTTCTTTCAGGAACTTCCTATCTCGACCGAAACGGAGAGATCAAAAAAATAGAGCCCGGCGTTCTCGAACAGAAGATTGATGAGCTGGCTTCCCGTGCGATGCGCGTCCTCGCCTTCGGCTATTCGGAAAAACCGATGACTCAGGATGCGGTCAATGAGGATATCGTCATCATCGGCTTTGTAGGGATCCGGGATGATGTGAGACCGGAGGCGAAGGCTTCCATCGAAGAAGTGCAGCAGGCCGGCATTCAGGTCGTCATGATCACGGGAGACCGTCTGGAGACGGCGATTGCAATCGCAAAAGACGCCGGTCTGATACGAAGCGCCGAAGACAGAGCGCTGTCTTCGGCTCAGCTCAACGAGATGAGCGATGAGGAAGTCAAGAGGGAGATCAGGCGTATCCGCGTGATTGCCCGAGCTTTGCCGACGGACAAGTCGAGGATGGTACGTCTCTGTCAGGAGATGAACCTCGTCGTCGGCATGACCGGAGACGGAGTCAACGATTCTCCCGCGCTGAGGAGAGCCGACGTCGGCTTTGCGATGGGCAGCGGGATGGAAGCGGCAAAAGAGGCGGGAGAGATCGTCATCTTGGACGACAATTTCCAGTCGATCAAAGACGCGATCTGGTATGGCCGTACGATCTATCATAATATTCTCAAGTTCTGCAAGTTTCAGCTCGTCATCAATGTCACCGCCGTTGTCGTCAGTGCGATCGCCCCGTTTTTCGGCATTGAAGAGCCTTTGAGAGTCACTCATCTTCTCTTTATCAACCTTGTAATGGACAGTTTGGGCGCGAGCATGCTCGGCAACGAGCCGGCTCTGGACAAATATATGGAAGAACCTCCGCGAAGGCGCGATGAAAACATCGTCAGCCGAAAGATGGCGGAGCAGATCCTGACGATGGGAGCTTGGCTGACCGTTGTCAGCTTCATCTTTTTGAAGACGCCTTTCTTCAAAAATCTCTTCGAGAACGAAGCCCAGCATCTGACCGGATACTTCGTACTCTTCATCCTTGCGGCCCTCTTCAACGGATTCAATGTCCGAGACGACAGATTCGGGATATTTAAGCGTCTCGATGAAAATAAAGACTTCCTGCGGGTGTTCTTTGCCATCATCATCATTCAGGCGATGATCGTCAATTCGGCGGCGCTGCCTATGGCGCCCTTCCAGTGGATAGGGCAGATGTTCAGCTGTGTGCCCTTCGGACTCAGAGGATGGATCTCCGCCGCTCTGCTCGCCTTTACGATGATACCGGTCGATATGCTGCGAAAGGCGATCATCGGAGAAGGGCGGGGTTCATACGGGAAAGAACATGCAGCAAAGGCAGTGCAGTAAAGATGGTCGTTTTTCATACAGATTTGGATAAGACGCTGATTTATTCCCATCGTGCGGAGATCGGAGAGGATAAGTTCTGCGTCGAGCTCTATCAGGGGCGGGAAGTCTCCTTTATGACGGATCGCACCCGCTCTCTGCTCGGCAGGATCGCAGACCGGGAGGGAGTGCTGATCGTTCCGACGACGACGAGGAGCGTGGAGCAGTATGAGAGGATCTCCCTGCCGATTGCACCGGAGTATGCTCTTGTGTGCAACGGCGGAGTCCTGCTCCGCCGCGGAGTCAGGGACGAGTCCTGGTACGAGGATTCTCTGCGCAGAATTCTTCCTGCAAAGAGAGAGATGGAAAAAGCGAAGCGGTTGATGGAAAAAGATCCCTCCCGCAAGTTTGAGCTGCGTCTCGTAGACGGGATTTTTCTCTTCACGAAGAGCAGCGAGCCGAAGAATATGGCGATGCGGCTCTCGAAAGAGCTGAACCTTCAGAAAGTTCGGGTGTTCACCAATCGTGAAAAAGTCTATGTACTGCCGCAGAGCCTCGATAAAGGGGAGGCGGCAAAGCGGTTTCGTCTTCTGCTTCGCAGGCGTTATCCCAAAGAGAGCTTTTGTTTTGTCGGAGCGGGAGACAGCCCCTTTGACATTCCGATGCTGGAAGAGAGCGATATCGCCTTTGCTCCCTCCCGGCTTGCACAGGAGGGAAGGCTCAGCGAAAAGATTCGCCTGTTTTCGGAAGAGAGGATTTTTTCCGAGGCTCTGCTGGAAGAACTTGAGAAAGCGCTCGGATGATCGGCGCTGTGATCAATTTGGAAATGAGAGGATTTGGACTGCATATAGGGATGGAAAGTCGTTTAGCGGCGATAGAGCTCTTTCAGAAAATCGAAGACGCATCGAAATGATGGAAATATACGATGATTGAATTTGAAAACAAAGGCTGCCCCGAAGCCGGAAAGGGAAATCTCCGGTTTCGGGGCAGTCAGTCTGTTCGGATATGGAGGCAGAGGTTATCCGTTAAAACGCTTGATCTGTCGTTTTATACCAAAACCTTATTGAACGCCGCCGGAAACCATATCCCTGTTCAAACGACAAATCAGGCGTTTTGTCAGATGGCAATTCAGATAGGTAATAGTATTGACAATGGATATTGTCTCTTATGGATGATTTCAATAAGGCTTTGGCATTATTCGCCGATATGCCTTCGGATCGCTGCCAGATTGTCGCTGATATTGAAGAGGACGATCATAAGTTCCGCCCAGATGCGGACTGCGAAAGGTCCGAGGACGATCGTCAGCAGACCCGGGATAATCATTGTGCCGCCATAAAAATCTCTTGTGAACAGCATTCGGATTCCGCTGAGGATCACGAGGATGATCAGGATGAAATAAATGACCTTGATCAGCTTTGATGTGATCATCACATCGAAGTTAAACAGTGCCGACAGCACGGACTGAGGGGTCAGATCGTTGTTGTCACGGTTGAAATTTTCCTGCATAAGGATACACCTCCTGTTTCATATAAATAAAAATAATTACACTTTTATTATACCATGGAAGAGGATATCTGAAAACAGGTTTGAAGAGAAAGAATATCTGTCGCAGGGCAGGTTTTCATAACGAATCTGTAACTGTTCAACAGAAGGAGAATATGATATGATAAGGGTCAGAGAATAAAATGGAGAGTGTATAGGATGGATGGTATGAAAAAAACAGCTCTGCTTCTGCTGATGCTCAGCCTTTTGCTCGGCTCGGTTCCCCGGCAGGCAAAAGCCGAGGAGAGACAGTCGGTGTTTACTCCGCTGAATGCGAGTGTCAATCGGTATACGAATCACTATCTGGGCTATCGGATAGATATTCCCTCCGGCTTTGAAAGGGATGAGTCGGTGATTGATGTCCGCACCCGTTTTTGGAATGAAAAAACGACGATTGACGTCTTTTACGATGATTTTCGCGGTACGAGAAACAGTTTTGCAAGTTATCGCAACTACGGAAACAAGAGTCTGCATTCCGGAGAGCATTTCAGAATCAGCGAGAGCTTCGACAGACAGATCGGCGGGAGAACCGCGAAGATCATGTATTACAGCCGTCAAAAGCTCGGCATGATCGAAAACGATAAAAATTACTATGCTTCGGCGGAGATTCCGAGAAGCAGCCACGAGGTGTATACAATCGTCATGAAGTCAACGTCGCCGATCTCGTCTTTCGATACTCTTCTTTCCGGTTTTTCCTTTACGGACAAAAAGATCGTGCTGCCGATATGGAAGAAGAAAAACCCCTCGAAGAGAGTGCTTTCTCAGTCGGCACAGAGGTTCATGGATCAGTATTTTTCGCAGGAGAGCGGGACTCGGTTTGGCATATTTGAACCCTCGGCTCCGGACTATTTCCCCCCGCTGAGCGAGCTGGAAAGGCGTCTGGATTACAATTTTCCGGTGATCGTGCGCTATCAGCATATGGATACGCAGGTACCCTACGAGGCGCTCAAACAGGCGAAGGCCGCCGGAAAGGTGGTGGAGCTGACGCTGCAGACCACCAATCCCCTTGACGGATCGGAAGACACGACGACGCATATCTTAAACGGATATTATCAGAAATATTTTGACAACTACGCCAAGCTTCTCAAGATGCTGGATTATCCCGTGCTCTTTCGTCTCAACAACGAGATGAACGGAGACTGGTGCAGATACTCCGCCTACCATTACGGCAAGGATGCGGATCTCTATGTGGAACTGTACCGCTATATCCATGACATCTTCGAGAAAAACGGGGCGGACAATGTGATCTTCATCTGGAATCCCAACGAGGTCAGTTTCCCGAGATTCTCTTGGAATCACAGCATGGCCTACTATCCCGGAGATCACTATGTGGACGTCGTCGGACTGACAGGGTACAATACCGGCAATTATTATTCGGGAGAGTCCTGGAGAGATTTCGAGTCGATCTATGAACCGCTTTATCAGGAGTATACGAAACGCTTCAATCATCCGCTGATGATCACCGAATTCGGCAGTGCTTCTTTCGGAGGCAGCAAAGAAGAGTGGATGAGGGATATGTTTGTGAAGATGAAAAACTACGAGCGCATCAAGCTGGCGATCTGGTGGAGCGGCACGGATTTTGACAAAGAAGGCAACCCGGCCCGCATTTACCGTATCAATGAGACGGAAGGAACGATGGAGATCGCCAAAGAAGGGCTCAAAAATTACAAGAGCGACGGAAATAGGATGATATCCGCGAGAGAAAAAGAAGAGAGGAGAATGAGTTATGGCATTGGCAGAGGTTACGATCGTACCGCTGGGGACGGGAAGCACGAGCGTGAGCAAATACGTGGCGGACTGCCACAGAGTGCTGCTCGATGAAAAGAGAGTGCAGTATCAGCTGACGCCGATGGGAACGATCATGGAGGGTGATCTCGATGTCCTTTTGGAGCTGATCCGCAGGATGCACGAAGTTCCTTTCGAAAGCGGCGCGGAGCGTGTGTCCACCTCGATTAAGATCGACGACCGCAGAGACAAAAAGGGAACGATGGAACAGAAGATGAAGTCTGTGACGGACAAACTCTAAGAGAACCGCTGAGAAAAGTCTGAAAGCGGAGATCGGCAGACAAAAAAGAAAAGGAGAGCAGAAAAAGATGAAGTTTTTTATTGATACGGCAAAGGTGGAAGACATTCGCAAGGCGAATGATATGGGGATCATCTGCGGAGTGACGACAAATCCCTCTCTGATCGCGAAGGAGGGACGCAACTTTGAAGAAGTCCTGCGGGAGATTACAGAGATCGTGGACGGGCCGATCAGTGGAGAGACCAAGGCGACGACTCTCGACGCAGAGGGTATGATTGAAGAAGGACGAGCGATTGCGGCGATGCATCCGAATATGGTGGTCAAGATCCCGATGACGGCGGAGGGACTCAAGGCGACGAAGGTCCTCTCTTCTGAAGGGATCAAAGTCAATATGACCCTGATCTTCAGCGTCAATCAGGCTCTGCTTGCGGCAAGAGCGGGGGCGGCCTATGTCTCGCCTTTCGTCGGAAGGCTCGATGATATCAATATGTCCGGGATCGCCCTGATTCAGGATATCGCGGAAATCTTCGACATTCACGGCATTGAGACGGAGATTATCTCGGCGAGCATTCGAAATACGGTCCATGTGACAGAGTCCGCAAGAGCGGGGGCTCATATCGCCACCGTGCCCTTTGCGGTGCTGGAGCAGATGTGCTCTCATCCGCTGACGACTGCGGGGCTCGAAAAATTCAAAGCCGATTACATCGCGGTATTCGGCGAATAATATCCAAGTAGAGAGAGAAAACAATATGGAGGAGAGCTGCCTCGTATTCATTTTTCGATTACTTCATCACGGCGAGCGGCGGCTCAGGGGGAGGTATGGAAAAGATGAAGAGAGGGAGCTTTTTCTTTTGTGTCCCAAAAAAGAATATGAGGTGGATGAATTTCCGGAATACGATCTGCTGGCAGATATGAGCGCAGAGTATGTGGAGGCGGGCGTAGATTTCATCGAGATCTGGTTCAACGAGTATCCGCGGACGCTTTTGGAGAAATATCCGATAGAGGAGACGGAAAAGCAGGAGAATCTCTTTCTCTATCTGAAAGACGAGCCGAAATAGAAGGGAGCGGTGTTGTAAGCTTCGATTGGAAGAGGATGGAAGAGGATGGAAGGAAAGAGAAGAAAATAAAAGATCCGAGAGGATCTCGCAGAATGAAGACAAAGCAGGCAAGACTCGGAAGTCATGAGACGAAGATGATGAACTTTCGTGAAAAAATCGAGAAGAGCGAGCCGTGAAAATTTCAGAAAAATCAGCAGGACGCTGTTTTGAGCTCGGTCGAAATTTCCGGCAAGCAAATCCGATTTTTCCGAAAGAGAATCTGCGCCGTCGAATGATTTTCGAAGTTCGTCTGCAGTCTGAAAGATCCGAGAGGATCTCGAAGGGTTTCAGAAGGAGGAGAGAACGGATGATCATCAAGGTTCTGGCGGAAAACACGGCGGTATCGGAGGCTTTCGGAGCGGAGCACGGGCTGAGCCTCTATATTGAGACGAGGAAGAGGAAGCTGCTCTTCGATATGGGAGGGAGCGGACTCTTCGCCGAAAACGGGAAGAAGATGGGGGTCGATCTCTCGAAGGTCGACCTTGCCTTCCTCTCTCACGGGCATTATGACCATGGGGGCGGCCTGGAGGTGTTTCTCAGAGAAAACCGGAGGGCGAAGATCTATATTCAGAAGACGGCCTTTGAAGACTATTATGCGGAGAGAGCCGATGGAAGGACGGTTTATATCGGACTGAAAAAAGAGCTTGGAGAAAATGAGCGTTTCGTCTTCGCCGGGGCTTATGAGGCGATTGAAGAGGGGATCGAGCTGTTTTCGGATATTCGGGGAAGCAGTCCGCTGCCTCTGTCCAACCGGGGTCTGATGATGGAAGAAGAGGGAAAAAGAATGCCGGATGCTTTTCGCCATGAGCAGGTGCTGGCGGTCTCCGAGGAGGGGAAGACTCTTCTCGTCACCGGCTGCGCCCACAACGGGATCCTGAATGTTTTGGAGCATTTTCAAAGGAAGACCGGCAGAGAACCGGACTATGTTGTCGGCGGATTTCATCTTGCCTCACCGACAGGAATCTGTGAAGAAGAGAGGACAGTCAAAGAGATTGCCGACATCCTCAAAAGGAGCAAAACGAGATTTTTTACGGGACATTGTACGGGGGAAGGCCCCTACGGTCTGCTTCGATCCGTTCTGGGAGAGCGGATCGAGAAATTGTCGGGGGGAACGGAGTTTTTGCTCAGATAAGATCCTGCAAAAAATACAGAGTATTTTTTGAGCTTACGGCAGAATAAGACGAATCTGCTTTTTGCTGAGGCTTTGCTTCATGGATGTTTGGGATGGGATTTTTATCGGCGTCCGGAGCGGACGAGAAAAGGAGGATCTATGATGAGAAGGAGAAAGCTGATTTTGTTTTGTCTGGGATTGATTTGCCTGATTCTGCTGCCCTTGCGGAGCTTTGCCGAGGAAAGAGCGGCTCTGCCGGATTTTGCGGTCCGGCTCAACGGCCGGGAGTATCGCTCGGAGAGGTCGAAATATCCGCTCTTCGTCTACAAGAATATCACCTATCTGCCGGCGACCTATTACACGATGCGTTATCTCGGCATAGAGACCGCTTATGAAAACGGCAGTCTCTATCTCAGCAGACCGAATATCTCCGGCTCCTTTGACGACTATCCCGCCATCGGGAAAAATCCGAAGACCTTCCAAGTCAGGAGGGCGCAGTCAAAATTGTTCGTCCACGGCGACGAGATCGCAGCCGGCGAGTATCCGATCCTGAGCTTTCGGGATGTCATGTATCTGCCGCTGACTTGGGAGCTGATCCATGATCGTCTGGAAATGGAGTATTCCTTTGGAAGCGGAGGACTGGAGATCCGCTCTTCGTCCCTTCGAACCGAAGAGATGTCGCCGCCTGTTGTCTCTCTTCCCAAAGGGAATCCAAGCATTCGGCCGGAAGAAGAGATACGGGTGGATCCCGTATCGGACGGCAGGAGGATCTGGATGAAGGAAGGACAGAGGATCTTCTCTTCGGATCTGCAGGGGACGGATCACAGAAAAGTCTACGATTTCGGAGAGAGAAAAATTTCCGCAATCGAGAGCTTTCAGGTCGAAAACGGAATCTTTCGCCTCATCTATTCGGAAGGGGACGCTCTGACGGGATATGACAGAACTCTGCTGGAGGCGGACGGGCAGGGGAGACTTCGTGAGATCTCACTGTCCGATTTCTTTTGGAAGAAGGGGCAGGAGGCAGAATATATCTACGGTTCCGACTCGCCGGGAGTTCTGGTGCAGATGAAAGGAAAGGCAGAGGAGAATATCGGAGACCCCGCCTATATTTATGGAAACGGACTGAAGCTTGACAGGAAAAAGCCTTATCGGCCCGATTCTTTCGGGGAGTATAAGGATAAGATCTATCTGATGGCCCAGAAAGACAAGGGACTCCATATCGTCTCGGTGGACAAAAAGACGAAAAAGACGAAGGTCGTTGTCGATATGGATGTCCACGGTTTTGTCATGGATAAATACCTGATCTGCTTCTGGACGGAGCAGGGGATTCATTTTTACAATATCGACCATATAGATACGACGGACACGCTGAAGCTGGAGCCCGGAAAGCATAAGCTCTACTGCAGGGTCGACGGTGTGGAGCAGGCCTTCATGAACAGGACGATGACGCCCTATTTCATCCGCAAGGGTATCCTGATGGAGACGGCCGGAAGCGAAGGAGGAACTCCGCTCAACGGGGACGCAAAGGTGATCTCCTGTCGCTACGACGGGACGACCCGCCCTTATTTCGTCTGCACCTTTGAAGAGAGCAAGAGCGGCAGCCGCATCCTGATCACCGACGGCTTCCTCGGAAAGCTCGTCTCTTCCGATCCCGCCGTCAGCGTCAGCATCATCGGAGACAAAGCCTATTATTACAACCTCAAGACGCAAAAGATCACGAAGCTTGATCTTTCCTCTCTCGAATAATTGCTTTTTGGCCGCCGCTGTCCGGCGGCTGAAGTCATAGACGAAAAGAGCTCGGCGTCGGGAAGATCGAAAAGATCGAAAAGATCGACCTGTATTCTCTCTCTGATATCGAAGAGGATATATAAAAATTTGTGAGTATCGACGATATATTGGGTAGAGGGTATACGGAAGATCTAAAGATGAGAGGATGCGGTAAGGACAATGAAGAACGGACAGAAAAAGAAGACCTTGAGGACGAAACTGATTTGGAGCACGGTGGCGATGTCGATCATTCCGATGATGATACTGGTCGCCATCGTCTATGCGAACAATGCGGCAAAGGGACTCGACCGTTTTCGCGGGCAGATACACAGTGAGATCTCGAAGGTCGATGACGGTCTGAGCTCCTATTTCAATGCGATTTTGGCGCAGGTGGGGATCTTGGCACAGACAGATGATCTCAAAGAGATCTACGCAAGAATCACGGAGTATATCACTCCAGAACCTGACAATTCAGACGGAACGATCACGATGAAGCCGGAGCAGAACGATCCTTTTGAGAGGAAGATCTACCATACCTTTAAGAGGATCAAAGACGGCAATCCTCAGTTCTTTTCCATCAGTCTGGGCGTTGAAGAGAACGGAGGTTTTCTGATGTATCCGGAAAAACCCCGCAAAAAAGGATATGACGCTCGGGAGAGAGGATGGTATGTGATCGGCAAGCAGTCAAAGACAGACCGTTCGGCTTCCGATCTCTATGTCTCCATGGACGGTTCTTCTTCCGTCGAACTGATGAACAAGATTTATGATACCCGGGGAGAGTTTGCCGGCGTGCTGAACTTTTCCCTCGATTTGCAGGAGTTTCAGGAAAAGATTGCGAAGGTGCAGATCGGAGACAGCGGATTTCTCTTCGTAGTCGACAGAAGCGGAAATGTCATCTCCCATAAAAACAGGGAATATATCGGAAAGAATCTCTCGGAGATGGAGATCCCGCAATATCAGGATGTTTCAAATATCTCGGAGGAAGAGGTGGAGTTTACGGATCCAAACAGCGGGCAGAGCTATGTGATGCAGGCGTTTGCTTCGAAGGACTCTTTGCTCGGCTGGACGTATATCGTCACCCTCGACAAGGATGAATTTGATGCGATCCGCAGTCAGAGCGCTCTCCTTAAAACCCTGCTGTGGATTTTTCTCGCGGCCTTAATCGCGGCAGTCGTATTTTCCCGTATCTATGCGGACAGGATTTCCGGACCCATCGTGCAGCTTGCGGATCGGGCGAAGAAGATCTCCGACTTCGATCTGACGGCGGTTCAAAGCGATATCGCCCTCAAGCATCAGGACGAGATCGGCGTGCTGGCGGAATCAATGGAGACGATGAGCGAAAATCTCAGAGCGATTGTCGGCAATATCTCCGCTTATGCCGAAGAGACCACTCTTACGGCAGACCGGCTGAAAACGACGGCTCATATCACGACGGATTCGGTGCGCCGGCTGTCGGATGCGATCTCCAATCTTGCCGGGGGAGTGACTTCTCAGGCGGAAGATGTGGAGACCGCGGCAAATAATATCGAAAACAGCACGAGATTGCTCAATCGGATGGAGGTCGTCCTCGGTGAACTCGTATCCGCGGTGGAGGATATCAAGCTCAAAAAGGACGAAGGGAAGGATATTCTCAGCAAACTGTCGGATATCAATATCGAAAGCCGTCAGCAGGCCCTTTTCGTCAACGATATGATCCTCAGCACGGACGCCAGCGTAGAAAAGATCGCAAAGGCAAGCGATATGATTCAGTCGCTCTCGGATCAGACGAATCTTTTGGCCCTGAACGCTTCTATAGAAGCGGCGAGAGCGGGAGAAGCGGGAAGAGGATTTGCGGTCGTTGCCGAAGAGATCCGAAAGCTTGCGGAAGCCTCCGCCGGCTTTACCGATGAGATCGGCAAGGTGATCCACGAGCTGAAGGATCACAGCCGCAACGCCGTCTCGACGATGAGTGAAGTAGGAAAGACGATTGATGTTCAAAACGAAAAAATGGATGAGACGAGAGATAAATTCAATGAGATCGAAAAGGCGGTCGAATCCGGAAGAAGCATCGTGGAAGAAGTCGAGAGCTCGTCGAGAGAAGTCCGTGAGCACAACACCGCCGTGATCGAGATCATTCAGAACCTGATGGCGATGGCGCAGGAAAATGCGGTCACGACGCAGGAGACTGCAGAGAATATCGAAACCCAAGCCCTGTCGATGAACAAGATCTCCGACGTCAGCGACAGTCTGGCGGAAATAGCTGAAAAACTGAGAAACGAGTCAGTCGCATTCAAATTGTAATACGAAACCTCTGTCAATATTCAGCATAGGCTGCCATGGTATGAACAGGAAATCCTTATACTACTATTACCTGTCTGAATTGTCATCTGAAAAAACGCCTGATTTGTCGTTTTAATATAATGTTTCCGGTGGCACTTCAATTAAGATCTATTGACAGATGTTTATTCCGGATTGCAGACAACCCGCCCTTCATCAGAGGATGAGAATCCAAACGATGAAGGGCGGGTTGCCTGTAGCCTGAGAGCCGAAAGGCTCTTTTTTACAGTGCTTTTTTCAGCTCCTGCACGATGTTTTCCTTTCGCACAAAGTTTCTATTGATCTCATATCGTAAATTTTCATTGTTATATGACACGGCATCAATTCTCTCTTTCAGCGCTCCCCAGAATTGTGATTTCTCTTCAATGCCTCTGCAGATTTGCCGTACTTCGCCGAGGTTGCTTCGTACCTCCTTGATTTCCTCTTTCATCTCTTTTTTGACTTCCGAGATCTCTGATTGTAAATTATCAATCTTTCGCTCCATTTTATCCAGTTTTTCTAAAATCATTTCCATCGCATCCATTTTCAGTCCTCCTTCGTTTTTCATTATATCATAGTTTTGAGCAGCTGTGCAATTTTCGTGTGGCTCAAGCCGACGGCTTCTGCAATGTACCTTGTTCCCTTTCCTTCCTTGTGCAGTTCCGGTATTGTTTTTTCCATTTCCGTTGTGATTTTCTTTTTGGTCTCCCCTCTCAGGGAAGGGAATCCTCATTCCCTTTTATTTTGGAAAAAGAAAAAAATGAATGAATATGATAAAATATTCATTCCAGATTGCAGACAAACTTCAAAAATCATTCGCCAGCGTGGACTCTCTTTCGGAAAAATCGGGACTTGCTCGCCGGAAATTTCGACCGCGTTCAAAACGGCGTCCTGCCGCTTTCACGCTAAAATCAGCGTCCTGCTGATTTTTCTGAAATTTCAGCGGCTCGCTCCTCTCGATTTTTTCACGAAAGTTCCTCATCTTCGTCTCATGAATTTTGAAGTTTGTCCGCTTTGTCTTCACTCTGGAATGAATATGATAAAATATTCATTCTAAAAAGAAAATTTTTGAGGAGGAGATGAAAAATGACGGAGCAGATGAATCTGGTGCTCAAGATCGCGGTAGCAGCGATGGTTTTGGGAGCGGGGGCATGGCTCGCCGCCCGCATTGCCACAGGAGGGGATCGGCGGAAGGTCATCAAGGTATGCAGGAAATGTTCCGCCTTGAATCATCAGGATCTGGAACAATTTGCAGAGGAAAGGATGCAGTCTGAAGGCGGCGTCCCGAAGGCTTTAATCGAAATAAAAAAGCTCTTCGAACTTTTTATCCAAAGCGAGACAGAGTATCAGCGCCAGTTTTGCAGTGGGATTGAACTGACCGGTCTCGATGGAGCTGATCGTGTTTCGGGAGACGCCGACCATCTCGGCGAGATCGGATTGGGAGAGCTTTTTTTCCTTTCGGGCTTCTTTGAGGCGGTTTTTGAGCTCGACTGTGTTTTTCATGGCCTACCTCAAACTGTCGGCCACATGATTGATCAGCCATCCGAAGCAGAGGATCAGAGCGCCGATCATGCGGATAAACTCGGCTTTTGATTTGGAGAAGCGGTATTTTGAATAGGCATCCGCTGCGACAAAACCTCCAAGAAGGGAAAGCAGCGAATAGATCCTCTGTCCGGTATAGGCATTGAAGGCGATGAAAAAGATCGCCAGGATCGAAAACAGGATGAAGCCGGAGCGAAGACCTCTCTGCTGTACATAGTCGAGGCCTTCATCCCGTCCCTCTTTACGAATTTTTTCAAGGATTTTTTCCTTATCCTGTGTATTCATCAAACTCCCTCCTTTTGACAAGTTTTATTTGCATTTTAATCATACTATTTCCAAGTAAACTTGTCAATATGTTTTTTATTCTCTTCCTTTCTTGATGAACGGCGGACAATCTGATATGATGGAATATATATTTTATGAACGGGGAGTGATACTATGAGCAATTCGGAAAGAAAGACGGATCCGGCGATCATGCCTTCGAACTTCATTCACAATATCATTGACGAAGACCTCAAAAACGGCGTCTACGGCGGTAGGGTCTATACGAGGTTTCCGCCTGAACCGAACGGGTACCTGCATATCGGCCATGCGAAGTCGATCTGCCTGAACTTCGGCACCGCGCTGAAATACGGTGGAAAATGCAATCTGCGCTTTGACGACACCAACCCGGTCAAGGAAGATGTGGAGTATGTGGAGTCGATCCGGGAAGACGTCCGATGGCTGGGTTTTGAATGGACAAAGCTGCTCTACGCCTCCGACTATTTTGATACGATGTACGAACTGGCGGAAAAGCTGATCCTCAAGGACAAAGCCTATGTCTGTGAGCTGACGCCGGAGCAGATGAGGGAGTACCGCGGCAGCTTTGATAAACCCGGAAAGGACAGCCCTTACAGAGAGCGTCCGAAAGAGGAGAGTCTCGATCTCTTCCGCCGCATGAAGGCCGGAGAGTTCAAAGAGGGACAGATGACGCTACGCGCCAAGATCGACATGGCTTCTCCGAATATGAATATGAGGGATCCGGCGATCTACCGCATCGTTCACGCCTCCCATCACAATACAGGGGACAAATGGTGCATCTATCCGATGTACGACTATGCGCATCCGATCGAGGACGCCATCGAAGGCATCACTCATTCGATCTGTACCCTTGAGTTCGAGGATCATCGTCCTTTCTACGACTGGGTGCTCCGGGAGACGGAGTGGGAGCAGCCGCCGCAGCAGATCGAATTTGCCCGTCTGGACATCACGAATATGGTCATGAGCAAGCGCTATCTCAAACGCCTCGTCGATGAGAACAAGGTCAGCGGCTGGGACGATCCGAGGATGTCGACGATCTCCGGACTTCGAAGAAGAGGCTATACTCCGGCGTCGATCCGTGACTTTGCCGAGAGAATCGGGGTTTCCAAGGCAAATTCCGAGGTGGATATCACCCTGCTGGAGCACTGCATCCGGGACGACCTCAAGATGCATGCCCAGCGCAAGATGGCGGTTTTGAATCCGCTGAAGCTCGTCATCACCAACTATCCGGAGGATCAGCTCGAGTGGATGGAAGCGGAAAACAACGCGGAAAACGAAGAGATGGGCACGAGGAAGATTCCTTTCACACGGGAGCTT
This sequence comes from Peptostreptococcaceae bacterium, assembly GCA_030528675.1. GTDB lineage: Bacteria > Bacillota > Clostridia > Peptostreptococcales > Filifactoraceae > JAUMYL01. The sequence goes on from JAUMYL010000002.1 coordinate 53,317, forward strand.
TATATCGAGCGGGACGACTTCATGGAAGAGCCCCCGGCAAAATACTACAGGCTCTATCCGGGCAATGAGGTGCGTCTGCGAAACGCCTATTTCGTCACCTGTGAGAAGGCCATCAAGGACGAAGCGGGAAACATCGTTGAAGTCCACTGCACTTATGATCCCCAGACCCGATCAGGCAGCGGATTCAATGCGCGCAAGGTCAAGGGCACGATCCACTGGGTGAGTGCGAAAGAGTATGTGCCGGCAACGGTGCGCCTGTATGATTATCTCTTTGTCAAAAATGAGGAGACCGGAGAGTACGAGTACAATGCAGATTCCATCAAGGTGCTGGAGGGCTGTGTCCTCGAAAAGAGCTTTGAGGAAGCGAAAAAAGACGATAAGTTCCAGTTCAACCGTCATGGCTATTTCGTTGTGGATACGAAGGATACGACGGAGGATCACCTCGTCTTCAATCGTATCGTCGGACTGAAGGACAGTTTTAATGCAGCTAAGAAGAAATAAGCTCATGAAACGGAATGAAGACAAAGCAGAGTTTTTGAAGTTTGTCGGAAATCTGTTTCATGAAACGGAAAACGGGACGAGGCAGGATTTACGGATCTTGCCTCGTCCCGTTTTTTCAGCTCAGCAGCTCTCCGATGACATAATTGCTCAGTTCAAATCCTTTGCGGGTCAGACGCAGATGCTCCCGGTCAGGGTGAATCAGCTCCTGCCGCAGGAGCGCCTGCAGCTTCTCACGGTAGATGAGAGCAAAGTCGACGCCGAAATCCCGGTCGAGATCAGGGAGGAAGATCCCTCGGTTCATGCGCAGACCGAGAAAGATCCTCTCTTCAAAGCGCATCCTTTCAGTGAGGACTTCCTCTTCGACGAGGGGAAGTCTGTTTTTTTGCAGGAGAGAGCGGTATTCCTCCATCGAAGAGCTGTTTGCATAGCGGCGGCCCCGATAGTGGGAATGGGCGGAGAGACCGAAGGAGATATATTCTTTCGCCTCCCAGTAGACGATATTGTGGAGACACTGCCTTCCTTCTTTCGCAAAATTCGAGATCTCGTACTGAGAATACCCTCTCTCCTGCAGAAAGTCGGTCGCCTTCTCGTACATCAGCAGATCCTCTTCCTCCGTCGGCAGGAGGAGCCGACCCTGCTCCTGCAGCTGCTGCAAAGGGGTCTTCTCTTCAAGGATCAGGGAGTAGGCGGAAATATGGGTCGGAGAGAGGGAAAGGGCGTCCTCAAGAGAGCGAGTGAAGGAAGAGAGGGTCTGTCCCGGGATGGCAAACATCAGGTCGAGATTGATATCTGAGAATCCCTGTGATCTGAGAAGGGCGACGGATTCTGCCGCGTCCTCGAAGCTGTGGATGCGGCCGAGAGCCTTGAGCTCTTCGGGCTGCGAGGACTGCAGGCCGAGGCTGATGCGGGTGATGTCGAATTTTTTCATCGCCTCTACCTTTGCGGGAGTCAGGGTCTTGGGGTTCGCCTCGACGGTATACTCTTTGAGATCCTCTGCTGCGCTGAGCGCCAAAGTTTCCTCAAGCATTGAGAGCAGGTCGGAAAAATCTCTGTCGGAAAGCGCCGTCGGCGTCCCCCCGCCGATGAAGAGAGTTCTCACCGCATGATCTTTGGTGAAATCCGGATTTTCTTTCAGGAAAATACCGATTTCCCGCTGCAGCAGGCCAAGGTACTCTCTTTGCTGATCCTCCGTCCCTCCGCTGAAGGAAGCAAAGTCACAGTACAGGCATTTGCTGAGGCAGAAGGGGATATGAACATAGATCGAGATCGGTTTTTTCACGGCGGCACTCTCCTTGATGGTATCTTGTATCGAACTCCCGGTGAATACTGCGTGGATCGAGCAATTTCAAACGGGAAACATCGTCATGTATGATCGCTTCATCTATTGTAAGGGAGAAGGAGAGAATCTGCAAGAAAGTTTTGAAACGAAAGAGAAAAATCAAGAGATTCCGGCGCTTTGCGGGCAGAAAAGAAGAGATTATTGTTCCTTTTTTGTAATGATTTTATTATTGAGATTTGATATCATATATATATATAAGGAAGCGATTCAGGAAAAGCAGATTTAGAAGTGACCTCGACATTGCTGTTTGACATCAATTTTGAAGTTTTCGGGAGTTTCATTTATGTTTTTGAGGAGGTTGGTGAAAAGAAATGTTAAAGAAAATTTTGCTCAATCTGTTTGCTTGTATGCTGATTCTTGCCGTAACGGCGTCAGACAGCGTGATCAATGCAGAAACGACTTTGCCCGACGGTGATGTACAGTATATGGAGAAATTTGAGACCGAAGCTTCTCAGCATCGGGAATTTGATTTTGCAGCTTGGAAAAATATAAAAACGCTCCTCAGCGAAGAGGATTTTGGAGAAGCGTATAACCGGTTGATGGCAATCCATAAAGATGCTGAGATCGCCCAAGTAGTATTGATATCGAATATCAATACCATACACAGGGTATCAGAGAGTTTTGGTTTGACAGAAGAAGAAGAAAAAGAACTGTTTCTCTCCACTTTGGAATCTCCGGGAGGCGTGTTCATGCCTCCGGACTGGGTTCTTAGAAAAAAAGGCTGGTATCGTTCTCATCCGGAGATCTATTCTTTTGAGGTGACAGGCGGAGTGCTCTTGGAAGTGGAGGAATATTTGCTCCGCCGAGATAATGAAACGCAGCTGGATGCGTGGGAGTATATGAAATACCTCATTCGAACAGGGCTGATGAAAGAGGAAAAGCTGATCGAGATCGTTCGTCGGTATCAAGAGGCGTATGAAGGGGAAAAAGCCTATGAGGAGCTCATGTTTAACATGACGATGACCCATGAGGGCGTAAAAGGTCATAATTTTCCGGATACGACAGCAGTCAACTGGTTTGTGGGGGATACAGAATCATATCTGTCTCCCGACTCGATGAAAGTCATAGGTTCAAGGGGAACCTCACAGAAACCTCCGAAAGCGCTTCCGTCAAACGGGTCGACGAAGTCCTCACCCTTGAATGAAAACCAGCCCTTTTTTTGGGGTGGAGGGGATGTCAGCGCAAGAGATGGTCGAGAGACGGAAGGAGTGGGATATGAAGCAAAGTCGCTTGATGGCTATTACGGAGCGGATGCGTATTTTCGGGTCGGAAATTGTAACGTGGAAACCGATAAAAGAGCGGGATATATGTTTTTTACAGTCTATCAGGGAAATTACACGCAAGATGTTGGTATTGGCTATTATGAGAACAGGTGGAGAGTTTTTACTACGGGTCATTTGAGAGAATTCGTTCCAACTCCGGATAATCCTGATGGGTGGATGGAAGAGGATGTGTCCATTAAGTCCGGAGATTTACTATATTACAAAGTATGGGTTAAGAATGGATATCTTCACTTTTCTATAAGCAAGTGGGAGAATATAGATAATCCTTTTTTTAAGAATCAATATAAAATGCACCAAGGAGTAAACAGTTCGCAACCCTTTACTTTCAATCGACAGATCACACTGGTAGATAGTGTTTCTAAAGATGAGACCCAGAATCCAAAGCTGCCTCCGGATTCAAATTCCGGACTGCATCTTATGAATGCAGGTCATCATCAGAGCAGTGTGTATAAGAAAGATGGAAAAAAGGAATATTTCAATGATAATAATGTTCACCCGACTGACAGAGGGAAATTTGGCTGCACATGGGCGGATAAGAATCGCGTGCGTGTTTTAACGAACACACATTGGGATGGAGAAGTGATTTTCATAAAGATGAAGAATTTCTGGTTTTTTTGATCAAATTGTATCTTGAGAGATTTTTTATAAATTATTAAAATATATACTTGAAAAGTCATGGGTTTTCTGAATTTGTCGGAATAACTTATGGCTTTTTATATATTTAGAAGCTATTGAGTGAAGAAAAGTACTTAAGTTTCTATGCAAAGATCTTTTTTTGGTATATGCTGAAAATGAAAATATCCGCGTACCGGATGGTATTTCGAATGGAGTTTAGTATGAGGAGGCGATCGGTATGTATGAGAAGAAGAAAAACGGTTTTTATCAAAAAAGACGAAGGACGCTTTTTTTAGCAGGGATACTCCTGCTCGTTCAAAGCTTCGGCAGCTTTGCCTCAGCGGAACAGAGGAAGCCGGATGCCGCTGCGGGAAGCGTGCTGGAAAAACTCCTGTCTAGGACCAAATCGAAACCGAAGGCGGAGAAATATCCGGCCGTCTTTCCTTTGAAAGGGAACGACAAAGAGGGCTATGTTTTCAGTCGGGACGTCCGAGGAAAGGTGGATCTTGATTTTGACGGCGTGGAAGAGGAGCTGAATTTTGTCGGAGACTATCAGGATGAAAGTCAGGGATGGAAGACCGTCAGGGGAAGTTTTCAGATCAACGGCAAAAAACTCAATCTCAAAAAGATCTGCAGACCTCTCTCTCTGGACGGATTTGCAGGAGGAGAGTGGGAGGCGCTCTTTTACGGGATGGATGTCATCGATCTGGATCCGACGGACAAGCAGCGAGAACTGGTCATCTTCAAGACTCTGCACTCAGGTGTGCCTTATCATGAGGCGGAGCTCTTCCACTATCGGGACGGCAAGATAAAATCCCTCGGAGAGATCTCTGCCGGCACATACAATACTTTTATGGATCAAACACAAGTCCGAATCGATCAGAAAAAAAATCTGCTCACTCTTCCGAGAGAAGAGTCTATGATCTGCAATTTCTTTTATCCTTCGGTATGGAAGCTCGAAAAGGGAAAGATCCGAGATATCTCCGATGAGGAGCTGCAGATGTATCGAGGAGGAAGCTTTACGGAGCAGGACAGAATCACGGTCAAGGCGATCGGCAGTCTCGACGTTTATGGAGCGACGGACTGGAAGAAAGCGATCTACAGGATCAAGCCCGGCGACAAGGTGACTTTCCTCTCCTGCAGACCCGGACTCTGGGTTAAGATCAGGGTCGGAGACAAAAGCGGTTTTTTGAAGTTTGAAATGAGGAAGGAAAACGCGGAAAGCTATGAGAGATATATCTTAAATGACGATCCGAGCCTCGACCCGACCGAGATCTTCGAAGATCTCCCTCTTTGGGGATAAGAGACAGGCGGGAAACAGGATTTCGACAAGTAAGGAAAGGATGATCCTTTATGAAGAAAAACAGGCTCCTTGCTCTGCTTTGTACGGGGCTGCTATTTATGCAGATCTTTGCCGGCTGCACACCGGACGGAAAAAAAGATAAAGATCAGGATGTGGGAGAGACGGAGCAGGGACAGCAGACGGAGGAAGCCGCTCAAAAAGAGGAGGAACAGGTCTCCGAGGAGGATCTTCCCTCTTTTATTCCGCTTGCGAGCGAGACGGATGAGAATCTCTATCATCTTACAGTCAAGGGTTCCGTCGATCTGGATTTTGACGGCAAAGAAGAAGAGCTTTATTTTGTGGCGGACGTCAACGATTACGAGAATGATTATCAGACGATCTTCGGGGAATTTCAGCTCAACGGAAAATCCCTCGATCTTCGAGGTCTCTGCAAGCCTCTGGATGACAGCGGCACGGAGGATATGCCGATGATGCTCTGGAACATCGAGATCATCGACCTGGACAAGAAGGACAAACAGCGAGAGCTGGTCGTATATAAGACGAAGCACTATGCGGGGGTTCCCTTTTTCACCGCAGAGCTCTTCCATTACAACAAAGGCAAATGGAAATCCCTCGGAGAGATGGATACGGATTACAGGTCGAGTTTGGAAGAGTATGAATATCAGCAGGCGACGGAGTTTGATCCGGACAGTCGGAAGCTGCGTTTTGACGTCACCGGATATTTCTTCTGCAATTTTTATCATATGGCGGAGTATCAGCTCAAGGATGGAAAGATTCGAGAGACGACGGGAGAAGAGTTGGCGATGTTCCTGCCGGGTGAGAAGGGGGAGCGGGAAGAGATCCTCGTCCATGCGAAAGCTTCCGCTAATATCTACGCCGATCCCGAGTCGGAGGATCTCATCTACGAGGTGCAGCCGGGAGACGAGATCAAACTGATCTCCTGCAAGATCGGGGAGTGGGTCAAGGTGCAGACCCCTCAGGGAGAGATCGGATATTTCAAGTATGGAGAGGCGGAATCTTCCGGCGAAGAGGATGATGGAGGCTATCGTTTTCTCGACAATCCGGGAGTCTCCTCTTGGGACGTCTTTGAAGATCTGCCGGCCTGGGGGTAAGAGCCGTCCTTGCCGATTCGGAGGAAAAGAGCGAAGGAAGAAGAGATCGCGGAGCAAAGAAGAGCGCGCGATCCCTGCTTCTCTCGCTTTTTTGTTTTTTGAACGGATGAATATGCGTGATATACTTCAAGAATGAACAGGAAATCGGAAAGGTTTCTGAAGTTTGTCTGCAATCTGCGACATGAATCCATGTCTGAATGCAAGAAATTCATTTGTATTTTTTGAGGATCGGAATATCAGCTTCTCGAAAATAAAAATAAAAAACTATTGACAAGGCCAATCTGAGAGTATATTATATAGTTAGCACTCCACCTCGGAGAGTGCTAACAAAAAACCTCGCCGGAATCCGAATGGGGACGGCGAAGGCGAGAAGAGTGTTTCAGGGGAGGAGGGAGAAGACGTCCATGTACGGCGAACTCAGCGAAAGAAAACTTCGCATCCTGCGATTTATCATACAGGAGTATATCGACACGGCGGAGCCCGTCGGATCGCGGACCATCTCCAAAAATAAACTCCTTGGAGTCAGCGCCGCGACGATCCGCAATGAGATGGCGGATCTGGAAGAGATGGGACTTCTGCTCCAGCCGCATACTTCAGCGGGAAGGATACCTTCTGAAGAGGCTTACCGTCTCTATGTCAATGAGATCATCGAGTCTGCGGACAAGGAGAAGATCGACGAAGCGGCCCGCTCTGAGATCGAAAACACCCTCATGGCGAATATCGAGCAGATGCAGGGGCTTTTGGAAGAATCCCTCTCGCTGCTCTCCCGGATCACAAACTACACTTCTCTGGCGATTGCAAGAAGAGTCAATGACGCGAGAAAGATCCGGAATCTCAATATCATCCGTCTCAGCGACAGCTTGGCGGTGCTGATCATGGTTATGGAAGACGGAAGCGTCCGAAGTGCGAAATTCAGTTTGAGCGCACCGATCTCCGAAGAGCAGATGCAGGTGATATCGAAGACAATCGAAGAGAGTATGAGAGGAAAGCTCATTCAGGAATTTGACGAAAAGTTCATCAGCTATATCAAACGAAAGATCAAGGAGTACAGCCGGATCTTCGATGATATGTTCGAAGTGATGGCGAAAAAGATCGAACAGGATCTTGCTTTCAATGTCCTGTTAAACGGGGCGACCAATATCTTCAATTTCCCGGAGTTCAGCGATATGGAAAAGGCAAAGTCTTTCCTGAGTCTGATGGAGCAGAAAGAAGAAGTCGCCCATCTAATCGAAGCGAAAGGCATCGAAAAAGGCAATATCAAGATCATCATCGGAGACGCTTCGATGGGAGAAGTGCTCGAAAACTGCTCGATCATCATGGCGGATTTCGAACATCGGGGAAAACTGATCGGAAAGCTCGGCGTCATCGGGCCGAAGAGAATGGACTATGACAGAGCATATTCCGTCATGAAATATATTACCGCAAGGCTCGGCGACCTGATGGAGCCTTAAATATAAAGCGGGAAAGGAGAGAGAGCATTGACAGGCAGTGAAATGGAAAAAGAAAAGGAAGAAATGCGGCGGGAAGAGGTGCAGGAAGAGAAACTGACCGGGGAGAAGGACGAAAAACCGGAGGAAATCCCTGCGGAAAAAGAGGAGTGTGAGTCTGAAAAGCTCAGGAAAGAGCTGGAGGAGATGAAACATCTTGCGCAGCGCACGCAGGCGGATTTCATGAATTATAAAAAGAGAGTGGATAAGGAAAAAAAGGAACTTTCCGCCTTGGCGAATGAAAGGATCATGGAAGAACTTCTTGAAGTGCTGGATAATTTTGAGCGGGCGCTTTCCACAGAGACGGAAGACCTTGAAGGTTTCCGTCAGGGGGTGGAGATGATCCTCAAGCAGCTCAAAGACAAGCTCGGCAAGTTCGGGCTTGCAGAGATCGAAGCCCTCGGAGCGGATTTTGATCCGAATTTCCACCATGCGGTGATGCAGGTAGAGGGAGAAGAGCCGGATAAAGTCGTGGAAGTGCTTCAGAAAGGCTATGTCCTCAAAGAAAAAGTGATCCGCCCTTCGATGGTTCAGGTATCCAAGTAAGCAGCTCTGCCGCCTTGCGGACGGCAGTGTTTTGATATAGATCAGCACAGATTCAGCATATCAATTTGATTAGGAGGAAATAAAAATGGCAAAAACGATAGGAATAGATTTAGGAACGACCAACTCTTGCGTTGCAGTGATGGAGGGCGGCGAGCCGGTGGTCATCCCCAATGCGGAGGGCGCAAGAACGACCCCGTCCGTCGTTGCGTTTTCAAAAGAAGGGGAGCGAATCGTCGGAGAGCCGGCCAAAAGACAGGCAGTGACCAATCCGGATCGAACGATCACCTCGATCAAGCGTGAGATGGGAATGGACTACAAAGTGAGCATTGACGGAAAAGAGTATTCTCCTCAGGAGATCTCCGCGATCATCCTGCAGAAACTCAAGTCAGATGCAGAGGCGTATCTCGGAGACACAGTGACCGAAGCGGTGATCACGGTGCCGGCGTATTTTACAGATGCGCAGAGACAGGCGACCAAAGACGCCGGAAGGATCGCGGGACTCAATGTCAAGCGTATCATCAACGAACCGACGGCGGCTTCTCTCGCCTATGGTCTCGATAAGACCGACCACGAGGAGAAGATCCTCGTCTTCGACCTTGGAGGAGGGACTTTTGACGTATCAATCCTCGAGATCGGCGACGGAACCTTCGAAGTACTTGCGACCAGCGGAAACAACCGCCTCGGAGGAGATGACTTCGACAATATCCTCGTTGACTATATCGCGGCGGAGTTCAAGAAGACGGACGGTGTGGATCTGAGACAGGACAAGATGAGCCTGCAAAGACTCAAAGATGCGGCGGAAAAGGCGAAAAAAGAGCTTTCCTCGACCTTGACGACCAATATCAACCTGCCTTTTATCACGGCGACGGCAGAGGGACCGAAACACCTCAATATGGATCTCAGCCGTGCGAAGTTTGACGAATTGACCGCCCATCTGGTAGAGAAGACGATGGAGCCGACCCGAAAGGCGCTGGCAGACTCCGGACTGTCCACCTCTCAGATCGACAAGATCGTCCTTGTCGGCGGTTCCACCAGGATTCCGGCGGTACAGGAAGCGATCAAAAAATTCACGGGAAAAGACCCGCACAAAGGCATCAATCCGGATGAATGCGTGGCGCTCGGCGCGGCAATCCAGGCCGGCGTCCTTGCCGGAGAGGTCAAAGACGTCCTCCTGCTCGACGTCACCCCGCTTTCTCTTGGAATCGAAACTCTCGGCGGTGTATCGACGAAGATCATCGAGAGAAATACGACGATTCCGACGAAAAAATCACAGATCTTCTCGACGGCTGCGGACAATCAGACGGCAGTGGATATCCATGTGCTCCAGGGAGAGCGTTCGATGTCCGCAGACAACGTGACCCTCGGAAGGTTCCAGCTGACAGATATTCCGGCGGCTCCAAGAGGAGTGCCGCAGATCGAAGTGACCTTCGATATCGACTCCAATGGAATCGTCCATGTGACGGCGAAAGATCTCGGAACCGGAAAAGAGCAGAAGATCACGATCACCTCTTCCACCAACCTTTCGGAAGAAGAGATCAACAAGAAGGTAAAAGAGGCAGAACTGCATGCGGAAGAGGACAAGAAACGCAAAGACAGGATGGAAGCCCTCAACAATGCGGAGTCCACGATCTATCAGACGGAAAAGACACTGAAAGAGCTGGGAGACAAGGTGTCCGAATCTGAGAAGAAAGCCGTTGAAAACGCGATTGAAGACCTCAAGAGGGTCAAGGACGATGCCAATGCGACAGCGGATATGATCCGTGCGGAGCTTGACAAAGTGATGCAGGCGCTGCACCCGATCAGCGAAAAGATGTATCAGGAAGCACAGCAGGCGGCACAGGCGCAGCAGGCACAGGAACAGACCGGAGCCGATACGGCGGGAGACGACGGCGTTGTGGACGCGGACTATGAGGAAGTAAACGATAAATAATCATTTGGAAAGGGGGCTGTCGGAGGTGCTCAAAGACAGCTCCATTTCTTGTTGACAAGAAGAGGGAATTGCTTTATAGTGAGCAGGTAGGTGGTGAAAGAATGGAAAAAAGAGACTATTATGAGGTCTTAGGAGTGGCGAAAGACGCTACAGAACAGGAACTGAAGAAAGCATACCGCAAGATGGCGATGAAATATCATCCGGATAAGAATCAGGGCGACAAAGAATCCGAGGAGAAATTTAAGGAAGTCAACGAAGCCTATGAAGTCCTTTCCGATCCGGAAAAGAGAAAGACCTATGATCAGTTCGGCCATGCCGGTTTTGCCGGCGGTTTCGGCCAGGGAGGATTCTCAGGCGGCTTTGGCGGTTTTGAAGACATCTTCGACGCTTTCGGCGATATATTCGGCGGCGGTTTCGGCGGAGGGTTCAGCTCGAGAGGCTCCAGGAGGGCGGGACCGAGAAAAGGCGCGGACGTCCGCATCCGTATGGAGATCAAATTCGAGGAAGCGGCTTTCGGAGTCGAAAAAGAGATCTCGATCCAGCAGGAACAGGAATGCCATACCTGTCACGGAAGCGGAGCCAAAGACGGTACCTCCGCCAAGACCTGTCCGACCTGTCAAGGGACCGGGGAAGCCCGCCAGCAGGTGAGGACGCCTTTCGGTACGATGATGAATGTCGGTATCTGCCCGAGCTGTAAGGGTGAAGGAAGGATCATCGAAGAGAAGTGTACGGTTTGTTACGGGCAGGGAAAGGTCAAGAAACCCAGGAAGATTCTCGTCAAGATCCCGCAAGGCGTCGAGGAAGGGACGATTGTCCGCCTTTCGGGAGAAGGACAGCTCGGAAGCAAAGGCGGCCCGCGAGGAGATCTCCAGGTGATATTGACAGTCAAACCCCATCCGCTTTTCAAGAGAGAAGGCAATACCGTCTATATGGATATGCCGATCACCTTTGTCCAGGCGGCTCTCGGCGATGAAGTGGAAGTGCCGACCCTCGACGGAAAGGTCAAATATAAGATCCCGGAGGGCACGCAGACCGGAACCGCATTCAAACTCCGGGGGAAAGGAATCCCCTACCTGCGCTCGGCGCACAGAGGCGACCAGATCGTCCGAGTGATGGTGGAAGTTCCGAAGAAGCTTTCGGACAAACAGAAAGACATCCTCAAGGAGTTTGCGAAAGAAAGCGGCAATGAAGTCAATGAGCAGAGCCGCAATTTCTTTGACAAGGTGAAAGACCTCTTCTCAGGGAACTGATTGCTGAAGACGCGCAGAAGGAGGCGACAATGAACTTTACGGAAATCAGAGTCAAGACGACGACGCAAGCCGTCGAGGCGGTGACTGCGATTTTTTATGAAATGGGGATCTCAGGGCTTCTGATTGAAGATCCCAATGATTTCAAGATGCAGAAGAAAGACGCTCTCTCTTGGGATTACATCGAGGAAGAAGTCTTTGACACAGGTTATGACGGGGCGATTGTAAAGGCCTATCTCTCTGAAGAAGACAGTGAGATTCCGGAAAAGATCGAGCGCCTTAGGGCCCATATCCAAAATCTGACCCGGTTCGGGATCGATATCGGAGAAGGGATCGTCGAGATCGGGGAAGTTCATCAGCAGGACTGGGAAAATGCCTGGAAGAAATACTATAAACCGATCAAAGTCTCCGAAAAGATCGTCATTAAACCGACTTGGGAAGACTATCCCGCAAAGCTGGGGGAGCTGATCATCGAGCTGGATCCGGGAATGGCCTTCGGAACCGGAACGCATGAGACGACCAATATGTGTATCAACGCTCTCGAAAAATATGTCAGCGGAGAGACGAGCGTTCTGGACATCGGCTGTGGCAGCGGCATTTTGTCGATTGCAGCGGCAAAGCTCGGAGCGGCGGCGGTGATCGGAGTTGATCTCGACCCTGCGGCCGTCAAGGTTTCCAAGGAGAATATCGCACATAATCATATGGCAGGCTTTGTCGAGATCCGCCACGGAGATCTGATGGAAGTGATCGAGGAGAAAGCGGATGTCATCGTCGCGAATATCATTGCAGATGTCATCATCCTGCTGAGCAGGACGATCAGAGACTACCTGAATCCGCAGGGGATCTTCATCAGCTCCGGCATCATCCTTTCCAAAAAAGAAGAAGTCAAGCAGGCTTTGGAACAGGAAGGCTTCGAGCTGCTTGAGGAAAATATCAAAGGCGAGTGGTGCTGTTTGGCGTCGAGGATGCGCTCATGATGATAAGACTCTTCGTTATTTGGAATCTTGCGGTCTTCCTGCTCTATGGAGCCGACAAGCGCAGAGCGAGATACAAAAAAAGAAGAATTTCTGAGAAAAGCCTGCTTCTTGCGGCTTTTTTCTTTGGGGGAACAGGAGCACTTCTCGGAATGCTCCTTTTTCGGCATAAGACGAAACATCGCCGTTTCCTGCTGGCGATACCCCTGCTTGCAGCTCTGAATATAATCTGTATCCTGTATATGAGATTTGGTTGATTGGCAGGATAATCGAGTCAGTAGAAGTACGAGAGCGGAAAGAGAACTTCGATACATCATAATTTTTCTAAGAACATAAGAGCATAGACACTTGGGCGAAGAAGCGCGGAACAAAAAATATTTGACAGAAAAAACAGAATGAGATACAATGTAAAAATCCAATATCGGATTTTTGTTCGGAGAAAAAATAGAAGGAATCATGGATATGAAGAGAAGGGAAATAAACGGAAAAAGACTGCGAGAGGTACACGAGAAGCTCATCATGACAGATCGAGATCGCGAAGTGCTGTTTAGAGAGTACTCGGTAAGGTGCGGTCTATCTCTTGTGGCGAGCTGGTGTTTGTATACCGTCTTCTATTCAAAAGAAGAACTGAACCAGTATTCTTTGGCTGAAAAATGGAACTTTCCGATACAGACGGTCAATTTTTCGGTTCGAAAATTGGTGGAGATGGGGTTTATGCGGCTCGAAAAAATGGAAGGAAAGAGAAACAGCAAAAAGATATTGCTCACAGAAGAAGGAGAGATACTCTGCAAATTGCTGATGGAGCCGCTGATGGCTGCGGAATTGACCGCCTTGTCAAAGATGTCGGAGGACGAGCGGGAACAATATCTTGCACTGTCCCAAAAACATTATGACTTGCTTCGGGAAGAAATGGAGAACCTGTATAGTGATCAAAAAATTTCTTTTGAGGCTGCTAAAAAGAAAAAATGGACGTCCTGATTGCGAAGATTATTTTGGGAATCATCAAGGGCAGACCGATCTGTAATATAGATGACAAGAAATTTTGGGGAGGGATCTATGGTCGTAACGATCGCTTTACTGCTCGTGATCAGTTTGAGCGGAATATTGACGAAAATGCCGAAGGAGTCTCGCTTTTTATTGCCGCAGGCACTGCTCCTTACGGTCGTTCAAACCATGATCGGGATGCTGGCTTTCATCCTGAATATGTGGCTGTTGTCTGAGACCGGATGCCTTTCGTTGTTGCTTAGCGGATGGAACTCTTTTTTTCTGGTGATCCTATTGGTCGCATTTGTAGACGGTCTATTGCTTTACGGGATAAAATGTGTTCTTTTCAAAAAAATCACCGTGGATGCACGAGTTTTGACGCTATCGGAATATATCATCCAGTGGAGCCTGATCTACATCACAGTGTATCAGGTCTTGTATGACAATATATTCCCTCATTTGGATATCTCGTTGTTGAAAGATCTTAGCGTAAGCCATCCCGGCGAACTCATGATCGGAATCCTCCCCTCGCTGATCTCGGTCTGGGTCGCGCTGATCTTGTATAAGATGAGGGAACGTTTGCTCCAGTAGCTTTCCGGTCGGGGTGGAGGATCTGAAATACGAAAAGCTCCTCCCGATGACTTTGAGAGAGTACGGAAAGGTTATAGTGAACGCAAAAATTATTTTTACTTTGCTGAATCCCTATTCTGTAAAATGAAAGGGAGATGAATTTTGAAAGGATAGATGTATCGTACGATAAGCGTCGCTTTTGATCCGGATAAGATGATAGAAATGATGAGCCGTCATTGCGCTCGGGAGGGAAATTATGGAGAGAAAAGTAAATAAAATTGCAAATTTCGGAAAAATCCTGTGGCTTTATACAAAATATCAGTTGATCACAAAAGGACTATTGTTTTTGCTGATATTTCCGGCAAGCTCACAGATCATGAAGATATTGCTGCAATCTACCGGAAGGACCAATATTTCCAGCGGAGATTTCTTAGGATTTATTTTCAGCATGCAGGGAATAGGACTGCTGATTTTAGGGCTTGCACTGCTGATCCTTCTGGTGGGAACGGATATCAATGCGTTTATTATCATGAGTGCATTGATTCGCGAGGGACGCATCAAGATGACCGCCAAACAGCTTCTGTTTGTCGGGATTCGGTCGTTGAAAAACTTTTTGAAACCCTCCGGATTTCTTCTTATGCTCTATATTGCGATCATTATTCCACTTGTCGGGATCGGATTTACCATAGCGCCGATGGAGGGATTTGCGATCCCTAATTTTATCACGGATGTTATTTTCAAAAACAAGCTGTACAGCACCTTATACATGGTTCTGATGGTTGTTTTGAGTATTGTCAGCGTGCTGCACCTGTTTACATTCCACTATATCCTGCTTTGTGATCAGCAGATCGGAGAGGGATTAAAAAATGCACGCTCACTGATGAAAAGACATTGGAGATCCTTTCTGATCGACTTTGCTCTGGTCTTATTGGCGATAGCTATTGCCATAGCCATTCTCCTCGTGGGAGTGATCGTTCTGCTCGTCTTAAACGCTCACCGAATCTCAGGAGATCCGGTTTTGTCGAGAATGATCACGATAGGAGGAATGCTCTTTATCGCCGAAATAATCGCCTTTTTGTTGTTTATGACGGTTCCGATCATAGCGGATCGACTCACGGTGTTGTTCTATCGCTACAATCTGAAAGACGGACGTCCGATTGAGCTGAAGGTAGATGTGGATGCAAGGGTTCCGGGCGAAGAGGCGTTCAGCAAGATCAGACTTCGTACAAAAATGCTGTTGGCGCTTTTGGGCATATCAATCGTTTTTGTCAACTTTTTGATCGCTTCGCTTTGCGCCGTCTATTTTGATGAGATCTTCCGATCCCATCGCCATATCGACATCGTAGCCCATCGCGGCGGCGGCGATCTTGCGGCGGAAAATTCGATAGCAAGTCTGGAAGCGGTGATCGAGGCGGGGGTTGCGTGGAGCGAAATTGACGTCCAGCGTACGAAGGACGGAAAATATATTATCAACCACGATCCGACATTCAAGAGAGTGACGGGCGATCCGCGCAAATCGACGGATCTTACGCTGGAAGAGATCAAAGAGCTTCGGATCAAGGACTTGTTTGACAGCAGCCGCCCTTCCCAGGAAGTGGCGACCATCGAGGAATTTTTGGATTCGGCGAAAGGCAGGATCGGACTGTTTATCGAGCTGAAAGGAAGCACGGCGGATCCCAAAATGGCGGATGATGTCATCGCCATGATCAAGGAAAGAGACATGCTCAAAGAAACGGCGATCTTATCTTTGGACTATTCGTTGATACAATATGTCGAAGAACATTATCCGGAGATCGACACCGGCTTTCTATACTTCTTTTCGGTCGGAGAAACCGCGAAGATGAAAGGCGATATTCTCATTATGGAGGAAAGGGAAGCAACGCCGGAAAAAGTGGAGGAGATCCAAAAAGCGGGAAAAAAAGCCGTTGTCTGGACGGTAAATACAGAAGAATCCATTGATAAATTCGTCAATTCCAAGGTGGACGGGATCATCACGGACTATGTACTTCGCGTACAAGAAGGCATGGATCGCAGAGACAGCCGAAATGATTATGAGATCATTATTGATAATTTCTTAGACTAAGAACCCGCATTTAATTCTTGCTTTCGTGTTATATAGAGAAAAAGAGAAAACACAATGCGAAGACCGTAGGATAATGATTTTAGAGGAATATATTCCTTCTTAAAGAAAGTAGAAGATGGAAAAAGGGACTGACCTAAAAAAATTTTTGAGAGAAATCAAAACGGCTGAAGTTCAATGCTTTATTTGTTGAATTCAGCCGTTTTTTTTTTGCGAACTTTTAAGTTTGTTTCCTGAAGAGCTATCTTTTTCAGAACCGCTTTTTTACCGGAGCATGGAAATTTCTTATATTTTCTCCCGGAAAAAACTCTTTAGTCCCGATATTCTTCAACGGAGACGATGTCTTCCGGACGAATCTCCCAGAGATTTGCCTGTACAGAAAAGATATTCCACTCTTTGATATCGAAGATGCGATCCCAGCTTCGGATCAGCCGATCCGCAAGATCGGGATAAAATCGGCGGTGGGATTCATCCAGAAGCTGAAAGCTGTTTTTGACGCCGCGGCTTTTCAGCAGGAGGCTGAAGGCTTTTTCATCTCTTTCGTCTTCCGGCAGGTACATATGGTTGAGCACCATATCCCATTTGGGGGAATCGAAATAGATGATGCGGTCCGCTTCGACGCAGAGTTTGATCAGGATATTTCCCGCGATCCCTCGAAGCATATAGTCTTCACTGATGGAACACCAGATCGGATACCCTTTGTGCTCAGGCTGAGGAATTCTTTTGGAGGCGGCCCGGACGAACCAGTCATAGAGTCTGAGATAGTATTCTGAGAGATCTTCGTTTTTTTCTTCGATATACTCTCGCTTGACATAAAAGACGCCCTGTTTTTCGAGATCTTCAAGCATGCGCCTGTCCTGACGGGTCCACAGGAAGATCTTTTCTGCTGATTCCATCGAAACTCCCTCCTTTGATTTCTCTTTGTTTTTATTATATCATTAAATCCCGTGCAGGAAAATGTGTTTTTCAGGGAAGGTTGAGTATCTTACAGATGTCCCTGAAGATCCAGCGCCGCGTCTTGGATATAGATGCAGGCGCAGCTTTCTTCCTCAAAGAATCTGAGGATCTCATCCGCTTTGCCTTCGACAGCGACGCCGTATGACTGAAGACCGTTTTTTTCGATATATTCGAGAGTCCGTCTGTAGTAGTCCGCATCTCTGAAAAGGCTGTCATAGAGGCGAAAGCGTTCTCTGTCCGCCGTGTCGAGCTGATAGCGGAGCAGGGAGACGAAATGCGTCTCAAGGACTTCGGCAAGGTCGGAGCGTTTCAGATCCTTTTCTTCTAAAGTGAGAAAAGGATAGGCCGAATCCGCCGGATAAACGGCAGCCTTGCGATACAGAGAGCCGGGCTGAGGAGAAAAACCGACGGAGACGAAACGCCGTCTCTCTTCATCTGCCGAAAGAGACTCGTCCCGGACGCCGATATAGGTGAAGTCGAGGGCGGGATATTTTTGAATCAGGCGGGCGATTTCTTCAGCGGAGAGATCGGAGGTGAAGGATATGGCGCTCTGCAGCAGGAGGTAGTCCGGCAAGGAGCGGAGCTTTTCGACGCTGCGCAGCTTGTCTTCTTTCAGATGGGCCAAAAAAGCGCTCCAGCCTTCTTCCGGTTCGAACGGATTTTTGAAAGATCCCGCCGGCCAGTACTCGGCAAAGCTCTCGTCAAAAGATATTTCACCGTGATCGAGCTGTCCCTCGTGTATCCGAAGTTCGCCAAGCCGGCCGCCAAACCTTTTTTCGGCGATCTTGAGTTTATATCTTCCGATTCCGACTTCCTCGACCGCGACAAAGGAGACGGACTTTCCGGGATAGTAGATCTCATTGATCGTCGCCAGTTTCAGGCTGATGTTGTCGCTGCCGACCGCAGGATCGACATGATGAGGATCGTAGTAGAGGCGTCTGCCGATGAAAGGTCGAATCTGTCTCTTATAGAGATCGGAAAAGAGAAAGACGCAGCTGATCGACAACAGGATCGCAAGACTGAGAAGCATCAGACTTTTCCTTCTTGAATGTCTCCGGATTCGCTCAATCAGCCGTTCATCTTCACGAATGAAGCTCTCATCCGATGAACTCTCCTCTTCGTCGTCTTCGGTTTCGATATAGTATTCTGTGAAAGCGCGGTATTTTTCGAATTCCTCTTCCAATCCTGCTCTTTCTTCCGCCGGAAGTGTTCCCTCACGGTATTCCTTTATTTTCTCTCTAAAATTCATAGTCATCCTCCTCGAATAATTTTTTGAGTTTGATCCTTGCCCGAAAAAGAAGTGTTTTTGCGTTCGTATAGCTGATTTGCAGGATGGAGGCGATCTCCGTCAGCGAAGCCCCTGTGAAATAATACAGGATGAGAATCTCTGCAGAATGCTTGGGAAGCCTGCGGATATTGCGGTAGAGTCTGCGGCGACGCTCTTCTTTCAAAAGCTGAAGCAGCGGATCCTCTTCTTCCGAAATCAAAGGCGGCAGGGATCGTTGATGCGTCTTTGATCGTCTAAGCTTGTCGATCCAGAGATTGCGGCAGACGGTCAGCAGCCAATATTTCAGTTTCATTCCCTCGGTATCGTCGATTGAAAAAGCTTTGATGAAAGTCTCGCTGACAAGATCTTCTGCGGATTCTTTTCGTTTGCAGAGGGAAAGGGCGTAGATATAGATCGGCGAATGGTATTTTTGATAGAGTTCGTACATTTGTTCCTGATCCATCGGCGGTTTTCTCTCCTCCTCTCTTTCTCTGTCAGTTTCTGCTGCATGATCCGAAAAATGGACAGAAACGTTATTGGCAGTCCATATTTTATACTATAAGACGAATTGGAAGAAATAGGGTTACAGATTTTCAAAATATTTTTGCGGAAAATATTTCTCGTCTCATGACTTTTGAAGCCTGCCTTCCTTGTCTTCATTCTGTGAAGCTGAAGATATCCCGCTGAAAAATATTTCGTAAGGAAAGCGTTTATCTCTACGGAAGGTAAAAAAATTTTCATAAGTGTTGAAAAGATTGGCTTTTGACGGTAGACGAAGGGAAAATTTTAAGTTATAATCATGATTAGAAAATTTCATATCACACAGGCTTTTAATTTGGTGCGGGACGCCAGAAAGGGGAATTATATGCGACATTTGGTGAGAATCGTGGATTTTTCGAATGAGGAGCTCCTTGCCCTGCTTGATACGGCAAAGGATATCATTTCGGATATCGACGCTTTTAAGGAAAAACTGCGGGGAAGGATCATGGCGTCGCTTTTCTATGAGCCTTCTACGAGGACGAAGCTCAGTTTTGATGCGGCGATGATGCGTCTTGGGGGACAGGTGATCGGCTATTCGGACATGCAGTCTTCTTCCATCGTCAAGGGAGAGACTTTGGAAGATACGATTCGTACAGTATCTCGTTACAGTGACGTCATTGTCATGAGGCATTTCATTGAAGGAACGCCGCATCAGGCGTCAAAGGTCAGCCTTTGCCCGGTGATCAACGCCGGAGACGGAAAAGGAGAGCATCCGACTCAGACGCTGACGGATCTTCTGACGATCCGTTCGAGACTCGGCAGACTTGAAAATCTCGAGCTTGTGCTCTGCGGAGACCTGAAAAATGGAAGGACGGTACATTCGCTGGTACAGGCGCTTTCCCGCTTTACAGGAAATAAGTTCCATTTTGTCGCTCCTGCTTCGCTGAAGATGCCGGATTATATTAAAGAAGGCATGAAAGCAGGGGACTATAAGGAGTATGAGGATATTGAAGATGCGATCCGCTATGCGGATGTCCTCTATATGACGAGGGTTCAGAGGGAGCGGTTTGAATTTATCGAAGATTATTTCAAGGTGAAGGACGCCGTGATTCTCAACAAGGCAAAACTCCATGATGCGAAGGATGATATGATCGTCATGCATCCGCTGCCGAGGGTGAATGAGATCGATCTGGATGTGGATGAGGATAAGAGAGCCGTGTATTTCGAGCAGGTGGAATACGGAATGTATGTGCGGATGGCGCTTTTGCTCAAACTTGTCCGAGAGAGCGACAAGGTGAAACTGGCGATTCGATAAATTTGATGGAAGAGTGGTTTTTGGCTGCGGAAACGATTCATCGGATTCGCAGCCCTTTTATGTTTCTGCGGTATTATGAATCCTTGTTGAAAGAGATGGGGGTCTCTTTCGACAGGAGACAGGGGTCGATCTGTTGCGCAGGCAAAAAAATAACAAAATATAAAATTTTGTTAAGACGTCAAAAAAAATCAATATCTTGAGGTATAATGGATCGTAACAGACTGAGCGATGACAGAGGAGTTTATTGAATAGGGGAGCAAGGTTGGATGAGGAAATTACAGCAGATTGTCCGGCGATATATTGCCGGCACATTCATCACATTTATAGTGGTTATGATCTTATTTTTTGGCGAAGCGGCAGGGCTTGATGAAACGACCGGTCGGGCGGAGAGTTTTGAAAAGCTTTGGGCGTATATACTTGCAGGTCTCGCTTTCAATGCCCTGGTGGCTTTAAGTCTGCTTGCGAGGTATCGGCAAAGGGGCGACTGTGAAAATGTTCAAAAAGCTCTTGAACAGGATGCTGTGACAAAACTGGACAGTTTCAACAGCTTTCTGAAGCGAGCGCCGAAGCGCATCAAGGAATTTGAGACCTCCGGTTATTATGGAGCCGTTGTCATCGTATCCATGGACGATTTCAAAAAGATCAACAGCATCGGAGGATATGAGGCGGGAAACGCGGTTTTGATGCGTTTTGCGGAGCATTTGCAGAATTTGATGCGGGACCGTGAGATCATTGCGCGTTATTTCGGTGATGAGATCATTCTTCTGCTTTACGGACATTCCAAAAGAGAGATCGAGGAGAGGATCATCTTTGTCTGGGAGAAGTCGCTGAAAAGTATCACGATCAAGCAGATGGAGTATATCGTAAAGGTCAGCGTCGGAGCAAAAGTGATCGAAACGGAGAATCCGGATCTCGATACGATCATCAGCCGGGCGACGACGGCAAAGGTGCAGGCAAAACAACTGGGCGGGAATCGCTATGAGTTTTATACCGATGAGACGGATCTGCGTTTGAAAAAGGAAACGGAGATCGAAACGGCTCTGCACCATGCACTGGAGAATGAAGAGTTCTATTTGGTATATCAGCCGATTGTCGATATGGAAGATCATGAGATCATGGCAGTGGAAGCCTTGCTGAGGTGGAATCATCCGAAATTCGGATGTATTCCGATTTCCGAAGTCATTGAGATCGCCGAGAAAAAAGGGCTCATTCATCAAATCGGAGAATGGGTGCTTCAGGAAGCCTGCATCCAGAATAAGAGATGGCTGGAAAAAGGATTGGGAAAGATGGTTGTGTCGGTCAATGTATCGCCGGTGCAGATGAATTATTCGGATTTTGGAGATACAGTGATGAAGGCGCTGGCGGTTTCGGGTCTCGACCCGAATCAGCTGCAGCTTGAGATCACGGAATCTGCGGCGATGCAGGATGTGCGCTCCAAGGAGCACCAGATACGCAAGCTGAAACTCAAGGGGATCGGGATAGCGATTGATGATTTCGGAACCGGGTATTCCAGTCTGTCTTATTTTGCCAATCTCCCGGTGGACAATCTGAAGATTGATCGCAGCTTCATTCTCTCGATGTCGGTCAATAAGAACGCGAAAATGATCGTAGACACCATTATCCATATGGCGAGAGGGATGAAGATCACGACCACGGCGGAGGGAGTGGAAGATTTTAATCAGATGGCGATGCTGAGAAGCATGGGTTGTACGAGATTTCAAGGCTATTTGATAACAAAACCTCTCAAGGCGGAAGATCTGGAGGCGTTTTTCAGAGATATCCCTGAAAAGCAGGCGTAGAGAAAAGATGTATGAAAGAGCGGATCAATAGATGGAAGAGATGAAAACTCTCGAGTGCCGGGACGGACTCGAGAGTTTTTTTAGAGGAGTTTGGCCATCATCATCGTTGCCAGGCCGAGGAAAAAGAAGAAGCCCAGCGTATCTGTAAAAGTCGTCACAAAGATTGAAGAGGCCAGGGCCGGGTCGATATTGAGTTTTTTCAGCGTCACCGGAACAAAGTAGCCGGAGATCGAAGCGACGAGCAGGTTCAGGAAGAGTGCAAGCCCGATCACCAGAGAGAAATAGAAGTTTCCTTCAAAGATATATCCGAGGACCGCCATGAGCAGTCCGATGACGATCCCGTTGATAAAGCCGACTTTGAGTTCTTTGATGAGCACATGTTTGGCGTTTTCCATCGAGAGTTCACCAAGGGCGATGCTGCGGACAATGAGGGTCAGGGACTGGGCGCCGGCATTTCCCCCCATTCCGGCGACGATGGGCATGAAGGTCGCCAGGGCGACGACTTGGGCGAGAGTGCCTTCGAAAATACGAACCATCGAGGAGGCGATGATCGCCGTCGCCATGTTGACCAGCAGCCAGGGAAGGCGGCTTTTGATCGAATCCAGGACGCTGCTGTCGACGCTTTCATCCTCGTCAAGACCGGCCATTCGGTACATATCCTGGGTATGCTCTTCGGTGATGACGCCGACGATGTCGTCCGCCGTGATGATCCCGAGCATCACATCCTCCGCATCGACGACGGGAACCACCATATAACCGTATTTTTCGAAAAAGAGGCCGACTTCTTCCTGATCCATATCGACGGGGACACTGAGGACTTTTTCATTCATGATGTTTTTGATGTATTCGCCGGAGTCGGTCGTAATCAGATCGCGAAGGGAAACGACGCCTCGGAGCTTCTCCGCTTCATCGAGCACATAGATATAATAAGGCGTCTCCGAATTCGGTGCTTCCTGACGCAGATATTCTATGGTCTGGGAGACCGTCATCCCTTCGCGGATGGAGATAAACTCGGTCGCCATGATACCGCCGGCGGTCTCTTCCCCATAGCGGAGCAGTTCTTTGACTTCCGCAGCGTCTTCTTTATTGAGTTTCTGCATGATCTGCTCCCGGATCTCGTCGTCGACGATCCCCAGAAGATCCACGAGTTCGTCGGAAGACATCTCGGAGAGAATATGTTCTCTTCTCGCTTCGGGAAAAAGAGAGTAAAGATCGTATTTTTCGTCGTCGTCCGCCTGCTCGACGAGAAGAGCGACATAGGCATCCGGAAGTCTGCGGACGATGGCGGTCGGATCTCCCTCATAGGATTCCAGAGCATCTAAAAAGTCGGCAGGGTGGATGTCCTCGACATTTTCAAATATCTCTTCTTTTGTGGAGTTCAGTACAAAATCAATGATTTCTTTGTTTTCAATTTCTTTGTTTTCGATCTCTCCCATTTCGTCACCCCTTGGCTTTTATGTCTCGGCCCATAGCCTGCAAATCTATTATATGCCATAAAAAGAGGCCTAAGCAAGAAGAAAATCATAGGAGCGGGATAAATGTGAAATATGATATAATAGTCGGAGGGAAGAGGGGATTCGGAGAATATCCGATGATCTTCCGTGGAGGATCTACGGACGGGAGATCGGTTGTTCTGTCCTGTGAAAAGAATGGATAAAAAGGAGTCTGAATATGATACGGTATGAAGGGGCGGTATATCGTCCGCCCAGTGAGGCAAGGAGTCTGATCATCCAGGTGACGATCGGCTGTTCCCACAATAAATGCACTTTCTGCAGCATGTATAAGGACGAGAAGTTTAGGGTGCGCAGTTTTGATGAAATCAAGGCGGATCTGATGAGCGGAAGGCGGATGTACGCAAGGATTCGTCGTATCTTTCTTGCGGACGGAGATGCGCTGATCGTGAAGACGCAGATGCTGCTGGATATCCTTGCCTGTATCCGGGAGCTTTTTCCGGAGTGTGAGCGGGTGGGCATCTACGCGACACCGGCGGATATCCTGCGCAAGAGTGAAAATGAACTTCGGCAGCTCAAAGAGGCGGGGCTTGGGATCTTTTACATCGGCATTGAATCCGGCGACGACGAGATTCTCGAGGATATCCGAAAGGGTGTCAGCGCACAGGAGATGATCGAGGCGGGCCGAAAGGCGAAAAAGATCGGCATCCCGATCTCTCTGACCCTGATATCGGGGATCGGCGGTCTGGCGAAGATGAGGCAGCATGCGGAAAATTCCGCCCGCGTCATTTCTGAGATCTGTCCGGAGTACGCTTCTTTTCTCACGCTGATGCTTGTCGAAGGAACCGATCTGCATAGACAGTATGAGAACGGGGAGTTTCAGATTCCGACGCCGAATCAGGCCATGGAAGAAATGCGTATATTTCTGGAAAAAGTCGATGCGCCGGGATGTGTCTTCCGGGCGAACCACGCTTCCAACTATGTCGCCCTTGCGGGAGTGCTCAATCAGGACAGAGAGCGCCTGATCGCCGAGATTGACGAGGCCTTTGCAGATCAGGACTACAAGCCGGAGTATCTGAGGGGATTATAATTTGGGAGACGGAATCAGGAGAGAGAATATGATCGAAAATTTCAGAGAACTCGGCGTTTCGGAGGAGCTTTGTCTTCGATTGAGCAAACTGCGGATCCATACGCCGACGCAGGTACAGATCAAGACGATCCCCCATGCGCTGCAGGGGATGGATATCATCGCACAGGCGCAGACCGGAACGGGAAAGACGCTCGCGTTTTTGATCCCCATTTTGGAAAGACTGCAAGCAGCGCAGGAGCATATTGGCGCCCTCGTTATCACCCCGACGAGAGAATTGGCGATACAGATTGCCGGAGAAGCACAGAAATTTCTCTCAGTCAAGGGATGCAATGTCCTTTCCGCCTATGGGGGACAGGATGTTGAAAAGCAGCTTCATCGTCTGAAAGGAAAGATTCATCTCGTCGTGGGAACGCCGGGGAGGATCCTTGACCATCTGCGCAGAGGGAGCTTCGATTTTTCGCGTCTGCAGATCCTCGTCCTCGACGAGGCGGATCAGATGCTACAGATGGGATTCATTGAAGAGGTGGATCGAATCATCACGCAGACTCCTTCTCAAAAACAGATGATGTGCTTTTCGGCGACCCTCGACAAGCCGGTCAAGAAGCTGGCGAAGGACTATATGCGAAGACCTCATTATGTGAGTGTCCGCGCGGACAAACCGACATTGGAAGGCATAGAGCAGATCGCGGTGCTGACGACGGATCGGGGCAAGCAGGAGGCCCTTCGCCGCATGATTGACGAGCAGAGGCCTTTCATGGCGCTGATCTTCTGCCGCACGAAGAGAAGAGTCCAAAATCTCAACGCGGCGCTTCGGGAGAGAGGCTATATTTCCGATGAATTGCATGGAGATATGAGTCAGGCCAAGCGTGAAAAGGTCATGAAAGATTTCCGGCAGACGAAGATCCCGCTGCTGGTCGCGACGGACGTCGCCGCAAGAGGGCTGGATATCGAAGGGGTGACCCATGTCTATATCTACGATATGATGGAAGATACGACCTCCTATATCCACCGGATCGGCAGGACCGGACGGGCAAGCAGAGAAGGGACGGCGGTGATGTTTGTCACCCCGAGACAGGACGGAGATCTCCAGCGCCTCGAGGAGGAGATCAAAGTCGAGATAAAAAAAATCAATTTCAGAAAATATCGCTGATTTCATAATTTACAAAAACACAGTTTTCAAGTATAATAGTCTTTGGCTGCTGGACGTAAATTTTTTTATGTGCAGATTTTGAGGAGGAAAAAAATTGGCAAGACCAAGAGGAGCAAGATTTAAGATTGCCCGTTCATTAGGTGTGAATGTGTTCGATCACCCGAAAGCGATGAAGAGAGGTCCGAAACAGCATCGCAAGATGTCTGAATACGGAAAACAGCTCATGGAGAAGCAGAAGCTGAAAGCTTACTACGGCATGATGGAGAAGCAGTTCAGCATCTATGTGGAGCAGGCGCTCAGTTCCAAGGAGAACCCGGGTGAGAAACTCGTGCAGAGACTGGAGCAAAGACTTGACAACATCGTCTATCGTCTGGGATTCGGAAACAGCCTCAGACAGGCGAGACAGATGGTGGTTCACGGACATATCCTTGTAAACGGAAAGAAAGTCGACAAGCCGTCTTACCGCGTATCTCCGGGAGAAGTGATCAGCCTTCGCGAAAAATCCAGAAACAACGAAATGTTCAAGAGCAATTTCCAGGACAGAACAGCCGTGCTGCCGTATCTTGAGAAGAATGCGGAAGCCTTCACCGGAAGTCTGACCAGACTGCCGGGAAGAGAGGAAATTCCGATTGAAGTGACCGATTCCCTGATCATCGAGTTCTACTCGAAATAAGAGGGCTTCATCCGACAGAAGAATACGAAACCTTTACAAAACTCCCGCTTTGGCGGGAGTTTTTTTCTGGTAGACTTTGTTACAGTGCAGGGTAGAAGCAGACAAAACAGATAAGGATTGTCTTTGACGGAAAAAATGTTTATAATGAAAGAAGTCGGAGATTTTGTCTGCCGAAGAGACGAAAGGATTAGGGGGAAAAAGAATGGGAGAGTTTTTCGGTTCACTGTTTTCGTTTTTACTGTTTGTTGTAATCGCCGGCGGAGTGATCCTCATCATGATCTACAACTCGCTGCAGGCGTTGGGGCAGAGAGTGAAGAGCGCGAATGCGAACATCGTGGCGGTTCTGCAGAAGAGAGCCGATCTGATCAACAAATTGATGGATGTTGCAAAAGAATACGGCAATCATGAGAAATTGGTACATATCGAGACGTCTCATAACCTGAGGGATATGGTGTCCAGCACCAACAATGCCATGATGAATATTCAGGCGTTTTCTCAGGCGTTTCCGGAGCTGAAAGCCGATACCGCCTACAGAAGTTTGATGGACAGCATGGAAACGGTGGAAGGACAGCTTCAGCGGAAGCGCGAAGAGTACAACTACAGTGTGGAAGCATACAATACGAAGAGAACGGTTTTTCCGGCAGTTTTATTCGCGGGTATGCTCGGCTTCAATGAAGCTCCTTATCTCGATTTTGATAATATGCAGACCGTCCGTGAATTCAGGACGGATGACGGACAGATGCTGAAAGAAATGCTGCGAAAGGGCGGAGAGCAGATCGTTCGGACGACCGCTCAGGCAACGGCTCAGGCGACGGATCTGACCAAAAAAGGTTTCAAAATGGCGAAAGATTCGATCGAGACTATGAACAGCAAGAAAGAAAACGGCATGGGGTCTGTGGCGGAAGACAGTCCTTCGGCGTCGTCTTCCGATCTTCATGACGAGAATTCCATGCAATAGCAGGATGGGAGAAGGCGCTCCCGAAATTCTGTAATTGCAAAAGAAATGAGAATCAAAACACCGATGCACATACTCTGAGATGTCATCGGTGTTTTTTCAGGGGCTAATTTTGTGTGGCGGCTCTTGATTCTTTAGATGGGATAGTATATAATTTTGGTGGAAATTAAAAACGAAGGCAGGAAAGGATTGGCCCCGATGGAGAAAGAGCTGAAAGAGCGCTTTGAGAAGAATGTTTTTCTCAAAATGTTTGACTGTGTCCGTATCATTGACACGAGGGAAAAGACCGTTAAAAAAGAATATCTGAGAAAAGAGGAAGCGTTGACGCCGAAGTTCGTCTTCTCAGAGTATGAAATGGAATATATTGAATGTAAGCAGCTTCAAAGTCCGGTTCACCTTTTTAAGAGGTATCTGGACAAAGTGTTTTTTGTAGCGATATCGCCCCTGGATGAATCGCAGCCCCGATATGTGGTCGAAGCGATGATCGAGGTCAACAAGGAGTATTTTTCCGGACCGAAGGTCATCATGGATATGGAACGACTGGAAAACGCCTACAAAATATCCAACACCGATGAATTGACCGGCGCCTACAACCGAAGATATTTCAATCGGATGATATCGATCGCGCTCAGCAATATGGAGAAAAATAATCAGTATTTTTCCCTGATTTTCATTGATTTGGATTCTTTTAAGGAGATCAATGATATCTATGGGCATCAGGTCGGAGATAAGATCCTCAAGGAGCTGGCACGCCTTCTCCTCTCGACCGTGCGTACGCCTCTGGACTGGGTCTCGCGCTATGGCGGCGACGAATTCATCGTCTGCGTGCCCAACCAGCAATATAAGGAGGCAAAGATCATTGCTGAAAGGATCCGTAAGCGCATCGAAAACCATGTTTTTGAGGATGAGCGTGGAAATCCGATCTCTCTGACCTGCAGCATCGGTCTGTATACGCTGGATGCGCGGAATCCGGACTACGATCAGGCCATGCGTTCACTGGATGAGCGGCTCTACTGCGCCAAGCGGACCGGAAAGAACAAGGTCGTCGGAGAAATGTCATGTGAAAACTGATTAAAGAATAAAAGAAAGAAGAAAATGAGCTGTCCGGAATGGGGTCCGGGCGGCTTTTTTATTGAGGTTGAATACTATGGATCAGTTAAAATTACAGTAGTTGAAGCACGGACAGGATATGCACCGGGCGATTCGTGTGCAATGAGAGATTCAAAAAATCGGAGATTCAGTCGATAAAAAAGAGAGAGAAAGTGAAATTATTTTCAATATGATTCTATTAAGCGAATGTAAAAACAAGAAAAAGAAAATTTTTACATTTCCCAGCGGATTCGATTCCATCTCCTTAGAATAAGGATACTATTAATCAGGAAATTTGTAAATAGAAGAAAAATTAAAAAACAAAAAAAATAAAATAGGGAATCATTGACTTTTTGTTTTTGGAAGAGTATGATAATAGAGAAGAGGAGGTGAAAGGATGCGTTTCAGTGCAGAAATATTTCTGGATTCGGACAGAATCCCGAAGGACAAGAATCGAATCATACTCTCGCTGATCAAGCGAGGGATGTCGGCTCTGGATCAGGAGTTTTTCGAAGATCTCTATCAAAGCGGAGAAGCAAGGCAGAAGAATTTTACTTTTGCTCTGTATATGCCAAACTGCAAGTTCCATAGGGAGGAGATTGAAATCCCTTCAAAAAAAATGATCCTGAATGTCTCGACTTACGATATGGACTTAGGTGTGCAGCTGTTCAATGCCCTCTTGACCCAGGCGGGCAATCCGTATCGTTACAGGGAAATCCTTTTGACGATAGGAAAGGTGAGGCTGCAGAGGGAAAGGCTCATCCAATCGGAAAAAGTCCTGTTTCAGTCGATTTCCCCCTGCGTGGCGAGAGAGCATCGAGGCAGCAACAAAGACAACTGGTTTCACAGTCTGTCGGATGAAAGAGGACAGCAGATTTTTCTTGAAAATCTCAAAGGACAGGCGCTGAGAAATTTCCCCAATGCAGGGAAGGATATCGAGGAGCTTTCGATTCGGATCCTGCGCAATAAAGAGGTCAAGGTCAAACATTACGGGATCGAAGTGCTTGCAAACATCGTCCTTTTTGAACTCTGCGGAAAGATCTATCTGCTGGATTATTTTTATAAGGCGGGCGCGGGTTCCATGAAATCGACGGGATTCTCTATGCTGAGCATCAGGGAGTAGGGGGTGAGAAAATGATCTATATAGTGGAGGACGCTGCGATAGAAAAACATGGATTTGACCGGAGGCTTGTCCCTTCGGACTGGCGTTTTGCAGCGGCGGCAGTCGGCATGGTGCGTTATTTTGAGTATCACAAGATGGACTATGCCTACGACGGAGAGGCTCTGCTCTATCGGAGCGAGGATATCGGCATACCGGCTCGGGACGGGAAAGAATCGAAAGAGAGTTCTCTGCTTTTGAAGGAAGAAGAGTATTTTGCCTTCGCCGAGGATTTCTTTCGCTCGGAGATGCATCATTGTCTGATCGAGGACCTCCTTGAGCTGCCCGAGGAATTGGGCAAAGAACAGGTCAAACTGGTGAACGCAAAGCTTGCAGCCAATGTGTCGATGAGGAAGGTCTTTAAAGGATATAAATACTCGGAAGAACTTCGGGAGGAGATCGGAGAAAAAATCAGGGAGCATCGGATCGAGTTGACCAGAGAGACCTTCCGCACGATGAAGTCGGGATATGAGAAGTTTGCGAACAAAAATTTGCTGAGGACGCCGGCGAGCGATCTTTGCAGGCTGGTGGGATTCAATGTGGATATGGGCAGGAAAACCCAAGGGATCAGCTATAATTTTGACTTCGGCAATTTCAACGGGAGAGACGCTGCGGAGTTCGACTTCATTCCCTTTGGATTCACCAAGTCCTACGAGGGGATCTTCATCAACAACAATTTCAAAATGGAGGATCTCATCCATACGAATCAGAGTCTTTTCCGAAAGATGGAAGAGATAAAAAAAGAGGAGCTTAAAAGAATCAAGCAGAAAAAGGAAAAAGAGAAAGAAAAGAAAAAGGAAAAGGAAGAGCCGGAGAAGGAAGTATGGAAAGATTCGGATTTTCGAAATCTCCTGTTTTTCAGTATGGAGAAAGGCTCTCGTTTTGTGGACTACGATGTGGAGATCATCGTCAAAGAGAGGGATGAGGACTATTTTAAGACCCTTCTCATCCGTACTCCGGCGATTCGTGTCTTTGAAAAGCTGCGCGGGAAGACGGAGTCGTATGAGAATGTCTGCAAGGCTCTTTCTCTTCCCTGCAGGCTGTCATCCGGGGACTATCTTCCGATGATGAAGATGGTGACGGAGCATATTCTCAATCAGGTGCATCTGGACGGGATCATTGAAACCTTGCTCAAAGACAAGCCGCGGGAGGATAACAGGAGATATCGGCACGGATTTGTTGTCAGTCAGCTCATACGCATCAACGAGATTATGTATAAGGGGGAGGATATGATGGACAGTCAAGCAATGAAAGCCGCTTTTGCCGCTTCCAAAAAGGTGGTTGCACAGTTAATAGGATTTAAGGCTGAAAACAAGATTCCAAGCTATCGACAAAAACTCATTTCCAGTTTGGTATTCAAAAATTACGATCGCTTTATTGAAATCAGCCTGCAGCTTTCATCCTATACACAAGTACCTATGGGATTTCTCTACGATTTGTCGGAGAATTTTGAAGCAAATAAAAATATCGCTTATGCGTTCGTAAACGGTTTGGAAAATTTCCCAAGAGATAAAGGAGGAGAAAAAAATGCAGAAAAATAAAGCCCTGACGCTGACGGTCATCGCAAGGATGACGGCGAATTACTCCGAGAGCCTCGGAAATATCGGAAGTGTGCAAAAGGTCTTTCGGGACGGAAAGACCTATGCGATGCGTTCCCGAGAGAGTCTCAAGAACGCTCTGATGGTTCAGAGCGGAATGTACGAAGACCTTCAGGTCAGTGTGGACGGAGCGACGCAGAAAAAGGTCTCTGAGGAACTGAATGCCGCAAATTGCCGAGCTCTTGAGGGAGGATATATGAATACCTCCGGTGAGACGAAGATACGAAAGAGCTCCTTTCATCTCACCGACGCCATCGCCTGCAGTGAGTTCGT
The DNA here is from genome assembly GCA_030528675.1 of Peptostreptococcaceae bacterium. Classification (GTDB taxonomy): domain Bacteria; phylum Bacillota; class Clostridia; order Peptostreptococcales; family Filifactoraceae; genus JAUMYL01. The sequence continues at coordinate 84,544 of JAUMYL010000002.1, forward strand.
CAATGAGACCCGCTTTCACAACAACCTCTATCTTGCGAGCCGATATGCACGGGACAACGGCATCAATCTCCAGCAGAAAGATGGTAATGTGGGACTCATGCCCTATCAGTACGAGTATGACAAGTCCATGAAGCAGTACAGTCTGACGATCCAGTTGGATGAGGTCGGCAGGGATGAAAATTTTGCGGCAGAAGCGGATGCTTCCGAGAAGATCGCACGGGTACAGGCAATTTTGGATGGTGTTGAGCAGCTGTCTCTGGTCGTTCGCGGGAATCTGGACAACTCGGAGCCGATCTTTGTCGTCGGAGGCATTGGGAAGTACCGCACGCATTATTTCGAAAATGTGGTGCGTATGGACGGCGGAAGGCTCGTGCTCAGCGAGGATCTCGTGCAGAAACTCTCTAAAGGATATCGAAGTGCTCTGCTGGTCGGAGAGAATTTCGTCAATGAGGAAGAGATCAAAAGCCGTCTTCGACCGATGCTTATCGACCGTTTCTTTGAGGAATTGAAAAAGGATGTGGAAGCCTATTATGCAGGCACTTCGAATTAAACTCACTCAGCAGCAGGCGCATTACGGGCGTCCGGAAGGAGTCGACAACAGAATGACCTATCCGCTGCCGCCTTTTTCGACGGTGATCGGAGCGATTCACGCCGTCTGCGGCTACCGGGAGTATCACCCGATGGATGTCGGTATTCAGGGGAAATACCGCTCGATGCAGAAGGAGATCTATACCAGCAATATGCTCAACAACCGCAAAGAAGATGACAGGGGACATCTGATCTATCTCCAGCACCCCCATCTTTTGAGCGCAGGCTATCGTCCCGTCGCCAAAGCTCTCAAAAATCAGGGGAACAGTTTTCGAAACAATGAGAGCATTCAGATACTGGACAGGGAAAGGATGCAGGAATACTGGGAGCTGCTGAGAAAAAAGGAAGAACTGGACGAGTATGAAACCGCGGGGATCAAAGCGCGGAAACAAGCTCTCAAGTCGGAAGAAAAAGAATACAAGGAAAAAATGAAGGAGCTGGACAAAAAATCCGAAACCTGTCAGAAACTCTCTGAGGAGCTCAAAGAGAAAAAGGCGAAGCTGCAGCAGGAAGAAGCGGAGTTCAAGAGAAAAAAAGCGCAGGAGTACGAGCTTCCGATGCGGCATTACAAGACGCTGACCAAGGCTCCGAAGTATGCGGAGATCCTCTATGGAGTCGAGCTCGTTCTGCATATCCGTGCCGGTGAAGAGACGATGAAGGAGATCGAGGAGTCGATCGAAAATCTGCGCTGCATCGGTCGGGGTGAGGATTTTGTCGATTTGCAGGAAGTAAAGAGAGTTCGCCTGGAAACACCTCGGAGAGAGTATCGAAACAGCCTCTATGCAGGCTATATTCGAAAAGAACGGCTTCTTGACGAAAATATCCTGCTTGGAGCTTCGAGAGAAGAGGTGCAGGGACAGCCCGTCAGCGGAACGACCTTCTATCTTCCAAAAAATTACAGTCTGGTGGAGGGCAGGAGAGTCTTCGAAACCTATCATCCGGTATGCTATATTTCAGGCTACTATGTGGATGGAGAATCGGATCGAGTCTTTGTGGATGAGGACGGGATGATCGTGGATCTCATCTGAAAAAGTAAGGATTTTGAATCCGTATCGGAGAACTCCATTTCGGAACGAATATGAAGATGCCGCAGCAGATAGGGGGTACTTATAGTGAACGCGAAAATTATTTTTACTTTGCTGAATCCCTATTTTGTAAAATGGAATCGGGATACATTTCGAAAGTGCAGATATTTATGTCGTTTGCTATAATATGAGGCGGAAAGAGGAGAAAGGAGAGGGGAATGGACCGAGATTTTATGGAGCATTATCTGGCGAAGCCTGACGAGAGTCTGGCTTCGCATACCGCAAGACTCCTTGAAAACATGAGGATACTGATCGCTATGGGATATCTGGATCCGAAGTGGGAAGAGCTCCTGACCGAAGCGATCCTCAAACATGATTTCGGAAAAATTTTCAGAATTTTTCAGCATCGGGTGCGTACCGGGGTGCGGTTTGATCCGGCCGTGGAGATCGGGCATAATATTCTGTCGGCTTTTTTTGTGGATTTGGATCGGGTGATGGAGCAGAAAGATTATTACAGAGCGGTGCATATCGTCCTCAACCACCATCACTATGTCGACAACTATGAGGAGCTGGACAAGGAAGAAAAGCAGGAACTGATTCGAACGGGAATCGCGGACATCCTTTCGGCGCTTGCGGAACATGGTATCATCTATGATGGAGATCAGATTTACAGCAGGCTCAGCTCATCAAGGGTTAGAAAAAAGATAAAAAAAATAGGAGATGAAACGCGGACGAGATTGCTGCAGGGCTACCTCTGTAAATGCGACTATGCGGCGAGTGCCGGCATCCCGATCGAGTTTCCCAACGATTTTCTCGTGGAGGCGATGAGCAGGCTGCCCTATCAATGGAACGAATTACAGCTTTTTTGCAGGGAACATCAATCGGAGAGCCTGCTGATTTCCGCGCCAACCGGGATGGGAAAGACAGAGGCTTCCCTGCTTTGGCTCGGCGAGAGCAAAGGGTTTTACGTTCTTCCGCTGAAGACCGCTATCAATGCGATCTACCTGCGTATCCGAGATGAGATCCTTCGAGGAGAAAAGATTGAAGAGAGGCTGGGACTGCTTCACGGAGAGAGTCTGGACGTCTATCTCTCACACCGGGAGGAAGAATCGGAATACGAGAAGGCGATGAACTATTACACGAGGACAAGGCAGATGTCTCTGCCGCTGACGGTGACGACGCCGGATCAGATCTTTGATGTGGTTTACAGGTACGAAGGCTATGAGATGAAATGGACGACGCTGAGCTATTCCAAAATCATCATCGACGAGATCCAGGCCTATAGTCCCGATCTGCTTGCCTATCTGATTTACGGATTGCAGTGGATCACGAGGGCAGGCGGACGCTTTGCCGTATTTACGGCAACTCTGCCGCCCTTTGTCCGTCAGCTGCTCAGCAAAATGCCGAAAAAACGGGAGCTTGATCTCTCATCGCGCCAAAGTGCAAGAGAAGAAACAGAAGAGCGCGAAGAGACCGATGAAGAGCTCTGCCGTCGCCTGTCCGAGATCCCCAGTGTGCGCTTTTCCTCGGATTTGAAGAGACACCATATTTCTCTGCGCAAAAGCCTGCTCAATAGCCGGGATATCCTCGATGTCTATGAGAGAGAAGAACAGAAGAAGATCCTTGTCGTCTGCAATACCGTCAGGCAGGCTCAGACCCTTTATGAGGAGCTGAAGCGAGAGAACTGTGAGGTGCACCTTCTCCATGCCAAATATATCCAGATGCATCGGCAGAGCAAAGAGCGGATGATCCTTCTGGACGGAAAGACCTTTTCGAAAGACGAAAACCGCCTCAATGACAGGAAAATCATCTGGATTGCGACCCAGATCGTCGAAGCGAGTCTGGATATCGACTTCGACTATATTTTTACGGAGCTGACGGATCTGAGCGGACTCTTTCAGCGATTGGGACGATGCAACCGCAAGGGAGTCAAATCCGTCAAGGAGCCGAACTGTTTTGTCTATACGAAGATCGACCCTTATTTGTTTATGAAGGGGGACAGGGGATTCATCGACCGTTCGATCTATGAGCTGAGCATGGAAGCCCTTCTTGAGCAGGGTGACGGTCTTCTGACGGAAGAGCGGAAATTTGAGATGATCGACTCCTATTTGACTTTGGAGCGGATCGAGTCGAAAGGGAGCGCTTTTTATGAAGCGTATTGGGGAATCTATGACTGGATTCATGGTCTGCATTTCGGGGAGATGGATTATTCCGAGGTAAAGAAGAGATTCAGAAACATCATCTCTTTCAAGGTGATTCCGCAGAAGGTCTATGAGGAATACCGGGAGAAGATCGACGGGATCGAGGCGGACTGGCTGGCACTGGATGAGGAGCTTCGCAGAGATCAGAGAGAAAAGAAACTTTCCAAGAGGGAAAAAGCGGACAAAAAGATGCGCAAGATTCGTCTTCATCAGGAGATCAACGCTTTTTGCCTCAATGTCGGTCCTTATGATCTGCCTTCTTCCAAAGGCCGGGTGATCCGATTTGGAAAAGAGGAGATTCAGATCATTCCGGGATCTTACAGTGAGGAACTCGGTTTTCAGAGAGCCTCGAGAGAGGAGCTGAAGAAGGCCAAAAAGGAAGAAGAGTTCTGGGATGCTTTTATGTAGAGGGATGAGCCTATGAAAAAGATTACCGGAGTGATGATCTATTATTACCATGTCTGCTCTCGAAAACTGTGGTATTTTGCTCATCAGATGGATATGGAGCAGCACAGTGAGCTGGTCGGCATCGGCAAACTCATCGACGAAGGCGCCTATGGCCGCGAGAAAAAACATATCCTGATCGACGAGAGGATCAATGTGGATTTCCTGAAAGACTGGAGGGTCGTTCACGAGGTCAAAAAATCCAAGCATATGGAAGAAGCCTCCGTCTGGCAGCTGAAATATTATATGATGGTGCTGAGGGAAAAAGGACTTCCGATCGAAGGAGGCGTCATCGACTATCCGATGCTGAGAAGGCGGCGTCAGATCTTTCTGACGGAAGAAGACATCCGTCTCCTGCAGGAGAATATGGAGAGTATTCGCGGGATCATAGAAGAAAAGCGGCCCCCTCTCCTGAAAAAGATGGGAATCTGCAAAAAATGCGCCTATTATGAGATCTGCTGGATATAGAGGAAACAAGAGAGTATCCTTTGCCGGATGGGGAGAGGCCGATGGCGGAGCCATTCGAGGGGTGCTCTCTTCCTTCGATATAGAGTGATGCTGAAGGATCAGTATTCGAGAAAAGAGCATTGTGTTTCGAAGATAGGAACAGGCGTCAATCGTGATGCTGGAAAAACAGTATTTGAGAAGAGAGCAGTTTTGAGGAGGGGATGGCGTGACAAAGAATTTCTATATGTTCACAAACGGGAAGATCAAGAGAAAAGACAATACCCTGCGGGTCATTTCCGATGAAAAAGGAAGCAGAGATCTGCAGTATGAGGTTCTGGAAGATATCTACCTCTTCGGAGAGACCGAGATGAACACCAATCTGCTCAATTTCATCTCTCGGAGGGGGATCATGATCCATATATTTAACCATTACGGATTTTATTCCGGAAGTTTCGTACCGAGAGAAAGGCAGGTCAGCGGATTTTTGCTGGTGGATCAGGTCAATCATTACAGTGACGCGGAGAAAAGACTGATTTTGGCAAAGAAATTTGTCGAGGCGGCCGCCTGCAATATCTACCGAAATCTTCGATACTACGATGAGAGAGAAAGGGAAGTGGAAGAGGTGATGAAGGAAATCCAGTCCCTGACGAAGCAGATTCCAAATGCGGACTCCATCGCCTCACTGATGGGCATCGAAGGGAATATTCGAAAGAAATACTACAGTGTCTGGGAGAAGATTATAAAGGCGGATGTGGAGTTTGAAAAGCGTGTGAAACAGCCTCCCGACAATATCGTCAATACTTTGATTTCCTTTATCAACAGTCTGGTGTATACGACGGCTCTGTCCGAGATCTACAAGACGCAGCTCAATCCGACGGTCAGTTATCTCCACGAACCGGGGACGAAGAGGTTTTCGCTTTCGTTGGATCTCGCCGAGATATTCAAGCCGCTGATTGCAGAGAGGATGATCTTCTCTATGCTCAACAAGAGACAGATTACGGAGAGCGATTTTGAGAGAGAATCCAATTTTCTCTATCTCAAAGAAGGAGGAAAGCGCAAGATTTTGGAAGAATATGAGAAACGTCTTGCCCGCACGATCAGGCACAAAGACCTCGGGAGAGAAGTATCCTACCGATATTTATTCCGGCTGGAATGTTATAAGCTCATCAAGCATCTGATCGGCGAAAAAGAATATGAAGGATTCAAGATTTGGTGGTGAGAACAAATGTATCTGATACTCGTCTACGACATCGTGCTCGATGAGCAGGGCGCAAAGGTTTCGAGAAATATTTTCAAAACCTGTAAAAAATACCTGACTCATATCCAAAAATCCGTCTTCGAAGGAGAACTCTCCGAGCTTCAGTATATGAAACTGCAGCGGGAACTCTCGCGCTTTATTCGAAAAAATAAAGATTCCGTCATCGTTTTCAAGGGGCGAAACGAGCGCTGGATGAAAAAAGAATTTTGGGGGATAGAAGATGATAAGACATCTCCGTTTTTTTGAGAGACCTTCTTGCAAAATTTTTCGGTTCCGCATCAAGAGGGGGGATGGATGCGGATCTTATAAGGCCGGATTCAGCCTGGACATATAGGATGCGGTCTTCAAGAAATGGAAGGATCGCTGTCGATACTCGGTAAAGTAAAAACGAAGCCGGATCGACAATCCATACAAATCAATATGTAGAGACAGAATATACGGATATTCGGAAGAAATGAGCCCTGAATAAGGAGACTCAAAATTCCAACGACAGAAATGGCGGATGAGAGGCTGTAATGTAAGAAGGTGTATGAGAATAGACTTGAATAGAAGCAACACTGCAATATAAATTCTTTATAATACTTTCTATTGATCTGATATAATTTACACTTGAATAGAAGCAATATTGCAATATAAATATAAACTCAATCTCATCGAAACAGATGAAAAATAAATCCGAGGGAAGTAAAGTCAAAGGGCTCATACTTCCTCTTTTCATGTCAAAAAAAGAGGAAGTATGAAGATTCTCGGCTGATTTCATGGTAGTATATAATGTAGATGGATAAGGGGTGTAGTGATAATCAGGAAGAACCGGATCTGAAAAAATTTATTTGTCAGGATTGACAAAAGATATCATTTGGGATTATAATTCATACAATACCGACGATATCGTCGGATTTTTGAGAGAGGCGTCAGGATGGACAGAAAAACGATAAAAGATATGAGGAAAGAGGAGATACTGGAGGCTGCGAAAAGAGTTTTTTTGAAAAAAGGATTTGCAAAGACGACGATGGAGGATGTCATTGCTGAGACCACTCTTTCCAAAGGAGGCGTCTATTATCACTATAAAAACACGAAGGAGATGATCTATGAGATCTTCATGCAGGGCAACGAGTATCGGATCGGCAGAGTGAAAAAATTTATGGAGGAAAACAAACTGACGATGGAGAGTTTTGCAGAGGATGAGATCATGGCGGAAATCATCACCGAAAAAATCTTGGACGTCAACCCTCTCATCGAGATCTACGCTCAATTTCTGATTGAATCGATGTATGATGAGCAGCTGTATGAGACCTATGAAAAGATCGTGGCAAAATCGAGGGAAGAACTGTCCAAAATGACGATGCAGCCCTCGAAAGATAATGATTTTGAGAAGGACGCGGAGTTTGAATTTTTCACAAACCTCATCAACACATTTATTTTGGGCTCGAATATTTTGAAAGCCAATCGAAATTTTACGGAAAACCGACCGCTGATAAAGGAGATGATCAAAATTGCAGTTCATCATTTCAGAAGAGACTAAGTGGAAGCAAAAAAGGAAGCTCCATCCGCTGACTCTGATTTTGATCAATGCGATGCTTCCCCTGCTGAATACAATCTTTCCTTCAAGCAAAGGAGTCTTTTTTACTGTGATTTTCGTCTTCTTTCTCCTTCTGATCTCCGGTTGTTACAAAAAGGCTTTGGTGGCAGCCCTTTGGACAGGGGCTTTTTTCGGCCTCTATGGGGTGACGCTGCTCTGGATACAAAATGAGATTCTCGCCTCGATGTTCAGGATGTTTGTACTCTTTCTGCCCTCGGTGCTTCTGGCTTCGCTGCTGATTACCGAGTATAATTCTTCGGAGATCCTTTCGAGTCTGGAAAAACTGCATCTTCCCAAGATTTTCGTGATCGGTCTGACGGTCACTCTTCGCTATATCCCCACATTCCGCAGGGAGTTTCTGACGATCCGGGATGCGATGTACATACGGGGAGTACGGTTTTCGATACGGCGTCCGGTGAGAACCTTTGAGTATCTGCTGGTGCCGCAGCTCTTTCGCTGCCTGAGTCTCAGCGGAGAGCTGACAGCGGCGGCTCTGACCAAGGGCGTCAACGCACCGGGACGGAGGACGAGTTATTTTGCGCAGTCTTTTTCTCCGCCGGATGTTTTGGCTTTTGCAGTTTTGATCATCGGTTACGGTTTGATAATAGGGAAAGTGATATGAGGACGAAAAGGATAGAGATGAAGGGTGTCGGGTTTCGATACTCGGAAGAGCGGGAAAAAGCGGTGCAGGATGTGGATTTCAGCATTGGCAGAGGGGAGGTCGTATTTGTCTCGGGGAGCAGCGGATCGGGGAAATCCACCCTGCTGAACATCATCAACGGAATCATACCGGAGGTCGTCGAGGGTGAGCTGGAAGGGGAGGTGTGGATCGGCGGAAAAAAAGATTTGAGGATTCATGAGAGAAGCTCGGTGTTGGGAAATGTGTTCCAAAATCCGAGAAGCCAGTTTTTTACGACCAATTCGACAGCGGAGCTCGTTTTCGAAATGGAAAACTACGGCTTTACATATGAGGAAATGGACAGGAGGCTGCAGAGCATCATCCGGGATTTTCGCGCCGAAAATCTGCTCAACCGGGAAATTTTTCGGATATCTTCGGGAGAAAGACAGTTCTTGGCTCTTCTGAGCACCCTGATCATAGATCCGGAAGTCGTCATCTTCGACGAACCCTCGGCAAATCTGGACTATGGAAACGCGATGCGGCTGAAAAAGCAGATAGAAAAACTGAAATCTCAGGGGAAGACCGTCCTCGTCGCCGATCATCGCTGCTTCTATCTCAGAGGGGTCATAGACCGGGTTCTGCTCGTGGAAGAGAACACCGTCAAAGAGCTGGGTTCGGAGAAGGAATTCATGGAGTATGACTATGGAAAGAGGGTCTTTGATCTTTTTGAGCATGAGTTTCCGAAGAGGGAGATCGCAGCCTCGGGGCAGGCCGGCGTGCAGGTGTGCGGACTGCATTACGGCGATATTCTAAAGGATGTGACGCTCCGCTTCAACCGGCATGAAGTCAGTACGATCATCGGCATCAACGGCGCTGGCAAGACAACTCTGGCAAAGCTCATTTCCAAGGTGCTCAAACCAGACAAAGGAGAGGTGAGAGGAGAGGAACAGCCGCTGTATATCATGCAGGATGCGGACTTTCAGCTTTTCGGAGCCTCTTGTCTCAAAGAGCTGGAGATCACGGAAAAAGAGGAAGAAAAAAACTATGAAGCACTGAAAAAACTGAATTTGTGGGAGCTGAGAGACAAACATCCCCAGACTCTGTCCGGAGGAGAAAAGCAGAGACTGCAGATGGCGATCGCTCTGGTCAGCCCGAACGAGGTCGTCATACTTGACGAGCCGACCAGCGGACTGGACAAGAACTCCATGAGGAGGGTGATCGAGATGCTTGAACTTTTGAAAGAGAGCAAAACGATCATCGTCATTTCCCACGATTACGAATTTATCAGGAATTGTTCCGACAAAATCATCTATATAAAAGACGCTAAGGTAGCAGATGAGTTCTATTTGGAGGACTGTAATATCGGCAGACTCAATCAAATTTACAGAGAAATGGAGAACAGTTATGAATAACAAGCTGAAAATCAAGGATATCTTATTGATCGCACTGCTGACAGCCGTGTATATGATCTTATATTTTATTACGATGATGGTCATCATGCCCCTCGGCGCTTTCGGGCACGCAATCAGTCCGGGGATCTGCGGATTGCTTGCGGGAACCGTCATCTATTTCATGGCGAGAAAAGTAGGGAAAATGTGGCAGTTTACGCTGATGACGCTGCTGACCATGGGAGTGTTCGCCCTGATGGGCGGAGGCTATCTTCCCTGGCTGATCTCTTCGACCCTGACGGCGATTCTTGCGGATCTCATCGCCTCCCGCTCCAAAGAGACGCCCGTTTTGAAGATTGCGGTCTCCTCAGCTCTGATGCATATGGGACAGGCTTGGGGAGCGATCATTCCGACGATGTTTTTCGTTGATCGCTACAGAGAAGAGTGGATCAGCAGAGGTCAGACGGCAGAAGCGATGGACAATATGATCCGATACACGGCGGGAAAATGGGGAGCGATCTCTTCCGTTGTCGTCTTCGCGCTTGCCTTTGCGGGCGTCTACATGGGATATCTGATTTTGAGAAAGCATTTTAGAGAGGTTTAAGGCGAAAGAGAGAGGATTTTGGTAGAGCAGACTGCGTGAAAAGAAAGAGGAAAGGAAGGTTCCAATGAAGATAAAATTAGAAGGCGTCATGGAGACCCTGCTGATCACGCTCGATATCAGGGCGCGAGATTACAAGGCGCAGGATTCGATTCTGAAAGATCGAAAATCCGCCGAGATCGCCGAGAAGATAGACTATGATTTTTCCGATTTTCAAACAGAGAAGCACAATTATATCGGTGTGCTCTCCAGGGCGAGGATCATGGACCGGGAAATCAAAAAATTTATAGAGAAATATCCGGACTGCCATATCGTGTCGATCGGTTCCGGTCTGGATACGCGATTTGACAGGCTGGACAATGGGAGGATTCACTGGTACGATATTGATTTTCCGGAAGTGATCGAGGTGAGGAAGAAATTTTTCGAGGAGAATGAACGGGTAAAGTTCATCGCGAAATCCGCCCTTGATGAAAGCTGGACCAAGGAGATACACACAGAAGGCAAAAAACTGCTGATCGTCGCGGAAGGCGTCGTCATGTACCTGACTCCGGAAGATGTCCGAAAGCTGCTGAATATACTGACGGATCATTTTGACAGTTTCGAGCTTCATCTGGACTGCGTGTCCAGATTCACCGTCAACAGGGCGGGAATGAACAAGGCAGTCCGAAAGACAAGATCGGAGTATTATTTCGGCGTGTCGAAAGGACGGGAGATCGTCGCGCTCAACCCGAAACTCAAGCAGATCGGATATATAAATTTCACGGAAGGATTCGGAGATTTCCTGAAAGGTTTCGATAGAATTTTCATTCCGCTGATCTATCTCTTCAACAACAGGCTGGTCATGTATACCTATGATGCTGTTTCGTGTATAAAATAAGAGAACTATATGAAACTCGATTGCCATTTTGTAATTGAGGATTCATCGAAGTGATAACCTTAAATTATCCGAAGGAAGTAGAAGCAATAGCCGATACTTCCTTTTTTATGTCTAATACTATTACCTGTCTGAATTGCCATCGGACAAAACGCCTAATTTGTCGTTTGAACACGGATATGGTTTCCGGCGGCGCTTCAATAAGGTTTTAGTATAAATCAAGAAGGAAGAGATGAAAAATTTATGACATTATCAGAAAAATTGATACAGCAGCAGTTTGCCGAGCATTGAAGAAATGGAACCGGAAGTCCGAGCGATTGTCAGTGAAAAAGGAAAGAACAAAATCCATAATGGCAGACTGTATTTTGAAGAAATACGGTGATGCTAATACCGAATCAAAATGCCCTTCGATAAAATATACCCTTGACCTGTCATCGGAAATTTCATTGAAAGCAGGTCGGAAGATCGGATGGTATTTCGAACAGAGTGTAGTATGAAATGAGTTGACAAGTGTCCGAAATAGGACTAAAATAAATAGAGTACGAAATCAGAAACTTGGAGGTTGTGTGAATGAAAATAGAAAAACAAGTATCCGAAATCAATCTTATATTTAAGGAACTGGACAGCGTATATCATCAAATGGCAAAGAAAAATCATTTATCGGATTGCGCATTTTGGATATTATACCTCTTATATGACAGAGATAAATCCTATTCTCAAAACAGTTTATGTGAAGAGCTCTCCTATTCCAAACAGACCATCAATTCCACCATCTCCAAATTAAAAAAAGATGGATTTTTGACACTGCAAATGATTCCGCAAACAAGAAATCGAAAGGAGATTATCTTGACGGAGAGAGGAGTTCAGGTTGCCGATGAAGTAATCGGCAAGGTTAAAAAAATCGAATACAAGGCATTCTCTAAATTGACAGAACAGGAAAGGAAGCTCTATCTTCATTTGAGCAGGATGTTCGTAGAGAATTTCAATGAAGAATTCAGCAAGTCAATAAATATCGAGAAAAAGAAGGGAGGAGCAGAGTGATGAAAAAAATTCAGCTTTCAGATCATTTTTCCTATCATCGCCTGATCTATTTTACATTACCGTCCATCGTGATGATGATACTGACGTCCTTATATACCGTGGTGGATGGACTGTTTGTATCCAATTTTGTCGGAAAAATCGAATTTGCCGGCGTCAATCTCATCTATCCGTTTCTTATGATATTGGGAGCGGTCGGCTTTATGTTTGGAACGGGTGGCAGTGCATTCGTTTCAATGATGCTTGGCAAAGGCGAAAAAGAAAAGGCGAATCGCTACTTCACGATGATTGTACTGTTCGTCGGACTCATCGGAGTGTTGATCGCCGTTTTCGGGATGGTGTCGATTGAACCGATTTCAAAAATGCTTGGCGCAACCGATGAGTTGCTTCGAATTTGCGTGTTGTATGGAAAAATTTTGCTTGCGTTTACGCCGTTATTTATGTTGCAAAATGTTTTTCAAAGTTTTTTGGTCGTAGCCGAGAAGCCTCAAATAGGATTGATTTCCACGATAGTATCCGGATTGATGAATATCGTTTTGGATGCGGTTTTTATCGTTTTGCTAAAATGGGGAGTTGCCGGAGCGGCTCTTGCAACCGGTATCGGATACTTTGTGGGTGCATTGATACCCGCTGTTTATTTCATATATCAAAATGGAGATAAGTTGAAGTTTGCAAAGACAAAGATGGAAATCCGACCGATTCTTAAAGTTGTTTCAAACGGAATGTCCGAATTTGTCGGAAATGTTTCAGGATCGGTAGTGAGTGTAATATTCAATTTTGAATTGATAAAGCATGCGGGAGAGAACGGGGTCGCGGCATATGGAGTTCTGATGTACATGCAGTTTATCTTTATGGCGATATTTTGGGGGTATTCCATTGGAGTGGCGCCGGTGATAGGTTTTAATCACGGGTCAAATAACAACGATGAACTCAAAAACATATTTAAGAAAAGTATATGGATCATGCTGCTTTCCGGGATAAGTATGACTGCGATAGCGATTACACTGAAGACGAGTTTGGCAAAAGTATTTGTAGGTTACGACATGGAGCTCATGGAAATGACAAAACATGCTTTTTTGATTTTTTCATTCTCCTTTGCGTTGCAGGGGCTAAATATTTTTGCTTCCGCCCTATTTACCGCCTTAAATGACGGGGTCGTTTCGGCAAAACTTTCATTCATCCGAACCTTTGGGATGCAACTGGTATGTGTCTTGATTTTGCCTGTTTTCTTCGGACTGAACGGGATTTGGGTCTCTGTTGTAGTAGCGGAAGTTCTTTCAACGATCGTATCTATATTTTACATGGTATGTAAAAGGGAGAAATACCAATATGCATGATGACATTGGAAAATCTTGTCCGTCAGCTTGCGGAATTTGATTTTGTCATCGAAAATCAGGTGTCGGTCGAAAGACTGGCTCGTCGAAAAGATGAGATCGGAAATATCACGCAGTCGATTAACATCATGATGGACAGTATCAAAGATCTGATCTGAAACATCATCGAAAGCGCGCAGATGGTCGTGGCGACGTTGCAGGAGCTTACGGCGACGGTGGAGACGGACAAAGAGTCGATCAGGGAGATTGCAGGCGCGAGCGGTGAGCTTGCAGAGCTTGCGGGAGGGCTGCAGGAAGAAGTTCAAAAGTTTCGCATTTAAGAGTATACAAGCGGAAAGAGAGACGGGGCGGCTTTGATCAGGAGAAGCCGTCCATGATCCTCTTTATGTTTTTTATACCGGAGACCTGAAAAGCGGAATCTGTCGAAGTGAAATTTGCGGAATCAGAGGGAGTGTGGTAGAATAAAAAAGCCTTGCAATACGCTCTGTCAGGGGACTGTCTGTAATTCAGAACAGGAATTTTCCGGCAGGCGTGGTCTTCGTTCAGAGTTTTTATAATCCGTTCATTGAATTCCTATTGGAGGCGACAGGGGGTAATCCATGCTCAATTTCAAAATGCTGTCGATCAGCAGTATTCTTTGGTCCTTGCTTTGGATTTTTATTGTATATGTTTCCGTACAGAGGTTTCCGTGGACGATTGAACACGATTACCCGCCTGATGTACGAGAAGCTGCAAAGATAACGCCGCCTGATGAAAAAGGAAAAAAGCAGGCTTTGATTTTTATGATCTTCAGTTTTATTGCGGTGGCTTCCTCCGCCATCGGCTCTGTTTTTCTGAGTTATGATGCGGCGAATTTGTCTTCGAGGACGGTTTTCTTCCATCTTCTGATTCTCTGCATGACTTGGAATATTGTGGATTTAGTCGTACTGGACTGGATATTCATCTGTTTTTTGAATTCGAAGTGGTTTATCTTTCCCGGAACGGAACATTGTAAAGGAAATAAAGACTATAAATTTCACTTTGCCGGTTTCTTGAAGGGATGCGTTGCAATGACAGTTGTGGCAGGAATTCTTACCGGTTTTTGCCTGCTCCTCTTTCGGCTGATGTGAGAAAGGAGATTTGTATGAAAATTATACTTTCACCGGCAAAGAAGATGCGGCCGGATACCGATACCTTGCCCGCTCGGCAGGATCTGATCTTTCCGGAAAAGACAGGAGAAATCCTTCGTGAGATGCGCAGCCGCTCTTTCGAGGAGCTTAAAGAACTCTGGGGCTGCAGCGAGAAGATCGCAAGACAGAGTTATGAGCAGTTGCAGAGGATCGGCTTGGAGGATCTTCGGACGCCGGCTCTGCTTGCCTATGAGGGGATTGCGTATCAATATATGGCGCCCTCGGTATTTTCGGATGAGGAATTTTCCTATCTGCAGGAACATCTGCGGATATTGTCGGCGCTTTACGGAGTGCTTCGGCCGATGGACGGCGTGCATCCCTACCGGCTGGAAATGCAGGCGAAGCTTAGGGTCGGCATGAAAAAAGATCTCTACGAGTTTTGGGGAAGGGAGATCTTTGAGGCGGTCTGCGATGAGGAGCGCCTGATCATCAATCTCGCCTCCAAAGAGTACGCCGGGATTGTCGAGAGATATCTCGGCAAAGAAGATCGTTTCATCAGCTGTGTATTCTATGAAGATACCGGCAGAAAGCCGGTGCAGAAGAGTGTTTATTCCAAGATGGCTCGGGGAGAGATGGTCCGTTATATGGCGGAGCATCGAATTGAGAATCCTGAAGAATTGAAAGCTTTTGACAGGATGGGGTATCGATTTTTGGAGGAGAGATCTTCGGAGAGAGAGTATCTCTTCGTTCGAAGTGGGGAAAAAGAATGAAAAACACAAAAAGAGAAGCCCTTTTGAAAAATAAACAGGCCGAGGAGAAGGAGCTGATCGATCGGATGATCCTTATCTACTGCCGTTCAAAACATGGAACGAAGGACTCTCTATGTGAGCAGTGCTGCGAGCTCAAAGACTATGCCCACAAGAGGATCGACGCCTGTCCTTTCATGGAGGAGAAGACCTTCTGCAGCAGCTGCAAGATCCATTGCTATCAGCAGTCCATGCGGGATCGAGTACGGGAAGTGATGCGCTTTTCCGGTCCGAGACTGCTTTTTATCAAACCGGGCGTCGTTTTTCGCCATATGGCAAACAGTCTGGCCGACAAAAAATCCCGATCAAAAAGAGCAAAGGGATAAAAAGAACTTTCCTTTCTGTGTTGATTTGAATATACCCGGCAGATCGAAGACAAAGCAGACAAGCTTCGGAAGTCATGGGGCCAAGATGATGAGCTTTCGTGAAAAAATTGAGAGGAGTAAGCCGCCGAAATTTCGAAAAAATCAGCAGGACGCTGATTTTAGAGTGAAAGCGGCAGGACGCCATTTTGAACGCGGCCTGAATTTCCGGCGAGCGAGTCCGATTTTTCCGAAAGAGAATCCGCGCCGGCAAATGATTTTTGAAGTTTGTCTGCAGTCTGCATAGAGATATATTAAAAGTATCTCTATGATTTTTATTTAAAGCGAAAAGATATATCGGTATGCCTACTTCGGTGTATCTGTCTTTTGCTCTGCTTCAAGCGAACGGTAAAACTGCAGGGCGGCCTCGATATCTTCAGCATTCGGATGACCTTTTCCCGTGCCTCCGATCAGTTTGAAAGGGCCGAAAGTATTGTGTCCCTTGCAGCTGTATTCACCGAGGACAGGAGCGTGTTTTTCTTCAAGGATCGCCTTGATCGCTTTGGTATAACGATCCATTTGTATACCGTAGGTATAGAGCAGAAACACCTTCTGTTTTTCGGGCAGAGAGGAGCGGACGAGCTCCGTCAGATCCTTTCCGAAGCTGCCTGCGTAGATGCCTGAGGCGATTCCTACCATATCATAGCCGGAGAGATCGGCTGTTTTTGCTCCGACGGAGTCCAGCAGTTTCACCTTCCCCTCTTGTGCAGAGGCGATGGCTTCGGCGAGTTTTTTCGTGTTTCCTTTATGGATCGAGTAATAGAGGATGATCGTTTTCATTTGATTCTCCTTTCATTTGACTGTTTCGACTGAATGGATTTCCGTATAGACGATTGTATCATTTTTGCGCTCGGATCACGTCGGCGAGACCCGGGTCTCATTCCGGCCGGGGGTACGGAGATCTTTCCCGTATCGCCCCGGGCTTTTCAGATTGGGGTGATATGAGAGCCAATCATGGCTTCACCTCACCGTTTTTTCGCTGTAATATAAAACCGGTGGATCCGTCCCTCGATGACTCCTTTGGACTCGAGGACGTCCTGCGCCTCATACAGATTCTGAAGATGGGTTTCCACCGAAAAATCAGGAAATTCCCACTCTATGATCCGCGCAAACCACACCAAGGCTGCAACATCATAAAACCGGATCGGCTGAAATACCTCTCCGCTCTCCAGTATTTCAAATCCGCCTTCGACCAGTTCGGTCTTTCGGATCTTGAGATATTGTTTCGGGTAGGGCGGCTCCGGCGTTTCGGGAAGGAGCAGCTCGATCAGCTCTCGGTCATTTTCGGCACCGATCTGTTGAGTGATAAAAAGACCGTCTTTTTTCAGCAGTCTTGCCAGTTCTGCGACAGTATAGTCTCCATGACGATTCGTGATGATATCGAAGGAATGATCGTCGAAAGGGAGCAGCTCTCCTCCCTCCGCCTCGCGAAAATCAATTCCAAGCGGCAGGAGTATTTCTCTGCAGTATTCGACATTCGGCTGATAGCCCTCGATGGCGGAGGTTTTGTCCTTAGGATGACCCAGTGAAAGCAAAAACTCTCCGCCTCCTGTTTCCATATCCAAAAGTCTCATATCGTCACGAAGATATTTTTTGATGACCTTGTACATATCCCAAGGGAGTTCATCTTCTTCCCGGTATCTGCCGCGAATATGCGAAAAATCCCAGCCCTTGATCTGAGCGGCCTTCTCTTCTTCAAGCCATTTGCGGAGCAGATCCTTTTTTGTGTCGGTATTCATCGGAGACCTCCTTTCGATTTGAGCAATGGCATTATCCATCCGAAACCCTAGGATCTCAGGAGTGAGATTTCCTTACCATCGGATGGATTTTTCAGTTAATCTTTGATGTATTTTATATAAATCGGACATGGATTCCATGGGTTCCATAATTCGGGGAGGCATTCGAGTTCCTTATACTCCATAGAGATATAGAACTGATTTGTGATATCATACTCTTTATAATGTCCTGTCTGTACCGTTTTGACCTGAGAATAGGAATATCCCAGTTTTTTCGCCATTTTTTCGTATTCTCGGTACAGTGCGTGGCTCACGCCCTTTCGGTGATATTCTTTCATGACCCCCATGACGAAAATATCCGCACAATCCTTGCTCATCGCATGCAGAGCAATGAATCCGAGGATAGAGAATTACTCCATTCTCTGCCATTTCATCTCTTCGCCCTGAAGGTCAAACTTTTTTCTCTTGGCGGTCACCTCGTCGATTTCGATGACATAGACCTCGGTCGCTTGGAGGCTGTGGGCGACGGCCTGATCAAAGAACTGCATCCACTGGGGGGTGAATTTTTCGCAGATCCGGCGCAGCCCGCGGATCTTTTCCTCGTCGTTTGCGGCTTTGCGGAGTTTCCCGCGAACGATGGCGGATTCGAATTCCGTCGTGAAGAGCTTGCTCGTCAGTGCGGAAAAGGTCTGCGGAGAGGAGACCGCCTCCTGTGCTTCTTCCGGACTCATCACTGCCGGTACCTGATGTTCGCCGACAAAGACGAGACGGACGGCAGGCGCCTCTTCCATCAGCTCCACTTTTTTTCCGGCTTTGGCGGAATGAAAATAGAGGAGTTCCCCCTCCCGGGCGATGGATAAGGGGATCGCATAGGGGCTGCGATCCGTATCCGTCATACAGAGAGTGCCGAAGGAGGCTTTGTCGATGACGGCAAGGCCGAATTCCCGGCTCATTTCCCGATCTTTTCTTCTCATAGATTTTGCTCCTTTCATGGATATTTCCTTCTCCTTACTGCCAGATCAAATGATAAACACATAATGAAGTTAATCTAATCTTATTATACTTGATTTTGCAAGCACATTGCCACAGCAATGGAAAAATTTCGGTTTTCGGGTATACTGTACACAGGAAGGAGAGGAAGGAGGAAACATGGATGTGCTTGTCTCTTTGAAGGGTCATGGAAGCTGCAAGAATGTTGGAAGGTTATACTTTTGCTTCCTGTTCTTTTGGTGATAGAAATTATCGAGGCTGCAAGAATGTCGGAAGGAGGATTTTTGGATGGCGGGATTCAAAAATATAGTCAAGGGTGAAGTCTTCACTCTCAAGGAACAGATCGATTACAGAAAGCACAGGATCATCAGCCTGACGATATGCGATACGGAAAAGATCCGTATGGTACTGTTTTCATTTGATGAGGAAGAGGCGATCACGGAAGAGCAGACGCCGAACACCGAGCGTTTCACTCTGATCGAAGGCAGGATGGAAGTGGTCGTCGACGGCCGAAAATATCTGCTTCATGAGAAGGAGAGCCTATGGATCCCTCCGGAAGCGGAGCATTCCCTGCTTGCTTTGGCGCCGAGCAAGATGCTGCAGACCAGTCTGAAATAAAATCAGGAATAAAAAGGAGAGAAAAAGGATGAGCAAAAACTTTATTTCACATATGCCTATGGGAGAAGTCTTTGAAATGGCGGCACAGATCGACTACGAGGAGCACAAGGTCGCAAGCATCACCCTTGTGAAGCAGTCCGATCTGATTATCACGCTGTTTTCGCTCTATGAAGGGGAAGAGATCGGAGGACATTCTTCAACGGGAGATGCAATGGTATGCGTCCTTGACGGAGCGGCGGAGATCACGATTGGAGAGAAGGTTCATCTCGTGCACGCCGGAGAGTCGATCATCATGCCGGCCAACATCCGTCATGCACTTCGGGCGAAGGAGTCCTTCAAAATGCTCCTGACCGTAGTGAAACCCGCATAGAGAAAATCAGGAGTATCGAAAAAGCCGGAAAGCAGACCGCAGAATCTCAGTGCAGACGGCCCCCTCCTCGGAAAAGAAGAGGGGAAGGGTACGGGCGGGGAGCAGTCTTTCAGGCTTTTTTCTTTTCGGCCGGATAGTGTTTGAGCACAAAGCTGTTTTTGTAAAAATCGAGGATTCCTTCGTCTCTCATTCGGCCAAGTTCCCGGGAGAGCGCACTGCAGTTGACTCCGAGATAGTCTGCAAAATCTGCACGGTTGACGAAGGGGATCGTGAAGGAACTCGTCTTATGGATCGTGAACTGCAGACAGAGATAGTTAAAGATCTTTTCCCGCAGCGATTTGATTGCGGTCAGATCCAGTTTTTCCCGCAGGGCGCTGTTCTCCTGCACGATCATGAAGAGGAGATTTTTCATCAGCAAACCTTTGAAAGGACAGAGAGGAGGTTGCTCCAGCTTGATCTGCGTCGGGTCGATCAGCAGTGTCCTGCAGGCGTCGACACAGACGATGCTGTAAGGAGAGATCGGATTCTGAGAGAAGACGAGCGTTCCTCCGATCAGATCTCCTCGCTTGAGCTGTGAGATGATATTGCGCTCACCCATGGAGTTGAGGTGATAGAGATAGACATTCCCGGAAAGCAGCAGACTCAGATGATCGATGCTCTCGCCGAAATGCACGATCATCTCGTCTTTTTCGTAAGTCTTTTCGACTGCGCAAAGACATCGGAGAGCACGAAAGATATCCGAAGCGGCGATTCCCTGAAACAGAGTCAGGTCTTCGTATGGATTTGTCAGCAGAAATTTCTTCATCGTCATCACCGGTGGAAGGAAAGAATATCACGAAAAACTATAGAGAAGAGAACATCAAAAAGGCTCAGTCGGTAAATCGCAGCAAATATCCGTCAGGGTCCTGCACCAAAAATTCTTTTTGGATCAGCTCTTCTTCACCGCTTCTGTAATGATTTAAGTGCAGCTCCCGAAAGGGTTGGATGCCCAGATCCAGAACACGCTGATAAAGCCTCTCCACATCCCTTACCCTCATTTCAAAATTGATGCCTCGCCCGTAGGGATATTCAAGAGTGCCGGTATTCCAGCTGCCGTTATTCTGTTCAAGCATCAGCTGGTTTTCCTCCAGTGAAACAAAGAGGAACCGATCTTCCGGACGTTCATATTCGATTTTGAACTGCAGAACATCCACATAAAAGGCTTTTGTTTTTTCGATATCGCTGACCGTCAGCTCCGGTATCAAAGAGTTAAATCGCATACATATATCCTCCGCCAATCTTCAATCGTCTTTTCCATAGCGGTATTCACCTGCAACTTCCGCTATATTCATTTTACCATGCGTTGCTGATTTGTTCCATTGTCCAATCGAAGAATGACTTCTCCTCCCCCGAGGTCGGCGCCTTCCATCGGATGAGCGGGCCCTCTTTTTCCGCGCATTTTTCGCATCCTGTCTTTCGCGCGGAATCCGGATTTTTCTCTGCAGAACTTCTGAGATATGGACAGCTTGTCTTGTATTATATAAAGAAATTTTGTAAAATAGAAACAAGGGCTCGATATATGGTTTGAGGGCGCACAGTCTGCGCTTCGACCGGAAAGAACCGGCGGGAACGTCCGCAGATCAAGGTCTTGTCTTCCGGCGGATGACATAAAACAAGACGGGGAAATGCATTTTTGTTGGAAAACAGTCAGGGGAAGGTGGAGAGTGAAGATGAGTACAGGTATGGAAAAAAAGGCGGATCTCACAAATTCGAAGCAGGGTAAAAATTTGCAGGAAAATATGAAGTTTTTCGGTGTATTGGAAGAGCTGTACAAGAAAAATAAAGGCAATTCCGAGATCGCACTCCAATATGCGAAGAGTCTGTTCAATTTGGCGGCGGCTCAGGAGAAAAAAGAGGAGAGGGAAGAAAGCACCGTAAAACTGCAGTCCCTGCATGAAGAGCATCCGGCCGAGAAAGAGATCGAACTTTTGTATGCGAAGGCGCTGTTTAATCTGACGGCGATTCAGGATACACAGAAAGAAAGAAAAGAAAGCGTCAAAAAACTTGAAGACATCTATCAAAAAGACGAGAATGCAAAAACGATAGCCCTCCTCTATGTCAAGAGTCTGGCAAATCTGATCCTTCTTCAGAGCAGCAAAGAGGAGAAAAAAGACACTGCGGAGAAACTTCGAAAGGTCTATGAGTGCTTTGAGGAGGAAAAAGAGATCGCCGTCCGCTATGCGAAGGGACTGTTCAGCCTGACGGCGGCGCAGGAGAAAAAAGAAGAGCGGCAGGAGACTTCCGAAAGGCTTGCAAAACTCTATGAAAGCTATAAAGAGGAAAAAGAGATCGCACTCCGCTATGCGAAGAGTCTGTTCAACCTGATGGTTCTGCAGGAGAAAAAAGAGGAGAAGGAAAAAACCGTCGAAAATCTCGGTAAGGTCTATGAAGCGGCGGAAGAAAATCTGGAGATCGCGCTTTTTTATGTCAGGAGTCTGAGCCGTCTGATCTCTCTTCAGGGTGAAAAAGAAGAAAGGGAAGCGAGCGTCGAAAAGCTGCGCAGGGTCTATGAGCGCCATGAGGACGAAAAAGAGATCGCGACTCAGTATGCGAAGGCGCTGTTTCACGCGTCGAATATATAGCGCGGCTTCGTCATTTTTGTCTTATGGATTTCGATTTCTTCTGATCGATCTGTGTGTTTCGGCATTTAATCTTCAATGATATAGGGAGGGATGCGCTTTGCTGCATCATATCGAGATCTATGTCCGCGATCTGGCAAGGACGAGAGCCTTCTATGATTTTCTGCTGCCGGATCTCGGTTATCGGCTCTTTCAGGACTGGGATCAGGGTTTCAGTTACCGCTGCGGCGAGACCTATCTTGTCTTTGTTCAGGTGCGGGAAAAATATGAGAAGATAGAGTACAACCGCTGCAATGTCGGACTCAATCATCTCGCTTTTTGGTGCTCTTCGAGGGAAGAGACCGATGCGTGGAGAAAGAGACTGAGAGAGAAGGGGGCTGTCCTGCTCTATGATGAGAGATATCCTCATGCCGGCGGAGATTCCCATTACGCCGTGTATTTCGAAGATCCTGACGGGATAAAACTCGAGATCGTCGCCGGGGAGCGTTCCCGGTGAATCGGTTTGCTGAGGTATGAGAAATCCAAGAGTACATCCGCAGGAAGCGGAGGATGAAATGACTGGCGGCAGCTCATGCAGGCAAGTGTTTCAAAAGCATAGGAAAATGGTATCTATTGAAAGGAAACATGAATGAAAGGAAACACGAACCAAGGATTGCATGAGAGAAAGAAGGGCATGATGAATACGACGATGAAAAAACTGGCTGCGGTCTTTATCGGGGAATTGTTTTGCGCGATGGCGATCACCTTTTTCTTCATACCGCACCGGCTGCTCAGCGGCGGTGTCGGGGGGATCGCGATGATGATCCAGTATCTGACGGGCTATTCCAGCGGGATCTTCATCCTGCTGATCAATATTCCGCTGTTTGTACTCGGTTTTTGGAAGCTTTCGAGAAAATTCATGATCTTCACCCTGATCTCGACGAACCTGCTGTCCATATTTTTGATGCTGCTCAAATATTGGAACTTCGATTTTCAGGTCGATGACATCATTCTCTCGGCAGTGTTCGGAGGGGTTCTCAACGGAACGGGGATGGGCATCCTCTTCCGCTATGCGACGAGTCAGGGAGGGCTTGACATTCTGGCGATGATCGCCCGCAAAGAGTGGAATATGAACATCGGCTCCGCGCTGATGACGATGAATTTCATCATTGTCGCCATCGCTTCGGCGCTGTTCGGCGTCGAGCGCGGGATGTACACTCTGATAGCGATGTATATCGCCTACCACTGTGTCGATAAGGTCATCAGCGGTTTTGACATCAAAAAACAGATCATGATCATCTCGGAAAAAAGCATGGAGATCGCGCAGGCGATCATGATCGATCCGCACCGCGGGGTGACGCTCCTGCAAGGAAAAGGAGCTTATACCGGCGAGAGCAAGCAGGTGATTTACTGTGTCGCGAACAATCGTCAGGTCGTGCGCATCAAGCAGATCGTCGAAGAACTCGACCCGAGGGCTTTCATGTCGATCTCGGATATGGTCGAGGTCAGCGGAAAGGGCTTTATCAAAAAAGAAGTGTAAACATCAAAGAGGCTTCCGGGATGAACCGGAAAGCCTCTTTTGTATTGCAGTCTAATCGATGGAGCGGAGCAGATCGAGGACGGTCTTCTCGATCTCCTGCAGTTTGTCCTGCGCTTTTTGCAGGCTGTCTGCCTTGGAATAGACATAGATCTTGATCTTCGGCTCGGTGCCGGAGGGACGCAGCGCATAGAAGCAGCCGTCTTCAAAGAGGAACTGTACCGCGTCGGTCTTCTCGATGGAGATCGGACTTTCCGCTTTTGTTCGGACATCCACCGAAATCTGTTTCGCATAGTCAATGGCGGTGGTCATCTGCGAGTCTCCGATGGAGAGAGGATAGATCTTGCGGTACTCTTCCATCATGCGCTTGATCTTCTGTTGTCCTTCGACGCCTTCGAGGACGAGAGAGATGGTCTTTTCCTGATAATAGCCGTATTTTTCGAAGAGTTCGCTTAGGATATCGACGAGGGTCTTGCCCTTGGCTTTGTAGTAGGCCGCCGCCTCCGCAAGGAGCAGGGAGGAGGACACGGCATCCTTGTCTCTGACGAAGGTGCCCGTCACATAACCGATGCTCTCCTCATATCCGAAAACGAAGGAGTATTCTCCGCTGGTATCCCATTCATTCGGGAGAGCGCAGATGTTTTTGAATCCGGTGAGCACATTGAACATTTTGACGCCGTAGTCCTCGGCGACGGCCCTTCCCATTTCGCCGGTGACGATGGATTTGACGATGGCGGGGTTCTTCGGCATTCGATTTTTTTCTGTCAGCGAAGAGAGCAGATAGTGGATCAGGAGGACGCCGGTCTGGTTTCCGTTTAGGGGAATGATCTCGCCTTGATGAAGGACTTCGACGGCCAGGCGGTCACAGTCGGGATCGGTGGCGATCAGCAGCTCCGCACCGACTTCCCGGGCCAGTCTCTCCGCATATTCAAAGGCTTTGAGGTCCTCGGGATTCGGATATTCGACCGTCGGGAACGTTCCGTCCGGAGCCTCCTGCTCCTTGACGATGTGGACATTGTGAAAGCCTTTGCGCTTGAGCACCTCGCGCACGGGTATGTTTCCGGCTCCGTTGAGCGGCGTGTAGACGATGCGGAGGCTCTTGTCGATCTCCTTATCGCGCAGGGAGAGCTTCATGACCTCATCAAGGTAGCTTTCATCGACTTCTTTTCCGGTATAGACGAGAAGTCCGGCCTCGAGGGCTTCCTGTTCGCTGATCCTCGGGATATCGGCAAAATCTTTCACCTTGTCGATCTCTGTGAGCACCCTGTCGGCGATATCGGATTTGATCTGAGAGCCCTCTTCCCAGTAGACCTTATATCCGTTGTAGTTCTTGGGGTTGTGGCTCGCCGTGACATTGATCCCCGCGCTGCAGCCGAAGTAGCGCACCGTATAGGAGAGTTGAGGCGTCGGGCGCAGCGAGTCGTAGAGATAGGCCTTGATGCCGTTGGCCGCCATGACGAGGGCGCTTTCCAGCGCAAATTCAGGAGAGAGGATTCGGCAGTCGTGGGCGATCGCGATACCCCTTTTCACATAGTCCTCTCCGTGTTGCTTGATGACCCGGGCGAGCGCATGGGTCGCCCGGGCGACGATATAGCGGTTCATGCGGTTCGTGCCGGCGCCGAGTTTGCCCCGCAGTCCTGCAGTTCCGAACTCCAGATCCCGGTAGAAGCGATCTTCGATTTCCCTTTCGTTCTCTTTGATCTTTCTCAGTTCTTCTTTTGTATCTTCATCAATAAAAGGGTCGTTGAGCCAGGCTTCGTAAGTCTTCATATAATCTTTCATCGGCGATCTCCTCCTGAATAATGTATTTATTGGTATTCTATCATAAAAGACGCAAAAAAAGAATCAAATAACGGAAAATGAGAGCAGGAGGATAGAAAAGGGAAAAAATATTCGTAATAGAGAGTGAAGGACGATCATCTTGACACAAGATCGGGGAAAGAAGGTGAGAAGGTGAAAAAAGACCGGAAGGCACAAAAAGACCAAAAGCGGAAGATCGGAGAAGAAAATTTCCTTGCGGAGATCAGAAAAGGAAACGAAGAGGCTCTTGATTATATCATGCGGGCTTACGGAGGGCTGCTGCGTTCGATTATCCTCAAAAGGCTTGATAAAATTCCTCATCTGGCGGAAGAATGTCTCAGCGACACCTTTCTGCAGATCTGGAATCATATCGATCAGTTTCGGCCGGAGGTGAGCAGCTTCAAAAACTGGGCAGCCGGAATCGCGCGTTTTAAGGCGATCGATTATATGAGAAAGTATGGGAAAAAAGTCGAAGAGATCCGTCTGGATGAGGTCGTCATCTCCATGGAGGATGAGAATCTCCGCAGACTGATCGAGCGGGATGCGGCATATGAGCTGGAGGAATTGCTGAAGTGTCTGAACGAAACGGATCGCAGGCTTTTTCGTCTTATCTACGAAAAAGGTCTGAGTGCAGAGGAGGCGGCAGGATGCCTCGACATGAAGACTTCCGCGATCTACAACCATCTGCATCGCGGCAGAGAGAAGATCAGAAAGGATCTGGAGAAACGAGGCGCCCTGAATGGGCAGACCGGGAGGGGATATTGATGGAAAAGGAAAAAATGATCTATGAACTGCTCAACTATGTGCAGACCGAGGAGATGCAGGGGGAGCGCCCGCTGACGGAGGAAGAGATGTGCAGAATTCGAGAAAAAGTTTTCGGAAAGAGAGAAGAAGAGAAGAGGAGAGAGAAGCGGAAGTTGTGGAAGCGCTGGGGAGCTTTCGCCGCGGCTGCAGCTCTTGTGATTGCAGCCTGGCAGACTCCTTTCGGCGAAAAAGCCTATGCGGCCGCAGAGACGATGCTGGGCAGGCTGAAATTTTCATTTTACGAGATGACCGGCAGAACCGACGATATCAGTCGGTATTCGGCGCAGGGAGTCGGCGGTATCGCAGAGATCGAAGGATTCCGTTTCAAATTGGACAGTCTCTTTGTCGACACGGAGAACAACGAGATCACTACGGTACTGCTGATCGAAGCCGAAGATCCTGACGACCGGAGGAAGATGGTGAACCCGGAGCAGAGTTATATCCTCATCGACGGCGAAAAATGGCGGCCGATGGCCGCAACGGGAAGTTCGGGCCTGATTGATGAGGAGCACGGGATCTCCTCCCGGTTCACGACCATGAGATTCAGCAGGGATCTGCCTAAGGGCAAGAGCCGGATCGAGCTGGTCTATGAGGGACTGAGGATCGAGGAAGAGGATCATGCAGGCAGGGGCAGGAAGCTTGAGGGGAAGATTTCCTTTGCCGTCGAAGTGGATGCAGAAGAGCTGGCAGCTCATACCTATACCAAGGCCCTCGATATCGAAGTCGGAGATGAAAAAAACGGGATCGTCCGGATCGAAAGCCTGAAATTCAATCCGGTGACGCAGAAACTCTATCTGAAGAGAATCTTGCCCAAGCTCTCGGAAGAAGCCGGGCAGGAAGAGTATGAGAAGAAGTTTTTTGACGGCGGCGGTGTCTATGTTCAAATGGAGACCGATTTCGGAAAAAAATTGGAGTTTTGGGAAAGAATCGCCTATATGGACGAGGAAGAAGGAGCGTATGTCATCCATGTCGAGATGGAGTTTGAGGAGCCGGGCTCCGATCTCAACGCCGCGGAGCTCGTAAAAGAGGTGAAGACGCTGAAAGGACAGGTGTACAGTTATCAGAGCTTCTCCGTCACCGGAGAGAGTGTTCTTGACAGAATCGAGCCGATCGGTGAAGAGTTTACGATTCGGCTGAGATAAAAAAGAGGAAAAAGGAGAGCGAGGGCTCTCCTTTTTGAGTGTATTATTTCGGCTTGTAGGGGAAGACCGGCATCGGCTGCAGCTTGAACAGGTTCTGTCGGTGCAGGCGGTCGATTTTTTCTTTGTGCTGCGGATTTTCTATGATGCCTTCCCGGATATACAGATCCAGCTCTTCATAGGAAAAACCGAGGTTTTCTTCGTCGCTTTTTCCGGTCAGTCCGTCCTCGGGTACCTTGTCGACGAACTCTGCAGGCAGGCCGAGGACTCTGCCGATGCTGCGGACTTCAAAGACCGTCAGCCGGCTCAGAGGAGAAAAATCTCCGGCGCTGTCTCCATAGCGCGTCGAATAGCCGATGAAGTCTTCGCTGAGGTTGCAGGTGTTGGCGACGCGGCCGTTGACGGTCTGGGATACGCCGTAGAGGACGGACATCCGTATACGGGCAGGCAGGTTGGTGACAGACTGTGCCGAAAGCTCCCGGGCGAGGGCGGAGGAGATGGCGGATTCGATCAGAGCGGCGCTCTCTCCGATGTTGACCTCGATAGAAGGAATCTTCAGGTGCGCGCAGAGGCGGCGGGCGGTGTCGATATCCCTCTGTCTTCCTCGGGGCATCAGGACGCCCAGCACCCGGTCGGCGCCGAGGGCTTTGACACAGAGCGCCGCGGTGACGGAGGAGTCCTTGCCTCCGGAGATGCCGATGACGGCTTTGCAGGAAGGACCGTTTTCGGAAAACCAGTCCTGTATCCAGCGGATGCAGTCTGCAGTGACTTGCTGTGCGGGAAAATCGGTTTGACGGATCATATGGATCTCCTTTCGAAATTGTTGTAGATTGGAATGCGTTGCAGATCATCAAATATTCTGTATGGAGTGGTTTTTTAAGGAAATTCGGATCAGAAAGCGCCTCCATGCAGCCGATGCCGGATCTCGGAGAGGCTCTGTTCTGTGAGGAGTTTCCCATCGCGAAACACAGGTTTCAGGAGGTTTTGCGCTGTTTTTGTCTCTTCCCAGGTGTAGCCGTCCTGAAACCGCAGGCCTTCTTCGGTTTCCCATACGAGGCAGCAGCCTTTCTGGCTTTTTTTGAAGCCGCCTTCTTTCGGATTTTTGAAGATCGGGTAGGGGCGTCCTCCGATCTCCATATAGGTCGCTTTGATCGCGAAAGAGAAGGTATCTCTCGTGAAGGGCTTGAGCAGACCTTCTTCTTCGATGCACCGCATGGAAAAACTGCCGACTCCGAGCGCGACATTGGAGATGGAAAAACCTTCTTTCATGAGAATCTCGTAGATGCGCTCGCAGCGGGAGAGGGTGATGCTGTCGCCATAGATCGCCTTGACATGAGGATCGAGGACTTTGTATCCTTTGCTGTTGATGGTTCCGCCGAACTGTTCCCAAAGACGGAAGACAGTCTTCGTCACGATCTCCACTGCATCGCCGGAGTCTCCCCGCATCAGCATACATCCCTTGTGCGCAAGGATCTCTTCCCGCAGCTGCGGCAGGATGTTGTCGATGACATTCCAGTAGTCATAAGAGTCGAGGACGGCGGAAAAGCTTGTATTCGGATAGATTTCCGTCAACAGACGGCGAAGCAGGGTGATCTCATCGCCGTCGACCGCATAATTGCTGCACATGACACTATGTTCTGTGCTAGGAGATCCGCAGGCGACTTCTTCTTTTTCGCAGTCGCAGAGATAATGCTCTTCGAGAAAGGGAATGACCGGAACCGTCGCCGTGTTGAGGAAAGACAGGCACCAGCCTGCGGAGCTCTTGACGGCGGACTGGAGGCTTTCCTGGCCCCGGAAGGAAAAATCACCGAGCAGGCGGGCGCGGGGGATCGTCTCATCGCAGGTCAGATCGGCATAGCGGTCGACGAGCCTGCGGTAGGAGAGTCCGACGGTGGCACTGATCATCGGATGCCAGATCTCCGCAGATATCAGGCTTTCGAGAGCCTGCGGAAGCCAAGCGAAATCCGGATGGGTGTTCGTGATGCCGAACATCGGCAGATGCATCGGGACGAGACTGCCTTCCGCAAGGGCGACGATCTCGATCGGAAGATAGCCGAGGCGGCGGAGATTCGATATTTTTTCCGAAGAGTAGCTCTCCTTTCCGAGAGAAGCGTCGAGGATCCTGCGGTAGGAGCGGAGGACTTCCGCTTCTTCTTTAGCGAAAAATTCATTCTGAAAATAGTCGATCAGATAGTCTTTGATAAAGGCTTGGAGACCGAACATCACGACGGAGTCCCAGCGATTGACGCGGCTGAGTCGGGGTGTGAAATAGGAAACGGATCTGGTGATGCCGGCCGGGAGCATATCCGAGTGAACGGCCTTGTAAAAATCAATCAGAAGAAGAGGGTTTATCTTTTTCATGGTCTTTCCTTCCTTTTGTACTTATACGAATCACTTTCCGAAATTGTAGGGTTTTAAGGAATGAACAGGAACTGCGGTACACGGCTCATCGGGTTCTGCACGCGGGCAGAAGGGAGAACGCTTCAATGAACTCCGCCTCTCCCCGGTAGAGCCCTGCTGTCGTGAAATGTCTGAGGACGCTGCCGTTTTGCAGCAGCTTCAGATATTTGCTCTTCGGATCCAGCAGGCTCATTTCCGTATGGGTCGTATAGGAGTACAGAGCTCCGGCTCCATGCTTAAACAGTGCCTGAGCGCTGTAATAGAGTGTGCCGCCGTAGCTGCAGATATCGTCGATCATCAGGAGAGCGCGTCCTTTCAGATCAACACGGTCGGAAAGGATTTCAAGGCTTGTGATCTTCCCGCTTTTCCAGTCGCGGTTTTTCAGGCCGAAACAGTAAGGCATCTGCGGAA
This sequence comes from Peptostreptococcaceae bacterium, assembly GCA_030528675.1. GTDB lineage: Bacteria > Bacillota > Clostridia > Peptostreptococcales > Filifactoraceae > JAUMYL01. The sequence continues at coordinate 114,619 of JAUMYL010000002.1, forward strand.
AGAGAGATATATAGCGTTTGCAGGCGCCTTCGTCCGGGAAATAGAGGACCGGATCTTTGTGTTCCCTGCGAATGATCTCAAGGACTCTCTCAATATAAGGCTGAGGTGAGAGGGAGACTGCTCGGTTCAGCAGTGCGATGCCGACAGAGGAATGCACGTCGAGGACCGTAACTTCATCGAAGTCAAGAGAGTTGATGATCTGACAGAAATATTTGAGCGTAAAGACCTCGTCTTTCGATTTAACTCTGTCCATGCGGGCATTGGGCAGATAGGGCATCAGGAGGCTGAGTTTTCGGCCTCTTTTTTGACTGCGCAGGTGCCTTGCAAGACAGAACAGCTCGAAGAGTTCTTCATCAGACTCATAATCCCAGCGGAGCAGGATTTCGTCAACGGTTTCCCCGCAGCGGAGCAGAGCGGTATGGTCCGGAAAACGGATTTTATCGATGGGGGTGTTGTTGAGAGTGATCATGGTTCGCCTCCTATTTTATGGTGATCTGACAGCCCGCCATCGCCGCAAGAGCGGTCTGATGGCTCTGCTCGGTCACGCCTGCACAGCAGTCTGCAGATACGGAGACTTCCATATCGGGATAGTCGGAGCGCAGGATGATCGCATTGGAGAGTACACAGATATCGGTGCAGACGCCGATGAGCTCGATCTCGTCAAAGTCGTAGGCATGCAGCAGTTCCGAGAGAGCCGTGCTTCCGAAGGCCGGTTTTTCAAAAGGACTTTCGGGCAGGAAGACCTCTTTTGCGTTCTCCCAGCCCGCGGAAAGCTCTTTGATCTCGTCGATGATCTCACTTCCTCTGCTTCCGCGGATGCAGTGAGGGACCGGCAGCCTTCTTCCTTCCCCGGTCTCGAGATAGTTTTCCTCGTGGATATCCTTCGTGCAGAGGATATTCCAGCCTTCCTCCCGTGCCCGCTCCATTCTCTTGACGACCGGATCGACGACGGCGCGGCAGGCCTCGTTGCCGAGGACTCCGGTGATAAAGTCGTTTTGCATATCAATGACGAGCAGCAGTTTCTTTTTCATGAGAGACCTCCTATGGTTTTGCCAAGCGGTAATAACTGCTTGGGCGTTTGGAAAATTCAGTGCCTGACTCTTCGGTTTTTTCAGCGATGCCCGTGCTCTCGTAGCGGGTCTTGAAATAGCGGCGGAAGTTCGGGGTATCATAGCTTTTGTTTTCAATCGTCTCGTAGATCTTTTGCAGTTCGAAGATTGTAAACCTGTTCGGATCTTTCAGCAGACGAAGGGCGATGTCCGTGTAGTGGAGCTTGCCTTTCATCCTCTGCAGGGCGAGGCGGATGATCCGGCTGTGGTCGAAGGCGAGAGAGCCTTCTTCGATGCGGCAGCTCCCGTGAAAAATCAGTTCGGATTCCCCTTCTTCGATCCGAAAGAACTCCGCTTCTTTTTCGAGGCGGCATACAGAGTCTCTCGGCATCAGTGCCAGATAGGCGACGGTGACGATGCGCATTCGAGGGTCTCTGTCCTTGTCGCCGAAAGTGTAGAGCTGTTCCAAATGCAGATCCGAAAGACCGGTTTTCTCCCGAAGGACTCGTGAGGCTTCCTCTTCAAGAGAAGCATCGATCTGCACGAAGCCGCCCGGCAGAGCCCAAAATCCCTTGTAGGGAAACTGTGTTCTCCTGCTGAGCAGAATCTGCAGGCGATGTTCCCGATCCAAGGTGAAGATCAGGATGTCCGTGGTCAGAGAGAGCTTCTCGTAGTCCTGTGTTCGATAGCTTTTGAGATAGGAGATTTCATTCATAGGCTTCACTCCCGAATCGGATAATAATAGTCGGATAGACTATATAAAAATTATAGTCTTAGAGACTATTATTGTCAAGGGGAAAATGAAAATCATAGAGGACTTTAGCGTGATTTTCTTTAAGAAGTTCCTCATTTAGCGTCTTTCCGGTTCTTTTGTCGATGCATCTGCGAAGAACTCTGCCTTTTCGGTACACATTTTCTCCTTCTCTAATGAAATGTTCATCGTCGGTCCAGATATGGTATTTGATCGGCAGAGCCTTTGTGGTTCGAATCTCTCCGCATAGATATCTGTCTGTGGTATAAACGATCAGCTGGTAGGTTTGATTGCCGGTATTGCGGAATCGATAGTCGATATAATTATACATGATAGAGGTGCCCAGGCCGAAGGGAACCTGTCGTCCGTGATCCGGAAACAGATCGATACCATCGTGGTGATGGTGTTCGACGATCTTAAGTGAAGTGTGCAGGAGCATCCAGTGAATCAGATTCGTAAATTGGCACATTCCTCCGCCGACGCCCTTTGACGTCTTCCCTGAAGAGATAAAGAGACCTTCCTGATAACCTCGGCTTTTCGTGCAGGGGCCGACCAAACGCCAGAACGAAAATATTTCACCGGGCTCTATCAGTATGCCGGAGACCTTCGGCGCGGCCAGATTAAGATTGATGACCTTGTTTTCCTGAAGTCTCTGATCCACATTGCCGAGGGTTCGCTTCATCAGAGATTTGTGACTGTAGACAAGGACGGGAAGTAAAGAAGTGCTTTTTGACGAAGCGAATTTTTCACCGCTCCAAAAATCCTTCCATTTTCTTTGAATAGTTTGCTTGTATACGGAAAGTCGATAGGTCATTGGTGAGATTTCACAAAAGAGTTTTCGCTGCATAGTCTGTCTCCTTTCAGTTCGCGATTGCAGAGATATCGCTTGTTTTTGATGGCAAATCCCTGACAGGAGCCTCTTCTGCGGAGCTCTTTTGCAATCCCGTTGAGCACGGCTCGTTTGTCGCGGATCCACTGCGGGGCGATCAGATCCTTCTTGCTGCCGTCTCCGGTCAGGCGGTGGATCGTGATCTCGGGAGGAAGAAGTTCGAGCAGGTCGCAGACGAGGGAGATATACTCCTCCCGGTCTGCAAGGGGAAAGGGGGAGGAGGCATAGCTTGCAGCAAGCTGTGTACCGCGAAGGATGTTGAGCATATGAATCTTCAGTCCCCAGATCTTCTGACCGATCAGATAGTTCAGAGTCTCGATAAAGTCTTCTCGGGTCTCGCCCGGGAGAGAGAGGATCATATGAGCCACCGTGCGGATGTTTTCTCTTCGGAGCTGCTCAAAACCGAGATCCATCTCCTTTTTGTCATAGCCTCGGTGCAGGAGGGAGGCCGTCCTGTCATGGCAGGTCTGAATACCGAGTTCGACCCAGAGATAGGTGGTTTTATGATAGCCGGCAAGTAGACGCAGGACATCCTCGTCGAGGCAGTCCGGTCTCGTGGCGAGGGCGAGGCCGACGGTGTTTGGAAAGGAGAGAGCCTCGTCGTATTTCGCCTTCAAGGTCTTTGTATCCGCGTAGGTGTTGCTGAAATTCTGGAAGTAGGCGATATAGAGCGCATCTTTCCATTTGGAGGAGAGAAGCTCTGTCTGTTTTTCCATCTGCTCAGAGATCGAGAGCTCTCTCCCGCTCGTATATTCTCCGGCCCCCTGACTGCTGCAGAAAGTACAGCCGCCGAAGCCTTTTCGCCCGTCCCGGTTCGGACAGGTGAAAGAGCCGTCGATGGCAAGCTTGATCACTTTTTTTCCGAAATATTTTTTCAGTTCGTCGCTGAGGCTGTGGTAGAGCGGAAATTTCTGCATGCTTTTCCTCCAAAATTCGAAAAATGATAAGAGATAAGAGCGTATCGGAATATTCCAAGATGATAGATCCTTGCGACGAGATTTGTCAAGGATAATTTTTGCAGGCAAATATGTACGCTGAAACGGAATCAATACAATACCCAGACTGCAGACAAACTTCAAGAAGGATTTGTTTCATAGAAATTGTTACTGTGTGGGAAGATAAATTTCGATTATATCTTGACGAAATCGAAAATATACCATACTATATAATTATTGTGATGACATATACCGGATGGGGGGTGAAGAAAATACAGCTTACAGAGAGGCAAAAACGAATTATTGAGATTGTGAAAGAGCACCAGCCGATCAGCGGAGAGCAGATTGCCGGGATCATCGGCATCACACGCTCGAGTCTCAGGCCGGATCTGTCGGTGCTGACGATGAGCGGAGAGCTCGACGCCAGACCGAAAGTAGGTTATTTCTGTCCGGAGAACAGATCGAGGTCCAACGAGCTGCGCAGACTCGGCGGTCAGCTGGTCGAGGAGGTCATGAGCGTTCCGGTGATCATTTCGGATACGGCGTCGATTCATTCGGCGATTGTGACGATGTTTCTTGAGGATGTGGGTTCGCTTTTTGTGACGAGCGGCAATTATCTCTCAGGCGTCATCTCGAGAAAAGACCTGCTCAAGTCGGCGATAGGAGGCGGAGATATTTCACTGATTCCCGTTTCGATGGCGATGACCAGAATGCCGAATATCGCCTGTGTCAAAACGACGGAGACCGTCGAGGACGCGATCCGAAAGCTGATCGTCCATGAGGTCGACAGTCTGCCGGTCGTCTATCCGGAAGCGGAAGACCAGCTTAAAGTGGTCGGACGTTTTTCCAAGACGAATGTGACGCGGCTGTTTACGGAACTGCTGAAAAATTAAAACGATGGAGGACTCAATGGATTTTTTATCAATTTATATTGTTTCGGACTCCCTTGGAGAGACGGGAGAGCAGGCGGCGAAGGCGGCGATCTCGCAGTTTGATATGGATAATTACGAGGTGAAAAAATTCCCTTATGTGCTCGAAAAACAGGCATTGACGAAAATCCTCGAGCAGGCGGCCGCCGAGGAGAAAGTCGTCCTGTTCTACACTCTTGTGGACCGGGATCTGGTCGCCTATATCGAAGCATTTGTCGCAGAGAGCGGGTTTTCCGCAGTGGATCTCCTCAGCCCCATGGTCGACGGGATCAAGAGAGTGCTCGGCATGGAGCCGAACTGGGAGCCCGGAATGCTGCGCAAGCTCGACGATACATATTTTCGCAGAGTGGAAGCGATAGAGTTTGCCGTCAAATATGACGACGGGAAGGATCCGAGAGGACTGCTCAAGGCGGATCTTGTCCTTCTGGGCATTTCAAGGACTTCCAAGACGCCGCTCTCAATGTATCTTGCCAACAAGAACATCATGGTCGCCAATGTTCCTCTCGTGCCGGAGTCGATTCCCCCGAAAGAGATCTACGAGGTCTCTCCGAAAAGAGTCGTCGGGCTGACAAATTCTCCGATCAAGCTCAACGAGATCCGGGAAGAGAGACTCAAAGCCCTCGGACTGCCCAGCGGATCGAACTACGCGATGATGGAAAGGATACTCGACGAGATCGACTATGCCGAGAAGATCATGAAAAAGATCGGCTGTCCGATCATTGATGTGTCGAATAAAGCGATCGAAGAGACGGCGGAGCTGATCATCAATGTACTGAAAAAGAACGGTGTCAAGGTGATGAAAGACTAATATATCGTAAAATGCGAAAGGAGAGGTCGGTTCTTATGGAAAAGAGTAAATTTGTTTACAGTTTTCACGAAGGTTCTAAAGAAATGCGAAGCCTGCTGGGAGGAAAGGGTGCAAACCTCGCAGAGATGACGAATATCGGGCTTCCGGTGCCTCCGGGATTCACGATCACGACTAAGGCATGTACGAAATTTTACGAAGAAGGAGAAAAGCTCTGGCAAAGTTTGATTGACGAGGTGGAAGGACATCTGCGCGAGGTGGAGCAAAAACTCGGCAAGAAATTCAACGACGACCAAAATCCTCTGCTCTTTTCCGTGCGTTCGGGAGCCGTGTTTTCAATGCCCGGCATGATGGATACGATACTGAATCTCGGACTCAACGACGTCTCGGTCAAAGGGCTCGCACATTCGACGGGGAATGAGCGTTTCGCCTATGACAGCTACAGACGCTTCATCCAAATGTTTGCGGATGTCGCGATGGGGATCGCAAAGGTCAATTTCGAATCGCTACTGGAGGATATGAAGGAAAGAAAAGGCGTGCATCTGGATACCGAGCTGAACGCCGAGGATCTCAAACAGCTGGTCGAACAGTACAAGACCGTGTACAAGAGAGAAAAGGGCGAAGATTTCCCTCAGGATCCGATGAAGCAGCTGGAGCTTGCGATCAGTGCGGTTTTTGCTTCCTGGAACAATCCTCGTGCGATGGTCTACAGAAAACTGCACGATATCCCGCATGATCTCGGGACGGCGGTCAATGTTCAGTCCATGGTCTTCGGAAATATGGGAGATACTTCGGGAACCGGAGTCGCCTTCACCCGAAACCCCGCCGACGGAGAAAACAAACTCTTTGGAGAGTTCCTGATCAATGCGCAGGGAGAAGATGTGGTGGCGGGAATCCGTACGCCCAATCCGATCTCCGATCTTGGCAATATCATGCCGGAAGTCTATGAGGAGTTCGTGCGTGCAACCAAGACGCTCGAAGCGCATTACAAAGATATGCAGGATATCGAATTTACGATAGAAAACAAACAACTTTTTCTGCTGCAGACGAGAAACGGAAAGAGAACGGCGCAGGCTGCGATCAATGTCGCTGTCGATCTCGTAAACGATAAGGTGATCTCGAAAGAAGAAGCGGTGATGCGCATTGATCCGAACCAGCTGGAGCAGCTGCTGCATCCGAATTTTGACGAAAAAGCCCTCGCTTCGGCTCAGCTGATTACGACCGGACTTCCGGCTTCACCGGGAGCGGCCTCCGGAAAGGTGTACTTCCATGCGGAAGATGTGGTCGAAGCGAGCAAAAGAGGAGAAAAAACCATCCTTGTCAGACAGGAGACCTCTCCGGAAGATATCGAGGGTATGGTGGCGGCGGAAGGAATTCTGACCGCAAGAGGAGGCATGACCTCTCACGCCGCTGTCGTGGCCCGAGGAATGGGCAAATGCTGCGTCGCGGGATGCAGCGAGATTCGCGTCGATGAAAATGAAAAAGTCATCAAAGGAAAAGGTTTTGTGATCCGCGAGGGCGAGTATATCTCTCTGGACGGAAGCGCGGGAAAAGTTTACCACGGAAGCATCGAAAAAGTGGAGCCGGAGCTCAGCGGAAATTTCGGCGTCTTCATGGGATGGGTCGATGAGATCCGCAGGCTAAAAGTCAGGACGAATGCGGATACCCCGAGAGATGCAAGGCAGGCGGTGATTTTTGGAGCGGAAGGGATCGGACTTTGTCGTACAGAGCATATGTTTTTCGATGAGGCAAGAATCCCCGCCGTGCGCAGGATGATCGTCGCAAACAGTCTCGAGCAGAGAAAATCCGCTCTTTCTGAGCTGCTTCCCGTGCAGAGACAGGACTTTTACGAGATCTACAAAGAGATGGGAGAGCGTCCGGTCACGGTGAGGCTGCTCGATCCTCCGCTGCATGAATTTCTCCCGCATAAGGAAGAAGATATTCGTGATCTTGCGGATTCGATGAAGGTCTCTTTGGAAGACCTCAAAGATACGGTGGAGTCACTGGCCGAGTTCAACCCGATGCTGGGACACAGGGGCTGCCGTCTTGCGGTCACATATCCGGAAATTTACCGTATGCAGGCCCGAGCGATCATCGAAGCGGCGCTGACGGTCAAGGCGGAGGGATATGAGGATATCTATCCCGAGATCATGATCCCGCTGATCGGTTCTGCAAAAGAGCTCGACTATGTAAAGAAGGAGATCGAAGAAGAGATCGCTCTCGTATTCAGTGAAAAGGGCGACCGCCTGAAATATATGATCGGAACGATGATCGAGGTGCCGAGAGCCTGCATCACGGCGGATGAGATCGCCGAGATCGCCGAGTTCTTCAGCTTCGGTACCAACGATTTGACCCAGATGGGCTTCGGTTTCTCCAGAGACGACTCCGGAAAATTCCTCTCCGACTATGAGGCAAAGGGGATCTTAGACAAGAGTCCTTTTGAAGTCTTGGATCAAGGCGGGATCGGAAAATTCATGGAGATCGCCGTTGAGCTTGGAAAGAAAGCGAGAGAGTCGATCAAGCTGGGCATCTGCGGAGAGCACGGAGGAGAGCCGAGCTCCGTGGAATTCTGCCACAGACTGGGTCTGCACTATGTCTCCTGTTCGCCTTTCCGCGTGCCGATCGCGAGACTGGCTGCTGCGCAGGCGGCTCTCAGAGAGAAGGATGGCGGAAGAAAGGAAAACGACAAGTAAGGCTCAAGCAAAGCGGATTTTTGCCGAAATATACATTGACATCACATAAATCAGATGGGAAAAGAGGATTGTCTATGGATATTGCAGGCTTGTCGATGAATCTGAGTATGATGAAAGCGGCAAACTCCGTGCAGGTGTCCCTGCTGAAAAAAACGATGGATACCGCAGAAGAGAATGCAGGGCAGATGATCCGGCTCATGCACGAAAACGCAAGAGCCATGGAGCTTTCTGTCAATCCCGGAGTCGGGGCGAATATCGATCTTCGGGGATAGGTCTTTAGGAAAACGAAAATGCCGTGAAAAAGGAGCCGAAAGGCTCCTTTTTCATCGAAAGGCTTGTCTTGCTTCGAACAGAGGGACATTCGACGCGACATATGACAACATAGGGTGTCAGGCCATTTTTTTCTTCATTGTTTTCTTGTTGTCATACATGAGATTGTCCGATATTTTGATGACCTCTTCCGCGCTTTCCAGAGAAGAGTCCCGGAACGCACAGCCGACCGCCATTGAGACTTCCGAGATTTTGGTTCTGCCGTCCGTGAGACAGCTCTTCGAAGAGAGTGCATTGAGGCGAAGGATATCTTCGAAGGCCTGCTGAGGGTCTTTGGGAAAATAGATGACGAGAAATTCGTCTCCTCCCATGCGAAAGACAAATTCAGTCGGATAGACGGAACGGATGATCTCGGTGCAGAGACGGATCAGTTCATCTCCCATAGGATGCCCGTAATTGTCGTTGACCTTTTTCAGATCGTTGATATCGATCATGACAAAGGCTTGAGGGAAGGGCATCTCGTCGAAAGAAGAGAGAGACTCGTAAAATTTGGCGCGGTTTTTCACCCCTGTCAGCGGATCCATATAGAGGATCTTTGTACGCTCCCGGAGAATCCGATTGTTCGCTTTTTGCTCTGCGAGGGTTCGGATCGCATGGCGGATATAGAGAAAGGCGATGCTGAGAATCACGAGAAGAAGGATGATGATCAGGATCAGATTTCGATATTTCGGAGGCGTGATGCTCGGCAGGCTGCGCAGACCGTTATATTTCTCATGGTCATAGGAGACCAGCCGCATGGATTTTTCAAGCACCAAGGAGAGCAGGGGAAGGTCTTTGCGAACCGCAAAATACTGGAAAGAGTCGGAGCCGGTGACTCCTTTTTCCATGACGGAAGAATAGCCCAGTCCCGTGATATAATACTCTGCGACCGTTCGGTTTTCGATGAAATAATCCGCCTTTCCCCGGTGGACGAGCTGAAGGCATTCCTCCGTACTCGAGGCCTCTGTAAAAATCGGCTGCAGGAGGTTCTTTTCGAGGGAATCGTAATGCCAGAACCCCGGAACGACCGCGATGCGTTTGCCTTCCAGACCGTAGATATCGTGGACGTAGGGAGCATCCTTTCGTCCGTAGATGATCTCCTTTTCCAGAGAGAAGGGTATGGTAAACAGGAAGTCTCTCATTCGTTCGTCAGTTTTGGACATATTGAGAACGTCGATCTCGCCTTCGAGGGCCCTTTGATAGAGCTCGGAAAAATCGCCGCGCACGGCTTCAAATTCAAGTCCGATCAGGCTGCAGGATTTCGTCAGTACGCTTCCCGCAATCCCCTTGTATTCTCCTGCGGAGTAGTAGTCGAAGGGAAGGTAGTTGTCGGTGACGCCGGCCCGGATGACCGGATGAGAGTCGAGCCACAGAATTTCTTCCTCGCTTAGATGCAGAGCCATTCGGTTGAAGTCGATCTCAGCTTGTTTAATCGCTTGGGCGATCAGACCCTCGGAGTAGTGATTCGTTACCTTTTCGATGATGCTGAGAATCTCAGGATGTTTTTTCGATGCGGAAAAAGTCATATCAGAAAGAATGAAATGGATCTCCGTGAGAAGCCGGATCTGAGGAAAGTCATAGAGAAGACGGTTGACGACGGGCCCGCCCGGATAAATAAAACCGTCGATCTTCCCCTTCTCCAGATCGTCAAGAGCAGAAAAAGCATTCGGATAAAGGACGATGTTTCCTTTGATCTTTGCATATTTCCTTTGAAATTCTTCGGCGACGACGTCTCCCTCAATAAAGGCGATGTGTTTTCCGTCAAAATCCGCCAAACTTCGGACGTCGGAATTTTTTCGGGAGAAGACCGCGTAGGGATAGCTGACGATGGGTTTGGAGAAATTGAGATAGGAACTGCGCTCTTGTGTTGCATTGGCTCCGAATAAGATGTCGACGGAGCCCTCCTCCGCGTCTTTGAGCGCCTTCGCCCAATTCCGCTCATCCGAGATGCGGATGTGCAGACCGGTCTCTTTTCGGATGAGATCAAGGATGGTGTGGATATAACCGTAGTGAGCGCCTCGGTATTCGAAATAGTCAATACCGGAATGAGGATCCAGCGCAAGGGTCAGGCTGTCGCTGCGGTGCTCTCGTATAAACTCGAGCTCTTCGGAAGAAAAGAGAAGAGCACCTCGTTCCTCTTTTTCTGAAGAGAAAACGCTTGCCGGTAAGCAAGAGAAAAAAAGGAGAAAAAAAACGGACAGAACAGATAGAGACCGCCGGCGCCGAAAATGTCGAATCCTGCTTCTCATCAGCTGTTTCACTCCTTTCTCAATTAAAATATCGACAAGATAATTTTACCATATAATCAAAAAAAGAAGAATATTTTTTTCGTTGAACAGAGGAAGTTCTTCATAGTATAATTGAAAAGAAACAAATGGATTCGGGTAGATGAAAATAAAGGAGAAAAGCTCTGACCGCAGACTGACGTCTCAAAAATCAGAACAGGGAAAATCGAGAGGAGAGAGCGATGAGAAAATATTTCGGTACGGACGGAGTCCGCGGAGTCGCCAATACGGAACTAAGCGGAAGACTTGCTTATGATTTGGGGAGGGCGGGAGCCTTTGTACTCAAAAAATACAGCCGGCACAGGGAGCAGCGTCTCAAGGTGGTCATCGGCTCGGATACGAGACAGTCAAAAGATATGCTCAAATCCTCGCTGGCTGCGGGGCTGATGAGTGTCGGTGCGGACGTCGTCGATGCGGGTGTCCTGCCGACTCCCGCAGTCGCCTATCTGACGAGAGAGTGGCAGGCCGATCTGGGCGTGGTGATTTCCGCTTCTCATAATCCTATGGAGTATAACGGGATTAAGTTTTTTGATTCTCACGGCCTCAAGCTGGCGGATGAGATCGAGGCGGAGATCGAAGAGTTCGTCGATTCAGCGGAAAAACTCAATGATTTTCCCACGCATGGAGCGGTAGGCAGATCCCTTTCCGGGCAGGAAGCCGAATCCGCTTATATTGATTTTTTGAAACACTCGGTCGAAGGAGATCTCAGAGGAATGAAAATCGTTCTTGATACGGCAAACGGAGCAGCTTACCGGATTGCTCCGAAAGTATTTGAAGCTCTGGGAGCGCAGATCGTCTGCATCGCAAACGAGCCGGACGGTACGAATATCAACCTTCAATGCGGATCGACGGATACGAGAAAGCTTCAGGAGAGAGTACTGAGTGAAAAAGCGGATCTCGGCCTTGCCTTTGACGGAGATGCGGATCGCCTGATCGCCGTCGATGAATGCGGAAAAGTCGTCGACGGCGATCAGATCATGCTGATCTGTGCCATCGCGCTCAAAGAAAAACAGCGTCTTAATCGGAATGCCCTCGTCGTGACTGTCATGAGCAATATCGGGCTGTATCAGGCGGCGAAGCGGTACGGGATCGAGATCGTTACGACTGCGGTAGGAGACCGCTATGTGCTGGAAAAAATGCTTGAAAACAAGTATTCTCTCGGAGGAGAGCAGTCCGGGCATATGATATTTTTCGATTACAATACGACGGGAGACGGGGTGCTCAGCGGACTGAAGCTTGCGGAGATCCTCTCTCACAAAGGGAAAAAACTCTCCGAACTCAGAAAGGTCATGCAGACCTATCCGCAGGTTCTCGTCAATGCGAGAGTCAAAAATGAGCATAAAAACGCCTACCGCTCTCATTCGCAGATTCAATCACAGATTGCGGAGATCGAAAAAAAGATGGACGGGCAGGGAAGGGTGCTGATTCGCCCTTCGGGTACCGAACCTCTCGTCAGAGTGATGATCGAAGGCAAAGATACCGCTGAGATCACGGCGATGGCAAAAGAACTGGCAGAGAGACTCGAAGAGTGTTTTGGATAATATTTTCCATGAAAAAATATACGGCTATATAAAAACGACCCACCTCAATGGGCTTTGACCGATTTTTTTGAGACAACTTGAAACAAGAGGAGTGTGTGATATGAATGTATCTGTTCAGGAACTGGTTATTTTTATTTCGATTTTGTGTGTTGTCACAGCAGGGGTGTATTTCTATGTGAGAAAGAGATATGAAACCATCATATTCGCTCTGCTTGAAGTCGTTCAGCATCAGGAGAGACTTGACTTTTCGTTCAAAAAAAGTCTCAAAGCTGCAGAGTATATCCATTATAAGGACAAGACCGGAGAACTGACGAGAACGATTGCATCCTCAGAGGGGAAGGTTCGCGACCTCATCCATAAGGCAGTGGACGTCGGAAATAAAATGTTATCTTCGTCCGAAGCATTGAGCGTGATATCCGGTCAGAATGCTGCCGTATCGGAAGATATTGCAAAGACAATCGAAGAGATCGCAAAAGGGGCGACGGATCAGGCTCAAGACGCCACCCGAGGAGCGATGGCCATGGCTGCGATGGGAGAAGTACTGGGAGAGAATCAGCTTTTGATGGAAAAACTCAACGGCAAAACCGAGGAAGTGCTCGCAGTCAAAGAAGAGGGAATGGATATTGTCGCTTCTCTGATCGAATACACGGAGGCGAGCAAGGGCTCGGCAACGACGATCCATGAGATCATTCTGGGGACTAATGAAAGCGCGAAGTCCATCGAACAGGCGAGCGATATGATCAAATCAATCGCCGAGCAGACCAATTTGCTTGCTCTCAATGCTGCGATTGAGGCTGCAAGAGCCGGAGAAGCCGGCAGAGGCTTCGCCGTAGTCGCTGAAGAGATCCGAAAACTGGCAGAGGATTCCAACCGTTTCACCGAAGATATTCGAAATATCGTTTCTCAGTTGACCGAAAAATCCGAGACCGCCGTGCGAACGATGGGAGAGGTTGCGATCATCGTTGGAAAACAGACTGAAAGCGTGGAGCAGACGGCTGAAAAATTCAACAGAATGTCGGTTTCTCTGGAAGAGAACGGCGGTATCATCGGACAGATCAACCGCCATTTGGAAAAAGTGGAAGACCAGAAAGAAGAAATGATGCGGATCATTGATAATCTTTCGGCGATTGCTCAGGAGAATGCGGCTTCGACTCAAGAGGCGGCGGCTTCCGTTCAGGAGCAGACGGCGTCAATGCAGCAGATGGCCGAATCCAGCCGCTCTCTGACAGAAATTACGAAAGAAATGATCGAGTTGACCGGACGGTTTACTGTGTGATGGGATCGACCTCGCTTTCGGTATAGTACCGATAATCCGTTGAAGAATGCAGATTCGTGGCGTCGAACTGAAAATAAACTCCCGACAGTATTCTTGCCTTCGGCTCATATGAGCTTGACGAATATTTAATGGTAAACTGGTTTAGCAGGAAACAAGGCGAAGATATCCGAGAAAAAGATACATTCGAAAGAAAAAACTGGAAGAGAGAACAGAAAACTGATATAATGAAAAATGAGTAGGAAGTAAATCTAAAAGCGATCTATGTTGAAATGCAGGAGGTGTTTTCTTATGAAAAGTTATGAGATCGTTGGAGGAAATCTGCCGGCAGTCATCTGTGAGCTTTCCGCGGGTGAGTCCATGCTCAGCGAAGCCGGCGCCATGAGCTGGATGTCCTCGAATATGAAAATGGAAACGACGTCCAACGGCGGGATAGGCAAGGCTTTGGGCAGAATGTTTTCGGGAGAGTCCCTCTTTCTGAACCGCTATACGGCGGAAGGTCGGGAAGGAATGATCGCTTTCGCCTCGAGTTTTCCCGGAACGATCCGTGCGATTGACCTGAACAAGGAAAGGAGTATCATCGTTCAAAAGGCTGCATTTTTGGCTTCCGATACGACGGTGGAACTCTCCATGTTCTTCCAGAAGAATCTCGGCAAAGGACTTTTCGGCGGAGAAGGATTCATCATGCAGAAACTGACCGGAAGCGGAACCGCCTTCATTGAGATCGACGGATATGCAGTGGAGTATGACCTGCCTGCAGGAGAACAGCTCGTCATTGACACCGGCTATCTCGTGGCGATGGACGAGAGCTGTACGATGGATGTTGTCACCGTTCCGGGGATCAAAAATATCCTCTTCGGCGGAGAAGGGCTTTTCAATACGGTCGTGAAAGGTCCCGGCAAGGTGATCCTCCAGACCATGCCGATCACGAATGTTGCCGGCGTTCTCGCAAAATATATGCCGATGAAGAAATAGCCTTTTTCTTTTGTCCTGTAAAAAAATCACCCCGATTTGACATTGTTTTGTAATAATGCTATAATTGTGTTATAGTTTTGTAACAAATTACAGGCAGTGTCAAGGAGAGGGTGATTTTTTGGCTACGAAACAGACCTTAGACGGGATTCGAAAGACTATTGAAAAGCACCTTGGAAGAGATATCGTTTTACGAGCGAATAAAGGAAGAAAGAAGATTGTAGTGCGAGAAGGCATATTGGAAGACGCTTATCCTCATATTTTTGTCGTCCGCCTCAACGGCAACTTCAACACGACGACGAGAGTGTCTTTCAGTTATTCGGATGTGCTGACTTCCAATGTCAAGCTTTCTCTTCGCAAGACACAGCCGACGCAGGCGATGTAAAAGCGTCGAAACTTGAGGTACGGGAAAGTCTGAAAAGGCTGTTACACCACAGGAAGGAGCTTCCCTTCAAAAAAATATACTCGGAGTAAAAAGAAAGCCGTCTTTAGAAAACGGCTTTTTTTTGTTGCAAAAAAATTTTACAGTCTCGGATCGACGGCTTCGCTTTTCATCGCCGGTATGCCGGAGATACAGCCAACGTTGACACAGAAGGCGCTATTGAATTTCCTTCGGAATCCTGAGATTTTTTGAGAATTCCTTTTTTTGCGCAGATGTTGTATGATAGTTAATATAAGCTTTTTGTTTCGGAGAGGATCATTTGAAGATCAGGAGCAAAGTGCCGCGGGAGGGATGCGGATGGAGAAAAACGAAAAGGAAAAAGAAGCAGTGAGAACCGCTGCAGCGGAAGAGAGACGAAGGAAGAAGGAGAAAGAAGAGAAGGAAAGAAGTCTTCGTATCTCGCATATCGAAAAGAGCACGAGACTGCTGGGTCCTTATGAGCGTTTCGTCATCTGGGTGCAGGGCTGCTGTTTTTCCTGCGCGGGCTGTCTGGCTGCGGAGATGAATCGGGGAGAGGGGAGTGCGGCAGATCTTTGTTCTCTTGCGGAAGAGATCGTAAAGAGCGGCGCGGAGGGTGTGACGATAAGCGGGGGAGAGCCTTTTCTTCAGGCCGCCTCTCTCAGAAAACTGCTGTTGCTGGCCAAGGCGAAAAGAGATATCGGCGTTATCATCTATTCCGGTTTTTGTCTGCAGGAGCTGCAGAAGCAGCCGGAGGCGGTTGCTCTTCTGGAACTGACGGATCTCCTGATCGACGGGAAATACGTCCGAGAGCTGGATGACGGCAGAGCCTTTGTCGGTTCTTCCAATCAGAAGCTGCACTATCTGACTCCGAGGTATCGGAAGTCTGCGCAGGAGTATTATGCCCGGAAAAACAGAGTCGCGGAGATCAAATTCTCTCCCGGCAGAGTCGCTCTGGTCGGCGTGCCGTCGGCAAGGGTGCTGAAGGTTTGGGAGGAAGTCAAAAGAAAGGCTGGGGGTGGCATGATTGAACTTTGAACCGAAACCGGAGTACAGAGAGGAAAAGAGAAAGCAGGAGTATGCTCTGCTCGAGCGTGAGATGGAGGAGATGCGCTCCCGCATGAAAGCCGACGAAGAGGTGCTGGAATACTATAAAGAAAAGGAAACAGCTGCGATAGAAAGGCTTTTGGGAGAGATCCGGCTCAGGCTCGACGAGGCGGAAAAACAGATCCGTCTGCTGATTGAAGCAAGGCAGCAAAAGACGATGCAGGTGGAAGAAGAGATCAAAGAGACGAGCCGCCGGCAGTGAAGCGGTGCGGATTAAAATAATGAGATAAACGGATGAGATCAATGGATGAGATAAAAAGACTGGAAGAAGAGATCGACGCCCTGCAGAGAAGCATAAAGGAACGCTCCGCGGAGATGTCGAAAAGAAAGAAGCAGCTGACGGGCGAAGAAAAAAAGCGTCTGGATTCCTGCAGGCAGGATATGCAAAGAGCTCTTCGGGAGAATGACGGAAAAAGACAGGCGGAGTATGAGGAGCTGCTGCGCAGACATCAGAAGAATCTGGATGACAGCATCCGCAGTCATCTGCAGGAGACGGACGGGGAGTACCGCCGGCTGCAGGGGGAGCTGAGAGCTGCGGAGGAGGCTCTGTTGGAAAAGAGTCGGGAGCTGAAAGAGATGATCGCCCTGATCCGTGAGAACGGGCACAGACAAGCCGATACAGGAGCCGGCGATGCGAGAGCTTATCTGCAGTCCGCAGTCAATCTGTTCCGGAGAGTCGAGCAGAAAGCGCATCGTAAATTCATGCCGGGGCGTCTGCAGGTCTTTTTCCGTGCGATCAAGGACGGTCAAAAGCTCTACAGAGCCGGTCTCTTTGAGGCAGCGTCGGCGGTGGCGGTATCCGCACGGTCGGGGCTGGAGCGCCTCTCGTACATAATTGACGAAAAAACGGCAAAGTGGCAGGATCAGTACGAGCTTTTCGGCATGAAGCTTTCTTATCTGCAGGAAAAAGTCAGGCAGGATCTGGAAGATTTTGAAAGTCTCATTCGGGAGAGCAGTCAGGGAGACGCTCTGAAAAAGAAGCTGCATCTGATCGAGATTAACTTCTGGTCAAAAGGAAGCTTTGCAGCTCTCGTCCGCGGCGTGAAAAACCATCAGGGTCTCTTGCGGAGGGTAGAGGAGCTTGGCGCTGAGACGTATCTGAAGCAGCCGGACAGCCTCGGCACGGAGGAACTGAAAGAGCGTATCGCCGAGGTGGAACGTCTCGACCGCCTGCTTGCCGAACTTGCTCCTCTGTACAGACAGCGTTATGAAGCGGCCTGCAATCGTGCGGACTGGGGAGAGGCGATCATTGATTTTCTGACGGGAGAGGTGGATCTCTCATGGCAGGAAGGGATGACAGGATATGAAGAGGCTGAGGACGAAGAGCGGCAGAAGAAAGAGTTCGTGGACTATACAGGCGAATATCTGCAGATGGAGGGCTTGAGGGAGGATATGAGGAGACCGCTGAGACTTGTGTTTGAAAGCTCCTCTAAAACCCAAATCTATGTGTATATTCTGCCGGTCGAAGAGGGCGCGCAGGTCACAAACCGTATTTTGGTCTATATCGACTATCCGGGCGCCGAACAGGAGCAGTATTCTAAGGATATCCTCGGCCATATCCGGGAGGCCCTCGCGGGAGAAGAAGACTGCAGGATCACTCAGGTCAGGGATATGCAGGAACTTTCGGTCGGTGAAAACAGCCTCTATCGGGAGACGGGAAGAGATCTTCAGCGCATCGTCAAAAAGCGGGGAGGATGAGCCGGAAAGGCTGGAAGGAAAAAAGAAAGCGGGAGATCGGGCGCAGAGCCTGAGGTGAAGAAAAGGAGAGTGGGAAGATGAGCGGAACTGCAAGCGGTTTGATCTTGCTGCCTCTCGCGATGGCGTATATACCGATGATCATCGCGAGATTGGCGGTCGATGGGGCTCTCGCGTCGCGAAGAGAGGCTGCGGCCGAGGCGGCGCGATATGAGAGGGAAAGCCGAAAGAGGAGAGAAAATCTGATTCGTACGGCTTTTGCCGAGAACTCCACCCTGTATCGGGATTCGATGTTCAATGATATGAAAGAGCAGACGGCGGTCAATGTCGAAGTTTCCGAGCAGATGATGTCGGCTCTGGAAGATCAGAGAAAGGCTGTGCGGGAAGCGGCGGATCAGGCGGATGCGGAAGCCTACGGCCGATTTGTCGGCGGTCTCAGGGAGAGGAATGAGCGCACGCTGCAGGAGATCTCGAAGATACAGGAGGAAGCCGGACTGTCTTACCGGCGCAGGATCAGGGGAAGCATGGAGAAGATATCTTCGAAAATGGATGAGCGGCAGAGGCTCTATATGGAAGAACTGGCGCATATACAGGGGCAGGCCCAGCAGAAGAAACAAAGAGCCAAGGAGATCGCCCGCTCCTATATCGAAGAAGGCCGGGAACTTCTGATCGCCCTCGAAGAGGAGCATAAGGGGAGGAAGTTCGCCGAGAAGCAGCTGCAGATACTGACCCGGCAGTGCCGTGAGGCGGAGATCCTCTATGAGAAAGAGCAGTACGAGGCTGCGATTGCCGCCGCGAAGGACAATATCATCGCCGCGGTCGAAGAGACCTATGAGGCGGACGCGAAGATGCAGGAATGGGAGAACTACCGTAAACTGGCTCTCGTTCTCTCAGCGGACGTCAAAACCTATATCGAGTCTCAGGGATTCATCACGGAAGAAGCCAAGGCCTACGCCGAAGAAAAGGCCGGTCGAAAGCTGGAAGACGAGATCGTCGGGGTCAGCCTCTCCGAGTATACGGACAAGAACGCCAAGGGACAGACGAAGTACGACTTTTTGCTCTACAAGGCGCGAAAGGCTTACGAGGCGCTGCGCGCTCCGCAGGCGGAGGAGATGACGACCGCACAGCTGAAGGAATATGTCGAATTTCTCAACAAAGAGCTCTATCCGGACGTCCTTCAGTGCATCAACAGGGCCGTCGTCAATATGAACAATGCCTTCTCAAGGCAGAATATCAGCGAAGAGATCATTGATTTCTTTGAAGAGCATAATTTTGTCTTCAGCGGCTACGCTTATGACGATGACTGCCATGACAAGGCGCTGCATATCGGTCTGGAGAACCCTTCAAACGGCGAAGAGCTGATCATCACCCTTGCTCCCGAGTTTTTGGAAAACGGGGATCTGCAGACCCGAGTCGATCTCAAACAGATCAAGGGAGACGAGACCAACGAGGAGCGGAAAGCCTATTACAGAAGCTGCGTCGAAGAGGTCGTCAAAGGAAGAAATCCCCACGCGCAGGTGTCGATCTCCTGTCGGGAAGAGACGAGAAACAAGCTTTCAGAGGATACTCGGACAAAGGAAAAACTGAAATCTGTGAGAGATTGAAGCGGAGAGAAAGGCAAAAGAGATGAGCTCGATTTTTGAATATCCGAATTTGAATAAGATTTTTCTTGTCTACGGCAATCTGGACGATATGTTTCTTTCGCCCGATCTGCAGAAGAACAATTTCCGCATGTTTTTGAACAACCACCTCCGCAGCCTCGGATATGAGCAGATCGTCTTTTATTCCGGAGCGAAAAACATCGGGAAATATGTTCTGGACGATGAGAGCGCGAGGCACGCGATCAACAGGAACAGGACGAGCCCTATGCAGAGCGGAGGAAAGCAAAGGCGGAGGATACTCCATCCGAGAGAGCGTACGGGTCTTGAGAGGCGAAAAGAGGAAGAAAGCGGGCGGAAAGAGGAACAAAAAAAGCAGAAACTGATCTACAGACAGCCGAAGATCACGCCGGCCGAGTTTTTGGACGATGCGAAAAATCTCATGGCAAGCTCCAAGCTCAAGACGGCGATTGTCTTTCCTTTCTTTCAGAATTTCGTGACGGACGCTTCAGCGCCGATGCAGCAGTATTCGGAGCTATTGTCTCATCTATGGGATGAATTCAGCCTCAGCCGCAACGAAAATATCTGTATCTTCCTTGCGCCTCAGATGGACAAAGAATCCATCGCGCATCTCTTCGACAGACTCCATGCGGGAGAGATCTTCCGCGAGAGATTTTTTAACGATGATGAGACCATGAACACAAACTGCAGTCTGTATATCGGTCTGCCCAGCCGGGACGAGCTTCGGTATATGCTCGAATATCTGCGCATCGTCGGCCATGAGGGAAAAAGACTTTCCTACCGGCAGGAAGAGATCCCGCGCATCGTCTCCTCACTGATGTATCTGAGCAGAGAGGCGGATCGGGAGGAAAACAGGGCGGGCTATCTCAGCTC
Organism: Peptostreptococcaceae bacterium; assembly: GCA_030528675.1. Lineage (GTDB taxonomy): Bacteria > Bacillota > Clostridia > Peptostreptococcales > Filifactoraceae > JAUMYL01. The sequence goes on from JAUMYL010000002.1 coordinate 134,744, forward strand.
TGTCTATGAAAATATCCTCTGGCATATGAAAAGGCGGGAGGAAAGCGTCCTGCCCTTCAGCGAGGAGAGCGTAAAGAAAATATACCGCCGTTTCAGGACGGAGGCTTTCTCCGATCCGATGCAGACCCTCTGCGGAACGAAAGGATGGGAAACCATAGCGAAGAGGGTGTCAGAGATCGTCACGGATCACAGACAAAGGCAAAAAAACTTTCTTGACGAACATCCGCAGATCGAAGGAGAAAAAAAGCGGATCTGCACTAATGAAAGGATCGATACGCCCACGGATGACAGCGGTTTTCAGAGCAGGATTCCTCATTTTGTCATCAAGGGAAACCCGGGCGTCGGGAAGACGACGGCGGCGAGGCTGATCGGACAGATCTTCTATGAGGCGGGGATCCTCAAGAAAGGTCATACCGTCGAAGTGACGCGGGACGATCTGATCGACCGCTATGTCGGCGGGACGACCGGCAAGACGAAAGAGTGCATCCGCCGGGCGGAAGAAGGAGTGCTCTTTATTGACGATGCCTATTCGCTGCTGGAGAGCGGAGAAGAAAACAATTATCCCAAACAGGCGATTGACGAACTGGTCGCCGCAATGACGAATCCCAAGCAGCATCGGTTCTGCCTGATCATGGCGGGCTATCCCGATCCGATGGACCGTCTTCTGAAGATGAATTCCGGGCTGAGCAGCCGTTTCGGTCAGGCGAATATCCTGACGATTGAAGACTATCCGCCCTCGCTGCTGCAGAGCATCTTTGAGTCCGACTGCAGGAAAGAGGGGTATCGGTTTTGGGGAGAGGCGAAAGGAGAGACGGAGGATGAGACCCGGAGACCGGATCTTGAGACTTTTTTCAAAAACCTCTACGCCCAGCGCAACAGGGCGCATTTCGGTAATGCGAGAGATGTTCTGACGATTGCAAGAGAGGCGAAAATGCAGTCCTCTCTCAGAGACGAATCTGCCAAATGCATCAAAAAAGAAGATTTCGGGGATTACCAGAAGTATTTCGTCCGTCACGGCGCCTCCTCCGTCGAGGAGATCTACGCCGAGATCGACAGATATGTCGGCTTTGATTTTATAAGAGAGCTGTTCGAAAATCTCTATCTTGAGATTCAGGATCAGCAGGACTGCCTGCGAAGAGGGGTCGCGCCGGAGAGTCTCCCCGAGCATTATATCTTCGCGGGAAATCCCGGCACCGGAAAGACGACAGCCGGGAAGATGATCGGAAGATTCTACCATCTGATGGGCGCTCTCGGGGGGCGGGAGACGATCTTTGCCGACGCTTCGGAGCTGATAGGGGCTCATGTCGGAGATTCCAAAAACAGGACGCTTGCAAAGATTCAGGAGGCGATTGACCACAATGCCCTGCTCTATATCGATGAGGCGTATCAGATCGCAGACAGCGGATATTCCTCAGAGATCATCGGGGCGATGATGAGCCGGATGACCGAAAACGCTGCGGATTTCAAGATGGTTTTCGGGATGTATGCCAATCGGGTTGAAGATTTCCTGCAGCTGAATGCGGGATTGTCCCGAAGAGTCCGCATCGTCGAGTTTCCGGATTATGAGCCGGCGCAGCTGATCGAGATCTTCGAGAGGACGCTGAAGGAGCAGGGAAGAAGGATTACAGAGGAGGCGCTTGAGCAGGTGCGTCTGCTTTTAGAGTACAAATATGAGATACGGACCGAAAGCTTCGGCAACGCCGGAGAGGTCAAAAGACTCGTCACCGATATGAAAAAGCGCCTGCTCAAACGGGTGAGCAAGGCGGCAGGAGAAATCGACCGCTATCAATACATCGCGGAAGATATCCCGCCGCAGGAACTGGAACAGATCAGGGATCGACTGAATCCGAGGGGTCTGGAAGAGATCATGAAGGAGCTGGACCGGCAGATCGGTCTGTCCTCTCTCAAAGATATCGTCCTGCGCAAACAGGAGGAGATCCTCTATGGGAAAAAGACGGGAAGAACCTTGGAAGATATCCATCCGGGCTATTACTTTTTCGTCGGAAATCCCGGCACGGGAAAATCCACGAGCGCGAAACTCTTCGGAGAATGCCTGCGGGAAATGGGAATCGTGCGAACCGGCCATTTCTTTTCCTGTACCGCAAAAGATCTCATCGGGCAGTATGTGGGAGAGACGGACAAAAAGACCTATGCCCTGCTCAAAAAATCCGTTCACGGAGTCCTCTTTATCGATGAAGCCTACAGTCTTTCCTATGCGGAGAGCACCCATGCAGATGCCGGTTACAAAAAAGAAGCCCTCGAACAGATCATCGCCTTTATGGATGAGCCGGAACACCGAAGCAAGTGCTGTCTGATTTTTGCGGGCTATCCCAAAGATATGCAGGGGCTGTACCGCTCGAATCCGGGGATGCGCTCACGCATCGAGGAAGTGTATTTTGAGGACTATACCGGGCAGGAGATGTATGAGATATTCGCGCTCTTTTGCAGCAAAAAAAAAAGGATATCGAATCTCGGAGAGCGTAAGAGAGCATTACCTGCCGATCTTCGAGAAGATGACAAAGATGCAGTACTATGCCAACGGAAGGACGGCGAGGACAGTATACGAAAAGACCGCATCCAATCTGATGCGAAGGGTGGTCTATTCAGAAAATATCGGCGAAGAGGACAGGATGACGATCCGAAAAGAGGATCTGCTCAGCGAGGAAGACTGCCTGAGGATCGTGTCGGCAGAATAGTGAAGGAGGAGAAAGAGCGATGGCGATGTTAAAGACCGGGGACAGGATCCCCCTGTTCGGCATCGAGCAGAGCGTTCGGGTCGAAGAGTATATTGCGCAGGGCGGTCAGGGGGAAGTCTACAGAGTCAGCTATCATGGCGGAGACTACGCGCTCAAATGGTATAAAAAAATTCCTTCCGCCGATGCGTTTTATCTCAATCTGGCGCATAATATCACAGTCGGCCCTCCGGCGCAGCACTATCTTTGGCCGCTGGCGCTCACGGAAAGGGTCAAAGGCAGATTCGGCTATATCATGAAGCTCAGACCGGAGGAGTACCGAAAATACGGAGAGTTTCTCATGGGGGAGATCAATTTTTTCAATTGGAACGCCCTTTTCAGCGCGGCGCTTCACATCGTCGAGAGCTATTTTCTGCTTCACAGCATGGGATACAGTTATCAGGATCTCAATGAAGGGAGTTTTTTCATCAACCCGAAAAATGGGGATGTGCTGATCTGCGACAACGACAATGTCGCTCCCTACGGCGTCAATCTCGGCGTCAGAGGAACGCCCCGGTACATGGCGCCGGAAGTTGTCCTCGATCAGGCGCTGCCTAATACCCATACGGATCGTTTTTCACTTGCGGTCATCCTTTTTCGTCTTTTCTATATCGACCATCCCTTGGAGGGAAGACATACGGTGCAGTTTCCTCTGACGGATGAGATCGGTGCACAGCTTTTCGGGGAAAATCCCCTCTTCATTTACGATCCGCAGGATCAGAGCAATCGGCCCCATCCCGAAGCTCATGTCAATGTGATCCGGCGCTGGAACATCTTTCCGCCCGATCTCAAAGCTGCCTTCACGAGAGCCTTTACGAGAGGACTCAAAGATATCAACGGCAGGATCACCGAGCAGCAGTGGAGAGAGGTGCTGGTCAAGGCGAGAGGGATGCTCGTCACGATCGGAGGAAAGCAGCAGTTCGTCAACGCCTATGCGCCGGACACCCTCCCGAAAGAATGCCGCTTGCTGCGGACCGAAGAGCAGGTGATCGCTTTGGCGCCCGGAAGCCTGCTTTACAGATGTCAAACCGATAAACTCAGCACCGACTATATGACCGCTTCCGCCCTCGTCAAGGCGAGTGTGAAAAACAAACGGATCTATGGGCTGGGCAATTTGACCGAGAGCGAGTGGATCGTGACCCTTCCGAACAAGGCTCCGGTCAGAGTGAGACCGAAGGGGTTTGCTCCTCTTTTGCCCGGTACGATCATAGATTTCGGCAATATCAAGGGAAAAGTGTTTTAGAGAAAGGGGTAAGAGTCATGGGGGATAACATTTTAGATGCTTTTGACCTAGATTCGTTTGATTTTGAAGATTTTGACAGTCTGGAAACCGGTGTGTCCGTCAAAGAGCAGCCGGTCGAGACGCCGGAAGTCGAGAACATCGTCACCTTTTTGCGCAAGAGAGCGATGGTCGTCTTTTTCGTTGTCGATATCTCCGGCAGTATGAGAGGCGCCCGTATCGGGGCTGTCAACGATGCGATTCGCAATGTTTTGCCCGAACTGAGGAAGCGGGAGAAGGGCAATACCTCGGCAGAGATCCGCGTCGCCCTGCTGACTTTCTCTTCCGATGCTTACTGGCAGACCCTCGTTCCTCAACCCGTATGGTGCTACGAGTACAACGATATCGACTGGGTTGGAGGCGGAACGAACTTCGGAAAAGCGTTTGCCGCGCTCAACGAAAAACTCTCAAGAAAACAGTTCCTCAAATCCACTGCAGGAGCCTATACTCCCCTGATCATCTTCATGACCGACGGAAAGCCCTCCGATATCGGGATGTATCCGCAGGAACTCGAAAAGCTCAAGCGCAACAAATGGTTTCAGTTTGCGACCCGTGCCGGCATAGCGATTGAAGAGGGGGCTCTCAGTCCCGAGTGCAGAAAGGTGCTTCTGGAGTTTACCGAGAACGAAAACAATATCTATGAGGCGAGAAACACGATGATGCTTGCAAAGCAGATCGAGCTGGTCACTCTGACAGGCGTCGATTTTGTCACGCGGCAGGGTTCCATCCAGAACAGCGATGCCCAAGTCGAAAAAAGACAGTCCCTCTTCACCTCCGGCTCAGTCATGCCTTCCGCGGCGGCATCCTCCCCTGAAAGAAAAGATACGGCAGCATCTTCGTTTTCAGATCCGGCGAATGAGCGGCCGGGAAACTCTTCCCCCTCCGCAGGCGTGAAAAGCTCCACCGCAAGCCCGACGCTTCCCATCGAAGAGATCGACTGGGACAACGATTTTGATTTTTAGGCGAAGGGAGGAGGAGGCATGCAGCCTTATGTCGAAATAAAGGCCTGTCATATCGGAAAAAACCATGTCCGGATGGGGACGGGCTGCGAAGATTATGCGGATTCCTATTCCGATGAGGGTCTGAGCATCATCGTCATCAGCGACGGACATGGAGATAAAAACTGTTTTCGAAGCGGGATCGGCGCGCGCATCGCTTGTGAGGCGGCCTTGTATGCCTGCCGGCATTTCCATATGGAAAAAGCATACATCGCGGATATCCTCAGCATGGATTTCGGCGGCATGCTCCGAGAGCTGGAAGCGCAGGTCGTCGATGTATGGAGAGAGCGCGCGCTTCGTCACAGCGAACTCAACCCGTTTACTGAAGAAGAACTGCATCAGGCAGACGCCGCCGTTCAGGAGATGTACCGCGGCGGTGCCCGAATGGAAAAGGCCTATGGATGTACCCTCGTTGCAGCCGTGCTGACAGAGACCTACTGGTATGCTCTTCAGATCGGAGACGGAAAATGCATCGCCGCTTATCCCGACGGAGTCTTCGTCGAGCCGATCCCAAAAGACGAAGAAAACTGCTATGGGAATCACTCGACTTCTCTCTGCAATTCCAACGCAGTGGAGTTCTTCCGCCATTATTACAGCTGTCTTCGACCGGAGGCCGTCTTTGTTTTTTCCGACGGAGTTGAAGAGAGCTTCGAAAGCGCGGCTCTGCATCACTGCCTCTATTCCGTCGCCTACTGGATCCAGGACTCCGGCCTTGAGACCGCAAAAGCCAAGCTGGATGAGCTCCTTCCTCAGATCAGCGAGGGCGGCAGCGGAGACGATGTCAGCCTTGCTGCCGCCGTTTCCGGAGAGAGCCGACTGCCCCGGCCACGGCAGACGATGGAGCAGGTCGATGAGAGAGTGGCGGGATGTGCGGAGATACTGGCGCGCTGCAACCAGATGAGTGAAAGCGTCGAAGAGAGCATCCGGGGGACAAGAGAGCGAATGGAAATGGCAAAAGCCGAGGCGGCGGAGATGGAGAGCCGGCTGACCTCTCTTTTGCAGGAACTCGAGAGTCTTAGCCGGGAAGAAGAGAATCTCCGTAAAGAACAGATCTATCTGCGGGAAAAAAGAGAGCAGGCGAAGGAGCAGATGGAAAAGGCGGAAAGATATAAAGATTCCGCCGAAAACTACTGGAGACGGAAGTATGAGATGCTCGGACTGCCCTTTGAAAGAGACAGAGAATGAAAAATTCAAGAAGACGCAGGCGGCAGGAGCCTGCACCATCGTTTCTTTTGGATTCTGAGGATCATTTCATCGGAGCCGTGATGCAAAATTTGTCTCAAGAGTATATGGATCTGTTGGCGTCAGAGTAGCGCGCTCTTATTCCGATTACCCATTCGATGAATGATGATGTCGGATTGCTTTGAAAAGCGAAAGTGTAAGAAGAGAAGGGAGCGGTGTTTCATGAAACAGCCGCCGATCGAAGAGCTGCTGGAAAAACTGTCCGCTGTACTGGAAGGGCGGCTGACGAGGGAAGAAGTTTCGGATTGGGCCTTTGCATATGTATGCAGTGACAGGATTGAAGTAAGGGATTTTTTGGCATGGGATCTCCTTGCCGTCATGACCGCCATGGATATGCCCGATTTTGACAAGCCGCAGTATCTCTATTCAGAGGAGGATCTTCGTGCATGGCTGCGGGAATATATGGAAAAATCCGGATTTTAAGTTTTTCATGTAAAGGACATTATGAGGATTAGAGAGGAGAGGACGGAAAGCCTTCCTCTTTCCTCTTCAATAATTGATTGGCAGTGAAAGTTATAGATTTCTATGAGTATTGAATGAGGCTGATGAATAATGAAACGCATTCTTTTAACAGGAATGTCCGGTGTTGGGAAATCGACACTTCTGTCAAGGATACGGGATGACAATACCATTTGCCTTGATCTGGACGAAACCGATTATCTTGAGTTCGATCTCAAAACCGGGGAGAGGCGGATATGCGTAGAACGATTGGTATCATACCTGGATACGGTTACAGATAAGAATCTGGTTCTTGCTGTCTGCGAGGCAAATCAAGGGCAGATTTATCCCTTGATGGACGCGGTGATTCTTCTGACCGCACCATTAGAAGTAATGAAGGAGCGGATAAATGCCAGACAGGATAATACGTTTGGGAAGGATGAGGCAGAATGGCGCCGAATCGTGAATGATAAAAGGGAAATTGAACCCCTGCTTATGAAAAGTGCCGATTATGTGATTCAGACAGATGGGAAATTAGAGGAGGTTTTGGAAAAGGTAGAGCGGATAATGACTGTAATATGAAAAGCATAATTCACAGATTGTCTATTGAGGCACTGGAGGGGTTGTGATATAATATAAGAGTATTATTATGTCCAACGCACATTACACTTGAAATCTGTGGAAAAAGAGGAATCCCGCTATGCAAAAGGAAAAATCAGGACGGAATAAAACAATAACTGTTACTGTCGAAGAAGCTAGACAGTACCTTCAAAGTTGTGTTTCCGTTGACAAAAGAGTTGAATTATCCGACGTTCTTGATAAAACCATATTGGGTGATTGTCTTGAAGTCATGCCATATCTGCCTGCAGGATTTGTTGATTTACTGATTGCAGACCCTCCGTATAATCTTGATAAAAATTTCAATGGTAAAAAATTTAAGAAAACGACAAATGAATTATATATTGAATATACGGAAAATTGGGTTAAAAAAGTAATACCTCTTCTAAAACCTAATGCCACTATATATATATGTTGCGATTGGAAATCAAGTTCCGCTGTAGAAAACGTCCTAAAAAGACATTTTATCATTCAGAACCGTATTACATGGCAAAGAGAAAAGGGACGTGGCGCTTTGAGTAATTGGAAAAATGGTATGGAAGATATATGGTTTGCTACAAATTCAAGATCCTATACATTTAATGTGGAAGATGTTAAGATGCGTCGCAAGGTAATAGCGCCATACAAAGTTGACGGAAAACCCAAAGATTGGGAAGAAACGAAAAACGGGAACTTTAGAAATACATATCCGTCAAATTTTTGGGATGATATTTCTATTCCATATTGGTCAATGTCCGAAAATACTGAACATCCTGCTCAAAAATCAGAAAAACTGCTTGCAAAACTGATACTTGCAAGTTCTAACCCCGGCGACATTGTTTTTGATCCGTTTTTAGGTTCGGGGTCGACGTCTGTAACAGCAAAGAAACTAAATCGTCATTTTATTGGAATTGAAATGAACGAACAGTATTGCATGTGGGCAGAAAAAAGGCTCAAAATAGCAGATTTGGACAGTACCATTCAAGGCTATGCCGATGGGGTCTTTTGGGAAAGAAATACCGCTGCATTGCAAAAAAAATTAAGCAATGTACAAATGACATTGCAAGAATGGAGAGAGAATGTATAATCGTGACGCTATTAACGGGCTTGTTGCCTACATTCAAAAATTGAATGGCATAGGCGATAAAGAAAAACTTTCCTCTATGGTCAAGAATGAATTCAATCTTACACAGGACAGGAAGGTTTTCTGTTCTCCAGATTTTGCTATCAGATTCAGTAAATCAAAAAGTAAACGGATGAGTAATACGGTATTGTCATTATCAGCATTGCAAAAATATGATAATAAGCCGTTTATCGTTTGTGTTGTAGCGCCTGATACCAACTACATGATGTTGGCTAATTCCACGTTTTTGAAAAAAATCAGTCATTCATCACAAGAATTAAGGGTTGATAATATTCGAGGAAGCTTCAATGGAAGCGATATTATGCTTGATTTTGACTCTATGGAAAATGAGCCGGATAACTTTCAAAGTCTATTTGCTTATCATGTGGGGTTGTCTTTTCAAGATAATCTTGAACGTTTAGTTGAAAGTACAAACGACATTGTAGGACGCAATTTAAGGTTTCCTGTTTCGCCTACCGATAAACATAATATTCTTTCGTCAGTAGACAGGGCGGAACGCTTCTTGCGGTCGCCGGAATATACCGATTTGAATAATGACCTTGATAGTAGAGTTGCAGAAGTTCAGGGTGAAATTGCTATTGCTGCACTCATTGATAATGTCAATATGCGCGGTCGTGTTATAGAATATCTCATTACAGATGATGGATCTACATTAAAGGATAAAATAATAACAGCCTTGCATTCTGGTTTCCCTTTGCCAACATTCAAGACGGAAGATAGACTTGGTGATTATTCAAAAATATATCCGTCATATGTCACGGAAACAGATATTAAGACAAAGGTTCTGTTTTTGGAGGGCAACCCGAAGGCTTATAATGTTGATAAACTGCTTGCATTCCTGTCAACGCAAAGATCAGTTTATATGATTTATTTACTTGGTATAGATGAAAATAAGAATATCGTTGCCCGCCTTGTTTCTGCTTTTGACGACAGGTTGATAGGCGCTACAAATTTGCAACCGCACTGGGCAGGAAAAAATTCAAGAGGCGTTGCCCAATTTAATGGAAAAGTTCTGGTTGCAATCCTTGAACAAGGAAATGATTCAAGAATAAATCGCAATGAAGCGCAGACGTTCTTAAAGCGATTGATTGACAAATAAAATCATACGGCGGGTGATTATACCCGCCGTTCCTCATTGCTTCTTACAGAATCATACTAAAATTTCCTCCATCCGTATATGATAATAGATGAGATAGTGTATCGTGCAGATTGATCGCACCATTAGAAGTAATGAAGGAACGAATAAATGCCAGACAGGATAACAAGTTTGAGAAGAGGATGAGGCTGATTTTCCGGCAGGAGGAAAAGATGAATGGATGGGATAATTTCTATTACTGGTAGGAAAACGGATCAAATGGCTGCGAATAAAGGAAACGGCAAAAGAGCGCAGGAGGAGAGCCTGATGGGTTTAGAAATTATTTTTGAGTACAGTGAAGAGAGAGATCATAATGAATATTTTATGAAAGGATATCGAAGAGATATCATTGTGCAGACAGAATCGGGACGGTACCGCCTGTGCATGATGAGCCTGAAACGGCTGAAACAGGAGTATGAGTCTAGTGTCTCTTCGTCCGAATGTTATATAACGGATCCTAACACCGTTCTCGTTCGAAATGTAACACCGGAAGAAATTGTCTATACGATTCACCGTTTATACGAAAGAGGATATTTTGACAAATTGGATCACTATGGTTTTGGAAGCTCTTCCATCAGAAGAAAAAAATGGAGATAGAAAGATTGTCTTTTTTGTTCAGTGAGGAGGTTTTTCTGTGAGCATACATATCATTTTTGAGAATGACAATGCAGCTGACAACCGGGAATATTTCATGCGGGGATATCGAGATGACATCATTGTGGAGATCAAGGAGAAACGATACCGCATCTACGCAACAAATATCTCCGGTCTGCAAAAAGATTTTGAGCTGGATAAAAAATGTTACGGGTATTATCGTTCGGAACCAAACACGATTCTGGTGGAAGAAGCGACAAAGGAAGAAATTGTCCATACGATTTACTGTCTGCATGAAAGAAAGTATTTTGAGCGGCTGGAACGAAGAGGCTTTGATGGTACGAATCAATAAAAAATTTCAGGAGGAATCCAATGGATATCCGTATTATTTTTGAATACGACAATGAACAGGATAATCAGGATTACTGTATGAAAGGGTATCGGGACGATGTGATTGTGGAGAAAGAAAACAGACGCTACAAGTTGTATGCGGCCACATTGGAGCGTATCGAGCAAAATTTCGAGGTCGACTTCAGACTGTATCACTATCCTATCTCGGAAGCGAATACGATTTTGGTCAAAGAAGCCACGAAAGAGGAGATCCGAGATACTATCGTTCAATTGGATGCGTGGATGTACTTTGAGCAGCTGGATAATAAAGGGTTTATCGAAAAAGAAGCGATTGTCGATTCGGAAGCATGAAAAAACTGAAAATCTCTCCTTTTCATGCTTGACAAACAGCGCGATTCCCTGTACAATAATATCGTTGTATTGAAGTAGAAGTATCCGCTTCTCACCTTATAGCAGGGGCTCATAAGGTCTACGATAGGGAGATGGTCGTTTTGTCGTCGGTGCGGATAGCTTATGCTGTCCGCTTTTTATTTTTCCGGTTGTGGAGGTGTATGAATATTAAAGAGCAACAAATCAATGAGCAAATTCGGGATAAGGAAATACGAGTGATTGGTGAAGACGGTTCACAGCTTGGTATCATGTCTGCGCGAGATGCTCAGGAACTGGCAAATCAAAAGAATCTGGATCTGGTAAAGATTTCCCCGAGTGCCGTTCCGCCTGTTTGTAAGATCATGGACTTCGGAAAGTACAAATATGAAATGGCAAAGAAAGAAAAGGAGTCCAAGAAAAAACAAAAGGTGATTACAATCAAGGAGATCAGGCTGCGTCCTTCGACGGATGATCATGACCTGTCGACGAAAGCGAAGATGGCGAGGAAGTTTTTGGAGTCCGGAGACAAAGTCAAGGTATCGATTCGATTCCGCGGCAGGGAGCTGGGACATAAAGATTTGGGACTGCAAACCATCAGTAAGTTCATCGAACTTGTTTCTGATGTGGGAACACCGGATAAAGCACCGAGATTAGAGGGAAACAATATGACTGTTAATATAGACCCTAAAAAATAATTGGAGAGTATAAGGAGGAATCAGAAATGCCAAAAATGAAGACGCACAGAGGAGCCGCCAAGAGATTCAAAATGACCGGCACGGGAAAACTCAAGAGAAGCAAAGCATATACGAGCCATATTTTGACGAAGAAGACAGCGAAGAGAAAGAGAAAACTGAGACAGAGCGGTATCGTAACCAAGGGTGACCAGAGCAGAATGGCACAGCTTCTGCCTTACGCGTAAACAGTAGAATATAAGGAGGCGAAAACAAGATGGCAAGAGTGAAGAAGGCAATCAATGCGAGAAAAAAACATAAAAAGATCCTGAAACTGGCGAAGGGCTACCGCGGAGGAAGAAGCAAACTGTTCCGTCCGGCGAATCAGTTTGTGATGAAGGCGCTTGCGCATGCTTATGTGGGAAGAAGACTGAAGAAGAGAAACTTCAGACAGCTTTGGATCGCAAGGATCAACGCGGGAACGAGACAGTACGGCATGAACTATTCGAGATTCATGAACGGACTGAAGCTCTCCGGCATCGATCTCAACAGAAAAATGCTTTCGGAAATGGCGATCCACGATCCGAAAGGATTTGAAAATCTTGTGAATATCGCAAAGACTGCAGTAAACAAATAAATTTGATTTCCAAAGCAGAACTCTGTAAGAGAAGGGCTTTTGGGTTGTCAGCAAAGCAAAAGGCTGTCGGAACAATTTCCCGACAGTCTTATTTTTTAGGATAGGAGGGTGAGATATTGGATGGAAAGATAAAATTCGCCGTGCTGATCGATTCGGAGAACATCAGTGCAAAGTATCTGCCGATCATTTTTGATGAGATTGAAAAGCACGGCTTTGCGTCGCACCGTCGCATTTACGGAAACTGGTCGAAACATTCGGACTGGACGGAAGAGCTGTTTCTGCAGTATTCGATTGTGCCGATCCAGCAGTACAATTATGTCAAAGGCAAGAACGCAATCGACATCACGATGGTGATTGATGCGATGGATCTGCTGTATAAAAACAAGGTGGACGGATTCTGCCTCGTCACGAGCGACAGTGATTTCACAAGGCTTGCGATTCGCCTGCGGGAGGAGGAAAAATTCGTCCTCGGCATGGGGGAGTCCAAGACTCCGATCTCGCTGACACGCGCCTGCAATAAGTTCATTCATCTCAACCTGATCGACAGCACGGGCAAGGAGGATGAGGCGCCGATCTGTTTCCACGGAAAGGAAGCGAAAGACAATGTGACGGAGCTTCGGGAGGTGATCGAAACCGTGCGTCTGATCTTCAGCGAATCGGGAAACGAAACCCTCGATCTCTCCTATGTCGGTGATCGGCTCAGCAAGAAATTCACGGATTTTGACGTGCGAAACTACGGCTATTCCAAGCTCAGCGTCTTTATGGAAAATGAACTTCAGGATTTCAGGGTCGTGAAGACGAAGCAGAAACATCTTCTGGTCAAAGAGGAGGCGCCTAAGAGCAAGCAGATCGAGGGGGATATCGTCGAGATCATTCTCAAAAACAAAGGAAAAATCCATAATCTTTCGATGATCAATGAAGAACTGAAGAAAAAATATCCTTCTTTCGATCTCAAAGACTATGGATACAGCAGGATCTCGAGTTTTCTGAAAAGTATGGGCCGCTTTGTCGTCTATCAGAACACCGTCTGTATCGCTCAAAACGGGCAGAGCGGAAACAACGGGCAGTGTCCGCAAAACAACGGACAAAACGAAAGATCTTTCTAAGGAAAAGGCGCTCTAAAAGTCTGAGCGGCCGGTCGCGATTTTTCTTCGATTGAGATAGTATCCGCAGAAGGTTCCGACGACGCCGCCGATGATATGGGTGGAGTTGGAGATGTTGTTGTCCACTGTGAGTCCTTCGATGATCTGTCCTCCGATATAGATCAGAGCGACGAGGAGGAAGGTCAGCGGGATCGTTCCGTCTTCGAAGCTCGTGATGGAAGAGAGAAGGATGAAGGCAAAGACGACGCCGCTGGCTCCCAGCAGAGCCGTACCGGGGAAGAGCAGGACATTGGCCAGACCGCTGATGACTGCAGTGATCAGGATGATATAGATCATGTTGAGACTGCCGTATTTTTCTTCAAGGAGCGGCCCGACGATCAAAAGCAGCAGCATATTGTTGATATAGTGCTGCCAGCCTGCATGTCCGAGGACATGGCCGAAAAGCCGGACGTAGGTCAGAGGATTTGCCAGGGAAGAAGAGTAGATCGAGAAGAAGAGACGGTTGACGAGCCCTCCCGTCACAAAATCGAGGATCAGTGCGATCAGACTCAAAAAAACGAAGGAAAGAATCACCGGCGAGTTGAATTTTATTTTCTGAAGCATTGAAATCATCTCCTTTAAGGTTTGGTGAGAATCGTCCGCCGCTGCCCGGAAGGAAAGGGCGTTTTTTCTCTCTTACCCCTTCAAAGGCATGTCAAAACAGAGAAGAGAGTGAAGGGCGCGAGTTTCGCAGGCTCTGATGAACTCATACATAGAGCCGGAGGATCGATCCTTTTCATTTTGAAACTCAGTCATGGGAAAAATTCCGGATATTCAATCAATCGGCAGTATTTGCATAAGGAGGCGAACCAGTGGAAAAAATTACGATTCTGTTTCAAGAGAAGAGCTATGAAGTCGAGGTCGGAAAGCGAATCGCGGATATCCTCGAAGAAGGCGTCCTGCCTTATAGTGGGGAGGAGCTGATCACTCTTGCGACCGTGGACAACCGTCTGAAGGAGCTCAGCTATCGTTTGACAGAGGACTGCAGCATCGAGCTGATCGGACTTTCGGACGCCGACGGCCGAAGAACCTATATGCGGAGTCTGACCTTTCTGCTGATACGGGCGGTACAGGAACTGTATCTGAAATCGACGGTACAGGTGATGCACTCGCTGAGCAACGGTTTTTTCTGCAGTTTGGATATCGGAAGACCTCTGCATTTGGAAGATGTGCGGAAGATCGAGGAGAGAATGAGATCCTTTGTCGAAAACGATGAAAAGATCGTTCGTTTCAGTGTCAATATTGAGGAGGCGGTGGATATCTACGAGCGTCAGCAGCGTAAGGGAAGGACGGATCTTTTCAAGTACAGAGAGTCCGAGACCGTTGATATGTACCGTCTCGGGTGGATCGAGGATTATTTCTATGGATATATGCTCCCCTCCGCCTCCAAATTGAACCTTTTTGACCTGCGCCTGTACAATGGCGGCATCGTGCTGCTCGGGCCGGATGTCAAAGATCCGAAGGTCATAAGCCGCTTTCGCCATCAGCCGAAGCTTTTCCGTATCTATCGGGATGCGGCGGAATGGACGGAGACGATGAAGATCTCCAATGTCGCTTCTCTCAACAAGGCGATTGAGGAGGAGCGTTATCCGGAGCTGATCCGCCTTTCGGAAGCGCATCAGGAAAAGAAGATCTGCGAGATCGCCGACGCGATCAAAGCGGATCCGGAAAAGGGCAAGATCATCCTGATTGCGGGGCCTTCTTCCTCCGGGAAGACGAGCTTCGCTCAGAGGCTTCGGCTGCAGCTGATGGTCAACCACCTGCTGCCGGTCTCCATCTCGGTGGATGATTATTTTATCGACCGGGACGCGACGCCTCTGGATGAATTCGGGGAAAAGGACTATGAGTCGATCCATGCGATTGACCTTCAGCAGTTCAATGAGGATCTCAGTCGCCTGATCAGCGGTTACGAGGTGCATCTGCCCTCCTACAATTTCACGACCGGCACGAGAGAGTATGTCCCGGGACGGACGATATCGATCCTGGAAAACCAGCCGATCATCATCGAGGGGATCCATGCCCTCAACCCACTGCTGACGGAGGATATCCCCGAGGGAAACAAATTTCGGATCTATATCAGCGCATTGACCCAGCTTTCTCTGGATGAGCACAATAAGATCCCGACGACGGATCTTCGCCTGATCCGCCGCATGGTGCGGGATCAGAAACACCGCTCTTACGGAGCGCGCAAGACGATCGGGATGTGGCAGAGCGTGCGCAGAGGAGAGGAGAAAAACATCTTTCCTTTCCAGGAGTATGCGGACAGAATGTTCAATTCTTCGATGGTCTATGAGCTTGCAGTGCTCAAAAAATATGTTCTTCCCCTGCTTGAGGACATCAGAGAGGATGAAAAGGAGTATCGGGAGGCGAAAAGACTGCTCAAATTCCTGCAATATTTCGCCCAGATCCACGATGAAGGAGATATCCCTCCGATCTCTCTTCTCAGAGAATTTATCGGAGGAAGCCGCATCGTCCATTGAGAGAATATGAAAAACCCTTGAGGGTTATTGTGCAATGAAATGGAACTAAAAATCCATAGCGACCTTTTCTGTTATAAAAAATCGGATAGCATCAGCAATCGGTGAAAATTCAAAATTGCCCCCGCTGTAGCGGGGGCGCAGATTGCAGACAAACTTCAAAAATCCCTCGACGGCGCGGACTTACTTTCGGAAAAATCGGATTCGCTCGCCGGAAATTTTGACCGAGCTCAAAACGGCGCCCTGCCGCTTTCGCTCTAAAATCAGCATCCTGCCGATTTTTTCAAAATTTTATCGGCTCGCTCTTCTCGATTGGTTCACGAAAGCTCATCATCTTCGTCTCAGGACTTTCGAAGCTGGTCTGCTTTGTCTTCAGTCTATGCCCCCGCTGTAGTGGGGGCGTGATGATCTGTGATTCACTCACTGTTTTCATGAAGGAATTTTTGGTATTCTCGATTGAATCTCTCAGGATCTTCGATAAACAGAGAATGCCCACAATGATGAAAGATGACCAACTGTGATTTCTTTATATTATCTCGCATATACTCCCCGTGTTCAATTCCATACATATCTCCGCCATCGCCATATGCCAGGAAGGTCGGCTTGTCTATTTGCGGCAGAACTTCCCTGTAATCGCCTAAAGCCATGGCCATCCACATAGCAGACAATACATGAGGAGTATTGTTTTTCATCTGCTCTTTTACCCATATGAAATCAGAGGAATTTTTGTCAATATCCCTTGCAAAAAGCTCCGCAACAGCCTCTTCTCTGACGGAATCCCAATCCGTCGCTATCGCTTGCGCCATTTCCAAATTGCCCCGTGCATCAAAATCCCCTAAACGCCAAGTCTTATCATTCATAAGATTCGGCGTCATGTCTATAAAGGATATGGTATGTATGTTTTTTGTTCCAAATAGTTTGATGTAGCATAGAAGAATGCTGGTTCCCATGGACCAGCCGCAAATATTGACATTCTCAAGTTTTAAGTGCTGTATAAGTTCATACAGGTCTTCGGCGGCGCGCTCCATCGTCATATTTTTTTCTGTGATTTCAGGGCGTCGGTCAGAGCGTCCATGTCCGCGCAAATCATATACCGTCACTTGGAAATTCTTTGAAAAATGTTCTGTTTGTTTCGAGAAAAAATCACTGTTTGCAGACCAGCCATGAATGAAAATCAATGGTCTCCCTTGTCCTGAAGTTCTGTAAAAAATTTCGCATCCGTCGGAAGCGGTGTAAATATTCATACGATCCTCCTGCAATTAACTTTGAGTCATAAATCCTTGAAGGATTGATGATATAGAGGAGCGGAACTCTCTTTTTTCAGTGTATCATAAACCGAATTATCTGAATAGCCTATTTTGATTTTTCAAATATTTTAACATGAGCGCACGACGTCTGATATTAAACTCTGTTCGAAATACCATCCGATCTTCCGACCTGCGTTCAATGAAATTTCGGATGACAGGTCAAGAGTACATTTTATCGGACGGCATTTTGATTGGGTATTCGTCTGAGACATAAAATACCTCGTAAGCGGTTTTGACTATTTCATTTCTGCTTACGAGGTATTGGACTCGTTTTTCGGTACGCCTTTTTTCAGAGAATTTTTCTGAAAGTCCTTGGAAGTTCAAGGTAGCTTATTTGATTTTGATGCTTTGGAGGATCGCCATGACCTCTTCTTTTTTGTAGATCTCTTCAGGAGAGGAGTCGTCGCTTGGGAAGATTTCTATCCAGAGGTAGTCCACTCCTTCTGTTTTGCCGGTCAGATCCACAAAGACCATGACCGCATCGGTACTCTCGGCGTCGTCGAGGAAAACCGCCGTCGGTCTGCCTGCGATATCTCCGTAGGGGTTGTCGATCATAGTGCTTTCGCTTTTATGGTATTCTAAGATCTCTTCAAAAGTTTCACTGCTCATGTCCTCAAAGAGCTCTTCATCAATGCTGATCGTATAGGAATAGTCTAAAGGACTGATATCGATCAGCCGACCCTCTTGTTCGATATCGACAACAAAGTTTTTTGGCGTCTTTACCGTGACGCTGTTGGATTCCGCGCTTTGTTCCAGAGGTATGCCGCTGTTTCCCTCTTCTTTTTTGCTGCAGGCCGAAAGGGCGAGGAGAAGGAGCAAAGCGGTCATAAGAATTGCAGAAATACGGATTTTTCGTTTCATATTCATTCCTCCCTTGGGATAAGTAAGAAGATGATCTTTGTCTTCTAAGATTTATGATACCTTGAAAGGGAGTCTCTGTATAGGGACTTAAGTACCTTTTTGAAAAGGCTCTTCGGGAGGCGCCGCTCGAAATCGGTAGCGGATGTGGCGACGATACGCTTCGTCTTTTCGAAGAAGGGAAAAAGGAAGAAATTCTCCGTTTTTTCCAATCGGCGGAGCGGAAGGCTCGATGGCAAGGCCGCGTCGGATCGCAGGTTGCTCCTCCGAAGAGCGAAGGCCGGGGATCGGGTAGTTCTGACTGTAGAGGACGGCGCCTTCGCAGTCGGTGAAAAGATCAAGAGAAAGACCGGTCGACTTTTCCCGGAGGCTTAGAACCGGTCCTTCGCTTCCCTGAGGGTCAAAAAAGAAGAAATGGTCATAGCCGCTTCCGGCCTCCAGCTGCGGGTGGTCGCAGCTGAGGTCGCGGCCGATGCTCTTTGGCTCTCGGAAGTCAAAAGGGGAATTTTCGACGCTTTCGATCTGACCGCTGACAACACCGTTTTCAAGGATCGGAGCGAAATGAGCGCCGTTCAGTTGAAGAGAGTGGCTGAGGATCTCTTTTTCCGTATTGCCGTGCAGGTTGAAATAGCTGTGATTGGTGAAGTTGACCAGGGTGTCCGCATCACTGCTTGCCTGCATGTCGATGGAGAGCTCGTTTTGATCGCTGAGGGTGAAGCGGATCTCTGCGCGGAGATTCCCGGGATAGCCTTCTTCGCCGTCGGGACTGAAGCGGGAGAAAACAGCGGAGACCCGCTCTTTTTCCTCTAAAAGCTCATAGTCGAAAAAATGCTTGTCAAAACCGACAGCCCCTCCGTGAGCGGAAGTGTCGCCGTAGTTTTTGGCGAGGGGATAGAGCTTTTTTCCGAGGTGAAAGCTCCCGTCGCCGATGCGTCCTGCCGTGCGTCCGATCAGCGCACCGAGGTAAGCGGGATTGTCGAAATATTCCTGAGGATCTTTCAGGGAGAGGACGAGATTGTGCATTTTGCCCTGCAGATCCGGAATCTCAAGACGATGGACGACGCATCCGTAGTTGAGAAGACATACCCGCATGCCTCTGCGGTTTTCCATCGTGATCTGCGCAAATTCCGTTTTTGGATTCAGAGGAAAATGAGGAAAATGTGCAGGGTCAAAAGGGATTTTTTCACTATAGATCTTCAAGGAGCACCTCTTTCGCTTTTTGGAAGGCTAAAAGCCCTCTCTCATCCTGTTTGAACACGCCGGCGTCCTCAAGCACCTCGGTAAAGATCCGGCCGATATTTTCCTCGAGGACGCTTCGGATACTGCTCTCGTCGAAGCTTTCCTGCTTCAGGATCTTTTCGGCGAAGGAATAGTGTTTGGCGAGTGAGGGGGAGGAGGAGACGGAAGTGAGATCCCTGCGGAGGATCTTTTCCGAGAGCTCCTGCATTTCGCTCTTGAGACGCGCCGGCAGGATCGCAAGTCCCATCACTTCGATCAGGCCGATGTTTTCTTTTTTGATATGGTGGAGAGATTCCCGAGGGTGAAAGAGGCCGTGGGGTCTTTCGGGTGTCGTTCGGTTGTTTCGCAGTGCCAGATCGAGTTCGTAGATCCCGTCTTTCAGGCGGGCGATGGGAGTGATCGTGTTGTGAGGCGTGTCTCCTGTATGGGAGAGCAGATCTGCGCGGGGATCGCTGTAGTTCTTCCACCTTTCCAGAAGGGTATAGCCGAGAAAAGCAAGTTCTTCCGGGTCTTTGCCTCTCAGTCGGATGACGCTGACAGGCCAGCGGAGGAGGCAGGCGCTCACCCCGTGATGACGAAGGCTCACCGAGTCCGTTTCCTTGGCCCTTTCCATCGGGAAGACAAAGCGTCCGCCCTGGAAATGGTCGTGGGAGAGGATCGAGCCGCCGACGATCGGCAGATCTGCATTGGAGCCGATGAAATAATGAGGAAACTGCCTTACAAAATCCATCATCCGCCGGAAGGTTTGCTTGGTCAGTTTCATCGGTTCATGGGTCTCTTTGAGGATGATGCAGTGCTCATTGTAGTAGACATAAGGGGAATACTGCAAAAACCAGGTCTCTTCCGCGAGTTTGAGCTTCATCAGGCGGTGGTTGCCTCTTGCGGGATGTCCTCCTCCGCCTTTGTAGTTTTCATTTTCTGCGCAGAGGAGACATTTGGGGTAGTCTCGGGAGGGCTGATGTTTGGCGCGCTCGATATCCCGGGGGTCTTTTTCCGGTTTGGAGAGGTTGATGCTGATCAGGACGTCGCCGTAGGGAGAGGGGACGCTCCACTTCTCGTCTTTTGCGATCCGTTTTTCCCGGATATAGTTGGTAGATCTGGCAAAGCGATAGAGGAAATCCGTCGCCTGGAGGGGAGACTGCTCGTAAAGGCCCAGGAAGCGCTCCTCCACAAAGGAAGGCGGCGGCGTCAGAGCGGACATGACCTCAGTGTCAAAGAGATCTTTCTCTTCGATGGTTGGATCAGGCGGCAGTTTTCCGTGCTTTTCCGCCCAAATCAGCAGATCTTCCAAAATATCTTCTATCGGTTCTGCGGTGACGGAGGGGACGACGTCTCCCAGCGGGGACGGTTCATCAAGCATCCGAAGCAGGATGTTCGCATGATAGTTCAGATCTCTCGGATGAATGAGATTTTTCTGCATCCCGTAGCTGAGGAGACGGTTGATAAGTTCGTTGGTGCTGTTCATAAAGCGTATTCACCTCTAAAGTTCATCTGTAGATAAAGAATCAAACGGCGGAGGATCAAAGAAGTTTCCGGGGACCGCCGGAAGGACTGGTCACATAGAAGTCTGCGGCATAGCCGATGATCTTCCGGTAGGAAGCTCCCACGGTCTCGATGAAGTCTTCGATACGGTCGTTGAGAACGAGATTGACGGTACAGCCTCCGAAGCCGGCGCCGGTCATTCGCGCTCCCGCGGCGCCGCTGAAGTTTTGAGCGAGCTCCGCCAGGGTGTCCAGTTCTTTTCCGGTCACTTCGTAATCGTCGCGCAAAGAGGCGTGGGAAGCGTTCATCAGCCGGCCGAAAAGAGCGATGTCATTTTTTTTCAGGGCCTCAAAAGCTTTTAGCGTGCGAAGGTTCTCGTAGACCGCGTGCCGCGCTCTTCGCCGGAGCGTCTCATTTTCGATCAGATGGATGCAGGATTCGAACTCTTCGGCGCTCAGTTCACCGAGGGAGGAGATCGAAAGCTGCGTCTGCAGCTGTCGGAGCGCAGATTCGCACTCGCTGCGCCGCTCATTGTATTTGGAATCTTCGAGTCCTCGTCTCTTGTTGGTATTGGCGATGACGATGCGGTAGTCGCCGAGCATCAGGGGAACATAGGAGTAATTGAGGGTATTGGTGTCAAGGAGGATCGCAGAGCTTGGGCGTCCCATCGCGACGGCGAATTGATCAAGGATTCCGCACTGTACACCGACGAAGGTGTTTTCCGCTTTTTGGGCCAGCTTGGCGATCTCGACTCCGCCGAGGCCGAGGGCGTAAATATCGTTGATGATCGTTGCGGTAAGCACCTCGATTGCGGCGGAAGAGGAGAGTCCGGAAGAGGAGGGAATGTCTCCGAGGTAGTAGATGTCAAGGCCGAAGGGGTAGGCTTTCTCCTGATCGCCGATGACTTTGAAGACCCCCTTAGGATAGTTCGTCCAGCTGTCCTTTGCCTGATAGGAGAGATGGTTGATGTCAAATTCATAGACCGGCGTTGCCGAATTTTGGGAAAAGAGGCGGAGTTTTTGATCCGCTCTCTTTCGAACGCCTGCATAAATCCCAAGCTCCAGAGCGCAGGGAAAGACATTGCCGCCGTTGTAATCGGTATGCTCGCCGATCAGATTGACTCTTCCGGGAGCGAAATAGAGATGTTCGGGCTTTGCGTCAAAAACTTGTGTAAAGCCGGAGAAAATTTCTTCTTTCATGGATCCTGTTCTTTGCTGATTTTTCATAATGGCTTCCTTTTTGTCTTATTTTTTTAATCCTGTGACGCTTTCCCGCAGGCTCAATGAGATCGGGATCGTCGCTTTCAGAGGAAAGGTGAGCTGTTTTTTCATTTTTGCAAGCAGCAGTTCCGCCGCGAGCTGCCCCAGCCGCTGGCAGTCGATGCGTATCGTCGTCAGCGGGGGGACCATGTATTTCGCATTGGGCAGATCGTTGAATCCGATGATGCTGACGTCTTCGGGAATGCGGAGATGACTGTCGGAGACGGCCTTGTAGGCGCCGAAAGCCATGATGTCGTTTCCGAGGAAAAAGGCGCTCGGAAGAGAGTCTTTTCGGATCGCCTCCATCATGAGGTCGTAGCCCGAATGATAGCTGTATTCCCCGAAATAACAGTCTTGCGGACGGAAAATTCCCCTCAGCTGCATCCACTCTTTGAAATACCGGAAGCGTTCGTCTAAAATCTCGGCTGAGTTTTTGTAGTATTCTCTCCCGCCGATATAACCGATATGTCTGTGTCCTCTCTCGTGAAAACAGGAGAGGACTTTTTCCATCGCTTTGGAAAAATCGAAGCAGACGCTGCTGCAGCTGTCCTCATCGGGACTGGAATCGACGCAGATGACATTTTTGGAGGGACAGTGTGCAAAGAGGGTCTCTATTTCTTCAAAATTGTATTTTCCGATGGCGATGACCGCATCATAATCTTGTTCAGGGAGATTCTCCGGATCGAAGAGGATATTGGTGAAAGCAAGCCCTTCTTTTTTGAGCCTCTTCTCGCTGCCCAGCCGAATCTGCATATAGTAGGAATCTTCCATTTCCTGTCTCGAAGTATACCAGGAGACGATAGCGACATTAGACGCGGAGACGGGTTTGGTCTTGCGGTGCTTGATGGGGACATAGCCGAGATGCTCGGCCGTGTCCAGTACTTTCTTTTTGGTTTGCATCGTGACTTTCAGGGTGCTGTCTTTGTTCAAGATACGGGATACGGTACTTGAAGACACCCCCGAAAGTTTTGCGATATCTTTGATTTTTGCCATATCCTCCGCTCCTTGGTACGATTATCTTTTTTTGATATATTTTCGGATGTCGATAGCGACTGCGACGACGATGATCAGTCCTTTGATGATATATTGAAGGTAAACGGATACGCCGAGGAAGGTCAGGCCGTAGTTGATGACTGTGAAGATCAGTACGCCGGTGACGATTCCCATGACGGTGCCGACACCTCCGGTGATGGAAACTCCTCCGACGACGCAGGCAGCGATGGCGTCCAGCTCATACATATTTCCGGTGTTGTTGGTCGCGGAGGCCACTCGTCCCGCTTCCAAAAATCCTGCAAGGGCGTAGAGAACGCTGGCGAGGATATAGATCAGCACCGTGTATTTGACCACATTGACGCCGGATACGGCGGCGGCTTCGGGATTGCCTCCGATGGCGTACATATTCTTGCCGAATCTCGTCCGGTTCCAGAGCACCCAGATGAAGATGCAGGCGATGAGGGCGAAGATGACGAGATAGGGCAGACGCAGGAGACCGCCGAAGGCATCTTTGAACAGGGCACCGGTCGCGATGTTTTTGAATTGCTCGGAGAATCCTCCAATCGGCTGTGCGCCGTAGGGAGGACGGTCAAAATACATCGAGGCGAGACCGTAGACGATGATCTGCATGCCGAGGGTCGCGATGAAGGCGGGCACTTTGAAGATCGAGATCGCCAAGCCGTTGATCCCTCCGATCACCGCGGCGACGAAAATGATGATTACAATGGGGATCAGGATCTTTGCTCCCGTCAGTTCCGGCAGATTCGGATACATCTTGTAGGCGTAGTCTCCGGCCTGAAGCAGGGAAGCAGAGATGATGGCGGCCAGTCCGACCTGACGCCCCGCCGAGAGGTCGGTGCCCTGAGTGATCAGTATTCCTCCGACCCCCAGCGCGATGATGATGCGGGTGGAAGATTGGCTGAGGATATTTCGAAGGTTGTTCATATTCCAAAATCTCGGATCGATAAAAACAATCGCGGCGACGAGCAGAAGAAGGACTAAAACGATGGCGTAGTCGGAAAGCCATTTCGTCTTCAATTTTCCGGTGTTTATTTTTTCCATATCAATAACTCCTTTGTTGGATGATTCAGGAGGCGGGGCCTCGTTTTCGATAGTTTTCGAAAGGATGTTTTCTCAAAGAGGGTTTAGAGGTATTTTGCGGACAGGAGCATGATCTCTTCCTGTGTCGCGTCTTTGGCGTCTAAGACGCCGGCAAGTTTTCCGTTGCTCATGACGAGGATGCGGTCGCTGACTCCGAGCAGCTCGGGCATCTCGGAAGAGACCATGATGATGGATTTCCCTTCGGCGGCAAGGTCGTTCATCAGCTGGTAGATCTCGTATTTTGCACCGACATCAATCCCTCGGGTCGGTTCATCCAGCATGAGGATCTCCGGTTTCGTCAGGAGCCACCTGCCGATGATGACTTTTTGCTGATTTCCCCCGGAAAGAGAGCCGATTGCGGTCTTCTGGGAGGGGGTCTTCACTTTCATCGAGTCGATGACCCACTGAGTGTCCTCTTTCATTCTCTTTTCATCCAAAAGTCCCGATTTTTTGATATATGAGCCGATATTCGAGATGATGGAGTTGAAATTGATGTTGAGGACTGAAAAGATTCCGGTCGCCCTTCGCTCTTCCGTCACCATCGCGAAGCCGTTTTTCATCGCTTCCTGAGGATTTCTGTTACGGACCGCTTTTCCGTGGAGGAAGACGTCGCCGGATTTGCGTCTTTTGACGCCGAACAGCACTTCCAGCACATCGGTTCGCTTGGAGCCGACAAGTCCTGCGACGCCCAGGACTTCTCCTTTTCGAAGGGAAAAGCTCACATCGGAGATCGAGCGCCTGGCAGCGGCGGTCAGATTCCTGACTTCGAGGATTGTGTCGCCGATTGCATGGTGTTTTTCCGGAAAACGGTGCGAAAGGTCTCGGCCGACCATCATTTTGATGATGCTGTCCATCGTCAGCTCCGAGGCGGGCTCCGTCGCGATCCATCGGCCGTCCCGCATGATCGTTACATCGTCGGAGATGGTCAGGATCTCTTCCATCTTGTGGGAGATATAGATGATGGAGACTCCGTTGTTCTTCAGGGTGTCGATGATGCGGAAGAGATGCTCCACTTCTTTCTCTGTGAGAGAGGAAGTCGGCTCGTCCATCACGATGACTTTGGAATCATAGGATACGGCTTTTGCGATTTCGATCATCTGCTTCTGCGATACGGAGAGAGAGATGATCTTTTGCCGCGGATCGAGGTTGATATCAAGCTTGCGGAAGATCTCTAAAGTGTCTTCATACATTTTTTTCTCGTCGATGAAGATGCTTTTTTCGGGATATTTTCCAAGCCAGATATTTTCCATGATGCTGCGGTGAGGCACTTGGATCAGTTCCTGGTGAACCATCGAGATACCGTTGTCAAGCGCTTCTTTCGGGTTTGTGAAATCAACTTTTTCACCGGAGAGAAAGATCTCCCCGTCATCTTTTTTGTAGATTCCGAAGAGGCATTTCATAAGCGTCGATTTTCCGGCTCCGTTTTCGCCCATCAGGGAATGGACGGTGCCGGGCCTTACTTTCAGCTGGGCTTTGTCCAGCGCTTTGACACCGGGAAACTCCTTTACGATGTCGTTCATCTCGAGGACGTACCGCTGCCGGGTTTCGTGTTTCGGTGATGCCGGGGATATCGTTTTGATTTCTTGCATCATATCATCTTCCTTTTATCGTTTATGTTTTATGGTGTAAAAAATATGAGACGCCGAAAGGGCGCCTCATAGATTACGACTTGCGAAGATTCTTACTGATAAGTTTCTTCCGCTACATTCAGATTGTCTTTTGTAATGGCTACATAAGGCACTCTTACCGCTTTTTTATCATCAAATTTCCAAGAAGTTCCCTCCAGAGGGTCTTTTCCGAGAGCTACATTTCTTGCCAGTTCCACAGTAGCCTGAGACTGATTTTTGGAGTCGTTGAGCACGGTACCGAACATCTTGCCGCTCTTGATCATTTCCAGCGCCTCAGGGATCGCGTCGACGCCGATTACCGGAAGCGCCTTGTCGCCGGTGTATCCGGCTCTCTCCAGAGAAGCGATGGAACCGAGCGCCATTCCGTCGTTGTTGCAGAGTACGACTTCGATCTTATCGCCGAAGCTGGAGATCCAGGCGTCCATCTTCTCGGTGGCTTTTGCCGCGTCCCACATTCCCGTGTCGATAGCCAGTTCTTCCACTTCGATGCCCGCATCGGTGATCGTGCTGATGGAGAAAGAAGTACGGGCTTCCGCATCCGGGTGTCCCGGCTCGCCTTTGAGCATCACATACTGGATCTTGCCGTCGCCGTTTTTATCCCAAGTATCTTTATTGGCGTTCCAAGCGTCCACCACCAGCTGTCCTTGGATGATCCCGGACTCTTTGGAGTCGGTTCCGACGAACCATACTTTATCGTAGGAGTTCATTGCAGACTCATCCGGCTCTTTGTTGAAGAAGATGACCGGGACATTATTTGCAGAAGCTTTGTCGATGATGCTCGGCGCGGCTTTCGGGTCGACAAGGTTGATCGCAAGGGCTTTTGCGCCTTTTGCAAGGAAGGTATCCACCTGATCTCCCTGCATTGCCTGATTGTTCTGAGAGTCGACAAGCTCGAGGTTGATCCTGTCTTTTGCGTAGGTCTCCATGCCTCTGCGTACATAGGACATGAAGTTGTCGTCAAATTTGTAGATCGTTCCTCCGACAAAGGGAACCTCGCCGCTCGCTTCCGCAGCGGTTTCTTTTGTTTCTTCTCCTGCTGCGGGCTCGGACGTCTCAGCCGGCTTGTCCGTACCGCAGGCCGTCATTCCCAAAATCGCAGAAGCAAGAAGTAATGCAAGTGCAGTTCTTTTCTTCATGGTAACAATTCCTCCTAAATACTTTGTTTTTATGGTATGAAAACCATCTTTTGAGAAAAGGATATCTCGTCTGTCTTTATTGTAGAGGAGAGGAAAAGGTTTGTCAACAAAAATTTTACTAAAAACGATTAAAAAATTTACTAAAAAGATTTTTCTCAAATCTTGATTATTCATCTTCTCTATGATAAGGTGATTATAAGTGATTACCTTTTCATTTCAATTTGGCATACAGTTGGATATGGATAAGGAATATCGTATTTATTAGAATAAAAAGTTTCAGAGCGAAAACAAAGCAGATAAGCTTCAAAAGTTATGAGACGAAGATGAGGAGCTTTCGTGAAAAATCGAGACGAGGGAGCCGATGAAATTTCAGAAAAATCAGCAGGACGCTGATTTTAGAACGAAAGCGGCAGGACGCCGCTTTGAGATCCTTCGAAATTTCCGGTGAGCGAGTCCGATTTTTCCGAAAGCCAGTCCGCGCCGGCGAATGACTTTTGAAGTTTGTCTACAGTCTGTTTATATGAAACGGAAAAAAGCGGAGATACTGAGGAAAGAGAGGTTGCAAAATGGCTGTACTTGTCACCGGAGGAGCCGGCTATATCGGTTCCCATACTGTGAAGGCCCTTCTTGAAAAAGGGGAAGAAGTTCTCGTTGCGGACAATCTCCAGACAGGACATAAAGAGGCGGTATGGGGAGGAAAATTTTACGAAGGAGATCTGAGGGACAAGTCCTTTTTGAGGAAGCTCTTTTCGGAAAACAGCATTGAGGCGGTGATCCATTTTGCGGCAAACTCTCTCGTGGGGGAGAGTATGACCCGTCCCTATGAGTACTATGAAAACAATGTCTACGGAACGCTTTGTCTCCTGCAGGCGATGCAGGAGCACGGAACGGACAGGATCGTCTTTTCTTCGACGGCGGCAACCTACGGCGAGCCGGAGAGAGTGCCGATTGAGGAGGGGGACGCCAACTGTCCGACCAATACCTACGGAGAGACGAAGCTGGCGATGGAGAAGATGATGCACTGGTTCGATCAGGCACACGGGATTCGACATATTGCGCTCCGTTACTTCAATGCGGCGGGCGCCGACGAGTCCGGAAAGATCGGGGAAGACCACAAGGTGGAGACGCATCTGATTCCTATCGTCCTCAGCATCGCCCTCGGCAAGAGAGAGTCGATCTCCATTTTCGGGGATGACTACGATACGAAGGACGGAAGCTGCATACGGGACTATATCCATGTAAGCGATCTTGCTCAGGCCCACCTCTGCGCTCTTGAAGCGCTGCGCAAGGGATCCGGGAGCCGAATCTACAACCTCGGCAGCGAGAGAGGCTATTCCGTCAAGGAGATCATAGAGACGGCGAGAGAGGTGACGGGTCACCGGATCCCCGCGGTCGTTCACGGCCGAAGAGCCGGAGATCCGGCGGTGCTGATCGCCTCGGCGAAGAAGATCCGGGAAGAGCTCGGATGGATCTGCAGGCATTCGGATATCAAAAACATCATAGAGAGCGCATGGAAGTTCCATCAGGCCCATCCTCAGGGATATGGGGAATAAAGGCAGAGGTCTGCGGATCAGGAGCGTAGGGATCAATCTCTGCGGATAGAGGTCTTTTGCAAATGCAGAATAAATAAACCGAACAAAAGGAATTTCGAAAGAATTCTGAATTTTTCTTAATATTTCAACCTCTAAATAGAGACAAGATGATGAGGATACGATACAATGACTATTATATAGATATGCTGAACAGGAGAGCTTGCAAAAGAAAGAGCAGATGAAAAAATTATTTTTTTCATTGATCCGAGTTTAATGATCCTATTTTAGGGTATAATTACCGCTAAATATTAGAATCTTGTTTTCATTCGGAGTATGGTGATCGAAAAAAAGACTGCGGTTTCGTTCGGGGCGGAATCCGCCGGCGTCTGAGTTTAATTCAAAGGGAGAGAGGATCTATGGAAATCACAACATTAGACAAAATCAAAAAGATCTCGTTGAGACTGTTTAACGAGAGAGGGTATGACGGAACGAGCCTCAAGGATATTTTTAATGAGATCGGTATCTCGGCTCCGTCCTTTTATTATTACTATGCTTCAAAAAAAGACCTCTATGTGGAGCTGATCAAAAATACCTACGAGTACAATCAGCAGTATGTGACGGATCTTTTGGGAAAATCGAGGGACAAGAGCGCAAGGGGAAAGATTTACGAACTTTCAAAGGCTATCGTGAGGTTCGTACTCGAACATAAGGAAGAGTCAAATTTTATTTTCCGAAACTCCGTGTTCCCGAACTACGAATTCAAAGAGGATACCGAAAACTTCACCAGAGAGTGGAGGAAATTCTACTGGGATAAATTGATGCTGTATATTGAAGAGGGTCAAAAAAACGGAGAGATCACGAAAAACTCAAAAGCCGAAGTCATCGGGCACTCTTACTTTAATCTGGTGATGGGCGTGGGATACAATCCGAAGGTGTTCAGCTCGATGAAAAAAGCCGATGAGATCGGTCCCTACTTTGAGATTTTTTACAAAGGTATCGCCGCATGAGGTTTTTGCGGAAAAGAACTTGAAATCTACAGCGGGATATTGTACAATATCCGTAATGAGTTTTCTGTCAGTATGGGGGATCACTTCAGCCTTCGTCTCTTAAATTGAGGACGGAGGCTTTTTCGTAGAATCAATCGAAAATGAGGGAGAGGAAAAGAAATGGAACGATATAATCCGGAAAAGATCGAAAAGAAATGGCAGCGGATCTGGGAAGAAAAAGGGGTTTTTCATGCAGAAAACGGAAGCGACAAGGAGAAGTTTTTTCCGCTCGTCGAGTTTCCCTATCCTTCGGGAGCCGGTCTTCATGTAGGACACCCGAGATCCTATACAGCGCTTGATATTGTCGCGAGAAAGCGGAGACTTCAGGGATACAACGTCCTCTACCCGATCGGCTGGGATGCTTTCGGTCTTCCGACGGAAAACTATGCGATCAAACATAAGATCCATCCGGAGGAAGTGACGAGAGAGAATATTTCCAATTTCAAAAGACAGCTGCAGTCTCTGGGACTCTCATTTGACTGGTCGAGAGAGATCAACACCACGGATCCGAACTATTATAAATGGACCCAGTGGATCTTCCTCAAGCTCTTTGAGAAAGGACTTGCCTATAAGACGAAAATGCCGATCAACTGGTGTACGAACTGTAAGGTGGGTCTGGCAAACGAAGAAGTGATCCAGGGAACCTGTGAGCGGTGCGAGGGAGAGGTCGTACGCAAGGAGAAGAGCCAATGGATGCTGAGGATCACAGAGTACGCGGATCGACTGGCGGACGACCTTGATCTGGTCGATTATCTTGAAAGAGTGAAGATTCAGCAGAGAAACTGGATCGGGCGCTCCTACGGAATGGAGATCGACTTTCCGGTGGAGGACACGAAACTGACGGTCTTTACGACGAGGCCGGATACAATTTACGGTGCGACCTATATGGTCATTTCTCCGGAGCATCCGATGATCGAAGAGAAAGCGGTCAGAATCAGGAATATCGAAGAGGCGCGCCTTTATCGCGAAGAAGCGGCGAGGAAGTCCGATTTTGAGAGAACGGAAATGAATAAAGAAAAGACCGGAGTCCGGCTGGAGGGCATCACGGCGCTCAATCCGGTCAGCGGAAAGGAAATGCCGATATTCGTGTCCGATTATGTGTTGATGAACTACGGAACCGGTTCGATCATGGCGGTGCCGGGACATGATGAGAGGGATCACGAGTTTGCAAAAAAATTCGGCCTTCCGATCATAGAGGTGATTTCCGGCGGAGACGTTGAGGAAGCGGCCTATGCGGGAACGGATGAGGACATCCTTGTTAATTCACCTCTGATCGACGGGCTGAGGATCGCTCAGGCGAAGGAAAAGATCGCCGCCTATATGGAAGAGAGGGGACTTGGAAGGAAGAAAGTCAATTTCAAACTGCGTGACTGGGTGTTTTCCAGACAGCGATATTGGGGCGAGCCCATTCCTCTCGTGCACTGTGAGAGCTGCGGCTGGGTTCCCCTGCCGGAGAGCGAGCTGCCGCTGACTCTGCCGGAAGTGGATTCTTATGAGCCGACAGACGATGGAGAGTCTCCTCTGTCGAAGATGACGGACTGGATCCGTACGACCTGTCCCGGCTGTGGAGGGCCGGCCGTCCGAGAGACGGATACGATGCCGCAGTGGGCGGGTTCTTCTTGGTATTTCCTGCGCTACGCGGATCCCCATAACGAGAAGGAATTTGCCTCCAAGGAGGCAGTCGATTACTGGATGCCCGTCGATTGGTACAACGGAGGGATGGAGCATACGACCCTGCATCTTCTGTACTCAAGATTCTGGCATAAGGTGCTCTATGATATCGGCGCAGTCCATACGAAAGAGCCTTATGCCAAGAGGACCTCTCACGGCATGATCCTTGGAGAGAACAACGAAAAGATGTCGAAATCCAAGGGGAATGTCGTCAATCCCGATGAAATCGTCGAAGATTACGGGGCGGATACCTTCCGGATGTATGAGATGTTTATCGGAGACTTCGAAAAAACGGTGCCCTGGTCTTCGACGGGAATCAAAGGCTGCCGAAGGTTTATCGAAAAAGTCTGGAAACTGCAGGAATTAGCCGGTGCAGAGAGGGATGACAAGGCACTGGAAACTTCCCTGCACCGCACGATCCAGAAAGTCGGCTACGATTTTGAGCATTTGAAATTCAATACCGCCATCGCGGCAATGATGAGCCTGACGAATGAGATCTACGAAAAGGGAAGTCTTTCCCATGAGACATACAGGACTTTGCTGATCCTGCTCAATCCGGTCGCGCCTCATGTCACTGAGGAGATCTGGGAGAAGATGGGCTATGAAGGACAGCTCAATCAAGCCCAGTGGCCGAGTTATGATGAAAGCAGGCTGCAATCCGAGATCATTGAGATGCCTGTGCAAATCAACGGAAAGGTGCGCAGCAAGATCATGATATCCCCCGAGGCCGAGGAAGAGCAGATCCGCCTCGCAGCAAGGGAGGATGCGGTTATCGGAAAACTCCTGGAAGGCAAAGAGATCAAAAAACTGATCTATGTGAAAGGAAAGATCCTCAATATCGTGATATAGAAGATGATGGAGGATCTCTTGAAAATGAAGTTTGATACTAAAACCTCATCGAAGCGCCGGCACCGAAAACTGTATCCATATTAAAACGACAAATCAGGCATTTTGTCAGAGGGCAATTCAGATAGGGAATAGTGTGAGAATGGGTTCCGGATCGTTGGTATTATACGAATCACCGATGGAAGATATGAGATGAAAGACTGCGGCATGCAGCAAGGCGGGGCTTTGATTTCAGACGGGTCAGAGGATTCGACGGAGAAGGAGATGATGATTCTGCAGCCGAATGCAAAATTGCAAAAAAGGAGAAAGGCGATCTTATTTTTGGTTCTGGCATCGGTGTTTTGGAGTACGGCGGGCCTTGCGATCAAATGGATTCCCTGGCCCGCCCAGGTGATCGGGAGTTTTCGGGGCGGCGTGTCCTTTCTCGCTCTGCTGCTTTTCTTTCGTATCTTTTACGGAAAATGGCCTCCTTTGCCGGGCGGGGAAGTCCTTCCCGCCGCGATCTGTTATATGGTGCTGACCCAGAGCTTTGTCGTCGCAAACAAACTGACGACTTCCGCCAACGCCATCTTGCTCCAATACAGCGCGCCGGCCTGGCTGTTACTCTTTTCCGCGGTCTTTCTCAAGGAAAAGATCAAACTTCGGGATATCCTCATCGTCGCCGTCATCTTCGGCGGGATGTCTCTGTTTTTCCTCGACAGTCTCGAAGTCGGGGGAATGGCAGGCAATTTTGTCGCGATCTTCAGCGGAGTCGTCATGGCGGTCATGCTGATGCTCATGAAGAGGATCCGGCGTGCAAAGCCTATAGAGACGGTGCTTTGGGGCAACCTGATCGCTTTTTTCGTCGGGCTTCCTTTCTATCAGAGCGTCGTCCTGACGCCTCGTAGCATGCTGGCAGCCTCTTATTTGGGCGTCTTCCAGCTGGGCGTCGCCTATATCTTTTATACATTCGCGATCACGGAAGTCTCGACGATGGAGGCGATCCTGATTCCGATGATCGAGCCTCTGCTCAATCCTTTGTGGGTGTTTTTGGGAACCGGAGAGAGACCTTCGCATTTCGCTCTGATCGGAGGAGCGATTGTCGTCAGTGCCGTCGTCTACCGCAGCCTCACCGAGACCTCGGAAGAGGGAGCTGCCGCTGAAGAAGCGGGATGATGCCGGAGAGGCTTTGAACATGGATCTGAAAAAGCGCTTGTATTTTGATATCGTAAGGGAGAATATTCATATGAAAAAATGGAAAAAAAACGGTCTCGTTCTTTTCGCTCTTTTGCTGGCGGCTGCAGCGTATAAGCCTGTATCCGCCGTGGAGACCGGAACGGCGGAACAGCCGGCGCAGGCTCAGGAAAATCCTGCCCCGGAACCTCCGAAAGCGCCTCAGACTCAGGTCGGGATCATTCCGATCGTCGATATGAGAGGCAATCAGTACTCTTTTGACGCTTCGAAGGTCTTTCAGTTTGTGGAAAATCCTCCGGGAGGGGCTCCTCTTCTGCGGATGGATGAGGTCGTCTTGGAAAAAGAGTTTAAGAAGATCGCAGAGATCTTCGACGTCAAAGGCCGTGATGCCAATATCAGCATCAACACAAAGGGAGAACTTGTCGAACTGACGAAAGAGGAGCAGGAGATCCTTTTCGACCGAAAGTTGACAAAGGCGGATCTGATCGCGAAGGTGAAAAACGGGGACTACAGTCCCTATTATCTCAGCTTTCAGTTCGGGAGACTGCCGAAGCGGACGGAGGAAGAGCTGAAAAAGATCAACTATGTCCTTGCGGAGTACACGACTTCTTTTAATGCGGGAGAGGAGAAGAGAACGGGAAATATCGCTCTCGGGGCTTCTTTTATCAACGGAAAAGTCCTGATGCCCGGAGAGGAATTTTCCTTCCTTCAGACGGCGGGACCGCTGTCAACGGGGAAAGGATACAAGAATGCGAAGATCATTCAAAACGGAAAATTCGTCGATGGGATCGCCGGGGGGGCCTGTCAGGTATCGACGACCCTCTTCAATGCGACCTTGCAGTCCGGTCTTCAGATCACTTCAAGGAGAAATCACTCGCTGGCGATCTCCTATGTGCCGAGGGGAAGAGATGCGGCGGTCGCCACCGGTCTGGACTTCCGCTTCAAAAACAATCTCCCCAATCCCGTCTATCTTCAAGCCTATGTGCATAAGAACAACCTCACCATGAAGGTCTACGGAAGCGTGGAAGACCGAAAAGATGTGCAGATATCCGTCAAAAATACCGGAGAGAGAAAATATACCCTGACCCGAAGCGTCAACGGGGTACAGGATCAGTTCCATTCTTCTTACGGAGTAAAAAAACAGTAAAAGAGGAGGACCGCAGAAGACGGTCCTTTTCTTTATGGGCTTCGGCCCGTTTTGCAACGGCATGGAAAAAATTCGGACAAACTTCGAAAATCATTCTGCCTCTTGCTCCGCGAGTGGAAGAGAGCATCGTTAGTTTCAGGAAAAAATCTTCGAATGTGATAAATCCAAGGATTGTAACGATATATGAAGAGGGGATGATAATGAAAGACAAGAGATTGTTTAGAGTACTGTATCATATTCTGGAAAGGGGAACAGTCACTGCAAAAGAACTTTCGGAAAAATTTGAGGTTTCCGTCAGGACGATTGATAGAGATGTAGATTGCCGTCGGCTAAGTCGGAGATTATGATTTCCGAACAGGGTTCGTACAGGATTATTTATATGAAATAATTTTCAGGAAAGGGTGGATTATCCTGAATAAAATGATAAAATAATACTATATGGGAATCCATCCTTTATTTTGAATCTTTTACATATGAAAGGAGATCAGTATTATGGCCAAACCGATTTTATCTGCTCATTTTGAGTCGAGAACTCCCTCCGATGTGCGTCTGGCGCAGATGAAGTACGACGAGAGGGCAGTGAAGCCCCAGGCGGTCATCAATGTCGGAATAGGAAACGTTTCCCTGCCGACCAATCCCGCGATGATGGAGAGGATGTTCAACCTCAATGCGCCGGAGAGTCCTTTTGCAAAAGGGGTGATCCGTTATTCCGGTACCGCAGGCGTCATCGAGTGTCAGGATGCTTTCAAGAATATCCTCAAATGCCAAGGGTTTGACACTTCAAAACTCCATGTGCAGGTGACGGACGGAGGATCCTCGGGGATGGAGCTTTTGCTGCTGGGCGTCTGCGGAGCGGCGGGAACTGACGAGAAACCGCTGATGATGATCGATCCGGCGTATACGAACTATATATCCTTTGCGGAGCGTATCGGAAGAAAGACTGTGACGCTGAAGAGGACGATGGGAGAAGACGGTAAATTCTCTCTCCCGCAGGTGGCCGCGATTGAAGAGGAAATCAAAAAACACAATCCGGGAGCGCTTCTTGTCATCCCTTACGACAACCCGACCGGCCAGCTCTACGATTATGAGACTCTCAAGGAGCTCGCCAGGATCTGTGTCAAGTACAATCTCTGGATGGTCAGTGACGAAGCCTATCGTGAACTCTACTATGAGGATGACAAACCGCTTGTCAGCATTTGGGGCGTGACGGATGCGGACGTGCCGGGCATCGAAGGAAGAAGGATCAGCATAGAGACCGCATCCAAGGTATGGAATGCCTGCGGTCTTAGGATCGGAGCCGTCATCACCGACAGTCCGGAGTTCAACAACCGCTCTGTGGCCGAGTATACGGCAAACCTCTGCGCCAATGTCATCGGACAGTATATCTTCGGAGCGCTGGCGCATCAGAGCAAGGAGCAGATCGCCGATTGGGCGAAAGGGCTTCGTGAATACTATAAGGATCAGATCCTGAGAGTATACAACGGACTCAAGGAGCAGGAGCCGGGACTGATCGTATCCAGTCCGGACGCTTCGATCTATTCGGTGATCGATGTGCGCAATGTCGTGAAACCGGGCTTTGACTGCATCGACTTTGTGCTCTACTGTGCAGGAGAAGGAGCCGTGTCGATGGACGGCGTTGAGACGACCCTCCTCGTTGCGCCGATGAAAGGTTTTTACAATATTCCGGAAGGAGAAGACAACCCCGGAAAGACCCAGTTCAGGATCTCTTTCGTCGAGTCCGCCGAAAATATGGCAAAGGTGCCGGAGCTCTTCGTGAAACTGCTCCGCGCGTATGAGGCTCAGAGATAAAAGCAAAAGAGACGGCAGGACGGATAAGACGGCCGTCGGGAAAAGCAGTTTCCTTGGAATGAAAAGGGAAAAGAACTGCAAATGATATTTTGAAAATAAGGCTCTCGGGAAGAAAATTCCCGGGAGTTTTATTTTTTATAGAAACTACCGGAGTAGTATTGACAAAGATGCACGACTGTGGTAGTCTATAGACAGATAAACTACTACAGTCGTGTAATGGAGGGAGAGAACGATGGATGTGAAACTGTTTGATTCGGAACTCAAGGTGATGAATGTGCTTTGGAGAGAGGGAGACAGCACCGCAAAGCATATATCGAATGTCTTGAAGGAAGAAGTCGGATGGAATATGAATACGACTTACACTTTGATCAAGAGATGCATCAAAAAAGGAGCGATTCAGCGCTCGGAACCGAACTTTCTCTGCCGTGCGCTGATCCCGAAAGAGAAGGTGCAGCTCGAACAGACCAATGAATTGTTGGACAAAATGTTTGAAGGCTCCGTCGACAAGCTGTTCGCAGCGCTGATTGGCGGAAAACGGCTTTCTCCCGAAGAGATCGGGAAGCTGAAAGAACTCGTGAAAAATTTGGAATGAGGTGAGAGAAATGAGTTTGATGCAGATGAGCTTTTCCGCGGCGGCCATGATTATTGTCGTAACGCTCGTTCGGGCGACAGGGATCCACAGACTGCCGAAAAAAACTTTCCTGATCCTCTGGGGGATCGTTCTCTTTCGATTGCTGATTCCCTTATCCCTGCCGTCGGTCTTCAGCATTTACACTTGGCTGCCGCAGGCCCGGGACGCCTCTTCTCTGATCGCAGGCCCGGGAGAGATTTCGGCGGTCGATACGCCGATATTCCACGAGGTTGGGACGTCGGTATTCCGCAAGGACGGGGCAGAGGAAATTCCGGAGGCTGCAGAGCCCGTACCAAGGATGTTCCTGCGCGAGGCGGACGCTTCCGCTCTTTTGCATATCCTCTGGGCCTTTGGAGGCATCTTCTGCGGCGGATTTTTTCTGATCGCGTATCGAAGGGGCATGAGGCGGTTCTCTCTTTCAAAGCCGGTGGAAGATCCAAGGATTCACGACTGGAAGTGCAGGCATCCGCTTCGAAGAGAGATTCAGATCAAAAGTTCGGATCGGATCTCAGTTCCGCTGAGCTACGGTCTGATCCGCCCGGTCATTTTGCTGCCGGAAAATCTGGACAGAGAGGACAAAAAGCTCCTCGAATATATTTTGACCCATGAATATATCCATATCCGTCGTCTCGATATCCTGTCAAAAGTCCTGATGATCGGGGCGGTCTGCCTTCACTGGTTCAATCCCCTCGTGTGGATGATGTTCTTTTTGTTCAACCGGGATATCGAGCTCTCCTGCGATGAAGAGGTGATCCGCAGACTGGGAGAGGGAGAAAAGAGAGCTTATGCCGGCAGTCTGATCGATATGGAGGTGCAGAAGGCCGCTTTTATCCCGATATGTAATAATTTCAGCAAAAATGCCGTAGAAGAAAGGATCGTGGCAATTATGAAAATGAAAAAACAATCTGTGATTGCAGTCGCTGCAGCCGTGCTGCTTGTCTTGGGACTGGCGGCGGGATTTGCGACTTCGGCGGCAAAGGAGGGAGAGAAAAATGAGGTGCAGGGCACCTTTTCCGATGAGGAGAGGGAGCAGATCATGGCCCTGCGGCTGAGCGGCTTTGAAGAGATGAGCATTGCCGAGTATCAGGAGAGAGTATGGGAAATCACGGATACGGAAGCCTATGCTGATTTGCTCGAGAGGTTTTCACGGGCGGAAGGACTGCACGAGCAGAGAGACAGGGACGAAACCGCAGATTTTTTCTTTCACATCCTCGAACCTCTGACAGCGGAGAAATGGAAGAAAAGGCAGTTTGGCGGCTATGTGGAGGCGACGTCTTTCGGAGATTCGGAGAAGGCGGCTTTGGAGTTTTCCTTTGCGCTGGACATTCTAAATCCCAAGGCTCTTACAGTCGGCGAATATGACAAGACCCGCAAGGCTCTGATGAAGGAGCTGAAAGAGATCCTCCGAAACAGGACGAAGGAAGAACTTGCAGACGAACTCCTGATGCGGGAGAGGCTTTCTTCCGAGATCGAAAAGATCAGCAAGCGCTACAGCAATGACAAAATCGAGGTTTCAGCAGAGTATTTTTATCGGGGAATTTTCCCTGCGGCAGAGGAGAAGTCGGCAGCAAAAGAAGAGCGTCCGGCTCGGAAGGAAAGAGAGCATAAGAAGGGGACGGAGGAAGATTACAGATCCCTGCTCGCCCTGAAAACGTCGAGCTATCAGAATATGTCGGTGGCAGATTTCAACAGGGTTTTGCTGGATTGGGCGAACGAGGACTATGAGCGGGCCGAAAGGATCGGAGTCGAGGCGGGACTCGGAGATTACGGGGTTTCTCTGTCGAAGGAGGAAAAAGACTTCGTGGGACTGACGGTTTGGGCGTCCGGCGTCGAGAATGCGGAATTTGTCAGAAGCCACCATCTCTCAAGAGCCGAAGAAGACCCTCGGTTTCAGATATCTCTTCCGAGCAAAGAAAGCTATGAAAACGGAGAGATCACGGCATGGGCCGAAGCGGGTTTCAGTTTCTCCTATCATATTCGAGACAAGAAGAATCTCAGGATTCGAGATCGGGACGCGTATATCCGCGTCATGCTCAGGGACGTGGAAAAATTCTGGAAAGATGCGACGATGGAAGAGATTCTGAAAATGAGTAAAAAAGATCTCGAAAAGCGCCTCAGACAAGCAGCGGAAAACAACAGCAATGAGAATATGCGCTTTCATATCATCGAAGGACAGGTTCATTTCGACAAAATCGATGAGACACAGGGGAGAGAGGGAGGCTTCGCCCCGGATGAGAGATGGATAACGGAAGGTAACAGAGGCGGTGAAAACGCCTTTGAAAGCGGAGAGGAGATCAGTGAAAGGGAGAAAGAGGAGATCTTCAGACAGGATCGTCGGGAAAAAGCGGAGGTCTTTTCCATCTATCGCCCCTATGGTCTGACCTATGACGAAAGTAAAGACCGCTTTTATTTTCAGGGAAAGAAGGTTCGTCATTTTACCGACGCTGAAGTCAACAAAGGTTTTTCTTACAAAGATGGAGAGGTCGATCTACAGGTTCTTCGCGACCGTTCTCAAAAGATTACAAGCATCGAAGAAGTTTCAAAAGAGAAATTTAATGAGCGGACGAAAAAGTGGGGTCAAAGGAAACAAGCAGGATATCAAAACGCCTATGAAGAGGGAGGAGGCGATCTTGAGGATAAGAGCCTGAACGCCTATACTCCTTTCGGTGTGACATACGACCGAGCGGAGCAGGTCTGGAAGTATCGGGGCGGAAAGATCTACGGTCTCGTGGACAAGAATGTACTGACATTTATGGACGCCTCTCTTGCGGGAGAGAGCGGCGTGCTGATCCTTGAGGTGGTTCGGGGAAAAAGCGGAAAGATCGAAGCGCTGAAAGAGATGTCCGAAGAGGCCTTTGAAAGATATTTGGATCAGGGCGAATCCTCTTTGAAAATATCCGTCGATTCGGCAGCGGTAGATCTTATTTTTTCAGAGAGTGATCGGCTGGTCGACCTCACCTATGATTCAAAGTATTATGATTGTAAAAAAAGCAAAAAAGGCAGGGAGCTTTCTTTGGAGATCAAATCGAAGATCGGCAATCATGAAGCTTCTCCGGTGAAGATCCGTATCCCGGAGAGATACAGACAGAGCATACGCATAGATGCGAAAAATGCTTCCGTCGAACTTCATAAGCCTTTTGCACAGTCAAATATTGCGGCAAGATTCCTCAACTCGAATGTCGATATCAAATTTCCGAAATCCTTTGCGGGAAGTTTTCATGCCGATGTAGAGGGGGGAAATATAAATTGCTCTTCCTTGGACAAATACAAAAACTGCAGAGCGGATATCCGTGCAGAAAATTCTTTGGTGGAAGTACCGAAAGAGTTCAAAAAGTCCGGAAATCAATATACTTATACTCACGGAACCAAGAAAGGAAGGATCCAATTCACTCTGAAAGGTGACGCCGTAGCGGAATTTGAATGACACAGGTGCGGGACAAAGTTCCCGCACCTGTGTCATTTTGTCGAGACAGGATTTCATACAGAGGAAAAACAGGGTGCAAAGGTTGATGATTCTGCTTATTTTCCTCCTTAATTTTCATCTCCAGTTTCGACAAGCTTCTTTTACAAGAATATACAGGAGAAGATGTTTTTGTAAAGACACTTTACATTTTATGTGGTTTCGGAGTGGAAACGACGAGAGAATTCGTGGTATAATGAAGAGTAAAGCGAAATCATAATTGGTTGGAGGAGTATCCGCATTGATGGAAATAAAAGAGATTACAGGAAATAAGAAAGAGTTTTTATCACTTCTGTTGCTGGCGGACGAACAGGAAGATATGATAGACCGATATATAGAAGAAGGTATAATGTATGTTTTAGAGGATGATGGAATTAAAGGAGAATGCGTCGTTATAGACGCGGGGAATCATACTCTTGAAATCAAGAATATTGCTGTTCGTCCGGACTGTCAAAGAAAAGGATACGGAAAGATTTTGATTGATTTTATCATCAAGAAATACAGAGGGAAGTATTCTGTACTGCAAGTGGGAACAGGAGAAAGCCCGACGACCATTCCTTTTTATGAAAAATGCGGGTTTGTTCGTTCCCATGCTATCAAAAATTTTTTTATAGATCATTACGAACATCCGATTTATGAAGAAGGGATTCAGTTGGTAGATATGATTTATTTGAAAAGAAATTTATAAAGATAAATTGAATGAATTTTATTTTTCATTAGAAACACGAAGACATTACGAGAGATGAAATTGTAAAAGAACCTGAACTGAAGTATATTATGGAAAAGCAGAGAGGATAGAAGCGGATAAATTATAATTTTTGGAGATAAATATATGGAAGAAAACAGACCTGATTTTAGAGATATAAAATCATTTGAAGAATTTAGCAGATACTATTGGTATCGAGAAGAGCTTTCGCAAATTTGTAAGTCTCTTGGATTAGAATACAGAAGCACAAAGCAAGAGCTGAATCATATAATAGAACAATATTTTAAGGGGAATAGAGTAGAAAAGTCTGTACGGAAAGCACGTAAAAATAAAACCGAAGCGATAACCTTAAATATGCCATTGTTTGAATGTGGTTTTTCCTTTAACCGAAAATTTCGAGAGTATTTTTCGGCTATAACTGGTGTTAATCCATTTAAATTTAACGCTGATATGGCAACAGCTTGGCGGAAAGTAAAAGCTGAAAATGATTTAAACTTTACCATTCAAGATATGCTGAAAGTATATTATGGCGAGTCAGACTACGCTAAATATGATCATTCAGTTTGTCAATGGAATCAATTCCTAAAGGACTTTTGCTCAGATGAATTTAGCAACTATTATTCTGAGAAGTTAAAAGTTGCTGCTATTCTATGGAAAGAGGTTAGAGACTCAAAAAATGAAAAAGTCTATTCGAGACGACTATTGGATGAATACAGACACAAAATAGAGGAGTATCATAAATAATAAAATCCCGGTTTGTAGGGATGGGTAAATACTAATTCAAAAGGAAGAATGAAATGGACTTGGCAAAATATATAAAAGAAAATATGACGGTCATTCCTCAGGGACAGGAGCGGGTAAGAGATTTTGTTGATCCGGTTAAATGGATAAGTTCCGATTATAGGATGTCTGTTCCCGGAACGAGGAAAGACAAAATGATTAAACAAAAACTGGTGGAGGTTCCATCGTTTGTATTGCTCAAAATCCCTGTAACCAATGAATTGTACAGCTATGTAATGGAGATGGACTGCGATATGAAATCGAAAGACCATCCGGCAGTGAATGTAAGCTGGATGGATGCAGTCCAATTTTGCAATCATCTTTCTGAAAAGCTCGGATTGGAAAAATCTTATATATTGAATCCTGTTTCAGAAAAAATCATCCCGGATGATTCAAAAAATGGATTTCGGCTGCCAACAGATGTGGAGTGGCAATATGCGTGCAGGGGAAACTCGAAAGGCTATAGATACGGTGCTATTGGAGAGATTGCCTGGTTTGAAGAAAATTCGGAGGGAAGGCTGCACGAAGTGAAAGCAAAGAAGGAAAATGATTTTGGACTTTTCGATATGATTGGAAATGTCTGGGAGTGGTGTTTTGATTTATACGATGAAAATAGATATGGGAACTATCGTATTTTCAGGGGAGGAAGCTTTGCAAGTGAAGAAAGAGCCTGTGGCGCCACTTCCAGGAGAAAGAGTTTTCCGGAGTTTAGAATTGATGATTTGGGCTTTCGAATTGCAAAGAATAATTTGGAGGGGATTGAGTGAAATATAAGATAATAGAGTTGGAAGATAAAGCAAGAGTGGTACGCATTGAAGATGAATCCATTATGATATCCGATGAGCGGTCTGCTTTAGATGTATTCATGACAATTGCTTATGAAACAGGAGAAAATAGGTTTATTATCGGTAAAGGTAATCTTGCAGAAGACTTCTTTCATCTCAGCAATAAAATTGCAGGAGGTATTCTGCAAAAGCTGATAAATTACAGAATGAAACTGGCAATTATAGGAGATTTTTCGAAGTATGACAGCAAGGCGCTGAAAGACTTCATATATGAATGCAATAACGGGAAAGATATATTTTTTGTTGAAAACGAGTCGAAAGCTCTGAGTATGCTGGGCAGCATGCCATGGACTGAACAGGGATGATGTATTCAGACTTTGAAGAACGTACCATCACCGCTATCAGTGAATTTATCAGCAAGATCGTTGTGCATGAGCGAAATGTTAAAAGAGCAAACTATGCCGCTTGGCATATCGAAGTCTATTTCAGTGATATTCGGAAGATTCCTAAAATTAAATACCGACCAATACGAAAAGAGGTTTCCTAAGTACAGGAAATCTTGTTCTTTTCCTATCTGTATTTTATGAAAGACTTGAAAACAAGTATGAAATCGGACAGTGGAAAAAATGGCTCAAAAATGGTATAATATGGTCATTTATTGAGATGAAATTTTGGAGAGGTATTAAAATGAGAGGGTTTTGGCTATTGCTATTATTTTTAATAGTAAGATTTGTATTGCTGTCAGTCATAAAAAGAGAAGCTATACAACGAGCCGGATATTTTGCTCCAATGCAAAAATCTGAAAAAGTAGCATATTACATCTATCAAGTATCGAATATAGCATTATTAATATGTTTAATAGTGTCATCAGTAAAAATTGATTTTTCTCTTCCATTTTATTTAGGGGTCGCTCTTTTCACAGTAGGTCTATCATTATGTGCAATTTCTGTTGTATGCTTTGCTTTCCCGAATGATCAGGGGCTAAATATCAATGGTATTTATAAATTTTCAAGAAATCCGATGTATGTCGCTTATTTTGTTTGCTTCTTAGGGACGTCTTTATTAACACAGTCTTTAATCATGTTGGCAACAGTGTTAATCTTTCAGATTTCGGCTCACTGGATTATTGTCTCAGAAGAGAGATGGTGTGTAGAAAAATTCGGAAGAAGTTATGAAGATTATATGAAAATGGTTCGCCGTTACATTTAAATAATTCCGGGTTGTCTGACTCAAACGATTAAATATAAGACTCTAAGATAGAAATTAAAAGAACAGTAAATCAAATTGATTTACTGTTCTTTTGGTGCTCAAAACTGAAGAGAAAGGGCGGTAACAATGAAAATTCCGATTGGTTCTTCCTCTACGAGCATATTTGTCTTCAGTCTACAAATAGTATACTATTTCTAAGCGGATTTTTCCAGTGCCAAATTTCCTGTTCAAGGTAAAAAAAAAGTTGCTTT
This sequence comes from Peptostreptococcaceae bacterium, assembly GCA_030528675.1. GTDB lineage: Bacteria > Bacillota > Clostridia > Peptostreptococcales > Filifactoraceae > JAUMYL01. The sequence goes on from JAUMYL010000002.1 coordinate 178,599, forward strand.
TCCAACTTCTCTATGCTATTATAAGGAGGTAGCGTTTCGGTGCTCTATTTGCAGGCTCTTGGGACGCAGGCTATGCCGCTGTGGCGGAATTGGCAGACGCACTGGACTCAAAATCCAGCGATAGCAATATCGTGCCGGTTCGACCCCGGCCAGCGGCACCAGGGAGAGCTCTAAAGATTCGTTTCTTTAGAGCTTTTTTCGTATCCGAAAGGATGTTGTTTTTCTGATTTTTTGGATATCATATAGATGAATCCATTTTGAACAGGAGGAAGATATTTATGAAGATGAAAGTCGGAAAGAAGGAGGGCCTTTCGGTCATCCTGTATTTCAAAAATGAAGACTGTCCGTCGGCGGATCTGAAGCCGATGATGGAAAAAGAGATCCTCAAGGGGGAACTGGGCGAGATTTATACCCTTCTCGAAAAGGAAACCATATATTTAGGTCTTGGAGAGAGAGCGAAACTCAATGCGGAAAAGCTGAAAAAAGCCTTTTTCAAATTAGGCAGGGAGTTGAACCGTGTCAAGGCGACGAAGGCTTCTGCGGAGATCCCGAAATTTGAGGGACTCTGTATCGCGCAGACTCATAAGGCGGTCGCCGAGGGGCTTTTGCAGTCGGAATACCGATATGACAAATTCCTCTCTGAGAAAAAACCGGCTCCGACGATGGAAGAGTTTTACTTCGTCGTTTCCGAAGACAAGGCAAAGAGAGTGGAAGAGAAGCTTGAAGAAGTGGAGAAAATGCTGGAGGGAGTCTTTTTTGCAAGAGATCTTGTCAATGAGCCGGCAATGTATATGACGCCGACGAAACTGGCCCAGTCCTGCGTCGAAATGCTTTCACCCCTCGGCGTCGAGGTCGAAGTGTTTGACAGGAAACAGATCGAAGAGCTGGGGATGAAGGCCTTTCTTGCAGTGGCAAGAGGATCCGCTCAGGAGCCGAAATTCATCGTCATGAAATGGGAAGGCGATAAAGAGTCCGAGGAGAAGATCGCTCTTGTCGGAAAAGGGCTGACCTACGACTCCGGAGGATACTGCATCAAGCCGCCGGACGGAATGGCGACGATGCACTGCGATATGGGCGGAGCCGGTTCCGTGGCGGGAGTTATGATGGCGGTCGCCAAAAACAAACTCAAGAAAAATGTAGTTGGTGTTGTCGCAGCCTGCGAAAATATGATCTCGGGCGACGCTTATAAGACAGGAGATATCATCCGTTCGATGAAGGGTCTTTCGATTGAGATCGGCAATACCGACGCCGAGGGCAGGCTGACGCTTGCGGATGCGCTTTACTATGCGGCGACTGTCATCAAACCTTCTCAGATCGTCGATGTGGCGACTCTGACCGGCGCCTGCGTCATGGCGCTCGGAAGCTATACCTCGGGGGCTGTCACAAACAATAAAGAGATGATGGAGTCGATTGTCAAAGCATCGGAGCGAAGCGGAGACGCGGTATGGGAGCTGCCGGCCAATGATCTCTACAGAGATATGCTCAAGGGAAGCTTCGGCGATCTCAAAAATGCAGTCAAAGGCGGAGCGGGGACGATTACCGCAGGTCTTTTCTTGGAGAAATTTGTCGAGGAGATCCCTTGGGTGCATTTGGATATTGCGGGAACCGCCTATCTTTCAAAAGCTTATGACTACCTTCCGGAAGGCGCGACCGGAGCTCCGGTGCGACTTCTCTATTACTTCTTAAAGCATGGAAAGGACTGTGCAAAGGAGGAAATCTAATGTCAAAATTCCTTGTGGATTCCAGTTTTTGGGAACTGTTTCCGCAGGCGAAGATCGGCGTTCTCCTGCTGGACGATCTGGATAATTCCGGAGAGTCCGGCAAGGAGATCCGAGACCTTCTCTATCAGAGCAATAAAGACGCGGAGCGGTATCTCGTAAAGGCAAAATTCAACGAGAATCCCCTCATCGCTTCCTGGAGGGCGGCATATCAGAAATTCAAGACGAAAAAAGGGGCGCGATGCAGTATCGAAGCTTTGCTTAAGCGGGTGGAAAAAGAAAATACCGTCGGCTGCATCAACCCCCTCGTCGATATTTATAATTCGGCCTCTCTGCGCTTCGGTCTTCCCTGTGGAGCGGAGGATATGGACAGTTTTCAGGGAGATCTCATTCTCGGTATCACGCGGGGCGGAGATGAATTTTATCTTATCGGAGAGAGTGAAAATTCTCCGACTCTGGAAGGAGAACTCTGCTATCGGGATGATGCGGGAGCGGTATGCCGTTGTTTCAACTGGAGAGACGGTGAACGGACGATGATTACGGAGAAGACGAAACGAGCCTTTGTCGTGATCGAGTGCATCGAAAAGGAGCAGGAAGAAAACCAGAGACAGGCGCTGGAACTGATCTTGCAGTACAGCCGTCAGCATCTGGGTGCTCGAGGAAGAATGGATATCCTCGATGCGCAGAAGCCGCAGACGGATTTGAGTATAGATTGATTTTGGGGGAAGTTTTTTGAAAAATATATATAAAATATTGAACTTGGTGGAAAAACCGGGTCGTTATGTGGGAGGAGAGTACAATCAGGTCCTGAAAAAGGAAGAAGAGGTCAAGATCCGCTTTGCTTTCGCCTTTCCGGATCTGTATGAGATCGGGATGAGCCATCTGGGGATGCATATCCTCTACGGCGTTCTCAACCGGGAGGAAGATATCTGGTGTGAGAGGGTATTTTCCGTCGCTGCGGATATGGAGTCTCAGCTTCGGGAGAATAAAATCTCTCTGTTTTCTCTGGAATCCAAGACGCCGCTCTCCCGATTTGACTTTATCGGATTTACCCTGCAATACGAACTTTCTTACACCAATATCTTAAATATCCTCGATTTAGGGGATATTCCTCTTTTAGCGCAGGAACGGGATGAATCTCATCCTCTCGTCGTTATGGGAGGGCCCTGCGCCTATCATGCGGAGCCTCTTTCAGATTTTGCGGATATCTTCCTGATGGGAGAGGGGGAAGAACTGCTTCCCGAGCTGATGGAGCTCTACAGAAAACACAAGGAGCGGGGCTATGACAAGAGGGTCTTTCTGCTGGAGGCGGCAAGAGAGATCGAGGGAGTTTATGTGCCTTCTCTCTATGCTTTCTCCTATCACGAGGACGGAAGGATCAAATCCTTTGAGCCTTTAGAGGAAGGTCTGCCGAAACGCGTCAAAAAACGCATCATCCAGAAGATGGAAGAAGTGTTTTTCCCGACTCGTCTTGTCGTGCCGAATATCGAGATCGTCCACGGGAGGATCATGCTGGAGATTTTTCGCGGATGTACGAGGGGATGCCGTTTCTGTCAGGCGGGTATGATCTACCGACCGATCCGGGAGAAAAGCATAGAGCGTCTGGCGGAGCTTTCCAGGCAGCTCAGTGAGGCGACGGGATATGAAGAGATGTCGTTGACTTCGCTGAGCAGCAGTGATTACAGCGATATCGGCGGACTCTTCGACCGTCTGAACGAGATCCACGAAGAGGAAAAACTTTCGATTTCGTTGCCTTCCCTCAGGGTGGACAATTTTTCCGTCGAGCTTGCGGAAAAATCCCAGAAAGTCAAAAAGACTGGTCTGACCTTCGCTCCCGAGGCGGGAAGTCCCAGACTGCGGGACGTCATCAACAAGAATGTCACGGAGGAAGACCTCAGGAGGACGACGAGGCAGGCCTTTGAAAACGGATGGAAGAAGATCAAGCTCTACTTCATGATCGGTCTTCCCACAGAGACCGACGAGGATCTGGACGGCATTGTCGAGATGGGGCATCAGGTACTTTCCGTCTATCGGAGCGTCCATGAGGGCAAACTCCATCCGAAAGTCCATGTGACCCTGAGTTCTTCCTGCTTTGTCCCCAAGCCTTTTACGCCCTTTCAGTGGATGGGGCAGGACGGGATCGAAGAGATGAAGAGAAAACAGCTCTATCTCAAGGACAAACTCAAGCACAAAAACCTGACTTTCAGCTATCATGATCCGTATACGAGCTATCTGGAGGCGGTCTTCGCCAGAGGAGACAGGAGGCTCGGCAAGGTGCTGCTGCTCGCTCATCAGAAGGGCTGCAAGTTTGACAGCTGGAGGGAGTATTTCAGTTTTTCCCGTTGGAAAGAGATTTTTGAGGAAGCCGGTGTCGATATGGCCTTTTATGCGGAGAGGGAAAGAGAATATGAGGAGATCCTTCCTTGGGACCATATCGAAGTCGGCGTAGACAAGCGGTTTTTGATACAGGAAAACGAAAAGGCGAAAAATGCCGTTCCCACCGATGACTGCCGCCTGCAGTGCAGAGGCTGCGGCGTCAATCAGGATATTGCAAGGGGGCTGTGCGGATGAATCTTCGGCTGAAATACACCAAAGCGGGAGATATCTCCTATATCTCTCATCTTGACGTCGTAAAGCTCATGGAGCGAATCTTCCGCAGGGCCCGGCTGCCGATTGCCTATTCCGAGGGATTCAACCCTCATCCGAAGACGTCCTTCGGACCGGCGCTGGGTCTTGGAGTGCAGAGCCGCTGTGAATATATAGACATCGAGCTCAAAGAGGAGATGGATCCGCAGGAGGCTCTTGACAGGCTGAATCCTGTCAGCGTGCGAGGGGTCGAGTTTACGAAGGCGATGAAGCTGCCGGAGCGTCCCGGCTCTATCGTTGCCTTTCTCACCCATGCGGACTATGAAGTCGCAGTCGAGCTCGATGACAGAGAGAGGCTTGGAAGCCTTGAACTTGAGGCGGAGAGGATCAACAGAGAAGAGGAGATCCTGCTGACGAGAAAGACGAAAAAGGGAAATCCCGTCAGCTATAATCTCAAAGAGTATCTTGGAGAGATCGGAATCGAAAAAACAGAAGAAGGCTGTCTGCTTCGCTTCACGGTCTGCAGCGGCTCCGTGAAGAGCCTCAATCCCAGAGTCGTTCTTGAGCAGATTTTGCAGGGTATTCCGGAAGAAGAGGTCTTCGTCAGGATATCGAAGATCCGCAGCTACCATCTCGATGAAGAGAGCGGAGAGATTTCCTGTCCGATTCCGTGATTTGAAGTACAGCTCGAGATAAAACAGGAAAAAGAGTGGGAGAAAGCATGAATCGTCTGATTATTGAAAGCGGCGGACAAATGAACAAACTTCTCTATACGGAAGAAGGAAGGATTACAGCTGTCGATTTTTTCGAGAAGAGGGAGGTTCTTCGAAAGGGACAGATCTATAAAGGGATCGTGCGCAAGCTCCAAAGAGGAATGAATTCGGCTCTTGTCGATCTTGGAGAGGGGAAGACCGGATTTCTGCAGGAAAGAGAGATCGCCCGAAGTCTCAAAAACGGGGAGGAAGTCCTCGTTCAGGTCAAAAGGGAAGCGGTCGAGGACAAATACCCCAAGCTGACGCGGGAGATCCGTCTGCTCGGCGTCAGCCTGATCCTCTTTCCGTTGTCCAAGGGACTGAAACGCTCCAAAAAGCTGCCGCCGGAGTTTGAAGTCCCGGAACTGTCTCGGAAAGGCGAGACTTTGGGGATCCTGCTGCGCAGCGCCTGTCTGCAGCTGCCTCGGGAGAGGATAGGCTCGGAATACCGAAAGATGCAGGCGGTTTGGGAGAAGATATGGAAGGAGTTTTCGAGGAGATATTCGCCGGGGCTGCTTTGGGAAGAAGAGCCGATCCTGAGTTTTCTTTTCGACCGGGGGATCTCCCATCTGGAGGAGCTGATCTCCAATGACGAAGCTCTGATCAAAAGGCTCTCGGAGTCGCTGCAGGAGAGGGTGAGCGTTGCGGCGGTCAGGAGTCTTGCGACCGAGTATGTCTTCGATTACTGCGGGCTGGAAAAAGACTTTCACGCCCTCTTTGAAAAGAAGGTGAGGGCGGAGGGACAGGTCTCGATCCTCATCGAGCACACGCAGGCCTTTACGGTCATCGACGTCAACAGCGGAGCGGCCTTCTCTCATGTCGACTTCGAGCGCAATGTCCTTGAGGCGAACAAGAACGCCGCAAGGGAGATCGTACGGCAGATGAGACTTCGGGACGTCGGCGGCGTCGTCCTGATCGATTTTATTGATATGAAATCCGCGGAGAGCAAAGAGGAGTTGCTGCGATATTTTCGCGAGCAGGTCAGAGAGCAGGGGCTTTCGGATACCTCCATCCTGTCGATGACGGAGCTTTGCATCCTGCAGCTTCTTCGAAAGAAAGAAAAGGACAGCCTGATGAACCGGGCGACGGAAGTCTGCGCCTGCTGCGGCGGAAGCGGCCGGACGCTGCGGAGGGTCTTCGCCGAAGACGAGGAGCAAAGAGAGCGGATAATGCGTGAGAAACATCTCTGGAAATGACGATCCGGCCCTGACTTTTATGATACGAATACCTGATCAAAATGCCCTTCGATAAAATGTGTCCTTGACCTGTCATCCGAAATTTCATTGAACGCAGGTCGGAAGATCGGATGGTATTTCGAACAGAGCTTAGTATGAAAATTAAAAATTCCGATCTTCTCCCTCAGGGAGCGTTTTGTCAAGTATCTTTTTTGATTTATTGAAAACATTTCTTTCACAATCTAATTAAGAAAACAGTAAATTAAAAAGGCTTACTGTTTAAGAAAGCCTTTTTGATTTATATTTTTATAACCTTATATCAGTTTAACTATTAAATTATTAAATTTTATTAGTTATGTTTCCGCAAATATAAACCATATCCCCATGTTACAACTCCACTTATCAAAATAATAGCAACTATAGTAAATCCAGATGTTTTATTTAAGTATCCCATAAATGTTAAAAGAAAGAAAGAAATTCCAAGCAAAATGGTCTGTAACAAATAGCCAATCATGGAAGATCTACTCTCAATATGAATTTTTCTCTCATCTGTTTCACTTATCCAATTATTCTCATTGCGTGAAATATGGAATAGAAGCAATCCTAAAAAAAATAGCATAAATGATACTATTGCAAATCCTATCCAAGCAATATCCATTCTTGGGAATAATTTTAATACATCTTTTTTGATAAATAATACCATACTAATCAAAGTAAATAATAATGTAATAAGCATCATTATGATAGATGCTCTTTTAGCAATTACTATTTCTTTTTTCACATTTCTGTTCATTATTCTTCCTCCTCATAAATAAAAATTTCTTCCACCCTAAGCCTAAAAAATCTGGCAATCTTGAAAGCTAAAATAATTGAAGGATTGTACCGACCATTTTCCAACGAACCGATGGTCTGCCGTGATACTTCAAGAATTGAAGCTAATTCCTCTTGTGTGATTCCTTTTTCTTTCCTAATTTCTTCAAGTCTATTTTTCACATTAAATCACCTCCTTTAGAAACGGAAAGTTAGCTTTACATTATTATATCTATTTTTCCGTAGAATGTCAAGTATACTTTCCTTTCTATAATCCCAAGTTTTATCTTTTGCTTTGTACTAATTCCTTTTTCTATCTCTGTAACTGTTCTATGATAATTTTTATATTTTCAGCTTGTTCTACCTCTTTTCGTAGATCTATGATTTGAGAATACAGATTGTCTTTTTCTTTCTTCAAAGTGTTAAGTTCCGATTTCCATTTGAATATATTTAAGGTCTTGCTTTCTCCTAAATGTTCTTTCAAATGTTTCTTTGCACTTTCAAATAATATAATCTCTGCTCTATGCTCGTTGTAAAAATCTTCTTGTTTGCTTTTCTTTAATTTTGTATATGCTTTGTAGATGTCCTTATACTTCAAATAGTTTTCTGATTGGTCGATGAGTTTTGTTTTATCATCAATTTTCTTTAAGCTCGGATAATGAAGTGATGTTTTTCGCTTTTAGTAACTGATAGCTTTCAATGTATTGTTCTAAGTCTGTATTATGGTTATCTGTATTTTTACGGATGAGGTTTTCAAAAACGGATAGTAGAGGGTCTTTTGGAGAGAAGGCGGACTTTGTATTTTCGTTTTCTGCTTTTTCTTCGTTTCCAATTCCTCTTACCCATTTTAGCAAGGCTTTTATTCTTCTTGAGATTTCTTTTAATATCTTGTTTTGATGTTTGATTTCTCTGTTGATATTTCCTCTATCTGTGGCTATGCCTTTCTTCTCCATTTGACTTGCCGATACTCCTAAATGAATAGTCGGTATTTGTTCTATACCTTGTCTTTGAAAAGAACGGTGATCCACTTTTTCCTTAATGTTGTTTTCTTCCAAATATTTGTTGGTAATATCTGCCCATGCTTTTCGCCATTCTTCCGCTTTATCTTGCTCGTTCCAATCTGTTGTATTGATTTTTCTTGTTTTGTAATTTCCATTTTTGAGTTTTACCTTTTCTCCGTTTTCATCAAGGATATATTCCTTTTTTGATTTTGCTCCCCATGTTGTATCTTCGTTTAGTGGTCGCATTGTTAATAGGATATGACAATGAGGGTTTCCGTCATTTTTATCATGTAAGGCAATGTCGGCACACATACCGACTTTTACAAAGTTTTCTTTTACATACTCACGTACAAGATTTATTTGTTTTTCTCTGTCCAATTCGTTGGGTAAAGCAACTTCTATTTCTCTTGCAAGTTGTGAGTTTTTACTTTTCTCTATCTTCTCAACACTATTCCATAATGTTCCCCTGTCTGAAAATTCCTGTGGTGCGTTTTGTGGTAATAAAATTTCGGTATGGGCGATTCCTCCTTTTCTTGTAAAATCATGGACTATGCCGTCATATTCGTTTTTTATATTTTCGCCACTTCGATACGCAGAAGCTGCAACTGCACTTTTCCCTTTTCCTCTTGAGATAATCTTTATACTAAGATGATATATCGCCATAAGATAAGACCTCCTCTCTTTTTTGTGTCTATATATCACTCCTGTTCAGTTAAAATTATGCAACCCAGAGAGGCCGTCGGGATTTTTTTTAATGAAGTGAAAAATGGGTATCTCTATGCTAAAGAAAGAGCCTGTTTTTCAGTGAAAGGAGAGAATGTCATGGGCTGGGCGCTGATGCTTGGTTTCATCCTTCTGATCATCTTCGTGTCTTTGGTGATCTTCTTTGAGAAAAAAGATCCCGCTAAGACGATCAGCTGGCTTTTGATTATGGTGTTTTTACCGGGAATCGGTTTTTTTGTCTATCTCTTTTTCAACGGAAACTACAAGAAGAAAAAAATCCGCAAGACGAAGGAAGCGGCCTCGCATTTTCTCAGTGATGAGGACGTCAGCGGGATCCTTCGGCTCCACGATATGACGAGGGCGCAGCATGAAGCTCTCAATGAGGATATCCTGTTTGAAGAAAGGGAGATGTCGCTCAAGAAGAAGGTCATCCAACTGATCATGGAGTCCGAGCGCTCTCCTTTTACGACGAACAATCAGGTCAGGATCTATACGGAGGGCGTCGAAAAATTCGAGGATATGCTGAGAGATATCGAGCAGGCTGAGAACCATATCCATTTGGAGTATTTCATCTTCAAGAACTCTCAGATAGGCAGGCGGCTGCAGCAGCTGCTGATCAGGAAGGCGAATGAGGGCGTGCGCGTGCGTTTTCTCTATGACGAGCTGGGAAGTTTTCGCCTGATGTTCGACAAAAAATTCATGCATGAGATGAAGGCGGCGGGAATCGAGATCAGACCGTTCATGGAGATCAAATTTCCTTACTTCCACGGACAGTTCAACTATCGGAATCACAGGAAGATCTGCGTCATCGACGGGAAGATCGGTTATCTCGGCGGACTGAATATCGGAGATGAGTATATCCATAAGAATAAAAAGTTCGGATTTTGGAGGGATACTCATCTCCGGCTGGAGGGAGAGACGGTTTATATGCTGCAGAGCGTTTTTCTCGTTGACTATTATTTGGGTCTGGGCACGAAGCTGATTGACGAGAATCTTTTTCCGCCTCTGGAGTCGCACAATGAAGTCCTTCTTCAGATTGCCTCTTCCGGACCGGATATGCTGTATGAAAGCATATACAATGCTTATTTTTCCTGTATTTCGAGGGCGAAGGAGACGGTCTACATCCAGACTCCCTATTTCATCCCCGACGAGGCGATGATGATGGCTCTGAAGACGGCGATCATGTCCGGCGTCGATGTGAGGCTGATGTTCCCCTCTTTTCCGGATCACAAAGTCGTCTATCGGGCGTCTCTCTCCTATATCGAAGAGATATTGGCTCTCGGGGCGAGGGTCTTTCTCTATGAGAAAGGATTCATCCATTCGAAGACGATCCTCGTCGACGGAGAAGTCGCTTCGGTGGGTACGGCGAATATGGATATAAGGAGCTTCATGATCAATTTCGAGATCAACGCCTTCATCTATGACGACGGGATCATCCATGAACTCTATGAAATTTTTCGGGAGGATATGCAGAACTGCAGAGAGATGGACTATGAAGTTTTTCGGAAACGAGGGATCGGAAGTCGATTTATCGAATCTTTTGCGAGGTTGTTTTCTCCTTTGCTCTGATAAGGGTTTACTGTCTCAGGTTTTTGGTGTAGAATAAAAAGAACGAACGTTCGAAAAATAGAAGGAAGGAATTGAGGAGAAAGAGATGGAGTTTAAGATAGCCTCAGATTTTGCGCCGATGGGAGATCAGCCTGCGGCGATTGACGATATGGTCGCTTCCATCGAAGCCGGCCATAAATTTCAGACCCTGCTCGGAGTGACCGGATCCGGAAAGACGTTTACGATGGCGAATATCATTGAGCGGACTCAGAAGCCCACTCTCGTCATCGCGCACAACAAGACGCTCGCTGCACAGCTCTACAGCGAATTCAAGGAATTTTTTCCGAAGAATGCGGTAGAATACTTTGTAAGTTATTATGATTATTATCAGCCGGAGGCCTATGTGGCGCATACGGACACCTATATTGAAAAAGACTCGGATATCAACGACGAGATCGACAAGCTCAGGCACAGCGCCACCGCTGCAGTCATCGAGCGGAGAGATGTGATCATCGTCGCCTCGGTCTCCTGCATCTACGGGCTCGGAGACCCGACGGACTATCTGGAGATGATGGTGTCCCTGCGCCCGGGTCAGGAAAAGGACCGTGATGAAGTGATCAGGCAGCTCGTGGAGATTCAGTACGAGAGGAACGATGTCAACTTCATTCGCGGGACTTTTCGCGTGCGGGGAGATATTCTGGAGATCCTGCCTAACAACACGGATGAAAGGGCGTTGCGGGTGGAGTTTTTCGGAGACGAGATCGAGAAGATCTCGGAGATCGACTATCTGACCGGCGAGGTGCTCGGCCTGCGGGATCATGTGTCGATCTTCCCCGCCTCCCACTATGTGACCAGCAGAGAAAAACTGGAAAAAGCCGTCGCCGGGATCGAAGAAGAGCTGGAGGAGAGGATCGGATTCTTCAAGGAGCAGGATAAGCTGCTGGAGGCGCAGAGGATAGAACAGCGGACGAAATACGATATCGAAATGCTCAGAGAGATCGGCTCCTGCAAGGGGATCGAGAACTATTCCAAGCATCTGACCGGCAGAAAGACCGGAGAGAGGCCCTTCACCCTCATGGACTTTTTCCCGGAAGACTATCTGATCATCATTGATGAATCTCATGTGATGTTGCCGCAGCTGCGCGCGATGTACGCGGGAGACCGTTCCCGAAAGACTTCCCTCGTCGACTACGGCTTTCGTCTTCCCTCGGCGCTGGACAACCGTCCTCTGACTTTTGAAGAGTTCGAAGAGATCGCCGGACAGCTGCTCTTCGTTTCGGCGACCCCTGCAAAATATGAGATGGAACATTCTGCCGCTTTCGGAGAGCAGGTGATCCGTCCCACCGGACTGCTGGATCCGGAGATTGAAGTGCGCCCGATTGAAGGGCAGATCGACGACCTCCTCTATGAGATCAGCCTGAGAGTCGAAAGGAAAGAGCGGGTTCTCGTGACGACGCTGACGAAAAAGATGGCGGAAAATCTTACGGATTATCTCAAGCAGGCTTCGGTCAAAGTGCGCTACCTGCATTCGGATGTAGAGACTCTTGAGCGTATCGAGATCATCCGAGATCTGCGGCTGGGCGTTTTCGATGTGCTGGTGGGCATCAATCTGCTCCGGGAAGGGCTCGACCTGCCGGAGGTATCCCTCGTGGCGATCCTGGACGCGGACAAGGAAGGTTTCCTGCGTTCGGAGACTTCGCTGATACAGACGGTGGGAAGAGCGGCGAGAAATGCCAACGGGAAGGTCATCATGTATGCGGACGTCATCACGGGCTCGATGAGAAGGGCAATCGACGAGACCGGGAGAAGACGAAGGATTCAAAATGAGTACAATCAGCAGCATCATCTGATCCCTAAAACCGTCTACAAGGAGATCCGGGGCGTGATCGCCGCGACGAAGGTCGCAGAAGAGGACGCGGTCTACGGCGTGCGTGAGACGATTGATCGGGAGGCGATTAAAGAAGAGATCATCCGGCTGCAGGAAGAGATGATGCAGGCGGCGGAAGCTTTGGAGTTTGAAAAGGCCGCTGCGCATCGCGACCGAATCCGGGAGCTGGAGTCGAAACTATAGGAGAAAGACAGAGTATTGGAGGAAAAAATGGAACATAAGGAAATCATCATAAAGGGAGCGAAAGAACACAATCTCAAGAGTGTGGACGTCACCCTCCCTCGAAATAAATTCATCGTATTCACGGGACTTTCCGGCTCGGGGAAGTCCTCTCTGGCCTTTGATACGATCTATGCGGAGGGACAGAGACGTTATGTGGAGAGTCTCTCGTCCTATGCGCGCCAGTTTTTGGGACAGATGGAGAAGCCGAATGTGGAATACATCGAAGGGCTCTCTCCGGCGATATCCATTGATCAGAAGACCACATCGAGAAACCCGCGCTCGACCGTCGGCACGGTGACGGAGATCTACGACTACCTGCGCCTGCTCTTTGCGAGGATCGGGACGCCCCACTGCCCGCAGTGCGGTCAGGTCATCCGTCAGATGACGATACAGGAGATCGTCGACAGAGTCATGGAGTTTCCGGAGAGGACGAAGATCCAGATTTTGGCGCCGGTGGTTCGCGGCAAGAAGGGGCGCCACGAAAAGCTTCTGGAGGCGATCCGCAAAGACGGCTATGTGCGCATCCGTGTCAACGGAGAGAATTTCGAGATCACGGAGGATATCGAGCTGGATAAAAACAAAAAGCATACCATCGAGGTGATCGTTGACAGGATCGCGGTCAAAAGTGGATCCGAGGGGCGTCTTTCCGATTCCATCGAAACGGCAGCCAAGCTTTCGGACGGCCTGATCCTTATGGACGTCATGGATCAGGAAGAGATGCTCTTTTCGACGAAATTTGCCTGTCCGGAGCACGGGATCGGCATTGAAGAGCTTTCGCCGAGGATGTTTTCTTTCAACTCCCCCTTTGGGGCCTGCCCCGAATGCAATGGACTGGGAAGCATGAAGAGAATCGACGTCTCTCTCGTCGTTCCCGATGAGGAAAAATCGCTGAGGGAAGGAGCGATTGACGCCTGGGTATCCAACGGAGCCTCCGGTGAGGACACCTATTATTTCAAAATGATGGAAGCGGTGGCAAAGAAATTCAAAACTTCGATGGACACACCCTATAAAGATCTGCCTGAGAAGTTTAGAGAAGTCCTTCTCCACGGATCGACGGAGCTGATCACCTTCAAATACGAAAGCCAGTTCGGAGGCAGTCGGGAGTTCAAGGCGCCCTTTGAAGGAGTATTGCCGAATCTCGAAAGGCGTTATCGGGATACCGCCTCCGAATACATCCGGGAGAAGATCGAGCAGTATATGGTCGAAAATCCCTGTCCGCTCTGCAGCGGCGCCCGCCTCAAAAAGGAGATCCTTTCCGTCACCGTCGGCGAGCGAAATATCTCCGAAGTGACCGCGTATTCGGTCAATGAGCTGCTCGATTATATAGAAGGGCTCAAACTGACGGAAAAGGAGCGGATGATCGCCGAGGAGATCATCAAGGAGATCCGGGCGAGACTCAGTTTCCTCAAGGATGTGGGACTGGATTACCTCACCCTGTCGAGAAAGGCGGGCACCCTCTCCGGAGGAGAGTCTCAGCGCATCCGTCTCGCCACCCAGATCGGCTCCGCCCTCGTGGGCGTGCTCTATGTGCTGGACGAGCCTTCGATCGGACTTCATCAGAGAGATAACGACCGCCTGCTTGCGACCCTGCGTCATCTGACAGATATCGGCAACACCCTGATCGTCGTCGAACATGATGACGATACGATGCGCGCGGCGGATCATATCGTCGACATCGGTCCGGGAGCCGGCGTCAACGGCGGAGAGATCGTCGTTCAGGGTACGATGCAGGAGATCATGGACTGCGAAAAATCCATCACAGGTCAGTACCTCAAGGGGACGAAAAAGATCGAGGTTCCGAAAGAGAGAAAGCGGCCCAACGGTAAGTGGATCGAGATCAAAGGGGCTCAGGAGAACAATCTCAAGGATATCGACATTCGTATTCCTCTGGGTCTCTTCACCTGTGTCACCGGAGTCTCCGGGTCGGGCAAGAGCTCTCTGATCAACGAGATCCTCTACAAAGGAGCCGCAGGAAAGATCCAGAGGCTCAAGGAGCGTCCGGGTCAGTTTCGTGAAATGCTGGGACTTGAACATATCGACAAGGTCGTCGATATTGATCAGTCGCCGATTGGCAGGACGCCCCGATCGAATCCCGCCACCTATACCGGCGTCTTCGATATGATCCGTGACGTCTTTGCGATCACGCCGGAGGCCAAAGCCAAAGGCTATGCAAAAGGACGCTTCAGCTTCAATGTCAAAGGCGGTCGCTGCGAGGCCTGCAAGGGAGACGGCATCATCAAGATCGAGATGCACTTCCTGCCGGACGTCTATGTGCCTTGCGAGGTCTGCAAAGGAGAGCGCTACAACCGTGAGACTCTGCAGGTGAAATACAAAGGAAAGACGATCTCCGATGTGCTGGCGATGGATGTGGAAGAGGCGCTCGAGTTTTTCGAGAACATTCCGAAGATCCGACGCAAACTGGAGACGCTCAGAGAAGTCGGTCTCTCCTATATCACCCTCGGACAGCCTTCGACCCAGCTTTCGGGAGGAGAAGCACAGCGTATCAAACTTGCGACGGAGCTCAGCAAGAGAGCGACCGGAAAGACCCTCTATATCCTTGACGAGCCGACGACAGGATTGCATGTCGCCGACGTCGCCAAGCTGGTCGATGTGCTCCAACAGCTTGTCGAGGGCGGAAACAGCGTCGTCGTCATCGAGCACAATCTCGACGTCATCAAGACCGCCGACTATATCATCGACCTCGGTCCCGAGGGAGGCGACCGTGGAGGCTACATCGTCGCGGAAGGCACGCCGGAAGAGATCCTTCGGTCGAAAAAATCCTATACGGGACAGTTTCTCAAGAAGATGCTGAAGAAGAAATAAACCGAAGACCTTTTATTAAAGGCATCCTAACCTATTTGAGTAAGGCAGGCCTGCCTTTTGAGGGTGTCCGAGAGGGCTCTTTTATTCTTACTACAGCTCTTCCGATAGGATCTTTCGGTCCTTTACCCTAAGACTGCGGTCGTAAAATTTGGAAAGGTCGATATCCCGTCGGTGGGAGATGGAGATCAGGGTCTTGTCGAAGGAGGCAAAGATCTCTTCGAGGCTTTTGGCTCTTCCGAGATCCAGTCCCGCGGTGGCCTCGTCGATCAGGATGATCGGTGTGTCCCGGTAGAGGGCTCTTGCGATCTCGATACGCTGCTTTTCTCCGCCGGAGAGGTTGGAGCCTGCATCCGTCAATATGGTGTGGATGCCTTCGGGCAGACTGTCGAGATAGCTGTGCAGCCCTGCCTTGTGAAGGACACGCTCCAACCTTTCAAAATCAATCTCCTCCTCCTCTTCGAAGAGGACGATGTTCTGCAGGATACTGGTCCGAAACATCATGGGATGCTGGGGGATGACGGAGATCTGATCGAAGATCTCCTGCCGGCTCAGGGAGGAGGCGGGCCTCTCACCCAGGAGGATCTCTCCGCCGCCAGCCTCGGATTCACCGGTCAGCAGTTTCAGGATGGTGGACTTGCCGCTGCCACTGTCTCCGCAGAGCAGGATATGCTCCTTGCTTCTGATCTCGAAATTGGCTTTTTCAAAGATCGGCTTGTCTCCATAGGAAAAATCCACATCCCGAAAGGCGATGGAAGGGGCCTCGTTTTTTTCCGGTTTTGCAGAAGGGTGTGCCGGTTCCTCCTTCTCCGAATCGCCTGAGCGGATCTCCTCCAGCAGCCGTTTGCGAACCTCTTCGCTGCTTTTGATGCTGCCGTAGTTTTCACCGATGGCCTCCATGGGATAGATGATCAGATTCATAAGGGACATCATGACGGGATAGTAGATCCCATCCATCTTTCCGTAATAAACCGCAAGGGCGAGAGCCAAAAAGAGGGATGCCTGGATACTGATGGAAAGATAATTGATCAGGGATACCAGCATCCCGGAGGAATAGACCGCCTCCGCGTGGTTTTTTTCCACCTTGTCCAGCTTTCCGGAAAAGAGCTTCATGAAGTTTGCATTTTTCAAGCTGCGGTAGAGGGTCTCGTAGCCGTAGAGCCCGTCCTGCAGGGATTCGTTGAAGGTCTTCAGGGAGAGAAAGTGGGCGTCATGATCCTGAGCGGCTTTGCCGGAGAGCTTTTTGGTCATGAAGAAGATGAAGAGACCCGCTGCCAAAATCACGAGGGTCAGGAGGACATTGATGCGAAAGGAATAGATCAGGGAAGCGGTAAAGAGCGCCAAGTTGCTGGCGATCTTGTTGAGACAGAGCAGATATTTCTCTTCCACAAACTTGATATCGTTGTTGAAGACGGATATGTATTCCGCACGGTCCTTGGCGGTAAAGTCCGCGACTTTGCGCCGGAGCAGACGATCCATCAGAGTGGATTTCATCCGGCAGTTCCACTCATAGATCACCTTGCTCTTGGATTTGGAATAAGCGATACGAAAGAGAAGACATCCACAGATCCAAAGCAAGAGGAAGATGATCCCCGGCAGGATCAGATGGCTCTCCTGCTTGAGGGCGATCCTTCCGAAAACCTCGATCAGAACTGTCATGCCGAGGGGAATCTGATCGACGAGGATGGAGAATACCATAAAAAGAATCCAGAGCTTATTGGCCTGAATCAGACGAAATTCTTTTTTCATCGAAAGTCACCTCTCTTTTAAAACCAAGTTTTTGGAGAGGGCATCACTATCTTGTGAAGTCGAAGTAGGGAATACTATCAGGCGTCCTTTTCTTTTTTTATAGGACGCGGATCGAATCAAAAGCTCCCGATTGTCTTCTCCGAAAAGTATCATCACAACTTCCCTGTTCCCCATTTTTTTTAGCAATATATTCATGGATTGTTCAAATTTGTCATCCACTCCGGAAAAATCTAAATGATGATATCTTCTGTGATTATGAATGACACAAGGATAATAGTCTTCCTCCATTTTAGACGCTATTTTGGACAATTTCAATACAGCTTCTTTATTTACCGGTATTCGGTAATCCAGACTGCTTACAGAAAAATATAACGGTTCCAGAAGAATCTTTTTTTGTTTGAAATTTGAATGATGCACAAAATCAGATACTCCGTTTTCAGTTCATTAGGCCAGATTGCACTGATTTGCAACTAAAAATTCCAAGCGCTTCAGATCCGTTCTTTCAAAAAGATGCGGCAGAATGAACACCCCCTTTGTTAAAACTAAAAATACAAACACATACAATATAAAAAAATATAATAAAATAATATCGCAATCACAATAAGTTGTAAACAGGAAAAATGATTTTTTCATAATTTTACTGAATTTGATAGGGAAGAAGAGGATTTTTGACAGTCCACTCTCTTGCTTAAGGATTTTTCTCTCTGCTTTTTTTCTTGAATCAATATTTGCTCGGTATGGTCTGACAGAGCATTCCCTGATATTTCAGCATCCTGCGATCCGGATAGAGCATAGTTCTCGGATCATAATCTCTGAGCTCTTTCCACTGAATCGGTTCCATTTGTAGTATATATAGCAAAAAGGAGAACACACAATGCGAAAACCGTATGATAGTGATATCACAAGAGAACAATTTGCTTCGAAAACGGTGCAAATCTACTTCGAAGACTCTAAACAGGCTCTTACAAACAGCAAGAGTCCCTTCATGCGCGGGGAGATCTTCGGCCCCTGTCTGCCGATCATCCCCTATCGTGACTGGGAAGAGGCGCCGGCTCTCATTGACGAGCATCCCGATCCGCTCGCCCTCTATCTTTTCACGAGAGAGCGGGCCAAAGAAGAAGATCTCCTTCGCCGAATCTCGTTCGGCGGAGGCTGCATCAACGACACCCTGATTCATCTGAGCGATGGGCGTCTGCCCTTTGGGGGCGTCTGGGAGAGCGGAGTCGGACGCTATCACGGGCAGGCTTCTTTCGAGACCTTCAGCCGGACGACGAGCCTCGTCCGAAAGAGCTTCTTTCCCGATATCCCTCTTCGTTACCCGCCTTTCGGAAAAGTCAACCTGCCGAAACTGCTCGGGAGATGAAATTTTAATAGCGAGCTCATCGTAAAATAAATAAAATTAACCTTAAAGGTAAATTAACAAATTGACATTTATATTGAAATTCACTATAATAGAATTAACCTCAAAGGTTAATATAAATGTGAGGGGTGGGTGCTTGAGGGTTGAATTTAAGAATAAAGCTATTAAAAAGGTGTGCGAAGACGCTTCTGTTGCAGAGAAGAAATATGGTCGATTAATGGCTGAAAAAATTCAGCTTCGAATAGATCAAATAAGAGCGGCAGACAGTGTTGAAATGATGATTCAATGCAAGATTGGAAGATGTCATTCTCTTCAAGGGAAACGCAAAGATCAATATGCAGTTGATTTAGTTCATCCTCAACGATTGATTTTTGAGAAAAACGGTTCGGAGATTCAAATAGCATATATAATAGAAATTGTGGACTATCACTAAGAAAAAGAAAGAAAGGAGGAGTTTTGATGATGAGAAGCAGAACAATTATTGCCATACCGCCGGGTGAGACCATAAGAGAACAGTTGATTGATCGAGATATGACTCAGAAAGAGTTTGCAGTAAGGATCGGGATGTCGGAGAAGCATATCAGCAGGCTCATCAATGGAGATGTACAACTTACTCCCGATGTTGCAGTGCGATTGGAGATGGTTCTTGATATTCCGGCTCACTTCTGGAGTAATTTAGAGAGTATCTATAGAGAAAAACTGTCTAAGGCACAGATGGAAAATGAAATGGATGATGATTTGGAATTTCTTTCAAGGATTCCCTATAACGAAATGGCAAAGAATCAATGGGTTGAATCAACTCGCAGTAAGACGGAGCGTGTATTCAACTTGCGTAAATTCTTTGAAGTAGTCAGATTAAGTGTTTTGACTAATGATCTGATTCCCAATATAGCCTGTCGCAGGTTGGGAGAGGGAAGTAAGAGTGATTATGCACTTATTTCATGGGCCCAGAAAGCGAAGTTGGAATCAAGATCTGTGGAAACAGGACCAATTGATATTGAAAAATTAAAAGAGCTGATCCCGGAAATTCGGACTATGACTAGGCAAGACCCTGCATTTTTTTGTGAGTTGCTCTGTAAGAAATTAAGCGAATGCGGGATTGCCTTGATTTTTCTGCCTCATATTGGGGGATCCTTCCTTCATGGCGCAACTTTCTACGATAAATCCAAGATTGTCATTGGTATGACGGTAAGAGGAAAAGATGCTGATAAATTTTGGTTTAGTCTTTTTCATGAGATAGGACATATTATTTTAGGACATATAGACTTGGCAGAAGGAGTAACGGATCAGGATGAACGGGACGCAGACTTTTTTGCACGAAACACTCTGATCCCCGATAATGAATTTAAGAAGTTTGCAGAAAAAAAATCCTTTGATAAGATATCCGTAAAAATCTTTTCCGAGGAGATAGGTGTTGATGTCGGCATTGTTGTCGGCAGACTGCAAAAAGAAAATTTAATTCCTTTCAACCGTCTCAACGGATTAAAAATAAAATATAAATTAACAGCATAATAAAGGTATATCTCGTGATTTCAAGAGTTTTTTTGAAAAAACAGAAAAATATCGGCAGAAACCGCAATTTATGATAAAAAAATCTTCCTTATGGATGTTATTGTAATTAGGGAAGAAATGAAAGAGGATTATCATTCGATAAAGGAGGATTTGTCAATGAAGGTAAATATATTTTTGAATTTTGACGGCTGTGCGGAAGAAGCCTTCCGTCTGTATGAAAGGGCTTTCGGAACCAAGATAAAGTCTATTTTCAGGGTGAAGGATTCGCCGATGAAAGATGATTTTCCTGCGGAAGCGCAAGAATCTGTTTTGTGGATGGATATGGAATTAGGGGGTGTTTCGCTTTATGGTGAAGACCTGCAGTTTTTCAGTTGTACCGGCAAGGTTGCTCCACCTGATCGCAGCAGATATCCGGGACAGTTTATCTCCATAGATCTGCAGACAAAGGAGCAAGTGGATGATATCTGCACTGTTTTGAGTGAGGGCGGCAGAGTCCTTACGCCGGGGAACAAGACCTTTTTCAGCGAGTATTACTGCAGGCTCATCGACCGCTATGGAGTCGGCTGGGAACTGATGCTATAAATTAAACCCTATTCGATACACTATGTACATGGTATATTGAATAGGGTTTAATTTATAGCCGGTTCTTTTTCTATATACTACGAAAAACAAGAGATTAAACAGATTCTTGGGAATATAAGGGATCTTTTTTTGCTTAAATATTGACTTTTATTCTTATAAACACTAAAATTTAAGAACGAAAAGGTGGTGATAGAAATGAGTAAACGGGAACTCCTACTAAAAAAAATAGAAGAAAATAATGGGATGATAACTACTAAAGAAGCCCTAAATCTCGGGATTCATAAGGATGTGTTAAAAGAGTTAACTATAAAAGAAGAACTGGAAAAAATAACAAATGGACTCTATGTACTGCCAAACGAGACCATTGATGAATATCTGTATTTCTCGTATAGAATACCTAAAGGCATTTTTTCACACGAAACGGCAGCGTATTTACAAGGGTTATCGACACGAATGCCCCTTATCTATGTGATGACGGTAAAGGCAGGAGATAATGTCAGCAGAGTTAAGTCAACAAGAGATAATATCATTTTTAAGTATGTGAAAAAAGATTATTACGATATCGGAAAAGTAACGATAACAAGTCCTTTTGGCAGAGAAATATTAGCGTATGATAAAGAAAGAACAATACTTGATGTTATCAAAGATAAAGACAGAATAGATGCACAAGTGTTCAGTGAAACGATGAAATCGTACTTTGCAAGCAGAGATAAAAATCTGTTAAAGTTATCTAAATATGCCATTCAAACGAATATGGAACAAGCCTTAAAACGATATACGGAGGTGATGCTGTGAGAACATCAGAACAGATAAAAGGAGCGATTAGAAATATAGCGAGGAAAAGAGGAGTTAATCCGAACTCTTTGCTTCAAATGTGTTTGTTTGAGGGGATACTTGAAAAACTTTCCAAATCAAAGTATAACGAGAATTTTATATTAAAAGGCGGACTTCTCATATCCTCTCTTATAGGTGTTGATATGCGCAGTACGATGGATATGGATACTACAATTAGAGGTATTTCGCTGAATGAATCAACTATTACGAAAATCTTAAATGAAATATTAGAGGTAGAGATTGATACTGATATAGAATATAAGTTGATTAAATTATAGCCAATCAGACAGGAAGATGTGTATAAAGATTTTTGTGCAAGCATATCCTGTATTTTTGGAAAAATCAATGCGACCTTAAATATGGATATAACAACAGGAGATGTGATTACTCCAAGAGAGATGAAGTATTCTTACTCAAAAATCTTAGAAGAAGGCACAATACCGATTAGGACCTATACGATAGAAACCATTCTTGCTGAAAAATTTGAAACCATTTCAAGCAGGAATATTACCACAACAAGAGCAAGAGATTTCTATGATGTATATATGCTGTATCGTATTTATAAGATAAAATTGATGAAAACACATTGAAAAATGCAATAGAAAGAACAAGTAAGCATAGAGGTTCTTTTGAAACAGTTTTACAGTATAAAGAAATAGCAGACTTATTTCAAAATAGCGAAATGCCGAAAACTTTATGGGAAAAATATGCACAGAACAACCCGTATGCTAAAGATGTTGATTTTTTGGACACTATATCGGTTTATGAAGAGATAGGTACGGTATTAAATTTTGATTTACGGTCTTAAAAAATAATATGAGATTGCCAGTATCGCCGAAAAGGAAGTTGCTCGAAAGAGGTCTTCCTTTTTTTCGGGATCTCAAAACTGATTTTGTGAAGAGCGGTAAAGTCGCCATACTGCTTGCTGAGGTTTTCGAGACATATCGTATCCCTGTTTTCCATCTTCACAGCCTCCATACAGATTTTTCCATATGAAATTTAAGAAACAAAAATTTATAGAGTTTTATCAGATAGAGTATATTTGCGGATGAGGATTCGGATCTCTCATAACCGGCTGATGGCAGTCCTGCCTGTTCCGGTTATTTTTGACAGGCGAGGTCCTGCCGAGCGAGTTTTTTTGCGACGAATTTTGTCATGAGGATCGCTGCAACGAGGCGGACGCCGATCAGAACCGATCCGCTCGCTCCGATCGCCGTGAAGAGCAGAGTGTCTTCGAAAACGGCGTGGCAGTTACCGAGAAAGACGGCGAGCAGGAGCAGATCTTTATCGCTGAGATTGCCCTCTTCCGCGCTGGAAGCGATGACCCCCGCTCCGTAGGAGAGACCGAAGATCAGGCCGATGAGCAGAGGGAAGGAGGATTCTCTCGACATGCCGAAAAAATCTGTCAGAGGTTTGAGCAGTCCGGTGAAGCGATCAAGGATCTTATAGTCCTTTGCCAGCTGCATGACCACCATCAGGGGAAAGACGATCAAAGCGATATTCCGGATCGAAAAAAGGCCGCCCTTTGCGGTTTCGAGCAAAAAATCGAGGATCTCTTTCATGCCGCCGCCATCCTTCCGATGAGACCGCCGTAGATGAGACCCGTGAGCAGCATCATCGCGACACGCATCAGCATGATCTTCGATGCGCTGATGTTCAGACGCTTCACGACGGCGGTCTCCATGATCAGAGAGTGAGAGAAGACGAGCATCAGCGAGAGGGTCGTGATCTGGTGGCTGTCAAGCGTCAGAGCCTTCATGACGCCTATGCCTGCATAGAGATTGAGCCCGTTGCCCAGGACGAGGGCGAGGGCCGCCTCTCCGGGGAGGTGAAAGAGCTGCATGATCGGCTCAAACAAACCGGAAATCAGCGTCAATGCTTTCGTGTATTCGAGGATTTTGACGACAAAATAGATCGGCAGGATGATGCGGGCAAGCATCCATGTCGTGGAAGCGCCTTTTTTCAGTCCTTCTTTTAATGATTGAATAAACAAGCTTCTCCTCTCCTTTTTTCCTATCATGATACTCTCTCTCCTCTAAAAAGTAAATATTTGTCCTGAAAAATGTCAATCCGGATGGAAAAATGGATTCGCATCAACTTCTCTTTTTCGCAGTGCGCTTGCATTTTTACACATAGTTTGATAGCATAGGTAGTAAGAAAAATGGACGTGTTTTGCAGGAGAAAGGAGCGTAGAGATGAGAGAGGAGTTATGGAAGAAACTTGAAACTTTTGTGGAGGAGCTGCACGATTTGAGCAAATATATCTATGAGCATCCGGAAGAGGGTTATCAGGAGCATCTCTCATCCAAGGCACATAAGGACATCCTTAAAAAACACGGTTTTGAGGTGGAAGAGAACTTTACGGGACTGGAAACCGCATTTAAGGCGACTTTTTCCGGAACAGACAGGCCGAAGATCGCTTTTCTTGCCGAATATGATGCGCTTCCGGGCATAGGTCACGGCTGCGGGCACAATCTCCTCGGTACAGTCAGTACCGGAGCCGGGATTCTTCTGAGCAAGTTTATCGGCAGTACTGGAGGAGCGGTGTCCGTGATCGGAACTCCGGCTGAAGAAACCAGCGGAGCGAAAGTAAAGATGGCTGATGAAGGCGTGTTTAATGATTTTGATGTCGCAATGCTTGCACATCCGAATTCATCCTACTCTGCGAGTGGAAGTTCGCTTGCACTGGATGCTTTGAAGTTTGAATTCTTCGGTAAGGCTTCTCATGCAGCGACGAGTCCACAGGAGGGTATCAATGCTTTGGATGCGGTCATTCAACTGTTTAACGGTGTCAATGCGCTCCGTCAGCAGATGCTTCCAACTGCAAGGATTCATGGAATCATTCGGGACGGAGGAAAAGCTGCAAATATCATTCCGGATTATGCTTGTGCCGAATTTTATGTCCGAAGTGCGGATCGCGGATATTCGGATATTTTAGGGGAAAAGGTCAGACAGTGTGCAGAAGGAGCCGCTCTGATGACGGGCTGCCGGCTTGAGATATCTAATTATGAGGCCTCCTATCATAATATGGTGACAAATGAATCGTTATCTTTTCTGTATTGCGGTCATTTATCCGAATATGGAGTCGAAGATCCCTTCCGACAAAGGGAATTTGTAGGTTCTCTGGATATGGGCAATGTTAGTCAGGTTTGCCCATCGATACATCCGTATTTCGGGATTTCCTCGCAGAAAGAGATGGCGCTTCACACTGAGGAGTTTCGCGATCAGACATTGACTTTAGAAGCGAAGAAAAATATGATGATCACAATCTGCTCTTTGGTTGAAACGGCAATGGACGTATTGGAAAAGCCGGAAGAACTTAAAAAAATCAAGGCAGAATTCACTGCCTTGAACAGATTGTAGACAAACTTCAAAAATCATTTGCCGGCGCGGACTCTCTTTCGGAAAAATCGGACTTGCTCGCCGGAAATTTTGATCGAGCTCAAAACGGCGTCCTGCCGCTTTCGCCCTAAAATCAGCGTCCTGCTGATTTTTCTGAAATTTCATCGGCTCGTTCCTCTCGATTTTTTCACGAAAGTTCCTCATCTTCGTCTCATGAATTTTGAAATTTGTCTGCTTTGTCTTCAGTCTGATCAAGGCAGAATTCACTGCCTTGAAATAAATTGTCCGAGATGGGGATTTACGATTTCACCGGATTGCAGCGCAATTTTTCCATCGATGATGACATAGTCTATTCCGGTCGGTGCGAGCTGAGGATTGTCAAAGGAAGCGCGATCGATGATTTTTTTATAGTCAAAAATAGTTAAGTCTGCATCATAACCTTCTATGATCTGTCCTTTGCGGGAAAGTCTCAGGCGCTGAGCCGGAAGCTTTGTCATCTTTGATACGGCGTCGAATAAGCTGAGTTCTTTCTGATCCCGGCAGTATTTCCCAAGTATTCGCGGGAATGTTCCGGCGCCTCTCGGATGTCCGGCATTGTTTCGGTAAATTCCGTCGCTGGCGGCAAGAACGAGAGGATGCTTTATCGCCTCCACGATTTCCTCTTCATTCATTACATGGACGATTGCAAGCATATTCGGGTGTTCCCGCCGGGCAGTTTCGAAGATCTCTTTGGTGCAACGAACACCTCGGAAGGGCTCTTCTGTCAGAACAATGGCTTCATAGCTGCTGTTCCAGTTTTCGAAACATCCTTCATCAAATACCGAGGATCCGATATAGGTGCTGAATGCATCATAGGGGTAGGAGTCGGCCATAATGTTCTCACCTTGGTCAACATAAGATTGTATTCTCTCGAGACTCTCTCTCATATTGCCGAAACCGGAGCAGCTTGCCAAGTGAGATATTTGAAATGGAACAGCAGCCTGTCTGCCAAGCTGTACCATTTCATCGATCGATTCGAGGGCAAAGGAGCCGTCTTTTCGATAATGAGCGGATAAAAGAATGTCTTCTCTTCCGAATATCGGTTTTGCCACAGCGAGAGCTTCTTCAAAATCAATGCCCGGACAATACTCCAATCCGTAAGATATGCCAATGGCTCCAAGCTCGATTGCCTGTTCGACCATTAGCTGCATTTTACGGATTTCATTTTTATCGGCTCCTGTGTACCTGTCGGTCCGTCCGGCTTGCGTACGCAGGAAATTGTGTCCGATGTAACTCATATAGTGGACAGGGTTTCTGTAATGACGAATATTTTCGATCAGTTCCTCCAGGGGCTGTCTGTTATTTCCGCAGTTTCCGGCCACAGCAGTCGTTACCCCCATCCGGAGCATACAAAGGGAAATATCATATTTTTCCCCCTGCCTCACCGGAAAAAGAGAATAGTCCTCCTCGTGCATATGGATATCAATAAAGCCCGGAGAAATATACTTTCCGTCGGCATCGATTGTCAGTTTGGAATCTCCGGAAAGGAAGCCGATTTTTTCGATTTTTTTGTTCTTGATGCCTATATCTTTTTCGAGAAGTCTGTTTTGCTGAAGATCGATAATTTTTCCGTTTCTTATTGCAATATCATACATGTTGGTTCTCCTTCAGAGTTTTTCAGAAAGGGCCGTAGTGGACAGCGGCAGCAATCACCATGAAAACACAGGACATCAGAGTCCAGTATATCATCAGAGGAGCCACAAATCGAACCCATTTTTCGTAATCTATCTTTGCTACGGCAAGGTTCGCCATGAGGACGCCGGAGGTCGGGATGATAGAGTTGCTGATGCCGTCGCCTAAATGAAAGGCCAAAACGGCAGTTTGTCTTGTCAATCCGATGACATCAGCGAGTGGCGTCATGATCGGCATAGTCGTCGCCGCCTGTCCGGATCCGGATGGGATGATGAAATTAAGTACAGACTGCACAAGAAACATTCCTGCTGCTGAGATACTTTTCGGGAATGAAGATACAACGGAGGCCAAGGCATGTACGATCGTATCCAGAATCGAACCCTCGGTCAGGACAACAAGGATCCCGCGGGCGAGACCGACGACAAGGGCCCCGACAGCGATATCTTTCACTCCGTCAATAAAATTGCTGCATATTTTGTCGGAACCCAGCTTTCCGACAATACCGGAAAAGATTCCAAGGCCGAGGAAAACGGAGCAAATCTCGGTCATGAACCAGCCATATTTCAGGACTCCGTAGATAATTATGCCGATAGAGGCTAAGAAACCGAGGAGGATGATTTTCTGAGGTCCGGTGATCTTCTGTACATCTGAAAAATCAACAAAGTTGTCTCTCTCACTCAGTTCCAGTTCTCGAACATAACTATACTCCGGATTTTTTTTGATTTTATTTGCGTAATGAGTAATGTAAAATGTAACCAAAAGAAAGGAAGCACCCCATATGATCAGACGAAAAACGATTCCGGAATAGATAGGCAGCTCAGCGATTCCCTGTGCCACTCCCACTGTAAAAGGATTCATAAAACCGGAAACAAATCCGACTGCTGCGCCCAGAGCGACCACAGACATACCGACGATTGCATCATAACCCAATGAGCGTGCGAGAGCTATTCCGATAGGGACAAACAGGATCGCTTCCTCCGCCATACCGATCGTTCCTCCTCCAATGGAGAAGATGAAAACGATAGCGGGGATCATCAGCTTTTCTTTTCCGCGGAATCGGAGAGCGAGGTTCTTGATGCCGTTTTCAATTGCGCCTGTGGCATTGATGACCTGAAAAGAGCCTCCGAGAATGAAGATAAAGAAGATAATGCTTGCAGCTTCCGTCATTCCTTTTGGTATGGATTTCAATATCTCAAAAAGATGGAGAGATGACTTTTCCACATAGCGGAAAGTGGAAGGATCGACGACTTTTCGAATGTTTCCGTCCAGCATCGTTTTTTCGATAAGTTCATATTGACCGGAGGGAACAACATAGCTTGCCAGAGTCGCCAGAATGATAAGAGAGAACAAAATAACATAAGTGTGGGGGACTTTAAAAGGTTTTTTCTGCATAAGGGAGACCTCCTTTTTTCATGGCGCGGTATCAATACAAGAATTTGCCAACCGGAAATTGTATGGAGTGTCTATTCTTATATCCATAATATCATTTTCTAAATATTTCGTCAATTATTCGGGAGAGAGAAAGATCATGAGGATCGGATGGAAAAAGATTTGCAAAGTTATGGAGGAGAGACAGCGAAAACAGCTCTGTACCCCATGTTCTCAGACGGCTGTAAAAATTTTTGTAAAATCTTCCGTTTGGTAGTAAAATGAAGAATAAAAGCTTGGTTCATTCTGTTTCAGGTGCCGTTTGTTCCGAAGGATTTTGCTCGGATCCGGGAAGTGCGGGGAGGTTCGTAAACCTAAAATAGAGTGACGGGAGAGGAATATGAAAAAAAGAATTTTTGATATCATTCAGATCGGGACAAAAGAAGATTTGCCAAGCCGCGGTTTTGATATTTTTATCGTCACGGTCATCCTGCTCAATATCCTTTCGATGTTCCTGCAGACTTTTGAGGGGTTGCGTCCGGCGGGTGAGTTTCTGGTACGGATCGAATACATTACGGTTTTCATTTTCATGATCGAGTATGCACTTCGAATTTACACTGCAAAATATCTCTATCCGGAGAGGTCCGAGGGGAAGGCGAGGCTGAAATTTCTGCGCTCCTACGACGGGATTATCGATCTTCTGACGATCATCCCCCTGTTTTATCTGAGAGGAGTCGTCGCTTTCCGCATGCTGCGTGTCGTCAGGATCTTTCGTCTGTTCCGGATCAATATGCACTACGATTCTTTCAATGTCATTGTTTCGGTACTTTACGAAAAGAGAAATCAGATCATATCCTCGGTGTTCATGATCTTCATGCTGATGCTGGCAAGCTCGCTGGGGATGTACAGTGCGGAGCATCCCGCTCAGCCGGAAGTTTTCGCCAACGCCTTCAGCGGCCTTTGGTGGTCTGCGTCCACTGTCCTGACGATCGGTTATGGAGATATCTATCCGGTGACGACCTGGGGGAAGTTCATGGCGGTCTGTATCTCCTTTCTCGGGGTAGGGGCGGTTGCGATACCCACCGGTATCATCAGCGCCGGTTTTGTGGAGCAGTATCAGCAGCAGCAGAAAAATGCCTTCGACAAGGCCCTCGATATCCGAGAGATCTCGGAAATCCGTGTCGATGAGACCTTGGATAATATCACTGTAGGAAAACTCAAGGAGAGTGAAAATATCTTTGTCTACCTGATTCGGAGAGGGGAGCTGACCCTGCTGCCCGAAGAGGATCTGCTTCTCGCTCTTAACGATATTGTCATAGCGAGAAGGAGGGAAGACGGATAGAGGATAAAAAGGCGGAATTACAGCCTGTGAAGATGAGGAGAATATCATGCTTGAAAACAAATTGGGGATCACTGATTCGTCGCAGCTGGCGAGAGCAGAAGAAAAGATCAGCAAGCAAAAAGCACTGTCCATGTTCGAAAACGGCTATCTGGACAGTTTGGCTCCGGGGACATTTGAGAGCCTGGCCAAGATCCATAGATATCTCTTTGATGAGATCTATACCTTTGTCGGAGAGGTTCGAAAAGTGAATATCTCAAAAGGCGGGTTCCGATTTGCTTCCGCACTCTATTTGAAATCGGCTTTGGAGAGCATTGACAGGATGCCGCAGTCTACCTTCGATCAGATCATAGAAAAATATGTAGAAATGAATGTCGCCCATCCTTTTCGTGAGGGAAACGGAAGGAGTGCAAGGATTTGGCTTGACTTGATGCTCAAAAAAGAAATCGAACTCGTCATTGACTGGAGTAAGGTGGACAAGGATGAATACCTGCAGGCGATGGAACGAAGTCCTGTCAGGGATCTGGAGATCAAGCTGCTGCTGAAAAATGTCTTGACGGAGGATATCGACAGCAGGGAAAACTATATGAAAGGTCTCGATTACAGCTATTATTACGAGGGATATTTTGCCTTCAGGACAAGTGAATTGTAGAGATTATCCACCGGCTGAAAATAGCCGGAAGGATATTGTGTAGATATGCTTGAAGGAGGAGAAGATCCTGTCGAGAGGGGGTCTGCAGATATAGGCAGGGGGACTGCGGTTTATGAAATTTGACTTGTCGGGAGGCGGATTGCATGAATATACCGATGGACTTTGAAAAGCTGGATGATTTTATCCGTGAAAGCAATTTATTTGATTCGACTCGGGATTCATTGAAACTATATTTGGAAAATTGGTGGAATGAAAATAAAGCCGCTTTTTTAGAGGATATGGGTGGTGATTTGGAGACGGTCCTCAACAAGTATCGATTTGAGAATGAGGGCCTTTCCTTCAGCAGGAGCTATTTCTATGCGTTGGATTATATTTCTGTCTGGATACATATATTTGACGAAGAAGATAGTTATATATCTGAATATACAGCATTTTATGATTTGGATTTGGAAATTTTTGATGATAAAATGATAAGGTAATGGAGATTGAGTGACCTGAAAATCTTGGCAAAAGAGCCTGTTTCATTGTGAAAAGGAGTAAACAAAAACTATGATAAGAGTAATGTTCATCTGCCACGGCAACATCTGCCGCAGTACGATGGCGGAGTCGGTATTTGCGGATATGGTGAAGAAGAGAGGGCGGGAGAGAGATTTTGTCATCGGGTCGGCTGCGACGAGCACGGAAGAGATCGGCAATCCTCCGCATTACGGAACGGTGCGCAAGCTCGAGGAAAAGGGGATAGCCCTCGTTCCGCACAGAGCCGTGCGGCTGAGGAAGGCGGATTTTGAAAAATACGATTTTTTTATCGGGATGGACGGAGCGAATCTGCGCAATATGGAGAAGATACTCGGCGGGAAAAGCGGCAAGATCCGTGCTTTGCTCTCTTTTGCAGGAGAGAGCGGAGAGATTGCGGACCCTTGGTACACCGGAGATTTTGAAGCGACCTATCGCGATGTGATTCGAGGGCTCGAGGGTTTTTGGGATTTTCTGGAAAGAGAGATGCCAAAGCCCAGATAAAAGCTCGGGGATTTTCGAAGGAAAAGGAGATTCAGCTCCCCGGAAAAAGCTGAGAAATCCGGGATAGAAGAAAAGCTGCGCCCTGCAGCGGACAGGAGGTTCTCATGAATAGGAAGGTCCTGATTTTTGGAGTGATGATCTTTTTGGCAGTGATTGTGTATTGGCTCATGACGAAGACTGCAAGGCAGGGAGGCGGAAGCCCTGATCTTTCGCAAGCACCGCCTTTAGAGGAATATGTCATCGGAAAAGATATCCCTCTGGAAGAGATCGATTATTTTTTGATTTCCGAAAGCGGAATGAGCCGTTTTGGCATGTATTCCTTTGAACTGCGGAAAGAAGGCGAGAAGGCGGAGATGCAGGCCTATTACTTTTCGGAAATGGGAGAAGGAGGGGAAGAAATTGAGAAAAAATGTATGCTTACGCCGGAGCAATGGAGAGAACTGACTCTCTTTTTTGAGGGAGAAAGGCTCAGATACCAGCCTTCGAGCGGACCGGAGCATCCTGTCTTGGATCAGACGCAGAGAAGTCTCTCTCTGCGGTGGAAGGGGATGACAGAGCAGCAGAGAGAAATGATTCTGTCTTTTAAGGATGAGGAACGATTGGAAAAGCTCCGCCAATGGCTTATCGAAACCGCAGATCGGACGGAAGGGATCGAATGAAAAACAGGGACTCATGGGAAGGATGCTCGGATAGGGATTTGCAGAATTTTACGGCTTTGCTCATCAAGGCTCTAAAGATAGAAATCTGTTTTTCCAATAGAGGAATAAAGAGGGTTTCCGCTTTTTTTATGTGATATGTGCGGCTATGCACTGAGCAGTCGGTCTACCTTGTAAAGAGAAGAGGATTTTTTCTCTTGCATCCAAGGAAAAGCTATGGTATGATCATTTACATACCGATGGTATGTGAGTGAAGGGGGGAGTCGATGGCGAGAAATAAATATCCGGAGCAAAGCAGGGAGAGGATTCTCAGCGCTGCAAAAAGTCTTTTTCTCGAGAACGGTTTTGACCGTACGACGATTCAGGATATCATCGACCGACTCGGCGGCATGACAAAGGGAGTCATCTATCATCACTTCAAATCTAAAGCGGACATTTTGGAAGCCATCCTCGGAGAAAACGATGCAAGGCTTTTGGAGGAAGAATGGCAGGGTGACAATGCTTTGGAGAAGATACGGTATATGATGGCTCAATCCTTAAATGACTACAAAAAAATATCCACCCTATACTCGATGCAGATCTCTTTCAAGAGTCCCACCATTCTTTCGGAACAGTACAGGAATGCGTTTCAATTATTGATACCGAAACTGAAATCTGCGATTGAGGAGGGAATCAGAGAGGGCTCGATCACTACGGATTACCCGGAGGAGATTGCCGAACTGATCATCCTTTATTTTAATTTTGCAGTGGGCCTGAGAATAAAGGATCTGACGAAAGAAGAGATCAATCGTAAATTTACATTTGTAAAAAGTGTTTTTGATGGCCTGAATATCCCTTTGATATCCGAAGAGATCGTCAGTCAGGTGCAGAGCCTCTCGGAGTATATTTCCGAGCTGAAAAATAAAAAATAGACTTGCCGAATCCAAAAGCAAGTTTATTTTTTGGGAGTTTACATACCGATGGTATGTAATGCTGTTAGCTATTTGACTTGTAGAATGATGAGACTCTTGGTTTTTCGTTTTAACATGGATATTGTTTCCTGTGGATGGTGTAATAAGGTTTTAGATAAGTTATCGAGAGAGGAAAGGAAGGAGTTTTATGAATATGGAAGTGAAGAGGCGGAGTTTGTTTGGCAGAGATTTTGTTTTGGTCGCTGTCGGTCAGATCGTATCTTTGTTTGGAAATGCAGTATTGAGGTTTGCACTTCCACTGTATCTGCTGAGAAAGACAGGTTCTCCTGCGCTTTTTGGAACCGTGACGGCGCTCTCTTTCATACCGATGATTCCCTTGTCCATCATTGGAGGAATCCTCGCCGACAGAGTGAACAAGAGAAATATTATGGTGATTCTGGATCTTTTGACCGCGGCTGTTGCTTGACGCGCAAAATGCAAAAAGTTGACACGCAAAATGCAAAAAACACGCTCTCTTTTTCGCTTCAAATTTGATGAAAAATTAAGGCGAAATCGGGCGTGTTTTTTTATGTTTTTGAAGACTATTTGAAGAGCATTTTTTGCTCATTTTTTTCGTGTTTTGAAGACTAATCTTTGATCAGATTTTTCCCAGTTCGCTTCGCACGATTCGGGATATATTCCATCAGTTCATCCAATCGGCAGTCTAATACTTCACAGATGCGGTCAATATACTCTAAATTGACCCGCAGCGCAAGTTCATGGTAGATCTCATTGATCGTGGCCGCTCGTATTCCAGTCTTTCGAGAAAGCTCTGCTTGAGTCATTCTTCTTTCTCCAAGCAGTCTTGATAAGTGAATTCGTATCATTGTACACCTCTTTCGTAAGATTCATACGATAATAGGTGTATTATATGTATATTCGTATTAAAATACTTTATTTTGTAATATTATTACTATATAAGTAATTTTAAGGGTAAAAAAATTTGTTTTTTGTTTTTTTTGTTCTTTCAATAGTTCTTGATCAGCAACTCTTTGTAACGCTGCTCTTTGTCTTTATACCGTGCATTGAGGTTGTTTTTACGCTCTACTTCTATGATTTCATATCCTCTATATAAGGAACGAATATATTCATCATCATTGTAAGAGAGCAAGAATTTTCCTTGTATAGCTTGGAGCGTCGCTTTCAGGCGCTCATGATCTTCTGCTCGAAACACCGCATCATAATGATGTTCCGTCGTATGATAGGGTGGATCTGCATAGAAAAAACTCTGCTCGCTGTCGTACTGGCGAATCAAGGACTCAAAATCTTTGTTTTGAATCACCACACCGCGCAGTCGCTTCTCAATTTCTGTCAAATAGGCCCGATATCGAAGGACATCCTTTTTTCGGCCGCCGTAGCTTCGCCTGTCCGCCCCGTAAGAGATCTTGATAAGGGTCAGATACCTTGCAGCTCTTTGGATATCTGTAAGGCCTTCTGAACTGAGCTGACTGCGATAATCCTCAAAGAACTCTTTTGCATTGAGCATGAAGGAAAGCTCTCTCTGAAGCTCTTGCGGGTGATGCTTAGCGCATCGAAAGAGATTCACCAAATCCCCCTCTGCATCGTTGTAGACCTCCAGATCGGCGTGTTTTTCTTTTGAAAAGAGTACCCAGCCGGCACCGCCGAACACTTCGATATAGCATTTCATTTTTTCCGGAAAGCAGGCGGTAATCTGCTTGCGGAGCAGTTTTTTTCCTCCGATCCAAGGGATGAAACTATCCATTCGCATCTTCCTTTCTGTAGTAGATAATGAAAAAAGGGGCAAACGCCCCTTTCTACTCGGTGTCCAAACTCGGTGTCTTTGTATTCGGATCATAACCTACCGCAAATCCTGCCTTTTCCAGGTCGGCCAGCTTGATGAAGTTCCGGTTTTCAATCAGAACCCGGTCGACTTCGATGATCTCCCCGTTCACCTTGATCTTCGTTTTTTCCACCATGTATTCGTCCTCCTCTTTCGCTTTTTTCCCCTGATCCAATTGGAAATGCGGCCGATCTTTCTGTTTCCAATCATAGCCGCAGGTAAGTCCGATGCTTCGACCGATCTCGGCAATCGACTTCCAGAAGGCTTCCGGCGCGTTCCAGTTCAGCGTCTCATGGATGATATCAAAAGCTCTGCGGCTCGTATGAAACGACTGTTTGGTCCAGGTGACCACATTCCCGGATCTTGTTCTTCCTTGGGCGTACAGATATTCCTGTCGCTCCTGCGAGCGATAGGTTTCAAAGACTTTCACCGGAAGATTCTTTTCTTTGCATTTTCGAAGAAACAGCGCCAGCGCTTTTTGTGTCTCGGCATCCAGCTGTTTCGGATCGGCACATACTTCTTTCGGATTCATGCTCTCCCTCCTGTCGTATTCAAAGAGCCGGTTTTCTTCAATGATACGGATCAGCTTCTCCGGGTATTTCGGATCTGTCGCGTATCCGGCAAGGAACACGGCTCTGCAGGCCTCCTTGTAATCCTTCGCTTTCCGAACCGGATCATAGCGAGGAAGGGTGAGCAGCTTGGTATGGTCGCAAACGCTCTCTTCGATGGAATCATAGGCACGAAAGACCGCCTCGACCTGAATTTCCTTTCCATCAATGACCTCTTTCGTGAGGGCCTTTTTGGTTTTGCCTCCCCAGAGATTCCCGGCTTTGATACCGAATACATTGTTTTCGATGCTATGCTCGCCCCAGCCGCTTTCCAAAATGGCCTGTGCAAGCGTCAGAGAGGGGAGGATGCCGTGACGGCGATACCCCTCTTGCGCTCCGCCAAGAATTTTCTCAATGAACTGTCTCTGTTTCATCGTCTTCATTCGTCTCAACCTCGCTTTTTTCGCGTTCTCCTTTTCGGAACCACCCGCTTTTGTTAAATTCCTCCACAACGACATCAATCAAGATGTCTGCTTGCTCTTCCGTAATCGGCACTTTCTGCTCTTTCAGCCATTTTTGGACGAAGCTTTTCTTGGATTTCCCTTGTCCTTTTTCTTTGAACATTTTTTCAGCAGCTTGTATCGCCGCTTCGATCCAGTACTGTGCTGCCCGTCTCTGCTTTTCGGTCGTGTGATTTTCGATCAGTCTTCGAAGTGCGGGGAGACAAAGGACGCTCAGGGCCATCAGCAGGATCTGCAAAGCAAGTTTCACAAGTTCAAAGATTTCCGATTTCATACAATCTCCTCCTCATTTTCTATTTCTTCACGCGGCATTAAAACCGCATTTTTTCGTATTTTGAACACATTTTCCGCGCCGGCTTTCGCGGCGTAGAATCCTACAGCGACTTTGGAAAACTTGAACACCTCAACAATCAGCGTATCGAGGTAGGTCGTGTTTCCCGTTCGTCGAATGATGTAGCTGGCAAAAAAGATCACATAAAAAGCAGAGAAGAGCATGCACAGCATAATAAACTTGCTGAATTCAAGAGCTCGACGCTGCTTTTTCTGCATTTTTTTCTTCTGGTTTTTCTGCTCGCTTTCTCTTCGCCGGGCGATGCGCTCCAGCTCTTCATCTGTGATCTCTGATCGATGAAGTTTCATGCTCTCCCTCCCTACTTTTGAAGTTCCTCAAATACAGCACTTTGGTACTCTGTAGGGATCTCTTCGATCTGTTTCATCCCCATGCGGATGAGAAGGACATACATCTTGACCTTGTAGCTTTCCAGCTTCTTCTTAGCCATTTTTAGCCCCCTTTTCGAGCTTCTCAATCTTTGTTTCGAGTCGTTCGATATGCTCGCTCATTCCACTCATAATCTCCAGCAGACTTTTGCTGACCGAGTTTTCTAATCCCTTTGTCTGCTCGAGCTCCCGCACCTGAGAGAGTGGTTTTTCCTGTACAAACTGAATCATTTGTAGGCACCTCCAAATCCGGCAAGCCAGCTTGTCGCTGTCGCCTGCGCTCGCTCAATCGTAATTCGTACCCCAACAGCCCACTGCTCGGCGGTTTTGTCTTGGTTGACGAAAGTATACACCTGGTCGTTTTGGAGCTTCTCCGTCATATTTTCCCACGCGGGCAATTCATCCAGAGCATTGTTGCACACTTCTACCTTCGCGGTCGCTCCCTCTGCAACAAACCAGGTCGGTGCAAGGATGATCTGCCTTGCTTTTTGGTCCGTTGCCCTTGTGAGCGTATAGGATAGTCTTCCGACATCTCGGCTAAAGCTAAGGTTTCGCATGGCGGTGGCGGCGTTTTGGTCCTGCACTTCAATGCGAACGCGGTGTGCCCCTCGCGGGAGCTGTACAAACTCCAGCTTCGGAATGAGGAAGCTGTTTTCCTGTGCGGACACAAGACTATCATAGGTCTTCAGCAGCTTGTCGCTCAGGAAAATTTTCGCCGACATCGGATCATTTTCCTGATCGGCTGCGGAGAAAGACACCGAAAAGGGCTGTGTCTTTTGTCCAAGATCGCTATCCTCTCCGCTGATCTGCGGTGCCGAATTCGTCCTTCGGAAGGTATACCTGCGGTATGCCACCCCGCCTTTGCCATCGTCTGCTGAGATCTCAATGACATTATCGGAGTTCAGCGGAAGGGAAAAGAGCTTCTCTCGGCTGACGGAGATGGTCAGGGTTTCCCCCTTGGGCGCGTTGTCCAGGCTTCGAATGGTCGTGCCGTTGATCTTTTCCACTACACGCACATTATCCCGGTCTGTCACCTGATAGCTGATATCAAAGGCATCGTTCTTTGCTCCCAGATTGGCATCTTGTCCCGAGATGACCGGTGCATCATTGCCTTCGTACTCAATCTCAACACCATAGGTGTAATAGGTCGTATAGGTCGTATTATCCCGTCCCGGACGCGTGACCGTACCGGTGTAATCCTGCGACCAGAAATAAGAATGTGTATGTCTTGCACTGCTTCTTGTTCGAGGTAAATTTTCGCGAAATCGATGCCGATCCGGATAATACCGATATTCCCCTGTCCATGTCGACTTCACCGGATACAGAGTCCCACTATATCCTGCGGAATTATACGAGATGGAACCGGGAGGACCTCCGGTGGTATAGCTGTCAATCCCGTTCCCCGGTCCATTCTCGTCCCATTCTATATATCTTGTTTCACCACTCTGGTTCACGGTGACCGTTTTGGAATCTCCGGGGATGTACCCCCCTCCCGTGGATACGGTTTCTCCGTTTCCACCGGAAAATTCCAATACCACCTCATCACCGCTTTGAGAGGCGATGCGTACAGAACCATTTTTTGATGTGACCTTGATCACCCGCTGTAGCTGCGGCAGATTCACCCGGTGAGTCTGGGTTCTCTGCGTGCTGCGGGGGAAAGAAAAGGTCTTTTGGATACTCATATCACACCTCCAGTCGTCTTAAAGATACATTCCAGATGCCTTCAAATTCTTCCGTCTCAGAGAGCGCACGGCAGTCTACAAGGAAAAAGTTCGCATTGAATCCGTGCAGTACCGAGGATTTGAGAGCGGACATCTCCACCGCAAGACGCAGAATATCATCCGCGTTTTGCTTGACCGTCTCGACGGTACGGCCCTTCCCGGCCAGATCCAGTAGCTCCTGCACCGTTGCATAGACCATATCATAGTTTATGTCCACGATCAGATTTTCCGAGTTTCCCACGACGATGATCAGATGCAGCGTGACTTTGACCTCCGCGATTTCTTTTTCCGGTAGGAAGTCGGCATACTTTCCCGCATTAGAGAGGCAATAGAGAATTTCCCCCTCGTCCGGATCCTGCGCAAAAATGCCTATTTCTCGAAGGAAAAAGCCTTCTGCAATGTTCTTGTTGTCAATCGTGACGCGCAAGGTACAGGTACTCTTTCCTTTATCTTTTTTGATGAATTCAATCGGGAAGGTATGCTGATACCCTTTCAGGTTCGTCATTTCGAAGACTTCCCCGGGATCGTCGATCAGGCCGTCTCCCACCGCGACCCGGGTCAGGCGCAGTTTTTCTCCCGCTTGAACTTTCGCCTGCAGGTCCAAGCCTTTTTTGGTCAGGACAAATTGTCCGAATTTCGCCATCTCATTCTCCTTTCGAGAAGAGGGGAGGGTTTCCCCTCCTCTCCTACTTCGTGTTCGGATAGGTGAATCCTGTGATCGTTTGGTACTCTTCCGGCGTGATCTCTCCATACGGATTACTTTCTGTCTTCACAGCCAGAAGCAGTTTCTCGATGCCTACCCACTTCATATCATATGCCAGTTTCCAAAATGCCATCTATCTCACCTCCTTTCGACTATTTTGCCTTCAGCTGCATGATGTCGAGCCTTGCTTGCGCAAGGGCTTTTCCAAGGTTCTCGATCATCATGCTCTTTTGCATATCGGAAAGTTTCAGATTTGCCATGCTCATGCCCTCGATGCGGATGGACTGCGCCAAAAGCTCTGTATATTCCTGCCAGGAGTACTGGGTCTCATAATAGGAATAGATCCCATACTCTTCGTTTATCCGCTGAATATCTCTGTGTACATAAACAGTATCCAGCCCAACTACAACAGGCTGTGCTTGCGTCTGATCCCCATAGACAAGACCCACCTCTTTCATATGATAACCCCCTTTGTTATTTCAAATATGTTAAGCGCATAAATCCGGTCCCTGCTGTAACAGAGTGTGCACTGAAAAGTCCATTCATCGAAAGTGGTGCGCAGCCAAGGTTGGATCTTGGATTATTGATCAGAGCACAAAAATCTCCAAAATAGGTTTCTGACGATCCGCCGATCTTTTTGGGGAGGAATCCCAGTTCGTTCGTCCCTTGCACTTCGCAAACATACCCATAAAGCTTCTTCCATGAAATATGTTGATTTTCCTCTGTTATCCCATTCATGAAAAAATCCCATCCGGGGTTTTGTTGTTTATAGCTGGCACCAGAGCGAAAATTCTCTGTCGCCGTGTAGGCGTAGTTTTGGTAGAGCTGACAACCTTCGATGATTTCTCCCTTGTTCCCAAACAGATGCTCAATCCCTAAAATCTTTGCAGTCTGGTTCCGCTGCACGGAATCCATCCCTTTCTTGTCGCAGATTCCGGAAAGAAGCGTAGCTTCTTTCGCGGTATCCCAAGTACCTGCCCCGGTTGCAAGATGTGTATTGAGATGTTTGTATTTCAGCAGAAACAGACATTGCAGGTAGGTTTTTGCATAAAACGACAGACAACTGTAGTTGCTGTACTTACCTTTTAGCACAGTGGCGTACATAGTATCTCTTGTCATTGCCCATTGTCCAAAGTTTTTTCCACTCAGCGCACAACCGTCTTGCGCCGCATTCAAATATGCCCCAATATAGAGTTTTTCATGGACTCTCTCATACGCCGTATGCGCCAAGTAGGAAAATCCTTCGCTGTTTGGATCGTCTGTGACAAAGACGCGCAGCTTGCGTCCGACCGTCTCAATTTTGATGCCTCGCTTAGGAAAACAGATCATGACATCTCCCTGCGCACCGCTCGTGATATCCGCTGCCCTTCCATCCACTGTCTTTGTGAAATCGTTGGGGTTTAGCTTTGCTCCTTCTGCCCCTCGGAGCAACAAGCAAGGATAGTGACCAAAAAACGCATCCCATAAAGAAGATTTTGGTGTCATAGAAGTTGCATCTCCGATGTATTGGACCGCCGTTTCGGGGTTGGAATTGTTGTAGTCAATTTCCACCCCCATGGTCCGATAGCCCTTCGGGATTGCTGAGATCTGATTTTCAATACTGTTGTTAAAAGAGCCGTCTGCTGAATAGGGAAAGGCTTTAATAAAATACCGCGTTCCATTGGAAAGACCGCCGATTGTAAACCCGTTTTCCCGGTACTGATCGCGCACCTTGCTGTCCACGGCCAATGTGCCGTCGTGTTCATTTTGGATCATGGATCCTGCCTTGTAGCGGATCATCGTACCGTCCCAAGTGACAGGAGGCGAAGTTTCCGGGTCGCTCCAAGTCACGGTGAGGCTGCCGATCCCCGGCTTTACGGCCAGCTCTGAGATATTATCTGGCGGAAAAGAGGAAGGGGTCGCAGAAGTCCGGTTCTCCGGATTCAAATTCGGCTGTCTCTTGTCGCTATACGGGATAATTTGAATATAGTAGGTCGTCCCGTTTGTGAGCCCTGTGATCTCCAGCGCACTGTTGCGGTACTGATTGCGCACCTTGCTGTCGATAGCGAGAGTGCCGTCGGTTTCCAGCACGGGATGCGCTCCGGTTTTGTATACCACTTTCGTGCCGGCCCACTTCGTGACTTTGCTGCCACCCAGGAGAACATCTTCGGGATCTTCCCAGCGCAGCAGCAGTTTTCCATTCTGCGCTTGGACACGAATATTTTTCACATTGCCCGGCAGGATTCCGGGACCTTTCGTCAGCTCGTTGATGGCGGCCACCAAGGAGGTCTTTTCTTCGGTCTGAAGATCTGCCAGCTGCCCCATTTTCCGCTCCGCATCGGAGACAAGGGTCTCCACGCCGGAAAGCAGCGCATAGTCACTGGCCGCTCTTCCGCCCAGTTTTTCTGCATTTTCGATACTGACATTCAGCTGCGAAAGGAAGGTCTCGATGCTTCCCTCCGGATGCTGCTTTTGCCAGAGCTCAAAGGCGGATTCGCCCTTGTCTCCTTTGACCTTGAGGGCGTTTAGCTGTTCTTCTGTGAAGTCTTCATACCGAAACGCTCTTCCCGGAGCGCCCGGTTCGCCAGTCGCGTAGGGGATGTCTCGCCACCTTTTCTTTCCATCGCCGACCTTGATCTTTCCCGTGTCGGTTTCGCAGCAGAGCGCCCCCTCCGGCACCAAGGGATTGACGGTCTCCCACTCTTCTTTTGTCCCGTGGGTGGGGATATATACCACATTGATCTTATTCAAGGATTTTTCCCTCCTTTACCAAGCTTTTTCTTTCCATTCGCACGGCTTCGCCTCCATCGATGAGCAGCAGTGTCTTCGAAAATCCCATCTCTGCAAGCATTGAGAATTGAAGAGGAGGGACAGAAGACTCTTTGGCAATGATCGGACGGGAGGAGAATTTCAGGGGCATCGATAGCTTCATATCTTCGGCTGTCGCAGGGTACAGAATATGTTCCTTTCGCTTCGACATCGCAACCCCGAGGTACAGTTTCTTTTCTTTTTCCATGTCTTCCACAGTCGAAGGGTAGATCGTGAGATCTTTGAGCTTGCGCGTTGCAATCCCAAGATAAAGATTCATCTGATCTTTTCTCTTTTTCTCCCAGATCAGCCGCACCCCTGCTGCGATGATTCGCTCCATCTCAGAGAAGGGGAGAGTAGGAGAGATGCTGCGAAGCTCTGCGATGATGGCCGCCGGCTCTAAAACATCCTCATATCCGTAGGCTTCGTAGAGCCGGATGAAACTTCCTTCCGTGATCGCGGAAAGCGCCGTATTGACGCTGTTGATATCCGTGTTGCTCCGATTGATACTGCTGCGAAAGCGCAGCATCGGACGATACTGTTCATCGCTCATGGAAAGCCGCTCCTGACGCACATCTTCGCCGATCAGGTCCAGCGTGGTCCCTTCGGCGTTTTCAATACCGCGCCAGGACTCAATCTTCTCAAAGATTTCTTTGAGGTTTTCGACCTCCGGAGCGATCGTTGCAAAGAGCTTATAGACATTGCTGCCTTCCTCCTTGTTGTAGTTCCAGGTGAGCCTGCGAAGCATATTTTTAAGATTCAACGACGATCACCACCTTATCCAGTGTGGTTGTGGGTACTTCCTCATCGAGGATGTCGATGTTTTCGGCTTTCAGCTCGGAAGAGGATTTGCCAATCAGCAGCGAGACATCTTCGATCATACTGTCTCCGCAGAGGATGCGGGACAGGACGCGGGTCAAAATGACATCATTGCCCATCCCGATCGCGTTGATATAGCGCAGGATTCGCTGCCGGATCTCCTCCTTGACCTCCTCTGTGTTGTAAGAAGATCGGAGGAATTTCACCGTCGCCTTGACATGAATCGGTACATCCGTCGCCCTGGAAAATCGCATCTCATGTTTTTCTCCGATGTTGTCCACCGCCATATAGGAGACATTGCCGTTCGTGGCGATCCCGGCGGCTTTGGAATCGAGGATCGCCTGCGCGACCTCCTCATCGGTCCCGCCGAGGGCAATCACCTTGATGCTTTTCGGCTGCATGCCGTTTTTCTCCTGCATCGTGTCGTTTTCGAGGATCTTCACGCCGCGCAGTGTCGGGATTTTCAGCAAATGTGCTCGGATCGCGTCAATCGTCGCTTTTCCCGTTGCGACGAAGCTCAGTTTGTAGCGTTCCCGCAGCTCATCGTCCGTCTCCACATCGCGGCCGTTTTGAAAACTCTTGGGATTGGTGACTGCAGTGATTCCGATCTCCGGATGCAGGAGGATCGTGATTTCTTCCGCTACTACATTTCCGGCGTTTCCGGCTTTGGTGCAGCGCACCTCGGCGAGCACGCTTCCCTCCGGGCCGATCTCGTATTCCTTCGTCGTTTCAAAGACCTGCCCGCTGACGGTGCCGACCTTGAATCCGGCATAGATCTTCTTTTTCGGCGTCCCTGTGATCTTCACTTCTCCGCTGCTGCGAAGCGCCGGGAAGCGGTAGATATCTCCTTTTTCACAGACATAGTCCAAGCTGATTCCTTCCGCCGCAGGCAGATGAGACTGATGATACACCCGCTCCGCCAGCTGCCAGATTAGCGAAAGAGACCAGGCGATGATGCGCAGAAAGATCCCAAGGGGAGACCGCTCCGAGAGGTTGATGTCCTCTCCGAAGAAATCCCGGGCTCTCGTGAAGAGCTCCAGCTCAATATCGCTATACCGTTTTCTCTTGAATCCTTCTTTTGACAGCCCGAACATCAGATGTTCACCCCCCGAATCTCGATCTCTTCCCCATTTTCCAGCACCCCGACAAAACGAATCGTCGCAAAGCGTTTCGGTTTGTCAAAGTCAATTCGAATCTCTTTCACAAAACGCAGCCGGCCTTCCTGCAGCGCCGCCTCCGTGATATCCATCTTGATCCGCTCCAAATCCGGATTCTTTTCTTTCAGTTCCTCGTAGTCCATCCCGTGATAGCGATTGAGAAACCACTCCGTAATGCGGGTTGTAATCGCCCGCTCCACACACTGGCATTTCTCTTCATCCCCGTCTATGAGCTGCAGGTTTCCGCCACGAATGACCAGGTCGTCGTCATACAGCTGAAAACTTCGTAAACTTTGCATTATCCCACCTTCCCAATGATGACGGCGTCGGAAAGATCAAACTTTCGCGTCGCACCGCCTTCCACATACTCCTGCAAAAACCCGGTCAGTACGATGTCTCCGGGCTTCACCTCCACCCCCTCAAGGATGAGAGGGTCCTGAATCTTTGTCCGCTTCCTGCTTTCCAAATCGATATGCTTGGCGTCAAAGACCGGAAGTAGCTCAATCGGACCGATCTTTATCACCTCGCAGAGCATGAGTGTATTCAGATGCATCAGTCGATTGGTGATGTTTCGATCAATAAGAGACTGCAGTTTCGACACTATACCACCTCCATGTCGGTAATCCATTCACTCGTATGGCGGCCTTTGACGACCCGGTACGTCCCGGAAACGACTGTGGACTGAATCTGAATCAGGCTGTCCACCCCGATGTTGTGATTGAGCAGGCAGCGGACCTTCCATCCTTGCACGCTCTTGTTGTCGCTTTCCGCGATCTCCATCGGCTCCGGAGAACCGATGAGGCCTGTGGATCCGGAAAGCAGAAA
Organism: Peptostreptococcaceae bacterium; assembly: GCA_030528675.1. Taxonomy (GTDB): domain Bacteria; phylum Bacillota; class Clostridia; order Peptostreptococcales; family Filifactoraceae; genus JAUMYL01. The sequence continues at coordinate 222,472 of JAUMYL010000002.1, forward strand.
GCCTGTCGCCGTCCCGCGCTCAAACGGCCGTACATAGGCCCGGTCCTTGTCGAGATAGAACTTGCTCTCCGTTTCTTTTGCAAGGGCTTTTACGATATCTTTCAGCCGTCCGGAGACGGTCTTGCCTTTCGCATAGGTCACATTCTTGACCACCGTCATATCCGCGATGCTGACGCCGAAATTTGCGATCAGGTCGGAAAGAATCGCCTGCGCCGAAGTTCCCTTGGCATAGGTTTTCTGAATCTTGGTCTCCTTCCACGCCTGTGCCGCCGTTGCAATCTTCAGGGTCGTCTTGCGATCCACGCCCTGCATCACTGTGACAAAAGAAGAAATGCGGCCGCTGCAGAGCATGCCCACATTGCCCGCGTATCCGGCGGACAGGGCGACCGGCATTCCTTTTTGGATGCCGGATACACTGGAGGGCGAGAGGTTGTAGATGGAGATTTCCGAGACATCCGGCTCATTTTCTGTCGAGAAGGGAACGCTGAACTCGATGTCAATGTCATCGCTTTGGTACAGGCGGCCGCCCAGGTTCACGCTCGCCTGCCTATTCCACAAAATCATCGTCCATCACCACCAGATAAATTTGATCCATCTCCTCCCAGCCGCAGCGCAGGGCCTGTCTTGAAAAATCCCAGGGCATCAGCGGCGGCGTTTCGATGTCTAAATAAAAAAGAGGTTCGAAGAGCATCTGCCCGAGCATCAGCTTTTCGCCTCTTAGTAAAACGGTTTTCAATTCGTTTTGAAGAAGGCTTAAATCTATCGTAAAGAAGTCTCCCTCACTGTTGTAGTGAATCTCCATCTCAAAGATATGCCCCTGATAGTCATAAGTGAACCGGTAAGGCAAACTCTCCTTGTCGATGGCAAGATGCCGCACTTCTTCGACCGAAAGGGTCCTTGCAAGATCCTGCTCGCTCATAGACACCTCCTAATACTCCATTCCTTTTTGTTTCCCGTAATCTCGTTTTCTTCGCATTCGGCTGCGCAGCGCCTCACGCTCCTTGCGCTTCTTGTCCATATACGCCTTGGCTTTGCTGTCCGTGGGTTTCGTGGAAGGGAGCACCTTGCCCTTGGCGGAGACGGCCTTCGTCTGCGCCGCCGTTTTCTTACCGGATACGGGATCCGGCAGGGGGAGAGGCACTTCTTTCGAATGAGCGCGCCTAACGATCTTGCAATTCATCGTGAAACTGCAGCCGTTTCGAATCTCTTTCCCGTGGGAGGTAGAGAGGTTTTCGATGACCACATTTGCCATGAGGTTCCTTCCGCTGTAGCGGTAGACCTCGCGACCTTGGCAGTACTTGCGCAGGGTCATCAGTTTGGAAAAAGCATCCGCACCTGTGATGACACCTGCGATGCTGAACTTGATCGGCTTTTGCTTCACATGATCCGAGATGTATCCCAGATCCTCTACGGGACGGTCCGTCACCTCATTCTCATAGATCACATCCTCGGAAGTGGTCGCTGAAAAGATCACTTCCCCGATTTTGCTATATTTCTCCATCTTGTCCCTCCTACGATACACGGTCCGCCTCGTCGACCCATTCGTCGAAGAGCTCGCGGATCTTGTGGACCGTCATTTCTGCCACGCGCTCCGGTTCTTCTCCCCCGCGCATTTCGATATTCACAACCGGCGAGAACACCGGACTGTAGGACCTTGGGCTTCTTTCCGCCGGCTCGCTGTCATAGGCGCTTTTGGAAATCTTCGAAAGATCTATGGTCGGCGCAGGCACTTGCAACGAACGGGGCGAGGATTCTTTTTCCCATTTGCCTGCCGGCTCGCTCTTTGGAAATTCCCTGCCGACGCGGGAAAGAGTCTCTGCGGGACGGCTTTCCGAAACAGGAAAGGCTCGCCCCAGCGCCTTAGGATCCAAAGAGGAGGCGATCTTCTCCGGCGCTTTGCTTGGCAAGGTCTGCCGATTCTCCCACGCCGGACGAAGGATCTCCTGCGTCTTGGGCGAGGGAATCACAGAAGAGCCTTTTGGCAGATGCACCAGCTCCGGCCCCTGTTCTCCGACGATGGCCATTCCCCCGCGGAAATTTTCCACGCCGCGGGCAAACATCGGAATCTCCGGAATCTGAATCGCCTTGCCGCCCGGAAGCTTTGCCCCGAGCTTGTTGAATCCGCGAATCAGGGAATTGACTCCGCCCGTGATGAAATTGATGGTGCCGGTAAAGACTGCCTTGATCCCGTCAAAAATCCCGGAGAAAATCTGCCCCACACCGCTCCATGCTCTATTCCAATCTCCGGTGAACGCGCCGATGAGAAACTCCGTGACGCCGTGGAAGATCTTGAGGATTCCGCCCACGAGATCTGCTGTCTTGTGGATGAAATTGCCCAGCATGGAGCCGATGCCGGAAAGCACCCCTGAAAAGACCGGCAGTAGTGCCCGGAAGATCGTCTTGAGATTCTCCCAGATTCCGGAAACGATCGGCACGAAGGAAGAAAACTTCATCCGAAGACTGTCCACAAACTCGATGCCTTTTGCTTTGACCGTGTCCCAGTTCTTGTAGAGCAGATATCCTGCGGCAACGAGCAGTCCCACCGTCACGATGACCGGCAGGATCGAAGCACCCAGTCCCGAGATGGCCGTCCCGATTCTTGCGAAGCTTCCTGCAGCCCCCAGTCCCTGCACCGCGGCCATGCCCTTGGAAAAGAAGCCGATACCTTTCGCCACTATGCTCAGACCGCCGGAAAGAAGAGAGATCCCCTTGAATGCGGGACCCAGTGCTGCGGCAAAGAGTGCAATCCGTACAATGGTCTTACGCTGCTTGTCGTCCATTTTCTCCAGTTTTCCGATCCACTCATTGGCTTTGACGATCAACGGTGTCACCATCGGGATCAGGGTCGTGCCGATGCTGCTCGAAAGCTGCTTGATTCCCTCTTTGAACACTCGCATCTGGTTGGCCGCGTTCCCGCCGGTCCGGGCAAAATCGCCTTGGGCGTTTTTGGTCATCTCCATCACATAGTTGTATCTCAGCTGCACCTTTTCCGCCTGCGTCATATCTTTGATCTTCTTCTGAATCCCTTGGGAAAGGGCATACTCTGCCAGATTGTTTTCCGTCAGGACGACCCCGAGATTCTTCAGGGATTCGCCTTCTCCGGTGAAGATGCCCTTGAGAGCATTCTGAGACTGTTCCAAGCTCACATTTTTGAACGAGGACAGGTCCGCCGCAAGGCCCGTCAGGGACATGGACATCTTCGTGGCTTCCTGTGTGGACAGGCCCATCCCGCTTCCCATATCGCCATAGAGAGAGGCCATGTCCAGTGCTGTGGACTGTGCCATCCCGAAGCTTTTCAGTGACGATTTTGACCATTGCAGCACCGCGCTGCTCTGATCCTTGAACACCTGCTCCGTCTTGCCGATGTTTTCCTGCAGATCCGAAGCCATCTTGAAGGAAGCGACCCCGGCGCCCACGATCGGCAGGGTGAGGCGGGTCGTCAGGGTGCTTCCGATCTTGCCGGCGCCCGCAGAAATGGCGGAGAGTTTCGCAGAAGTCGCCTGCATTTGGGTCGACAGCTGCAAATTGGCGTCTCTCGCCCGCAGGATCGCCGTGCGGATTCGGGTGAACGCTCCCTGACCGATCCGGCCCACATCGTTGAGGGCACCGATGAAGAGCCGGCTCTGCATGGAAGCCGGCGGAAAGGCTCGAAACGCCAGATCCTGCACGGAGCGGGTCAGCAGGTTCATCCGGGAACGGGCGTTTGCCGTTGCTTGCGCCGTGGCATTTCCGATATTCTGCCTTATACTGCTGCCCAGACGAGTGATCCCTCGACCGATACGAGAGCCGGCAAAGGCTTGCCGCATCTCCCGCACCAGGGAATAGACCTGCGTCTGACTGCCTTGGGCGGCAGTGCCCAGAGCCGTCATGGAAGAGGTCGCCGCAGCGGCAGAAACGCCGGCTCCGGAGAGTGCCTGTCCCAGAACGCCTGCCTGCCGCGCCGCCTGTCCCAGCGAGCGATCGGCACCGTGCCCTATGCCGGTGAGGTTGTCTCGTAGGCTGTCTGCCGCCCGGTCCGCTTCGAGGAGGGGCGCGGCACTCCCTGTAAATTCGATGTTGAATACCAGCTCCCGCAGGCTCATGGTTTTCCTCCTTTCCTGTTTTTGCGCATTCAAAAAGACACCGGAAGATTCCGATGTCTTTGAGTACTACTATTTTAGAAGCCGATCTGTTCTAAAAACAGCTCCGGCAGTTTGCCTGCTTCGATCTGCCGCATCAGGAGCGCCCCGTGCTGCAGTCCGGCGATATAATTCAGCCTTGCGATCTCCGCCTGCTGGGCGAAGACCACTTCTTCCAGTTTGCCCCATTCATCACTGCTCAGCGGCGTGTTTTCATCCTCCCGATGGGCAATGAACTCCCGCAGCCAGGTATCCCCCTGCGCGAAGGCTTCTTGTTGCTCCAGCAGGGCTTCCGTCAGGGCGCAAGCACCGCCGATGGCCTGGGAGATCCCGTCCCGAATCTGGTCTTTGGCGTAGTCGATGTGGATGCCCATTATTTTCCCTCCTTGATGCGGTTTCGGTAATATTTCGCTACTGCGGCAGAACTGATCGTATAGCCTCTTGCCGTACAAAGCCTGGCGATATAGGAGAAGTTGCGGTCTTCTTGACGAAGCAACAGTTCGACGGCTTCTTTCAGCTCCGGAGGAAAGGTGTCGATCTTGTACGGCTCCCGAATACTGTCCTGCTGCATGGCGATCAGCTGTCCCATGTCCAACAGGTCCGCCGCCGTTTGGGACGGGGCGATTCGGCTCATCTGCTGCTTCAGATCCATCTGCTGAAAAATGAGGGTCTGCAGCAACTGATGCAGTTCCGCCGAAGATTCCGTCAAAGCAGGCGGAGCTTCCTTTTCCTGCATCTCATGAAACCGGTTAATGTATTTCGCGGTGAATACCGCGCCCTTTTCCCCGGTCATCTTGTGTGCAAGGAACTCGCAGCCTTTTTTGGTGATTTGGTAGCAGGGGCGTTCTTGCTTATTCTTATCTAAATATTGAGATTCTAAGAAGAAATCGCCCACAGCAATTTTGCTTTCGGCTAAATATTGGGCATATTTGGAGATATTCCTCAACAAATCTGCATGATTTTTTCCCATCATCTCCGCTATTTGACGACTTTCGATCGTCTGCACTTTTGAGGGTAACATTTTTACACTCCTTTCGATTGAAAAGAGCAACATAAAATGCTATAATAGATTTAGCAGCTTTATGTTGCGATCGTATGAAGAGTAGCCTTTTACCCGCCAAAGTAAACAAGGCTATTCTTTTTTTGTTGTCAAAAGTAGATGTACCCCTCTTCGAATCGCTTCCCCTTTGGATATTCCGGTTTCTTCGCAGTATTTTGATAGCTTCAGCTCGGTTTCTTTATCCAATCGGATACTATATCGAACATTCTTGGGTTTTTCTACTTTAGGTCTTCCTGTGCGTGGACTCATTTCTTCACCTCACTTTATACTCCACACTTTCATTGTACTTTTCGTGTGGCATAAAGTCAAGAGAAATTTTGACACGCAAAGTGCAAAAAAATATTCTTCCCACTCAAAAAGACACCGCCACGGGTGTCTTTTTCAAGATCATGTAAGGCTTCATGGTTCCCATCTCGGTCGATCGGATTCTAAAATCACTTCTCCTCGGCTCGACAGGAGTTCTTGAATACGCTCTCTCGTCTTTTGTGGATCCACATTCATTTTCAGAAAATCGCTTGCCTGTCTTACATATTCTATTACAATATCCTCTGCGATATCGTATTTCTCTTTCAGGCTCCAGAATTCCACAAGTTTAGCCGGTGCTATTATAAAATGCCCGGGATATGCCTCTGGAATTTCTTGTATCAGGAGCTTGTAACTCTCTGAGCAAGAGAGAAGCTTCAATTCATCGTCAAACATATCCATATACAGGGCAAGCATCACATACGAAAAGGCCTTTTTCACTTCGTATTCTTTCAAATAGGTCCCTGCTATACTCATCAAAGCTATTCCAATGCTTGGATATTCTTGTTTTCGTATCAGATTCCGAATACGCTTCCCTTGCGAGAAACGCAAGGCTTGATATTTATTAAAAGCAGGATTCATTTGCCTTGCAAGGTCGACCATTTCTATTGGAATTTCAATGTCATCATAAAAGAAAAGATGATCGTTTTTATCAATGATTTCCTTTCCGCTTTCCGTCAGCAGAAATACATCAAATCCAATTTTCGGCAAATATTTTTCTTTCGGGAGATTTTGTAGAATCTGCCGAATCAAAGCATCTTTATTCCCGGTCTTTTTTAGACCATGCTCCGCCAAAAGTTCCTGCAACTCTGTCTTTTTCAAGGAAGCGAGCTTTTCTTCCTCTGTTGCGAAACGAAGATAGCCGCCTTTGAAAAACTTTTCCAACACTTTCTGAAACTGAATCCCGTGCTGCATATACCAGTAATTGGGAAATTCCTTGAAGTTCTTCGTATTTTTCTTGTTATTATACTGCAAGAAGATAATCTCCCTTGGAAACAAAGTGATGGTAACGGCCGGATGTGGCACGATTTGTTTTAGCTTCTCAAAGTTTACTTTTCGGTCTTGTTCTTTCTTCTCCAGAAGCTTCTTCTCATACTGAGATTGTGCTTCTTCAAGCGAGTATACTTCTCTCTGATTCTGAAAGCGATCATCCGCCTCAGAAACGGTAAAAATGCCGTCCGGATCGATCCTTACATCATTCATTGTAAACATCTTCATTTCCTCCTCGTTATTCGAATAGAACCACCTCCTTAAAATATATCAGAAATTCTCGACGCATTCTATCCTGAAATAGTCTTTACAACAGGTTAAGAATGTCGAGAAATTTTGTCTTTTGAATAGTCTGTCACAATTCTGAGGACTTCGTCCAGATATTCTTTTTTATGCCGCTCGTTCATCTGAAAGTATTGCATCAGATACCATCGCCCCACGAGGACTGATGTGAAAAAGGATACCAGAAAAGACAATAACACGATTTTCCAAATCATAGTGACACCTCTCCATTCTTTTCATTCTAAGCTTGGGGATTGTTCTTTGCCCATACTTCTTCAAGCTCTTTCCGAGAAAATGTTTTGATGATCGCGGAGCGGTCGATATGCACTTCTTTGAGTGCGAATGTCATCGTGCAGGTGATGGCTTCGCCGTCGACCTGGACTTCATAATCTAAAACACTTGAAACAGGGTGGTCGTTGAGTAAAAACTCACGGCCACCCTCCTCTTTGTCTCGCACACGCAAGGTATTATTCATGGTTTCATCCTTTCTTTTTCTTCATCGCCTGATCGACTTTCTCAATATACAGATCCAATGCCGCATTGGCCTCCTGCAGCATAGGCAGGCTCATCTGGGTGGCCTCCGTGTAGCTGAGTTTTTCTTCCATCACAAGGCGCCAGAGCAGCCAGTTATTCTTGGCGCTCTGTCTCGCTTTCGCCTTGCTTTTCTCTTCGCATAAGAAAGGATGTGGCTGCGCGTATCACGTCTTCGAGCTCTTCGATACTGTCAAAGTCATCCCAGCTGACTTTCGGATCGATGATAACATGATCGAAGATCTCCGGATAGAATTTGGTCGCCAGCAGGTTTCCATGCTTATCCTGACATCTCTCCTGCATTTCATAGTATTGCTTGAAGGGCATGTTCTGCATCGTGTATTCCGTGCCGTTTACCGTGATTTTCTTTTGCTCGATGCCAAAGGCTTTTCGTATATTCATCATTCATCCTCCTAAATGATATCCAAATCGGATACAAAGATCTCAAATTCCCGTTCGGTAACCTCTTTGTCATAGGTTTCCGTTGCCATCTTCTTGACGCGGCAGTCGGTGCCGGAGGCGGACTGTCCGTTCGTGTTCATATTGACGATGGAGACCGGGAAGGACGCGTCATCGCCTTTTTGCTTTGCGAGAGTGTTCAGGTAGGCAACGGACGGCGAGGTCTGCTTGAGCGTCACCTTGATGGTTCCGGTGCGGTCCGCGGACTCGGCGATGCTGACTTCGCCCTTTGTTCCGACATACGGATAGATGGCGTCTTCGTTTCGCTCCACTTCGATCATGCTGCCGTCAGCAAAACCGGTGATGACGACCTCGTTCACCACGAGGTTGACCTTCAGCGGGTCATAGGTTAGTACGGCCATGGATTACACCTCCTAATATTCGAGTATTCCGGAAATGGTTGCCTTATGGATGGCTCCTGCGAGCTTGGCGGTCCATTTAATTCCGGTGTAATTACGGTTTGCCACATCATTCGGGTCGGTCAGTTCCCGCGGGATGTAAGTGATCTCAAACTTCGCATTGTCTTCACTGTCCACGAGAATGATGTCCTGTTCGAAGGCAGCGCGCCTGAGAACATGCTCGCAGACAGCGACCATCTTCGCGATCCCTTTGTTGTCGAAGCCGATCTTCGGGGTGTTGGCGGCCAGATAGGCAAGGCCTTCCTCCATCTTGAACTGGATCCAATACGCGCCCATGACCACATCAATGTATTCGCCGTTGGTCGCCTTTCCTTCTGTCGTCTGCAGCAGTCCCATCTTTTCGATGTAGGTGAAGCCGTTCGCTTTGTGAAGATTCGAAAGCTGGGTCGCATTGATTTTGGCTTCTTTGACCCCTTTGATTTCCTTGAACTTCGCGGTGACGCCGCCGACCTTGGCGGTGGTCAGATAGCTGGCCAGTCCCTCGGCGACATAGGCATTTTCATCATCGTGATACATGACGACGGTGTTTTCGCTGCGGACGAGCTTCGGCGCCTGCAGGTTCTGGGCGGTCACGAAGTACATCTTCTCCTGGGTGTCAATCCATCCGGACAGGCGCTCGATGGTATCCGGCGTGTTGTCCGTGGAAACGAGGAAGAAGAAGTCCGGGTATTTTTCCGTCGTCTGGTTCAGGAAAGCGACGAGCCCTTTGGGCAGTACAGCAGGAATGGTATTGGCCACGCTTGCCTTGCCGGCGCCTTTGATGCTGACCGCCGGCGCTTCTCCGTCTCCCGGAATCTTCTGGGTGAAGGTCATGGTCGATCCGGAGACGGCGATGTCGAAATCCGGCTCGTACTTTTCAACCAGAGGTTTGAGAGCTGTGAGCTCTGCCGTAATCTCTCCTGCCTGAAACTGATTTTTCTCCGCTTTGGGGTTATCCGCCACGCAGAAAAAGGCCATGCCGTTGATATGGAAGCTGTCTCCGTCTTCCATCTTGGTCTGAAGCGTCAGAGTGTGAACCGCCTTGGTGCCTGCGGTCTCTTCATGAGTCGTATTGCCTGCGATGGCAACCTGCTGCGGACGGGGTGTCTGCCCGAATATACGGCTTGCGATCTTGTAGGCTTTCGAGGTCACGGGGAAGGCTTCGGCCACGGCTGCGATATTGTCATACAGAGCATAAGGCTGATCATGCTCCGTGTCGTAGATCAGGATCAGTCCAAACCCGCGCTGATGCACAGCTCTTGTGAGCTTGGTGATATTGACTACAAAGTCTTTGACTTTTGCTTGTGCCATTTTATACCTCCTTTAGGAATATTCTTTCTTAACTTTGTATTTTTCGATTGTTTCAAGGCGGTGCTCGATCCGGTGCAGGGTGCGAAAGCGCACATCGAATCCTTCTCTTCGCTCATAGTCATCCACCTCAAAGAGGTCTTTGCTTCCGATATTCATCAGCTCCACGACGATGATGTTCTCCCTTGCGAGGGCATGATAGCCCTGCAGTTTGAAAAACTCCCACGCCCGCAGAGAAAGTTCCTTTGCCTCCTCGCCGGTCTTTGCGTAGGCTGTGAAAGACAGGGTGAACTGCGGCTGCAGTTCAATCGACTCCATCAGATCGACCTTGAAGCGGGGATCGGTAGAAGGAACTTCTGTCGCTGCATAATTTCCCGTCTCTCGATCCTGGATAAAGGTCGCCAGCACGGAGTAGCCGAGGAAGGGATAGTCGACGGTGCTTTTGTCTGCTTTGAGCGGGCGGTCCGCATTCTGCCGCAGCATCACAACCGGTCGGGAAAGATGCTCATGCAGCAGGCGGATGATCGCATTTCTATATTTCGTCAGTGCCAAGGGTATCCCCCCTCACGAGAAAGTAGATCTGCAGCGCCTCGTCAAAGTCGCTGTAGTCTTTTTTCTTGTCCACGGTGTAGATCAGACCCTTGTGCCGGATACGATCCCCGACTTCAAAGGCTTCGTAGCAATAGAGCTTTCGGTCTTCCCGCCCATATTTCCCGTTCTCCTCGTATTTCAGCTCCTCAGCAGAGAGAGGAACGACGGCGCCTTCGAATTCTTCTTCCGTGACCGGCCCGGGAATGTAGAGCCCGCCGTGCTCATAGTCGTAGTGCCCGTCTTCTTCTACAAGCATCCTTGGAGGATGTTTGCCGAAGCGGGCGATGAGTGCTTTGAAATTGAATAGTGCCATCGTCTCCTCCTATTTCTTCCGCATCCGGTAGGTGATGTGGTCCCCAAGGTGTGAGTTTCCAACAAGGGGGTTGCTTGATCCTTTGAGGTGTACGGTCAACGGGGAATTGGCCGGATCCCGAAGATCGACCAGAAAGGTTCGGATCTTTCCAACGGCGAAGTTTCCCATCGCATCGTAGAACCTCGAGATCCCGTCTTTCATCGGCAGGAACTGGACAAGGGACTGCTCTCCGAAGCGCTCCATCTCGATCCGGTGAGCGTCAAAGCCGGCGCGGATGAAGGAGCGCTCGGGGATGTTGACCTCTTTCGTGAGCCAATAGCACATCTGCAGTCCGCCATTTCCCTGCCTGCGCGCCAGAAAGAGGTTTCCTCTTCGGGAGCGATAGACAAACAGTCCGGACACCTGACGCGGGGAGATATGGCGAAAATTCGGTTCGAGCGGAATAGAAAGGTATTTTCCATTTTTCGCTTTGATCTGTGCCCCGAACTCATGGACATTGGCGATCATGAGCATCTTTTCTTTCTGGGAGCTCAGGATTCCGACGGCCAGTTCTTTTTCAGAGAGGATGCGCAGGTTTTTGAGCAGATTTTGCACCTGACTGACATCTCTTGTGCATCGGATTCCCAAATCAGATCACCTTCAGCTTTCGTACCTGTCCGAGAAGATTCGCTTCCTCCGGAGAAATTTTCTGTTCAAAATACGAGAGGCTCATATCGGAAAGGCTCTCGCTTTGGACATTAGGGTTCTCTCGGTAGGCCTTGATCTTCCGGTCGAGGAAGAGCTCTACAACCGGCGGAAGATTCTCCTCCTCAAAATCGTTGTTGCAGTAGCGACGGGCGAAGTCCAGCCAGTATTTTCGCAGGCGTTTCTCATCCATCACTGCGCCCCCTGCAGAAGCTCAATAATCTCTGCGGTCTTTGCTTTGCTTGGAACCTCAATACCGCGCTCCTGTGCAAGGTGTAGGAGCTCTTCTTTTTTCATTTTACTGTAGTCCGGCGCAGATTCTTCCGGATCTTCATCCACCGCGTCCTCTGCCGTCTCTGTTGTTGCAGGCGGTCTTTCTTCCTCGGCTACCTTCTGTGCGCCGTCCAGCACTTCGACATTTTCCTGCATCTGAGAAAGATGCAGCTCCTCAATTTCAAATTCACTGCCTTCCGGATACACCCTGCCGTCGTACATGATGCTTCCGCGGATTGCTTTTACTCTCATCTCATTCCTCCTTGTTTTTCGCAAAAGAAAAGAAGGTGAATGCTACTTCACCTTCGCAACCAGTACTTCTCCCGCTGCCGGGAACGAGGGCAGAGCCGTCGCCACCGCCTTGGTCCATCTGGCCACCGGATCGTTCGTGCGATATACCTGCACGGTAATCTTGTTTTCCTCGTGAATCTCATTGCCGCTCTTTCCGGAAAGCTCAATTTCTTCCGGTGTCAGTCCGTAGATGGTCTCTCCGAGAGTGCCGGCCGGCATCATCACGAACTTGTTCTCATCGAAAAAGCGCTTTGTCGTGTAGGTTCCGTTGGCGTTCTGGACTTTGTACCGCTCATCATAGGTAGCGATCTCCGGAAGATCGAGGGACTCAAGGAACGCGTTTAGCTCTTTTTTGGTCAACAGCTTTTCGAAGTTTCCTCCGTAAACGGCCTTTTTCACCTTCGCATGACTGAGAATAGCTGCCAGTACTGCATTGCTCGTCAAGGCGCGCACCGGGTCGGACCCGGTCCGTCCCTTGAGATCGTCTCTCCACTGGATCATATTGGCGATCGGATCCGCCTGTGCATCTGTCCAAACGGAAGTGCCACCCAGTGTCTTGATATTTTCTGTCGGCATTTTATAGTCCAGTGATACTGTCACTCCATTTTCGTTGACCGCGAGTTTTCCACTGGTCAGCGCTTCCATGCGCATAGCTTCGATACGAGCACGGACCGCCATCACCATCTGGTCGACATCGTTGAAAACCTGTTCTTTCGCTTTTTCAAATTCCTTCTGCGTTCTTGGCGTGTTGAGCTTGATCAAGAGTTCTTCCCCCATCTTGATTCTGCGCTTAATGAGCGCGAGACGCTCTTTCACGATTTCCTGTGCTTCGCGGGATGCGATTTCCGTCTCGGTATCGAATCCATGGACCGAAGCCGACACCGGAAGGCGGTTTGCCCCTTTGATATAAGCCAGATCAATATCCTGAATTTTGTCTTCCGGGAAAAGCAGCTCTCCAAGGAACGGCTTAAACTGCCTTTCTTTGAGATAATCTCTAATCACGGAGTATCCAAACAGTTCTTCAAAATTCATCTCTCATTCCTCCTCTTCTACTTGAATGTAATGCGCTTGAGCGCAGTGATCGCCGCAGAATCCGGCACTGCCGGCAAGCGATCTTTGAGCACGAAACCCTCTTCCACAAGAGAACCGACGCTATCTCCGGTCGTCACGTCGACATCATACAGCAAGATGCCTTTTGCCGTTGCGTTGTTCTCCGGCAGAATGGTGCCCGCTTTGACAATTTTCCTTCCCTCAATCAGCTGTCCCTTACTCTGCGGCACCGTCGTCGTAAAGGCAACGATCTTATCACTGGCCAGGAAATTCACCTGTCCTCGTACCAAATTTCCCTGTTCTACCTTCATGATCTTCCTCCTAAAACATTCTAAAAATGGTGTATAAAGCCTTTTTTAAGACGATTTTCCCCAAGGACTCTCGACCGAAGGTTTTTGTCCATTGCGGATCTCGGCCATACTTTTTCCGTCACTCTTTCCGGAAGAAGCAGCGCCCACCTTCATAGTCACGCCCATGATTTTTGCATCCACCGCCTCCTGTACCGCTTTTTGGAAGGTCTCTTCAAATGCTTTGATCTTCTCCAGCGACTCTTTAGAGTCCTCAGAAACGAAGTATTCTGCAAAGGATGCGGGGAGTTTGCGGTTTTGCAGCTCTTCTTTTACCTCGGAAAGCCGCTCTTTGAAGAGGATCGCCTGCTCGCGCTTTAGAAGCTCCTGTTCTTTCGCGGACTGTTCTTCTTTCCTTCTCTCTTCCTCGGAGAGCTTGGACAGCCTCTTTTGCTCTTTGAGGGCTTCCTCGACGGCTTTTTTGATGTCTTCCTCTCGCTGTTTTTCTATCTTTTCCCGCTCTTTTGCAAGGTCTTCTTCGGTGTAGGTCTTGGCAGGGGGCTGATCCTTGGAAGCTTCCGCTTCTTTGG
>JAUMYL010000011.1 GCA_030528675.1 Peptostreptococcaceae bacterium
TCTTCGGTGTAGGTCTTGGCAGGGGGCTGATCCTTGGAAGCTTCCGCTTCTTTGGCGGCAGGCTCTTGCGCTGCACTTTCACCCTCTCCTTCCGCAAACAGCTGCAGGTCGATCTGAAAGTCCTCCATAATGCCTTTTTTCATGATTGTTCTCCTTTCGGTTTGAAATTTTTTGTATTAAAAAAGAACCCCACTTTTGTGAAGTTCTTTTGCGGCAAGCCGTATTTCTCTAATACCACATAACCTGTGTATCTTCGATGGGACGCTCTCCTCGGACCATTTCCCTAAGCGCAATTTTCGCATGACCGACGGTACTTTTCCCCTCCATATGATACCCTGTGGGTACCACGATACAATCACTTGGATCTTCTATACTGATGCTCGCCTGCGTACAGGTCGTGCTATCTTCGGGATAGTAGTCGGCATAAATCCTATTTCCCTCTTTTCTGACGCTTCTCAAGAAAAGCATAGTATTCCTCACTTTCTTTTCGGTAATTGTATCTTTGGCTCGTTAGGACATGGGCCTCATTGGCTTTCCCAAAGTTCTTTTGATAGCAATTATTTAGTTTTTTTCGAATTACTCTTTTTCGACCTCTTCAAAAAACTCCTCGACCTTACATCCTCGGACGATCAAGTCGTTTTGAATCATGTCTAAAATTTCAAAATAGGCAGCGTGACGACCTTCGTTGAATTCGTTATCCTCTTCCCCTTCGCGATCGTTGTCACGCTCTACAATGCGAGCAATGATGGCTTTTAATGTATCTTTGCTCCATATCCATTCTTCTTCCGGATTCATTGTTTGACTATTCATGTGTTTCACCTCTCTTCTTTAGCTCACTCATATTATCGGCTATATTCTTCTGAAAGTTTTGTATTTCTTTTTCCCAATGTCTCTTGAGACCTTCTTTTCTCTTTTCTGAATAGGATTCCCAACCCTCCACATAAGCAGAGGGATTGTCGATCTTGTCTTTGTGTCTTTGAATTTGCTTCTCGTAGGATCGAATTCCTTTTTTCAACTGCCTCTCTGTCTGTTTTTCGATATCTTTATTCACAAACAGCTGTAAGTCTATAGTAAAGAGATACCCTCTATCTTCTCCCTTTAAGCGATTTTCTGCAAGATCGATCGTGATAAAGCAGCGGCAGTGAATATCGTGCTGCGGCGCTCCGGAGAGGCGAGGAGCCGTGGTCTTCGTTCCGTCCGGGAGGGTGAACTCTTCTTCATAGGGGATCGTCACGCCTTCCATCTCCTGATGCTGACTGCGCACCCGTTCGTCCTTGGAGCTTTTCCAGGTCTTCACCATCTTTATCCCGGCGTCGGCGACCCGGTCGAGGCTTTCCTGCTGTGTCCTTGCATAGACCCTGCCGCTCTCGGTGCGGATAATCCGCATCGGCTGCACTACATTCCCCTCCATCTCTTTTTTGAGCCGATCGGACAGCTCCTTGTAAGTGCTGCCTTGTGCCAGTCCCTCTTTCAGGGTCTTATTGACCCCGTAGATCACATCGCTGCGGTGTTTCCCCATCCGCTCCGCCCAGTGCAGCCCTGCCATTTTTTCGTTGACCGTCGCATCGATATCCAACTTCTTGGAGATCGCAAGAAGAGACTTTTTCTCTTCCGGCACGCCTTTTGCAACACTCTGCAGGGTGGTATCTCTTGTGAGCACAAAGATGTTTTTCAGAGTCTCGTCCATCAAGCGTCCATTTTTCTTATAGAGCTGCTTGAGGCTTTGCTCAATCTCTTGTTCCATCTTATGCAGGCGGTCGTATTTCCCCATCTCAATCATCGAGACTTTGCCGCCGGTTTCGTGCTTGTCGTAGATCTTGCGCACCATCGTCCGCAGGCGTTCCAAGGCGACTGCGTATTCAAACAGGATCTTGCCCTCGGAGAGCTTCAGCAGCTCTTCGACCGCCTGCTGCAGTTTTTCAAATTCCTTATGCATCTTGCTCACCGATCATGAGTGTGTCCAGATCCGCATAGGCCTGCTTTTCTTCTTCGATGTTCTGCAGCTCCTGATTGACATCATCCACCATCTTGAGATAGGACAGGGCGGTTTTTTTCGAGAGGATTCCCTGCAGCAGCTGGACGATCTCGACATTTTCTTTTTCGTTGACCGGAATATTTCTCACAAACTTCATCTGAATATCCCGGTAGTCGAAGTGCTGCCCCCGCAGGTTGAGATAGTTTGCAATGATCTCCAGCCTGCGCTGCAGGCCTTTTTTCATCTTGCGCTCTTTCTTGACGGCCAGCTGCTCCAAACCAAGAAGCTTGTAGAGCATAGCGATCCCGGAGGCGCTGGCGGCAAACTGCTCATCGGACAGATCCGGCACCATGGCGAATTTGTGAATATCGCTTTTGAGTCGATTGGCTATGTTTTCGCTGCCTTCACTGTTTTCGTCTTTCGTGAGAAAGCCGGCTTCTCCCTTCTCGTCAAAGAGCAGCACCCGCATTTCTTTCATTCGGCGAATCTCTTCTTCACGGGTGTCTTTCATGTTCACAAGGTACATATAGCAATTCGCGAAGTATTCCAGGTTGTTGAGGGCGTCGGAACAGGACTTGTCATAGGCGTCGATCAGGGTCAGCACCTTTTCGAAGTCTCCTTGGGCTTCTTCGTTGTTGAGGTACTCGATGACCGGCACGATCTTGAAAAAGTGCTGATCTTCTCTCACTTTTTTCAAGGTTCCGCCTTTTCTATCGTAGGTGAGGATCCGTTCTTTCGTGTACACTTCGATCCGCCGAAACTTCCTGCCGTCCTCATCTTCTACCTCGTACCAGCGGATTGCGCAGGTCATTTCCGGACTGATGCCGTAGTCGTAGGCAACGAGCATTTCCTCTGCATTGATCTTGTTGAAGCGCAGACGCGGCTTTCCGTCTTCTCCGAGATCATTGGCGTCAAGGTAGACGACTTCGTAGCAACGCCCCTTGATCGAAGCCTGCTTGGCGATCTCGCTGTTTTCGTCCTGCTCATCGTTATAATTGTAGATGTCCTGCACAGCGGCAAGAAAGGCTTCCTCGCCGCTATAGCTGACAGGCCGGCCGATGAAGTAGCCGGTGGCCATATCGGTGATGTAGCCGGCGTAATTGTTTGCGACTTTGTTGTTCACATCGTTTCCGCCCATCATCTGACGAAAGAGGATGTCGTTTTTTCCCTCGTAGTAGCTTTGAAATTTTGCGTACCGCGCCTGATTCTCCTGCTCATAGCGCTGGATGCACTTTTGTATTTTTTTCGGGGTGATCTCCCCCTCCATTCGAATCATACGCTCCTCCTCTAAAATCCAAAGAGTCTTCGATCCAGCAGGCGAAGCTTCCCGCCGATCTTCACATCGCCATTGATGATTTCCACGATCCCGGTGAGCGTATCCGGCGCATCGTCGTGCTCATTGCTGCCTTTTCGCTGATATTTCAGGATATCCCGATAGAATTTGGGCCATTTTCGCTCCCATCCCTCCGGGAAAATGACCTGCTCCATCACATTCGAGGCATTGACAAGGATACGCACCCGCTTGTTCTTGCTCTGGTGCAGCCAGTGGATATTGCATTTTTTATTGCCGAGTTTCTTCAGCTCCGCCTCCACATTCCTTGCAAATCCGCGGCCGCCGTTGTTGCTTTCGATGGCGCATTCCCGCGTATCCTGCTCATGCAGCCGCCTTGCGGTTTCGCCTTCTGTAATCTCCATACTCTCGTCGGTATAATAGACACTGGTGATATAGGCGTATTTGCCGATGACATCGGCACAGATACAGCAAAGATAGTCTTTTCCCATATCCGCGGTATCCACATAGGCAATCTGCCGCTCGACTTTATCCTTGTCGTAGACATCATAAGTCTTGAAGGCGCCGTAAAGTCCGCCGATGCGGTCGATGGGCTGCTGCATATAGTTCGCCAGCCAGATTTCCTCATCCAGCGTCGCTTTCTTTTCGAGGAGATCTTCTTTCGAGTACAGATCCTCGCAAAAGCTTTCTTCCTCTTCACTGAGTGCTTCAATGCGCAGCTCATAGCACTGATCGCCTTTTTCACTCAGCAGCATCCCCGCAAGGTCATCGCTGGCCCACCGCGTCTGGATGATGATCTCGATCGCGCCGTCCAGCATTCGCGATTTGAAAGTATTTTTGTAGAAATCCCAGACATCCGCTTTCACGCGCTCATTGACGGCTTCTTCCTTGTTTTTGATCGGGTCGTCGATGATTCCGATGTTTCCCCGCATTCCGGTGAGTGAGCCGCCGAAGGAAGAGGCCAGATAGGACATGTCCGAGCCTTCCAGTGCCCAGACATTGTTTGCAGCGTCTCCATACTTGATCTTCACCTTCGGGAAAAAGTCCCGGACGCAAAAGTCTTCGAGGTTTCCCGGTTCCGATTCCGCTTCGATCTTGCCCCGCACCGATTTCGAAAAACGTCCCGAAAGCAGCTGATTGTACGTGATGGAAACTACTTTGTTTAAGGTGTCTTTCCCATAGACCCAAGTGACAAACATCGCCACGGTGTAGGATTTTCCCGCACCGGGAGGCAGGTTGATGATGAGAAAGCGGCAGGGTTTTCCGGTCTTCGGATGCAGCAGTCTCTTCTCATAGAGCGCCTGCAGCGTCTGCGCGATCCTTTTCTGATAGCTTCGCTCTTCCCTAAAAAACTTCGGGTCCACCAGTTTGCAGTAGGACCAAAAGTCTTCTCGGCCAAGCAAAAGCGCCTTCTCTCGGAGCTGTTGCTCCTTAGAAAGCGCTATTTTCTGCCCTAAGATGTCTTTTTGCAGGGTCCTTGTGCTCTTTTTTCGAATCTTGTTTTCGGTCACAACGACCCTCCTTTCCAAAAACGCTCTATAATCGTTTTTAAGGCGATTTTATTTTTGCAGAGGATTCTATCTATTACCCCCGCTCCCAAAATAAAATTTGAACGGTGTTTGAACGCATTTGAACGCATTTCTTTTTTTCCTTGAATGCCGATTTTTCATTCGCAGGGAAAAAATGCCCAAATCGTGCGTGAATCGTGAGGCAATCGTGCGAAAAATTTTCGCCCATCGCAGGATGCTTTTTCGTGATCCTGAAAAAAGGCGTGCTTCGCCACACGGATCTTCTCCGCCTCTTAGATTCTGACCTCCTTGCGCGACAGAAGGAGCGAATCGACTCCTGCCCCGGTTTGGATTTTGTGTTCGTCTTTGCGTTCTTCGAGGATCTCTGCCGTCAGGGAAATCCTTCTCTGCTCTCCGGCAAAGTCCACGCTCATAATGATTCTTCGATCTCTGCGGTTGACCGAGAGTACCTTGCCCTCATATCCGCGGAGCGCTCCCTCAAGGATCTTCACCCCGCCGTCCTCTTTCAGCAGGACTTTTCCTGCCTGCAGCGGCAGTCCGGCATTGGCCAGAAGGAGGATATGCTCTTCTTCCGCCTCTGTAAGCTTTGCGGGATTCTTGCTTCCCCCAAGAAAGCAGATGACCTGGGGGATGTTTTTTGCCGCGTAGTAGATCTCCGGAGGAAGTTCCCCCCGGTCTAAAAAGACATAGCCCGGCATCAGGATCTTTTCCCGCAGATGCTCTTTGCCTCCGCGCCGTTCTCTTCGCATCTCCCGCGGCACATAGCCCAGCAGGTTCTTTCTTGCCAAATGCCGCAGTACGCTCTTTTCTTCGCCACTCATCACCTGCAGCACATACATCAGCTCTCCTCCTTTTTCGAGTCGAGGAAAGCGCGGACTTCTTCGTACAGATCCGGACGCTCCTTTCCCATCGCTTCGAAGACCATCTTCTTGATCGCTTCGTAGCCGCTGTCGAGAATCTCTTTGTTTTTGAGGTCCACCTGCGACTTGTAGGTTGCCGCCCGGACAAGAGCCGTTGTCTGCCGCATCAGATCCACAGGATCCATCAGGGCGAGTTCCTCCTGTCCCATTCCCTGAATGCGCTCCAAAAGGTGGTGTGACAGCAGGCGAATGATGCCCTCGCTGGTGTCCATCTGCGGATACTTCCCGATTTCTTCCATAATCGTCCGGAAATTCTCCTGCGCCATCTTCAGCGTCTGCAGCGTGGCGTTGAGGTTTTTCGCGTGCCTCCACACAGAAGTGATGGAGATGTCAAAGCCGTTTTCCTTGATGAAATCCGCAATCTCCTGATAGGTGAAGTCGTTTTGCATCATCTGTTCGACAGCTTCTCTGAGATTTCCCGGAAGGGAATCGATGATACTGTGTTTGCGGTTTTTCGTCATACGATCACCGCATCGTCTTTCTTGAAATACAAGGCAATATCCATCCCGTCCTTGCTCAAAGTAACTTCCGTGAGCGGGTAGTTGCAGGATGCCGCCTCCACGATCTTTTTGCTTGCAATCTCCCGCACGAGGATATATCCTGCCTTTTCGAGATAGAGGATACAGGTCTCAAACTCCGCTTCGTTCATCTCCTGCATCAGCGCCGCCTGTACCGTATCCAGATTGATCCACTTCCCCCGAAGGATATTGATCGCCCGCAGGATTCTGCCGTTATTGCGGGCAAAATCCCCGACCTCCAGCCGCCGTTTCAGCTCCAGCTCATGCTGCTCCACTATGCTCTCCTCCTGTCTTCCAGTATCAAATCATAAATCTTGTCCAGAGACGATGTCATTTTTGTTGTCTCCTTAAAGAAGTCTTCTTTGCTCACATACTTCAGCTGTACATCCTTGATCTCTTCCCGAAGAGAATCCAGACTGCGAAGCACCGTATCTTGAAATTTTTCCGAATCATGCCTGATCTCCTTTTTCATCTCTTCCACCTGCTCTATCGTACAGTAATTTCTCTCAATACAGGCGATGCGTTCCTCATATCCGTCCACCCGGTTCATCGTCCGCTTGAGGAAATATCCGATGATTCCGATTCCAAGACCCGCAAGGGTCATCAGTGCTCTCATGCTGATCTCATTCATAGTCTCACCCCCAACAAAAAACGGCTATCTTTCTGTCTATGACAGCAGTATAGCCGCTTTTTAAGCGTATATACAGAAAAGCATTTTAGAAGTTTTCTTAAGAACCCTTGTCATTGCAAGTGTTTGACCGATTTCGTTTTCTGAAACAATTGGAAAACCTTGCTTTCTGCCAAAGAAATAAATTTCTCGGCAAAAAAAGACACCGGAACACTCCGATGTCTTTGGGTAATTTGTGTTTTAGAAGCCGATCTGTGAAAGAAACAGCTCCGGCAGTTTTCCTGCTTCGATCTGCCGCATCAGCAGTGCCCCGTGCTGCAGTCCGGCGATATAATTCAGCCGTGCGATCTCCGCCTGCTGGGCGAAGACCACCTCTTCCAGTTTGCCCCATTCATCACTGGTGAGTGGGGTGTTTTCGTCCTCCCGATGGGCGATGAACTCCCGCAGCCAGGTATCCCCTTGCGCAAAGGCTTCCTGTTGCTCCAGCAAGGCTTCTGTCAGGGCGCAAGCGCCTCCGATGGCTTGGGAGAGTCCGTCTCGGATCTGATCTTTTGCATAGTCTTTGTGGATTCCCATCATCGCTCCTCCTCTCGCAGTTTCCTGTGATAATAGCGACTGATGGACACCGAGCTGACCGTATAGCCCTTGGATGTGCAAAAGCGGGCGATATATGAGAAATTTCGGTCTTCCTGCCGAAGCAGAAGATCCACCGTCTCCCGAAGCTCCTGCGGAAACGTTTCCACCTTAAAAATTTCGGTCCGGCTTTCTTTCTGCTCGTGGAGCAGATGCCCGACATCGCAAAAGTCCGAGACCGGCGGCGGGAGGATCACCCGCTGAAGCTGCTGTTTCAGATCCATCTGCTGAAAAATGAGGGTCTGTAGCAGCTGACGCAGTTCCTCCGGAGCCTCTGCCAAAGCAGGCGGAGCTTCCTTTTCCTGCATTTCGTGAAACCGGTTAATGTATTTGGCGGTGAATACCGCGCCCTTTTCCCCGGTCATTTTGTGTGCAAGAAATTCGCAGCCTTTTTTGGTGATCTGGTAGCAGGGTCTTTCTTGCTTATTCTTGTCCACATATTGAGATTCCAAGAAGAAATCGCCCAGGGGAATTTTCCCCTCGGCTAAATATCCTAAATACTTTCGAATGTCTTTCAATAGATCTCGATGTTCTCGACCCATCATTTCCGCTATTTGACGACTTTCGATCGTCTGCACTTTTGATGGTAGCATTTCATTTACTCCTTTCAAAATAATCAATAATTTTAATACATTGACATATCTTGAAAGAAGCTCTCTCTTATGATAGAATATTTCATAGAAAGAAACTTCTTTCTGGTCAGAAGTAACCCTATAATCCGCCAAGATTGTTCCAAGGGTTACTTCTTTTTGTTTTTGTCATTTTTTGAATCCGATTTGTCTAAATCTTTTTTAATGAGCTCTATAACATACTCATTAAAACTTTTTCCTTGATCAATTAAATGGTACTTGATTCTTTTATGCAAATCTTCATCAATTCTAACTGACATGTTTTTCAAAATTTCACCTCCTGTTAAGAACGATTATAAATTCATGCCGTCATAAAGTCAAGAGGATTTTGACACGCAAAGTGCAAAAAATATTCTTCCCATTCAAAAAGACACCGGATGTGGTGTCTTTTCTCGCGATTTTCCTATTTTAAGATCGCTTGCGCAATGACCTTATCCAGCTTCCGGATGTTTGCCTTTGCGCTGAGCTTGATTTTGATGCGTCCCGCCTTGGTCCAAAGTTCGACCTCGGAATTGATGTCAAACAGTCCTCCTGCATTCTCCGTCGAATACATCACGATCGACGAATAGGGGAGCGAGTAGATCTCGATTTTCTTTCCCCGAAGTCCTTGCGCATCCCGTACGATCAAGCGCTTATTCGTGAAGATGGCGCTGTCTCGTATCGTTTTGTAAGCGCAGATGGGGGGTTCTCCCTCCACAAGAAGAGAACTGACATCTTGGGGAACCGGACACTCTTCCAAAAATGACCATTCCAGCGGTGCTAAATCGGCAGGCATAAAAGCCCTCCCTCCTATGTATTTTTTTCAATTCTATCATACCGAAGAGGGGTTTTCAATATCCGAGATACCTTTCGTCATTAGATCCTCCTTGTGTTTCCGCGGGCACTATGCTATACTGATAGTACCCTTTTGGGTATGTGATTCTCAAAAGTCTCCTTTGCCTTGCTGCGAGGGGACTTTTGGTTTTTTATTTCTTGTTTAATTTTCGGATGCCCAAGATCAGGGCGTCCGTTCGGGAGAGACCAAGCGCCTTGGCACAGTCCTCGACCTCTTTCAGCTCTTCTTTCGAAAGCCGCAGCGTGATCCTTTCCTCCCTTGGATGTGCATTTTTGATGGGGCGTCCCATCTTTTTTTTCATATTTCCTCCCGTCTCTTGTCATTTTCTGGTATACTTAGAGTGGAAGGGCGGTGACAAGTCCGCCCGACCATCTTGCCTTGAGAGCCTTGCTACTGCTGTAGCAGGGCTTTCACTTTTTCTATCGCTTCTTCGAGGCTTTCGCTCTCATTCAGAAGCTCCAGAATCTTTCGTGTCTGGTTCTCCTTCGCCTCTTGGACGAGAAGTTCGCCTGTGTTCATCTCTTCCATCGTGGTCTCCTTTCCGGGCTTGCCCCCGTTCTCGGAGAGTACTTTTGATCTCTCCGGCTAAATATAATATATATTATAGGCGTCTAAAAGTCAAGCGAATTCTTGATTCTTCTCAAAAAAAAAGACACCTTTTTCAAGTGTCTTTTTCCTCATATTCTTCAAAACGGATCTGTCCCGGCAGGTGTGTTTCCGCAAGCTCTGCCAGAATCGTTCGAATAGATACCTCCGTCAGATTGTACTCCAACGCAAGCTCTTTATAATTGGTTCCATTGAACTTGCTCCGGATCTCGTGATTGCGAATCTTTCGAAGCAGGGTATCCCGCTTTGGGATATACAGCGCCAAACCGCCGAACTGCTCGACGATTTTGATATAATTTTCGATACCGACGATCTCCGCCAGACGGCGGGCATCCGCGGTGGGGATGTCTTGCAGGGAAAGGAGTTCTTTCAAGGAGATCACCACCGATCAGGCTTGTTTGCGCTGTATTTTACGGCGCTCATTTTGAACATACCGCTTGAGCCCCTCGATCAGCTGATGTCCCTTTTCCGCCGTCACCCAGCGGAAGGGATCAGAAGCTTCCGCATCCACCTTACAGAGTACTTTCACCGCACCGACCATCCGCTCTCCAGCGGTCTCCTTTCGGAAAGAGGACAGATGGATCAGCTCATACAGAAGATGCCAGGCTTTTCCGATCTGCTGCTCGCTCATCATCCCGGCAGGACGGGAAGAAGTCTCCTTTTTCTCCGTTTTTTTCTGCCCTGCAGATAGGCGGTGCAGTCTTTTCTGCAGCTCATTTTGCACGCGTACATAGTCCCGATCTGTCAGTGATCTCACGGAAGTCTTCTTCGTGAGGGCATACACGAGATCATGAAAAGGATCCTCTTTATTTCCGCTCTCCAAAATGCCGACTCTGGATGCCAGGGCATAGAGTTTTTGAATTTGTGCTTTGGTAATCGCTGCCATATCTTTCCTCCTTTGCAAAAGGGAGCTTTCGCTCCCTTGAAATTTCCGTATCCGGATCATTTTGTTACGGTCAACAAAACGATCCCTATTCTGCAAAATCAAACCCGATGCCTGCGGTCTCTTCCACAAAGATCGCTCTGCGGAGCGCCTCCGGATCGATCTTTGCAAGATCCACATAGCGCAGGATCAGGTCGTAGTTGAGAAAGCGGCGGATGGCATCCAGTTCCTCCTCCAGGTCATCGTCTGCCGCATTGTACTGCTCCAAGAGCTCCTTGTCTTTCCAGTAGTCTCCTTTGAGCTTTTTGAGCACCGCTTGTTGTTCCTTACCGTGGATCCCCAGTCCCGAAAGGATTACTGCCGGATCTCCAAGCTCATAGTCGCCTTTGTAAAGAGCGATTAAAGCTTGTTTGAATTTATTGTCCTTGAACTCATACTTCGGCTCGAGGACCACGCTCATCTTTTCCTCGACAATGCTGCCAAGCACTTCCTTCAGCGCTGCCGCATTGTCTACCGAGAGCTTGTTCTTCCGAGTGATATTACACATCCCGGAGGGCGTTTCAAAGCGATAGTGGGCGATGTTCTTGTTTTCCAAAATCTCCTGTCCCTCCGCCTCAAACTGCGCCTTGATACTGTCGCTCTCTTTCTTGAGGCTCTTCATCGCAAGGTCGATTTCCCGCGCACGCTGCATGAGTGTTTCTGCCGTGAGTTTATCGAGCATTTTCAAACACCTCTCTCATTTTTTTGTAGCAGTTTTCACACACAAAGACCTTGTCGACCTTTTTCAGCTGCTCGCTCTCCTTGCAGACGATGCAGCGTCCCTCGATGCGCAGAAGACCGATCTCGCCATTTTCGTGTACCTGCACCTTGAGTTTCTCTCCGGGTTGAATCCCCAGCTCTCTTCGGATGATGGAGGGAATTGTCATACCTCCGCCTTTTCCCAGTCTTTTTTCCATGTTCATTCTTTGTCCTCCTTTATGATCTCTTTCATCAGCTGACCCTTGTTTTTCGTTGCTTGTGTATCAGGAACTGGATCCCCAGATCCTTCTTCATGAAACTTTCCCTATATCCCGCGGGATGGCGGAATAAGAAAACTTCTCCGAATTCTCCCAAATACTCCATCACTTGCAGGCGGGTCTCTTCATCTCGCTTTCCGGATGTCAGCCGCTCCACCGGATAATGTCTTCCGACAATCAGCTTCCTTCTCCTGGCCATTCCTATTCCTCCTCCGCCTTTCCGATACGCAGGATCTTCGCCCCAATCTCCTCGATGTTGCCGCTGAGCATGTCGGTTAGGATAGTATAGGCGCTTTCTTCAAACTCTTCCTCCGTGATCCCCGCACCGCGAAGATCGATGTCCAATGTCACTTCCACTTTCATGCTCGCTTTGCTCCCTTCTTCTTGGTTGTCCTCTTTTTCTTCTCTTCGATGAGCGGACACCACGATGGTTTCTCTTCCATGATGTCACCGAGATTCAATAGGAGTCCGCTTATCTGGCATTCTCCATCATAAAAGCCAAAATCTCGAAGCATCGGACAGTCGTTGCATTTTCGAATCTTTCGATGTTCAAAGGTGTAGATCATGACATCCTCCTTTGCTCCGCTTGCCGATTGATCGTCTCCCGCTTTCGGATCAGCCGCCGCTCCAGGTCTTCCTCTGCGAGTGACGGGGGAGGGGAGGATGCCCGAAAACTCCCTTTTTTTCGTTCCTCCTCATAGGCCCGCACGACCCATCGTTGGATTGCTTGATAGTCCGAGTCGTACTGTCTTCCCTTGCTCTCCTTGTACTGATGAAGCTTCTGCACCATCCAGAGGAAGACCTCTTCCCCATACTGCATCTTCAGCTTTCCGATTTCTTTCTCACTGAGGAAAACAAGCGGCGCGACCTGCTGTTTTTCCGCCGCCTTGGCCGGAAGGGGAGGGGACTCTTCCCCCTCCGCCTGCAGGCCGTAGGAGGCAAGGACCTCCGGATTCTTCGTGATCTGCTCAAAGAAATCCTCCGGCAGCGTCAGCGTCAGATTGCGAAGGATTCGCAAAAACCGCTTTCGACTCTCCCCATGGACGGGCAATCCCCGCACCCGCATCGCTTCATCCAGCGCCTCCCGCTCGATGAGCACATCCATTTTGATCTTCACGCCTTCATCCCCTCCGGATGACTGTGCTCCTCAAGGATCTGCATGAAATGCTCCTGCAGCTTCGCGCCGATCTTCTCCCCGATGCCCTTCGTCCGCGCGATCGCCTCCAAAAGGACCGCCGCAAATTCCTCGGTGCTGTCTCCGTGCACCCGCCTGTGATAGCTTTCGAGAAAAGCACTCATCTGCTGATGATCCATGCCCTTGATCTTCTTGTACTGCGCCCGGTCGATCACCATCACTCTTGCCGGTGCCTGCGCTTTTTTCTTCTTCATGTTCTTCTTTTTCATGATCTCCTCCTATCTGCAGACAAGCTGCTTCTCCATAGCGTTCTGCTCCTGCGCCCGCATCGCTTCCTTTTCCTCGTCCAGCTTGAGCCTTGCGTACATGACCATCTGTCCGTACTCGTTCCCTCGCTGTATTCCGTCCTCCAGTCCCTTTTGGTAGAGACGCTCCTTTTCCGGCTCCTCCGAAAAGAGCTGTCTCACCTGGTATCCTGCAAGGAACACCAGAATGATCATCGGCACGAAGAGGATCTCGCCACCCGGAAGACCTTTTCTGCGAAGCAGGGTATCTACACTTTTGCTGAGTCCGATTCCGGTCAGGATTCCGGTTAGCATCATCAACGCACCATATTGCAGCAGCTGTTTCACACTCAGTCTCAATTTTTCTTTCATTTGCTTTTTCCTCCTGTGCGTAGTTTTTCAAGAAGCTCCCATTCGCCCCGCAGGATCTCACACTGTGCCTGCACTGCAGAAAGGCTTTCCCGAATCTTCCTCCGATTCGAAAGATTCTCCTCCTTCTTTAGCTGCAAAGACAGTTTTTTCTCCGTCTGAAGCGCCGCCCGCATTTGTTCGCTCAGTTTTGAGAGTTTCAGATTGAGCAGATCCTGATACGCATTCCGATAGAACGGATGATATACTTCGTACATTTCAATCAGCTCGATGAAATCTTCTTCTGTGAAGAATCTATAGTCTCTTTTCATAGTCGCCTCCTTCTGCGATATCATCACACCATCTCAGGAATCCTTTTAGAATCGGCTGCACCGTTTCCTGATCTGCCCATCCGGCAAACCCGATAAACCCATCTTTGTTAAAGCTGAGTGCCTCACGATCCCTAAAATAGCTCCCTCGCATGGTCAGATAAGCTTCTTTCAGTCCGCTTTTTCCCATTCGAATACTTTTCTTTCGAGGGAGATTCAAGCAGGGAATCATCTCATCACCGCGTATGATTTCCCGCCGAAATTCTCTCTGTATGAGCATCCAAAGATACTCGATATCTCCCTCCTGAATTTTCTCATAGGAAAGTGCCTTTCCTTGAAAATAGGCCCTTGCCTGATCTCTGCGGATTCTGTTTCCCATTTTGTCCTCCTACAGCGTCAGCTTCATTTGCTTGGCCATCTCGATCAAGGCGTCGTATGTGACCTTGCCGTCCGTGTAGTCGTGGGTATTGCCGTAGAGATTGTTTGCTCCCCGCAGGCCTTCTCGGCTCTGTGCCACGCCCAGCATGAAATCCGTCTCCATCTCATGCCCTGTAAGAGCAGGGTAGAGGAGCAGGATATCTTCCCGGCGGATGTCCGTCGTCCGGAAGATCGGCTTTTGAATCGTGCGGTTTGCGATCTGCTCGAAGACCGCATCCTCTTTGCCGCCAAAGCGGCTGATGGTGCTGGAGTTTCCCACGAAGACGATCCCCAGCGTCATCCCCCGATCCGAGAAGTAATCCGAGAACCCTCGCACCGTTTCGATGACTTTCAGCGATAGATGCTGCGCCTCATCGAAGATGATGACCATCCCATCCCGGAGCTTTTCGAGGATCTCCATGTACATGTCGTCGTTTGTCCTGGCATTGACGCCGAGGGCTTTTGAAATGCGTTTCAAGATTGGTTTTACCGTGTTCAAACAAGGATTGGCGGTGATCCAGATACAGGAGGTCGGGTTCTCCTTGCAGAACTGCCGGATCGCCCTTGTCTTTCCGATGCCGGCATCTCCGGAGATGGGAAGCAGTCCGCCCTTGATCTGTGCAGATCGAATGTATTCCATCACTCGCGTGCTGACCGAGGTCGGAACGAAGTCCTGTTCCTGAAATCCTTTGGCCGCTTCTTCCTTCACTGCAAAATACTGTTCCAGCTTCGCAAACTGTGCTTCGATGTTGCCGCCATAGGTTCCTTTTCGAAGCGGGGTCATGATCCCCGGCGTGATTCCCACGAGTTCGCATACCTTGCTTTGACTGCCGACTCGCTTTTCCAGCTGGTCCACGAGGGCGAGCAGTTTCCGTTGTTTTTCTGTATATTTCATAGTGATTTTCCTTTCCGTTTCGCCGCGTTTCGATTGAGACGGGCGATGTCAAAATCAATGATACTGGCTCCTTCCGTTCCGGTCCTGGGCAGTTCCTGCGTCGGTCTTTCCTCAATCCTTTGGATCTGCACCGTCTGTCCCCGCTCAATGACCTGACCCTCTCTTGCCAGATGCGCCTTCTGGATCATCAGATCCAGCATGTCAATCTTGCGATGAGACGGCATCTGTGCCAGCATTCCTTTCGCATATTCCTTGACTGCCTTCTTCTGATGCGCCAGTTTCTCGTTCGCTTCTGCCAATTTCTCCGGATCCGATTCGAGGAAGTCCAGCATCAGCTTCGTTTCCAATTGCCAGGTGAAAAGATAGCGATCCTCTTCATCATAGAGCCTTACCGAAGACAAATCCGTCGGGTCATATCGCAAAAGCACCTTTTTTCCGATGTGCAGCCAGCTGTCGTGATCGTTGTACCAGAGTTTCTCTCCGGCGATCTCGAGGCTGACCCCGTTGCGCTTGACCTTCTGCAGGTTCTTTGCCCGCATGAGATACAGCATGAGGTCTTCGGACGGAATGAGGATCTGCGTCGTCTTCTGAATGCTCTCGTTCCACACATCCATCTTCGTGTACCCGCTGTATCTCTTCTTCTCTGCGCCACCGTAGGGGCGCTCATTTTCCAATACGATCAGGTCTGAAAGCAGCTCCCGCAGCTTGCTGTCTGTGGGGATGTTCCCGTTTCGGATCTGCTTTTTGAGGCTCTCCGGACGCTCGAGGATGTTGCCGCCCGTGTAGGTCGGCAGCAGGCGGGAGATATGGTTCTTGAAATCGAGGAAGAATCGCTCCACCGGTTTTGCCTTTGCATTTTTGACTTTCGCGATCTTCAGCTCGATGCCGAGCCGTCCGAGGATCGTCTGTGCCGGCGCAAAGAGGTTTTCCTCTTTCGTCTTTCGTCTTCCGCGGTTATTGAAGTCGTAGCTCATAAACTCCGACCCGTTGTCCGCGAGGATCGTCTTTGGTTTTCCGAATGCCTCGATCCCTTGCCGCAAGGCAAACAGGGTGCTGTTGATGCTTGGGGTATCCGTGATGTTGAACCCCGTGATGATCCCGCTTTTCGCGTCCATGAAGGCAGTGAGGTAGAGGCGGTGGATACCCTCTTTCGTGCCGCTTTTTTCATCCGCTTGGCTTTGGATGTCGAGCGTATGGTTGTCCGTGATCCAGCAGTCATTCGCCTGCAGATCCTCATACATTCGCTCGATGTAGAAAAGGCATTCATCATCCAGTGCCTTTTCTCCCTTGCGCAGCATCGTCTGTACCGCCTGCGGTACTTCCGCCTGCAGCCGCCGGCGAAAACTTCGCTCATGCGGCATTGAAGCCATCAGCTCCGGAAAGAATGTCTGCGTCCACTCCATCGTCGTTTCATAGACCTTGGAAAGCGGAGGTCTTCTGTCATCCAGGTAGTAGAAGAGAAAGGCATCCCACACCGGGTCTGCAATACTGCTCTTCCCCTTGTTCCATCC
Source organism: Peptostreptococcaceae bacterium (assembly GCA_030528675.1). Taxonomy (GTDB): domain Bacteria; phylum Bacillota; class Clostridia; order Peptostreptococcales; family Filifactoraceae; genus JAUMYL01. The sequence continues at coordinate 16,383 of JAUMYL010000011.1, forward strand.
GCCTCGATCATCGAGGAGTCCCCCAAGCTGCCCGCTCTTGTACCATTGATATTTGCGGTACAGCATCGCCGTGTTGACAATGAGGGGGATGCCTCTTTTTTTGAGGTCCAGATTGATCGCGCCGAGGATATCGGCGTCCGCTTTGCACTTGTCGTGGTAGAGATTGCGCTCCCTCTGCCACCGAGATAGGATCTGACACCACAGCTCGATCTCCTCCCGCTGCTGCTGCGAATACTCTTCCCAAGGACGCTCACAAACCTCTTTTTTTCGCCGCTTGCCGCTTGGTTTCTTCTGCAAAACCGCTTCCTCTTCGATTTTCCGGGGAAGCTGCGGCAGAGCGTTCTTCTGCCGCGCATAGTATTTTTTCTGCAGCGTCTCCGGAAGAGCGGATACTTCGATCCGATATTCCTTTTTCCCGTTGCTCGGATTTTCCGATTCGACCGCTGCGATCTTCCCTTGATTGATCCACATACGAATGTATCGCTCTGTGCATCCCTTTAACTCCGCCACTTCCCGGACTGTCAATAGCACCTGTTTCACCTGCCCGTTTTCCATCTATTTGCAAAAAATCTTGTTCTCTGATATACTCTGTATAGAGTCGAGCTTATCCCTCTTCGTTCTGGTCTAAGAGATCCAGCACGAGGCCTTGAATTGTGCCAGAATTCCGGCGGATCTGCTCCGACTCTTTTTCTATGTGCGAAGACAAATGATGAAACATCATCTGCGAATCTTTCCGCAAGAGAATTGCTCGGATCACCTCCTCCGACGAGAGGACCTTCATCTCTTCGCAGATCTTCATATTGATCTGCGCGAGGAGCTGTACTTGATCCAGCAGCACTTTCTTCAGCTCCTGCTGCAGCTGTTTCATTTCTTGTTTCATCCATCTTCTCCTTTCTGATATTTGGCTATAACATATTCTGACTACTCCAACCTGCTTACAATATCTTCGATCGTTTTTTCTTGCGCCTTCTTTACAATTTCTTCCATCTCTTGTTTATTCGGAATGAATTCGAATCGTTCCCTCATAAAAAGGAGAAGTCCTCTGGTTGCCATTTGAAAACTCCAAGCATAACAGATGGCAACCAGCAATGCGACTCCCATCACCATATAAAGCATACTCTCCCTCCTCCTAAACAATCTCAACTACCTATCATCCGATGACTCGTCTGCCATTGCTTCGAGCTCTTGCCGGATTTCCGACCATTTTTCAAACTCTTCTTCAAGCTGGGCAACAAGCTTCTGTGTGTACTTGCCGATCTCTCCGTCCCGAACCAGATCTGCGATTTCTCGTTTCGCATCGCGGGCGAATACATCCGCTACGCGGATCAACTCTTTTATGTGTTCTTTCTTCATCCAAATCTCCTCTCTTAGATCATCTCAACTATCTCACCCATACTATCGATCCGCTTTTCTCATGGCATCCCTCCCTCTGTTCTTTTATCTTGATGTTCACTATCTCCTCATAGATCCTCTCCTTTCCTCTTTTTTCATCTATGCCTTTTTCATTCATCACCCCCTACGATGCTTGCTTAGACTTTTTTATATTCAGTATTTTCTCGATCTCTTCTCGATACTTATGTCCTGCGCGATTTCCATATAAAACATCCGATAGATACGATTGATTTACCCCAACTTCCTTCGCCAGCTCCCCTTGGGTCATTCCTAACTCCAGCAGCCTCTTTTTTACTACGATACCAAAAGGAGTAAGCTTATTTCTCATGACCTCACCTCCGATTTTTTCTATAATTTTCCGTATTTCGTGATAAAATATATTAGCGAATATTTTTATCATATTTCTATTATAGTTCTATTTATGGAACTTTTCAAGGTATATTTTTTCATTTTCGAAACTTTTTTATGTGAGGTAATAAAATGGAATCTATCGGAAGCAGATTGAAGCAGGCCAGAAAAGCAAGTAGGCTGACAATGCAGCAAGTTCATGAAAGTACCGGACTTTCAAAAGGAAATATAAGTAACTTTGAAAATAACAAGTTCAAACCCAGTGCTGATGCATTAGTTCTATTATCTGAACTCTATGATGTGTCCATTGACTGGATATTGAAAGGGGAGGCATTTCCACAAGAGTCCTCGGAACAATCGATATATCCTCCAGAAGATAAAGAAATGTATGCAATGTACTCTCAACTCACGATGGAAAACAAGCTTGAAATCAAAGGAATGATTCGATTGCTTCTTTCGAAACAAAATGCAAAAAACGAGACAATATCATCTGGATCGATTTTTAAAGATAATGCCTCTTAATTCTTGTGATTTTATGATGAAAAATATCATCTTTTATTTTTTGAGATTTATGATGATATTTTTCATCATTTTATTTTTCTTCTTACTATTTGGTTAAATCGCCAAACCTATTGAAAAATCTATCACGGAAGTTAGTTCCCCGGACTATGTATTTTAGTTCCGTGTAAAATGAACATGATTTATATTTTAATAAATTCCTAACCCGTTGATTTTAACAAGATTTGAACAGTTTTACGATATACATTTTCTATTTTCCCCCGCGGAAGTGGTTTTCTGACTGAAAAAACGCCCCCAAAATGCAATTTGAAGAACATTTTTCAAGCCTTAAAATTCGACCGTTCAAAAAGTCATTTCCTGAATCTATTGAAATATGAGCCTTTGAACAATTCCTTGAACTCTTAAAATGTTTCTTGAACGCTTTTTTGAATGTTCCGCCGCTGCTCTCCAAAAAAATAAAAAACACTGCCAACTCATTTTGACAGTGCTGCAAAAATTCTTTTCACTTTTTTACGCATTTTTCACGCGTACTTTCCGCTTATTTCAACCTTTTTTCCCGTTTTTTACTTTTTTTCACGCCTTTTTTCGCCCTCCCCCCTTTTTCTCACTTTGTGTGTCAATCCACAAGTGAGTAAGAGGGTCCAAAAGTATTCCAATCGACACACCTCCTTTCTGCTGGAGGTACGACAGCAAATACAGTATATCATAATCAATAAAAAACTTTCTACTTCATATGGGATAGAAAGTTTTTCTTTTTATCGGAATAACTGATTCAACTCATAAACTCAGGAAATAAATGTGATAGTTTTTGTGATAATTTCGCATAAAAAAAGAGTTCCGATTTTACGGAACCCTTGTAATCCCCTGGTGCACCCAAGAGGACTTGAACCTCCGACTCACAGTTTAGGAAACTGCAGCTCTATCCAACTGAGCTATGGGTGCATGCTACAAGGACTACTTTATCACAAGATACATTAAAAATCAATGCTTATGGATTATTTTTCTCAGAAAACTTCGCCGCGGTATTCGTCGAAGAGGACGGAGCCGGAATATTCCTGACCTTCTCGTATCCAGACGAGGGAAGCGGTCTTTCCGGGTCTTTGTCGGTAGAGGATGCGTACGAGTTTGGAATTGGTCTCAAGTTTTTCACCGTCGAGCTCCACGAGGATATCTCCTTCGCGAAGACCCGCGATCTCTGCGGGACTGTTCGGGTAGATGCTCCCGATAAAAACGCCGTGATCATAGCCGGAGACGAAGTCCTGCTCGGTGAAAAGCCGGTATTCTTCGAGGCTGAGCCAGCTTGTCCGACTGATTCCGAGACTGACGAGACGGAAGTCGCCGTGTCGGATCAATTCGTCGACGATTGGACGGGCAAGGTTGATCGGGATGGCAAAGCCGAGCCCTTCGGCACTTTTGATCTTTGCGGAATTGATGCCGATCACTTCTCCTGCCGAGTTTAGAAGAGGGCCGCCGCTGTTGCCCTGGTTGATGGAGGCGTCTGTCTGTATCAGGTCTTCGATACTCGCGCCGCTTTCCATTTCGATACGGCGATTGAGGCCGCTGATGATCCCTTGGGTGACACTGCGCTCGAACTGCAGTCCGAGAGGGTTTCCGATGGCGATTGCGATATCTCCGACTTCCACTTTGTCACTGTCTCCAAGCATCGCGGAGGGGAGATCATTTTTTGGAACTTTGATCACCGCAAGATCGAGCATCTTTTCATGCCATAAGACATGAGCAAGGCTCTTTTCTCCGTCGGAAAAGATCACATGAACCTCGGAGGCTTTTCCGTCACGGATCACATGAGAATTGGTCAGGATATAGCCGTTGGGGTCGACGATGACGCCGGTACCCACCTCTTGGATCGGGATATTGCCGAAGAGATCATCTTCCTTGATCGAGGCGGTGGCGACGCCGACGACGGAGGGCAGGGAGAGATGGATCACTTCTTTGTAGACGGAGGTTTCCGGCAGAGGAGGTTTTTGTTCGGTGGAAGGCTCTTCTTTGACAGTTTGGACGGAGGCTGCGGGTTCCTGAGATACAAGTTCTTTTTCCGGCAGCCGGGAAAGAAGATTCGCAGGGAGGATCCCATGGGAGAACAGGGCGATGGTAGTGAGACAGCCGAAAACCGCACCGAAAAAAGCGCTGAAAAAAAGCAAAGCTTTTGATTTCATTTGGAAGACCTCCTTGTGCTAAATGATTATAAAAGGCGTAAGTCGATCAGGTCGGAAGGACGCCCTCTTTCGAGTACGGAGAGGCGGACGTCTTGCTGTACCCGGATGAGAGAGGTTTTCATCCGGGAGGCGACGGTCTCGTAGGCAAGGAGGGGATGGTTGTTCTCCCCGCTGAGATGGGCGAGAAGAATCGCCTTTGTGCCGGAGCAGGTCAGATCCACGGCGAATTCTCCGGCGGTCTCATTGGAAAGATGCCCGCAGTCCGAGAGAACCCGTCTTTTCAGATGGTAGGGATAACTGCCCATTTTGAGCATTTCCACATCGTGGTTCGCCTCAAGGACGACGAGATCGGAGGAGAGGACCGCATACTCGACCCGGGAGGTCACGCAGCCGAGATCTGTTGCGATTGCAAGTTTCTGCTGCCCGTCGGTAAAGAGAAAACCGCAGGGATCTTTGGCGTCATGGCTGGTTTCGAAGGGAAAGAGGCGAAGATCTCCGAAATCCGCGGCCGTGTTTTTTTCAAAAATCCGGCGGTTCTTTTCTTTGATTTTTCCGAGAGAATCTCCGATGGCCTGCCAGGTGCCCTTTGTCGCATAGATGGGGATATCGTATCTTCGGGAAACGACGCCGGCGCCCTTGATATGGTCCGCATGTTCATGGGTGATGAAGATCGCCCGGATTTTTGAGAGGTCGAGCCCGTGAAAAGAGAGTCCCTGTTCGGCGGCCTTGCCGCTGAGACCCACATCGACGAGAATCCTTGTTCCGTTTTTTTCAATATAATGACAATTTCCGCTGCTCCCTGAGGCGAGGGACAGATATTTCATAGAGTTTCCCGCTTTCCATGATAGATTTTCACTTTGATTTGTTCGAAAGAGAGTCTTTACCGGCAAATGAGGCTTGGTCTTTCGGTTCTGTTTGAAATAGATCACAGTATCAATCGACGGCCTGAATATGGTAAAATTGTCCTACGTCCGTTCTGATCCGCCAGCTTGGAAAGGCCGTAGCCGTTTTCATTTTTGAAAGAGGATTGATATTGTACTCTTCATAATAATATCCCAGTTCGATTGCTTCGATCTTTTCCCCCGAACCGATTTTGGCGCTTGCCTGCATCACGGCTTCGACAGAGGTCTTGGTCAGTCTTTTTTTGGGATTTTTCTTCAGGACTTTCAGTTTGGTTCGTTCCATGTAGAAATTTCCGGATTTTTGGTAGATGAACTCCATCCGGCTGCCCTCAAGAAACATACCGTCATAGTCCGCGTTGTAGATGATCTGGATATAGTCGGGATGGACGACGGTATTGCGAAGAGAAAAGTCTTCCGCAAGGCCGTATTGGAGGATGAAAGCCGAAGCGTCGCTTAGAGCCTCCTGTGCATCGAAACGCACAAGAGCTCTTTTGCTCATCAGACGCAGCTGTTTTCCGAAGAGGATCTCGACTTCTCCCGGGAAGTCGTCGATCAGCGGCTGGTAGTCTTGGGGCAGCACTTCTTCATAGCCCACTTCAAGCGGACCCATCTTGGGCGTCTTCTTCGGAAGTTCCGCATTGAGAAGGATTTCTCTTTGACGGAGCAGATATTCCAGACTGCTGAGGGATTCCTCGCTGAAAAAATATCTCCTTGAGTTCGTGCGATGTTCCGAAGCGATGCTGAAGATCAAAAAGATATTTGTGACTGCAAAGGCGATGATCAGATAGGTTTTTGCTTTAGACCAGTCCATAAGGTTCGATCTCTCCCGTATAGGCGTTAAACAGATAGTCTTTCCCATCAATATTCATTTTCCAACAGGGACTGAGCCTGTAATCACCATCCATATAATATACTAATTCAATCCCATGGATCTTGTCAAATAATTGATTGAAGTCCTGGATCTGAAATTTGCTTTTCAGCACGGAGTTGAAAGAGGGACTCAGCACTTCCAAAGGACTCATGATCTTTGTGCTCAGAGAAAAATCGTAGGGGATGTTGTCTCTGAGGGTCGAAGTGTAAGAATAGACGCTGGCGCCGCTGACGATGATATTGACGGGAATCTCTTCGGAATGACTGAGGATTCTCAGGTCTTTGAGGGTTTTCGCATAGCGGAAAAGGTAGCTTTTTCGGCCTTTGACCTCGATCTGTTTCGCTTCTATCAAGGCAAGTTGATTGAGATCGTAGTGTATGCTTTCGAGAAAACTCATCGCGTGATGAGTCGATTCCTCAAGATTCAGTTCTCTCAGCTCCACATCTTCGTTCGTATAGTGGATATAGCCGTTGGGGCGAATTTTGAGTACCTGCTGACCATAGTTGTAGGTATAGATTTCGGAACCGTCAGTCTCTGTGATGCGCGCGGCAAAATCGTATTTTTCTCCGAAGATATCCTGAGCGAGACGAGTGATCTTTTCACTGTCGACACCGCTGATTGTTTCGTAGTTTTCAAAATGCAGGTCGAAATCTCCGGTAGGTACGAGGACTTTGCTGTTGACGCCGAAGAGAGAGTGAAGAGATTGGTAGTTGAGGTAATTGCTGTTTTCAAGGTTGTCTACAAAGTCAAGAGAAGGGATCGTCTCTGTCTGTATCTTGAAATTTTTCGACTCCGTGACGATGTAAAAAGAATTTTTGCCGACGAGAGGCACGAGAATCTCTGAGACGTCGGAAAGGCCGTTGATAAGCGAATTTTCTAAAAAAAAGCTCCTTGAAAGCAGAGATCCGCTGACCAGAGGATATTCCAACTGAATGGATTTGAAAGATTTCGCGTTTTCAATTTCCTTTTCCGGAACTTCCGTGATATTTTTGGCATGAGAGAGGATGCGCCGGATCGGAATTTGCATCTCTTCATAAAAACGCTGCTGTCCGGATAGAATCTGCGTGCTGCGCTCTCCTCCGAATCGGATGATGATTTTGGTGGGTTTGAGAGTCTGCCGAAGCCCCTCCTCCAAACCGAGGGAATAAGGATAAGGACTTCCTTTGGGAAAAAGGAAGTCCTCAAAAATATCCATCTTATATGCAGTTAAAATCAGTGCGGAGAGAAAAAGACAGATAAGAGAACAGGTCTTGATCTCTTCCTTGCTCCATTTTGTCATACGCATATTCTTCCTATCCTGTTTTTCAGAGAAAAATGCCGAAGAGAAATCAGGATCCGCTCGGCATCTTCTTGATATCCAGATTCTTCATCAATTTCTCGATGTCCACATTGCTTTTCGGGCTGTACTTGATAAGGCGGGTCTCGGTGACTTCACCGCCTTTATGCGTAATGCTTATCTGAATTTTGTTCTCTCCCGGAAAAAGGTCTATCTCTTTTACGAAAAGACCCAGGGATTCTATTTTGAAGGAGAATTCATTCTCCAGAATATACTCGTCATTTTTTTTCAGGAAGAGAGAAATTTTTACAGTATCGCCTTCAGAGCCTTTTCCGGCAAAGACGGTCGTCGGAGAGGTCGTCGCGAGACTCTCTTCCTTCGGACTGGATAAAAACTTCACTTCCTTGGTTTCTTTGACAGCAACGGCGGTCCCTGTTGCGTAGACATCCTGCGCAGCAGCGGAAAGCATGAAGGATAACATCGTTATGATTGCGGTCAGTTTCTTGATTGAAGATTGGTTTTTCATGGTCTTTTTTCACCTCCTTTCAAAAAATCCTATAGTTCTACATAAAACATTATACTTCTGAAATATTACAAAAAAGTTACAGCATAGTTAAGCTGGAATTACATATTCTCAAATCCCGGGAGGTTCGGTCTGGGCCTGTAAAGGGGAAGGTAGACGGTAAAGCGGCTTCCTTTTCCGATCTCGCTTCGGACGCGGATCATTCCCTTATGTTCTTCGATGATATTTTTCGCGATGGCAAGCCCGAGCCCCGTGCCGCCCTGCGCTCGGGAGCGTCCTTTGTCGACTCGGTAGAAGCGGTCGAAAATATGTTTGATATCCTCCGGAGGAATCCCGATGCCGCTGTCTGTGATACAGGCGCAGACCGATTCGTCGGAGATCTTGACGGAGAGGCTGATCTGTCCTTCGCTTGGCGTGTACTTGACCGCATTGGAGATCAGATTGATAAAGACCTGCTCCAATTTGTTGCGGTCGCCGTAGACATAGGCGGGTTCGTCGTTCTCGTCGATCCGGACGAGCTGATTTTTCTCCCGGATATACATGGAGAGTTTCTGAGCACAGTCTTTCAGCAGGGCTCGGATATCGACACTCTGCATATCCCACTGGACATTGTTGTAATCCATCTGTGAAAGCTGCAGCAGATCTTTGACGAGAGAAGACATCCGATCCGCTTCTTTTTCGATGACACTTACAAAATGCCGTGCCATCGCAGCATCTTCCATTGCACCGCTCAGCAGGGTCTCAGAATAGCTCTTGATTGTCGTGATCGGAGTTTTGAGTTCGTGGGAGACGTTTGCGACAAATTCCTTGCGCATATTTTCGAGCTTCTGGCTTTCGGTGATATCCTGGATGACGACGACGGCGCCGGAGATCCGCCCGTATTCGTCGCGGAAGATCGCCGGAGAGGCTTTGAGGATCTGTTTTCTCTCGTTTTCGAAAATCACGCTTTCCCGGTTTTCCGGAGTCTTATTGAGAATCTCGCCGAAAATCAGCTCTGTGGAATATTTTTTGATCAAGTTGTCGTAGACCTCTCCCTGAAGATCTTGCTGCTTCATTCCGAGCAGACGCAGGAACATCGGATTGTGGTGGATGATTCGTCCGGAGACGTCGACAGCGACGAGAGCGTCTTCCATATGGTTGATGATCGCATTGAGCTTGCTTTTTTCGGAGGAGATCTCAAGCAGTGTGGAATCGAGTTTTTTCGTCAGGTCGTTGAACATATTTCCGAGTTGACCGATCTCGTCCTCGGATTTGACATGGACTCTCTGGCGAAAATCTCCCTTGGCCATCTTCATCGCCTTGACCGTCAGCTGGTTGATGGGCACTGTAATTGACCCGGCGATCAGATAGCCGAGTATGATCGTGATGAAAAGCGCGATCCCGGTTGCCTGGAAGAGGATGGTCTTTGAAGTGGCGAGAGATTTGTAGATATCGTCCAGGCTCGCCTTTCCATAGATGATATAGTCGGTGACGTCATCTTTGTTATCATCAAAAGAAAAGGCCATATGTTTGACTTTATAAGAGCCTCCTCCTTCGGTATCTCTCTCGGCTTTTTGGCTCGAGAGAACTGCAAGGATCACCGAGCGCTCAAGGACGTCGCGCGCATCCTTGCCGATCAGGTCGCCGTTGGTCGAAGCAAGAATACGGTAGTTTGCCGCATCAATGATATAAAATTGGTATGCGAGGGAGATCGAGCTTTGATTGAGATCCCGGCGAAGTCGAAGGATGTCTTCTTCACTTCGTATGTCCTTGTCTTTGATCATCGAGCGGACGATATTGTTTGCTGTGTGGCCGATATTGTCCCTGACGCCGCCCAGCTGATATTTTTCAAGCTGATCCGTGATGAAGACGCCTATGATGAGCATCGCGACGAGAACGAGCAGGAAATACAGGATGATCAGCTTGTATCGTATACTTTTCAGCACGCGGATTTTCCTCCTCGAAACGGAAACTTATTCTCCCTTGAAGTAGTAGCCGACGCCTCGCTTGGTCATAATATAAGAAGGATTTGAAGAGTCATCTTCCACCTTTTCCCGAAGCCTTCTCACCGTGACGTCGACGGTACGGATATCGCCGTAGTATTCATACCCCCATACCCTTTCCAGGAGCTGTTCTCTGGAAAAAACCTGATCTTTCTGCCTTGCCAGGAATTTCAGCAGTTCAAATTCCCGAACGGTCAGATCGAGGATTCTTTCCCGTTTTTTGACTTCGTATTTCATAAAATCAATCGAGAGATCTTTGTTGACGATGATTTCTTTTTCTTCTGTTTCGTTGGGCAGACTCATGTCAAGACGCCGAACATTCGCCTTGACCCTTGCGACGAGTTCTCTGACGCTGAAGGGCTTTGTGATATAGTCGTCCGCTCCGAGCTCCAGTCCGAGGATCTTGTCGACTTCTTCTTCTTTTGCCGTGACAAAGATGATGGGAACCGAGGATTTTTCCCGCACTCTTTTGCAGATCTCAAAGCCGTCCATCTGCGGGAGCATGATGTCGAGCAGGAGGAGATCCGGTTTTTCCTCCAGTGCTTTTTGGAGGGCTTCCTTCCCGTCAAAGGCGGTGATGACTTCATAGCCTTCTTTTTCCAGATTGAATTTTATGATATCCGATATCGGACGTTCGTCTTCTGCGATCAGAATCTTGTTTTTCATCTCTTGCCTTCCTTTCCTGCAGTCAGGATCTTTCCTCTCGGAAAGTCTGAATATCGACAGAATCCTCCGACCCGTTTCCCGAATCGGAGTCTGTCTGTGAGAAATTTGCCGAAATCTTCTATTTATTTTATCAGTTACGGTGTGTAAAATCAATGATTCGATGGAAATTTCCGAAGAATCGGGAAAGAGAGGGGCAAAAAATACTGCCGGATCGGTCAATCTATGGTATGCTTATAATAAGAAATCTTGGAAATTGAGGATCTGCGCAAGCTCTGCCGAATATTGACAGCTGTTTGGGATCAGCCGTAGCTCTGCAGGATCACAGAGAGGAAGACCTGTTGTAAAAGAATGTAATGAAACAGATTCAAGGAGGAGAACGGATGCCGCATTTGACGATGGATTCACCGATAGGACCTCTGACGGCGGTGGAGGAGGATCGAGAGATCAGAGAACTGATTTTCGGAGAAAAAGAGGGAAGACAGGAGGAGACGGATCTGCTCCTAGAAGTGAAAAGACAGATGGCTCTCTATTTTGAAGGCCGACTGAAAGTCTTTGGTCTTCCGCTTTGCCCGAAGGGAACGGAGTTTCGGCAAAGGGTCTGGAAGCGTCTGCAGGAGATTCCCTACGGGGAGACGCTCAGTTATGGGCAGCTTGCCGCCGCGATCGGCAGCCCGAAGGCGGCAAGAGCGGTCGGAGGAGCGAATCATCACAATCCCATATCGATCCTCATTCCCTGTCACCGGGTGATCGGAGCGGACGGAAAGCTGACCGGCTATGGAGGCGGGCTTTCCATCAAGGAATTTTTGCTGGATCTTGAGAAAAAACATCGTTGATTTCCGCTCAAAAATAAAAATCATTAAAAAATTTTAACAAATTAAACTTTTTCTGAAAAAAAGAAAATCTGAAGGATTCAGGCAAGGGCTGTAACTTTTTTGTAACTATTTTTTCTTAATTTCTTGTCACCGGTTTCTTTTTTGGATAGAATATTTTTTAGTAAAGAGCGCTGTATGAGAATACAGCCTTTTTCTTTTAGGAAAAATATCGTTTCAAAAAAGAGGAGTGAAAATATGCGAAAGCAGATTACAGCATTGATGCTGATACTTTCCGTCTGTTTTTCATCTGTCGTTTATGCAGAGTCTGAGCAGGCTCAGATGTCGAAACAGGCGGAGGAAACGACAGAGATGACCGAAGAGCAGAAACAGCAGGAAAAGGAAAATTTGGCCTTAAAAAACTTCGTGATGAAGAAGAATGTTTCCCTGACCGAGGGAGCGGCTGAAAATATCGTGAGATCGATCCGCTCTGCAAGTGAGAAGTACGGGGTTGATGCGGAGATGATCGCCGCCGTTATCTGGATCGAGAGTAATTTTGATCCCAATACCGTATCCGGTCAGTGTATCGGGTTGATGCAGATCCATGTCAATACGGGAAAATCCTTGGGACTCAGCCGTGCAGATCTCTACAATTCTGATCTGAGCATCAAATACGGAGTCAAATATCTCAGCGGGCATATAGCGATGTATAAGGGTGATGTGATGAAAGCCCTGAGCGCCTACAATCAGGGAACCGGAAGAGTCAACAGCGGCAATTATTCGACTTGGTATCAGGAGAAGGTGCAGGAGCGCTGGAATAAAGTGGAAGAATTTGTAAAACAGCATCTGGAAAACAATCGGTAAGAAGAGATAAAGGCTGTCGGGAAGGAGATTCCGGCAGCCTTTGCATTTTCCTCTATTCACTCGGTTTGCAGTCCATGTCGATCCTCTGTTGAACTTTCTGACAAAAGTATAGCACAAAAAAAGACAGAGGAGGGAAAAAACCCGCTTCGAATTGATGTTTTCACGATATCATCTTTGAGATTCTTATGGTATAATAAGAGGCGGAATAGGCGGTCGCTTCGCTCAAAGCCCGGGGGATCGACAGAAAACGGGTTTTCGTCGGAGCGATCATACCGGAAGAGGGCAATGCATCACCGTGTTTCGAACAGTAGGAGGGTTAATATGTCGAACATAGCAATCATCGGTGCGCAATGGGGAGACGAGGGAAAAGGAAAGATTATTGATTTTCTGGCGAAGGACGCGGATATCGTCGTGCGTGCCACAGGAGGAAACAACGCGGGACATACGGTCGTAGTCGGACAGGAGAAATATGCGCTTCATCTGGTGCCTTCCGGCATTTTGAACCCCAAGGCGATGAATATCATCGGAAACGGTGTCGTTTTGGATCCGAAGGTTTTTCTGGAAGAGATTGAGCAGTTTGAAAGCCGAGGTGTCGACACTTCCGGCGTACGCATCAGTGAAAAAACGCATATCATCTTTCCCTATCACAAGGAAATTGACGCACTGATGGAGAGGAGCCGCGGACAGATGGATATCGGGACGACCAAAAAAGGCATCGGCCCCTGCTATATGGACAAGGCCCAGCGTACCGGGATCCGCGCTTCGGATTTCATTCGAGAAGATATCTTTGAAAGGCGGCTGGCGGAAGAAGTCTGTCGCGCCAATGAAGTGATCGAAAAAGTCTACGGAGCAAAGCCTCTTTCTTTTGAAGAGATTTGGCGGGAATATCTGCCCTATGCACAGAAAATGAAAAAATATGTCGACAATACCGAGAAGCTGATCCATATCGGTCTGAAAGAAGGGAAACAGCTTCTCTTTGAGGGAGCGCAGGGATCAATGCTCGATCTCGACTACGGAACCTACCCCTTTGTCACCTCTTCACATCCGACCGTAGGAGGCTTCATCTGCGGAAGCGGAGCGCCTCTTCATGCGATTGATGAAGTTCTCGGGATCGCCAAGGCCTATACGACGAGGGTCGGTAAGGGTCCCTTCGTCACGGAACTTGACGATGAGATCGGCGAGAAGATCCGTCAGAAAGGCAGAGAGTTCGGCACGACGACGGGAAGAGCAAGGAGATGCGGCTGGCTTGACCTTGTCGTACTCAAATATTCGGCGATGATCAACGGCTTTACGGCGATATCGCTGATGCTTCTTGATGTGCTCTCCGATTTTGACCGTCTGAAGATCTGCACCGCCTATGAGATCGACGGCCGGCGCACCGAAGATTTCCCTTCTTCCGTCTACGACCTGAACAAAGCGGTTCCGATCTATGAGGAGACGCCGGGATTCAGCGGAGATATCACGGAGGCGAAGAGCTATGAGGAGCTTCCGGAAAATGCGAGACGATATATCGAAAGGATCGAAGAGTTCATCGGAGTGCCCGTCAAGATCATCTCGGTAGGTCCTCGAAGAGATCAGACGATTTTACGCGGCGGTTTTTAAGGCGGAAAACATTTTTTTGAAGATTAGTTAAGTCGATTTCATGGTATAATAAGATAGTATGAAACAGAAAAAATTGAGTTCAAATATATCGGATTGTATTAAGGCGAGGGATTTTTTTGGATGTATTTGTGGCAAGGCAGCCTATCTTTGATAGCAAAAGAAAAATTTATGCCTACGAACTCCTCTATCGGAACAGTATGACCAACAGTTTTGATCCGAGCGTCGATTCGACAAGGGCGACTTCCGTTCTTCTCAACAACAGTTACATCAGTATCGGGATCGATAAACTGACCGAGAACCGAACGGCCTTCGTCAATTTTGACGAAAATCTCATCCTCGATCAGGTGGCTCTCATGCTCAATAAGGACAGGGTGGTCATCGAAATCCTGGAGACGGTGGTTCCGACGGAGGCTTTGATCAGTGAGCTCATCCATCTGAAAAATCTCGGCTACACTTTGGCCCTTGACGACTTTACGATTGACTATCCCTATACGGAAATTATTGATCTTTGTGATATCATCAAGGTGGATTTTTCCCTTACGACGATTGTACAGGCGAGGAAGATTCTTGAGAAATACGGTGACGGGAAGAAGAAGTTTCTTGCGGAGAAGATCGAGACCGAAGCGATGTACAAACTCGCCGCCGTCATGGGCTACGATTATTTCCAGGGTTATTATTTCAGCAGGCCGGTCATCATCAAGGGGAAGAGCACCAAGAGCATCAAGATTCAGTATACTCGAGCGAGAACGGAGCTCAATTCCCCAAACCCGAACTTTGCAAAGCTTGCGGCGATCATCGAATCGGATATCGACATGAGCTATAAACTGCTGCGGACGGTCAATTCTTTCGCTTTGGTCTCCAAGATGACGTCGATTCGCCATGCCCTTGCCTACCTGGGAATCGACGAGATCCGAAAATGGCTTAATTTCGTGATCGTTCAGGACGCCATCGATGAGAGGACTTTCGAGCTTGTGCGTATATCCGTGGTTCGTTCGAAATTCTGTGAACTAATGGCGGACAGTTCTCCCAGTGCGAAGCGAAAATACGAAGCGTCTCTGGCGGGATTGTTTTCGATGATCGATGCGATGCTTGAAAAACCGCTCCACGAGATCATGCACGAGCTTCCGATCTCGGAAGAGATCAAAGGGGCGATCTCCGGAGAGGAGAAAAACAATTTCTACCATATTCTCAAAATCGCCATCAATTACGAAAAAGCGGTATGGGAAGAGCTGGAAGAGGATCTTCGCATCGTTCGCGTCAAGGAAGAGATCCTGCCGGACCTTTATTTTGAAGCGGTTCGCTGGGCGGATGAGTTTATGGAAGTCGTAAAAGGATTTTAACGATATAAAAAACTGCCGGAAAAATTTCGGCAGTTTTTTTGTGAAAAAGAATCAAAAATGAAATCTCTGTACCGTAGAGAGGACTTCTTTGGTATGTGAGGCAAGCTCTTTTCCGCTCAGGGAGATCTCTTCGGCAGCCTGCAGCTGTCTTTCGAAAGACGCGGCGGTTTCCTGCGTGCTGGCGGCACTTTCCTGAGAGACTGCGGAAATCTCCTGAATCAGGGAGAGGAGATGGGTTCTTTTTTCCTCGATGAAATTTTCCTCCTTGCGAATGCTGAGGATAAGAGCCTGCATATCGGTGATCGCCTCGGAGACTTCTGAGAATTTTTTCTCGGTTGAGAGAGCTTCTTTTCTTTGCTCTTCCGCGATTTTCTCTGTATCTTTAATATACTCCGTCGTATTGCCGAGCTTCTCGATCAGAGCGTGAATGATTTCGGAGATTTCCGAGGCAAAGAGGTTTGAATCCTCCGCAAGTTTTCTCACTTCATCCGCGACGACGGCAAAGCCCCTTCCGTTTTCACCGGCTCTGGCTGCTTCGATTGCCGCGTTGAGAGCTAAAAGATTCGTCTGTTCGCTGATATCTCGGATCATTCGGCTTGCTTTTTCGATCTGCGCCGTGCTTTTTGAGGTCTCACTCATCATCCTTTGGACTTTACCGGCGATTGAGAGATTTTCCACCGATTTTTCGTCCAGTTTTCTTATGACGGAAGCTCCCTCCCGAATCAGTCCGTTCATGCGCATTGATTCGTCGCTGAGGACTTCGATATTTCTCGCCTGGAGAGAAAGGGTCTCCTCAAGTTCCGAGAGGATCTCTCCGGCCTTGCCGATATCTTTGGCCTGCTCGGCCGCGCCTTCTGCGATCTCTTCGATGACGCAGGAGACGTCGCCGGCTGTCTGCGCGTAAGCGGCGGAATTTTTCTCCAAGTTTTCCGAGAGGACGGCGATTTTTTGGTTGACGGAGAAGATGTCTTTGACAATTTCGCGGACTTTTTCCGTGAAACGATTGAAGCTGCGCGAGATATCTCCGATCTCGTCACGAGAGTGAAATTCCAGACGAAGAGTCAGATCCCCTTCCTGTTTTGTCAGACTGTCCATGCGGTCTTTGATCTCGTCCAGCATGACGATCTTTTTACGGACGAAGGCGAAAGAAATCAGAATGAAGACAGTTTGTACGCCAAAGAGCGACAGCAGGGATCGTTTTGCAAGATCACTCTTACGGGTCGCCTCTGAGGTCTTCTCCTTACTGATTCGAGCGATCTCTCCCCGGAAATGGAGAATATGGGAGGTGATTTTTTCTTTTGCCCTGTCATAGGCAGGGCTGAAAATTAATTGTTTTGCCTCTTCAAGGCGTCCTTCTTTTACTGCGGATACGGCCTCCGCCTCCAGATTTTCGAGGTCGGAAGATTCATTTGCCGCATCTTCCAGCAGAGTCATCAGCTCTGTTTCCGCCTGCATTTCATGAAGGCGGGCGACAATTCCTTCTCTTTTTTTGGTTTCGTTGACTTCTTTCAGATAGGCATCATAATGTCTTTGTTCCCCACGCTGTACGAAATGCTGCATTTGTTCCGTCAGATAATCAGAGACCTCCTGAAGCTGCATGCCCAGAATATGATATTCCAACTGCCGGTTTCGAATAGATCTTTCTTCACGGGAAGATTGAACCATGCCGAAGAGAGTGAAGGCTGCGGTAAGAAGAAGGAAAAAATTAACAATGATAATCAGACGGATCGTCCTTCGAATGCTCATAGTTCGGAAAAGCCCCCTTACTGTTTGTGCAAATGATGTTCAATGGGAGTTCGTTATCTGCTTTTTCAGTATATCACTTCAGAAAAAAACTCATCCATATTTTTTTGAGATTATAAAAAAAATTTTATAAAATGAAAAAAGCACAGGTCACCAAGATGAAAAAAGGAAACCTGCGCTTTATTAAAATATATTTGAAATTCAACTTGAAAACAGGATCTGCAGAGCTTTGTCGATCAGTTTCGGCGTGTGATCGAGAAGATCCGGCAGATAGATTCTCTCGGTGAGCTTGTGAAGATCCTTGCCCCAGGGACCGATGTTGATGCAGGGCATAGAGATCGCATGGATATCGGAGAAAGGCAGAGAGTAAAAATCACCGAGCATCGGCATACAGCGCTCTATGGATCCTTGGATCTCTTCGTAGTCTGTAATTGAAGAATAGCTGAGATCCGAGATTCCCATAAAGAAATGTTCACGGAGGCAGGTTTCGCCGAACTGCTCCTGTGCAAAAGAATTCAGCTCCTCGGAGAGACTTCGGATCTTTTGTGAAAGATTCGGGAGGGTGAAGTTTGAGACCGGCGGGTAATACGGGGGGAGCAGGCCGTAAATGATTGCGGGATCTTCCAGTTCGCTGAAATTGTCCAGTAGTTCAATAAGCTTGAAATTCGCCTGAGCAAGGGTGAGCCTGCCCTGATCCGTCTCCTTGCGCAGCTGCTTTTTCAGGTTCTCATAGGCTCTGAGAAAGCGGTCTTTGCCTTTTTCCGCAGCTTTCTCATAAAGCTCCCGGCAGTCCAGCACGAGGGGTTCCCATGGGAGAGGAGAGGGCTCTTTTTCGGAAAGGCTGCAGAAATCTTCCCATCTTCGCCTCATCTGCCCGATGACGAGAGAAAAAGCTTCCATACAGCAGGATCTTAAGGCGGAGAGAATCTCTCCCGGCGTTTTTTGAAGACTGAGGACGCTGAAATAACCGTAGGCATTCAGAGGGAGGGAAACATCGTAATTTTCCTTCTGGTCGCGGGCATACAGCCAGGTGGGAGGCGGAGAGACTTCTTTGAGGCTGCGGTCGGAAAAAGCGGGATTGAGTTCGGTGAGCCGGATGATCTCCGCCAGCAGGCGGATCGGGTTAAAACCTTGGAAAGGGCTGCCGGAGTGAGCAAGACGTCCCCGCAGATAGACAAAAGGCATACATTTGCCGACGGAGCCCTCGTAGAGAAGAGCCTCCTCCGGCTTTCTCCTTGCGTGGGGTTCGGAGTTGATCATCAGGAGGAAATGCAGGCGGTATTTCTCTTTCAGCTCTCTCATCAGGCTTGCGGCACCTCGCATGCCGGCGGAGAGGTTTTCTTCATCGGGAACGATGATCTGCAGGATGTTTCCCGTGAAAGCGGGATCTTCGGCGTATCGCTTCAGCAGGTTGAGCTGAATCGATCCCCCTCCCTTCATATCCGCCGTTCCGCGCCCGAAGAGAAAGTCGCCGCTCTCAAGATCCGCTGCGACGTCTTCAGGGAGATTCATTTTTGAGAGGTGTTTCGACAGAAGATCCGGGGAGAAAGCAAACTCTTTCAGAGATTTAAAATCTTCGATACCGACGACGTCACTGTGATGCATGAAGACGACGGTATCTTTTTTCGGACTTTTTCTCAGCAGAGCCCATACGACTTGGCGACCGAAGGGATCCTCCGGAATCTCAAAACTCCCGTAATGGTCGGGATTTTGTCGGAAATAGGAAATCTGCCCGAGAAAACCGAGCAGATAGGGTGTGATTTCCTTCTCCTTTGCAGTACCTGTAAAGCCGGGTATCGCTATGTAATCCAGCAGCGTGCGCAGGATATCCTCTCCGATACCTTCGAGAGGTCCAAGGTCAAGACAGGATGTTTCCAAGAAGATCCTCCTTTCGTCTCAAAGAACGGAGACTCCGGATTTCCGGAGTCTGTTTCCATCGCTTTGCCAAAATGCAATTTTGAAAAAAAGTCCTTCATTTATTTTTCGATCATATGATCTCTGAAGAAGACGATCAGCCCGTAGGCGGCGAGTACGTTCATATATTGATCGCTGAGGGAAGCTTCAATGCCGCCCATATGCGCATTGTTCCGATAAAGGAGCTCGTTTTTTTCGATCTCTTCTTCGAAGAAGACTTCCACTTCTCGAACGGTCTGCATATGCTGAAGTTTGGTATAGTATCGGTCATACTCTTCCGAGAGATGCTTCAAAAAATAATTATCCAAGGCGGGATATCGTTTTTGATATTCCTTCAGTACTTCAGCTTTTTCACGAATTCTCATGGTGCGACCTCCTCTGTAGATTTATTTACTTTATTGTACCACAAATTGAGAAAAATGACAGCTAAAAACGAAAAAATTCATTTGCTGCATAAATAAGAGAAGACGCAGGAGAACTTTCATCTTTGAATTCACCGGCTGAGGATAAAAATTCTGTGAATATTCGATCTGCATTCCATAGATTTTTTATGGATTCTTTTCATTAGACGCTTCAAATTCAAAGGGTTTTCCGTATGAAGACGAAAAGCTCTCTCGACGCAGTTTTTTAGTTGAGAGAGCTTTTCATATTTAAGAGAGTTGGAATATGGTGTGGGATTCGCGATCCCTGTTTTCAATCCGTTTTGGACTAAAAGGATTTGTCGTCGACAGAATCAAGATAAGCCTGCACGGCGGGAATCACGGATGCAATCGTCCCTTCTTTGAAAGGATTTTTCAGTCCGGCCTGCTCCAGAAGCTTGAGGAAGGACTTGCTGCCTCCGGCCTGACAGAGGCGCAGATAGTCCGCCCAGGCGGAGTTTTTGTCTTCCCGGCTTTTCGCCCAGAACTGCAGCGCGCATACCTGAGCCAGGGTGTAGTCGATATAGTAGAAAGGCATCTCGAAGATATGGGCCTGCTTGAACCAGAAGCCTCCTTGTTCCATAAATTCATTGCCGTCATAATCCCGCCAGGGCAGATATTTTTTCTCCAGTTCGCTCCATTTCGCCCGGCGTTCCCGAGGGGAGACGTCGGGATTCTCATAGACCCAGTGCTGGAACTCGTCGACGGTGACGCCGTAAGGCAGGAACAGCAGCGTGGACTCCAGATGAGCAAAACGATATTTGTCCGCCTTGTTTCCGAAGAAGGATTCCATCCAGGGCCAGGCGAAAAACTCCATCGACATGGAGTGGATTTCCGCGGTTTCGGCGGTGGGATCTCCCATCTCACGAATCTCGAAATGGCGGCTCTCATAGGCCTGGAAGGCGTGTCCCGCCTCATGGGTCAGGACGTCGACGTCGCCGGAAGTGCCGTTGAAGTTCGAAAAGATGAAAGGTGCCTTGTAGTTCGGGATATAGATGCAGTACCCTCCGCCCGCCTTGCCTTTTTTCGCGGTCAGATCCAGGAGCTCGCTTTCGATCATGAAATCAATGAATTCGCCGGTCTCGGGAGAAAGCTCCCGGTACATTTTGCGGGCCTGCGTAACGAGAAAAGCCTCTTCTCCGTCCGGAACCGCGTTTCCGCTTTCAAAGGAGAAGTTTTCGTCGTGGTAACGGAGTTTGTCCAGACCGAGGCGGGCTCTTTGTCTCTCGCGAAGCTGAGAGGCGATGGGAACGATCTCTTCGAGGATCTGCCTGCGGTAAGAGGCGACGTCCTTCGGCCCGTAATCCGTTCTTGACATACGGGCATAGCCTACCTCGACAAAATTTTCAAATCCCAGTTTCTTTGCGATCTCATGCCGGGTTTTGACGAGAGAGTCATAGATTCGATCATAATCCGCCTCATGATCGGCAAAAAATCCCGCCAGAGCAGAGAAAGCGGCCTTTCGCCTGCTGCGGTCGGGAACCTCCATAAATGGGATCATCTGTGAGAGATTTCTCTCTTCTCCTTCAAAGGGGATCTTTGCAGAGGAAGAAAGCTTGACGTATTCGCTGATCAGTTTGTTTTCTGTCTGAAGGAGCTCGATGATCTCAGGGCGGAAGGTCTTTTTTTCCACCTCGGCGAGATCGAAGATGCGGCTGCTCCATTTCTCCTCCAGCTCTTTGCGGAAGCGGGCGTTCAGCAGACTCTTCTTGAACTCGTTTTCCAGCTCCATAAAGACCGGAGTGTTCTCATCGAAGAACTCGTTTTCTTTCTCGTAGAAAGGATCCGTCGTATTGATCGTGTGACGGATGTACATCAGTGTGGACATCGTGTAGAACTCTTCCCGAAGAGCGTTGATCTTCATGAGGTTTTCATTCTGCTCTTCCGGAGAAGAGGCGTCTTGGAAGGCGCTGAGCAGATCGCGATACTTTGCCTGCAGCGCTTCCATAGAGGGTCTTTCATATACAAAATCCTTAAATTTCAATTTTATCTCCCCTTTCATGGACTTATTATACTATACAGATCCTCACCGGAGCAAACGGATTCGGATTTCCATATAAAAAAATTTTTCCGACTTATCCACGGAAAAAAACGGAAGAAAAAGTGGATAATATGAAAAAAGCAGTTGTCGAGCAATGTAGATAAGTCTGTGGATAATGTGGATAAGTGGAAAACTTCCTATTGACAAATTTTGCGATTTCCATTAGACTGTCAGCAAGAATAAATATCATTTATTCTCAGCCTTATCAAGAGAGGTGGAGGGACCGGCCCTGTGAAGCCCGGCAACCGGCGCGGCCTGCTGCGCAAAGGTGCCAATTCCTGCAAGAATGCGTTCTTGGCAGATGAGGTGGATTGTGGATCTGTATGCCTCCGCTGCCCTGTGCAGGCGGAGGTTTTTTTATCGAAAGAACAGCCTTCGGGCTGTATGAGGCGGCTTGTTGCCGTGAAGGAGGAAAAAGAGTATGAGAAAGCTGTTTACATCAGAATCTGTGACCGAAGGGCATCCGGACAAGATCTGCGACCAGATCTCCGATGCGATACTGGATGCGCTGCTGGAGCAGGATCCCGGATCTCGCGTCGCCTGCGAAACCACGGTGACGACAGGCCTTGTCATGGTCGTCGGAGAGATATCGACCAAGGCGTATGTCGATATTCCGAAAGTCGTGCGGGAGACTGTGCAGGAGATCGGTTACAATCGGGCAAAATACGGTTTCGATCATGCGACCTGCGCCGTGATCAACGCGATTGACGAGCAGAGCGGGGATATTGCGCTGGGCGTCAACGAGGCTCTCGAACATAAGGACGGAAGCATGAAAGATGAGGTAGAGGCGGTCGGAGCCGGAGATCAGGGGATGATGTTCGGATTCGCCTGCGATGAGACGCAGGAGTATATGCCTCTGCCGATCTCGCTGGCGCATAAGCTGGCGAAAAAGCTCTCCGAAGTGCGCAAAGACGGCAGCCTATCCTATCTGAGACCGGACGGCAAGACCCAGGTGACCGTCGAGTACGAAGACGGAAAGCCTCTGCGGGTCGACACGATTGTCATTTCGACCCAGCATGCGCCGGAGGTCGAGAGAGAGCAGATCGAGGCGGATATGAAAAAATATGTCATCGCTCCGATTGTCGATGAAAAGCTGCTGGATGAAAACACCAAATACTTCGTCAATCCCACCGGCCGTTTCGTCATCGGAGGACCTCAGGGAGACTCCGGTCTGACGGGGAGAAAGATCATCGTCGACACCTATGGGGGCTATGCGAGACACGGGGGAGGAGCTTTCTCCGGAAAGGACGCGACCAAAGTAGATCGTTCCGCGGCCTATGCGGCGAGATGGGCGGCAAAAAATGTCGTGGCGGCCGGCCTTGCGAAAAAATGCGAGATCCAGCTTGCTTATGCGATTGGAGTCGCTCATCCGGTCTCCGTCATGGTCGATACCTTCGGAACAGGAAAAATCTCCGATGAGAAAATTTCCGAGATCATTACAAAAGTCTTTGATCTCAGACCGGGGGCTATTATCGAGGCGCTGGATCTGCGAAAGCCAATCTTCAAGCAGACCGCGGCTTACGGACATTTCGGAAGGACCGACGTCAGCCTGCCCTGGGAAGAGCTCAACAAAGTGGAAGAACTCAAAAAAGCGGCGGGCGTCGAATAGAGGCGCAAAGTCTCGAATACCATGTTTTCATGAGAAAAAGGGTGCGGATTCTTCCGCACCCTCAGATTGTAGACAAACTTCAAAAATCATTCGTCGGCGCGGACTCTCTTTCGGAAAAATCGGACTTGCTCGCCGGAAATTTTGACCGAGCTCAAAACGGCGTCCTGCCGCTTTCGCTCTAAAATCAGCGTCCTGCTGATTTTTCTGAAATTTCATCGGCTCGTTCCTCTCGATTTTTTCACGAAAGTTCCTCATCTTCGCCTCATGAATTTTGAAATTTGTCTGCTTTGTCTTCAGTCTGAGGGTGCGGATTCTTCCGCACCCTTTCAGTTTATGGATGTTTACGGCAGCAGCACGTCGGAGACCGCCGTGATATTGTTCTCCGAATCCAAGTCGTCGATATAGAGGAAAGCGCCGTACTCCCAAGGATATTCATGGTCTTCGATATGATCCTGAAAATTCGTGTTTAGAGGATCAAGGTCAAAATCTTCCCAAATCTCATAGCGGCAGTTTTTGGAAAAACGAAGAGGGCCGACATACCTGCTCTCCAGTACGAGATGCTCTCCGACGCCGACCGCATGAATCTCATCCTCGTAAAGAGTGAAATAATGCATGAAATGCTCGTTGCTGACATCAAATTGAATGGAATCATCCAAATCATGGATATCTTCCACCGTGAATTTGCCGTTGGGCAGATCGATCAAGTCTCCGACTTTTTTTCCCTCAAACATTGAGCGGTCAAATTCAAATTCTCCGCTCTTTGCAAGACAGACATCTTCGATTTCGTAATACTCGCCCTTGTCCGTGATGATCGGATTCTCTTTGAAAAAGAGATACTGTCCTTTTTCGATCAGATCCGGATTGGCAGTTGTTTCTCCCTTTTCGGAGGGGTTCTCTCCTTCGCCTTCTCCATCCGGAAGGCTCTCCACTCCGTTTGGCTCATGGTTCTTTGATGGTTCAGAGTTTTTGAAGGAACAGGCGCCGAGATTGAAGATCAAAGAGGCGATCAGCATCGTATACAGGGTGAACAGAATCATTTTTTTCATTTTCTTTCTCCTCCTTACTGCTTTTTACAAGACAGATGCGTCCTACCGAGATTGGTGCAACGGATCGGTTCCCTCGAGGAAGAATTGTTTTTCGTTCGTCAAGCCGAGCTTCTCTTTGGAAAAGCGAAAAATCATACATTGAAGCGGAAGAGGACCACATCCCCGTCTTTCATCAGATAGTCCTTTCCTTCGAGGCGGACAAGCCCCTTTTCCTTTGCGGAGTTCATATTGCCCCCATGAGCCATCAGATCCTCGAAAGAGATGATTTCGGCACGGATGAAGCCCCGTTCGATATCTGAGTGGATCTTGCCTCCGGCGGCCTGAGCCTTCGTCCCGTTTTTGATCGTCCAAGCCCTTGATTCCATCGGACCCGCGGTGAGGAAGCTGATCAGTCCCAGCAGGCTGTAGCTTGCGCGGATCAGCTTGTCCAGTCCGGAGCTCTCAAGGCCCATGTCTCTGAGAAACTCGGCTTTTTCTTCAGGTTCCAGCTGGGCGATCTCTTCTTCGATCTTCGCGCTGATCACGACGACCTGTGCGTCCTCCGTCTCTGCAAACTCGCAAAGCTTTGCAACATAAGGGTTGGAAGCTCCGTCCCCGGCGGCCTCTTCCTCCGCGACATTGGCCGCATAGATGATCGGCTTGGAGCTGAGCAGGTTGAAGGTCTTGATTAGAGCCTTCTCTTCATCGTTTGTCTCGAGGGTTCGCGCGGATCGGCCGCTCTCCAGCACCGCCATGATGTTTTTGATCAGCTCCACCTCTTTGGCCAGAGATTTGTCTCCCTTAGCGGCCTTTTGCGACCGTAGCAGACGGCGCTCCAGCATCTCCATATCCGAAAAGATCAGCTCGAGGTTGATCGTTTCGATATCTCGGAGAGGATCGACGCTCCCGTCGACATGGACGACGTTGCCGTCTTCAAAGCAGCGCACCACATGGACGATTGCCTCGGCTTCGCGGATATGAGAGAGGAATTTGTTGCCCAGTCCTTCTCCCCGGCTTGCACCTTTAACGAGTCCCGCGATATCGTAAAATTCAATCGCGGTGGGAACGATTTTTTTTGAGTCATAGATTTTGGCAAGCTGTTCAAGCCGTTCATCCGGTACGGAAACGACCCCCATATTCGGTTCGATGGTACAGAAGGGATAGTTTGCCGACTCCGCTCCCGCCTTGGTGATCGCGTTGAACAGTGTGCTCTTTCCGACATTGGGAAGTCCTACGATTCCTAATTTCATTTATCTTTACATCTCCTTTAATCTATTGATCGCTTACAAACTCCCTTCGTTGCAAATAAGGAGTCCGAGCAGGCATATACTATATCTATCAATTATATCATAAAAATAAAGGATCTGAAAAATATACTTTCTTTTATGAAGAAAGCGTTTTGTAAGGAAGGGCGAAGTGGTATATAATGGAAGAAGAAGTATTTTTGCAGGAGGAAAAAAAGTTGAAAGAAGAAAAAAATACAGGGTATGAAAAGATCCGCATTGCGGAGGGAATCCATCTGATGCTGATTCCGAAAGATAATTATAAATCCAATGTGATCACTGTCTATATCAAAAGACCTCTGATCCGGGAGGAAGCTACCCGAAACTCGCTGCTCCCTTCTGTGATGCGCTCCGCCACTGCAAGCTGGGGCTCGCCCGCAGCCATTGCAAAAAAGCTTCAGTCTCTCTACGGAACGACGACGGGCGTTTTGGCAGGCAAGCTGGGAGAGCGGCATATCCTCTCTTTTCGAATGACTTCGGCCGCAGACCGATATCTCCCTCAGCCTGTTTTTCGCGAAGCGCTGGGGGTGATGAAGGAGATCCTGACGGCGCCGGCCGTCAAAGAGGAGGGTTTTCTGCCGGAATATCTGCAGATCGAGAAAGAAATCCTCAAAGAAGATATTCTCTCCAAGATCAATGACAAGGGAAGATATGCGGTGGAGCGCTGCATTGAGATCATGTGCGAAAACGAGCCCTACGGGATCTCGGGAGACGGATATATCGAAGATCTTGACCAGATCACCCCCCGAAGTCTCTATGAGTATTATCGGGAGGTGATCCGCAGTTCGCCGATAGATATCGTCGTGGCGGGGGCTTTCGAGCGTGAAGAAGTGTTGCAGTGCATAAGGGAGATCTTCTCTTTTGAGCGCGGCAATTTGATCCGAATCCCTGCGGAAGATCCGAACGTCGCTTTCGAGAGCAAAAAGGTGGAAGAAGCGATGGACGTCACCCAAGGCAAGCTGATCCTCGCTTTCCGCACCGGCGTCGACCTGCTGCATGAGGACTATGACGCGATGCTGCTGGCAAATGCGGTGCTCGGTGGAGGCGCTCACTCGAAACTCTTCCTCAATGTACGGGAAAAACACAGTCTCTGCTACAGCATCTATTCCTCGATGGAGAAGTTCAAAGGTCTTTTGATGATCAACGCCGGTATCGAGATTGAAGACCGTGAAAAGGCGAAAAGTCTGATCCTCGAGCAGCTGCGCGATCTGCAGGAGGGAAGGATCTCCGAGGAAGAGATTCGAAATGCCAGGCAGTATATGCGCAACGGGCTGATGTCTCTCAAGGACAGTCTGTACAGTCTCGGTGACTTCTATTACAATCAGAGTCTCAGGGACAAAAATATCACCCTCGAAGAGATGGCAGAAAACATCGCCTCGGTTTCCAAGGAGGATATCCTTCGAGCGGCGTCAAAGATCCGTCCGGACACAGAGTATTTCCTGACGGCGAAAAAATAAGGAGAATTCTATGAAGATTATAAAAAATGAGCTCTTGAATGAGAGCATTCAATATAAGAAACTGAAAAATCATATGGACGTTTTTTTCATGCGCAAAGAAGGGTTCAACAAAAAATACGCGGTGCTTGCGACCCATTACGGCTCCAACGATCTCGAATGGATCAGCCCCCATACCGGCGAAAAGCTGCGCGTCCATGAGGGGATCGCGCATTTTCTCGAGCATAAGATGTTCGAACAGCCCGGCGGCGGTAACGCCTTTGACGAGTTTGCGAAGATCGGAGCGAGTGCAAATGCCTTCACGAATTTCAATATGACCGCCTATCTGTTTTCGGCGACGGAAAACTTCGATCAGGGTCTGCGTCATCTGATCTCCTATGTGCAGACGCCCTGTTTCACAGAGGAGAATGTGGAGAAGGAAAAAGGCATCATCGCGCAGGAGATCAAGATGTACGAGGACAATCCTCACTGGCAGTCCTTTTTAGAGACCCTCAAAGCAATGTATGTCGATCATCCCAACCGCATTGATATCGCGGGAACCGTCGAGAGCATCCGCAAGATCACGCCGGAAGAACTCTACACCTGCTACAACAGCTTTTACAGTCCCTCCAATATGGCGCTTTTCGTCATCGGAGACCTCTCGGCGGAGGAAGTCTTCGCCATCGTCGAAGAGACGGTCAGCGACAAAAATCAATTCGAAGGAAAACTGGAGCGTATCTGCGTAGAGGAGAAAGATGAAGTTGCGGAAAAATTCGTCCGCAGAAAGATGGATATCTCCGTGCCGATGTTCTCCATCGGTTTTAAGGAAAGGGCGGCACATCTCAAACAGGGGGTGCTGAAAAGAGAGATCACGACGGAACTGATTCTCGACGTCCTTTTCCGTAAGGGGAGCCCGCTCTATGACGAGCTCTATATGGAAGGACTCGTCTTCGGAGGTCTCGAAGCCGACTATACGGCAAGCTCCGACTACGGCTACACGATCCTTGCCGGAGAGTCGAGAAACACGGAGGAAGTCCGAAGGCGGATTACGGAGACGCTTCGGCAGGCGAAAGAACAGGGGATCGACCCCGAGGCTTTCGAGATCGCGAAAAAGAAAAAGCTCGGCGCCTTCATCCGCAGCTTCGATTCCATCGAAGGCGTCGCCAACGGATATCTCGGTTATCATTTCTGCGGAGTCGATATTTTTGACTATTACAGGCAGCTCAACGAAGTGAGCCTTGGGGATCTCGAAAATCGTCTCCGGGAGCATTTTGACGAAGAGATGCAGGTCCTCACTCTCATTGAGCCGATGCAGGAGGCCTGCGCATGAATCCCGTAGCTTTTCGTATTTTGGGCATTGATGTGATGTGGTACGGCATCATCATCGCCTCGGCGATGGTCGCCGCCGTCTTTCTTGCAGGAAAAAACGGCAAAAAAGTCGGCATCCGGGAAGACGACGTCCTTGACCTCTCCCTTTGGGCGCTTCCGCTGGCGGTCGTCGGCGCGAGACTTTACTATGTCGCCTTCAACTTCCGCCTCTATCAGGAGGATCTGCTGAGCATATTCAATACGAGGCTCGGCGGCATGGCGCTGCACGGAGGGCTGATCGGAGGCTTTCTCGGCGGTCTGCTCGTTGCGAAAAGAAAAGGGCTCAACATTCTCAAGACCGCAGATATCATAGCTCCCGCCGTCTCGCTCGGACAGGCGATCGGACGCTGGGGGAATTTTGTCAATCAGGAAGCCCACGGAGGACCGACAGATCTTCCTTGGGGGATCCTGATCGACGGGGTCAAAGTCCATCCGACCTTTCTCTATGAGTCGATATGGAATCTCGGCGTCATGAGTCTGCTGCTATTTTTTCTTCCGAAGAAAAAATACGACGGTCAGATCGTCAGCTTTTATCTGATCGCCTATTCCCTCGGGAGGTTCTGGATAGAAGGACTGAGGACCGACAGCCTGATGCTGGGCTCGTTGCGGGCGGCTCAGCTCGTCTCCCTGCTGATGATAGGGGCCGGGGTCTTGCTGCATTTCCTGCTGAAAAACCGGGGGATTCGTCCTCCCTATATCAAGGAGAGCAATGATGGGATTTAATCATATCAGCGTCCTGCTGGAAGAATGTATCGAAGGTTTGAATATAAGGCCTGAGGGGATCTATGTCGACGGAACTCTCGGCGGAGCCGGTCATTCCTTCGAGATCGCCCGCCGACTGACGAAAGGCTGGCTGATCGGTTTCGATCAGGATGAGGCTGCGATTGCGGCGGCAAAGAAGAGACTGGCCCCTTATGGGGAAAAGGTGCATCTGATCCATTCCAATTTTGAAAACCTGCGCAGCGCTCTGGAGGATCTCGGCGTCCTCCGCATCGACGGTCTCCTCCTCGACCTCGGCGTCTCCTCCGAACAGCTGGACAAAGCGGAGCGGGGGTTCTCCTATATGCAGGATGCGCCGCTGGACATGCGTATGGACAGGGGGCAGGCGCTCTCCGCCTTTGAGGTGGTCAATACCTACAGTGAAGAGGAGCTCAGACGAATCATAAGAGATTACGGAGAAGAGAACTGGGCGGCGAAGATCGCCCGCGTCATCGCGGATCGACGAAGAGAAAGAGAGATCCGTACGACATTCGAACTCGTCGAACTCATACGGATAGCGGTTCCGAAAAAAAAGAGAGACGAAGGCGTCCATCCTGCGAAGAGAACCTTTCAGGCGATCCGCATCGAGGTCAATCGGGAGCTTGAAATCATCGAGACTGCAATTCTGGACGCCTTCGGTCTGCTCGCGCCCGGAGGGCGGATCTGTGTCATCAGTTTTCATTCCCTCGAAGACCGAATCGTCAAAAGAACCTATCAAAAGCTGACGGCGGGCTGTATCTGCCCGAAAGAGTTTCCGGTCTGCGTCTGCGGGCGTCTTCCTCAGGGAAAGATTCTGACGAAAAAACCCCTTCTCGCCTCCGAAGAAGAGCTGAGGAGAAATCCCAGATCGAGAAGCGCGAAGCTGCGCATCCTCGAAAAGATGTGATACGGAAGGATTTTTGATCTTTTGTCCGCGATATTCATAGGTAAAAAATATCAAGATATAATAAAAATTCCGCTCAAAAGACCGATACAGGATAAAGAGGAGCGGAATCCTCTTTTGCAGAGCATGGAGAGTGAATCGGATGAAAAAAAAGCCAAGGGACGGCAGAGAACAAATCAAAGGAAAAACAAGGATGAAGAGGCAAGCGCACTCCCTGCCCCGGCAGAGAGATACCTTCTCCGATACGCGCTCCCTTCCGGGCAGAAGGACGCAGAAGCACCCTTCTGCGGAGGGCGTGCGGCGAAAAGCGCCCTCAAAACCCTCCGCCAGCAGAGCAAGACGAAGGATCGGCCTGGCGTTGATGAGTGCAGGTCTCCTGTTTGTCCTCCTGCTGACGGGCTATATGTATCGCTACTCCATGATTTCTTCGATGAAATATGAGATCAATCGAAAATATAAAGAGCTTGAAGAGCTACAAAATCAAAAAAAAGAACTTCACTTGGAGATCGAGAAGACAAAGAGGAGCGATCTGATCGAGTCAACGGCGAGAGAACAGCTGGGCATGGAGTATCCCACCGAAGAACAGCTGATCTATATCACCGTGGAATAGGAGGAAGAGATGAAATCAAGTCCCGCCCCTCGGGGAAGAATCAAAGTCATGGCGATCCTGTTTACTCTCGGTATCGGCGTCCTGCTCTTCCGTCTCGGCTATCTGCAGATCGTCAAGTCGGAAGAGTTTTCCAAACAGGCTCTTGCTCAGCAGTACAAAGACGCTCTCGTGGCGCCCAGACGCGGCACGATCTACGACAGGAGCGGAAAAGAACTCGCTGTCAGCATTCTCAAACACGACTACTGGGTGGAATCCGAAAAATACAGCGAAGAAGAAAAAGCGCTTTATTCCAAAAAAATAGCCGGCATTCTCGATATCGACGAGAAGCAGCTCCTTGATCAGATGAACTCCGATAAAGTTCGTTTTCCCGCGGCAAAATACATTTCGACCGAGCAGATGAAAGCGCTGCAGAAGGAGAACATCAAATTCACCTGGTTCGAGGACTCCAGCAAGCGCTACTATCCCTACGGAAAATTCGCTTCCTATGTCATCGGCCATGTTTCCGAAAGAGGCGTCGGCGAAGCGGGGATCGAAAGCTCGCTCAACCACATCCTCAAAGGAGTTCCCGGCAGAAAGATCTTCGTCAAAGACGCGAATGAACAGGAGATCTCCGTCAGCAATATCAAATACAACGAGCCCATCGAAGGCAATAATGTCATTTTGACGATCGACGAAGTTGTCCAGTACATCACGGAAAAGGCGGCTCAGCAGGCTCTCGACAAAAATCAGGCCAAGCGGGTGACGATCATCGCGATGAATCCGAAGAACGGCGATATCCTCGGGATGAGCTCCAAGCCGGACTACGATCCGAATCATTCGCGGGAGCGTCTTTATGAACTTTTTCAAAAAGCCTATGATGCGGCGCAGAACCGGGAAGAAAAAAAGAAGGTCCTCTTCGATATGTGGAGGAATCCGGCGGTAAACGACAGCTATGAACCCGGATCTCCCTTCAAGCTGATCACCGCCACTGCGGCCTTCGAAGAGGGAGTCACCTATCCCGACGAATGGTTTCACGATATCGGATATTCCAAGGTGCAGGGAGAGATCATAAGAAACTGGACCAGCAGGCCCTACGGCAATATCACCTTTACAAACTCCGTCGTCCACTCCGTCAATTCGACCTTCATCAAAGTTTCCGAAAGGCTCGGAAAAGATAAGATGCTGGAATACATCCACGCCTACGGCTTCGGTAGGCGCAGCGGCGTCGCCCTTCCCAGCGAGGGAGAAGGCATCGTCTATTCCAACGAGAATATGCGCCCCGTCGAGCTGGCGACGACCTCCTTCGGACAGGGAATCGCCGTGACGCCGATCCAGATGATCAATGCGGTCTGCGCCATCGCCAACGAAGGCAGACTGATGCGTCCCCGCATCGTGCGGGAGATCACAGATCAGAAAGGCAATATCGTCGAAGCTTATGAGCCTGAGATGATCAAGCGCGTCATCTCCAAAGACACCGCAGAGACCATGCTCTCCATCATGGAGTCCGTCGTCAACACCGGCGGCAACGGCATCAACAAGATCGAAGGCTACCGTGTCGGAGGAAAATCCGGAACCGCGCAGAAACCGGTGCCCGGAGGATACTCTCCCTATTTCTATGTCGCCTCCTTCGTCGGAGTCGTCCCCATCGAAGACCCTCAGCTGGTCGTCCTTGCCGTTGTCGATGAGCCGAGCGCCGGCATCCACTACGGGACCGCCGTGGCAGGCCCCGTCGTCAATCAGGTGATGGTCGAATCCCTGCGCTACCTCGGCGTCAAACCGAATGTCCGCGAGGAAGAAGAGTATATCGAAAAAGTGACGATTCCCGAGATTCGCAGCCTCAAACTTGCCGAGGCGATCCGTATCCTGACAGAGAGCGGACTGACCTACAGCTTCCCGACCGGTGAGATCGAGGAGGACGGCGGACGTCTTGTCGCCGACTGCTTCCCCAAGCCCGGGAACAAAGTGGCGCCCGAATCCTCCGTGATTCTCTACCTCAGCAGCAACGGGGATCAGGCGATGACGATGCCGGATCTGACCGGCAAGACCCATAAAGAGGTGGAGACGATTCTCTCCAATATGGGTGTGGAGATGAGCTTTGCCGGTACCGGAAAAGCGATCCGTCAGATGCCGACCTCCGGCACCCTGATCCGCAAAGGCAGCCTCGTCACCGTCGAATTCACCGAAGAATGACCCTGATGGAGCAGCATTCCCCGAAAAAACGGAGAAGCTTGCGAAGACCACAAGCAGAAGTCTTTTCAAGCCCTCCGTTTTCTTTTGGGACTGTCTTGTTTGGAGAAAAAGGAGAAAGGGAATAAATCAAAAGGCGGATACAGACGATATATATACGAGGGTGATGATCATAGATCACACTATTATTCGCTTAAGCTATTATATCAGCGATTGCCGCTCCACCTTAGAGGAAAAGAAAATGTCATAGTTGCAAAATGGATATTGCAATCGCTTTATTTGGATAATCGTATCAAAAATCGGAGAGAAGGGAATGGAATCCATTGGAAAAAATCAAGCGACGATCGATAAAAACGGCCTGCAGCCTTTTCCTGAGCCTGCTTCTTGTGCTGAGCGGCCTGCTGCCGCAGTATAAAAATGTAGCTTATGCTGCACCAAATATTTTGAAAAACATAGTGATTAAGCAATTAAGTTATGACTTGGTAGAGAATGGAAAAGGGGAAAAGAGCATTGAGTTATCAATCTCGGGGGAGAGTTTTACTCAGAAATTAGATGATACGGATAGAAATCCTGTTTCCGTAATCAAGGCAATTATGGTGAAGAGCGGTACAGGTCAGCCGATCTCTTTGACAGATGCTAATGCAAAGAGAGCAGGCGTGGTTGTTGATGTCAATTCGAACCACATAAGAATAATACCCCCAAAATCAGGGCCTATGAATGGTTTGGGTCTGTCCACCAGTGGAAAAAATACCGTTATTATTGAAACTATACAAGATAATG
Source organism: Peptostreptococcaceae bacterium (assembly GCA_030528675.1). Lineage (GTDB taxonomy): Bacteria > Bacillota > Clostridia > Peptostreptococcales > Filifactoraceae > JAUMYL01. The sequence goes on from JAUMYL010000011.1 coordinate 49,684, forward strand.
AGAATATTTATTCCTTTAGTTTTTTAATTGACTCATTCCCAGAAATGAGGCGTATTCTTCCAAGTAATAAAATATTTTCAGGTATGGAAATCAGGCTGCAGGGAAATAATCTTCAGAATGTGGAGGAAGTAAATATAGCTGCAGCATCTCATTTAAAAGATGATATAGAATTTATTACGATTCCTCCTGATAAACAGGAGATAAAAGTGAAAAAACAGAAACCCGGAAATCCGAACAACAAGGCTGTTCGATTGATTAAGAGAGGAGAAGCAACCGAAAAAAGCAATAATATAACGGGGAAAATTATTATTGAAACAGCTTCGAGATATGAGGATAAGATAGAGTACTACGAACCGTTGGAAAATATGAACTATCTTCGGGTAACTCCTTCGGAGGGACCGGTGGGAAGGTCGACAAAATTTATTGTAGAAGCAATGAGTGATTCTTCTCACGCTCAAGTATTGAATAATGTTTTTACCGGAAAGTATGAACTTTTTTTCCGTGATGAAAAGGGAAAAGAAATCAAGGTTAAACAAGACACAGTGAAGGTAATCAGAGAAACGGAGGGAGATAGTACTTCAGCTATCATCGGAATAGAGGCCTTTACTCCCGTGCCGAACAATCAGATTTTGGAAGGGTCCGTTTGGAGTGTCGTGATTAAGGAAAATGGAAAAGAAGCGACTGCTGAAAAAGCCTATGCTTTCAGGAAGGGAGACAATACGCCTCAAATCATCGAGGTCTTCCCGAAAGAGGGTCCTGACACAGGAGGGACAAATGTTCTAATCGTAGGGAAGAATATATTTCAATTAAATATGATCGGTTTGAAGAAACCTCAGAATTTAAAATTGCCGAGTGCGACCCTGCAGCCGAAGATTAAAGGAACAGAGAGCTTAGTTGTCACTTACGAAAACCTATCTCCGGAACCTGACGGCTCATCGAATAATGTAAGGTATGGAGTGAAAGAAGTTGATAAGATCGAAAGGGAGATTCAAGTTCGAATCGAATCGGTGACACAGCCTGTTAACACGAAAATATACAAACTGCAGACACCTCCCAACAATGAAACTTCTCAGGAGGGATTAAGCTATGGAAACTATCACTATACGAGTACAGATGACGGAATCGTTGTTACTACAACGAATCCAAGCATGACAGGGTCTGCACAGATAGTACTTTCTATAGAGAACACGATTTTTTATAAGGACGGAAAGAAAGACGTTTTTCGAGAGGGAACTGTCTTTGATAAAGCATTTAATTATATTCAGACGAGTCTGACACCGGTAGTCGATTCCGTAACTCTGGAATATGGATATCCGAATGATTCAGAAGAAGAAAGCGATGAAGACAGACCCTACCTCAATGAAGATGGAACTCTAGCTTCTGCTGACGGAACTGAACCTTTAATGCTTCGAATAAAGGGATCGAACTTTGAAGCTTACCGAGATGACAGAGGGCGATGGCATTATCCCAAGGTGAAGTTATATATGAAGAGAAATCCGGCCCCAAATCCTGCAGACAATCCGCCTCTTGAGAAAGTTTTTCAGCTGCTGCCGATTGTTTCAAGCCGGGCGATGGGTGATACTAAACTTTTGGATGGGGACGGTGTTCCAATAGATGGAATTTTTACGAAGGAAGGGGAGATTCTCGTCGTGTCTTTAACACCGCAGGACAAGAGGGCTCTGCGCGAACTTATTAAAGGAGCTGAGGTTCAGCTTGGAGGATATAAAGAGATCCAAAGTATTGTTGTTGTAGAGAATCCCTCCGGAAAGCAGAACATTCCCGATCCAAATGGTCCAAAGTTTAGCTTGCGAAGACCGACTGAAACTTCCGTAACCCAGAAACACAGTAAACAGCCAAAGATTGTTTCTTTGACCTATAACGGATCTCCTGTTAAAAAATTACCTTCTGATGCGGAGTCTGAGGTTGAACTTCGAGTTCGGTCTACAGCGGGTATTTCAGATTTGAAAAAGACGAAGATTGCTGTAGATGGAATTGATATTTCACAGAGGATTACAGAGACATTGCGTCAGGGAGAAGATGAAATTTTTAAATTGAAAATTCCAGCAAATTTCTTTGGAAAATCACGGCTTCAGTTGATTACACCCGAGGGATTGATGGATTCCTATTCTATTATTTTTGATTCCATTAAGGGGCCGGAAATCAAAGAAATAGTACCAAATATAGGAGATAAGGGAACGATAGTTGTTATCAAGAGAGATACCCAGGTCAATACAGTTGGGTTTAAGGTTCCGATTCCAAATTCGTCTAATGAAGAAGAACGTATCGGAAGCAAGGTATTGCTGAATGGGCTTGATATCAGCGCTGCTTTTGGAGGTTATGAAAAAAAGAACAATAAAGTAGTCTATCAAACAGTTGATGATTTCAAAAATTTCTTACAAAAAGAAAAAAATGAACCGGCCTCTACGGTATCACTTCCCTCAAAATATGTTTATGTTGTCGATGCAGATACCATATATCTGAAGATACCAAACAATGAAAGGATCAAGGAAGGGGAGCATAAAATACAGATCAGAAATCCGGATGGAAGCGAGAGTATAAAAGCTCATCCTTTCACGATAGTGGATGTGGTAGAAAAAACGAAAATCGGTACGATCATCCCGGATAAAGATGATATACGCGGAGGTATCATAACAACGATTACTGCCGGAAAAGACGAAAAAGGAAAGCAGACCGGATTTAAGGGAGGAGTGGATGTTTATTTTGGAAGTCAGAAAGCTGAAGTGATCGGACATAATCCTGAGTTTAGAGAAGTGTATGTTAGAGTCCCTCCTTTAGTGGATTTTAAGTTTCCTGAATCTATAGAGAATAAAGTCGAATCATATACGGTTCCTGTAACGCTGCAGAATAAAGTCAATAAATCCACTGATACGAAAAGCGATGGCTTTGTCTATCTGAATCCATCTTATACAGTGAAAATTACGGAGGTGTATAATCAAAAGTTTTCTTCGGAGCCTAAAAATTCGGAAGCAAATAAAGGGGTGGAAGGAGACATGCTGATAATTCGAGGTGAGAATTTTAGACTTGAAACTGATAGAAAAACTGGAAAATTTATTTTGCCGAAAGTGATGTTCGGCTATACGGTTGCTGAAGAAGCTTTGGAATTTGGAGCGAAGAATACTAAGTCGGACGGCACTCCAGACACGGATAAAAATGGACGGGCAGAACTTGAGTGGATCAAGGTTAAAGTTCCACGAAAACCCATCAATATTAAGAAGAATGGATCTGTTTCCATCTTGGTCCAAAATCCTGACGGAGCGAAGGATATCAAGGAAGACGCCTTTATATATGCTGACAATCAACCGAAGATAAATCTCGAGAAGTCGACTCTCAAAGCTTCGAGATTCTCGGATAATATAATCATAGTTGCGAATGATATCGTTGAGCAGGGACTCACAGTTGCCTTTGGCCCAGATAAAGAGATGCGTTATGAGAAAGAACACAGTGCTTCAAAAATGGATATAACGACCGAGAATCAATTAGAGAAAATAATTGTTGAGTATACACCAAACTCCCAAGGGGATGACCTTGCGATTTATTACAAAAAGGGCAGTACAAAAGTATTGATGGAAGACGCACTGAATACTAATAAAGGTAGATTGAAACTTCCTCCAATCGGAAAAAAAGCGGTAATCGGATTGAATTGGAAAAACCCTCTCTATCATACGACAGGCGTTGTAGAAAATAAAGAACTTTTAGGGAAATTGAATACCGAATATGTTGAAATATATATCCGAAACAAAACCCCTAATATCAATACTTTAGTTGTACGAAGAGGATTGGGAAAAGTGACAGGCTTTCATTGGGATGCGGATGTTTCGGAAGCGAAAATTTCGATTGATACCCCCTATCATGAAAAAGCTGAAGAAACGGTAATAACATTGATAAATGCGGATGAAAGTTCTGCACAGGCTCCTTTTGAATTTCACGGAGGATTGGTTAAACCCATAATAAAAGATGTCTCGGGCAGCATCGAAGATCCTGACCTGAAAGGTCGGAAGCCGATGGTGAAGATAAGAACAAATCCCTGGAATCTTGAGGAAGAGATTACAATTACAGGGGAGCATTTCAAAGATATAGAGCGGGTTCAGGTTGGGAGCAAGGAAGTTAAAGTGATTTCAGTTGCTCCAGACTATAAAAGTTTAACGGTGAAGATTCCTAAAGGTGAGAGTTCGTTGATCGGTGTCAAACAGGTTATAATGATTACCACCAAAGAAGGCAGCGCTTCTTCCGATAAGCCGGTGAAAGACTACCCGATCATATATTTTGTGTATACAAATGCTGCTTCCGAGCCGGTGATAGATAAGGTGACCCCTCTTAAGGGACCTCGTACCGGAGGAACCTATGTGAGACTGGAGGGTAAAAACTTTAGAGAGACAAATGAATATGGAATTAAAGGGGAAGTGAAAGTAAGAGTCAATGAGAAGGTTGCGAAAATAAGGAGCATAGATCGAAATGCCGCAGGCGAGATTACTGCTCTGAACATTGAGATGCCTGTATCTGTGACAGGATCGGCATCAATCAGAATCACAAATGCGGATAATGGATTTGCAATTTTTGATGGCTTTACCTATATTTCCCAACCGGAAATCCATTCTCTAAAGATAACGGACAAAAAGGTTATAATCCAAGGCGCAGATTTTATAAAAGGAGCACTGCTCTACTTGGGTGCGAAATTTCAGTTGGGAGGAGAAAAACCTGATAATGCCAAAGCAGAAGGCATTTTGGGTGTAGAGAATGGAAATAATCGTCCCGCCTATATCATTGGGGGAACGGAGAAAGCTTTGACTTTCGTGTCAGAAGAGCAGGTAGAAGCTGAATTTAAAGACAAAGAAGAACTTAGGAAGTTTCTCAAAGAGACGAACGATCTGAAAATTATCATCCATAATCCGGATGAAGGAGTTTCGGATCCGACGCAAAAGATGGAGGAGCTCCTTCGGCCGAATACCCCGATCATCCATGCGGAGCCGGGAGCGGAAGGCTCCGTCGTGCTGAGCTGGAGGGTGAACCCGGAAGCGCTCAATGCGGCGGAAAAGTTTGAAGTCTATGCGAAACTCTCCTCCGACAGCGAGTATACCTTTGTCGGAGACACGAGGCAGAACACGCCGGAGCAGGCCTATATCGTCAAGGGGCTTGAGCATGGCACCGGCTACGACTTTAAGGTGCGGGTGCTCAACAAATACGGAGAAGCCAAGGACCTCGGCTATGTGAGAGGGTTCACGCTCTCCGCGTCCAAGGATTATAAACAGCAGGAGAAACAGGCAGCTGCGGATCGTGCGGTCGATCAGATCAAGGCTTCAGGAAAGCAGGAGATCGTCGGAACGACGCTGCGCTATACGGCAGGGACTGCTCAGACAGCTGTGGACTTCACTAAAAACGCGAAATACAAGGAGAAGCAGCTGCAGATACCCGTGCGGGATATTCTCACAAACAGAGGAAAGATCCTCTTTGTCACCGACGGAAAGATCAATCTTCAGCTCAGTCATGCGGCGCTTTCCGTGCCGGAGCTGTCGAAGGCTTCCGAGGACGCTTTCCTGCGTGTGAGTTTCTCTCAGCCGGACAAGAAAAAGGAAGACGCGCTCCGCTCGGCAATCGGAAGAAAGAGTATGCGCCTTTCTCCGATCTATAAACTGGATTTTGAACTGGTGGAGCCGAAGAAGACCTTGAAGATCAAACAGCTTGCAGGAACGATATCTATCGGTTTTCCTGCCGGGGAAGCCGGCTATCCTGCGGAATATATGGACAGAAACGACCGTTTTGAGAGACTGAGCGGCACGACAATCTCCAAAGGAGGATACTATGTACTTCTCAAAGATAAAAACAAATAGCATGAAGGCCCCTTTGGGCTTTTTTGCGCTGATCTTCCTTCTCCTGCAGACGATCTTCGCGCAGGCGGCATATGAGGAGGTTTCGCCCTATCCCGTCTACCGGGGGAGTGCGGCTTCCTCTCAGCGGATGATGCAGACCCTCGGCGTTAAAGATGCGCAGGGGAAGGGGGAGATCTACTTTGCGGTGGGGACGGGAATCCTGTCCGCTCCGCAGGGAGAGTTTCGTCCGCAGGAGCCGATGACGCAGGCGCAGGCCCTTGCGGCGGTCATCAACAGCACCTCGGCGAAAAACAACTTGAAGCTCGATCCGAAAAACTGGAAAGAGCCTTATATCAAAGAGGCGAAAAGCAGAGGCATCCTTCTGGAAGAGGAGCTTCTCCCCTATGAGCAGCGCCCGAATGAGATCTTAGACGATCTCGTCACCGCCGAGCAGTTCAGCAGGTGGCTCGGACGATCCATGGGACAGGAGACCGCCTATGAAGGAGCGCCTCAGACGCCGATGACGAGAGAAATGGCGGCAAAGGCCTTTTATGACAAGAGAGACCGCATCCTGCCCGCGATGGGCTACAGGCATCTTCGAGGGGAGATCCTGAAGATCGAGGATATCTCAGAGAACTCCGTCGCAAAAAAAGCGATCTCCTTAAATCTCGATGAGGGGGGCTATGCGAGTATCGTTCTCAATCAGGACATTCCGATGGAGATCGGTGGGGAGATTCGCCGAGATCTGCGGGGCGTTGAACCCGGAGACAAAGCTTCTTTTTATCTCCAGGAACCGAAGATTGTTCAGAGCCAGCGCTTGTATGTAGTTTTTGGAAGCATCCGGGTCTCGACGTCGGGTATCGAGGGAAAAGACGTCTACCCTACAGGGGAACAGTCTCATCTGTATCACGGTTTTCTGCGAAGTATCAGTGAAGCGGAAAGATCCCTCGTCCTCAAGGATGAAAACGAACAGCTGAAGACCTATCGGCTCCATCCCAATACCGTTTATCGGCAGATGGAAGGAACCTACGAACAGCCGGGAAAGGGCAAAAATGTCAGCGCTTTTGATTTGCTCGGAGGTCAGGAAGTCGAGATCACCGTCAAAGACAACCTCGTTTTGGAGGTTCGCGGCTTTATCGAGCCGGATCCGGATCAGAACGGCTATATCCCGCCTCAGTCCCGATTGATTGCGGGGACGGTTCTTTCAAGGGGGGACAGGGAGATCACGCTGACGGACTCGAAGACCTACGCGATCTCGGAAGATGCGATGATCCTTGAAGAAGGACAGCTGACAGATATTCGGGACGTCCGGGAAGGAGACCGGGTCAAGCTTTTCTTTGATGAGGTCGGTTCGGTACAGGCGGTGAAGATCGAGAACCAAGGACAGCAGAGACAGGCGGACAAGATCATCAAAGGCAGTCTGCAAAGCTATGCGGCGGGAAAGAGAGAGATGGTCCTCAGTGACGTCAAACTCTTGAAGGGAGATCGGTGGGAGCTCTGGAGAGGAGAAGAGAGTGAAGGTCAAAGCGGGCAAACGCCGAATCCGGGAACGGCCGGCAGCAACAGCGATACGAATAATGCGGACAATGCCAGTAGCAATAATAACACTTCCGTAAGATCGCCCCTTTCCGAATACGCCTACAAAAACCTCAGGCTCAAAGGAAGCGTGTATGACGGAGACCGTAAAGTCGCGGCAAACAAGATCAAGGACTACAAGGGGCAGGAGGTCTACGCTCTGCTCTCGAAGAACCAGAACCGTCCGGCGATAGAGAAGGCGAATATCCGCCGGGGAGCGGGCCTGTCCTTTTCGGAAAAGATCCGGGAAATCGACTTTCCGAATTCCTTCCTCAATATAGACACGAATATCATAAACTTTACGGACGGAACGCTGATCGTCAAGGATGGACGGATCGTGGAGCCGGGAAATCTCGCAAAGTCCGCCACCGCTTATGTGGAGGCGGGAAGCAATCGCAAGGCTTCCCTGATCGTCATGAGCAACACCCTCTACACCGAGGAAGATGGAGACTACCCCTATGCGATTTACCGGGGTCTTCTTTATGACGTCTTCGACTATAAGATCCAGCTTGGCAACGATCTGAATGACCGTGTATACTATAAGATGGAGCAGGCGAAATGGAAGACTCATGCGGCGACTTCGGATTCTCCGCAGCTTCCTTATACGGACGGGACCCATGTGTTGGATGCGGACAAGATCACAGAGGGTCTGAAGGAAAGCAGGCAGGGAAAAGACGGAGCGAAGAGCGCCGAGCTGAAGTATTCGGAAATTTGGAAAAAAGGAAAGATCGCAGTCAAAGATTTTCGCGAATGGCGGTACGGGGAAGGAAAGAATGCAAGGGCGTCCAAGTACAGAGACAGGCAGGTCTATGTGATCACGAGGGACGAGGCCGCTCTGGCGATCATTTTGCAGCAGGCAGGCGGCTATAAAGAGGTCAACACCCATCATGTGATGACCGGAAAGATCCGCTCCGTCAATGCGGATACCGGAGAGATCCTGCTGGAGGAAGTCAGTAAGTATAACGCGCTTCGCAATATGTTCCTGCATCAGAAAGAGACGGAAAAGGCAGATTTTAAGGCTGGGGTCGTCATTCGCGGGGAAAAGGCGCTGTCGCCCTTTGAAGCGGGCAATCTCATCGGAAAACGGGCAAAAGTCCTCTACAGGCAGAAAGACACGAAGAGGAATGAAGGGATCGCTCTGATCGTCGAAAACTGATCTTTTCATAGCTTGATACAAAACCCTATTCGAAATACCGCTTCAGGTTCCGGCCGATATTCGATGAAATTTCGGATAAAAGCGCGAGGTTCTACTGCATCGGATGAGATTTTGATCGGGTACCAGTATGGGATTGCGGGAGAGCGGAAGCAGAGAAAGAGCCGGTACCGCGGACAGAGCGGCGGTTTCCGGAAGATGAATGAGGCGGAAGGGAGAGAGGAAGACAAAGATGAATTTTCGCAAAAAGCTGGCGGGATTTGCCGCAGTGCTGATAATAACGGCAGGCTTTGCAGGGGAAAACTCCTCCGCTCAGCCGCTGGGAGGCTTTGATTCCGGGATAGAGAATCAGTCCGAATATCGGGAGATGCTCTTTTTGACGGGAGTACCGATCCTGATGAAGGGTACGGTGAAGACCTCTGTCAAGACCTCACTGAAAAAGGGTGTCGAGACGAAGAAAGAAGATTATAAATACTCGCTGCAGGGAGTTTCGCCGGAGGGAAAGCCTGCGGTGCTGACGAGAAATCTTAGCATCAGCTCGACACTGAGCAAATCCGGCTCTCAGTGGACGGAAGAATCGAAGATCGACAAATTCGACGAGACGGTGCAGATCGACGGCAAGACTTATCGTGCGACGCGGAAAGACTCCGGCAAGAGCAAAAACGGCAGCTATCAGTGGGACGGCAAGGACAAGAGTTCGGAGTTCACCCGCTCTCTGCTCTACGACAAAAAGCCGTCCATCGACTATTATGCGGGCAACTTTTCTTTCCGAAAGGTATATAAAGGAGAGGGAGAGTCGATCCTTGTCGATATGGAGGGCGCGTCCGTCGGCTACGACAGCAGTTGGGGATCGACGGAGACGAGAGAGATGGTCTACTATATCTCCTCGGAGAAAAAAGACGGGGTGCAGGGCGTTTATACGGTCAAGACCTCGAACAATATCACCAAAGATCTCGACTATGTTGAGAATCGTCCGGCGCTGATCTCTTTCCGCGGCGGCTATATGATCTCGGAGAAAGACGAAAGCGTCATGGAGTACTCCTACGATATCAAGGGAAAGACCGGAAAGGGAGCCCATACTCTTGCGAACAATCCCAAGTTCACGAGGCTCTATGCTCCTGTTTTTTCGGACGTCAAAGGTCACTGGGCGCAGGAAGAGATCGATATTCTGACCGCGATGAAAGCGATTGAGCCCAAAGGCAAGAACTTCGGACCCTCGCTGCCGATCAGCAGAGAGGACTTTGCCAAAGCCGTCGCAAGGATAACGGATATCACGGCGGAGAGCGAAGGGTCGTCGCGAAAATCCAAAAAGCAGAAAGAAGAAGCGCTCTACCGGGATGTCAGTACGGCAGACAAGGAGTATGCAGTCGTCAGGGCCGTATCGGTCAAAGGACTGATGGTCGGCGTCGGAGAGGAAAAGTTCGCTCCGAAGCAGGAAATGACCAATGCGCAGGCTGCACAGATCCTGATGCTCTCGCTCGGCTACGAAAACCTCGCGCCGGGGGGAGCGTATGCGGTCGGTTTTGCCGATGAGGATCGCATTCCCTACTGGGCGAAGGACGCCGTTTATATGGCAAAGCAAATCGGACTGATGACGGGGACGGAGGAGGGATATTTTCATCCGGACAAGACTCTGACCCGTGCACAGGCCGCGGTTCTGCTTCGGGATTATATGAATTATATGTCCGAAGAGCTCAGAGAGGATTTCAGAGAGAGAATTATGAATTATTGATGCGGCCGGAATATGGAAAATCTGCCCGAGGAATCCTTCGGCGCAATACGAATCACATTTTGAAATGGCAGAATGGGCGGATATGGATAGGGCGTGCGTATAAAAATCGGTTTCAGGGGTTTTATTTCCGGTGTTTCGCAGAAAAAAAGGGATAGGGGATTTTATGAAAAAGAAAAGAAGAGGGATGATAGGGCTTTTTTTGAGCTTGACGCTTGTGCTGGGAGGCTGCGGCTCTCCGGAGAGGGAGCGGAGTTTGGAAGAGGGAGAGGCTGGCGAAGAGAGTCTTCTTGATCCGAAAAATCCCGTCAGCGTCACTTTGTGGCATTATTATGCGGGAGAGAACAAACAGGCCTTGGAGGATGCGGTTTCCGAGTTCAATCAGAGCATCGGAATCGAGCGGGGAGTGATTATTTCGCCGATTGCCAAGGGAAGTATTCTGGATCTGGAGGGTGAGATCACTGCAGCGGCTCGCGGAGAAGCGGGATCCGAGGAGATGCCGGAGCTCTTTTCCGGTTATCTGGACAAGGCGATGGAGATCGATGCACTGGGAAAACTTGAGGATCTCAGCCGTTATTTTGATGCAAAGGAAAAGGAACGGTATTTTGCCCGATATATACACCCTTCCATTTCGGAGGAAAAAGAGTTTTTGGTCTTTCCGATTGTCAAGAGTACGGAGCTTCTTTACATCAATCAGGAAGGCTGGGATCGTTTTGCCTCTGAAAACAGGGTTTCCGAGGAAGATCTCCGGACTTGGGAGGGTCTTCTGAAAACCGCAAGGAGTTATTACGTCTGGCAGGATGGGAAGACGCCGGATCGGCCTTGGGACGGAAAAGGTCTGATGGGACTGGATGTGCTTTCGAATTTCATTTTTGTCGGAAGCAGGCAGCTCGGTGTGGATATTATGGATAAGGAAAGCGGGAAAGTGCATTTGAATGTCCCCGCGCTGCGAAGGATTTACGATATTTATGTGCAAGGTATGGCGCTGGGCTATTTTGACGCCATCGGCAAATATCGCTCTGACAATATCAAGTCCGGAGATCTGATCGCTTATGTCGGATCTTCTTCAGGAGCGGCTTATTTTCCCTCCTGGATAGAAAAAGACGGTGAGAAGCAGCCGATCAGCCTGATGGCCAAAGCATATCCGGTCTTTGAAGGAGGAGCGTCCTTCATCGTCTCTCAGGGTGCCGGCGTCTGCCTTTCAAAATCCGATCCGCAGAAACAGGAAGGAGCGGTACTCTTTCTCAAATGGTTCATAGGAGGAGAGAAAAACGCCCGCTTTGCGGTTTCCACCGGATATTTTCCCGTGAACGCACAACCCTATCAAAGCGGCACAAAGGAGGGTTTTCTCGAAGCGATGCAGGGAGACGCTCCGCTGGCCGAAAATCTTGTAAAAGTCTACGGAGTCACCTACGATCAGCTGATGCGGTCGGATACCTATGAGACGCCTTTGTTCGACAAAAGCTATGAAATACGCAAATTTTTTGAATCCACTCTGATGATGCAGGCGCAGCGAACGGAAGAGGACGCGTTGCAGTGGAAAAACCGGAATATGAATGAAGAGGAGATCCTCGAGAAGCTCGATATGGACGCACGCTTTGATTCCTGGCTCGACGAACTGCGAAGCGAGCTCGAAAGTCGTGATATTCCCTATGAGGAGGTCTTTTGATCGATAAGGAGCAGGGCATGATGAAGGCGCTTTCCCTAAGAAAAAAAATAATCATATGGATGAGTCTGCTCGTTGTCGTACAAAATATCTTTCTCGTCGCGGCTCTTTTGCTCTCCAACGTGTTTTATCTGATTGATGCGGAGTCTTTCAATCTCTTTCAAAATGCCTCGAAAAACAGAAAACAGATCTTGGAAAGAGAGATGAGGCAGGTTGCGGCGATTGTTGCGGCGGAGGCCTCTCTTTTCAGTGAGGAGCTGGAATCTCTCTACTATCCTGCAGAAAAACAGGATATCGGCGATCCCTATGAAAGGGCGGCGCTGATCGGGACTCCGCATCTGATGCATCTGCTCGGCAAAACCAATGTCAGCGGCGCTTTCTTCACGTTGAAGCCGACGGCGGAGCAGAAGATTCCCGCGGTCTACATTCGCACGACGACTTCGTCGAGGGAAAAGACCGTACCGGAAAACTGTCTGATGGAGATCGGTCCCATCGAAGTCTCGAGAGAGCATCGGGTCGCAACGAGCGTCCGCTGGGATCTGAAACTGCCCTTTCCTCAGGATCGGCCTGAAAAAACGGCCTTTTATGATATGCCCGTGCAGGCCTACCTTGCGGATCCTCAGGAGGACTATGAACATTTCGGCTACTGGTCCTCGCCTGTCGCCTTGCTTTCAGACGAAGAAGAGGTCGTCTACTACAGTCTTCCTTTGCATGGCAAAGGCGGAGGCGTCTACGGCGTACTTGGCGTCGAGATTTCCATGCCCTATTTCATCGGCTACTATCTGCGGGATATGGAGCTCCCCTATGAAAACAGCTTTTATGCCATCGCTCCGCTGGAGAGAGAGCTTCTCTCATCGAAGGGGCTGATTCCGAGCAGCACTTTTGCGGAGGCCTATCTCGGCAGACAGGAAAAACTTCCTCTTTTATATGAGAGAGACAATATATATAAGACCAGGCTCGAGGGGATCGGACAGGTCTATGCTTGCGTGCAGGAACTTTCGGTCTACAAGCCGAATTCACCTTTTCAGTCGCAGAAATGGAATCTGATCGGCTTTGCTCCTCAGTCCGGTCTGCATGTGGGCTCGCATCAGATAAGGCGCATGATGATTGTCAGCTTCGGCGTCGCTTCGCTGCTTTCCGTTTTTGCGATCTTTCTGATCGCCTATATGGCAACCCGAAAGATCACGGGTCTGTCTTCTTATGTGCGAAAGCTCCCGCCGGGTCAGGACATTTCCTTCCGTGAGACCGGGCTGCAGGAGATCGACGATCTGACTTCGGCGCTTGAAACGCTCAACAAACGGATGATCGAATCTTCGAGGACTTTTTCGAAGATACTCAAACTCTCTCTGCTTCCGATAGGCGGATATGAAATCAATCGCAGTCGCGGACAGGTGGTGCTGATCGGTTATATCCTTGAGCTTTTCGGACTGGAGGAAGGAGAGGTTCTGACGATGGATCAGTGGTTTTCTCATCGGGAAAGACTGCTGAGAGAACCTTCACAGGAGTATGAAGACGTCTATCATTTCGACAGAAAGCTCTGGCTTCGTGTGGTGGAGACGGAGACGAAGGACGGTGTTCTGGGCGTCGTGCTGAATGTCACAAGGGATATCGAGGAGAGGATCCGGCTTTCCGGTGAACTGGACTATGATCCCCTGACCCGTCTTTACAACCGCAGCGCCTTCAAAAGAGAAGTGCAGTCCGTGATACAGAAAGAGCCGGAAAAGATCGGGGCGATGCTGTTCATCGACCTGGACAATCTCAAATACATCAACGACAACTTCGGGCATGAGACCGGAGATAACCTGATCGCTCGCGCCGCAGAGATGTTTTATGATTTCATCCATATCGGAGGTCTGGTATCCAGGGTTTCGGGGGACGAGTTCAGCATTTATCTGCACGGGTTCGACTCTAAAGAAGCAGCGAGGATCCTCATCGAAGAACATCTGGCGAAAAATCATACCCAGACCCTGTTGCTGCCGGACGGATCGAGACATCCGATACGATTTTCCTCCGGTCTGGCCTGGTATCCCGAAGATGCGGACAATATCATCAACCTCCTTCGACTCTCGGATTTTGCGATGTACGAGGCGAAAAGCAGGGATAAGGGTACGATGATGGAGTTTGATCGCGAATCCTATGAACACAACGCCTATCTGCTCGACAACCGGGAAGCGATCAGTCGCCTGATCGACGAAGAGAAGATCCATTTTCATTTTCAGCCGATCATCAGTCTGAGAACCGGAGAGATCTATGCCTACGAGGCGCTGATGCGTTCCTCGATGCCGGAGTTTCGCTCCTCGATGCAGATCATCCATGTCGCTTCCACTCAGTCCAAGCTGGCACAGCTGGAGCGTCTCGTCTTTTTCAGAGCGCTCAGGACTGTCAAGCAACAGCGGGAGAGACTCGGAGACAGATATATCTTTATCAACAGCATGCCGGATTATCTCTTGAGCGGAGAGACCTTCGAGCGTCTCAAGGAAGAGTTTGGAGACCTCTTTGCAAAGATGGTGCTGGAAGTGACGGAGATGGAATCGGATCGCCTGAGACATCTGGAGGATCGTCTGGATCTCTTCCACAGAGAGGGAATCCGTCTGGCGATTGACGATTTCGGAAGCGGATATTCAAATGAGATGCGCATTCTCCAAGTGCGGCCGAATATCGTCAAGATTGACATGGGACTGGTTCAGGGAGTTCATGAAAACAAGGACAAACAACAGCTGATCGCAAACCTTGTCTCCTTCTGTCATGCACGCTCCGTTCTGCTCGTCGGAGAGGGGGTTGAGGATCCTGAAGATCTCAGGAAACTCGTGGAGCTGGACGTCGATCTGGTACAGGGGTATTACACCGCCCGTCCCTCTCCGCGTCTTGAGCCTCTTCGCAAGGGAATCCGAGAAGAGATTCTAAGGCTCAGCCGCCCAAAAGCCGAGATAATGAACGACAATCTGTTTTATTTATAAAAATTTATTTATATACTTGACAGGATGGGAGTATTTCACTACAATGGTGAAAATTGATAAAAAGAGACTGTGAGAAGAAGAGTAGATCAAAATGGTAGTTACAGAGAGCCGCCGGCGGTGAGAGAGCGGTACGGATTTTTGATCGAAGAACATCTTTGAGTCGCCGACCGAAAGCCGAAAGGCGAGTAGACTCGGCCGGGGCAGCCCGTTACAGCGAAGAGATATCGACGGAGAGTCCGTATCTTATTGAGGTGAGCGCAGAGCTAAATCGGGTGGTACCGCGGAGAATGACAAATCCTTCGTCCCTATGGGGACGGAGGATTTTTTAATGGGAACAGAAGAGGAGGATACTATGGAATCAATGAGAGGATGGAAGAGGAGCGATTATGCGGGGGAGCTCAGTGAAAGAGATATCGGCAGAGAAGTTACCCTGATGGGATGGGTGCATCGAAGGAGAGATCTGGGAGGAGTGATCTTCCTCGAATTGAGAGACAGGAGCGGGATCCTCCAGATCGTCATCGACGAGAGCGCGGTTTCCGCGGAAGACTTCGGCAAGTCCGAGTCCATCCGCAGCGAGTATGTCGTCGCGGCGCGGGGAAAGATCGAAAAACGGGAGGAGGATACCGTCAATGAAAACCTCGCGACGGGGACCATCGATCTGCGGGCGAAGGAAGTTCGGATCCTGTCAAAGGCGAAAACTCCTCCTTTCCCGATCGATGAAAAAGCGCCGGCGCGGGAGGAGCTGCGCCTGAAGTATCGCTATCTCGATCTGCGCAGACCGCAGATGCTGCAAAACCTTCGCCTGCGTCAGCAGGTGATTCGGGCGGCGAGAAATTTTCTCTGGGAAAAGGGGTTCATGGAGGTGGAGACGCCGATCCTGACGAAGAGTACTCCGGAAGGCGCGAGAGATTTCCTCGTGCCCAGCCGTCTGGAAAAGGGGAGCTTTTACGCTCTGCCTCAGTCTCCGCAGATCTATAAGCAGCTGCTGATGGTCGGCGGGATCGACCGCTATTTTCAGCTTGCCAGATGCTTTCGGGACGAAGATCTGCGCGCCGACAGACAGCCGGAGTTCACCCAGCTGGATATGGAGCTCTCCTTTGTGGACGAGGAAGAGGTGATTGATCTTCTGGAAGAGATGATGAAGCACCTGCTCTTTGAGGCGACGGGGAAAAGGATCCGGGAACCTTTTCCGAGAATGACTTACCGGGAGGCGATGCAGAAATACGGGACGGACAAGCCGGATATTCGCTTCGGCATGGAGATAGTCGATCTGACAGAGATCGCAAGAACCTGCAGTTTTGAAGTGTTTTCATCCGTCGTGGACAAAGGAGGGATCGTCCGTGCGATCAATGTCAGGGGCGGCAACGCTTTCACTCGGACTCAGATAGAGATGCTGACAGAAAAGACCCTCGGCTACGGAGGAAGGGGGATGGCTTGGATCGCGGTCGGTGAGGACGGCGCGCTTCGCTCCGTCCTGACGAAATATTTCGCAGAAGAAGAGATGGAAGCGATCTTAAAGGCAACGGATGCGGACAAGGGAGATCTGATCCTCTTCTGCGCGGACGAAGAGGCCGCCGTTCAACGCATCCTCGGCGGTCTGCGCCTCGACATCGGAGATATGATGGGCCTGAGGAGCAGGGACGAGTTCCGTTTTCTCATCGTCACCGACTTTCCTCTGTTCGAATGGTCGGAGGAAGAAGGGCGCTATCTTGCGATGCACCATCCCTTCACGATGCCCAGAGAGGAAGATATGGACAGGATGGACAGTCATCCGGATCAGGTGCGGGCGAAGTCTTATGACATTGTGCTCAACGGTATCGAGCTGGGCAGCGGAAGCATCCGTATCAGTCAAGAGGAACTGCAGCGGAAGATGTTTGAGACGCTTGGATTTTCAGAGGAGGAGATCCGGGCGCGCTTCGGCTTCATGACGGACGCCTTCGCCTACGGGACGCCGCCGCACGGAGGCTTCGCCTTCGGGATCGACCGCCTGATCATGCTGTTGATCGGCGCTTCTTCCATCCGGGAAGTCATCGCCTTTCCGAAAACGAGAGAGGGCGTCTGCCTGATGATGCACTCTCCTTCTCCCGTTTCCGAGGAGCAGCTTGCGGAACTGGAGCTTGGCAGAGGAGGCGAAAACCTTCCGTCGATGAAACAATCCCCGGGAGCCTCCGACAGGAAATGGATCGAAAAAGTCGCCCGTCTCGCTAGGATCCGGATCAGTGAAGAAGAAAAGGAAAGTTATGCGCAGGATCTGAAGCAGATGATCGCCTTTGCCGATCGGATGGCAGACTGTGATGTGGAAGATACGGAACCGACGGCTCATATCCTCCCTCTGCACAATGTGCTCCGGGAAGATATCTGCAAACCGTCGCCGAGCCGGGAGAGCCTGCTGAAAAGCGCGAAGACCGTGCGGGAAGGCTGTTTTTATGTGCCACGCATCATAGAAGATGAAAGATAGAAGAGTAAAGGAGGAAGGAGCATGGACAGAAAGAAGATCATCAAGATGTCCGTCCGGCAGATCCGCCGGGCGGTCAGAGAGAGAGAACTCAGCTGCGAGGAGATCGCCCGGACATATTTGGAGGAGATCGGAGAGAAAGACGGGAAGATCGGCGCCTATCTTTATGTCAGTGAAAAAGTCATGGAAGAGGCAAGAACGCTCGACGACAGGATCGAAAAGGGAGAGGATCCCGGAAGACTCTGCGGAGTGCCGGTCGCTCTCAAGGATAATATCTGCACGAAACAGATGCCGACGACCTGCGCCTCCAAAATGCTCGAAGGCTATTATTCCCCCTTTGATGCCGCGGTGGTCGAAGAGCTGAAAAAAGAGGGAGCCTTGCTGCTCGGCAAGCTCAATATGGACGAGTTTGCGATGGGTTCGACGACGGAGACCTCTTATTTTCAAAAGACTTCCAATCCCTGCGATCTTAGCCGCGTACCCGGAGGAAGCTCCGGCGGATCCGCCGCGGCGGTCGCCTCCAAACAGACTCTGATGAGCCTCGGATCGGATACGGGAGGCTCGATCCGTCAGCCGGCGGGATTCTGCGGGATCGTCGGTCTCAAGCCCACCTATGGAAGCATTTCACGGAGAGGACTGATCGCCTTCGCTTCCTCTCTCGATCAGATCGGGCCGATGGGCAGGCGTGTGGAGGATGTTGCGGAGATGCTCGAAGTGATCAGCCGATACGACCCGCAGGACAGTACGAGTCTCGATTTTGCCCGCCCCTCTTATACCCGGGCTCTGCAGACAGAGATCCGCGGGAAAAAAATCGCCCTTCCGAGATCCTTTTTCGGTGAAGGACTTTCAAAAGAAGTCTCCTCCGCTGTTCATGCAGCGGCTGAAAATATGGCGAAGCTCGGCGGAGAGATCGTCGAACCGCAGATGAAGGATATGCAGTATGCCCTTCCCGCCTACTACATCCTCTCCTCCGCCGAAGCGGCCTCCAATCTTTCGCGTTTCGACTCGATCCGCTACGGCTGGCGGGCGGAGGGCTACGAAGATATGGACGGTCTCTATGAAAAGACGAGAGCCGAGGGATTCGGAAAAGAAGTCAAACGACGGATCCTCGCGGGTACCTACGCACTCAGCGCCGGATATTATGACGCCTATTACAAAAAAGCGCAGAAGATCCGCAGCCGGATCAAAGAGGAGTATGCGAGACTCTTTCAAAGCTGCGACCTCATCCTCAGCCCCGTCTCTCCGACGACCGCTTATCCCTTCGGACAGGCGCAGCAGGATCCGATCCGAGCCTACCTTGCGGATATCTACACAGTCCCCGTCAATATCGCGGGACTGCCGGCGCTTTCCATGAACTGCGGATACGACAGCGAAGGCCTGCCCATCGGGATGCAGCTGATCGGAGATCTCTTTTCCGAAGAGAGCATCCTTGCGCTGGCGCATCAGTATGAAACCGCATTTGCCCGTTGATCTCAAAGGAGGAGCTCATGAAAAAGCAATATGAAATGGTCATCGGTCTTGAGACTCACGTGGAACTGAAGACCGATTCGAAAATATTCTGCAGCTGCAGCACGAAGTTCGGAAGTGAACCGAACACCCAGATCTGTCCTGTCTGCGCCGGATTTCCGGGCAGCCTGCCCGTACTCAACGCAAAGGTCGTCGAGCTTGCGATCCGAGCGGGCCTTGCGACGAACTGCCGCGTCAATCTTTACAGCACACAGGATCGGAAAAACTATTTCTATCCGGATCTGGCGAAAGCCTATCAGATATCCCAGCATGAGCTGCCGATCTGTGAAGGAGGGTACCTGAGCATTCGGACCGAAGAAGGGGAAAAGCGCATCGGCATCACGCGGATCCATATCGAGGAAGACGCCGGCAAGCTGGTTCATTTGGAAGGAGGGGGCTCCCTCGTCGACTACAACAGGGCCGGCGTCCCTCTGATCGAGATCGTCTCCGAGCCGGACATTCGTTCCGCGGAAGAGGCGAAGGCCTATCTGACCAAGCTTCGCTCGATCCTGCTCTATGCGGGTATCTCCGATGCGAAGATGAACGAGGGATCTCTGCGCTGCGACGTCAATCTCTCCCTGCGTGAAAAAGGCAGCGAAGAACTGGGCATACGCACCGAGATGAAAAACCTCAATTCCTTTTCCGCAGTAGGAAGAGCGATTGAAAGCGAATTCAAGCGTCAGAGAGAGATCCTAGAAAGCGGAGGCAAAATCCTGCAACAGACCCGCAGATGGGATGATGCAAAAGGCGTTTCCTATGGGATGCGCAGCAAAGAAGATGCGGAAGACTACCGTTATTTTCCCGATCCGGATCTTTTACCGCTTCGGATGGAAAAAGAGACATTGGAGAAGATCGCCCGGAGCCTTCCCATGCTTCCCGATGAGCGCAGACACCGCTATATGGAGAGTTTCGGCCTCGGCGCCTTTGAAGCGGAGACTCTCTGCAGCTCGAAAGAGGCGGCGGACTTCTTCGAAGCCTCCCTTGAAGCCGGAGCGCCTTCGAAGACCCTGACGAGTCTGATGCTGACCGAGGTCTTCCGACTCCTGCGCAAAGAGGGCGGGGAGGAAGGGAAGGATCAGATCCCCTTTGAGCCCGAGCAGCTTGCCCGTCTCTGCCGGCGCGTCGAGGAAGAGGTCATCAGCTATTCCTCCGCAAAAAAAATCATCCCGCTGCTTTGGCAGAAGCCGCAGGATCCTGACCTGCTGATCGAGAGAGAAGATCTGCGTCAGATCGCCGATCCCGCAAAGCTGCTTCCTTTCGCAGAGCGAATCGTGAAAAAAGAGCGGGAAGCCGTCCGAAATTACCTTGCCGGAAAAGAAAAGGCTTTTCAGGCGCTTGTGGGTCTGATGATGAAAGAGACCAAAGGCAAGGCGAGCCCGCAGGCGACGGCGGAGGTCTTCAGACAGCTTCTTGCCCGGGAGGGCGGAAGCTCTAATCAAAGGTCTGAAAATTGAAGTCCTCTGTCGATTCTCTTTTTAGAAACTCCGCAAATTCCTTTTGTAGGAACAGCAAAAAATAAGTTATAATAAAAAATAAGCATCTAAAAAATCCATTGCAGGAAGGGAGATCGAAATGAAAAAGTACAGGGTCGCCGTCGTCGGTGCGACGGGAATGGTCGGCAGGAAGATGGTGGAAGTCCTTGAAGAGAGAAAATTTCCCATCGAAACACTCCATCTGTTTTCCTCTGCGAAATCCGCAGGAAAGTCGATTTCATTTGCCGGTGAAGACCATATCGCAGAAGAACTCTGCGAAAATTCCTTTGACGGAAAGGGAATCGAAATCGCTCTGTTTTCCGCCGGAGGAGAGATCAGCAGAAAATACGCCCCCATAGCTGCTTCAAAAGGCGTCGTCGTCATCGACAACAGCAGTGCATGGAGGATGGATGAGAAAGTGCCCCTCGTCGTTCCTGAAGTCAATCCGCAGGCGGCGGCTTCTCACCAAGGGATCATCGCAAACCCCAACTGCTCGACGATACAGTCCGTCGTTCCCCTCAAGGGACTTCATGAGCGCTTTCGAATCCGCAGGATCGTCTATTCGACGTATCAGTCCGTTTCCGGTTCCGGCGTCGGAGGTCTGGAAGATCTTGAGAGAGGTCTGAGAGGAGAGACGCCTCTCAAATATCCCCGCCCGATTGCTTTCAACTGTCTGCCTCATATCGACGTCTTCGGTCCGGAAGGCTATACTAAGGAAGAGATCAAGATGATCGAAGAGACCCGAAAGATCCTCGGAGATCAGACCCTGCGCATCACGGCAACGACCGTGCGGGTTCCTGTACGCTTCGGCCACTGCGTCTCGATGAATCTCGAGTTTGACAGATCCTTTGAGATGCAGGAGATCTTCGACTGTCTGCGCTCCTCTGCGGGAGTCGCTCTCGTGGATGATCGGGAGAAAGGCCTCTATCCGACACCGCTGGACGCGGAAGGAAAAGACGGAGTTTTTATCGGCAGAGTCCGCAGAGATCTCAGTCTCGAAAACGGGATCCATCTCTGGGCGGTTGCCGACAATATCCGCAAGGGAGCGGCGACCAACTCCGTCCAGATCGCCGAACTTCTGATCCAGAAATAGATCTGCGGAACGGGTTCATCATACTGCAGACAAATTTCGAAAATCAGGAGTTTTGAAGCTTGTCTGCTCTGTCTGCGATTTGAATCCGTGCTTGTTCACACAAAAGTCTGTTAATACGAATCACCTTTCGAAATTCTGGAATTTCAGGGATGAGCAGGAGAGCGCAAGCGGTCTTTCCCGTGCGTTCCGCTGCAGCCTGTGCTGAATATGGATAAGGTGTTTAGTATGGAAAAGGAGAATCGCGTCCAATGAAAAAAAAGAAATTCATCCGAAGCCGTTCTGCCCTGCTGACAGCGCTGCTCATCGGAGTCTCCGCTCTTCCGGTGTCTGCTCAGCCGATTGTCAAGGATCAGGTGTTTTTCGATGCGGTCAGACAGTATATCGACCGGAACTATGCCCTTTCCGTCAGCGATCAGCAGCTGTACGACGCGGCGATCAAAGGGATGTTCGATGCGCTGGATCCTTACAGCGAGTACATGACGGCGGCGGAATATAAAAAATTTAAGGATCAGACGACGGGAACGCATTACGGGATCGGCGTCGTTCTGGGAAAAGACGCCGCCGGAGGCTTTCAGGTGACCGGGGTCATCAAAGGTTCCCCGGCGGAAGCGGCGGGAATGAAAGCGGGAGATCGCATCCTTGCGATCAATCAAAAGAAGATAGGATCCGGGATGACGACGGATGAGCTGGTCGAACAGGTCAAAGGCGTTGAGGGAACGGAAGTGCAGCTCTCCATTATAAGAGGAAGCGAGAGGAGAGATTTTTCGATCCTTCGAAAGAAATTCCATCTTGTTTCCGCTGAGGCGAGAGTGCTGCAGGATCAGATCGGCTATCTGCGCATCAGAGAGTTTCAGGAGGCCACCCATACCGAAGTCGCTCAGCTGATCCGTCAGCTGAGCGAGAAGGGCGTGCGCAGGCTCGTGCTCGACCTTCGGGAAAACCACGGAGGAACGCTGAGGTCTGCGGTCAGTATCGCCAATTATTTCGTTCCGAAAGGAAAGATCGTTGAAGTTCGTTATAAGAGCAGGCAGCCGGACATCTATCTCTCGGAAGGAGAGCTCAAATTCGAGAAAGTCGCCGTGCTGGTCAGTGAAAATACCGCCTCGGCGGCGGAGATTCTGGCGGGAAGCATCAAGGACACGGGCGCAGGGATGCTGATCGGCAAAAAAACCTTCGGCAAAGGTGTGATTCAGGACGTCTTTCCTCTGCAGAACGGAGAGGCGATCAAGCTGACGATTGCAAGGTACGTCCTGCCCTCCGGCGTCGATATCCATGGGAGAGGGGTCGCTCCGCATTATCCGATGGACAACCCTGCGCCTTCGGAAAACAAAGATCTTCAGCTGCAGGCGGCCTTTAATTACCTCCGTGCGAATTAAAATCGAAGAGAAAAGATATCTCTATCAGGGGGAAAAAGACAGGCGGGAGCAGAGAAGTGTAACAGAGATGTAATGTTAGAACCTGTAATTTATAGTATAATGAAAAACAGTAGTATGTAAAGTGAAGTGTAGCTTGGCATGGACGGACTGCGCGGAAGATGATGTAGCAACAGATCGGAGAGGAAGAGAGTTCCCTTCTTTCGTTAATTACAAGTTTGTTACATACAATTTTAGGTGCTTGACTGAGCAAAAGCCTAATGCTATAATTCACTTGTACATTCACCCCGACTCTTTCACGGGGGATTCTTTAAGGATGACTTAAAGAAAAAACAAAATTTCAAAGGAGGAAAGATTTTATGAAGAGAAAATTATCTCTGCTGATGGTACTGATGATGGTTCTTTCATTGGTACCGACAATGAATGCTTCTGCATTGGGATACGACATCAAGTTCTCAAAGATCGCAGAAGACATGGTTTTGAAAGCCAGCGAAGCAGATGGCAGAGGAAGCTGGACGGGTGGAGATGTTCAGCTGACAAATGGAGTGTGGGCGCCTGCCTATGACAGAAACGACGCTCCGACACTGCTGATTGATTTTCCAGAGACGAAAATAGGCAGCGGCGACTATGACATCACGACGCCGGGAAAATTCAGCGTGACCGTTGATCCGGATGTGGCAAGCTTCCTTCCGGGATACAACTACAACGGAACAGTGGACAGATATGTGAATCCGATTGTATATCCTGCTGACAGCAAAGGAATCATGGTAAGAAGAGTATCTCCTTACACGATTGAAGTGGAAGTTGTTCCGGCGGATATCCCGGCTGTTCCCGACGGAAACGGAAGAGGACACAAATATGTGGAAATTCCTTTCTTCATTCAGGCGCAGGGATACGGAGATGTAATGGCAAGCTTTGAGACTCACCTGATGAAGGGCTTCCCCTCCGTTAAAACGACTAAAATCGCTACGATCCACAGAAACGCAAGTACGGCGATGGTAGAAAAAGTCGGAAACCTTTCCAGAAACAACGACATCGTTGAGACTTCCACCGAGTACGGAAGAATCAAGATCGTTGAGAACACGATCGGAGCTTGGAGAAGAGCCGGACAGAAGACGATTGAGATCAGACTTGACCATCCGGACTTCAGCTTCCTTGAGGCGAGAACGAAAGCAAGACTTTGGAATGTAGAAGCTCCGGGAGCGGTTACATTCGTGAAGGATGACAACAACAGATCGATCCTCGTTCATCTGGATGTTCTGGTTGGACACAAAGAGTACAAAGCTTCTGCAAGAAACCAGGTCGTTCTTGATCTTCCGATCCGTGTAGCAAGAGGGGCGGAAGTGGGAACGGAGGTTGTGGTATCTCTCAACGGAGAAGTATCTCCTCTCACTCTCGTACTTGCAAAATACACGGACTATGCGATCACTCTCAAGGCTGAGAAAGTGCTTGATGTGATTGCCGGACAGGATATCCAGAACAAAT
This sequence comes from Peptostreptococcaceae bacterium, assembly GCA_030528675.1. Classification (GTDB taxonomy): domain Bacteria; phylum Bacillota; class Clostridia; order Peptostreptococcales; family Filifactoraceae; genus JAUMYL01. The sequence continues at coordinate 73,973 of JAUMYL010000011.1, forward strand.
ACATTGCGAAAGTCATCATCGAAGAGACGGTACCCGGATCTCTCCTTGACGGACGAGTACTCAATGTAGCTCTTACAGGAGTAGAGAAAGACAAGGACGGAAAAGAAGTATCCAAATCTGGAAGAGCAGCTTATCAGTATGATGGAGTTGTGAAACTGGAAAGACTCAGAGGAACTGGAGATCTCAACATCGTTGGATCGGATATCAGTGCTACAAATAAAGACCTTACAAAGTCTGCAAGAGTAGACAAAGACGTTGATGGATATGAAGATTTCGATGTAGAAGTAAACAGAGGATCCAACCTTCCGGACAACTTGAAAGAGGACACGAAGCCGATGAACCGCGCTATGAAGTGGGAGCTTTCCGTACCTTTCGTAGTAAGAGCGGACTATGTCGGAGATCTGAACCTGACTTTTGACGGAGCGGGCGTAACGAAGCAGAACGTGAAGATCGCTACTGTAAAAGCACCGGTTACTTTCGAGATCGCTAAGACGGACGGAGGAAAACTGGCTGACCTTCTCATCGGAAAACAGCATCAGGAAGCTCCGGATGTAACGATGAAAGAGGTTGAAGCAGGCGTGCTTCAGGTTCACGACATCATCAGAAAGCCGAAAGATACAAACAAATACGGTATCCTTGGAACAGGAACTCAGAAGAACGACGTCCTTACTTGGGGCGGAGCGATTGTAGACGGTAAATTCACAAGAGTTGAAGGAGACGCGGATATCGAAGGAACTTCCGGAAGATCTGCAGTCAGCGAGAGACTGTTCTGGCTGAAGAAGAAATCCACAAAGGCTTCTACTTTCAAGCTTGAGAATGTAAAAGTAACTCTTGACAGAACCGTTCCCTACGGACCGTATCAGATTTATGTGGATGCAGGTAACGTAAAAGCAAGACACAAGCTTCTGACTGACTATATCGCTACTCCGGATTACTTCAACGTAGTAACTCCGTATCCGGAAGATAAAGATATCAAGACTGTATTCACAATCGGAGAGCAGAAATATGTTCAGACGATCAGTGGAATCGAAACAGAAGTAATGATGGATGTAGCTGCTCAGATCAGCGAAAACAGAACGATGCTTCCGGTTCGATATGTTGCTGAAGCTCTCGGAGCGAAAGTAAACTATGACAAAGATACTCGTGTTGCTACTTTCACGAAAGACAACGCAGTAGTATCTCTGAACATCGACTCGGATGTACTCTATGCGAACGGATCGCCGGTTAAGCTTCTTGCAAAACCGATGAACGAGAACGGCAGAATCCTTCTTCCGCTCGTGAGCATCGCTCAGGCATTCGGATTGACAAACGGAAACACTGAAGATGGAGTAAACAATGATATCGAGTGGGATGCAACAGCTAAGACTGTAACTCTCTTCGCTACCAAGAAATAATTTACTTCCATGATAGAAAACAGACCCCATCATCGGGGTCTGTTTTTTTCTAAAAGATCGGGAGGTCAGTATATTGATCAAAAACAGCAAGATAAAAAATCAAGCGCCAAGTGAAAATCGAAACAAGAATTTTTTGTATCTCCTGCCGATACTTTTTGCTTTGTTGGTGATTCCTCTGATCGTGCGCCTTAAAGTGATTGCTTTAGAGCCTGCGATCTATCTTTTGTGGGACGGGAAAAAAGTCAATATCGACTTTTTCGCGTATTACAAGGGAATTTTTCTGACAGCTGCAGCAATATCCGCCCTTTTGATCTATTTTTTTGCCTGCAGCAGAGAGCGCCTCCTCGCTATCAGGAAAAACAGGTCATGGTATTTTTTGATCGGAGCCTTGTCTTTGTTGATCCTGCTTTCATTTTTCTTTTCGGATTATGACCGTCTCAGTCTGTATGGTGCGCCGGATCGCTATGAAGGGATCTATATTTGGATCGCATATTTTATTCTTCTCTTTTTTGCATCCGAATATGTCTTCGATGATCGGACCGATTATTGGATCATAGCTTCGGTCTTCCTCTTCACCTTGCTGATAAGTGTGCTCGGATTTTTTCAATACATAGAGAAAGATCTCTTCGACACAGAGTTTTTCCGCAGACTTGTCATTCCGGATGTCTATAAACAATATCGAGAAAGTTTTTATCTTGCAGGAGACAGTGTGCGAAACCTCTATGGAACTTCCTACCATTACAACTATATGGGAAGTCTGGCGCCGATGCTCCTTGCTTTTTCTTCGGTGCTGATGTTTTTTCATCCGAGAAGCTTGATTCGCAGAGTATCCGTCTCCGTGGTCTTCCTGAGTTTCTTTTTGACGATTGGGAGTACGGCAAGGAGCGGACTGGTCGCGGTCGGCGTATTTTTCCTTTTCATGCTCTTGTTTTTTGCAGGCAGGATCTTTGGAGATCCCAAAAGAAAAAAAATCTTTTTTGCCGCCATCCTGAGTATGGGGCTGCTTGCTGCTTTCGGTCCCGGGAAGACCATGCTGTACAGACTGCCTTCTCTTGTTGAAGATTTGAAGCAAATTTCCCGTTCCGAAGGAGTGGATTACCGAGCCGAGATCCCTCTCAAAAATGTCTCCATCGAAGGGGAGAAGATTCGGATAGAGATCGAAGACAAGACTCTTCTCATCGAACCGAGGCAGGAGAGGCTGACGGACGAAGAGGGCAAGGAGATCGCCTATCAGGAAGAACAGAAGGATCTTTGGAAGCTGTCGGCTCCTTATGAGAATTACCGCATCGCCTTTGTCAGGGACGAGAAGGCGAACAGATGCTATATCAAAGTCGATAATACCAAGGGGATCGAACTTTTCTTCGTCGATACCGGAGAGAAAATAGAGGCGACAAACCCGAAAGGCTTGATCATTTCCTTGGAGGAAGCTCCTTCCTTCGGCTTTTCCGGCAAGGAGCGGCTCGGTTCGTCGCGGGGCTATATCTGGTCCCGGACTTTGCCGCTGCTGTCAAGCCGTCTGCTGCTCGGCTACGGTCCGGACAGTTTTCTTGCAGTCTTTCCTCAGGGAGATATCTATGCGAAGCTCTATGCCTATGGCAGTATATGGACGGTCGTGGACAAGCCTCACAATCTCTATCTGCAGATGGTCGTCAATGCGGGCTGGCTCTTTCTTCTCATTTTTGTATTCATGGTCGGAAAACTCTTTTGGAGTTTTTACCGCAGGTATCGTCCGAAGGATGCGGAGATAAAAGAGAAGGACGCCTTGGGTCTCGCCTGTTTCATGGCGGTGATCGCTTATTTGGGTGCCGGTTTTTTCAACGACTCGGTTCTGTCGGTAGCTCCCATATTCTGGGTATTTTTCGGATTGGCCATCGCAGGGATAAAGGATGAATAGAATTCTTTCGTTGTCGGAGGATGGGGCGTCGGCAGAGAGGAGAGTAGCGGCATATGCAAAGCGGAGCTGACCGGAAAGTAAGTTTTTAAGAGAGATCAAAAAATAAAAATGGCTGAATCTCAACTTTGTATTGGTTGGATTCAGCCGTTTTATTTTTTATACCAATCGTCTTTGGAAATTGCAAGGATTTCAGGAATGAACGGGAAAGCGGATTTATTCGATCCGATCTTTTCCGGTCTTGATTTCGTAACTGAGAATTTTTTGATGCATCTCTAAAACTGCGGTCAGCAGGTCGTTCTTCTTGTCCAGCAGGTTGTCGCTGTGATGGAGATAGATCTTTTTGCTGAGCAGCCCGTTTTTGTACTTGGTCTCTTCGACGCTCTGCTCATAGGTCAAAAAATCCATATCTTCCTTCATATTCGAGATCTTCAGCAGAGAGAGCAGGATCTCGAGATGATCCGTTTCCAGATCGAAATAGATCGCGTCCTTGGTTCTCTGGAGCTCTTTTTCCAGTCCTTCGACGTCCAGTTCTTTGACCTTTTCATTGAGAGCCTTTGGCGTGTGTATTTTTTTCGTGAAAAGCTCAAGTTCTTTCTTCCTCTCTTTGATTTTCTTCTGCAGATCCTTGATCGTTTGGGATTCTTTTCGGACATAGTCTGCGGCTTCTGCGGGGACGGAGAGGCCCAGTCCCTCGATTTTGGACGAGCGAAGGAGCTCAATCGTGTCGAGGCGATAGGAGCTTCCCTTCGGTATCCCGGTCAGGCGATCCATATCCAGGTAGAGAGAGCGGAGGGAAGATTCCTGCTGCTGCATTTCTGATCTGAGCGTGTCGAGGTTTGCCTTGGCGAGATCCTCTTCCAATTTGATCGAATATCCCGCGGAGAAGACTTTGGAAGCGACTTTGAGATCCATTTCCGCCCGCTCAATCGCATTTTTTTTCTTTTCGATCTCCACCTCTAAGCCGACGATCTCATGATATTTTCGGATCGCCTGCAGTTCGTTCTGCTTCTTGAGATTGTCAATGATCTTTTCGAAAGATTCGAGCTTTGCAGGGTAGTCGTAGCTGAGCTCTCTTCCGGAAGAGTATTTCGTGATCTCTTTTCCCTGCTCATTGAAGACCTTGTACTTGTCACCCAGCGATCCTTCTTCCGCGAGCAGCTGTTTTCGGTATTTTTCCCGGAGCTGCTTATAGGCGTCGAGCGTCTCCGCATTTTCAAGGGCGAGCTTGCGTATTTCCCTGAGAGTATAGGTTTTCAGTTGGGGCTTGGAATCCGCGGCTGAAAAAGACGGAGAAAGCAGAAGCAAGATCGCTGTGATCGACAGGATTCTTAAAAAAGATTTTTTCAATTGAAACACCACCTCTGTATTGATATCTGTATGGATCATTATAGCATAAAAAGGGCTGAAAATCGCAATTTGTCATTGTTCTGTAAACATAGCCTATTTTCATAATTCCGAATATACGGTATACTAATATACAGAGGTAGAATCAATTACAAAAGGAGGAAGATTAGATGAAAAAGTGGATTTCGATGATGACGTCGACCGCCTTGGTGTTCGGCCTGCTTTCGGCGCCGGCTTTCGCCAGCGAAGAGCAGACCAAAGTCATTCAGCCGAAGACGCTCCCGACAATCGGAAGAGCGGCGGAGCAGCAGGGAGCGATGATCATTTTCCGTGAGTCGGAAAAAGATTCCTGGTCGAAGGATGAGGAGTTTGTGTTCACTCTGCCGGAAGGAGTTAGTTGGGATCATGGGACGAAGGTCAACGGCGTCGACGGTTTTATCCGCGACCGCAAGCTGACGGTGTACTTCCATGGAACCTCGGAACTGGATCAGATCGCTCTGATTCCGGTGCTGAATGTCAAGAGGAATGTGCCTGTCGGAAATATAGATATCTCTGTGGAGAGGGGCCCCGTGCCCTCGCAATACGGAAGAATCTCGATAGCAGCCGTATCGGATCACGGGCTTCTGCTCAACGCTACAGAGGTCAAAGACCTCATATACGGTGATCAGAAGCCGCAGACGATCAAGGTGAGACTGGAGGAGATGATCGACGACTCCCTGATCCGAGGCATGGCTTATGAGATGACGCTGGAAAATGCGAAGTTCGTGAAGAAAACGGAACCGGTCGTCAGAGAAGTCCTCGGAATCAAGACGCTTGAGACGAAGTTCTCTGATGATTCGCTGATGCTCTCCAGCATGGAGCAGGCGAAGAAAACTTCTTGGGAGATCTCTTTCGACGTCCTTCCGCAAGAGGGATATACTGGAGATATCACTCTCCAGCTCAAGGGAAGAGAAGCGGAGCAGAAGATCCTGATCGCTTCCGTAAAAAAAGATCTCGAGATCGGGATGGGGGAGGCTCAGATCGTATCTCTGGGATACAAGGATCAGAAGGTGGCGGACGTCACGGTGACGGAAGCGGCGCCGGGAGCGCTGGCAAAAGGCTCTTACCTCTTCCGTCTGGAGCCGGTGCACAGAGGAAATATGATCGAGTCGGCGGAAATAGAAGTGAAGGACGGTAATATCAGGATCGGCAATGTTCGCATCCAAGACAACGAGATCAGTTTTGACGTGACGAGAGATTCCGCCAGAGAATCCGTCATCATGCTCAAAAATGTTGAAATGACGATGGGAACCGGCTCTTTCCTCGGAGAGTACAAGCTCAGTTTCCTGCGAAAAGGAAAGACCAAAGACGATGAGGTGAAGTTTGCGGATTTCGTTTGGTTCAATGCAACCGCGCCTACAGCGGATCCGGCTCTTCCGGCTCCGGCGAGGGTCGCTCAGTTTGTCATCGGTCAGAAAGATTACGATCTCTTCCTCAAAGGACAGAAAGAGACACAGACCTTCGACGTCGCGCCTTATATTGAATCCGGAAGGACGATGATGTCTGTCAAGGCGGTAGCGGACGCCCTCGATATGGATGTGGAGTACGAAGCGGAGACCAAGACGGTGACGATCACTTCCAAAGACGAGACGCCGAGAGTGATGAAGCTCAAGATTGGTGAAAAGATGCTCGTTGTAGGAGGCAATCCGGTGCCGCTGGACGTCGCTCCGGTCATCAAAGACGGAAGGACCTTCGTTCCGGTATCTTATATCAGCAAATTCTTCGACGCAGAGACCAAATGGGATGGAAAGCTCAGAATGGTGACGGTGACTCTGCCTTAAGGAAAAATCACAGATGAGTTCAGAAGGCTGCCCTGCAGATTTGCGGGGCAGTTTTTTGTCGGAAAAAAGCTAAAGCGAAGGCGGGGATCTTACGATATAATGCTATAGAGGAATGTATAGGAGAAGGAGTGGTAAAGGATTGAAAATATCACAGTATGTCAGGGCGGGATTTGAAGATCTGAAAGCGAGAAGCCTTCATGCGAGCGCTGAAAGGACGAGATGGGAAGACGTCTTCGGTCAGGCTCAGCAGAAAGCGGAAGAGAAGAAGACGGACAGCGGATATTTCAGTCCGGCCCCATCAGCGGATGAGCCGAAAGTAAAGGAAGTCCGAACGGAGGCCCGGAGAGCGGCTGTTTCTGTCCCCGCGGGCATGACCTCCCTCAATCTCAGAATACAGCCCAGACAGATCGAATATGAGCGCTATAAAAGATCCAATGATCTGGAAAAGCTGCAGGCGGAGCGGAAAGACTATGACGCCGCCAAGGTCACCAATCCTTTTCATCACAGTAAGACGCACAATTATTTCAATGATGATCTCAGGGCCTCTTTCAAAGAGCTCTATGGGGACTGGGACGGAAGATCCGAGGACGGCAAAGGCTTTGCTTATGTGGACAAATATGGATTTTCCGGCGTCGCAGAGAATTTTTTCACCGCGATGGTCTACTCGATGGACGGAAAGGTCTACAACTATGAAGGCAGGCAGATGGGCGGCTACGCTGTCAACGCAGAGGGCAAGAGGGTCGCTCTGCTCGGCATGGATCATTCGGTTCTCTTCGGAAACTTCCGAAGCGGAGACCCGAGCTTCGCGCCCCAAGGCAACGAGGCGTCTTCCGTACAGAAATTGGATGAAAAGACCATGACGGCCTCGGAGGCGGCGGCTGTCGATTTCGTCAGCAGAGTGAAGCTGAATTTGTTCGATTTTGCAAATTTCGGCAGATTCGCTTCTTCAGCGCGTGAGGAGAAGAGCTTCCGATAGAAGCGGGGCTTAATTTTCCGGTGAAGCTGAAAGTATGGATGAGGATCCTTTGCCGGAATCGATCATGTCATCGGCAAGGTCTCGGATAGAATTGAGTGAAGACCCGAAGGGGCTGACCCAAAAGCAGGAATCAAAAAATTAAAATGGCTGAATTTCAACATTTTATTTGTTGAGTTCAGCCATTTTTGCATTTTCAGCACTTCGGAGTCAGCTCTTTTGTGCAAGGTGCAGGAAAAGAGGCGAGTCTGGAGAACCTGTTCCACGATGTTTCCTGTCGGTCTTTCGGCCGGGGATTAGTAGCTTTCGCCGGATCACTGCATCAGATGGGGTTTGTCAAACTGTAGTTTCAACAGGGTATGCTGGCCCTTCAGAGACTCGATCCCATGAGCGAGCAGCTCAAGCTGGAGCTTTGCCTCGTCGACCTGCTGCTGTGTGATCATCCCCGCTTTGCGCTGTACCTCCGCGATGCGGATGCGCTCTTTCAGGATCTTCTCCTGCGCCTGCTGGGCAGTGATCGTCGCCTCCATGGATTTCAGACTGTTGTAGAGGTTGCGGATCTGATCTTCGAGATTTCTCTTTTGCACCGTCAGGTCGTCCGAGGCGATTGCGATCTCGTCGGAGATGCGCTCCGGCTTTTCCGGAGCCGGCGTTCCTAGGAGGTAGGCGGTCTCCGTATTGAAAGGATAAAGGTGTTTTTTCAGTTCCAAAGAGGCGATATGCGCCTTCTTGTAGTTGACGGTCGCAGAGTTCGCAAGAGCGACGCCGATCTTCTGCTCCGAGTCTTTCGCATCGACGCCGCGGTACTCCAGAGCGAGGGGTTTGAGACTTGTATACTTGACGGTGGACTGACCCAGAAGTTTGTTGAGGGCAAAGTAGTGCTTCTGCACTTCCTTTTCCGCCACCGCCTTTTCCTTGATGAGTTTATCCAGGTCGTTCTGCATCTTTTTCACGGAAAAATCGCTGGCCATCCCGTATTGTTTTTTCTGCATTTCGATGGAGACGCTCTGACGCAGATGGGCGATCTGCCGGTCGTTGATCTTCATATTCTCCTCGTGGAGATGAACTGTAAAGAAGATGTTTTTCAGCTGCATCTCGATGGCGTCCAGCGTCGAATCGTATTCCAGCCCCTTGTTCCTGACGAGCGCTTCAAGATCCGCGGTCGACTGTACCATCGTCGAGATGTAAGGCGCCGTCGTCGAAGCCTCCGGCGGAAAATTGGAAGAGAGACTGTTTCGCTGATTGCTTGCGCTGTCCGCTTCGTTTTTTATCTTGCGGAGCATATCGTTGGAAGAGACCGCGATCTTGACCGCCTCCTCGTAGCTGAGGGCTGAAGCGATCTTTTGCTCCTGCGCCGACAGGGAAAGGGGCGTCAGCATGATCGCCGCGGCCGTGAGAAGAGAGAGTATTTTGCGGAATTTTTTCATTCTGTGACCTTCTTTCTATGTTTGATGGAGAAATTTCATACGAGAAACATGAAATAAAATTGGGGCCCATTGCAAAATGGAGCGGAACGATAAAAAGGTGTATCAACTACTATTATAAACGAGAAGGATGAAAAAAACATTAAAAAACGGTTACAGTCTCGGCAAATTTCGATAAGAATTGTCAATTTGCGGGATTTAGGGTATTATGGATAGAGAAAACAGTCAGAGAGGAATCGGAAAATTCATGAAGAATAATATAGAAAAACTGTTGCAGTCCGCAAAAGACAGCATGAGCAAGGAAAGGAAACTCGCGAAGAAAATCATCGCATTGGAAAAAGACTATGCCTCCCGGACGGACGAAGAACTCAAAGAAAATACCCGGAGATTCAAAGAGCGCATCGAGCTGGGAGCCTCTCTGGACAGTCTGCTGATCGAAGCTTTTGCAACAGTGCGGGAAGCGGCTTATCGTGTGCTTGGGCTGAGACTCTTTGAGGTACAGCTGATGGGCGGGATCGTCCTGCATCACGGCAACCTTGCGGAGATGAAGACCGGAGAGGGAAAGACGCTCTCCGCCGTCGCTCCTGCCTACCTCAACGCGCTGACAGGGAAAGGCGTCTATGTTGTCACGGTCAATCCTTATCTTGCCCGGAGAGACAAGGAAGAGATGGGAAGGGTTTATGAATTTTTGGGTTTGACGACGGGAATTATCGATTCTTCGATGAATGTGGAAGAAAAAAAAGCCCAGTATGCCTGCGATATTATCTATGGCGTCAACTCGGAATTTGTGTTTGACTATTTGCGGGACAATATGGTCTTGAGAGAAGAGGAAATCAGACAGCGGAGACCTTATTATGCGATCATTGATGAGGTTGACTCTATACTGATCGATGAAGCGAGAACGCCGCTGATCATCTCCGGCAAAGGAGAGAAACCCTCTGAATATTACAGAAAGATTGACGCTTTTGTCAAGAAACTGGAAAAAGATATTCATTACAGCATCGATACTGTCAAAAAAGCTGCTTCTCTGACGGATGAGGGAATGGATGAGGCGGAAAGAGTCTTTCAGCTTGAGGGTTACGCTGAAAAGGAAAATACCGAGTTGATCCATCATATTCGTCAGGGGCTTCAGGCAAATGCAATCATGGTCAGAGATCAGGACTATGTTGTTATAGATGACGAGGTGCAGATTGTAGATCCCTTTACAGGGAGGATCCTTAAGGGAAGGAGATATACGAAGGGGCTTCATCAGGCGATCGAAGCCAAGGAAGATGTACCGATCAAAGAAGAGTCTGCGGTTCTCGCAACCATCACCTACCAAAACTACTTTCGTCTCTTCCAAAAGATTTCCGGGATGACGGGAACTGCTTATACGCAAAAAGAAGAGTTCCATAGTGTTTACGGGATGAATACGGTTGTGATTCCGACCAACAGGCCGATGCTTCGTATGGATCGGGGAGATCTCGTTTTTCTAAGCCGTAAAGCGAAAGAGAAAGCGATTATCGAGGAGATCAAAAACCGATATAAAAAAGACCAGCCTGTACTCGTAGGGACGATATTCGTCAGCCAGTCCGAAAAAATAAGTGCCCTGCTTAAAACGGAAAAAATTCCCCATACCCTGCTCAATGCGGTTCAGGATCAGCATGAAGCGGAGATTATCGCAAAGGCCGGACAGAAAGGCGCCGTGACGATCGCGACAAATATGGCGGGGCGGGGAACCGACATCAAGCTGGGAGAAGGTGTTGAAGAGCTCGGCGGACTCTTCATTCTGGGAACGGAAAAACACGATTCCGTCCGTATCGACAACCAGCTCAGAGGCCGCTCCGGAAGACAGGGAGATCCCGGTGAAAGTGTCTTCATGATCTCACTGGAAGATGATATTTTCAGTCGGACCGGAGACTATCATCACAATATAGTTAAACAGGCTGCGCAGGAATTTGCAGAAAAGGAAGATCACCCCGAAGATCAGCCGGTCGAAGGAAGAGTGATCGTAAAAGCTGTCGAGTCCGCACAGAAAAATATTGAATTTGCAAATTATCAGTCAAGACTCGCTACGATCAAATTCGATCAGATCATCAACAAACAGCGCCTGAATATCTATAAAGAGAGGGAGAGCCTCATCCGTCAGGAAGACAAGAGAGAGCAGATAAGATCGATGGTCGAAGAAGTCGTTTCCAAACTGGTCGGCCGGTATACGGAAGAGAGTGAGTTCCCTGAAATGTGGGAAATCGATGCGATGGAAAAAGAGTTTTACGAGTTGCTGTATCAGCCCTCCTATCAGCCGATGCGTCAGATGGAAGGTCTTTCCATCGAAGATCTTACAGCAGAGGATATCAGAGAAACCTTTGTGGATCACGCTCTGAATCTCTATGAGAGGATAGAGTCCGGGATGGGAGAATCTGCGATGCGCATGATGGAAAGGATCATCCTGCTGAGCGGGATCGACTTTACCTGGGTTCAGTACCTCGATGTGATCGAACAGATGCAGCAGGGGATCAACCTGCAGTCGATCGGCGGCCTCGATCCGCTGACGGCCTTCAACAAAGAAGCCTTCGCGATCTTCGAAGAGAGTATGGACGAACTCAAGGAGAGCGTCGTGCGTCAGGTCTTCCTGCTGAGAGTACAGGGGGAATCCGTGCGGCAAGAGGAACATATAGTCTGAAAATATACAGTATTTGAGGGGGCGTGAGATAAAATGAAAGGGATCATTCTGGCGGGAGGACTCGGAACGCGGCTTTACCCTGTGACCAAATCCGTTTCCAAGCAGCTGCTGCCGATCTACGACAAACCGATGATCTACTACCCTCTGTCTACTCTGATGTTGGCCGGAATACGAGAGATTTTGCTGATTTCGACAGAACAGGATCTGCCGATGTATCAAAAACTGCTCGGGAGCGGAGAGTCACTCGGAATTTCGATTTGTTACCGGGTACAGAGGGAACCCAAAGGTCTCGCGGAAGCTTTTCTCATCGGAGGGGATTTCATCGGAGAGGACGCGGCGGCGCTGATTCTCGGGGATAATATATTTTACGGAAAAGGCTTGACCGGTATCCTGAAGGCTGCAGCTTCTCTCAAAGAGGGTGCCGTCATCTTCGGCTACTATGTCAACGATCCGGGGAGCTTCGGTGTCGTCGAATTCGATCCCGAAGGAAGAGTACTTTCCATAGAAGAAAAACCGCAGTATCCGAAGTCCAATTACGCCGTTCCCGGGCTGTATTTCTATGACAACAGAGTCGTCGAGATGGCCGGGCGCGTCCGTCCGTCCGCAAGAGGAGAACTGGAGATCACCGAACTCAACAACCTCTATCTTCGTGAAAACAAGCTGAGAGTTGAACTTTTCGGAAGAGGGATGGCCTGGCTGGACACCGGCACCCATGAAGGCCTGCTCGAAGCCTCAAACTTCGTGCAGGTGATTCAGAAGAGGCAGGGGCTCTATGTTGCCTGTCTTGAAGAGATTGCTTACCGCATGGGATATATTGAGAAGGAGGATCTCGTCCGCCTTGCACAGCCACTGCTGAAGACCGACTACGGAAACTATCTCCTTGAGATCGCAAACCATGAAAAATAAAAGACCAAAGATCCAAATACTTCTCTCGACATTCAACGGAGAAAAATACCTTCGGCAGCAGCTCGACAGTTATCTGAGGCAGGAAGGAGACTTCGAACTCAGGGTGCTCATTCGTGACGATGGCTCCCTTGACGGGACGAGGGAGATTTTAGAAGATTACGAAAGAAAAGCGGGATTTGAGGTTTTTTGCGGAGAGAATGTCGGGGTCAATCAGAGCATGAAGCGCCTCTTTGAAAACAGCGACCTCAGCTGTGATTATTTCGCTCTGAGCGATCAGGACGACGTCTGGCGCGAGGACAAACTCCGAAGAGCTCTTGAAAGCCTTGAGGACAGAAACAGCGCGAAGCCTCAGCTCTATGCTTCCCTGTCACGGCTGACGGATGAGAGGATGAATTTTATCGGAATGACCGGATACCCGAAAAAAGGGGCTTCCTATTATAATGCTTTGACACAGAACATCTGTCAGGGACATACAGAGGTGTTCAACCGCAGTCTCCTCTCGGAACTGCGCCTTCATTACCCGGACGAAGTTCATGCCGTGGACTGGTGGATCTACCTGCTCGCCTCTGCTCTGGGAGAGGTCTGCTATGACGAGGAGGATACTGTCTACCACCGTCAGCATGGAGTCAACAGCGTCGGATACGAAACGGGTCTTTTCAAAAAAAACATTCGCAGACTCGGTTATCTTCGGGAGAAAAAAAGCAGAAGCATCTCCAGGCAGCTTCAGGCATTTTATGAAGCCTATCGGGCGAGACTTCCTGATCCGTACTGCAAAGAGACCGAGTCCTATCTTGATTTTGAAAAAAGCCTTCTGCAAAGAATTCTCTGGCTCTTCAAGACGCCTCTGTACAGGCAGAAGAGCTGGGAAACTCTGGTTTTCAAGGGACTTTACTTGTTTGGATGCTATGATCTTGAGCAGTGATCGGCAAAGGAGGAAAAATGTCTTCCAATATACTCGTTGAATGCGTCGCTCCTCTCCCTTCCGTCAGGGTAGGTGTGTTGGAGCCGCTGAAACTTCATCAGGAAAGCGGCAGATGCAGCCTGCGGTTTGTCGAGACGAAAAATATTAAAAATGCGGATATCGCTTGGGCGGATACGGTCATCAGCGTCAGAGGCTCCGAGTATATCTCGCTTTGTGTCCTCCGTGCGGCAAAACAGGCCGGAAGAAAAGTGATCTATTTTTTGGATGATGATCTGCTGGACATCCCTCAAGGCAATGAATCCAGCCCTTATTTTTCTTGCGGCAGCATCAAGGAGACGATCGAGGAGGCGCTGAGATGCGCAGATATTCTCTGGTGCGTCAACCAAAGCATCGCGGACAAATACGCCTCCTATGCCCGTGAGCGGGCCGTCGTCCTCGGGGTGCCTGCACGGATCGAAAAGGAAGTCTGCATGATGCCCAAGGAGAAAGTCAAACTCCTCTACGCGGGATCGATTGACCATCGGGCAGTTTTGCAGGAGTATATTCTGCCTGCGGTCGAAAGACTTGCCGACGAAATGGGAGAGAAGGCCGAGTTCACCTTTATCGGACCGGACCCCGGACTTTCGGGTAAAACGAATGTATATCACCATGAGTTTTTTTACAATTACGATGAGTATAAAAATTTCGTCAGAGACGGCGGTTTTGATATCGGGATCGCTCCGATACGCATCAGTGATTTTTACGGAGCGAAATATTTCAACAAATTCATCGAATACAGTTCCATCGGAGCGGCAGGCATCTACACCGATGCGCTGCCCTACCGCCTCGTCGTCGAAGACGGGAAAAACGGATTCCTCTGCAGGAATACCCCCAAAGACTGGTACGAAAAAATGCGAAGCCTGATTCTCGATCAGTCGGCTCTGCGATCCTGCGCGCAGGCCGCGCAGGAAAAACTCCGCAGAGAGTTCAGCCATGAAAAGATCAGCCGAGATCTTGAAGAAAAACTCCCGGAGCTTTTGAGCTACAAAGCGGAAGAGATACAGGGCTCCCTCTCTCGTCTACCTAATCTTCAGAGACTTTTCTATCAGGAAAAACTCCGGCTTTACCTTAAGATTTACGGAATCAGGACACTGCCGATTATCGGGCGGAAAATAATCAAAACAATGAAGAAACGGAGATAATATCGTGTTCAAAGAATATCTGCAAGGCATTATACGAGACCGCTACATCTTGATAAGCCTGATCCACAAAGATCTGCAGCTGAAATACAAGAGGTCCGTTCTGGGGATCGGATGGGCGGTGCTTACTCCTCTGGGGCTCGTTCTCATCATAGGCGTTGTCTATTCTATCCTCTTTTCCATGCCTCCAAAAGAGTTGATTCCCATGATCTTCACAGGTCTGAATCCCTGGATTTTCATGAGCGCCTCCGCAGATGCCGGTACAACGGCTCTGATAGCGGCGGAGGGTTATCTCAAGCAGACGCCTGTCAGCCCGCAGATCTTTCCGATTCGTGTTGTTGCAGTCGCCTTTGTCAACCTTCTCTACAGTATAGGAACCTTTTTCGTCCTTTACCTCCTCGTGCGGCCAGAAGTTTTCAGCTTCAGAATGTTGATGGTCATTCCGGGGCTCGCCGTCATCTTCCTGTTTTCTCTTGCGGTAGCGAACCTTACGAGCATCATCAACCTGAGGATACGGGATTATCAGCCTTTGCAGGTCCTGATGTTCCAAGGACTGTTTTACGCGACGCCGATCATCTACAAGCCTTCGATGCTCAAGGAAAAAGGTTTCGCCTTCATCTATGAGATCAATCCTTTTTATTATATGCTCGAGATCATCCGGCAGCCGATGACCGGGGAGAGCCTTCCTCCGGCGGAGATTTATCTGACAGCTCTTGGAATCACGGGCGTTTTGTTCATCCTGAGCATCCTGCTGCTGATGAAGCATCGCAGGAAGATATCTCTGTATTTATAGAGAGGAAAACTCATGAGCCATATCAAATTTCAGGAAGTGGATCTCTGCTTCAAAACCTTTCGTCCAAAGAAGATCAAAGACATATTGATTCCGGGGAGCAAGAGATTCAGTGAGTTCGAGAGCGACGGAAGCGTCCATGCACTCAAAAGTCTGAATCTTAATGTCCGTGAAGGAGAACGCGTCTCGATCATCGGGCATAACGGCGCCGGAAAAAGTACTCTTCTCAAGACGATCTCCGGAATCTACTTTCCCACTTCGGGGAGTGTCGATGTGCAGGGGAGGATCTCCGGGATGTTCGAGCTTGCGACAGGCTTTGAGATGGAGATGAACGGATGGGACAATATGTACCTTCGGGGACTGATGCTGGGAGAGCACCCGAGGGACATCAAGGCGAAGATGCAGGAGATTGCAGAGTTTTCAGAGCTGGGCAATTTTCTCAATATGCCGGTCAAATACTATTCCTCCGGGATGTTCGTCCGCCTTGCATTCTCCATATCGACAGCGATCAAGCCGGATATCCTTCTGCTGGACGAGGTCGTGGCAGCTGGAGATGCATCTTTTTTGGAAAAAGCGAAAAAACGAATGAAAGAGATGATGAACAGCGCGAAGATTATCGTGCTGGTCACTCATTCCATGCAGACGGCGACGGAGTCATCCGACCGCTGTCTCTGGATGGAAAGGGGAAAGCTCCTGATGGACGGCGATGTGCATACCGTTACCCGGGAGTACCTCGACAATATGCAAAAAGAAGAGAGGTAGATCCGCTTGCAGCATGATTGCATCTTAGAGTCCGGAAATACTCTCCTGCGTCCTCTGGCCGAGGAGGATCTGGAGCTCCTGCGTCTTCTGCGCAACCGTCCGGAAAACAGGCAGGCATTTTTTGACGGTCGATTGATCGAAGCGGAGAGCCAGAAAAACTGGTACCGGTCATATCTCGAAAAAAACGGCGATTATATGTTTGCTGTCTGCGATCGCTCTTCCGGGGAAATGGTCGGTGCAGTGGCGATCTACGACTGCTCCTTGCAGAGCTCTTCTGCCGAGTTCGGAAGACTTCTGATCGATGCGGAAAAAGCCGGAGGAAGAGGACATGGAAAGACTGCGGCAGCTCTCGCCTGCCGCTTTGCGAGAGAACAGCTGAAAATAAAAAATCTCCGACTGAGTGTCTTTGCCGACAACGAAAGGGCCTTTGCTCTCTATCATAAGATCGGCTTTCAGGAGAGCGGAAGGGCCGAGCAGGAAGGAAGAGAAGTCATCGAGATGATTCACCGTCCCAAAAAGATCCTCTATACTGCATCGAGACTCTCGCATATCATGCATTTTCACCGTCCCTATCTTCAGGAGCTTATCCGCCGGGGAGGAGAGATCCATCTCTTGGGAGAAGGAAGCGAAGAGATCCCGGAAGCGGAGCGCATCTTTCGTCTTCCGATGAGCAAGAAGATCCTTTCCCTCGAAAATTTGAAAATGATTCGCAAGATCAGAGAGATTCTCGCAGGTGAAAAATACGATCTTATCGTCTCCAATGCGACTCTTGCGGGATTTTTGACACGAATGGCGAAAAAGAACCTCAGAAAAGACAGAGGGAGACTGATCCATATCTCACACGGCTATCTCTTTTCTGAATCGACGCATTCGCTCAAAAAAGCGATATATGTCCTGGCCGAGCTCCTGTGCAAAAGAGCAACCGACCTTCTGCTCGTCATGAACCGGCAGGATCTCATTCTCGCTCGAAAATACCGTCTGGCAGAACAAATAGTGCCGATTCCGGGGATGGGGATCCCGAAGATTGATCGGGAGAGATCTGCGGAAGAGTCTCTGCGGCGAGAATGCGGATGGGAAGAGAACGATTTTCTCGCCATCTATCCGGCGGAGTACAGCGGGCGGAAAAACCATCTTTTTATGATTCGTCAGCTCGCAGATATTTTGCGTACTCATCCGCAGGTCAGGCTTCTCTTTGCAGGAGAGGGGGAGAGCCGAAAGGCTCTGGAAGAAGAGATCCGCCGTCTCGGCTTGGAAGGGCAGATTCTCCTTCTCGGATATCAGAAGCGAATCAGATCTCTGATTGCGGCCTGTGATCTCGCGATCAGCAGCGCACGCAGCGAAGGTCTGCCCTTCAACATCATGGAAGCGATGAGTCTCGGCGTGCCCGTGATCGCCTCCAAGGTCAAGGGACATGAAGATCTGATAGAGGACGGAAAAAACGGTGCCCTTTTTTCCCTTGAAGATGAGCGGGAACTGAAGACCAAGTTCGAGGAGCTGCTCCAAGACGGGAACCTTCGGGAGAGATATCGGCAGGCAAGTCTTGAAGCTGTTCAAAAATATACCCTCGAGGCGGTCTTTGACAGCAATATGGAAAAGATCGAAGAGCAGCTTTTTGCCATCACAGAGAGACTCTAAAAAAGACCGATAATGGATAGGCGGATGGTATATAGAAGTATGTAAACAGAAAGACCGGAAAACAAAAGGAGGAATTATCATGGCGATACAATTATTCGTACCGACCTTTCGCACGCAGGAGTGTCTCGAGGAGATAAGAGAGTGCCTTGACAAAGGGTGGACGGGAATGGGATTCAAGACGGTCGAATTTGAAGAAAAATGGAAGGAATACACCTCCCATCCCCATGCCTATTTCCTCAATTCTGCAACTGCGGGACTGCATCTGGCGGTCAAGATCTTCAAGATGCAGGGAGGATGGAAGGAGGGCGATGAGATCATCACCTCCCCTCTGACCTTTGTCTCAAGCAACCATGCGATCCTCTACGAAAATCTGAAGCCCGTCTTTGCAGATGTCGATGAGTATCTCTGCCTTGACCCCGAGGATGTCAGACGAAAGATCACGGACAGGACGAGAGCCATTATCTTTGTGGGGATAGGAGGAAGCAGCGGAAGACTCAAAGAGATCGGAGAGATCTGCCGTGAGAAGGGACTCAAACTCATCCTCGATGCGGCTCATATGTCTGGTACGAGAGTGGATGGAGTCCATGTCGGCAAGGAAGCGGATGCCGCGGTCTATTCCTATCAGGCGGTCAAAAATCTGCCTACAGCCGATTCCGGTATGATCTGCTTCGAAGACGAAACCTGCGATGTGATCGCGAGGAAGCTCGGCTGGCTCGGCATCAACAAAGACACCTATGCCCGCACCGGCGAAAAAGGCAATTACAAATGGCGCTACGATGTCGAGTATCCGGGATACAAATACCACGGCAACTCGATCATGGCGGCGATCGCCCTTGTACAGCTGCGCTATCTCGATGCGGACAACGCTTACCGCAGGCAGATCTGCAAATGGTATGACGAAGCCTTTGCGCCCTATGGACAGGAGATCAGACCGGTTCCCCTGCCTGTGGACTGCGAGTCCTCAAGACATCTGTACATCATAAGAGTCCGAGACCGGGATGCCCTCCTGCAAAAACTCAACGAAGAAGAGATCTATCCCGGAGTTCACTATGTCGACAACACCGGGTATCGCATGTATGCCGATGCGCAGGGAAGCTGCCCCAACGCGCGGGAAATCAGTGAAAGCATCCTCTCTCTGCCTCTGCATCTGAGACTGAGCAAAAAAGACGTGGATGAGATCAGCGGCGCCGTCATCCGTCACGCGGCTGCCGGAAGAGCATAGGTGAAGCGATGATACAGGCGAAAGAATATTTGAGTGATTACAAGATATATCGTTCCCCCGATCTCACAGGCAGCCCCAAGATCAGTGTGCTGATGCCGACCTACTGCCGGGGAGACAACGGACTGCTGCAAAGAGCGATAAGGTCCGTATTGGCCCAGAGTTTTCGAGATTTCGAGCTGATTATCATCGACGACGGATCCACCGACCTGACCCGGCGGGTTGTCGAGAAAGAGATGGCGGAAGATCCTCGTATCGTCTACATCCGCAACGAAAAAAACAGCGGTCTGCCTTCGATCAAAGTCATGCAGGGGTTTTACGAGAGCCGCGGAGAATATATCGCCTACCAGTTCGATGACGACAGATGGTATCCCCATGCGCTTCAGGTGCTGTACGAGGGGATACGGGAAGAGCCGAGGGATACTTTCGTCTATGGAGCCTGCCGCTATGTCAAGACCCTTGACAAGAGCGAGTTCGTGCTGGGAGCCGAAGACCTTGATCCCGACTACCTCCTCTATGTCAATACGATATCCAACAACGCGGTTCTCCATCACAGAGAAATCTTCGACCTTTTCGGCGCCTACGATCCTTCTCTGCTGCTGAGGCGCGTGACCGACTGGGATATGTGGAAACGCTGGATATACTCGGGAGCGAGAGCCAAGAGAGTCGATTCCGTCGTCAGTCTCGTTGAAGAGCAGAGAGTCGGCTCCCTCAATCAGACCGTCAAAAATGAAATCACCCTCTATAAGATGATGGAATCCCTTGACCTTAAAAGCCGCAATGAGCGTCTGAGACCCGAAAATTTCCCGCAGGCCCCCATTGACGACCTGAGTTTTATCGAATCGCCCTCTCTCCGTCTGCAGCTCTATTACGAAAAGATCCATCCTTTTTTCATCGCAAGAGCGGGGAGAGACGAAAAGATGAGCGCGCTGATCGACTGCTCGCCCGTCCGGCCTCTGCTGATGATCGCCCTGCCTTGGCTCGGCAGGAGAGAATATCCCTTTCCACAGATGGGAACGGATCAAGACCGGAAGTTCAGCAGCTTTTATATGACCACCGAGCAGCTGACCCTCGACCCCGACAGTTTTATCTATCCCGACGCCGTGCTGACCGAGACCCTCGAAGAATTGCCCGAGGGAGTCTTTCATCTGATGTCCGGCCTTCCTCTGATCGTCGCCCCTTTGAGTCGGATGACTGCGGATATCGTCTATCGGGAGATGAAAAAAGCGATCGTCCGGGGAGAGATCCGTTCACTGCACATCCTCAGAAAAGGCGAAGATTCCCCCGAGGATTCCGAAAGAAGAGCTGCTCTCCAGCCGGAGCTCGAAGGGATGGATATCTTCGAGCTCCGGCTGGAAGATATCCGTCCGGACAACGCCGTGATCGATGCGCACAGATTCAAAGAGGAGATGAGAGACTATCTCTCGGTCAATCAGGTCGAAGCGATCTTCGATACGACCGGGTCGGATTTTTTGCAGCCCCTATGGAGCGCTCTGCAGATTCCGGCAGTCTCCGAGGAGGAAAAAAGAGCCTTTGAAAGGGCGGGAGAGAAGGAAGCGCCGCTGATTACGGCCCTCTTTCACAGGATCCGCTGCCTGCAGGCGAAAAAGGCCCTGAAAGTGCCGCAGAGATACCCGGCGGAATTCCGCACGATTGAAACTCCCTGCGCAGATCTTCCGAGAGAGAAGGAGAAAAAAGAAGAGACAAAAGAAAAAACGAAAAAAAAAGAAGAAAAGAGATGGGAACAAGAGAAAAATCTGCGGACACAGCATGCAGACCGGGCATTTCCCCTATGTCCTGCGGAATGTACCGAGGGATTGATGCAGCAGCTCATGGAGAAAAATCTTCGGATCGAAGAACTGCAAAACGAGATCCGCATCCTCCGCAATGAGCGTCTGCGCAGCAGAGGATACCTGACCGCAGAGGTCGGCGGGGCTCAAGCCGGATGTTCTGCGCCGGATGTCCGAGACCTCTGCATCGAGCTGGACAGCTATCTGACCGATCCGAAGATCCTCCTGCTTCATCACCTCACAGGAGAAAACCGCCGGCAGACCCGACGTTTCAGACAGAAGATCGCCTTCTTCCCCTGTGCGGAAGAGCTGGAGAGGCAAGGCTATTATCTTACAAAGACGCCTTCCCTGACGAAAGAGAGGGTCTGGTTCTATACCTGTCTCCTCGAGACGAACCGGATCGACCGTCTGACCCTCTGCCTGAGCAATCACAATCCTCTGACGGAAGAGATCGTCCTGCGCCTGCAGATCATGGACAGCAGAAGAACTCTTCTGAGACAGATCAATCTGCGTGGTCGGGAGCTTCCCACAGACGGTCCTCTGCAGATTGATCTGGATTCCCTGATCCTGCCCGAAGACAAGAAATTGCTCTTTCTCTTTACAGGAGAAGAGCTCGCTGCCCACTGCGGGATCCGTCTCTACGAATGGAGAAAGAGAAGCGCGGCAGGCAGGACTATCGACGCCTTCCCTCTGATGAAAGTTGAAGAGAACAGTTAAAAATCAAAGGAAAACTCTGAAAAAACACAAGGTGAAAAATATTAAAAAACGATTACAAAACGGAAAACACTCTTGAAAAGGACTTCTAAAGCCGATACAATAAAAGCATGGGACGGTGGATATACGGGAAAAAGAGGGCGATCAGTCTTCAGCAAGCGGGGCAAGGATTGTTACATTTCAGTAACAGTCCGATGTTTTCTTGATGAAAGAATTGCTTTATCTTCTTTTTTGTAGTACAATACCGTCAGTAAGTGTATCTTATCATCGTGTGAGCGCTCCTCGCACAAAAATTCAAAATGAGAGGTGGAATATTGATGAAGTATTCAAGCAAACAGAAACTTGCGATGGCTATGGCGGCAGGTATGGTAGTAAGCATGGCTCCGGCAATGGCTTTTGCTGCTGAGGTTGATTTTGTGAACACAGCGACAGAGCTGGGCAAAGAGCCGGCGGCGGACAGAGCGGATTTGACGAAGATCAACACGGTTGCAGCGAAAGATGTTTTGACGAAAGCGAAAGCTGTGGTAAACGGAGATGCAAACGCTCAGGCGCTTGTAGATGCTTATGAGGCTTCAATTGAAGTGTACGAAGCTTTCGTAGCGAAGGATAAGACAGCATTCAAAAACGCTGTGGACAAGTTCAATATGAACTCGGCGAAAGTAAAAGCATATCTTAAGGATCCGGCGCATTACACAAATGGTCTCGGACATGCACAGTCGAGATTCGCAGCTTGGGATTCGGCTTTGAATCCGTCTGTCGTGGGAGAAGATTTGGCTGGACTGAATTACGAGATTGGCGATATAGCCGGTCTTAAAGTTATCTATGTCAATCTTCCTTCTGAAATAGACAAAGCAACTGTTACTGCAGCAGATGTAACTGTCAAGGGAGCAGACGGAGAACTCGCTCTTGGAGCTGTTAAAGCAGACAAAAACCTTCCTCGACTGGCAGTCGTTCTTTCAAAGCAGGATGATATTGTTAAGGTAGTAGGGCTGACGCTCAAGAGCGGTGGAAAAACCTATAGAGTGTTGGCGAAGTAGTAAACACCTCGAATTGACAGTATGATGAGAACCCTTGGTTTTCTTGATATTGATGACTGGAGAGAGCTGAACTGATTCTCGGTTCATATTTCAAGTTTCAGAATCTGAAAAAAAGGGGGGGAGTTTATGAAGAAAAAATTATTTGTACTGGGATTGATGATTTGTTTGTTGGCGACTAAGTATTCATTTGTTTTTGCAGACCCATATGACATCAGGGTAGGCTCAAGGATTTATGCTTTGGTGGACTTGGCTTCAGACCCTTCGGATTTGGCAGATGTAGCGGCAGATGTTGAGAGCGCTGAAGTTCGGCTTTCGGACGGTAATTTCTACAGCTTGCTCAAATATTCCGAATTGAAGAAAAAGAATATGTCGGAGGCAGATATCATCAAGCAGTTGGGAGGAAACTCCGAAGAGTTCCTGTCGATTCTGTCGATTGATTAGTAAGAACTTCAGAATCTTGACAAATAAAATTAAGGAGGTTTATTTATTATGAAGAGAAAGCATATTACAGCTGTACTTTTGTCAGCTTTGTTGGTGGCATCTTCAGCAGTATCGGTGTTTGCGGCTCCCTACGACTTCACAAGAATATCTGACAAAAAGGTATTCCCGCTTATAGACGTGGCTACAACTCCCGAGTATCTGGCTGACATCGCTACCGACATGGCCGATTACACGATTGAACTGAAAGGCGGAAAGAAATATCCGCTTGTGGATTACGCAAAAGTGAAGAAAGACAATCCGACTTTCACTGAAGACCAGATAATCGAAGAATTGAATAAAATGGCAGGAACCATAGTTTCGGTAAGTGCAATTACAAATGTTGTAGCACAGGCAGCCGGTCAGCAGCTTGAGATTGGTGTCAACGATGCGAAGGACAAAAAGACTGTCGATGAACTCAAAGCGATGGGATATGAAGTAAAATTTGAATTTACGGTTGACGTAGATCCTGATGCTTTGGAAAGAAAAACCGGTTTGGTGAATATGACAGTAGCTCCATTTAATGTCAATGAATTTGAATACAAAGTAATTCTTTCAAAAGATGGAAAAGATTTGGCGTCTGCGTGGAAAAAAGTGCACCGCGTAGCAGATCTGACAGCTGTAAAAGAAGTAACTGAAGCGAAGATGGAACTACAGGCTCCGCTTTCGGGTACGGCTTCTTATTTGAAGCCGGGAGATACCATAAAATTCGTTCCTTCCAAAGGAGTGGATTTTAATGGAGATCCTGCTTCCGAAACCGCTTTGCAAGCAATTACAACAGGTTCTTTCGTATCCGACAATCTTGGAGTACTCTTCCCGACCGCCCCTAATTCTCTTTTGGCAAGAGCCGGAAAAGAAGGGGTTGCGAATGTAGCAGTGACCTTTACAGACAGCGGAGTGAAAAAAGGAACTGTTAAACTATCTGTGATTGTTAAGAAGAAGGATGATGCTCTGGCGAAAGTCGAGCCGCTCAATCCGGATGCAAAGTACGGCAAAGGTGCGAAGCAAATTGCTACTGTGCTCAAAGATGCAAACGGAATTGTTCTGAGAGATCCGATCAAAACATCGGATGTCAAAGTTTCTCTTGACGGAGTGGCTATAAAAGAATCCGCTCTCGATGTCAGCATAGCCGGTAAAATGATTATTAATGTCGACTTCCAAGAAACCGGAAAGAAAACCATCACAGTGATGGATAAAGAAGGAAAAGTAGAGCTTGGAAAATTTGATGTGATGGTAGAAGACATTACTGACAGTGACAACCCGGATGACTATAAACTGAAAGTTTCTGGTGCGATAAAAGCTCTTGATATCAAAACAGATACTGATGAAATCGTATTTGAGGTGCAGGAAGCAACCAAAAATGGTGTTGTAGTAGCTAAGGCAAACTACCATAACAATCTCAAAGTTTTTGTAGATGGCATCGAAGTAGGTGCTCAAGGCTCTCTATTTATAGCGGGCGCCGATGTTATTACTGATCTCTCTACTGATGCAAAATTCGGTCTGAAACTCATACACAATGGACCGTATCCTGCTGTAGGACTTCACAGCTTAGAGCTTAAGTTGGTAGAAGGAGACAGAACAACTGTTCTTACAAAGACTCCATTTAATTTCACTGTAAATAATTCCACTCCGATGGTGTTGGATATTGAGATTGTGAAACCGCTCTTGGTTGAAAGAGCAGTTGATTTGATTGATGCTGCTAATAGTGGTGCTGCATTTGTTGCGGCTGTAACGGCTGGAAGAATCAAAGCCACCGTGACAAATGGCGGATCCTTTGATGTTTCTATGATTGAAGAATTGAAATACTATAAAGATACCAAGACATTGGATATCAAAATCAAACCTAAAAATGGTGGTATCAATCGCGGTCTGAGAATGGAAGATGGCGAACATGCTGTTCTACAAAAAATTAAGGATAATGAGTTGACACCGACTTTAGGGACAGCGCCTGCAGACAATGGAAATGTAGAGGATATGACTTTGGCAGGTTCAGCAGCTGGGAATGTAGATATGACATTCACTGTATCCGGAGCTTCTGGTGGAACACATGGCGATAACAAGTGGGACACAGGTGAAAAACCGTCCTATGTGATGACACTCAAGGCAAAAGATACCTTCACGTTTGAAGATATCGGGACTGTAGCTCATGCTGTACAGGGTGCAACCGGTGCAACTCAGGTTCTTTCTTCCGACAAGAAAACACTGACAATCACATTTGTATTTGATGCAATTTAATATCGGAGATTCTCTCTAAAGAGGAATCGCTGATTGAGAAATAAAAAAGAACTCCCAATGGGGAGTTCTTTTTTATTTCTCTTCTTAAAGATTTCTTATGGCATGGTGTAAGTCAGCTTTACAGTAGCTTTCGTCGCATCTGCGGGATCCACTGTGAAATCTGCAGCTGCAACATTTCCACCTAAATTAGTAAGCGTGACATCAGAATCTGTATAACCTTTGAAAGTATATCCGTCCACTGCTTTGAGAGTGAGCACATACTCCACTACATCACCAGACTCCCACTGAGTAGAATCTGCACCTGAAGTTGTAATCTTTGTCGTGAAGCTCAGTACTCGGAAAGGATCTGTTTCCGCATTGTGTGCAAACGCAGGAGTTCCCGGCTGTGCACCTCCTACTTCAGGGAAACCTGTAGCTTTCGGCGCAACATCTGCTTTAATAATCTTCTGAGCAACTGCATGCTTTCCTTTGTAAGTGAGAGCAAAGTGCTTTCCG